>DASZSW010000053.1:0-14875 GCA_035548515.1 Bauldia sp. | reverse complement strand
CGGTCGCCGATGATGCCGAGAGGCGCGGCCTCCCGGTGCGTGGGACGGGCTGCCGTCAGTAAGGCACGCGCTCAGGGCGATGAGCGGAGTGGCCCCAGGCGCGGCAGCGGGATCAAAGGACGTGCCCGCAAGACAATGCGGACCGCCTGCCCACGATCCGGGTGCGGAAGGGAAGGCCAAAAGCCGCCACGGCGGGCGCCCGGAAGGTGCCCCACACATGCGGACTGCCCGCTTGGCACCAGCCAGGCGCCCGCCCACCCTCGGACGAGGGTGACACGAATGGAGCAAGACTCGGATGCGGATGCATCGCGAGAACGAGATCGCACACCCGGCGTCGCGAGACCCCCACCCGCCTCGCTACGCTCGGCACCCTCCCCGCAAGGGGGAGGGAAGATCGCGACATATCCTTCTCGGTTCAGAATAGAGCACCATCCCTCCCCCTTGCGGGGAGGGGGGACCGCCGAAGGCGGTGGGTGGGGGTCGCTCTACGAATGGTGAAGCCGGCGCGTCCTACTTCTTGTCGCTCAGCCGGTCGAGACGCGACTGCATCTCGTCGAGCTGCCGCTTCAGTGCGTCGATGTCGCCGCCTTCCTTCGGCGCGGCGGCCGGACGCGACGCGGCGGCTTCAGGCTTGGCGGCGCCGTTGCCAAAGGGCAGGAACATGCGCATCGCTTGCTCGAACATCTCGGTGTTGCGGCGGACCTGGTCGTTGATCGCGTCCATCGCGCCGGACGGGAACGCAGGACCGAAAGCGTTGGTCATCTGGCTGCGCAGTTTGTCCTGATCGCGCACCAGCGAGTCGATGGAGAAGTCGAGGTAGGTCGGGATCAGGTTCTGGATCGAGTCGCCATAGAAACGGATGAGCTGGCGCAGGAACGTGATCGGAAGAAGGTTCTGTCCCTTGTTCTCCTGCTCGAAGATGATCTGCGTCAGAACCGTGCGCGTGATGTCTTCGCCGGATTTCGCATCGACGACGGTGAAATCCTCGCCGCTTTTCACCATGCCGGCCAAGTCCTCCAAGGTCACGTAAGTCGACGTGCCGGTATTGTAGAGGCGCCGGTTGGCGTACTTCTTGATGATCGTCGGTTCTTCTTCCTTGGCCATGGCGGCTAGCCTTAACCCGAGGTAACGTTTCCCCGCCGGCTTCTTTTTGCATAGCCGGCATTCCCGTCTAACCCTTCCAAGATACGGGCTTTTTCCAAGGCGCGCCAATATATTGTGCGGTGCCGTCCCGGCTTTCGCGCTGCAACGATTGACATGGTTAGCAGCCGTGGTCAGGAGTTGGCCAAGCCCACGTCAGCGCCTCGAGGAGTGTGAGAGTTCCATGCCCGCCACCGACATCGTCATCGCTTCCGCCGCGCGCACCGCGGTCGGTTCCTTCAACGGCGCCTTCGGCAACCTGCCGGCACACGAACTCGGCGCGGCCGCCATCGGCGAAGTTCTGAAGCGCGCGAAAGTCGCGCCGGCGGAGGTCGACGAAGTCATCCTCGGTCAGATTCTCACCGCCGCCGAGGGCCAGAACCCGGCGCGACAGGCGTCGATGGGAGCGGGCCTGCCGAAGGAGACTACTGCGTGGGGGCTGAACCAGCTTTGCGGTTCGGGTCTCCGCGCTGTCGCGATCGGCATGCAGCAGATCGCGACCGGTGACGCCAACATCATTGTCGCCGGCGGACAGGAATCCATGTCGATGGCGCCGCACGCCGCGCATCTGCGCGGTGGCCACAAGATGGGCGACGTCAGCTTCGTCGACACGATGCTGAAGGACGGGCTGGTCGATGCCTTCAACGGCTACCCGATGGGCATCACGGCGGAGAACGTCGCGCGCGAGTTCCAGATCACGCGCCAGCAGCAGGATGAATTCGCCGTCGCCTCGCAGAACAAGGCGGAGGCGGCGCAGAAGGCGGGCAAGTTCAAGGACGAGATCGTCCCGGTGACGATCAAGGGCCGGAAGGGCGACGTCATCGTCAGCGACGACGAATACATCCGCGCCGGCACGACGATGGACATCGTCACCAAGCTGCGCCCCGCTTTCCAGAAGGATGGCACGGTCACTGCGGGCAACGCGTCGGGCATCAACGATGGCGCCGCGGCGGTCGTGCTGATGACGGCGGCTGAGGCGGCGAAGCGCGGGATCACGCCGCTGGCGCGCATCGTGTCGTGGGCGACGGCCGGCGTGGACCCGGCGCTGATGGGCACCGGCCCGATCCCGTCGTCGCGGAAGGCGCTGAAGAAGGCTGGCTGGAACGTCGACGATCTCGACCTCATCGAGGCGAACGAAGCCTTCGCGGCCCAGGCCTGCGCCGTGAACAAGGACCTCGGCTGGGACCCGGCCAAGGTCAACGTCAACGGTGGCGCTATCGCCATCGGCCACCCGATCGGCGCCTCGGGCGCCCGCGTGCTGGTGACGCTCCTCCACGAGATGGCGCGGCGGGGGTCGAAGAAGGGCCTCGCCACGCTGTGCATCGGCGGTGGCATGGGCGTCGCCATGACCGTAGAGCGGTAGCCGCCTCGCACTGCAGCAACGAATGTTTCACTGCGATCGCCCTCCGCCGCTTCCGTGGCGGGGGGCGTCATGTTTCTATCGCGCTACGAATTCAACAGGGGAAAGCGGATGGCGGTCGCCATTGTTACGGGAGGCACGCGCGGCATCGGCGCGGCGATCGCGAAGGCACTGAAGGCGTCGGGGAATGCGGTCGCTGCCACCTACCACGGCAACGACGACGCGGCGGCGAAGTTCAAGGCCGACACCGGCGTCGCGGTCTACAAGTGGGACGTTGCCGATGTCTCGGCATCGGCCGAGGGCGTGGCTAAGGTCACCGCTGAGCTCGGGCCGGTCGACATCCTGGTCAACAACGCCGGCATTACCCGCGACGGCATGTTCCACAAGATGACGTGGGACCAATGGTCCGCAGTGCTGCGCACCAATCTCGACTCGATGTTCGCGATGACGCGGCCGGTGATCGAAGGCATGCGCGACCGCGGCAAGGGGCGCATCGTCAACATCTCCTCCATCAATGGCCAGAAGGGCCAGATCGGGCAGGCCAACTACTCCGCCGCCAAGGCCGGCATCATCGGCTTCACCAAGGCGCTGGCGCAGGAAAACGCGCGGAAGGGCATCACCGTCAACGCGATCTGCCCGGGCTACGTCGACACCGATATGGTCGCGGACATTCCGCCGAAGGTACTCGACTCGATTGTGGCGCAGATACCAGTCGGCCGGCTTGGCCATGCCGATGAGATCGCGGCGCTGGTGGCGTACCTGACATCGGATGCGGCAGCGTTCATGACGGGCGCCGTGTTGTCGATCAACGGCGGGCAATACATCGTAGGGTAGGGCGCCGCCCCCACCCTTCATCTCCAGCTCGCCGGCGCTTGGCCCTTACTCGTCGCTGCGGTTGCGATTGTACGACGCGATGATCCGCTGGATCTGGTCGCCGATGTCATTGCTTTCGCCCTCGTCTTCCTCCGCGGCGGGTGGCGCCGGCGGCTCGGGTTGACGGGGCGGCGCGGCGTTATTGTTTCCACGTTTCCTGTTGCTGGGCGCTTCGCGTTGCGACCGCTCCGGTGGCGCGGGCGCGGGAGGGGCAGGCGGCGGCGGTGCCTCGGCCGCCGAGTCTTCGACCAGCACGTCGACTGCCTCGGCGATAGCCGCAAGGATCGAACTTTCCAGCGCTTCGGCGTTGCCACCGGCGGCGGGTGGCGGCGCGCCTTCTTCCTCGGGCGGCTCAGGCGCGGCCTGCGGCGGCGGCGATGGCGCCTTCGGCGCGGGCTTCGCCGGGATAGGCGTGCGCGTGCCGGCCGGCTTCATGCGAGCTGCGCCGGCGATGCGGGCGGCGATCACTGCCTTGGCCTCCTCACGCGCCGAAGGCAGCGGCTGCGGCTTGTTGGCGGAAGACTTCGGCATCTCGACCGCTTTCACCTGCGGCGGCTTCTGTGCGGCGGCAGGTGGCGGTGGCGGAGCCTGCGGGCGCGGTGGCTTGATCTTCTCGCCCTGCGGCTGGTTCGGTCGGCTGGCGGTGACGGCCTTGGCGACTTCGCGCTCGATCGTCTCGGCGATTGTCGCCTTGGCGTCGGCTGAAGGCTCGGGCAACGACGGTGCAGGAGCAGGCGCGGCGGGCGGAGGGCCGGCTATTACCGGGGCAGAAGCGGCGGGTGCCGACGACGGCGGCCGGCTCAGGAACCACGCGCTCAGCAAGTCTTCCTCGTGCGCGGTGAGGGCGATACCAGCGCTGTTGATCAGGTAGCGCGCCTGCTCACGGAAAACTTCGGCGAGCTTGTCGGCAGTGTCGGTGGTCGAGAAGACGTGGCCCTTGAGGGCGAGGCCCTTCACGATGAAGACGACCTGGCGGCGGGTGACGTTGCGGCCGTTGGCGACCATGCGGTCGGCGACGTTCCGGGCCGTCGTCTGGAAATGATACCCGTTGGCCGCGATCTCCTCCGTGAGATGACGGAACAATTCGGCGAACGTTTTGGGTGAGAACAGCGGAACGCTGGTCGCGGCATGGATGCGCCGCGCAAAGGCTTCGATGTCGCCGCGACCGCCCGTCGGCGCCGACGATGCGCCACCGGCCTGTGCAGCGGAGGCCTGGCCGCCGTTTATGACGTGCGCGAAGTCCGCCATCTCGATGACCGCATCCGCCAGGCTGCGATCGGCGGTGGGCGTGGCCGCGTCGGCGTAGATGACGGTGACGCGCTTCTGGTTCTTCAGCCGCGTGATCAGCGGCGCCAGATCGGCGGCGGCGCTGAGCAGGATGAATTCTTGATAGACCTCCGGCTTGGACAACGCATCCATGGTGTCCATCGCCATGTGAAGGTCGGCCGACCTGCGCGTGCCGGCGTCGGAGACGTCGACCAGATCGAAGCCTGTGGCATTCAGCAGCTCGCGCGGCTTGCCGCGGATCGCGCCCGTGACGTAGCAGCGCTTGACGCGGAACGTGCGGCGCACGTTCGGGCCCAGCCCGCCGGTCTCCAGGGCGGAGAGCCATGCGCCAGCCTTTTCCGCCAGACGCATGTCGTCCGCGGTCCCAGCTACGCTGCGCTGGAGGCTTTCATAGTCGACGAGCAAAACGCTCTTGATCGGATCGGCCATCGTTCTCCGCGGGCGAAAATGACGCCCGGTTACGGCGGTTTCCCAAGGATCGAGAACAGCTTATTCTCTGGGCGGGGTCCCGGTCCACACTCTTTCCGGGTTTTCCTTCCCGCAAAGTTGATACAGACGCGTGCGGTCCATGGCGACCGCTTTGGGGCGCAAAAACGTGGTTCAGCAGCGGCGCTTTGCCACGCTCATTGGCTTCACCGCCGTTCTCATGTGGTCGCTGCTGGCGGCACTGACCGCGGCGTCTGGGCGCGTGCCGCCATTCCAGCTGACGGCGATGGCCTTCACGATTGGCGGCGCGCTGGGGCTGATCGCCGTCGCCATTCGCGGGGAAGTCCGCGAGCTGCAGCAGCCCCTATCCGTTTGGTTAGTCGGGGTGGGCGGGCTGTTCGGCTACCACTTTTTCTATTTCACCGCGCTGCGAAACGCCCCGCCCGTGGAGGCAGGGTTGATCGCGTACCTGTGGCCGTTGCTCATCGTCCTATTCTCCGCGCTTCTGCCCGGCGAGCGGCTGCGCTGGTTTCACCTCGCGGGCGCGGCTCTGGGCCTCGCCGGTACGGTTCTGGTCGTCGGCGGCGGACGCGGGTTCGCTCTCGATGCCCGCTACGCGGCTGGGTATGGCGCCGCGCTGGTCTGCGCGCTGACCTGGTCGCTCTATTCGATCCTGTCGCGGCGCATGGCTGCAGTGCCGACCGCCGCCGTGGCGGGATTCTGCATCGCCACGGCCGTGTTGAGTTTCGTCGCGCATCTGGCGCTTGAGGAGACGGTGTGGCCCGCGACGGTGAGCCAATGGCTCGCGGTCGGAGCGCTGGGCCTGATGCCCGTCGGCGCGGCGTTCTACGTGTGGGACTATGGCGTCAAGCGCGGCGACATCCAGGTGATCGGCGCGAGCGCCTACGCTGCGCCGCTGCTCTCCACCGCTCTCCTCATCCTGGCAGGCTTCGCCGTGGCGTCATGGAGCATCGCGCTGGCCGCGCTGCTCATCGCGGGCGGTGGCGTGCTCGCATCGAAGGACCTGATTTTCCGCCAGCCTACTTGAAGCTGTCCTTGCGGCGGCGGATTTCGCCGAAGACGGCGGCGTCAGGCGCGCCCTTCATGGCTAGCCGGGCGCGAATGCCGGGGTCGCGGACGCGCAGGAACGGATTGGTTTGTTTCTCGCGCGCCATGGTCGTGGGGAGCGTCGCCTTGCCGGCGGCGCGGAGCGCCTTCGCCTCCGCAGCGCGGGCGATCAGCGCCGCGTTGTCGGGCTCGATCGTCAGCGCGAAGCGGATGTTCGCTTCGGTGTATTCGTGGCCGCAGTAGATGGCAGTGTCGTCGGGGAGCGCCATCATCTTCGTCAACGAGTCCCACATCATCTCCATCGTGCCCTCGATGACGCGGCCGCAGCCAACGGCGAATAGCGTGTCGGCGACGAACGCGACTTTCGCCTCGGGCAGGTGATACGAGATGTGGCCAAGTGTGTGACCGGGCGTGTCGATGACATCGATGTCGTAGCCGCCGAAGCGGATGCGGTCGCCGCCCTTCACCGTCTTGTCGACGCCGGGGATTTTCGAAGCTTCACCAGCGGGCGCGGTCACAGTGCAGCCGTGCGCCGCCTTCAGGGGAGAGATCGCCTCCGTGTGATCGCCGTGGTGATGCGTGACGAAGATATGGTCGAGCTTCCAGCCGCGTTCCTTCAGTTTCGCGGCGATCGGCGCCTCTTCCGGCGCGTCGATGGCGGCGGTCACATTCGCCGCGTCGTCGTGAATCAGGACGCTGAAATTATCCGTGCGGCAGAAGAATTGCTCGATGATCAAGGCCATATCTGCCGCCTTAGCATCGACCGTCGCCTCGCGCCACCCGCCTGATATACCATCCGGTCATGTACCTCGACGTCGTCGACCTCCGCGCGTTTTACGGCGAGCGGCTGGGGCTGGTGGCCCGGCGGCTGATCGGCGCGCGCCTGAAGGAGCGCTGGCCGTCGTGCGCGGGCGAGAGCCTGCTGGGTCTCGGCTATGCCACGCCGTATCTCCGTAACCTCGGAGATGGGGCGGAACGCGTGCTGGCGTTCATGCCGCAGACGCAGGGTGTCGTGAACTGGCCGCGCGAGGGGCCGAACGCCGCCGCGCTCGTGGACGAGGAATCGCTGCCGCTGCCGGATGCCTCGATCGACAGGGTGTTGCTGGTGCATTGCCTCGAGACGGCGCACGAGGAGCGCAATCAGCTCCGCGAGATCTGGCGTATTATGGCGCCCGGCGGGCGGTTGCTGATGGTCGTGCCGAACCGGCAGGGCATCTGGGCGCGCTCCGAGGCGACGCCGTTCGGCACGGGTCGGCCGTTCGGGCGCACGCAGCTCACCATGCTGCTCCGCGATGCGATGTTCTCGCCGATGGGCTGGACAGAGGCGCTGGCAGTGCCGCCGTTCCGTCATCGCTCATGGCTGCGCACCGGCGAGGCGTGGGAGCGCATCGGCCGCGTGCTGTGGCCGGCGTTCGCCGGCGTGCTGATCGTGGAAGCGACGAAGCAGCTTTACCAGGGCGTGCCGGCCCGTGAGCGGGCACGGCTCAAGCCGGCGATGACGCCGGCGCTTATTCCGCCGGGGGCATGACCATGGCCGATATCTCCGCCATCGCCGATCGCATTCTCGCCGCGCGCGACGCCGGCAAGCAGATCGCACCGATCAGCGACGGCGATCCGGCGTTCGATCTTGCGGCCGGGTACGCTGTCGGGGCGGAGGTGATGCGGCGGCGGGTTGCAGATGGCGAAAGGCAAGTCGGGTGGAAGATCGGCTTCACCAATCGCACGATCTGGGACGAATACGGCGTGCATGCTCCGATCTATGGTCCGATGTACCACGATACGGTGCACGAGGTGCCGCACAACGAGGTGGCGCCGGGCAGCCTGCACGGCCTGCTCGAGCCGCGGCTGGAGCCCGAGATCGTATTCCGCTTCTCCCGTTCGCCTGAGCCGGCGATGGATGTCGCGGCGCTGTTCGATTGCATCGACGGCGTAGCGCTGGGCTTCGAGATCGTGCAGTCGATCTATCCCGGCTGGCGCTTTCGCCCGGCCGATACGGTGGCGGCGTTCGGCCTTCACGGCCGCCTCTACCACGGCACCTTCTCGATCATGGAGGGTGGCCCGGACCGCCAGGAATGGCTGCCGCGGCTCGCCAATTTCGACCTCACCCTGTCGCGCGGCGGGCAGGTGGTCGACAGGGGCCGCGGCGCCAATGTGCTGGACGGGCCGCTGTACGCCTGTCGCCATTTCATCGCGGAACTCGATCGTATCGGCGGAGGTCGCGTGAAACCCGGCGACGTAGTCACCACCGGCACGATCACCCGCGCGTGGCCGGTCATGGCCGGCGAGCAATGGACTTCGCATGTCGAGGGGCCGTGGCTGCCGGTGGCCTTTTCGATCCGCTTCTAGCGGCGGAGCAGAAAGACTGCCTGCTGACCGAACAGGTTCCAGAACCAGAGCCGGTTGATCGGCACGCTTTCGGCGCCGGCCTGGCGAAGCACCATCTGCGTCTCGATCGTCGCGTTCAGTTCGCGGCAAAGATTCACGAAGTCGCGGATGGTGCAGAAATGGATGTTGGGCGTGTCGTACCAGGAATACGGCAGGCTTTTCGTCACCGGCATCGTGCCGTTGAAAGCGAGCGCGCCGCGGACGCGCCAGTTGCCGAAATTGGGGAACGACACGATCGCCTTGCGGCCGATCCGGAGCATCTGCTCGACCACTTCGCGCGGGCGGTAGGTCGCCTGCAGCGTCTGCGACAGGATCACGAAGTCGAAGGCATCGTTGGGATAATCGACCAGGTCGGAGTCGGCGTCACCCTGGATGACGGAGAGGCCGCGGGCGACGCATTCGTTGACGCCCTTCTGGCTGATCTCGATGCCGCGGCCATCGACGCCGCGGGTCGCCTCCAGCAGCTTGAGCAGCTGGCCATCGCCGCAGCCGATGTCGAGCACGCGTGCGCCCGGCGTCACGAGACTGGAGATCGCGACGAGATCGACGCGATTGGTCGCCGGCACGACAGGATCGGACGGGTGCGCATTCATCGGATGCCTCGCGCCTCGGCAGCGGCCGACAGGAAGCCGCGGATGGTGGCGAACAGCTCCGGCTCGTCGAGCAGGAAGGCGTCGTGACCGCGGTCGGTCGCGATTTCCACGAACGAAACCGAGGCGCCGGCGGCGTTCAGCGCGCGGACGACTTCCTTGTTCTCGATGGTCGGGAACAGCCAGTCGGACGTGAACGAGGCGACGCAGAACCGCGTCTTCGTGCCAAGGAAGGCATTGGCCAGCCGGCCGCCATAGTCGGCGGCGAGGTCGAAGTAATCCATCGCGCGCGTCATGTAGAGGTACGAGTTGGCGTCGAAGCGGTCGACGAAAGCGAGACCCTGGTAGCGCAGGTATGACTCGATCTGGAAATCGGCATCGAAGCCGAACGTCGGCTTCTCGCGATCCTGCAGGTTGCGGCCGAACTTGCGGTGCAGCGCCTCCTCGGAGAGGTACGTGATGTGCGCGGCCATCCGCGCCACCGCCAGGCCCTTGCGCGGGCTGACGCCAAAATCGAAGTAGCGGCCACTGCGCCAATCGGGATCGGCCATCACGGCCTGGCGGCCGACTTCGTGGAACGCGATGTTCTGCGAGGAATGGCGCGCGCCCGTGGCGATCGGCAGCGCGGAGAAGACGCGCTCCGGATAGGCCGCCGCCCACTGCAGCACCTGCATGCCGCCAAGCGAGCCGCCCGCGACGCAGAACAGCTTGTCGATGCCGAGGTAGTCGACCAGCATCGCCTGCGCGCGCACCATGTCGCGCACGGTGATGACCGGCAGCTCCAGTCCATAGACGCGATCTGTGGCGGGATTAGTCGAGGCCGGACCGGTCGTACCGAGACAGCCGCCCAGCACATTGGAGCAGATGACGAAGTAGCGGTCGGTATCGATCGGCTTGCCGGACCCCACCATCGTGTCCCACCAGCCGGGCTTCCCGGTCACCGGGTTGGTGTTGGCGACATGCTGGTCGCCGGTCAGCGCGTGGCAGACGAGGATGGCGTTCGACTTGTCGGCGTTCAGCGCGCCGTAGGTCTGGTACGCGATCTGGTAGTTGCTCAGCACCGCCCCGGAATCGAGGCGCAGCGGCTTGTCCGCGCCGAAGCGCGCGACAAGGCTCTGCGGGTTGTCCGCCTCGCTCGCGGAATACTGCGCGCGGGTGCCGACGTTACGCCGGGAAGTGGTGCCGCTGTCGGTATCGTTGGCCAA
This sequence comes from Bauldia sp., assembly GCA_035548515.1. Lineage (GTDB taxonomy): Bacteria > Pseudomonadota > Alphaproteobacteria > Rhizobiales > Kaistiaceae > DASZQY01. The sequence goes on along the minus strand of DASZSW010000053.1, from coordinate 4,541 downwards.
CGGAAGGCCCTTTCCAAAGTGGCCGATGTGCTATGGGCCGGTCGGTTAAGTGTCAATGTTTTCTTTGATTTCCAGCCTTTCGTTGCCTATTAATCGCCCCCGCTCGGCGCCCTGCCGGGCGGCCGAGACCGAAGCGACATGTCCGATACCGGCGAAGGCGATCCGCGCGCGCTTGCCAGGCTCCGCGAGCGGATCGACACGATCGATGCCGAGATGCACCGCCTGCTCGTCGAGCGCGGCGCGGTTATCGATTCGTTGATCAAGACGAAGGGCACCAGCCGGCCGGGCGCCGCGTTCCGGCCGATGCGCGAAGCCGACATGATGCGCCGCTTCGCGAAGCGCCACTCGGGCGCGCTGCCGCTCGCCACGGTCGAGCATATCTGGCGCGAGATCATCACGACGTTCACCAACATGCAGGCGCCGTTTGGCGTTGTCGCCGACATGTCGGTTGAACCCGATCGCATGCGCGACCTGGCGCGGTTCACGTTCGGCTTTTCGGTGGAGCTGAAGGCGGCGGCGAGTGCGGCGGCGGTGGTTGCCGCTGTCGCCGGGGCCAATGACCTCGGCCTCATCGCGCGCGCGGCGCGGGGACCCTGGTGGCGCGGCCTGGTTGGCCCCGATGCGCCGAAGATCATGGCGCTTCTGCCGTTCATCGCGGCACAGCAAAGGCCGGCCGACTTGCCGGCCTTCGTCATTTCGCCGCCGCTCGCCGATCCGACGCCGTTCGACATCACTGTCGTGGCTATGACAGTCGACGGGACGGTCAAGAGCATCGACGGTGTCGAGCTGCTGCAGCTCGCGGAGAACGACGCGCTGGTCGCGGCGCCTGCGGCGGTGGACCTGCCCGAGCTCAATGCCCGTTTCGAGAAAGCGGGCGTGGCAGTGCGCACGCTTTCGCCGGTCGGCGGCTTTGCCCGCGGCGTCACCGCCGACGGGCGCGCCACTGCATTCTACGCGGAGATTTCGTGATGGCCCGCCCGACGCCACGCCCCGGCGTGCAAAGCATCGATCCCTATGTGCCCGGCAAGGCGACGGCTACCGGCGGCGCGAAGGTGCACAAGCTTTCCTCGAACGAGACCCCGCTGGGCCCGAGCCCGACGGCGATTGCTGCGTATAAAGAAGCCGCGGATTCTCTCGAACGTTACCCGGACGGAGGCGCTACGGCGCTCCGCGAAGCCATCGGCGCGGCTTATGGCCTGAACCCGGCGCGCATCGTCTGCGGCGCAGGCTCGGACGAGATCCTGAACCTCATCGCGCACGCCTACATCGGCCCGGGTGAGGAGGCGGTGTACTCGCAGTACGGCTTCCTCGTGTACCCGATCGCGACCAAGGCCGCGGGCGGCATGCCGGTGGTTGCGGCAGAGAAGGATCACACGGCCGATGTCGATGCGATCCTGGCGAAGGTGAACGACAAGACAAGGGTCGTGTTCCTCGCCAATCCGAACAACCCGACCGGAACGTACATCCCGTTCAAGGAAGTGCGCCGGCTGCACGCGGGACTGCCGCCGCATGTGCTGCTCGTCATCGATGCGGCATACGCGGAATACGTGAAGCGTAACGACTACGAGAGCGGCATCGAGCTCGCCGGTACGACCGACAACGTCGTCATGGTGCGCACGTTCTCGAAGATTTACGGTCTCGCCGGCTTGCGCATCGGCTGGTGCTACGGCTCGGCACACATCATCGATGCGCTGAACCGCATCCGCGGCCCGTTCAATGTGTCGGCGCCGGCGATCGCGGCTGCAGTCGCGGCCCTTGCCGATCGCGCGCATCTGGAGAAGGCGGCGGCGCACAACGAAACGTGGTTGCCGAAGCTCACCGACGCCTTGTCGAAGCTCGGGCTGAAGGTTACGCCGAGCGTCGGCAACTTCGTGCTGATCCATTTCCCCGATGCCAACGGCAAGCGCGCGCCGGATGCCGACACATTCCTGTCGCAGCGCGGCGTCGTCCTGCGGCGCATGGATGCGTACGGCTTCCCGAACGCTCTCCGGATGACCATAGGGTCGGCCGAAGCGAATGAGACAACCATCGCGGCGCTCGCCGAGTTCCTGGGCCGGAAGCCGTGAGCGACCCGTTTTTTCCGCGCCTTGCGCTGATCGGCATCGGCCTCATCGGCGGCTCGATCGCGCTGGCGGCGAAACGCGGGAAGCTGGTTGGGCACGTGGCGGTTTCGACCCGCAGCCCGGCGACGTTGAAGCGGGCGGAGGAGCTCGGTCTCGGCGATAGCTACCACGCCGATCCGGCCGATGCCGCTCGCGATGCGGACTGCGTGATCCTGTCGATCCCGGTCGGTGCGGTCGGCGCGATGACCGCGGCTATCGCGGGAGCACTGAAGCCGGGCGCTATCGTGTCTGACGTCGGTTCGGTCAAGTCGTCGGTGGTGGCGGCGATGAAGCCGCACATTCCGAAGGGCGTTCATTTCGTCCCGGCGCATCCCGTCGCGGGCACGGAGTATTCCGGACCCGATGCCGCGTTCTCGTCATTGTTCGACAATCGGTGGTGTATTCTGACCCCGCCGGAAGGGACCGATCCCGCCGCTGTCGAGACGCTCGCCACGTTCTGGTGCGGCCTTGGCGCCAACGTCGAGACGATGACTCCGGAGCACCACGATCTGGTGCTGGCGATCACCAGCCATGTGCCGCACCTCATCGCCTACAACATCGTCGGTACAGCGGCCGATCTGGAAAGCGTCACGCAGAGCGAGGTGATGAAGTTTTCCGCCGGCGGCTTCCGCGATTTCACGCGTATCGCTGCGTCCGACCCGACGATGTGGCGCGACGTGTTCCTCAACAACAAGGAAGCCGTGCTCGAGATGCTCGGCCGTTTCAACGAGGACCTCACCGCACTCCAGCGCGCGATCCGCTGGGGCGACGGCGAGACGCTGTTCAACCTGTTCACGCGCACCCGCGCCATCCGCCGCGGCATCGTCGCCGCCGGGCAGGAGACGGCGGCGGCGGATTTCGGCCGGCCGCATGGGGCCGGCGAAAAGCAGCCCTAAAACTTGATTGCCGGCAGTGGCTGCATCGGCAGCGGGATCACCGTCAGCCAGATCAAGCCGTCGGTGAAGGTGAGTGCAGTCTGCAGCGCCGGGCCGTCTTCCGTCTGCACCGGCTTGCTCATCGCCGTTATGCCCTGGAACGCCGCCGCGTATTTGTCGCGCGTGCCCGGATGCAGGGTCTCGATCAGGTTGGCGAGCGCATCGATGCTGTTGTAGCGGAGCAGGATGTTGCCGTTCAGCAGTCCATCCTTCGACAGCGACAGCGCGCCGCTCGCCGAAATGATCGCGTCGTTCGCGGCGACGCGCAGCTTGTTGATGTCGACCTTGGGCGCATTGCGGAGCCAGGCGAGGAATGCTTTCGCCGGATCGGTGCCCAGTGCACCGACGTCGCGCGCGATCGCGCTGAGATCCAGATCGAGAGTCGGATAAGCGCCGCCGTCCTGTCTTGCCAGCGACAGCCTGTGGACGCTGGTCGCCAGATTGTACGAGCCGCCACCGGCCGGTGAGAGCGCGCCGCTGGCGGAATCGGCGCTGGCCGTCGCCAATGGAAGATTGCCGCTGTTCTCGATCTTCAGTGTCGTGAAGGCGGCGCTGGCAGCGTTGACGCCATCGGTCCACGCGCCGCCGTTTGCGCTGCCCGCGGTCCACGTCGCAGTCAGTGCGATGTTGCGCTGGGGCAGGTTTATCGTCAGCGGAGATTCGAGGCGCGCGTTGATCGCGCCGGGCGTGTAGAGCGGCGCGTGCGCCAGGAAGCCGCCGATGCCTGCCGTGCTGCCGTTGGCGGCATAGGCGCCGTGATCGCAGCGCACGTCGAGCTGGAACGGAAAGCCGCCGACGGCGACGTCGCCGCAGCCGATGCCGCGCGCCGCCGCCTTGGCAATTGCGGTGTCGGCTGCATAGCGCGCCGCATACCAGTAGCCGACCCAGGCCAGCGCCAGGATGATAAGGATCCCGACGATCCAGCCGGTTCCTCTGCCGCGGCGTCCAGCCATTCCAGCGTCCTCAGTTTGCGCGGCGCGACCGCCCTTGCTAGGGCTCGCGCCAGTCCCTCATTTGGCCCGCGCCTCGTATGTCCGATTTCTGGGTGTTTGGCTATGGCTCGCTGATGTGGCGGCCGGGCTTCGCCCATGCCGAGGCGATCGCCGCGCGGCTGGCCGGCGCGCACCGGGCACTCTGCATCTATTCGTGGGTCCACCGCGGGACGGCAGACCGGCCCGGCCTGGTCCTCGGCCTCGATCAGGGCGGTTCCTGCCTCGGTGTGGCGTTCCGGGTCGCGGCCGAGAATCGCCAGGATGTGCTGGCCTATCTGCGCGAGCGCGAACTGGTCACCGATGTCTACCGTGAGGCCACCCGCCGGGTCAGTCTTGCCGATGGACGCCAGGTAGAGGCGGTCGCTTACCTCGTGCGGCGCAACCACCCGCAATATGCCGGGCACCTGCCGCGCGAAACCTTGCTGGCGCTCACCCGCGATGCCGTCGGCCAATCGGGCGCCAATGCCGACTATGTCATCCAGACACAGCGGCACCTGGCCGAGCGCGGCATT
>DASZSW010000052.1:0-2801 GCA_035548515.1 Bauldia sp. | reverse complement strand
CGGTCGCCGATGATGCCGAGAGGCGCGGCCTCCCGGTGCGTGGGACGGGCTGCCGTCAGTAAGGCACGCGCTCAGGGCGATGAGCGGAGTGGCCCCAGGCGCGGCAGCGGGATCAAAGGACGTGCCCGCAAGACAATGCGGGCCGCCTGCCCACGATCCGGGTGCGGAAGGGAAGGCCAAAAGCCGCCACGGCGGGCGCCCGGAAGGTGCCCCACACATGCGGACTGCCCGCTTGGCACCAGCCAGGCGCCCGCCCACCCTCGGACGAGGGTGACACAAATGGAGCAAGCCTCGGACGCGCATGCGTCGCGAGAACGACTATGTGCGAGCAGTAAGCAGAAAAGGACGCCGCCTCTCCCATAGGGAGAGGGCCATGAGCCTTAGCGAACCGAAGGTGAGCTTAGGCGAGTGGGGTGAGGGGTTATGCGCTATCCGGAGAGGTCATAACCCCTCACCCCACGCCTCTAATTCGCTGACGCTCATAAGAGGCGCGGCCCTCTCCCTATGGGAGAGGCGGTGCGTTTTTCGGAAAGCACGACTCAGGCCCAGAGAAGCAACCGCTCCGTCGAGCCGATCGCGACCTCACCCGATCGACATCCCCGTCTTCTTCCAATCGGCGAGGAACGCCGCCAGCCCGCCGTCGGTGAGGGGGTGCTTGGTCAGTGTCTTGATCAACGCAGCCGGCATCGTCGCGACGTCGGCGCCGGCCATCGACGCCTGCTTGACGTGCAGCGGCGAGCGCATTGAGGCGGCGAGGATCTCCGTCTTGAAGTTCGGATAGTTGTCGTAGACCTGACGAATTTCGCGCACGAGATCCATGCCCTCGTAGCCGATGTCGTCGAGGCGGCCGACGAACGGCGAGATGAACGTCGCGCCGACCTTGGCGGCGAGCAGCGCCTGGTTCGAGTCGAAACAGAGCGTCACGTTCACCATCTTGCCTTCCGACGTAAGCTTGCGGCAGGCGCGGAGGCCTTCCCAGGTGAGCGGCACCTTGATCGTGACGTTCTTGGCGATGGCCGACAGCGTCGCCGCTTCGCGCAGCATGCCGTCGTAGTCGGTCGCGGTGACTTCGGCGGAGACCGGACCGGGGACGATCGAACAGATCTCGGCGATGACGTCCTTGATCGGGCGGCCGGTCTTGGCGATCAGCGACGGGTTGGTGGTGACGCCGTCAATCACGCCGGTTTCCGCGAGCTCGCGGATTTCTTTCACGTCGGCGCCGTCGATGAAGAATTTCATGGGCTAATTCCTATATTCCGGCTGCTGACGACATCCGGCGATGGGCGGGCTTTCCTTTAGACCAAAGCAGGGCCATCGTCAGCGTTCAGCACTACCAATTCGTTAGAGATTCGTCCCGACCGTGGCCGGCGAAAAGACCGTATCAGTGCTGGTGCCGGTAGCGGTCGCCGCCCCCTATACCTATCGCGCTCCGGCTGATCTGGAAGTGGGCAGCATCGTCGAGGTGCCGCTCGGCACCCGCAACACCGTCGGTGTCATCTGGGATGATCCGCCGGATCCAGAAATCGGCCACAACCGCCTGAGGCCGATCGAGGGCGTGTTCGAGGCGCCGCCGCTGTCGCCCGAGATTCGCAAGTTCGTCGACTGGGTCGCCGACTACACGCTGACCTCGCGCGGCATGGTTCTGCGCATGGTGCTCCGATCCACTGGAGCGCTGGCGCCGGAGGAGCCGACGGCGATGGTGCGGCGGAGCGGTCCGCCACCCGCACGCATGACGCCATCGCGCCAGAAGGTGCTCGACGTTGTCGGCGATCAGGCGTGGGCGAAGTCCGCGCTGGCACAGGCTGCCGGCGTTACATCATCCGTCGTGCAGGGATTGATCGAGGCCGGCACGCTCGAGGTAGCGCTGTTGCCGGTACCGGTGCCGACGCAGCCCGATCCGGATTTCGCGCGGCCGCAGTTGTCGGCGGGGCAGGAAGAAGGCGCGACGGTGCTACGCGATGCGGTGGCCAAAGGCGGCTACTCCGTGTCGCTCATCGACGGCGTCACCGGCTCCGGAAAGACCGAGGTGTACTTCGAGGCGGTCGCCGAAGCGCTGCGGAGGGGAAAGCAGGCGCTCGTGCTCGTCCCGGAAATCGCGCTGACCGCCGAGTTCCTGGCGCGCTTCGAGCGGCGGTTCGGGGTGCGCCCGGGCGAGTGGCACTCCGAGGTCGGTCCGAAGGGACGCGAGCGCGTGTGGCGCGGCGTCAGCGACGGCAGCATCCACGTCGTGGTCGGCGCGCGCTCGGCGCTGTTCCTGCCGTTCCCCGAGCTTGGCCTGATCATCGTCGACGAAGAGCACGACCCGTCCTACAAGCAGGAGGATGGGGTCTGCTACCAGGCGCGCGACATGGCGGTGTTGCGGGCCTCCATCGCCGGCATTCCGATCGTGCTGGTGTCGGCGACGCCGTCGCTCGAAACCGTCATCAATGTTGCGCGCGAGCGCTACGCACGGGTCCACCTGCCGCGCCGCCACGCCGAGGCGGCGTTGCCCAACATCGCGCTGGTCGATATGCGGCGCGAGCGTCTCGAATCCGGCCGGTTCCTTTCGGGCCGGCTGGTCGAGGCACTGGCCGAGGTCTTTGCAGCCGGTGAGCAGGCGTTGCTGTTTTTGAACCGCCGCGGCTATGCGCCGCTGACGCTGTGCCGCGCCTGCGGCTATCGCCTGCAATGCCCGAATTGCACCGCCTGGCTGGTCGAGCATCGCTTCAGCGGGCGGCTGCAATGCCATCACTGTGGCTATGGCGCGCCGGTGCCCGCTGTGTGCCCGGAATGCCTTGCGCCGGGCAGCCTGGTGCCGTGCG
>DASZSW010000051.1:0-15147 GCA_035548515.1 Bauldia sp. | reverse complement strand
CATCCAGTGACGCGCGGGATCGCGCGCGACGAGCTCTTCGGCCTTCGCGATCGCGGACTTCATGCCGCCGCTTCCGGGCGTGAGGACGAGGTCGGCGCCAAAGGCTTTGAGGAGCTTTCTGCGCTCGATCGACATGGTGTCCGGCATGATCAGCGTGATCGGGTAGCCGCGCGCGGCGGCCACGAAGGCGAGCGCGATGCCGGTGTTGCCCGACGTCGGCTCGACGAGAGTATTGCGGCCGGGGCCGATCTTTCCGGCAGCCTCGAGCGCGTCGATCATCGACACGCCGATGCGATCCTTGACGCTGGAGATCGGGTTGAAGAATTCGAGCTTGGCCAGCAGATGCGCCGGCACGTCCTTCATCGCGGCGATGCGATCGAGACGGACCAGCGGCGTGTCGCCGATCGTGTCGGTGATGGAGTCGTAGATGCGCCCGCGCCCGGGCTTATGCGTTTCGGCCATGCGCTTCCCTCGCTACGCAGCGGGCATACTACTCCGAAATCCCCGTGGAGCCGAAGCCGCCCGCGTTACGCTTGGTCTCGTCCAGCGCCGTGACTTCCACCAGCTTTGCGGCGGAAACCGGGGCGACCACAAACTGGGCGATGCGCATGCCGCGCGTTACCGTGAAGGGCTCATGGCCGAGATTGATCAGCGGCACCTTGACCTCGCCGCGGTAGTCCGCGTCGATGGTGCCGGGCGCATTCAGCACCGTCACCCCATGCTGGACCGCGAGGCCGGAGCGCGGGCGCACCTGGCCCTCGTATCCTTCAGGCAAGGCGATCGCGAAGCCGGTCGGGATGAGCGCGCGGCCGCCGGCGGGAATGAGCACCGCCTCATCCACCGCCGCCGGGAGATCGAGGCCCGCGGAGCCAGTCGTCTTCGCGACCGGCAAGGGAAGGCCCTCGCCATGCGGCAGCCGTAGCACGGGAATCGTCACCGGCCCCGCGATCATTGCGCCAGCGCCTCTGCGATTCTGGCAACCAGGCGGTCCGCGACGACGGTCTTGGTCATCTTCGGCCAGTCCTCGACGCCATCGGCGGTAATGATGTGCACCGTGTTGTCCTCTCCGCCCATCACGCCGCCCTCGGCCGAGACGTCGTTGGCGACGATCCAGTCGGCGCCCTTGGCCGCAAGCTTCTTCCGCGCGTTTGCCAACAGGTCGTTCGTTTCGGCCGCGAAGCCCACGACCAACGTTGGCCGGCGGTCGCGGTTCCGCGCGATGGTGGCGAGAATGTCGGGGTTTTCAGCGAGCGCCAAGGCGGGCGGCCGGCTTCCCCCGCTCTTCTTTATCTTGGACGCAGCGGGGTTGTCCGCGCGCCAGTCCGCCACCGCAGCAGCCATGACCGCGACGTCGGCGGGCAATGCCTTCTCCACAGCCGCCAACATCTCGGCGGCCGTTTCGACGTGCACCGTTTTCACGCCGAAGGGATCGGGCAGCGCAACGGGCCCGCTCACCAGTGTCACCTTTGCACCGGCGCGGGCGGCGGCTTCGGCGATGGCGTGGCCCTGGCGGCCGGAGGAGCGGTTGGCAAGGTAACGCACCGGGTCGATTGGCTCGTGCGTCGGTCCCGAGGTCACGATGACGTGCTTGCCGGCGAGCGCGCTGCTGCCGAACAGCGCGCCGAGGGCGGAGACGATCTCCAGCGGCTCCGCCATGCGGCCGATCCCGAGCTCGCCCCGCTCCGCCATCTCGCCGGAGTTCGGGCCGACGAAGCGGACACCATCGGCACGCAGCGTCGCGACGTTGCGCTGTGTCGCGTGGCTCGCCCACATCGCCGGGTTCATCGCCGGCGCGAGCAGCACGGGCGCGCGCGTGGCGAGCAGCACCGCGGTCGCGAGATCATCGGCGCGGCCCGATGCCATGCGCGCCATCAGGTCGGCGGTGGCGGGCGCAACGACGATCGCCTCCGCCTCGCGCGCGATCCTTATGTGGCCGACGTCCTGTTCGTCCTCGCGATCGAACAGCTCGGTGAACACGCGCCCGCTACTCAGCGCGCCGACAGCGAGCGGCGTCACGAATTCCTGCGCCGCTTTTGTCATCACCGGCCGCACCGAGACGCTGCGCTCGCCAAGCCGCCGGATCAGGTCGAGCGACTTGTATGCCGCGATGCCGCCGCCGATTACGAGAACGATCCGCCGCCCGCCGCGAAGCGCGCCAGGCGCGTCGGCCACCAGCTCAGCGAGGTCGCAATCCAGCGCCCGCGCAATCGCCCGCAACGTCTCGATGCCGGGGTTCGCCGACTTGCCGGAAAGGATGTCACCAACGACGCCCTTCCCCAACCGCGCCTTCAGCGAGACCGCGGCAGCGGACAAGTCTGCGGCGGCCAGCGCCTGTTTTAGCCGTATCTGTAGGGCATTTTCTATCATGAAGATGGATATATCCTGTTTGTCTGGATATATCCATCAAATAACGGATGGTGACGAGACCCTACGGCCCCTCTCCCACAGGGAGAGGGCCATGAGCCTTAGCGAACCGAAGGTGAGCTTAGGCGAATGGGGTGAGGGGCGTGCCCTCTCCGTCCAGCGCCAAACCCCTCACCCCACGCCTCTAATTCGCTTCGCTCATAAGAGGCGTGGCCCTCTCCCTATAGGAGAGGCGGCGGCCTGCGTCTGCTTCTTCGGATAAGACCTCGACCGACGCGCCTCACCCGATCGCCACGATCTCCGCCTCACCGCCGGCGACCGACACCACATCGCCAACGCCCTTCCCCATCAGCGCCGCAGCCAGCGGCGAGACATAAGACAGCGTGCCCCGAGCCGGATCAGCTTCGTCCTCGCCGACGATGCGCCACGCCTGCTGGCGGCCATCGTCGCGCTCGATCGTCACCCTCGACCCGAAGCGCACCTCGTCCGTGTCGGCGGGTGGCGCGACGACTTCGGCGCTGGCGTGGCGGGCGCGCCAATAGCGAAGGTCGCGCTCGATGCCGGCGCGCGCGGCTCGGTCATCGCCCGCCGCGGCGAGCGCACCGGTCAGCCGGGCCAATTCCGCATCGATGAGCGCGAGGCCCTCAGCGGTGACGTAGTTCGGATGCGGCGAAATCGTGCGGTCGGGCAACGTGTCGTCGCCGCCGGCATCTTCCTTGACGAAGGCTCTGCTCATGGGGGGTACGTGGTGCGGAAGGACGGGCGCGGCAACCGTCAGAACACCAGCTTCAGCCCGGCGATCACGACGGCAATGGCGATGACCCACAGCGCCACCCTGCCCCAGCGGCCTTCGCGCGCCTCGGCTCTGCCGATTTGCTCGATCGTCGCGGGATCGAGGCGGATGCCGCGTTCGCCCATCTCGTCGAACTCGCGCGACAGGCGCTCGGCGCGCTCGGCCAGCGCCGGCAATTCGCCGGCCAGGCGGCCCAGGGACTGGAGGCCGTCGGCGACCTGCTCGAGCCGGCCCGTCACGCCGAGGTTTTGCTCCATCCATTCGCGGATCACCGGCTCGGACACCGTCCACATGTCGAACGCGGGATCGAGCGAGCGCGCCACGCCTTCGACCACGACCATCGTCTTCTGGAGCAGCAGCAGCTCGGAGCGCGTCTCCATGTCGAAGATTTCGGTGATCTCGAACAGCAGCGTCAGAAGCCGCGCCATCGATATGTCGGCCGCCGACTGGCCGTGGATCGGTTCGCCGATGGCGCGGATCGCCTGCGCGAAATCGTCGACGGCATGTGTGCGCGGCACATAGCCCGCCTCGAAATGCACCTCGGCCACGCGCCGGTAATCGCGCGTGATGAAGCCGTAGAGGATCTCGGCGAGGAAGCGGCGCTCCTTCGGGCCGAGCCGACCCATGATGCCGAAGTCGACCGCGACGATCGTGCCGGCGGCGTCGACGAAGAAATTGCCCTGGTGCATGTCGGCGTGGAAGAAGCCGTCGCGCAGCGCCTGGCGGAGGAACGCCTGCATCAGCCGGCGGGCGAGCATCTTCAGGTCGTGACCGGCGGCGCGGAGCGCCGGGATGTCGGACAGCTTGATGCCGTCGATCCACTCCAGCGTCAGCACGTCGCGCGCGGTGAGCGGCCATTCGACCGCGGGCACGCGGAAGCCCAAGTCGCCCGCCGTGAGTTCGGCCATCTCCGACAGCGCCGCCGCCTCGAGGCGCAGGTCCATCTCGATCGCGACGGACTTGGCGAGCGTCGCAACCACGGTGACCGGCTTCAGACGTCGCGAGGCGGGGTCGACGCGCTCGACAAAGCGGGCGCCGGCGAAGAATGTCTCGAGGTCGCGGCGGAAATGATCGCGGACACCGGGGCGCAGCACCTTCACCGCGACGGCGCGCTCGCCGATTGTCGCCTTGTGCACCTGGGCGATCGAGGCGGCGGCGACCGGGGGCGAGAACGACGTGAATATCGCCTCCACCGGACGGCCCAGCGCCCGCGCGATCGTCGCGCGCGCCTCCGCATCCGAAAACGGCGGGATGTCGTCGCGGAGGCGCCCGAGCACCAGAGCCGCTTCCGCGCCGATGAGATCGGCGCGGGTGGCGAGAAACTGGCCGAACTTGAGGTACGAGGGCCCAAGGCGCTGCAGCGCCATCGACAGGCGCTCGGCCCGCTCGGTATCTGACAGGTCCCGGGGGCCCAGCATGGCCGCGAGGCGCACGGCTGTCCGCGGTCCTGCCGGGAGGGCATCGGGATCAACCAGCGCAAACGCGCCGGCCCGCGCCAGCGCGAAACCGGCGCGCGCGAGGCGGAAGAGCGCGGCGACATCCGCCATGCGGGTTAAAGCTTCCAGCCCGAGTGCATGGCCGCAATGCCCCCGGACAGGTTGCGGTGGGTCACGCGCTTGAACCCGGCCTTCTCGATCATCGCGGCGAAGCGCGCCTGGTTCGGGAATTTGCGGATCGATTCCACCAGGTATTGATACGGCTGCGGATCGCCCAGCACCCACTCGCCCATCTTCGGGATGACGTTGAAGGAATAGAGCTCGTAGACCTTGTCGAGCATCGCGACATCGACGGCGGAAAACTCCAGACAGAGAAACCGGCCGCCGGGCTTCAGCACGCGATGCGCTTCCGACAACGCCTTGTCGATACGGGGCACGTTGCGAATGCCGAACGCGATCGTGACGGCATCGTATGCGCCCGACGCGAAGGGCAACGTCTCGGCGTTCGCCTCGACGAACGAGACACGATCACCGAGTTTGCGCTCGTCCGCGCGCTTCTCACCGACGGCGAGCATGTCGTTGTTGATGTCCGCGACGGTGACGACGGCGCTCCGCGACCGCTCGGCGATGCGAAAGGCAATGTCGCCGGTGCCACCCGCAACATCGAGCACGCGATAGGGAATGGACGAGGCGCGGGGCGGCGACAGCCACGCGACCATTGCGTCCTTCCAGAGGCGATGAAGGCCACCTGACATCAGGTCGTTCATCAGGTCGTAGCGGGCAGCGACCTTGGCAAAAACGTCGTCGACCAGCCGTTGCTTGTCGCCCGTCGGCACGTCGCGGAATCCAAACGAGGCGCGGTCCTCGCGCTCCATCTCAGCCGTGGGTGCTTTCCCGGTCATTGCCGTCACTCCGAAACCGGCCGGACCATAGCCGATGCCGCTGCTGCCAGCTATCGTCGCGCAGTGTTGCCAAAGGGTTAGCTATGCCGGAACTCCCCGAAGTCGAAACCGTCCGCCGCGGCCTGGCGCCGGTCATGGAAGGCGCGACGATCCTGAAGGTCGAGCAGCGGCGGGCCGACTTGCGCGTGCCGTTCCCGCGCGGCTTCGCCAGGCGGCTCACCGGCCGCAAGGTCGTCTCGGTCGGGCGGCGCGCGAAGTACCTGGTCGTCGACCTCGACGATGGCTCGGCGTTGGTGATGCACCTGGGCATGTCGGGGTCGTTTCGCATCCGCCAGGGCGCGAGCGAGAAGGCCACCGCCAGCCCCTATCATCCGAGATCGAAGGCGGCGGCGCACGACCACGTCATCTTCCACATGTCCGGCATCGGCAAGAAGCCGCCGGTTACCATCGTCTTCAACGATCCGCGGCGCTTTGGCCTCATGGACCTGATGCCGCGCGCGGAGCTGGAAGGCTCGAAGCATTTCCACGCCATGGGGCTGGAGCCGCTCGGCAATGCGCTCTCCGGCGCGGTCATCGCGGACCTGTTCAGGGGCCGCAAAGCGCCGCTCAAGGCAGCGTTAATGGACCAGCGGCTGATCGCAGGCCTCGGCAACATCTACGTCTGCGAGGCGCTCTGGCGGGCGCGGCTTTCGCCCGACCGCAAGGCCGGCACGCTCGGCACGGCGCGCGGCAAAGACAAGGCCGAGGCGCTGGCGGTCGCCATCCGGGAGGTACTGGAGGCCGCCATCAATGCCGGCGGGTCGTCGCTGCGCGACCATATAAAGACGGACGGCGAGCTCGGCGATTTCCAGCACACGTTCGCAGTCTACGATCGCGAGGGCGAACCGTGCCTGCGCAGGGACGGCGGCGTCATTCGCCGAAAAGTCCACTCGGGCCGCTCGACCTTCTATTGCCCGGTTTGCCAGCGCTGATAAGAGAGACGCGATGGCGGAACTTGTCCTCACCGAAAAGCGCGGCCGCGTCGGCATCGTCACGCTCAACCGGCCGCAGGCGCTGAACGCACTGTCGACTGCGATGATCGAGGAGATCGCCGCGGCGGTAACCGCGTTCGACGCGGACGACGGCGTGGGCGCGATCGTCATCACCGGATCCGACCGCGCGTTCGCGGCAGGCGCAGATATAAAAGAGATGGCCGACCCGGATTTCGCCGCGGACTATTTCGCGGAGCACGCCGGGGCCATCGAGAAGATAAAGGCGCGGAAGCCGATCGTTGCGGCGGTGGCTGGCTTCGCGCTCGGCGGCGGGTGCGAGCTGGCACTGCTCGCCGACATCGTCGTTGCCGCCGACAATGCCAAGTTTGGCCAACCGGAAATTACGCTCGGCATTATACCCGGCATGGGCGGAACGCAGCGGCTGCCGCGCGCGGTCGGCCGCGCCAAGGCGATGGATATGATCCTCACAGGCCGCACGATCGATGCCTCGGAAGCGGAACGTTCCGGGATCGCGGCCTGCGTGGTGCCGCTCGCCGACATGATGCCGACGGCGCTTGGCATCGCCGCCAAGATCGCCGCGTTCTCGCTGCCCGCAGTCATCGCCGCCAAGGCGGCGGTTGCCCAGGCGACGTCGCGGCCGCTCAGCGAGGGCATCGCGCTGGAGCAGCGGCTGTTCCACGCGCTTTTCGCGGGCGACGACCAGAAGGAAGGCATGGCCGCCTTTGTCGAGAAACGGCCGCCGAACTTCAGGAATCGCTAGGCTGCGGGAAGCGTTGACGGCACTGCCGCGCCAGCCTATAAGCGCCGCCAATTTCCGGCATATTTTGTGAGACAGTCCGAGCAATGGCAAATACGTCGTCCGCCAAGAAAGCCACGCGCAAGATCGCGCGGCGCGCTGTCGTCAACGGCAAGCGCATCTCCCGCGTCCGCTCCTATGTGCGCAAGGTCGACGAGGCGCTTGCCTCTGGCGACAAGGCGGCAGCGGAAGCGGCACTGAAAGCAGCGCAGCCGGAGCTGATGCGCGCCGCCTCCAAGGGCGTGATCGGCAAGAAGACGGCATCGCGCAAGGTGTCGCGCCTCGCGAAGCGGGTGAAGGCAGTCGGCGCCGCGAAGTAGCTGCGCGCTTTCCAGTGCCTGATGAAGATGCAAAGGCCCGGCAAATTCGCCGGGCTTTTTCGTTTGGCGTCTAACGCCGTCAGCGACTTGCGTAAGCCATATGGACGAGCGCACCGAGTGCGCTTCCGCCTCTCAATCAAAATCCATTTGATTCAATATGATGACGGCATGTAGTCCGCGACTCCGCGGCTTGCTGCCGGAATCATGGTGACTCATTCGTAAGCGGCAGAAAAAAATTTAGGCCGCTTTCCATCGGACGCGAGTCGCGCGGCGCGGAAATTAAGCGTCTGACTCAACAATAACTTATCCACCGACTGCCCACAGGCCGAGGCGTTGAGTCAGGCTGGGTCAAGTGGCCATGTGCTTCGCGGCAAGCGCCGAGGTGTTGCGTGGGCGAGAGTCACTGTCTAGCTTTTCTCGCGTGGCGCCGAGAGAAGCCAGCAAGGCTCGGAGGCGCTGCGACAGGTGTGTGGCGGTCTGGACGACGCTGATGCTCAACAGAGCGAAAGCACGTCCGGCATTTAGATGCGGACTAATCTTGCTGCGTGAACGTCGCTCCGCGGAGTTTTTGCGGAAGGCGAACCTATTCCTCTAAGGGCACAACACTTAGGGGCACATCCTACATAGCTTTTGATTGCGACGCGTCGCCCGCGGCGGGCGTGGCGCTGCGCGTGAGGGGCCAACTATGTCTGCAAGCCAGGCCGGCGGTTACGCCGGCGATGTCAGCGTTCGTCAAGCCTGGGACAATCTCGCGAAGTCTGCGACCGCGACTCTCGTCGACGTCCGCACGGCGGCGGAGTGGACCTATGTCGGCGTACCGGTGCTCTCATCCATCGGCAAGGCAACCGTGCTGGTGGAGTGGGACGAGTTTCCCTCCGGCCAGCTTGTGCCGGATTTCATCGACCGTCTGAGGACTGAGCTCGACAAGCTCGGCATCGACAAGGACGCGCCGCTCTACTTCCTGTGCCGCTCTGGTAATCGCAGCCGCCACGCCGCCGTGATGGCGACGGCTGCGGGCTATCGGCACGCCTACAACATCGCCCATGGCTTCGAAGGCCGGCTCGGCCAGGACCGCCATCGGGACAGCAAGGAAAGCTGGAAAGGAGAAGGGCTGCCATGGGTGCAGTCGTAAAGCGGGCGGCGGAGCTCGACGACGACACATTTGACCAAGTGACAACAGGGGACGAGGCCGGCGGACACGGCGGCCTGAATGACGAAACGACCGGAGCGCTGGCGGAGCGCGCCGTGACGCACAACGAGGAGGGCAAGGGGATGGGCGAAGCGGCGATAGATCGGCCAAACGCGGAACAGTGGCAGCGCGTCAAGGCGCGGCTGAAGACCGAACTCGGTGAGGACGTGTTCTCGTCCTGGTTTGGCCGTGTCGATTTCGAGGAAGCCGACGTCAGCTCCGTGTATCTCTCGGTGCCGACGCGTTTCCTGAAGTCGTGGATCACCTCGCACTACAGCGAACGCTTGCTCGCGCTCTGGAATGCCGAGCGCAAGGGCATTGCGCGCATCGAGTTGATCGTGCGCGGCGCGATGCGGTTCAAGAATCCGCCGATCGTCGAGAAGAACGAGACGCCGGTCGCGAATCCGCAACCGATCTCGCTGCCGACCGCGCAGTTCACACGCCGCGGCGGCGAAGCCGATATCGCCGGAGGCGCCAACGGCGGGCTCGGCGGTTCGCCGGTCGATCCGCGGTACACCTTCGAGACGTTCTGCGAAGGCGCGGCCAACCGCGTGGCGTTCGCCGCCGCAAAGGCGGTCGCGGAGTCGCTTGCCGGCAAGTCGACGCCGTACAATCCGCTATACATCCACGCGGGCGTCGGACGCGGCAAAACGCATTTGCTCCATGCCATCACGCGGGCGGCGCGTCAGGCGCAGCCCGGCCGCAACGTCGTCTACCTGACGGCGGAGCACTTCATGTTCCGCTTCGTGGCGGCGCTGCGCTCGCACTCGGCGATTCCGTTCAAGGAAGCGCTCCGTGAGATCGACCTGCTGCTGATCGACGACATGCAGTTCCTGCAGGGCAAGTCGGTGCAGCAGGAGTTCTGCCACATGCTCAACCAGCTGATCGACGGCGCCCGCCAGGTGGTGGTCGCAGCCGACCGGCCGCCGGCGGAACTGGAGACGCTGGACGAACGCGTACGTTCGCGGCTGCGCGGTGGCGTGGCCTTCGAGATCGGCGCACCCGATCAGCAGCTGCGTCGTGACATCCTCAAGGCGCGTTACCAGGTAGCGAGTGCCCAGAACCCGGGCCTCGACATTCCGGACACGATCCTGGAGTACGTCGCGCAGTCGGTGATGTCGAACGGGCGCGACCTGGAAGGTGCGTTGAACCGGCTGGTCGCCCAGTGGCAGTTCACCCGCCAACCGGTGACCTTGGTCTCGGCCGAGATCACGCTCCGCGATCTGGTCGGGGCGCGTGAACCGCGCCGCGTCCGCATCGAGGACATCCAGCGCGTCGTCTCGCGGCACTACAACGTGTCGAAGGCGGACCTGCTCTCGGCGCGCCGTACGCGCACCATCGTGCGGCCGCGACAGATCGCGATGTATCTCGCGAAGATCCTGACGCCGCGCTCGCTGCCCGAGATCGGCCGCCGCTTTGGCGGGCGCGATCACACCACGGTGCTGCACGCCGTGCGCAAGATCGAGGGGATGATCGAGGGCGACAAGGTGCTCGCGGAGGAGATCGAGCTGCTGAAGCGCATGATCGACGAATAAGAAACCGGGTTACCGGCTTCGTCCGGGCGGGCTAAGCTGCCCGCCCGGTTTTCACCGGCAGATTAGCTTAGTCCTTGTTTCAGTAGGGTTTTTCGGCATGCGCGCGACAGTCGAACGATCGCACCTCCTCCGCTCCCTCGGGCACGTTCACCGCGTCGTGGAGCGGCGCAACACCATTCCGATCCTGTCCAACGTGCTGGTCCGCGCGGATGGCGGTCGCCTGACGCTGAAGGCGACCGACCTCGACCTCGAGGTGACCGAGACCGTCGCGGCCGAAGTCGGCCAGGGTGGCGCGACCACCGTGCCCGCCCACATCCTGCACGACATCGTGCGCAAGCTTCCGGACGGTGCCGAGGTGTCGCTCGACACCGGCGACGGCCAGCAACTCGCGCTCAAGTCGGGCCGCTCGCGCTTCACGCTGCAGATTCTGCCCGAGGCGGATTTTCCCGATCTCACCACCGGCGAATTTCCAGTGCGCTTCCAGTTGCCGGCATCGACGCTGAAGAAGCTGATCGACCGCACGCAGTTCGCCATCTCCACCGAGGAGACGCGCTATTACCTCAACGGCATCTATCTCCATGCGGTGACCGTCGGGAAGAAGCCGATGCTGCGCGCGGTCGCCACCGACGGCCACCGGCTGGCGCAGGCGCAGTTCGATGCGCCCGATGGCGCTGAGAAGATGACCGGCGTGATCGTGCCGCGCAAAGCCGTCGGCGAAATCCAGAAGCTGGTCGAGACCGGCGGCGACAATCTCATCGACATCGAGATTTCCGACACGAAGATACGCGTCACCATCCCCGCGGCGAACGGCGGGAGCGACGTGGTGCTGACCTCGAAGCTGATCGACGGCACCTTCCCCGACTACGCCCGCGTCATCCCGCAGAACAACGAGAAGGTGCTGAAGGTTGATCGCGGCGAGTTCGCTGACGCCGTCGACCGGGTCTCCACCATTTCGTCCGAGCGCGGGCGCGCGGTGAAGGTCGCGCTCTCCGACGGCAAGATGACGCTGTCGGTGAACAATCCGGACTCCGGCAGCGCCACCGAGGAAGTCGGCGTCGACTACGAGGGCGACGACATCGAGATCGGCTTCAACTCGCGCTATCTGCTTGATGTCGCAGGGCAACTCGAAACGAAGACAGCCGAGTTCCGGCTCAACGATCCCGGCTCGCCGACGCTGATCCTGGACGATGGTGCGGCGGACGCGCTGTATGTGCTGATGCCGATGCGGGTGTAGTTCTCGCGCGCCACCGGTCGGGCCGGGTCCTCCCCTGCGAAGCGGGGGAGGGGGACCATGCGAAGCATGGTGGAGGGGGGCAGGCACCCATGGCTGCGTGGCATGCCCCCTCAGTCGGCTCCGCCGACAGCTCCCCCGTAAACGGGGGAGCACCCATAGCGTCGGTGCACCCGAGCGTGGAGCACGGATGCAGAATGGGACACCCGCCCTCCCCCTTGCGGGGGGACCGCCGAAGGCGGTGGGTGGGGGTCGCACTGCCCTACCTCGCAAAACTCCCGCGAAATTCCCGCGGCGTCTTTCCCTTCAGCGCGCGAAACTGGCGATTGAAATTTGCCAGGCTCGGATACCCCACCTCGTCGGCGATATGCGCGACCGGCCGCTCGGTGTTGACCAGCAGCGCGCACGCCTGGCCGATGCGCAGCTCGGTGACGTAGTCGCTCACCGTCAGCCGCGTGTGTCTCCGGAACAGGCGGTGGAATCCCGATACCGACAACGCGGCGACGTCGGCAAGATCGTCGATCGAGATGCGCTCACGATAATGCGCATGAATATGATCGAGCACGCGCTCGACGCGATCCTGATCGGGCGAGGCGACCTTGCGGCGGTCGGCGGCAGCGCTGGCGATGGGCTGCGCGTTTGTGTCCGTTGCCAATAGCGCGAGCACTTCCATCAAGCGAAGCAGGCGATCAGCCGGCGCATGATCGGGGATCTGTTCGATGATCGGACGCGCTCGCGCCGCCACGTCGCGTGAGAAGACGACGCCGCGTCCGGCGCGCGCGAGCAGCGGCGCCACACCCGCCATCTCGGCGAGCGACGTGGTGATGCCCGCGCCCCACGTCTCGGTGAACCACATGACCAGCGCATGGTGCGGCCGCCGCGCGTCTATCTTCTCCGCCGAGTTCCACGTGTGCGGCAGGTTGGGCCCGAGCAGCACAAGGTCGCCGTCGTCGTACGCCGTGATCGAGTCGCCGATGTAGCGCTGGCCGCGCGAATTCAGCGTCAGGGTCAGCTCGAACTCGGGGTGGTAGTGCCACTGGAAGGGAATGCCGTCGTCGAGCTTGCGGTTTAGCAGGCTCCACGAGGCCCCGGGCGGGACGGTCACCTTCTCGAATAGAGGGCGCATCTGATGCTCGACGGTCGCTTCGGCCGGCTATGGACGCCATTCCAGTATCAGTTTTTGCGGCTCCGCGCCAACATGAGCGATGCCGTCGGTCGTACCTTCCATCCAACGACAGGCCCTTTGGGAGGGACACCATGGCGAAGTCACCCGCGACCAGCGAAGCCGAATGCGGCGGCCCGAAGTACGATGCGCCCGGCGTGCTCAGCGCGCAGTGCATCGCCTGTGGCAAGTGCGATGCCGTGCAGCGGCTGCTGCGCGAGCTGGTGCCGGCGCAGATGAACAACGAGACGATGCGGACCGCGAACGCGGCGCGATAAGGGAGGGACGATCCATGATGGAAGCAGCGACCAAAAACGAATTCGACGTCAGCGACCAGATCGTCGCGTTCAAGCGCAAGATGAAGCCGCGCCACGACGTGCTGAAGCGCGCCTACGAGGACGTGCGCGGCTACGTGATGAAGGCGGCGGACAAGATCCGCACCGACAACGCCGCCGGCCGCCCGACGATTCCGGAAGTCGCGTACGCCGATGTCAAGAACGGCACCGTCAGCGACGCCACCAGGAAAGCGATCCGGATGACCGGCTGCGCGGTCGTGCGCGGTGTGTTCCCGCAGTCGCAGGCGACGGAGTGGTTCGAGGAAGTCGGCCGCTATCTCGAAGAGAACGAGTACGAGAAGAAGGAAATCGAGAAGCGCTCGCTCGACAAATATTTCTCGCAGCTCAAGGCCGGCAAGCCGCAAATCTTCAACGTCTACTGGTCGAAGCCGCAGGTGCTCGCCCGCCAGGACGCGAAGCTCGCCGAGACGCGCTCGTTCCTCGATCGCCTGTGGAGCAACTACGACGGCATCTTCAATCCGGACATGCAGGTCGCCTACGCCGACCGCGTGCGCCGCCGCCAGCCGGGCGACAAGACGCTGGGCCTGTCGCCCCACATGGACGCCGGCACGGTTGAGCGCTGGATCGATCCCGGCTACCAGTCCGTTTACGAGAAGGTCTTCGCCGGCGACTGGCGCGGATACGATCCCTTCGACGCGCGCCACCGGCTCGAGACGCGCGAGATCCCCTCGCCCGCCGTCGCTTCCGTCTTCCGCACCTACCAGGGCTGGACAGCGCTGACGCGGCAGGGGCCGAAGGACGGCACGCTCCGCGTCATCCCGATCGCGGAAGGCATCTCGTACGTGCTGCTGCGCGCCATGCAGGACGACGTGCCGGAGAACGAGCTCTGCGGCGCCGCGCCGGGCCGTGCGCTCGGCGTGAAGCCCGAATGGCACGCCGACATGATGGCCGGCACGATCTCGATCCCCGAGGTCAACCCGGGCGACACCGTCTGGTGGCACACCGACATCTGCCACTCCGTCGCCGACGAACACGCCGGCAAGGAATACGCCTCGGTGATCTACATCGGCTCCGCCCCCGACTGCACCAAGAACCGCGCCTACCTCCCCGGCCAGAAGGCCGCCTTCCTTGCCGGGAAGACGCCGCCGGATTTCGCGCCGATGAATTTCGAGGTCGATTTCAAGGGCCGGGCGACGGAAGCGGACCTCACCGACCTTGGGCGGAAGCAGATGGGGTTCTGAGCAGTCGACGACCGTCTCTCGCGGCCGAACATCGGTGCCAGCCCCCTCCACCGCTTTCGGCGGTCCCCCTCCCCCGTTTCACGGGGAGGAACCAGCCCTTGGGTGCTCCCCCGTGTACGGGGGAGCAGTCGGCGAAGCCGACGAGGGGGCCTGCGTGCAGCCTCGTCCACCGCGCCGAGGCTATCGCCACGGGCCCCCAAAAATCAGAAGGGCCGCCGCGGTTGTGCGCGACGGCCCTTCCATTGTCAGTCCGCTGATGACGCGGGCCTAAACCGGTCCATCCTCAACTCAGGCGGAGCACGCTCCGCAAGTTGCGATGATCCACTCATAGGTCGCCGGCGTCCGCGGCGTGAGACAATGAGACACTGGATCACCTCCTTTCGTTCGTTGATGGGAAGCCAAATATGGCGCGCGCCGGGCCGCGCCGCAAGAGTCAGTCGGCCGTCGGCAGGTGGTGGGCGTCCCACTGGTCCGGCGGAATCGTCTCGCCGACCTGGAATTCGAACGACACCACCTTTTCGCCCGACAAGCCGCACGCGTAGCGGAGCCGGTACCATTGCCCGCCGGAGAAGAACGCCGCGCCGTCGGTGCGCACCGCGTTCTGTGTGACCGAAACCTCGCTCGACGCGTAGGCGATGATGCGCTCCGGCTGGAAGGCAGGACGCCATGCCTTCACCTGCTCCATGGCCTCGAGGTTGCAAATCTGGACCTCGCGCTCATCGCTCGCCAGATGTGGGAGCATGGCGCGGGCCTGCGCAGCTTTCGGGCTGGCGAGCGCGGCGGCCGACAGCATCGCCGTGGCATGGATCATCCCGCCGCCGGCCTCCGCCGGGCGGGCTGGCTCCGTGGCGGGCGCCGACCCCTGTGGCGCGGTCTCGGCCTCGTATTCC
>DASZSW010000050.1:0-9695 GCA_035548515.1 Bauldia sp. | reverse complement strand
AAATCCAGCCCTGCTGGAAACGCACTTGACCGCGGATTTCCGCCGTTTTGCTTTGGGTGCGACTAGTCGCCTTCGCCGGGATTAGGCGAGAAATACTTCTCGAACTTGCCGCTCTGGCCCTCGAATTCCTTGGCGTCGGCCGGTGCGTCCTTCTTGGCCGTGATATTCGGCCATTGCTTCGCGAAGTCCGCGTTCACCTTCAGCCACTTCTCCAGCCCCGGCTCGGTATCCGGCTTGATCGCGTCCACCGGGCATTCCGGCTCGCACACCCCGCAATCGATGCACTCGTCGGGGTGGATCACGAGCATGTTCTCGCCCTCGTAGAAACAATCCACCGGGCACACCTCGACGCAGTCGGTGTATTTGCACTTAACGCAGTTGTCGTTGACGACGTAGGTCACGGCTCAGTCCTGGCAGGCCTTGGGAGGCGCGGTTTCGGTTAGCCGGTTCGGCCCCGCGGCGCAAGGTTTCTAGTCCTCTTCCCCCGGCTCCAGGCGCTTCAACGCCACGATTGCCCGGCGATCACGCTTGGTAGGGCGGCCGGCGCCTTCCTCGCGGACCGCAACCGGCAGCTTCGGCTCGGGCGGCGTCAGATCCTCGTAGAGGGAGCGGGCTTCGGGAGCAGGGCCGCGGCGTGTGCCGCAGGCAACGATGCGCAGCACGCGGACCGTTGCGGGGAACGCGATCGTCAGCGTATCGCCCGCTTTTACCAGGTTGCTCGGCGTGTCGTGGCGCTCGCGGTTGATGCGCACCTTGCCGTCGGCGATCAGCTTCTGCGCCAGTGTGCGGCTCTTGGCGACGCGGGCGAACCACAGCCACTTGTCGACGCGCTGACGCTCTTCGCTCAGCCGCCGCGCTCCTTGGCCTCCAGCTCCGCCTTGAGCGCAGCGAGTGCCGCGAAGGGCGAGTTGGGATCGGCGGGACGGCTGCGCTTGTCGCCCCGCGCGGGCTCCGTCGAGAAACGGACGGTCTCGGCGCCGCGCGCCTGACGCTGGGGGCGATCGTCGCGGCGGTTGTCATCGCGCTCGCGATTGTCGCGCCGGCCCTCGCGGCGCGGCCGGCGTTCGCGGCGCTCGCCTTCCTCCTTGCGATCGGGGCGGCGATGGCGCTGATGCGGCTCGGTTTGCGCTTCACCGTTAGCTGGTGTGGCGGCGGTGGGTGCTTCCGCGGCAGGCGTGGCGGCCGCGGGCTTGGCGTCACGGCGCGGGCGGCGCTGGTGACGCGGCGGATGCTGGTCGCGTTCCTTGCGGCCCGGGCGCCAGATCTCGATGAACTGCGGCTCGGCCGGCGTCTCAGCGGCGGGCGCGGCCGCCTCGAGAGCCGCCGGTTCTGGGGCGGGCGCTTCAGCCGCCGCGGATTCGGGGGGCTCGGCAGCGAGCACTGCCTCGACGGGGGCGGCCTCGGTTGCCGGCTGGATCGCATCACTTACCGTCGATGCAGCTTCGGCTGCGGCCGGCGCGGTTTTCGGCGGCAGCGGTTTGCGCTCTACGCGGTAACCCAGCGCGCGAAGCACAGACGCGAAGTCGTCGCCGGAGCAGCCGAGCAGCGACGTCATGCCGACCGTCGCGGTGAAGCCGAAGCCGTTGATCGCGCCGGGTGGCGGCTCGGGCTGGGCGGTCGTCGGCCGCCAGGCGATCAGCGGACGGATGATGTCGGCGAGCCGCTCGAGAATGTCGATGCGCACGGCGCGCGTGCCGGCGAGCTTGTAGCCGACGATGCGATAGAGCGGCTTGGCGAAGCTTTCGTCGACGGGCACGCTGGTGCGGCCCGAGGCGGCGAGGCGCGTGAGTTCCGGCAGGCCGGCGACGTCGAGGCCACCGTTCTTCAGCGCCCACAACATCGCGAGCAATCCGCTCGGCGCTGGCTTCAGCAATGTCGGGACGTAGATGTGATACGCGCCGAAGCGGACGCCCAGCGTGCGCAGCCCGGCGCGCATGTCCTGGTCGAGCGCCTTTACCTCGTCGGCGATCTCGTTCCGCTCCACCACGCCGAAATTTTCCGACAGGCGGAAGGCGATGCCGCGCGCCTGCGGGGCCAGCGTCTCGGCGTTGCGGAGATCGATGAGCGGCTTGAGCAGCGTTTCGATGTGGTTCGCCAGCCATAAGTCGATGCGCGCCTGCACGCGTTCGCGTTGCGGCGCCGGCAGCGCTTCGTCGGCCAGCAGAATGAGACGCGGACGGAGGGCATCGTCGCCTTCGGTCAGCTTGGCGACCGTGGCCCCTTGCCAGCGCAGTGCGCCGTCGGCTGCGAGCACGAAGTCGGTGTTGCCGGCGGCCGCGAGCTTCTCGGCGCGGTTCACGATCTCGCCGGCGAGCGCCTTCTGCGCGGCGGCGCGCAGCGCCTTCGCCTCGGGACCGTCGTTGGCGTTCGGGTCGGGCGCGAAACGGAAGCCGTCGAGGCTGCCGACGTGCTGCCCCTCCACCATCACGTCCCCGGTCGCCGTGATCTCTGCTTCCAGCATCGCGTTCTCTTTCAGGCGCCGCATCAATACGCTGGTCCGCCGGTCGACGAAACGGGCGGTCAGCCGCTCATGCAGCGCGTCCGACAGACGATCCTCTATCGCGCGCGTGCGCTCCTGCCAATGGTGCGGATCGCGCAACCAGTTCGGGCGATTGGCCGCGAACGTCCAGGTGCGGATGTGAGCAATGCGGTTGGCGAGGGTGTCGATGTCGCCATCCGTCCGATCGGCGAACGCAACCTGGCTGTCGAACCAGTCGTCGGAGATGACGCCATCTTTCGCCATGAAGGTGAAAAGCGTCGTCACCAGTTCGGCGTGGTTGGCGGGCGCGATCTTGCGGTAGTCCGGAATCTGGCAGACGTCCCATAGCAGCGCGACGCGATCGCGGCCCTTCGCCATCTCGGCCACGTCGGCGTCTCGGCCGACGCGATCGAGCGTATCGACATCGACCGAGGGTGGCGCCTTGGTGAGGCCCTGACGTTGCGGTGCGACGTCGAGGCTCGCCTTGAGGTCGGCGAGAGAGGTGAAGTCGAGATCGCGGTTGCGCCACTGGACGACCTTCACCGCATCGAAGCGGTGCGCTTCCAGCGCCTCGACCAGCGGATCCTCGAAGGGCTCCGCGCGTCCCGTCACGCCAAACGTGCCGTCGCGCATGTGGCGACCCGCGCGGCCCGCGATCTGGGCGAGCTCGGCGGCGCTGAGGCGACGGAACTGGTAGCCGTCGAACTTGCGGTCGGAGGCGAAGGCGACGTGGTCGACGTCGAGATTCAGTCCCATGCCGATCGCGTCGGTGGCGACCAGGAACTCGACGTCGCCGGACTGGAACAGCTCCACCTGTGCGTTGCGCGTGCGCGGCGACAGCGAGCCCAGCACCACGGCGGCGCCGCCGCGCTGGCGGCGGATCAATTCGGCGATGGCGTACACCTCGTCGGCGGAGAAGGCGACGACGGCGGAGCGCGAGGGCAGGCGCGTGATCTTTTTGGAGCCGGAGTAGGTGAGCAGCGACATGCGCGGGCGGGTGACGACGTTTACGCCCGGCAGCAGATTCTCCACGATGCCGCGCATGGTGGCGGCGCCGAGCAGCAACGTCTCGTCGCGGCCGCGCAGATTCATCATGCGATCGGTGAAGACGTGGCCGCGCTCGAGGTCGGCGGCGAGCTGGATCTCGTCGATGGCGAGGAACGAGGCGTCGGTGCGCTCGGGCATCGCCTCGACGGTGCAGACGCGGAAGCGCGCGTTCGGCGGGATGATCTTTTCCTCGCCGGTGATCAGCGCGACCTGATCCGCGCCAACGCGATCGGCGATGCGGTTGTAGACCTCGCGCGCGAGCAGGCGCAGCGGCAGGCCGATCATGCCGGAGCCGTGCGCGAGCATGCGCTCGATGGCGAGGTGGGTCTTGCCGGTATTTGTAGGGCCCAGCACCGCGACGACGTTGCGGGCGCCGGTATCCGGCCTATCGGAAAGATTCATGCTGATCGAAAACTAACGCGCTTTCCGTTCGTCGCCGCCTGAGCCCCTCAAGACGACATGTGCCGATGCGGCCGCGTGACTCCTGTACCATAGCGAAACAGGAACCGGGCGAAATTCGCGCGCGCGCCCGTGCCGTTAAGAGGTCGGAACCTTGGGGGAACAAAGGGCGCCCGAATCACTGACCCGGGAATGAGACCCGATATGTTCCCGCCGACATGTGGTCCGGCGGCTTGCCCGGCAACCGTCCGCTCACGATTAAGCTATGGATTCCCTGAGGTCTGTTAAGACCGCAGTGGGGTTTACGCAGGCTCACCACGAGCCCGGACCGGCTGTGGATAAGCTGGGGATAACCTGTGGAAAAGTCTTAACCGGCGCTGGCCTGCTGGGCGCTGTCCGTGACGTCGAACGAGCGTGCGGTGATCACCAGATCGCCCACCTGGGTGCCGATGAGGATGCGGCTGGGGACCAGGTAGCGGGTGCCCGCCACCGGCGACAGCCAGATCTCGAGCCGCTGGTTGTCGGCCATGTAGGTCACCGAGTCGTCACCGGTGCGATGGCCCGCGACCGGCACGTAGCGCGCGGCGCAGACGAGCACCTTGGTGTTGCCGTCGCCGTTGCGGGTGTCCTTGTACGAGAGGCGGATGTCGAACCGCTTCCAGCCATCGAAAACGTGCACCACGCGATTGCACACGCGGTTGCCGTCCGGGGTGTCGGATGCCTTGTCCATCGCGACGACGAAGGCGCCGACCGGATCCACCACATTCGTGCGGCTCGCGGTCGTGACCGGGACGCGGTCGGATGCCTTGGGCAGGTTCGGTATCGCCTGGAGGCCGACGATCGCCCCGCCGCGCATGGTCATGGAAACCGAGGTTTCGAGGCCGCTTTCCACGGTTTCCAGGTTGTAGGACGCCGGCTGGATGCTGTTGCCGAGGATGCGTCCCGAGCCCGCCAGCGTGGCGCGGGCGTCGGAGACGAACCGGCTGACGCCGTACGTCGAGCCCGAGATGGCGGCGGCGTAGCCCTTGTCGGTGAAGCGCGCCTTGACGTCGGCCCGGCCGATGCTGATGCCCGAGATTGCGATCATATAGGTGGCCTGGAGCGTGACCGCGCCTGAGGTCGCCGCGGGCGCGGGGGTGCCGACGCTGGCCAGCAGCATCATTCCACTGGCAAGGATGCGACTGCCGTTCGTGGCAGCGGCGAGAATCTTCCTCGCGCCCATTGGCCCCACTGTCGATTTTGCACAGCCGGCTTATCCGGCGCCGCATCCCCTATCCGTAACCGTGACGGGGTTAACAGGGTCATACTTATGACAGTTTGGGTGAGTGCCGTCACCGCTTGGTACCGGACGGTCCACGGGCAATTTCCTTGACGCGGCAAGCCCGCAACACTATAGCAACGCAGCCTTCCGGCAGGTTTTAGCGGCACTGACGCACCTCCGCGGCATAATCCCTTGGAAGTAAGAGGGTTTTTCGAATGTCACGGCGTTGCGAACTTTCCGGTAAAGCGGTTCTGGCGGGCAACAAGGTCAGCCACGCCAACAACAAGACCCGCCGCCGGTTCATGCCCAACCTGAACCAGGTGACGCTGATCTCCGATGCGCTCCAGCAGAGCGTGCACCTGCGCGTCACCTCGCACGCGCTGCGCTCGGTCGAGGCGCGCGGCGGGCTGGACGCGTTCCTGCTCAAGGCGCGCGACAGCGACCTCTCGACCAAGGCTCTCCGCCTGAAGCGGCAGATTGCCAAGAAGGTCGAGGCAGTCGCGTCCTAGGCGCGCTCACCTTTCGCGAATTCAGCGGCGCCCTCGGGCGCCGTTTTCATTTCTGCGGGAGCAGGGCGAACTGCAGCAGGATCGATCGCTGCAGGAAGCCGTGGTTGTCGTCCGATATCAGATCGAGCAGGACCTCGCCGGACGGCCCGCTGCGCACGGCCAGACCCTCCATGTTGTCGATCTGATAGGTGCTGTCGGCGGTAATCAGAGCAATGCCGTCGACCAGCGCGCCCGGCTTGATGGTGGCAGCCGGTATCTCGCGGATCCGCATGGCGAAGCCGCCCGTAAACGAGAAACGGCGCTCCAGAATCAATAGATCGCCGTTCGGCAGGAAGTTCGCGTCCGACACGTCGAAATCATCCGAGCGGCGGATGGTGAATTGCCCCGCCTTGGGTCCATCCAGGATGAAGCCACGGTGGTTGCCCTTGTCGTCCAGCGAGCGCTCGGCGATGGCGATCGTGGCGCCGGCGAGGGGGCTTTCCGTTGGCGCAACCGCGACAGACTCCAGCCCCTGATTGCGGCGGAGGCCGGAGACGAATCTCGGCAGCGGTGGGTTCTTGGGAACGGCGCTCGCGAAATCGGGGCCAGCGTAGCGGCGCACCGCCGCCTTCTGCTCGAACGAGACGAGTGCGATCTCGCGGCCGTCGACGTGGATGATGCGCAGTCCCTCGGCGTCGGTCGAGACCTTGTTCGGCGCGGGCTGCCCATTGTCGGCAAGCATGATGCCGATCCTGGGCTCGGCGATATCGGTCAGCCGGTCGCCATCCTCGACCAGGCGGGCGGTCAGCCAGAACCCGGTGTCGGCGATCGCGACGATCCGTCCGTCGGACATAAAGTCCAGGCCCGACCACGACCCGAAATCCGCGTTGGTCGAATACATCGCGAAGCCACCGCGGTATTCCAGCGCGCCGAAGCGCTTCTCGTCGGTGCTGAGCTTGAAGCGCGGAATGGGAACGGTACGGACATCGAGCGGCTGGAAGCCCAGCGTCACGGTTTTCGGCGCCGCCGCCGCAATGGCGGTCGCAGCGATGACAGCCGCGACAGCGAGGACGCGTTTCATTGTAGCGTGGCGCGCCGGGGGCGGCGGACAGGCGCCGCGGCTGGACGTTCGTCGAACAGCTCGGCGAGCTTCTCGGTCATCGCGCCCGCCAATTCTTCCGCGTCCACAATGGTGACGGCGCGGCGGTAGTAGCGGGTGACGTCGTGGCCGATGCCGATGGCGATCAGTTCCACCGGCGAGCGGGTCTCGATTTCCTCGATGACGTAGCGCAGGTGGCGCTCGAGATAGTTGCCCGCGTTCACCGATAGGGTCGAGTCGTCGACCGGCGCCCCGTCCGAAATCATCATCAGGATCTTGCGTTGCTCCGGCCGCGCCAGAAGTCGCGCATGCGCCCATGTCAGCGCCTCGCCGTCGATGTTTTCCTTGAGCAGGCCCTCGCGCATCATGAGGCCGAGGTTGCGGCGCGCGCGCCGCCATGGCGCGTCCGCGGCCTTGTAGACGATGTGGCGAAGGTCGTTGAGGCGCCCCGGATTCGTCGGCTTTCCGGCCTGCAGCCAGGCCTCACGCGACTGACCGCCCTTCCACGCACGCGTCGTGAAGCCGAGAATCTCGACCTTCACGCCACAGCGCTCCAGCGTGCGCGCGAGAATGTCGGCGCAGGTCGCGGCGACGGTGATCGGGCGGCCGCGCATCGAACCGGAATTGTCCAGCAGCAGCGTCACGACTGTGTCGCGGAAATCGGTATCGCGTTCCGCCTTGAACGACAGCGGATGCATCGGGTCGGTGACGACGCGCGACAGGCGCGCGGCGTCGATGACGCCTTCCTCGAGGTCGAAGTCCCAGGCGCGGCTCTGCTGCGCCATCAGGCGGCGTTGCAGCCGGTTGGCAAGGCGGCCGACCGCGGACTGGAGATGCGCGAGCTGCTTGTCGAGGTACGAGCGCAAGCGGTCGAGTTCGGCGATGTCGCAGAGTTCCTCGGCCTTCACGGTCTCGTCGAACTTCGTCGTGAAGGCGTGGTAGTCGACGATCGGCGGCAGGTTGGACCATGGCGCGTCGGCACGGCGTGCCTCGCCGGCCTCGCGCGCTTCGGCCATCTCGCTGTCGTCGACGATCTCCTCGGCTTCCGCTTCGCCCGCTTCGCCTTCGCCGGCGTCGGTCTCCTCGGCCGAGGCCTCCATTTCCTCGCTCGACTGCGCGTCGCTGCCTTCGGATGAGTCCGAGGCGCCTTCCGCATCGTCCTGCGGCTGGTCGTCCTGGTCGCCTTCGTCGGAGTCGTTGCCCTTCTCGGAACCGAGTTCGTCGCCCATTTCGAGCGCGGTCAGGATCTCGCGCACCGCATCGGCGAAGCGGCCCTGATCCTCGATCGCGCCAGTGAGCTGCGAAAGGTCGCGGCCGGCGCGCTCCTCGATCCAGCCGCGCCACAGGTCGACGATCTTCTTCGCCGATGGTGGAGGCGCGTCGCCGGTCAGCCGCTCGCGCACCATCAGCGCCACGGCATCCTCCAGCGGCGCATCGGCGCGGTCGGTGACTTCCTGGTAGTTGCCGCGGTGATAACGCTCCTCGAGCATCGCGCCGAGGTTCTTCGCGACACCCGCCATGCGCAGCGACCCCAGCGCCTCGACGCGCGCCTGCTCGACGGCATCGAAGACGGCGCGGGCGTTCTTGCCCTGCGGGGCGTTCTGGCGATGGACGGCGGGGTCATGGCAGGCGAGGCGCAGCGCCAGAGAGTCGCCGATGCCGCGGGTGATCGCGACGTCGGATGCGGTGAGCTTGCGCGGAGGCTCGGGGATGCGCGCCTTCAGGCCCGCGAGTTGCGGGCGGTCGGCGGCAAACGATACCTCGAGTTCCGGCGCCCCGGCGATGGCGCGCATGCAGCCGACGACCGCCCGCTTGAAGGGCTCGGTCGGTCCTTCCTGCGGTTTCGCCTTGGGTGCGGGATCGTTCGGGATGGCCATATCGGTCGTGCTTTATTCGCCTAGGTCAGGGGCCTATATTGCAACCACGGGAGCATTTCGATGGCCGAGCCGGAAAACCAGACGCTTCACATCTTGCGGGAAATCCGCACGGCCTTGCAGGGATTGGACCGCAAGACGACGGCAGGGTTTGAGGCCGTTGACGGCCCCTTCGGCAAGATCGAGGGCCGCCTCGGGAACATCTGGCAGGCGCTTAATGGCGAAAGCATTCTTGGCCGCTACGCCGTTGCGGATGTCGATGACCGGCTCACAGCGATCGAAGAGCGTCTCAAGGCGCTCGAAAAGGCTGACTGACGCCACCTAGCTCATCACCACGTTGGCGGTCGATTCCGGCAGCTCGGCGTTGAACGAGCGCTGGTAGAATTCCGCCACCAGGCTCCGCTCCAGCTCGTCGCACTTGTTGACGAAGGTGACGCGGAAGGCGAAGCCGACGTCGCCGAAGATCTCGGCATTCTCGGCCCAGGTGATGACCGTGCGCGGGCTCATCACCGTCGACAGGTCGCCGTTGATGAAGGCGTTGCGCGTCATGTCGGCGACGCGGACCATCTTGGCGACGACGCCGCGGCCCTTGTCGTTGTTCAGCGACTTGACCTTGGCGGCGACGATGTCGACCTCGCGGTCGTGCGGCAGGTAGTTCAGCGTCGTCACGATCGACCAGCGGTCCATCTGGCCCTGGTTGATCTGTTGCGTGCCGTGATAGAGGCCCGACGTGTCGCCGAGGCCGACCGTGTTGGCCGTCGCAAAGAGCCGGAACGCGGGATGCGGGCGGATGACGCGGTTCTGGTCGAGCAGCGTCATCTTGCCCTCGATCTCCAGCACGCGCTGGATCACAAACATCACGTCGGGGCGGCCGGCATCATACTCGTCGAAGACGAGCGCGACGGGATGCTGGATCGCCCAGGGCAAAATGCCTTCGCGGAATTCGGTGACCTGCTTGCCGTCCTTCAGAACGATGGCGTCCTTGCCGACGAGATCGATACGCGAGATATGGCTGTCGAGGTTCACGCGCACGCAAGGCCATTTCAGG
>DASZSW010000049.1:0-44161 GCA_035548515.1 Bauldia sp. | reverse complement strand
CGGGGCGCGGGTCTTGAGCAGGGTCTTGAGATATTGGCCGGTATAGGAGCGCGCGGTCTTGGCCACGTCTTCCGGCGTTCCGCTGGCGACGATCTCGCCGCCGCCGTCGCCGCCTTCCGGTCCGAGGTCGATGATCCAGTCCGCGGTCTTGATCACTTCGAGATTGTGCTCGATCACCACGACCGTATTGCCCTGCGCCACCAGCTCGTGCAGCACCTCGAGCAGCTTTTTCACGTCGTGGAAATGCAGCCCCGTGGTGGGCTCGTCCAGAATGTAGAGCGTGCGGCCGGTCGCGCGCTTCGACAGCTCCTTGGCGAGCTTGACGCGCTGCGCCTCGCCGCCGGACAGCGTCGTCGCCTGCTGGCCGACATGGATGTAGTCGAGGCCGACGCGATGCAGGGTCTTCAGCGTGTCGCGCACGCGCGGCACCGCCTTGAAGAACTCGGCCGCTTCCTCGACCGTCATGTCGAGCACGTCGGCGATCGACTTGCCCTTGAACGTCACCTCGAGGGTCTCGCGGTTGTAGCGCTTGCCCTTGCAGACGTCGCAGGTGACGTAGACGTCGGGCAAGAAGTGCATCTCGATCTTGATGACGCCGTCGCCCTGGCAGGCTTCGCAGCGGCCGCCCTTGACGTTGAAGGAGAAGCGCCCGGGCTCGTAGCCGCGCGCCTTCGACTCGGGCAGGCCGGCGAACCACTCGCGGATCGGCGTGAAGGCGCCCGTATAGGTCGCCGGGTTCGAGCGCGGCGTGCGGCCGATCGGCGACTGGTCGATGTCGATGATCTTGTCGATGTGCTCCAGGCCCTCGATCTTGTCGTGCGGCGCGGGCGCCAGCGAAGCGCCGTTGAGCTTGCGCGCGACCGCGTTGTAGAGCGTGTCGATCAGAAGCGTCGACTTGCCCCCGCCACTGACGCCGGTGACGCAGGTGAACAGGCCGAGCGGGATGTCGGCGGTGACGTTCTTGAGGTTATTGCCGCGCGCGTTGACCACGCGCAGCATGCGGCGCGGATTGGGCGCGCGCCGCTCCGGGATCGGCACGCCCAGTTCGCCGGAGAGATATTTGCCGGTCCATGAGTTGGGCGCGGCGATGAGGTCGTCCACCCTGCCCTCGGCCACCACATGGCCGCCATGGATGCCGGCGCCGGGGCCGATGTCGAGCACATGATCGGCGGCGCGGATCGCGTCCTCGTCGTGCTCGACGACGATCACGGTGTTGCCGAGGTCGCGCAGCCGCTTGAGTGTCTCAAGCAGCCGCGCGTTGTCGCGCTGGTGCAGGCCGATCGAAGGCTCGTCGAGTACATAGAGCACGCCGGTCAGCCCGGAGCCGATCTGCGAGGCGAGGCGGATGCGCTGGCTCTCGCCGCCCGACAGCGTGCCGGAGGAGCGGGCGAGGGTCAGGTAGTCCAGCCCGACGTCGACCAGGAAGCGCAGGCGCTCGTTGATCTCCTTCAGGATGCGGACCGCGATCTCGTTCTGCTGCTCGGTGAGCGTCTCCGGCAGGTGCGCGAACCAGGCCATCGCCTTGCGGATCGACATGTCGCTGACCTGCGCGATGTGGAGGCCGTCGAGCTTCACCGCCAGCGCCTCCGGCTTCAGGCGGTAGCCGTGGCAGGTCTCGCAGGGCTTGGCGCTGTAGTAGCGCTCGATGTCGTCGCGCATCCACTGCGAGTCCGTCTCGCGCCAGCGCCGCTCGAGGTTCGGGATCACGCCCTCGAAGGTCTTGGTCGTGCGGTAGGTGCGGGCGCCATCGGCGTAGTGGAAGGTGACGGTGTCCTCGCCGGTGCCGTAGAGGACGACGTCCTTCGCCTTCTTCGGCAGGTCCGACCACGGCGTGTCGGTGGAGAATTTGTAGGCGCGGGCGAGCGCCTCCAGCGTCTGCTGGTAGTAGGGCGAGGTCGACTTGGCCCACGGCGCGACGGCGTTGTCGGCGAGGCTGCGGGTATCGTCCGGCACCACGAGGGCAGGGTCGATCACGCGCTCGGTGCCGAGGCCGTCGCACACCGGGCAGGCGCCGTAGGGGTTGTTGAACGAGAAGAGGCGCGGCTCGATCTCCGGGATGGTGAAGCCGGAGACCGGGCAGGCGAATTTTTCGGAGAAGATGATGCGGTTCTCGTCGCGCGCGTCGGCTTTGGCTGACGCGGCATTTGAAGTCTTCTTCTTACCGGCGGTCGGTCCCGCCGCTGCTGCTTCGGCCTTGGTATCAGCCACCTCGGCGATGGCGAGGCCATCGGCAAGCTCCAGCGCGGTCTGGAACGAGTCCGCCAGGCGCGTGCCGATGTCGCCGCGCACCACGACACGGTCGATGACCACCTCGATGTCGTGCTTCATTTTCTTGTCGAGGGCGGGCGCGTCGGCGATCTCGTGGAACTGCCCGTCGATCTTGACGCGCTGGAAGCCTTTCTTCTGCAGCTCGCCGAGTTCCTTGCGGTACTCGCCCTTGCGGCCGCGCACGATCGGCGCGAGCAGGTAAAGGCGCGTGCCTTCGGGCAGCGCGAGCACGCGGTCGACCATCTGCGACACGGTCTGGCTGGTGATCGGCAGGCCCGTCGCCGGCGAATAGGGAATGCCGGCGCGCGCGAACAGGAGGCGCATGTAGTCGTAGATCTCGGTGACCGTGCCGACGGTGGAGCGCGGGTTCCGCGACGTCGTCTTCTGCTCGATCGAGATGGCGGGCGACAGGCCGTCGATCTGGTCGACGTCCGGCTTCTGCATCATCTCGAGGAACTGGCGGGCGTAGGCGGAGAGGGACTCGACGTAGCGGCGCTGTCCCTCGGCGTAGATCGTGTCGAAGGCGAGCGACGACTTGCCCGAGCCCGACAGGCCGGTGAGCACGATCAGCTTGTCGCGCGGCAGGTCGAGATCGATGTTCTTGAGGTTGTGCTCCCGCGCTCCCCGGATGGAGATGAACTTGCCGGCACTGGGCACGGCAGAGGGAGCCGACTTGGTGGCCATCGTCTGATCCAAAGTGGGAGGCGCGGCCCCTCTCCATGGAGACGGTACCGAGCCCCAAACTTATGCTCTCCGGCCGCGGAAACAAGGCGGCGAGGTCGGGCGGCCGGGGATACTGCCCGTGCGCAACGCGCGAATCCGGCAGCAGGTAGAAGGGATGGCAGAGGAGCCGCCTCGAGGCAAGAACAAAAAGGGAACGCGGCTCTTGGGCGACATGACGCAATATCGTGCACGCATGCCGTGCGCTAATGTGGCGGGGCGTTGCCTTGCATGATCCAGCAGATTTGGAGGGGGCAGATGATCGCCGACGCGGAACTCTTCTTCTCGCGCCGCCTGGGTTACGGGCTGGCGCCGGCCGAAGCGATCGGGCCCGACATCCGCGATTGGGCCATCCGGCAGATATCGGAAATCCCGCCGCTCGATTTCTACGGGCCCGATGGTAGCAACATCCGCGGCCACTTTCCCGACTTCGCGGAGCCGGTCCCTGATATCGGAAATGCGACTCGGCTCTGGGGCGAGTACGCCAACAAGGAAACTGACCTGCAGAACCAGGTCGGCAAGATGCCGGCCGGCGAGTGGGAGAAGAAGATCAACGCGGAAGTGTACCTCCCGCGCACCGACTATCCCTCATGGCGGGAGTGTCTCGTTCGTTCGCTGACTGCCGTCAACGGCCCCAGTCCGGTGTTCGAAAGGTTCTGGAGTTTCTGGGTCAACCATTTCGCGGTGAATTCGAACGCGTTCACGAAGCTGCTCTACGGGCCGCATACCCGCGCGATACGCGCGCGCATGACCGGCAAATTCGCGGACATGCTCCACGATGCGATCCTGAACCCGGCCATGCTGTACTACCTCGACAACTTCGTCTCCACCGGACCGCATTCGCCGACCGGCCTCGCCGGCAAGGAAACGATCAACGAAAACCTGGCGCGAGAGCTTCTCGAGCTCCACACCATGAGCCCGGCCGCCGGCTACACCCAGGACGACGTGATCCAGACCGCCTACGCTCTCTCGGGCTGGAGCTTCTACGGCGGTGAGCGCAACCAGCGCGACATACCAAAGAGCACTCCCTACGGAACATACTTTAATTCGCACCGGCACGAGCCCGGTACGCGGAAAATCCTCGGCAAGACGTATGACAAGGGTGGCAAGAACGGCTCGGGTCAGGCGCCTGCGCTCATCGCCGACCTCGCGGCGCGGTCGGAGACGGTCCAGTTCCTTTCACGAAAGTTGGCGCGCCACTTCATCGCCGACAATCCGCCCGACGACAGTGTCGCGAACATCGCTGCTGCCTGGAGCAACTCCGGCGGCGACATGATTGCGATTCACACCGCGGTCATTGACGAGGTCCTCCGCAAGGGACCGGAAAATCCCAAGTTCCTCAACCCGGAAACGTGGCTCTATCAGGCCCACCGCATGACGGGAGTCGACGTTCCGGAGACCCCCATCTGGAGTTACGGCGACGATAACTCGACGTACTGGATCAGTGCGGTCGTCGAGGAGTTGGGACAGCCCTACGGCGAGCCGCTTCAACCCAACGGCTGGTCCGACCTTGAGGCAGATTGGATTTCCAACGTGTTGGTTGAGCGCCGGCTTCGGTATGCATTGCAGATGGGCAAGAAGGTCAAGGATAAGGCGGCCACGATGTCCCATCTGACCGATGTTGCGAACCGTCTTGCCGGTCCAGACTCGCCGCTTGCCGCGTCCATGAAGGCGGGCGGCGACTCCGCCGAGACGTTAGCGGTTTTCCTTGCCAGTCCCGAATTCCTGAGGACGTAGGCCCATGTCGCGGAACATCTACCAGAACTGCGAAGGTCAAGCGCTCATCAGCCGTCGCGCACTGCTGCAGGCGACGGCCATCCTTTCGTTCGCCGCGCTGCCTGAACTGGCGCTCGCCAAGTCGGTGTCCGACACGCGCCTGCTGACCATTTTGCTTCGCGGTGGTCTCGACGGAATGTTCGCGCTGCCTCCGACAGGCGACCGGCAGCTCGCCTCGCTGAGGCCGAAGATCAATCCCGACGAGACGATGAAGCTCGATGGCTTTTTCAGCCTGCATCCGGCGTTCAAGAACGTGCACGACATGTATGGCAGGGGCGAGGCCCTTTTGGTCCATGGCGCGTCGCTTCCATACACCGGCCGCTCGCATTTCGAGGGTCAAAACATCATGGAGACGGGCGTGATGGTCCCGTACGCCGTGAAGACCGGTTGGATGGGGCGCGCGCTCGAGGCGCAAGGATATGCTTCCGTCGCCATGTCTTTGCCGGCTCCGCTGATCCTGCGAAGCCATGCGCGCGCGGACAACTTCTACCCCAGCTGGCTTACCGCGCCTCCACCGCGGCTGTACGACCGCGTTCTCCCGTTGTGGGCCGCCGACCCTTCACTCGCCGCCGTGGAGGCGCAGATTCAAAGCGAGAGGGCGACGCCCGCCGCGCCGTCGCAGTTGCACGTTGGTGACAGGAATTCCCTCAACCTCCTCGCGGCCGAGGCTGGCCGGCGCCTCAAACGCGGCGAAGGTCCACGCATGGCTGTGCTCGATCACGTGGGGTTCGATACGCATGCCAACGAGCCAAGCGACAACGGCAAAGTCTTTGGCGAGGTCGATGCCGCCATCGGCGCGTTTCGCCAGACAATCGGCGACGAGGTGTGGAAGGACACACTGATCGTTACCGTGACTGAGTTCGGCCGCACTGCTGCCGAGAACGGCTCGCGCGGTACGGACCACGGGTGGGGTACCGCGATATTCGTGCTGGGCGGAAAGCTGAAAAAAGGCGGCGTTGTCGCTGACTGGCCGGGATTGAAGAGCAACGCGCTCTTCGAAGGCCGCGATCTCAGGGCGTCTATCGACGCACGCGAACTCTACGGCACGCTCCTGTCCACGGTGCTGGAACTCGACCCCGAGCGCATCCGGAAGGATGTTTTCGACTACCAGCCGAAGGGAACATTCGACGCCTACCTCTAACGGCAACGGTCGACGCCAGGCGGACAATACCCTTCATCGGCGCCGTTCGTTCGTACGTTGCGGCGGTGGGCGCGACTATTCCGTGGCGATCAAGGCGTCGTCGGCTCCGATGACCAGGGGAAATTCACGTACTGATCGCGCGTGTCGTAGCAAATGTTGCCGTACATCTTGAGATACTCGGCGCGGCGGGCGATGTCGGCGTAGACCGCCGCGGGGTTGGCCATGTCGGCCTCGTAGCGCGCAAGATTCTCGGCGTTGAGCGCAAAGGGCAGGACGTCCATCGCCTGCGGGATGCTCTTTCCTTCCAGCCAGTCGGCGCCGTGCTGCCCCATGGCGTAGCCGAAAATGGGAGAGGCGAGGCTGATGCTGGTCTTGTAGGGGCTGCCTGGCTTCCGTAGTTCGGCGACCGCATCCGGCTCGCCGTCAATGCCGCCGAAAAACTGATCGGGGCGTTCCTTGCCTGCCGCGCGTACGGCGGCCAGCGCACCCATGACAACCGTGTCGGCCCCAAGGACGACGTCGATATCGGGATCGGCGAGGAGGATCGTGTTCATGGTGGCGAAACCGCCGGCGTTGTCCACAGTGGCGGGCGAGATGTCGGCGACGATCGTCGCGCCCGGGACCGCACGCAGCGAGTCACGCATGGCAGCAAAACGCGGCGCCAGGAATTCCAGGCTGTCGTGCGTAAGCAGGACGACCTTGGCCTTTCCGCCGAGCTTGTCGCGGATGTAGGCCGCCGCGGCATCTCCCAGCACCTTGCCCGTGAGATACTGCGGCGCGTTGAGCAACGAAGTGGCCGGCGGCGGCACGACCGTGCCGACGTAGCTTCCCGACCAGATCAGCTTTTGCAGCGACGGGGCGAGCGAGGCGGGATCGACGGGCGAGGCAACGACGGCGCCGTCCGCCTCTGCGAGGAAGCCCTCGACCTGGGAGATCATCTTCGTGGCATCGTTGCCGGCGTCGGTCATCTGATAAGCGAGGCCGCGGTCGGCCGCTGCCCTGCTCAGGCCGAAGTCGACGCCCTTCATGAAGTCGCGGTCATTGTCGCGCGCAAAGCCCAACGCCTTCTTCAGCCCGGGCGGCGCCGAGCACGCGGGCGCCTGGGGATTGAAGGGAGGGAACACCGTCGGCGTCGTGATGCCCGGACTGTTCTGGGCCGCCGCCAGACCGGGCACGGCAGACAAAAATGCGGCGAGGCCGGCAGCGGCGAGGGCACGAGTGCTCATGTACGACTTTCTCATGCGGCGGATGCCGGAACGACCAGGCGGGCGGTTGTACCCGGTTGCCTCGGAACATAGGAAACCTCGGCGCCCATTGTTCCCGCCATGGCGTTGACGAGCTTGGTGCCGAGGCCGGTGCCTTTTTCCCGCTGAGGGGAATCCCGGCCAACGCCGTCGTCCTCGACGATCAGCTCGATCGGCCCTTCGCCGCCGACCCGGCGCAGGCTCACGCGGACTTCGCCCGGGCCATTCGGGTATGCGTATTTGAAGGCGTTGGTCACCCACTCCGTGGCCACCACGCCGAGATTCACGCTTTTGTCTGTCGGCAGGCTGACCGGTTCCAGATCCTGGGTCAGCTTTGCGCTGTGCCCTGCATCGCGCAGCGACGCCTGAAGGTGTTCCAGCAAGCCGGCGAGATACTCATCGAGAGCCACGAAGCGCGCGTCGCCGGAAGTGTAAAGGCGCTTGTGGAGCTGCGACACGGCGAAGATGCGTCCTTGCGTTTCCTGCAACACATCCTTGGCGGCCTTGTTGTCCGCCTGCTTCGCCTGGAGGTTCACCATCGCCGCCACGATCGACAGGCTGTTGGCCACGCGATGGTTGACTTCATCGACCAAAACTTCGGCGCGATCGCGCGCACGCGTGAGCTCGATGGTGCGCTCCTCGACGCGTTTTTCGAGATTGACGTTCAGCTCCTCGACCTCGTCGCGTGCCTTCGCCAGCGTCCGGGCTGAGGCGAAGCCAATCGCGACGCCGACGCCCACGACCAGAACGATGAGCGTTCCGGCAAGCACAGTGGCGAGCAACAGGAACGACGCGTTCTGTTTCTGCTCCTCAGCGGCGGCTGTAAGCCGCTCGTCCGCGCCACGGATGATGCTCGACAGAAACACGTTGGCCTCGTCCATCAGCGCCTTGCCACGGTTGGTGCGGAAAAGGGCAAGCGAGTCGGCATCGCGTCGATCGCGTTTCAGCGCGATGGTTGTGTCCATTTCATCGAGCTTGGCTGCGATCACCTCTTTGAGCCTGGCGAAAGCGGGCTGTGCGGCAGGGTCCGGCCTGAGCCATGCATCGAGCGCGTCAACCTGCCGGGACGCGAGCGTTTTGGCGGTCGTGTACGGGGCCAGGTAGATCTGGTTTCCGGTGACGATGTACCCGCGTTGACTGGATTCCGCTGTCTGGAGCGCATAGCGCAACTCGACGGCAGCCGTGCGGGTGTCGCGGGCTTCGATGGTGGACCTAAATTGAAGCTCGGTGCGTTTGCCCAGCCAGAACGTCATCGCCACGATGGCGAGCAACGCCAGAAGACCGACGGTGAGCAACGCCGCGGTCGAACGGATGACGCCCTTGAGGCCCCGCATACTCTATTCGAATCCTTGCCGTATCCGGTTTGCCCGGCGAACAGCGTTGCCCCGGAACACCATATCGGCTTTCGTTGCGTCAAAATACCCAAATTGGATGCTGGGATTGCCTTGGACGGTGACCACGATGGCCGAGGAGATCATGCTGATTGTCTGCCTGGTGCTGCCGGGCAAGGCGAAGCTTCGCGCGGAGACGGCGGTCGATTGAGGCGACGACCGTGACACGGAGGCGGCGCCTCTCGCGGCCAGGCCTGGTCGCCGCTATCAAGCCGCGGATTTAGCGATTACTGTCGCGTAGGTTGAACCGGGTCTGCGCGTGGTGGACGACGAACTTGTCGATCTCATTTACGAGGCGGCTGCGGCGCCGGGGCTCTGGCTTTCGGTGCTGGAGAAGCTCGGCCAGACCGTAGGCAGCCCAGGCGCCACCCTGATCGTGCCGGGGCTAGGGCGCTGGCTGGCCACGCCCTCGATCGAAGAAACCGTTGCCGAGCTGGTGTCGTCAGGGCTCATCTCGACCAACGAGCGAACCCGAGGGCTCGTCGCGTTCGATCACCCGGGTTTCGTGACGGATCAGGACATCTTCCCGCTGGAGCAGATCCCGTCGATACCGGCTTACCGCGACTTCTTCATCCCGCGCGGCGGCGGCCTGGGCGTAGGGACGATCATCCCGTCTCCCACGGGCGACGCGATGATCTTCCATGTCGAGCGACCCATCGCGGAAGGACCCGTACCGCGCGCCGCCGTTGATACTCTGGACGGGCTGCGTCCCCACCTGGCGCGGGCGTCGCTTCTCTCCACGCGGTTGGAGTTCGAGCGGGTGACCGCCGCGGCAGCCGCACTCGAACTGATGGGTTTGCCGGGTGCCGTGCTCGGAAGCGGCGGCCGCGTCATGTTCACCAACCGCCTGCTGGAAGGGCTGATGCCGACCGTGATCCAGGACCGCAGGGCGCGTATCGCGATCAGCGATCCGAACGCCGACCGCCTTCTGGAGCAAGCCCTCGCGCATCTGACGGGCGGCCAGGCGCCGCCGTTTTCGATCCCGGTGCCTGCGCGCGAGGGTGACCCGCCGATGATCGTGCACCTCATGCCGATACGCGGCAGCGCGCACGACGTCTTCACCAGCGCAACGGCCATCGTCGTGGTAACGCCCGTCGTGCCGCGCGACGTCCCCTCGGCCGAGGTCGTGCAGGGCCTCTTCGATCTCACGCCGGCGGAAGCGCGCGTCGCGCGCGAAATCGGCAGAGGCAAGACGGTGAACGACATCGCCGCGAGCTCGAACGTGAGCGTCGCTACGGTTCGCACGCACGTGAAATCGGTGCTGTACAAGACGGGACTGCATCGGCAGAGCGAATTGACGGGACTGCTCCGCGGACTGCCGCAGCTGCAATCCAAGCCAGACTAGCGAAAGCGGCCCATCCTACGCGGTCAGGAATTCGAACACTGCGCTGGACCGCGGCTTCTGTCCTTCGACATCGCCGACATCCGGCACGGCATACTCGGCGATCGCACGGAGGCGGTTCGCCGGAAGATAGGCGCGCCGCGGATCGCCGACGAGCACGGTCAGCCCGGCAACAACGCATGCGTCGAGGAAACGCGTAACGCGATCGGCGAGGGCGGCTTCGTAGAACAGGTCGCCGACGAGGACGACGTCGACCGGGGGTGGCCTCTCCACGGTGATGTCGCGATGGATCACCTCGACGAGCACGCCATTCGCTGCGGCGTTAAGGGGGATCGCGGCGGCGGCATAGCGATCGACGTCCGCGGCAACCGCGGACCGTGCGCCCGCCTGCATCGCTGCTATCGCGACGAGACCAGAGCCGGCACCAAGGTCGAGGACGCGACGGCCTGCGACGATGGATGGATGGTCGAGGACATGGCGCGCCAGCGCCAGGCCGCCTGCCCACGGGAATGCCCAGTACGGAGGAGGCGGATCGTTGCCTTCCGCGATGCGCCAGAGGCCGGTCGCCTCGTGGGCGCTGTGGATGCGTATCTCCGGCACCGAGGGCACCGGCGCCAGCCGCGTATTGCGCGCAATGAAGCGGCGAGCCCGTGCCAGCACAGCGGCACCCGTTGGACGTTCGTTCGCCACGTGTAGCACGCATTTCTCCAGCGCGGCCGATCTGACAGGAGACGGCTCAGGCGACGCGGTTGTCCGCCACGCCTGAGCGTTCAGGTGCAGCGGCACGCCCGAATACTTGTAGACGCTGTTGATGGCTGCACGCCGCGGCATTGCGTCAGCGCGACGTTGCGTCGTACGCGGGGCCGGGGAACCGTTTTCTCCTTTGGTCGCGCAATTTGGATGGCCGTTCCTCCCGCCGCGGCATGGCTGACGGCACAATTCGGGACGTTCGAGGGACGTGGCCATGCGCGCTATTGCCAACCAGCAGTTCGGTCTTGTGCTGACCGCCGCCGCGTTTTTCTTCGTTGGCGCGATCGTTCTCGGCGTTCTCTGACCTTGACCGCCGTGTCCTACTGACGGCTGGTATGAGCTGACGCGCCGGCATTCGCCGGCGTGATTCTTCTGGCGACCCTCCTGTGCTCTCGCTCCCGCTTTTCGCGCTCTCCCTTGCCGCGTTCTGCATCGGCACGACCGAATTCGTCGTTGCCGGCATTCTGCCGGACGTGGCTCGCGACCTGGGGGTTTCTATCCCGACGGCCGGCTACCTGATCAGTGGCTATGCCGGCGGTGTCG
The DNA here is from genome assembly GCA_035548515.1 of Bauldia sp. Classification (GTDB taxonomy): domain Bacteria; phylum Pseudomonadota; class Alphaproteobacteria; order Rhizobiales; family Kaistiaceae; genus DASZQY01. The sequence continues at coordinate 32,986 of DASZSW010000049.1, read as the reverse complement.
CCGTGCTTGGCCCGATCGTCGCGATTATCACCGCCGGGCTGGAGCGGAAGACGACGCTTGTCGCGCTCGTCATTCTGTTCGCCCTCGGCAACGCCTTCTGCGCGCTGGCGCCATCCTACGGGTGGCTGATGGCCGCGCGCGTGATCGTGTCGCTCAGCCACGGCTCGTATCTCGGTCTCGCGGCAGTGGTGGCGGCGAGCCTGGTGCCCGAAGACAAGCGCGCGGGGGCGGTGTCGCTGGTGCTGGCCGGCATCACGGTCGCCAACATCGTCGGCGTGCCTCTCGGCACCGCGATCGGTGGCGCGCTCGGCTGGCGCTGGACGTTCTGGACGATTTGCGGGCTGGGGATCATTACGGCGATCGGCATTTCCGTGTGGGTACCGCGCGGCGAACGGGCGCCGAGCACGGGGGAGGGGATCCTCGCGGAGATGCGCGCGCTGGGGCGGCAGGAGGTGTACCTGTCGTTTGCCGTCATCATCCTGGCCGCGGCAGGCTTCTTCGCCGTGTTCGCCTATATTGCGCCGCTACTGACAGACGTCGTCGGCGTAACACCGGCGGCGCTGCCGTTCGTTCTATCGGCGTTCGGCGTCGGGGCGCTCGTCGGCAACCTCGCGGGCGGCCGACTGGCGGACTGGAAGCTGATGCCGTCGGTACTCGGCATATTCGCCGCGCTGATCGTGCTGTTCGCGCTGGTGTCGGCGACCGCGCACACGCTGGCCGTCGCCGTCGTCGTTCTGTTTCTTTGGAGCGTGGCGAACTTCTCGTTTGCGGCGCCGCTCCAGACGCGCATCATGAATGGCGCCCGCGATGCGCCGAACCTCGCCTCGACGCTGGTCTCCACGGCATTCAACATCGGCATCGCGGGCGGTGCGGCGCTGGGTTCGCTCGCGCTCACCGCCGGCGTGCGCTACGACCAGTTGCCGCTGCTGGGGCTGGCGGGCGTGGTGCCCGCGCTGGCGCTGGCGGCGGTTTCTTACACCTGGGACCGGCGCCGCGGCGCCGCGACGGCATAGGCGGGCGCGCGGCGGCGCAGTAGATTGCGCAGCCGCTTCGAGGGGATTCGCCCGATGGGCCGCACACAACGTCTGCTGACACTAATGGACGCGCTCCGCCGGCATCGTCGTCCGGTGACGGCGGCGAGCCTGGCCGAGGAGCTGCACGTTTCGGTGCGCACGATCTATCGCGACGTGCAGTCGCTGATCGGGTTGGGCGCGCCGATCGATGGCGAAGCGGGGCTGGGTTACCTGCTGCGCGGAGGATTCTTTTTGCCGCCCCTGATGTTCGACGAAGACGAGCTGGAGGCGCTGGTGCTGGGCGCGCAACTCGTCGGGCGGCAGGGCGACAAGGCGCTTGCGGCATCGGCGGCGAACGCGCTCGCCAAAATCGCGGCCGCCGCGCCGAAGGATCTGCGCGACACCATCGCGACCGTCGGGTTGTGGGCAGTGCCTTCGTTTGAGCCGCTCGACCTGCCGGTGCTGAAACCGCTCCGTGAAGCGATCCGCAAGGAGCACAAGGTCGCCATCAGCTACGGCGACGAAAAGGGCACGGAAACCCAACGCACCATCTGGCCGATCGCGCTCGCCTTCTATGAGGGCAAGCAGACGGTGGCTGCGTGGTGCGAGCTCCGGCTCGGCTTCCGCCATTTCCGCACCGACCGGATCAAGTCGCTTGAGCCGAAGGCGGAGCGCTATCCCAAGAGGAGGGCAACGCTGGTCAACGAATGGCGCGCCGCGCAGCGCACGCCGGGGCAGGCGTGACGACTGGGATGACAAACGCCGCGCTCTCGGCTATATCCGCCGCGATGACTCGCGCCGCCACCTTTTATGGCTTCTGGTTTAGCTATCCGCTTCCGTTGGCGGAGGTAGGGACGCGCGCTTGATCTGAAGACCTGAAAAAGCCCGAAAATCCCGAAGCCGCCAAGTTCCTGGCGGCTTTTTTGTTGGCCGCCGGGATCCTTCCCAAGGAGACCCGCCGTGCCCAACACCACCGATGACCTCCGCATTCGCGAGATCCGCGAACTCGCCACGCCGGCAGCCGTGATGCGGGAGTATCCCCGCAGCGACGCGGCGACCCGCACCGTTGCCGGCGCACGCCGCGCGTTCTCCAATATTCTCCACGGCGCCGACGACCGGCTGGCGGTGATCGTCGGCCCGTGCTCCATCCACGATCCGCAGGCGGCGATGGAATACGCCGAGCGGCTGGTGGCCATGCGGAAACGCCTGGGCGGTGCGCTCGAAGTCATCATGCGGGTCTATTTCGAGAAGCCACGCACGACGGTCGGCTGGAAGGGCCTGATCAACGATCCCGATCTCGACGGCAGCTTCAACATCGACAAGGGCCTGCGGCTCGCGCGCTCGCTGCTTCTCGACATCAACGCGATGGGTCTGCCGGCCGCGGTCGAGTTCCTCGACATGACGACGCCGCAGTACCTCGCCGATCTCGTCGGCTGGGGCGCGATCGGCGCGCGCACGACGGAGAGCCAGGTGCATCGCGAGCTGGCGTCGGGCCTCTCGTGCCCGGTTGGCTTCAAGAACGGCACCGACGGCAATGTGCGCATCGCCATTGACGCGGTGAAGGCCGCATCTGAGCCGCATCATTTCCTGGCCGTGACCAAGGAAGGCAAATCGGCCATCGCGGCGACGACGGGCAACGACGACTGCCACATCATCCTGCGCGGCGGGAAGCTGCCCAACTACGATCAGGTGAGCGTGGAGTCGGCGGCGAGCGAACTGGTGAAGGCGGGCCTGAGGCCGGCGATCATGATCGACGCCAGCCACGCCAACTCGTCGAAGAAGCCCGAGAACCAGCCGCGGGTCCTCGAAGCGGTGGGCATGCAGCTTTTGGCGGGCGACCGGCGCATCATCGGTGTGATGGTGGAAAGCAACCTTGTCGCCGGCCGCCAGGATCTGGTGCCGGGCAAGCCGCTGACCTATGGGCAGAGCATCACCGACGGATGCATCGGGTGGGACACCACGGTCGATGCGCTCGAGCGGCTGGCCGATGCCGTGGAGGAGCGGCGGCGGGTTTCGGGGCAGCGGGTGGCGTAGGGTGGGGCTGGAGCAGCCCCGGCCGCGCACCCCTCCCCAAACGGCCTTTGGCCGTTTGACCCTCCCGCAAGGGGAGGGTTCAGCCCCGCTCGATTGTTGCGAATACATGGCAGCGCATGAGCCCTCCCCTTGCGGGAGGGCCAAAACCGCCGTTCGCGGTTTTGGGGAGGGGTACGGCGCCTGCTGACACGCCGGGGCGATTGCCGCGCTACACTCCACCGATGGCGACTGTCCTTTCCCCACGCATGCTGAATCGCGCGCTGCTGGCGCGGCAGATGTTGCTGGAGCGCCGGGCGATGCCGGCGAGCGATGCCATCGGCTTCCTGCTGGGGATGCAGGCGCAGATACCGACCGATCCCTATGTCGGTCTGTGGTCGCGGTTGGCCGAGTTCGATCCGCTCGAGCTGTCGGCGCTGCTCGCGGATCGGAAGGCCGTGCGCATGGCGGCGATGCGCGGCACCGTGCACTTGATGCTCGCCGCCGACGCTCTCGAACTGCGCCCGCTGACGCAGGTGGTGTTCGACCGGAGCTTTCCGCATACGCCCTTCGGCAAGGGCGCGAAGGGCGTGGATCGGGCGAAGGTCGTCGCGGCGGCGCGGAAGGCGATCACGGCGAAACCAATGACGCTCGTCGAGCTGCGCAAGGTGCTGGAGCCGCAATTCCCGTCGTTCAAAGGCGAGCACCTCGCCTATCTCGTGCACTACGCAGCGCCGCTGGTGCAGGTGCCGCCGCGCGGGCTGTGGGGGAAGGGCGGTGCGCCGAAGGTGACGCTGCTCGACCACTGGCTGGGAAAGCCCGTGGCAAAGCGCCCGGCGATCGACAAGATCGTGCTGCGTTACCTTGCGGCGTTCGGACCGGCGAGCGTCATGGATGCGCAAAGCTGGTCGGGCCTGACAAAACTGACGCCGGTTTTCGAGAAGCTGCGGCCGCAGCTCGTGACCTTCGAGGACAATACCGGGCGGGAGCTGTTCGACCTGCCGAAAGCACCGCGGCCAGACGAGGATACACCGGCACCGCCGCGCTTTCTGCCGGTGTACGACAACCTGACGCTTGGCTTCGCCAACCGCGACCGCATCCTGGATCTGAAGCCGAAGCGGCCGCCGGACCAGAATGCCTGGGTGAAGACATTCACGGTCGACGGTTTTGTCGCGGGCTTCTGGAAAATCGCGGCGGGCGAACTGACGCTTGAGCCGTGGCGAAAGCTGACGAAGAAGGAGCGGGACGCCCTCGCCGCCGAGGGCCGGCGGCTGTTGCGATTCCTGGAAGGCGACGCGAAGGGCGGCCTGCGTTTCGTCGATTGACGGAGTGCGCCCGCCCGCCGCCGTGCTACGGTCCGTATCGGCGAAACGGGAGGATCATATGGCTGGCAAATCCGGTGACGGGTACACGCACGAGAATCTCTCGCAGACGCTGGCGGCGCTCGGTCCCGGCGGCAGGGCGGGCATCGGCTTCGAGGATTACGAGCGGCTGTTCGGCCACCAGCCGAGCGAGGACGAGCTGGAAGGCGAGCGCGCCGGCAAGGCATTCGCCAGCAAGTACGACTGCGACCACAAGGTCGATCACGCCAAGCGCCACGTGTGGTTCACCAAGCGCGGCTAGCCGCTACGGCACCACGAGTTCGATCAGGAACGGGCCGCGCCACCGGTTGGCGACGCCAAACAGGTCGGTGAACTCCTTCATCGTCTCGGCGCGAGCGGACTCGACGCCGAAGCTGGTAGCGAGCGCGCGCCAGTCGATGGCGGGATCCGCGATATCGAAAAGCGCCCGCGACGCGGCGCCCGCGGCCGCGCCGACGTTCTTCAGTTCGTCGAACAGAATCTCGTAGCGGCGGTTGGCAAAAATGATCGTCGTGACGTCGAGGCGCTCGCGTGCCTGCGTCCACAGCGCCTGGATTGTGTAGAGCGCCGAGCCATCGCCCTGCACGTTAATCACGCGGCGGCCCGGAGCGCCGAGGGCTGCGCCCGTTGCGAGCGGCGGCCCGTTGCCGATCGCGCCGCCCATGAGCTGCAGCCAGTCGTGCGGCGCAGCGTTGCCCGTGTTGGGGTAGAGCGCAAAGCCGAACGTCAGGCCCTCGTCAGCGACGATCGCACCTTCGGGGAGGAGAGCCGCCAGCGCCGCGGCGACAGCCTCCGGCGTGACCGCTCCGCCCGGCACGTCCGGCGTCGGCGCCTGAGGGGCCGGAGCGTACGGCCCGACGCCGACCGCGTCGGCCAGCCGCGCCAGCGCGTCGCCAACGTCGTCCGCGGGGGTGGCGAGATCGTGCACGACGGCGCTGTCGGGCAACAGGCGGCCGGGCTTTCCCGGGTACGCGAAGAAGGCGACCGGATCGCGCGCGCCGATGAGGATCACGTTGCGCACGCCGGCGAGTGCAGCGAGGGCCGCATCGATCGGATAGGGGATGCGCGGCACGAAAGGGCGATCGCCACCGCGCTCGACGCGCGCGTTGAAGTTTTCCGCCATCAGCTTGACGTTTGGGAGTGTCGCGATGCGGGCTGCGTCGAGCAGCGCACGACCGCTGAGAGCCGCGCCGCCAAGCAGCAGCAGCGTCGGCTCGCCGGAGCGGAGCAGAGCGGCGGCCTCAGCGATTGCCGCCTCAACGATGTGCTCGGCGGGCGCGATCGCCAGTGGCGACGCGATCGCGCCGCCTTCGTTCCACGAGACATCGGACGGGAGGATCAACGACGCAATGCTGCCGGGCGCGGCGCGGGCAGCGGCAACCGCCGCCGCCGCTTCCGTGCCGACGTCCTCAACCCGCGCGGCGGTGCGCACCCATTGCGACACGGTGGCTGCCAGCGCCTCGGTGTCTGCGGCGAGCGGCGGGTGCAGCGGCTTGTGGTACGTCGCCTGGTCGCCGATGATATTCACCAGTGGCACGCGGGCGCGCTTCGCGTTGTGCAGGTTGGCGATGCCGTTCGCCAGACCCGGCCCGCAGTGAAACAGCGTGGCGGCAGGCTTGCCCGCCATCCGCGCGTAGCCGTCTGCCGCACCCGAGACAACGCCCTCGAACAGGCCGAGCACGCAGCGCATCCCGGCAACGCGGTCGAGCGCGGAGACGAAGTGCATCTCGCTGGTGCCGGGATTGGCAAGGCAGACGTCGACACCGCTGGCCAGCAGCGTGCGCACGAGACTTTCCGCACCATTCATCGAGTGAACCTCGTCACACCTTCGCGCCGTTCATATTGATGGGCTTTCGCGCACCGTCTAGGGGTGTCGTGCGGGTTTTGCGTGGGCCACTCGATGACGCGTTTTATCTGCCGCCAGTGCGGCACGCAGTATGCTGACACCGAGGCGCCGCCTCCCTCCTGTCTCATCTGCACCGACGATCGACAGTACGTCCGCTGGACAGGGCAGGACTGGCTGACGCTCGCCGACCTGCAGAAGTCGCATACGCACAAGTTCACCAGCGAGGGCGAGGGCGTCACCGGCATCGCCATGGAGCCGAACTTCGCCATCAACCAGCGGCCGCTGCTGCTGGAATCGAAGGCCGGCAACGTGCTCTGGGAGTGCCACACGCTACTGACCGACGCGACGATCGCAGAGGTCAACCGGCGCGGCGGCCTTTCGGCCATCGCCATATCCCACCCGCATTATTATTCGACGATGCTGGAGTGGAGCGATGCCTTCGGCGGCGTGCCGATCTACATCCACGCCAACGACCGGCACTGGGTGATGCGGCGTGGCCCGCAGATCGTGCACTGGACAGGCGCAACACTGCGCATGAACGGCGAGATGACGCTGGTGCTGTGCGGCGGCCATTTCCCGGGTGGTCAGGTGCTGCATTGGGACGCCGGCGAGGGTGGGAAGGGCGCGCTTTTCACCGGCGACATCATGATGGTGGCGCAGACGCGGCGGCACGTGACCTTCATGCACTCGTTCCCGAACTACATGCCGCTGAACGCCAGCGCCGTGCGCGGCATCGCGTCGGCGGTCGAGCCGTATGCGTATGACGCTGTCTATGGCGCGTGGACCGGGCTGAACATCAAGGGCGGTGGCAAGCAGGCGGTTGCCGTATCCGTGGAGCGCTACATCCACGCCATCGCCGGCTAGACGCCTGCCGCGGCGGCCGCCTTCACGATCGCCGTGGTGCCATCGGCGACGAACTGCACCGCCAGCGCGGCGAGGATGAGGCCAAGCAGGCGGCTGACGACGATGCGGCCGGTTTCGCCCATGATCCGCTCGAGGTCGTGGGCCAGCAGGAACACCGCCATGCACGCCGCGATCAGGATCACGATGATCGCGATGAGGCCGGCCATCAGACCGACCGAGTGCGCCTGCGACGCCAGCAGGATGGTCGCGGAGATGGCACCCGGCCCCGTGATCAGCGGGATGGCGAGCGGAAAAACGGCGACGTGACGCAGGTCGTCGCGCTCGACCGCGGTTTGCGCGGCGGCCGACTTCCGCTCCTCGCGACGGCCGAACACCATCTCGAAGGCAATGACGAACAGGAGCAGCCCGCCCGCGATGCGGAACGCAGGCAGCGAGATGCCAAGGAAGCCGATGAGCGGCTCGCCGACCAGCGCGAAACCGATGAGGGTCGCCCCAGCGATCGTGCAGGCGCGGAGCGCCGTCGCGCGACGCTCGGCGCGCGTGTGCCCGGCGGTGAGCACGACGAAAACCGGCGCGAGGCCGGGCGGGTCGATGGTCACGAACAGCGTGACGATGGCGGAGAGCAGGAAATCCAACGCTGGTTGCCCCGATACGACTCGACCGTGGCAATCGTGACAGCGCTGCCGCGCGAACGCCAGAGATACCCATCACACGGACGCCGAGGCTGATTGCTCTGCTGCCGCAAGACCTTGCGGCCGATGCGACCGGCGTGTTTATGTCGCCAGGCGGGAAGCTTGGGGTGGGCGACGCCATGCAGGACGCGGCATACCGGAAACGGCTCGCGGCCGACCTTCCGAAGTGGCTGGACGCCGGCTGGGTGAACGCCGACGGCGCCGCCGCGATTCTTGGCGCCGTCGATGCTACGCCGCGCCGCGCCGCCTTCAGTCTCTCCGCCATTCTCGGAACGCTCGGCGCATTGCTCATCGGCCTCGCGGTTCTTGCCTGGGTCGGCGCGCAGTGGGAGGCGGTGCCACGCGTCGCGCGGCTGGCGCTGATCGTGGTGGCGATGCTCGTGGCATACGGCGTCGCGTTCCAGTTCGACCGTCGGCAGCTCCGCATCTTCGCGGAGGCCGGCGTGCTCGCCGGCGGCCTGGTCTATGCCGGCGGTATCGCGCTGATCGGCCAGACCTATCACCTGGCCGGTGACTTTGCCGGCGCGGTGATGCTGTTCGAGGCCGGGATCCTCGGCGCGGCGCTGTTCACCGGCTCGCCGACGATGAATGTGCTGGGGCTGATCGGCGCCGGCTACTGGACATGGCTCGCGGTGGTCGACGATCACGTGCTGCTGCACTGGCCGAGCCTTGGCGCGATCCTCATTGGCGTGGTCGTGGCGACGGTGCAGAATTCCCATTACGGCCGCATCGTCGCGGTGATCGCCGCGATGTACTGGGTGGCGCTCACCATCTTCGGTTTCGGCGATGCCAACCACTGGAGTCTCGCCGGTGGCATGGCGCTGTATGCCGCCGTGAGCTTCGCCATCTGGAGCCTCGGTGCGGCGCTTGCCAGCATCGGCGGCAACACGCGCGTCGGCGCGCTCGGGGATGCGATCCTCTGGCCGGGGCTGTTTGCGATCCTGGTCACGGTCGGCGTTCTCCAGATCGCGGACCACCCTCTCCACGCCGGCGAGCAGGCGATCGTGCCAGCGCTCGTCGCGGCGGCGTTGGCGATCCTGCTCACCGGATTTGCGTTCACCCGCCGTGCCGTCACGGTGATCGACGTCGTCGCCGTGGCGGGTCTGTCGCTGGCTTCCGTCGCGTTCGCCTATTTCCTGCCGCCCGATGATCTCGTCCGCAACGTGCTGGGCGGGGTGATCGTGGTGCTGGCGTCGCTGTGGGCCGTCACGCTTGGCCAGTCCGGCCGCCATCCGATCGGCAAATCGATCGGGCTGGTCGCGTTCGGGCTCGAGGTCATCTACGTCTACGTCTTCACCATCGGCACGCGGCTGGATACGGCGCTGGCGTTCCTCATCGGTGGCGTGCTGTTCATCGTGCTGGCGTATGTGCTCTTCCGCATCGACCGCCTTCTTGCCAGGCGCGCCGCCGCCGCCGAGATCGTCGCCGACCTGAAACGGCAGCCGGTGCCGGTTCCCGACCTGCCGGAGTCGCTGCGCAGCGTCGAGCTGCCGACTCCGCCACCGCCAGAAGGCGAGGCGGAGGCAAAGCCATGAGGCTGCCGTCCTACACGCTGGGTGTCGTTCTGGCGTTTCTGCTCCAGGTGGGCCTGCTCGGCTGGATCGTCTACGATCGCGCCGAACTGCTGCGCAACGGCCGCGAGATCCACCTCGCGGTGATCCCGATCGATCCGCACGACCTGTTTCGCGGCGACTACGTCACGCTGAACTACAACATCTCGACGGTGCGCAGCGATGCGCTCGCCGGCGACGACACCTTCGCGGTCGGCGACACGATCTACGTTGCGCTCGACGCCGATAACGTCGCCACCGCGATCACGCACGCGGCGCCGGCGAGCGGCATGTTCCTGAAAGGAACGGTAAGCGGCGTGCAGGACCGCACCGCCTGCGACAGCGCCGATACATGCTGGACCTATGGCGTCCAGTACAACCTCGAAAAATTCTTCGTGCCTGAAGGTACCGGCCGCGACCTGGAACAGCTGCGGAGCGAGCAGAAGATCAGCGTCGACGTCGCGGTGGCTGGCGACGGGCGCGCGGCGCTGAAGCGGCTGCTCGTCGACGGCGAGCCGCGCTTCGAGGAGGCGCCTTACTAGCCGACGATCGCCCCTCGGTGCGCCTTGAGGAAATCGGCGAGCGACCGTGGCTTCCTGCCGGTGAGTTTCTCGACATCGCCGGACACGACCGCAAGATGGCCCTTGCCGGCATCGACGTCGAAGCGAGCCATGACGCCGCCGAATTCCGCCGGCATGCCCGCCTGCACCATGCCCTGGATGAGAGCGTCCGGCGGGATGTTCACCGCCTTCACCGGCTTGCCGGAAATCTCGCTGAGGAGAGCGGCGATCTCATCTGCGGACAACGCCTCGGGGCCGCCGATGTCGAAAACCTGCTTGCCTTTGGCGCTGAGGAGTGCGGCCGCTGCGGCAGCGGCGCAATCCTCACGGGTGACCAGGGCGCGCCTGCCCCTGCCGCTGGCGTGATAGAGCGCGCCGCTGGCGATCGCCTGCTTGGCCGCCGGTATCTGGTAGTCGGTGTAGAGGTTGTTGCGCAGGAAGGAGAAATCGACGCCGCTTGCCGCGATCCTGACCTCGGTCCAGTAGTGCGAATTGGGGATGATGGCGCTGGGATCGGCGTCCGGATAGGGGCTGGTGATGCCGTTATACATGATGTGGCTGACCCCGGCCTTGACCGCAGCGTCGACGGCGCCCGACTGGAGCTCGGCCCGACCAACCAGCGTGTCGGTCGAGATGACGAGCAGCCGCTCGACGCCGGCAAGCTGTCCACCGAGATGGGCGGCGTCGCTGAAATCGGCGCGGCGGAGCTCGACGCCGGCGGCAGCGAGGTCGGCCGCCTTGTCCGGATTGCGTGTGAACCCGACGATCTTCTTCGCGCCGCCCGCCCGCAGGTACTGGATCACGTGGCGGCCAAGATTGCCGTTGGCGCCCGTAACGCCGATCGTTGCTCCACTGAAGTCAGCCATATGTCGCCTTGTCCCCGTTCCCGTTGGATCGTAGCGCCAGAGTTAGCGTGGCGACGGCATGAGGGAAGGGCGTTACCTGGCGGGAGGTTGGTTACCTCCGGGTGACAAGCGGCCACCTCCGTCGGCTATGCAGGCGCCTGGCCGCGGGAGATATTGCAACGATGCCCGAGTCGACGCCGTCGCAGGACAACATCGAGACGATCATCCGCCTCGAGCAGGAGGCGGAGAAGGACCGCGGCATCGCCGAGCGCGCCGCCGAAACTCTCGGGCGGTTCGTGGGGACCCTCCCGTTCGTGGCCCTTCAGTTCACGATCGTAGCCGTATGGATCGTGGTCAACATCGGCGACGGCGGCTTCGACCCCTATCCCTTTCCGCTCCTCGGCGGCACGCTCGCCTTCGAGGCGGTGGTGCTGGCGGCGTTCGTGCTGATCCGGCAGGACCGGATGAGCCGCCGCGCCGACCGGCGCAACCATCTCGACCTGCAGATCAACCTGCTGGCCGAGCAGGAGGCCACCAAGATCATCCAGATGCTGGAGCGCCTGAGCCGACAGCTCGGCGTCGAGGACAAAGTCACCGACGCCGAGGCCAAGGTGCTTTCCAGCGAGACGCCGATCGACGCGATCGCGCGCGATCTCCGGGAGACGCTGGACGAGGGCGACGCGGAGACGTGATGGCCGACGGCGCTACGCCAGCGCCGCGCGAATTGCAGCCGCGACCGGTGACGTGTCGTCGCCACCGCATACGCCGGTTGCAGGCGCGCGCGACAGGAGCGGCGGCTGGGCCATGAACCGGGGCTGAGTGCCACGGTGGGGCTGCGCCGCGTGGACCAGGAACGGATGGCAGAGATAGACGGTGCCTGCCGGTCCGGTCGCCAGGACCTCGCGCCGGTGCGCCGACCCGGCGAAATTATCCGCCGCGAGTTGGCCGAGCGTCATGCCGGCGTCGCCCGCGGGCGCGAGCTGCCGGGCGATGTCCATGTGCGAGCCGACGCGGATGCGGGTTGGCGCATCGACCTCGCCGACGTCGGAGAACAGGAACAGCATGAGCAGCAGGCGCCCGCGCGACACGACGTTGACACGCCAGTCGAGGAAGTTCGGCGCTTCGGTGCCGAAGCTCGCGTCGACATGCCAGCCGGTGTCGCCGGGATCGGCAGGCGAGGGGAAGCGCACCGGAAAGGTGCCGAGGGCACGAGGCGGCAGCCAGCGGCCCGCGCCGGTGAGCGCATCGTAGGCGGCGTGGAGCAAGGGCGTGTTCGCGGCCTCGACGAAGGGCGGATCGGAGTACGCGCCGAGGCGCACGACCGGCCGTGTCCAGGTGGCGGGATTGTCGGGGTCGGCACCGGTGTCGCGCCACAAGATGGCGCGCGCTTCGGCGGCGAGTGCGGCGGCGAAGGCATCGTCGATACGGATGTAGCCGTCGGTGATGAAGCGGGCGATGTCGGCGTCGCTGAGCGCGCGCGGGGTCGCGTTGGGGAAGGGCATGATGATGTCTCTTGTCTTAAAGGAAATGATCGCGATGAGCGGCGCGGACGCACACATGCATCCACGCCTGGCGCCTGGAGGGCGTTGGCTCAGCCGAGCAAGAACACGGCGGCGATCTGTCGGGACATCATCTGCATGGCGGCGGCACCCTAGCCACATTCGCTGCGCGTTGCCATCGCCAAAGCAGAACGAGCGGCACCGGGCCGCTCGTCTGCTTACGCCTTACGCGGCGGGGTGGGCCGCTAGAACGGAACCTTGCGCGTGAAATCCTGGAGGCTGAGCGCCGACGGGGTGAAGCGCACGCCGACCGTCACCGACGTGGCGCTGGTGTTGCTGCTGTAGGCGAGGCCGCCGAAGAGCGAGAACGGGCTCGACTGGAACTTGTGCTCCGCGCCGATGCCGAAGGTGGTGTCGTTGTAGGTGCCGTTGGACGCGGTCATCACCGAGATATTGGCCTGCGTGTTCGGCGCGAAGAAATACGCCACGCGGCCGGTGAGGCTGTTGGCGGCGGGCGCGAGGCCGGCTTCGAACGTGTGCGCATAGCTGCCGCGGAGCTGGAAGTTGCCGGCGAACAGGGCGCCCTGGACGCCGAGGGCGTTGACGGTGACGCCATTGCCGCTGGCGACGGCATAGCTGACGCCGAGGGCGGCGTCGCCGATCGTCTTGTAGACGTCGACCTCGCCGCCGACGATGTTGAGCGACGGGCCGGTGAGGTTCGCCTGGTCCATGCCGGTGAGCGAGAAGCCACAGCCGCTGTTGGTGAGGATTGTGCCGCGCGCGGCGACCGAGCCGGTCCACTGCGCGAGGCCGGCGTTGGCGTAGGTGGCGCTGGCGTACCCGTCGAAGACGAACTCGTGGCCGGACGTTGTCGGCGCCATAGGCGCGGGAGCCGGCATGGAAAGATCCGCGGCATGGCCCGCCGAGGCAAACGCGGCGCACGCCGCCAACGTCAGTCCAACCCGCATCCGCATGTTCATTCTCGCCCCGGTTCGAGTCGCGCCCCTGCGACACAAGCGAAACCTAGGGTGGTATGGTTAAGGGAGAGTTTCGATGGTCGCGGCGTTTCACTTTGACGAATGCGCGCCGTCATCAGGCCGTCATGATACGTCGATACTTCTCGACATATGGACACATCGGACGCGATCGCGGCGCTAACGTCGCTGGCGCAGGAAACACGCCTGACGGCGTTCCGCTTCCTCGTCGATTCCCATCCCGAGGCGCACCCGGCGGGCGAGATCGCGCGGGTCTGCCGGGTGCCGCACAACACGATGTCGACGCATCTCTCCCACCTCGTGCGGGCCGGACTGATAACGGTGACGCGGAGCGGGCGCTCGATGCTCTATCGCGCCGACACCAGCGGCTTCCGCGCGCTGGTCGCCTTCCTCGCGCATGACTGCTGCAACGGACGGCCAGAGATCTGCGCACCGATCCTGTCGGCGCTGCCTGCGGCCTCATGCGACTGCCAACCGGAGAACGCCCGTGGATGACCGCGTCTTCAACGTCCTGTTCCTGTGCACCGGGAACAGCGCCCGCTCGATCCTTGCCGAAAGCATCCTGAACCGCGACGGCGCCGGCCGCTTCCGCGCCTTCTCCGCCGGCAGCCATCCGAAGGGGACGGTGCATCCCATGGCGCTGAAGGTACTCGCCGAGATGGGGTATCCGGCGGAGGGCTTCTCGTCGAAAAGCTGGGACGTGTTTGCCGTTCCCGGCGCGCCGGTGATGGATTTCGTCTTCACCGTCTGCGACGACGCGGCGGGCGAATCCTGCCCCGTATGGCCAGGGCAACCGGTGACGGCGCACTGGGGCATCGAAGACCCGGCCAAGGCGACCGGCACGGAGATGGAGCGCATGGCGGCGTTCGTTCAAGCCTTCCGCTACCTCAATAACCGCATCCAGATCTTCCTGAACCTGCCGCTGAAGACGCTCGGGCAGAACGCGCTGACCGCCCGGCTCGAGGAGATCGGCCGCATGGAAGGACGTACGCGCCCCAAGGTCACGAGCTAGCGTGGCCGACCTGCCAAGGCGGCTCGCGGCGGAGGCCATCGGCTCCGCTTTCCTTGTGGGGACCGTCATCGGCTCCGGCGTGATGGCGGCGCGGCTCGCCGACGGCAACGTGGCGCTGATGCTCCTCGCCAACACGCTGGCGACGGGCGCGATCCTGACCGTGCTGATCGCGATGTTCGGGCCGGTGTCCGGTGCGCACTTCAACCCCGTCGTCACGCTCGTGCTCCTGCTGCGTGGCGAAGTGCGATCGCCCGATGCGGCGGCGTATGGGGTGGCCGAGGTGTGCGGCGCGATCGCCGGCGTCGTGGTGGCGCACGCGATGTTCGGCCTGCCGCTGCTGCAGGTCGGCGCGCCCGTGCGCGACGGTTGGGGACAATGGCTCGGCGAAGCGGTGGCGACGTTCGGCCTGGTGCTCACCATCTTCGGCTGCCGCGACCGGCCGATCCTGCCGGCCGCGGTCGGGCTGTACATCGCGGCCGCGTACTGGTTCACCGCGTCGACATCGTTCGCCAATCCGGCGGTGACGATCGCGCGCGCCTTCTCCGATACGTTCGCCGGCATCGCGCCGGCCTCGGTGCCGGCGTTCATCGTCGCGCAGGTGATCGGCGGCGTGGGCGCGATGGTGGTGGCGCGGTGGGTCTTCGCGGAACGGGCGCGGGGTTAGGGGCGTAACGGCGCCGTTTCTGTATGGTCGCAGACCTATCCTCCTATCCCTACGGGGGGCCTGTTTCTCGCGACAGCGCGCACGTCATCGTTCTCGCGATGCTTTTTCTGCATCCGAGGCATCGTCTCCTATCGTCACCCCCGGCATCCGAGGGTGGGCGGGCGCCCGGCTAGCGCCGAGCGGGCAGTCCGCATTGGTGGCGCTCGCCGAGCGCCCGCCGTGGCGGCTTTGGGCTTTCCCCTCCGCACCCGGATCGTGGGCAGGCGGCCCGCATTTTCTTGCGGGCACGTCCCTTGCCACTGCCGCGCCTGGGGCCACTCCGCTCGTCACCGCCGAGCGCGGACCTTACTGACGGCAGCTCGTCCCACGCACCGGGAGGCCGCGCCTCTCGGCATCATCGGCGACCGGTCCTAGTGCCGGCCGGCGGGCTGGGGTGCCTCCCGATGCTCCTGCTCCGTTAGGTCAGGGACAGCGGGCGCCACAGCGCCACCCCGCGAGCCGGACGGTACCGGTCACGACCCTCGGGCGGGTGACGCTGTTGGGGAATATGGGGCGGGTGGAGGGGGCGGGGATAAGTATTTTTTCCCCTATATACCCGCCGCTATCACACTCACACACGAGTAAGTGATACAACCGACAAGTGGGCAACATTGCAGTAAGAAAAATCATGTCCGCCGAAATCGTCTCTGACTGCCCGCGGTGCGGAAGTCTTAGCATCACCTTCCGGGTTACTGCTGCGAATCTGCGGCCCGTCGAATTCGCGCACGGTTGGGTACGAAGCTATGAACTCTTTGCCATCTGCAGAAACTGCGGGAAGGCCACGGTGCTGATTGCAGAGCAAAGCCAGTACGCAGACATAAATGTGCTTCAGACTCACGGTCCGTTGATCTTCCAGGACTCGCTAAATAATCACTTTCATCTACGCGGATTTCTCAGCACCAAGGACAACCAGTCCATCGAAGCGCCAGAGCATGTTCCAGCCCCCATTGCGGGGGTGTTTAACGAAGGCGGGACTTGCGTGGCCGTAGGATGCTGGAACGCCGCCAGCGCGATGTTCCGAAAATGCGTGGATCTCGCTACCAGAGAGCTTCTGCCCAAGGAGCGGTCTGAAGGAGAGAGCGATCAGCCCGGGCTGAATCGCAAGGTCCGCCGAGACCTTGGAAGTCGCCTCCCTTGGCTCTTCGAGAACAAATCGCTGCCTGAAGATCTTCGCGAGCTGGCGTCTTGCATTCATCAAGACGGAAACGACGCCGCTCATGCTGAATTCCTCACGGAGGCAGACGCGAGGGACCTTCTTGATTTCACAGTAGCGTTGCTCGAGCGTCTTTACACAGAGCCAGCTAAACTGGCAGCCGCAGCCAAACGACGGGCAGCTCGACGCGAATCGAATTCGAATAGCTCGTGAACAAGGCGCTCGACCGCGCAGCATTCTCCATCGTTGCCGTTATCGCTGGCTACGCAGTTGGCGGATGGGTCTACGAGGTTGCGGGAGACCATGTTTGGGCCAAGCCGGCAAACTGGATTTATGACTATCAGACACTCGTTGCGGGGACAGCGGCGGTAGTGGCCGCCGTTGTTGGAACGGTAGTGGCGTGGCGAGGAATTGAGCAACAGCTCGCCGTCATGCGCGAGCAGATTAGCGCGGGTCAGAAACAGCGCGAGGAGGATGCGCGACTGCGCAATAACGCGGTCGCAAATGCGTTGATGCTTATGTTGATTGGCGTCGCTGGTAAGCTTGCCAAGGCGGAGCGGTTGGCCGGGCAGTCGAATACATTTGAAAACGAGCGGCACTTCCTTCGAATTCACCTGCGGGATGCGGCTGGCATGTCAGCACACCTCGCTGCGGCGCTGATGCTCTGCGAGCAACAGCTCGAGGCAATGGAAATGGCGCTGAGCAAGCAACGTTCCGTGTACGATGCCGCTCGGCTGTTGAACTTTCGCACGCTACTTCTCTCAGAAGCGTTTGCCGAAGCCGCGAACAAATATGCTCGCGGCGAAGTGCCCATTCGGCCTTTGATACTTCCAGCCGCGATCGAACGAATTGCGTCTCAATGTGGACTAACGGGAGACTCGTCGGATTTAGGATGGATCAACCACTTACTGGCGCGCGAATTCTGAGTTCATCATGTGCCAAGATCATTTTTCATAGCAGCCAAAGGAGCATGCGTCGGGCCGGCCTCGTAACAGATCCAATGACCATAGAAAGCAGGCGGCAGCTTTGGCCGACCTAACGATTCACTCGGCCGGCGTATTGTGCTTTTCCTTGCATCTACGTCGCCCAATCCCCATATTCTCCTAAGCAAATTCCCCTGATTCCCAAGGTTGATTTTGGCCAACGAAACACCGCCGCCGGGCTCCGATAATCCGGCGGGCGATACGCCCGATTTTGATCCGATCTCGATCTCCGACGAGATGCGGCGGAGTTATCTCGATTACGCGATGAGCGTGATCGTCTCCCGCGCGCTGCCGGATGTGCGCGACGGGTTGAAGCCGGTGCATCGGCGCATTCTTTTCTCGATGCATGAGAACGGGCGCGACTGGAACAAGCCTTATCGCAAGTCGGCGCTGATCGTCGGCGACGTGATGGGCAAGTACCATCCGCACGGCGACGCTTCGATCTACGACGCGCTGGTGCGCATGGCGCAGGATTTCTCCATGCGCCTGCCGCTGATCGACGGGCAGGGGAACTTCGGCTCTGTCGACGGCGATCCGCCGGCGGCGATGCGCTACACCGAAGCGCGGCGCGCCAAGGTGGCGCACACGCTGACCGAGGACATCGACAAGGACACCGTCGATTTCCGCCCGAACTACGACGGCTCCGAGCAGGAGCCGGTCGTGCTGCCGGCGCGTTTTCCGAATTTGCTGGTCAACGGCGCCGGCGGTATCGCCGTCGGCATGGCGACCAACATCCCGCCGCATAACCTCGGCGAGATCATCGACGCGACGGTCGCGATGATCGACGATCCGGCGATCGACATCGAGCGGCTGATGGAGATCGTACCCGGTCCCGATTTCCCGACCGGCGGCATGATCCTCGGCAAGGCGGGCATTCGCTCGGCGTATCTCACCGGGCGCGGCTCGATCCTGGTGCGTGGGCGTGTGACGACGGAGACGATCCGCAAGGACCGCGAGGCGCTGGTCATCACCGAGATTCCGTATCAGGTGAACAAGGCGGTGATGATCGAGAAGATCGCCGAGATGGTGCGCGACAAGCGCATCGAGGGCATCTCCGACATCCGCGACGAGTCGAGCCGGCAGGGCATGCGCGTCGTCGTCGAATTGAAGCGCGAGGCGATGGCCGACGTCGTGCTCAACCAGCTCTATCGGTTCTCGGCGTTGCAGGGCTCGTTCGGCGCGAACATGGTGGCGCTGAACGGCGGCCGGCCGGAGACGCTGAACCTTCGCGACTTCCTCACCGCATTCGTCGCCTTCCGCGAGGAGGTGGTCGGGCGGCGGACGAAGTACCTGCTCGGCAAGGCGCGCGACCGCGCGCATGTGCTGGTCGGGCTCGCCATCGCGGTCGCCAACATCGACGAAGTCATCCGCATCATCCGTACCTCGAAGGATCCGAACGAGGCGCGCGAGCGCCTGCTGGCCGAGCAGTGGGACGCCGCCGACGTGGCGCCGCTGATCGCGCTGATCGACGATCCGCGGCACCGCATCGAGCAGGACGGCGACAAGGCCTACGTGCGCCTGTCGGACGCCCAGGCCCGCGCCATCCTCGAGCTGCGCCTGGCGCGGCTGACGGCGCTCGGCCGCGATGAGATCGACGAGGAATTGAACAAGCTCGCCGCCGAGATTTCGGATTACCTCGACATCCTGCGCTCGCGCCAGCGCGTGCGCGAGATCATCAAGGCGGAGCTGAAGGAAATCCGCGACGAGTTCGCGACGCCGCGCAAGACCGAGATCGTGGAGAGCGCCGGCGACCTCGAGGACGAGGACCTGATCCAGCGCGAGGACATGGTCGTGACCGTGACCCACGCCGGCTGGATCAAGCGCGTGCCGCTGGATTCGTACCGGGCGCAGAAGCGCGGCGGCAAGGGCCGCACCGGCATGGCGACGAAGGAGGAAGATTTCGTCACCCGCCTGTTCGTCGCCAACACGCACACGCCGATCCTGTTCTTCTCCTCCAAGGGGCAGGTCTACAAGGAGAAGGTCTGGCGCCTGCCGCTGGCCGCTCCGCAGGCGCGCGGCAAGGCGCTGATCAACCTGCTGCCGCTGTCGGAAGGCGAGCGCATCACGACGATCATGCCGCTGCCGGAAGATGAGGCGAGCTGGGAGACGCTGGATGTGATGTTCGCCACCACCGGCGGCACGGTGAGGCGCAACAAGCTTTCGGATTTCGTCGACGTGCGGCGCTCGGGCATCATCGCGATGAAGCTCGGCGAAGGCGAGGGGATCCTCGGCGTCGAGACATGCACGGAGAAGGACGACGTGCTGCTCACCACGGCGCACGGGCAGTGCATCCGCTTCCCGGTGCCGGAGGTGCGCGTCTTCGCGGGGCGCAATTCGGTCGGCGTGCGCGGCATCGCGCTGGAGGATGGCGACGCGCTGATCTCGATGGCGATCCTCCGCCACTTCGATGCGTCGCCGGACGAACGCGCGGCCTATCTCAAGATGCGGCGCGCGGTGCGCGGCGAAACGGCGGAGGAGGCGACGGTCGCCGAGGCCGACGAGGAGACGCCATCGGTCGCCGGCGAGCTCAGCCAGGCGCGCTACTCGGAGATGAGCGCGGCGGAGCAACTGATCCTGGCGACATCGGCCAACGGCTACGGCAAGCGCACCTCGAGCTTCGAGTATCGGATCACGCGGCGCGGCGGGAAGGGCATCGTCGCCATGGCCGTGAACGACCGCAACGGCCCCGTGGTCGGCTCGTTCCCGGTCGAGGAGAACGACGAGATCATGCTGGTCACCGACGGCGGCCAGACGATCCGCATGCCGGTCGGCGGCGACAAGCCGATCCGCGTGGCCGGCCGCGGCACGCAGGGCGTGACGCTGTTCGACACGCAGGGCGAGAAGGTCGTCTCGGTCGAGCGGCTTGGCGAGGACGAAGGCGACGAGAGCGCGGGCGAGGCGTAAACCTTAGCGGCCCGCGCTGCCCGAAAAAAATCGGCGGCCTTCGTGCTGTCACGCGGTCCATCGCTAAAATTGGAGCGAATATCTCAGGGCACTGTTCAGGAGCCGCGCGCCATTCTCCGCGCCGTTCAGGGATGGGCATTCACTGATGATTTTGCGCTTCTTCCGACACCCGGTGTTCATAACCGCGGTCGCCACTGCCGCGGTCGTGGTGATCTCCTACAGCGTCACCTGCATCGCGCTGCGCGGCGCAGGCGTGCCGTTTCCGACCGTGGCGCTCGAGCTGGTGCTTGGCCTGCCCGCTGCGGTGACGCCGGTGCTGATGCTGCCGCTGTTGATCTCGCTCCGCCACCAGCGCCGTCTGCGCGTCGAGTTGGAGCGCATGGTGCATACCGACGTGCTCACCGGTTTGCCGAACCGCCGCGCCTTCTTCTCCTCGGCGCGTGACGTGCTGGCGGTTGAAGCGCCGCCCGCGACCCCGGTGGTGGCGATGATGATCGACGTCGATCACTTCAAGCGCGTCAACGACTCCTACGGCCACGATGTCGGCGATACCGTGCTGAAACGTGTCGCCGGCGTGATCCGCGACGAGGTGGCGCGCGCCGCGAACTGTGCCCGCTGGACGGTCGCGCGCCTTGGTGGCGAGGAATTCGCGGTGCTCGCCGAGGGTCTGGCGCCGAGCGCCGTTGCGCGTCTCGCCGACCGCATCTGCGCGCAGGTGCACCGCTGGGTAGGGGCGGGCGACAGCCTCGAGCCGGTGACGGTGTCGATCGGTGTCGCGTTCCGTGCACCGGCGATGACCGTCGACCGGCTGCTCAAGGCGGCCGACGATGCCGTTTATGCGGCCAAGGCCAACGGCCGCGATCGCTGGGCGTTTGCCGGCGACGCCCGCAACGAACCGCGCCGCCGCCAGCCGCGGGCGCTGCCTGAGCCGGCGAACGATCGCGTCGCGGTCGGGTAGGCCGCCTGCCTTTAGCGCCACCTCAGCACTAGACCTCCTCTACCATAGGGAGAGGGCCGCGCCTCTTATGAGCACAGCGAATTAGAGGCGTGGGGTGAGGGGAATGGAGCTATCCGAAGAGGGCATTCCCCTCACCCCATTCGCCTAAGCTCACCTTCGGTTCGCTAAGGCTCATGGCCCTCTCCCTATGGGAGAGGGGGTGTCTCCATGGCATCGCGCGGACGCCTTGACATCCGGCCACGTGCTGTACATAACCGAGCGGTAATGGAAACCGAACGGTTATGGATATGACGCCGTCCCAGCGCCTCGATGCAACGTTCACGGCTCTCGCCGATCCGACGCGGCGCGCCATCCTGGCGCGGCTGGCAACCGGCGAGGCGTCGGTGGCGGAACTCGCGGCGCCTTTTGCCATGTCGCAGCCGGCGATTTCCAAGCACCTGAAGGTGCTGGAGCGCGCCGGGCTGGTTTCGGCCGGCCACGAGGCACAGCGGCGGCCACGTCGTATCGAAGGCAGGGCGCTCGCCGAAGCCAACGCCTGGCTCGAGCGCTACCGCGCGATCTGGGAGGGCAACTATGCCCGCCTCGACGACCTGCTCGAGATCATGAAGTCCGACCAAAAGAAGCGCACACGAACGAAGCGATAGGAGAGGGTCAGATGCAGAAGATAATGACGTGCCTGTGGTTCGACGGGCACATCGAAGAGGCGGCGAGGTTCTACGCCTCGGTATTCCCCGACGCGAAGGTCAAGGACATCGCCTACTACGGCGAAGGGGCTCCGATGCCGAAAGGGACGCCGCTGACGGCGATCTTCGAGATCGCGGGGCAGGAGTTCATGCTGCTGAACGGCGGCCCGATCTTCAAGCCGAGCGAAGCCGCATCCCTTTACGTCCACTGCAAGGACCAGAAGGAGGTCGACACCTACTGGGCCAAGCTGACCGCGGATGGCGGCGCAGAGTCGATGTGCGGCTGGCTGAAGGACAAGTACGGCGTCTCGTGGCAGATCGTACCTGAGGCGCTCGAGCGCTACATGAAGGACAAGGACGCGGCCAGGGCTAATCGTGTGATGCAGGCCATGCTGCAGATGCGCAAGATCGACGTCGCCGCGCTGGACAGGGCCTACGCCGCATGACCAAGAAACTGACGGTCGAGGTGCTTTCCGACCGCGAGATCCTGGTCCGGCGCGAATTCAACGCGCCGCGTCAGCTCGTATTTGATGCACACACCAAGCCGGAGCTGGTGCGCAAATGGCTGACCGGCCCGCCCGGCTGGACCATGCCGGTGTGCAAGATCGATCTCCGCGTCGGCGGCAAGTACCGCTACGAGTGGCGGAACGCCAGCGGCGAGGAGCTGGCGATGGGCGGCACCTTCCGCGAAGTCGCCGCACCCGAACGCCTGGTATCGGCGGAGCTTTTCGACGTCGACTGGACCGGTGGCGAGACGATCAACACGCAGGTCTTCACCGAAGCAGGTGGCAAGACGACGCTCGCGCTGACCGTCCGCTACGCATCGCTCGCCGCGCGAGACGCTGCGCTGAAGACCGGGATGACGACCGGCATGGAGATGAGCTACGCGAATCTTGATGCGGTCCTGGCGGCAGCCTGAGGACGGTCGCGACATCAGGAAATGCGCATGGGGCGCCGCCTCTCCCAGAGAAAGGGGCAGGTCCTGAGTGCGCGTTGCGGTTCTGGCTGTCGCACAAACGAAAACCGCCGGCCTCGGGGAAAGCCGGCGGTTCTCTTGCGGGCGGGCCTTCGGGGCGGAAGGCCCTCGGGGTAAACTCAATCGACCTGAACGCGGTGCAGAACGGAGACGTTGTTATCGGCGCGCGTCTCCACCGTCACGTAACGCGACGAGTCGGCGACGATCGGCAGGCGATCGCCTTTCGGCGCGGCCTGCTCGGTGCCGAGGAAGAACGAAGCACTGGCGACGCCGACAGCGGCGGTCGCAACGAGCGTGGTGGCCAGCACCACCGAATGGAACCAGGGAGCCATAAGGGTCTCTCCTTCTGCCTTGCGTCTGACAGCGGCCAGTAAACGCATGTCCGCCTGAACGGTTCCGGACAGAGCTGTTTAGGTGGCGTTCATACAGCCCGCTCCGGTTGTCTCCTTCTCCACTTAAGACGCCGGAAAACGGCGCCCTATGACGCCGGTCACAGAAGCCAAGCATTTGACTTAAAAGGAAAATCCGCCTCTGCTTGCCGCCCCCGACGGCGACCGCTAAGAACCCGCCCGCATGACGCGCACGGCCTTCTTTCCGGGCACTTTCGATCCCGTCACCAACGGTCACGTCGACCTGTTGCGTCAGGCGTTGCGGGTTGCCGACAAGGTCGTGGTGGCGATCGGCGTCAATCCCGGCAAGTCGCCGATGTTCACGCTCGCCGAACGAAAGGCCATGGTCGCCGGCACCATCAAGGCGCTCGGCCGCAAGGACGCGGCACGCGTCACGAGCATCCACTTCGAGGGACTGGCTGTCGACGCGGCCCGCACTGCCGGCGCCGACTTCATCGTGCGCGGGCTCCGCGATGCCAAAGATTTCGACTACGAGATGCAGATGGCGGCGATGAACGCGACACTCGCCGCCGACATCGCGACGGTGTTCCTGCCGGCCTCGCCCTCGGCCCGCCACATCACCGCCACGCTTGTCCGGCAAATCGCCAACATGGGCGGCGACGTCACTCCCTTCGTTCCTGCCAATGTCGCCAAGGCGATTGCCAGGCAGCGCGCGCGCTGATCACCCTTCCTTTCGGAGATACTCGTGACACGATTTCTCGCCATTCTCGCTGTCGCCCTCGTGACGGTCATGCCGCTCGCGGCCAGGGCCGCCACGCTTGACCCCGAAAACACGATCTACCTGACGCTGAAGACCGGCCGCGTTGTCATCAAGCTGCGTCCCGATCTTGCACCGAACCACGTCGAGCGTATCAAGCAGCTGACGCGCGCACATTTCTACGACGGGCTCACATTCCACCGCGTCATTCCCGGCTTCATGGCGCAGACCGGTGACCCGAAGGGCGACGGCTCGGGCGGGTCGGACCTCCCGGACCTGCGCGCCGAGTTCAAGGACAGCGCGCATTTCTTGCGCGGCACGGTGGGCGCGGCGCGGACAGACGATCCCGACTCGGCCAACTCGCAATTCTTCATCTGCCTCGGCGACGCGCAGTGGCTCGATGGCGGCTACACGGTATGGGGCGAGGTCGTCGAGGGCATGGAATTCGTCGACCAGATCAAAGCCGGCACCGAGGCCAACAACGGCAAGGTGAGCAACCCCGACAAGATCGTGAAGATGGAAGTCGCGGCCGACGTGAAGTAGGCGCGATCCCGACAACAGGAGGCATGAACGTGGCGACGAAGAGCGACCCCGAAAACACGCTGCTGATGGAAACCACCAAGGGGCCGGTGACTATCGCGCTCCGTCCCGACCTCGCGCCACAGCACGTCGCGCGCATCAAGGAACTGGCGCGCAAGGGCTTTTATGACGGCATCGTGTTCCATCGCGTTATCGACGGCTTCATGGCGCAGACCGGCGACCCGACGGGCACCGGCATGGGCGGCTCGGGCAAGAAGCTGAAGGCGGAGTTCACCAAGGAACCGCATAAGCGCGGGACGGTGTCGATGGCGCGCGCCTCCGATCCGAACTCGGGTGACTCGCAGTTTTTCATCTGCTTCGCCGACGCCCGCTTCCTCGACGGCCAGTACACCGTGTGGGGCGAGGTGACCGACGGCATGGACAACGTCGACAAGATCAAGCGCGGCGAGCCTGTGAAGGATCCGGACAAGATCGTGTCGATGAAGGTGGGAGCGGACGCGAAGTAGGCGCCCGGATGACAGGGGGAATGGCCGAGAGTAAGACGGTGTCATGACCGACCGCGATCCGCCACCCCCGCCACCGCCGGATTGGCGCGCGCAGCGCCGCGACGAGCGGCAGCTCCGCCGCGAAGCGCGCTGGGAAAACGGCAACGGCGCCTGGATCGGCGGCGGCATTCTCATCCTGCTCGGCGTGATCCTGCTCGCGCGCAATTTCGGTGTCCTGCTGCCACACAACTGGTGGGCGGTGTTTCTGCTGATTCCGGCGGCGGGCTCGTTCGCTTCCGCGGCGTCGATGTACCAGCGCGCCGGCCGCGCGACCGCGGCGGTGCGCGGCGCTGTGGTCGGCGGCCTGATACTCGTGTTGCTGACGGTGCTGTTCCTGATCGACTTCGATTGGGGCAAGTACTGGCCCGTGATCCTGATCCTGCTCGGCGTCGCGGTCATCGGCGGCAGCGCCTGGCGGCGGTGAGTGGCGCGCGATGCGCGTCGACCTCTTCGACTTCGACCTGCCTGAGGAGCGCATCGCGCTCCGGCCCGCGCGGCCGCGCGACGCGGCGCGCATGCTGGTGGTGAAGCCGGGCGCGGATCTCACTGACGCGCATGTGCGCGACCTGCCGTCGTTCCTGCGCAAGGGCGACGTGCTCGTGCTGAACGATACGCGCGTGATCCCGACAGAGCTCCACGGTGAACGCGTCCGCGATGGCGTCTCGGCGGGTTTCGCGGTGACGCTGATCAAGCGGACGGGGCAGGCGACATGGGAGGCGCTGGCGCGCGGCGCGAAGAAACTCGCCGCCGGCGACCGCGTCCGCTTCGGGCAGATGAACGACGCGGCGTGCCTGATCGCCGGGCTCGACGCGACGGTGAAGGCGAAGGGCGAAGCCGGCGAGGTGACGCTGGCGTTCGATCTCGCCGGACCTGCGCTCGACGAAGCAATCGCGGCGATCGGTCATGTGCCGCTGCCGCCCTACATCGCAGGCAAGCGCGCCGAGGATGCCGAGGACCGGCGCGACTATCAGACGATATACGCGCGCGAGGAGGGGGCGGTGGCCGCGCCGACCGCGGGGCTGCACTTCACCGCCGATCTGTTCGCGCGGCTGGATGTGGCCGGTGTTCGCCGCGAGATGGTGACGTTGCACGTGGGGGCGGGCACGTTCCTGCCGGTGAAGGCTGATGATACCGGTGGCCATAAGATGCACGCGGAATGGGGGACGGTATCCGCCGCGACAGCGGCACGGCTGAACGAGGCACGCGCCGCCGGCGGACGCATTGTCGCCGTCGGTACGACGTCAACGCGGTTGCTCGAAAGCGCCACCGGCGAAGACGGCGTCGTGCGCGAATTCAGCGGCGACACGGCGATCTTCATCACGCCGGGGTACCGCTTCCGGGCGGTCGACGTGCTGATGACGAATTTTCACCTGCCGCGGTCGACGCTGTTCATGCTGGTCTCCGCCTTTGCTGGGCTGGAGACGATGCATGCTGCGTATGCCCACGCGATCGCCAGCGGGTACCGGTTCTATTCGTACGGCGATGCCTCGTTGTTGTTCGGGGAGGGGGTGCGGTGACCCCCGGCGTCGCATTCCGGGTCAATGCCACCGACGGCGCGGCGCGCACTGGCGTCTTTTCTCTGCCGCGCGGGAAAGTCCGCACGCCGGCGTTCATGCCGGTGGGGACGGCGGCCACCGTCAAGGCGATGACTATGGCAGACGTCAAGGCGACCGGCGCCGACATCATCTTGGGCAACACGTATCACCTCATGCTGCGGCCGGGCGCCGAACGGGTCGCGGCGCTGGGTGGGCTGCACAAATTCGGCGGTTGGGAAGGGCCGATCCTCACGGACAGCGGTGGCTTCCAGGTCATGTCGCTGGCGCAGCTCCGGAAGATGGACGAGGACGGCGTCACGTTTCAATCGCACATCGACGGATCGACGCATCGCCTGACGCCGGAGCGCTCGCTGGAAATCCAGGCGCTGCTCGATTCCGATATTCGCATGCAGCTCGACGAGTGCGTCGCGCTTCCGGCGGAGCGCGACGCGATCGAGAAGGCGATGCGGCTGTCGCAGCGCTGGGCGGAGCGCTCGAAGCGCGCCTTTGGCGCAACCGAAGGGAGGGCACTGTTCGGGATCGTGCAGGGTGGCGACAATCCGGCCTTGCGCCTGGACTCGGCGGCCGGACTCACGGCGATCGGGTTCGACGGCTACGCGGTGGGCGGCCTCGCGGTCGGCGAACCGCAGGAGACGATGCTGGCGATGCTCGACGTCACCGTTCCGGCACTTCCCGCCGAAGCACCACGCTACCTGATGGGCGTCGGCACGCCGGACGACATCGTCGAGTCGGTGGCGCGCGGCATCGACATGTTCGACTGCGTGATGCCGACGCGCGCCGGGAGGCACGGCGTCGCCTACACGCGCTACGGCAAGATCAACCTCAAGAACGCGCGCCACGCCGACGACCCGCGACCGCTCGACGAGGCGGCGACGTGGCCCGCGGCGCGCGATTATTCGCGGGCGTATCTGCACCACCTGGTGAAGTCGGAAGAGATGCTGGGCGCGATGCTGCTGTCGCAGAACAACGTCGCGTATTATCAGGCGCTGATGCAAGGCGTGCGCGATGCCATCGCGGGCGGGCGGTATGCCGATTTTCTGGCGGGGGTAAAGGACGCCTGGGCGCGCGGGGATATTCCGGCGCGCTAGTACTTCGGCTCGATATGCGGCTCCTTGCCGGCGGCCGCGGCTGCGTCGTTCAGTTGCTTGATGGTGGCGCGGTCGGCGGCGGCTTTGTCGGCGTTCCCGATCGCATCGTAGACCTTGGCGCGCTGCTCGTAGAAGTACGTCGGGTCTTCTTCGGCGAGGATGATCGCCGAGTTGAGGTCGGAGAGGGCGTAGTCGTAGCGCTTCATCGCGACGTATAGGCGCGCCCGGATGGCGAAGTCGGCGTTGTAGCCGGTCTTGGCGAGGGCGGCGTTGGCGAGCTGGAGCCCCTTGTCGAACGCGGCATCGGCGTTGGCCGTGTCGCCGGCTGCGACGTAGGCGCTGACCATGCGGGCGTAGAGCGACGGCGACTCCGCGTTCGCGAGAAGCACCTTCAGGTCCTCCACAGCCTTCTGCGGCTCGCCGAGCGTCATATAGACGTCAGCCCGGCCGTCATGAAACTCCCAGTCGGGGAACAGGGCGACGGCCGCATTGTAGTCGTCCAGCGCCTTCGCCGGTTCGCCCTTCTCCATGTAGAGCACGGGGCGCAGCCGGTAGGCCTCGCGCGACTTGGGGTCGGCAGCCAGCATGTCGCCGGCGGCGGCGATCGCCTCGTCTCGGCGGCCGAGCTCGGCGAGCGTCTTGGCGCGCAGCCGGAGAGCATCCCCGAATTTGGGGTCGAGCTTCAAGGCGGCGTCGAAGTCGGCGAGCGCCTTATCGTACTCGGCGTCGAAATACAGCTCCGTGCCGCGTAGCGAATAGGCATCTGCGCTCGGGTAGTCGCGCACCGCGATGTCGTAGTCGGCCATCATGCCGTCGTAGTCGTCGTTGGTGTCGCGGTAGCCGCCGCGATAGAGGTATTCCTCGCCCGTCGGATGAAGTTCGATCGCACGGTCGAGGTCGGCTATTGCCGCATCCGCATCACCGTTGGCGAAGACGACGCGCGCCCGGCCGAAGTAGGCGTCGGCCTGGTCCGCCGCGCTGCCCTCGCCGGAACTGAGGTAGCTGTCGCAGGCGGCCTTGACGTCCGCGTCGTAGCGGATTTCGTCGGCGGTCTTGCATGCGGCGAGGTCGGCCGCCGTATCGGCCAGCGCGGGCGCCGCTGCCGTGAACAGCAACCCTGCCGCGATGATTGCTCCGACGCGTGCAGTCAGGCGCATTGAACGTCCCTCGGGTTTTGTCTCGCGCGGCGTCCCGACGCTAGTGCATCTTCTGTATGGTGCCGGCGCCCTTCACACCCCAGCTTCCGTCGTCGTCATCATCATCGTTGGCGGTACCGCCAGGGGTATTGTCGGCCGGCTCGGCGTCCACGGGTTGGCCGGATTCGATCTGTTGCGCCTTGTAGCGGTCGACGCCGGCTTTCTCGATGTCGCCCATCGCCTCGTAGGTCAGCGCGCGGCCGTAGTAGAATTTCACATTGTCCGGCGTCATGCGGATGGCGGCCGTGAAGTCGTCGATGGATTCCTGGTACTGGCGCAGCCCGTAGTGGATCGCGCCCCGCTCGAAATAGGAGACGGGGTAGGGGTTCGCGGCGATCGCGGCGTCGGCCAGGTCGAGCCCGGTGCGGAACGCGGTTTCCGCGCTTGCCGCGTCGCCCATCGCTGTGTACGTCCGGCCAAGTTCAAGCTGCCCGACGGCGGCCTTGGGCACTTTGTCGATATAGACTTTCAGGTCCGCGATCGACTCATCGTACTTGCTGAGCTGACGGAACGTCTTGCCGCGCAGATAGTAGTTCGCGGAGCCGGCGGAATTCAGCGCGATGGCGTGCGTGTAGTCGGCGAGCGCCTTCTCGGGATGGCCGACGGTCACCTGCAGCGTACCCCGCGCTGAAAACGCGTCCGCGTTCTTCGGATTCAGTTCGACGACGGTGCCGTATTCGGCGATCGCGTCGTCCCAATGCTTCAGCGCGTCGAGACATTCGGCACGCAACTGGTGCACTTCGGCGAACTTGGGCGTTAGCTTAAGCGCTTCGTCGACGTCGGCGAGCGCGTCCTGGCACCGATTGTCGTAGTAGTAGGCCTCGCCGCGCCTGTAGAAGGCGTTGGCGCGCGCGAATTCGGGATCGCTGTCGCGCAGGTAGCGCAGCGCCTGGGTGAGATCGCTGATCGCCGCGTCGTTCTCGAATTCGTCCGTGTTGTACATCCCGCGCCAGAGGTAGGCGTTACCGTGCTTCGGCGCGAGCTTGATGGCGCGGCTGAGATCGGCGAAGCCGCCGTCCTCGTCATCGGCCAGATAGTGGGCGCGACCGCGCAGGTAGTAGGCGTCGGCGTTGCGCGAATCCTTCTCGATGACGGTGGTCGCGTCCTTGATGGCTTCCTCGTATTGTCCAACCTGGATGAGATAGAACGCGCGCGTGAGGTACGCGTCTTTCGTCGGCGCCAGCTCGATGACCCAGTCCATGTCGTCGAGGGCCGAACTGTAATCACCCTTCGCGGCCCTGAGCCGGGCATCAGCGCGCGCCGCCCTCACGATGTCGGCGTCCCTGATGCCGTCGGCGTCGAGGAAACGATCGCAGGCATCAAAGATGGCCTGATCGTAGGCATCCTTCGCCGTCAGGCACAGCTTGAGGTCGGCCGCCGTGTCTGCGTTGGCAGGCATCGCGGGGAGGACCACCAGTCCACCTGCAACCGCCAGCCTTCGAACAAGATGGAGATGCATCCCCGAGCCCCTGATGGTGTGCGTCGCCAGAAGACTATCACGACCGCTGCCGACGGCCAGATGCCGTCCGATCCATCGGGTCGGGCTCGCCATGCGGCGGCCAGGCGCCGCTATGGCGGAACGGCAGAGGCGAGGTCGGAGTCGGGCGGCGCGTTGGCGCGCTCGGCCGCTGCAGCTTCCAGCTCCGTCGCCCGCGCGTTGTCGGCCGCGGCCTGGGCACGATCGCCGAGCATCCGGCGCGTGGCGGCGCGAAGCCGGTACGCGGCAGCATCGTCAGGGGCGAGGCGGATAACATCGTCGAAGTCGAGCGCCGCCGATTCGATCTGGCCAAGCCCGGTGTAGGCCAGACCCCGCTCGCGATGCGCGGCGGGCGATGAACCATCGGCAAGCGCGGCCGTCGCGAGCGCCACGGCCTGTTGGTAGGCGACAGTGGCGCCGCGAAGGTCGCCCGCCGCCTTCGCCGTGTCCCCGATCTGGAGATAGACGGAAGCGGCGGGACTGAGCTTGGCGGCTTGCGTCAGATCGGCTGCCGCCGCTGCGAAATTGCCCGCCTCGCGATAGGCGCGCGCCCGGCCGGCGAGCATCGTCCAGTCGGCCTTCACGTCGAGCCCCGCGCTGTAGTCGATGATCGCGGCCTTGGCATTGCCTTTCGCCAGATAGGACACGGCGCGCCCGGCGAAGGCAGCAGCGTCGCGGTCGTTGAGACCGAGCATGATGGAATATTCCGCGATCGCGCGGTCGTGCAGGCCGAGTGCCTCGAACGAAGTCGCGCGCCAACGATGCGGCTCCGGCTCGCCCGGCACAAGCGGGACGACGCGGTTGAGGTCGCCGATGGCTTTGCGGTACTCGCCGCGCTGCGCGTAGATCTTGGCGCGGAGGTAATAGGCATCGGGGGTCGGGCTGAGGGTGATCGACTGGCCGTAATCAGCGACCGCGTCGTCACGCTGGCCGAGCATCGTGCGGTAGTAGCCGCGGAAGAGATAGGCGTTGGCGGTGGGCGCGAGACGGATCGACTGGTCGGCATCGTCGAGGGCGCTTCGGTAATCCTCGTCCGCAGCCGCGATGCGGGAGCGCATGGCGTAGGCCGCCGCGCGATCGGAGGCGCTCGCGCCGGCGACCGCGATGAACCGGTCGCAGGCGTCGGCTACCGCCGGCTCGCTGATGTCATCCGATGAGGTGCAGAGGGTGAAGTCCGCCGAAGGGTCGGCGAAGGTGGAACCGGCCGGCAAAGCCAGGCCGCCCAGAACAGTGACGCAACGGAGCAGAGCCAAACGCATGGTTGCCTCCTGAATCCGTGTGGCTTTCCTCCTCCTGGACGCCTCGTCCCTAGACTTGCACCAAGCCTACCACCGGAAATGATTCCCAGCCAGTCGCAATGCAACCGGCACGGCGCCGTTGCCCGCAACGCGCCCGCGAGCCCTGGCGCGGGACCTAGATGCTTGGCGTGTCGTCTTCCTGTAGCGAGCAGCCGTTGATCTTCCAGCTGCCGTCGGATTGCCGCTGCATGCCGTAGGCGGCGATGTACGGCTTGCCGTCCGGGCCCGTGATGTAGACCTTCTGGATCGGGCCGATCTCGGTGTCCATCAGATCGCCGAAAGTGACCGATTGCGGACGATAGACGGGCTGGTAGCCGTTCCTGACCATCGCCATGAAGGCGTCGGGCGTCGTATAGATGCTCTGGATGGTCGACGATGCGTAACCCCAGGCTTTGGCGCCATCATCGACGCGGAACGCCTCGATCTGGCCCGTGATCAGCGACTGGATGGCGGCGCGGTCGCCGCCGCTGAAGTCATCAGCACGGGCCGCCGCGGCGGTGAAAGTCAAAGCGATTGCAACGAGAACGCCGGCGATTCGGTTCATGGCGGATACCTCCCTGCCCACCTATTCTACGCCTTCGGCGGCGGGAAAGTTTCACGTCTTGGCGATAATCTCCCGGCCAGTTGACCGCCCCGGGCACGAACCTTAGGTTCCGCCGCACTTTCGCCGGACGGCACGAACGAGCGCGTAGCTCAGCTGGCAGAGCACATGACTTTTAATCATGGGGTCCCGGGTTCGAGCCCCGGCGCGCTCACCAAACCCCGATACTGATATCGCCCGCGAGCATCAGAGGCTCGCGGTGTCGAAGGTGATAAACGGCGGGATCGCCTGATTGGCCGGATAGGGCAGCAGGCAGCCGTCGGTGTCGTCGCCGCTGCAGCGTGCACCCGGAGCGGCGGGCGGATTGCCGCCGGGCGGTGTCGGTCCCGAAAGGATCCCCGAGAAATCCGCCGGCTCGAAGACAAACGCACTGGGCGGCGGGGCGCTGGAAGCCGCGACAATCGTCAGCGTTCCGCCCACGAAGGTAAGCAGATAGTTCGCGGACGGCGCTGCGAGGCTGCCCTGCCTGATCGCGTAGGCGCCGGCGAGCTCGCCGCTGTCGCGGCCAAGCGAGCCGACCAGCGCATCGCCCGACAGAAGCCCGCCCGGATTGAGACTGTAGGTGAGCGCGGGATCCGGTTGGCCGGCTGTCTTGGCGAGGTTGTCCGCCGTCGCCACCACGGAGCGCTGTCCGATGGTGAGGGTATTGCCGGTGTAGGCGACGATGTAGTTGGCGCCGGCGGAGAGGGTGCCTTGGGTGATGGCCTTGTCGCCGACGTTCTCGTCGCCGGTGCGGCTGAGCGCTCCGGTGAGGATGGCGCTGGTGTCGCCGTTCTTGAAGTCGGCGGAGGTGGCGACGTAGGTGAGGGCGGGGTCGCTGTCGCCGTATGTCTTGGTCTTGTGATCGGCGGCGACGTGTAGCGTCGCCTGGGTGATGGTCAGGGTGTTGCCGGTATAGGCGACGATGTAGTTGGCGCCGGCGGAGAGGGTGCCTTGGGTGATGGCCTTGTCGCCGACGTTCTCGTCGCCGG
>DASZSW010000048.1:0-8045 GCA_035548515.1 Bauldia sp. | reverse complement strand
CGCGGAGCAGTCCCGCGTTGGTCTCGATGTTGGCCGACTTACGGCCGTTCTCGCCCATCAGCAGCCAGCCGACGCAGCGCGTGGCGTTGCCGCAGGCATCGACCTCGCCGCCGTCGCGGTTGTGGATACGCATGAACGCATCGGCGCCGTTCCTCGCCGGCTCGACCGTGATCATCTGGTCGAAGCCAATGGCGTCCGCCTCGCCGAGCGTGCGGATAGCGTCCGGCGCGAAGGTCACGGGATCGCGGCGTGCGTCGAATACGATGAACTCGTTGCCGAGGCCGTTCATCTTGCGGAAGGGGATGGCGCCCATGGCCGGTTATATGGC
The DNA here is from genome assembly GCA_035548515.1 of Bauldia sp. GTDB lineage: Bacteria > Pseudomonadota > Alphaproteobacteria > Rhizobiales > Kaistiaceae > DASZQY01. The sequence continues at coordinate 7,717 of DASZSW010000048.1, read as the reverse complement.
GGATAGCCGGGGCAAACGCCAGAAGGGCAGTACGGGGGGAATGGCGCGGGGTTTCAGCCGCTGCCGTCACACCGCGCTCACCTTCAATTGAGTCCGCCGTCAAAAGGCGAATGACTATATAGCGGTCAACAAACCTGGGAGGGATCACCCATGCAGTCTTCCCGCCGTTCCTTTCTTCTCTCCGGCGCTGCGGTTGCGGTTCTGGGCGCCTTTAGCCTCAGCCGCCTGGTGCGTGCCGAGACGATCGTCGGTACGCCCGGCAAGGTGAAGATCCATCAGTTCACCGACCTCGGGAAATCCATCGGCGTCGTCGAGATGGACAAGGTCGTGAAGAGCGACGAGGAGTGGCAGAAGCAGCTCGCCTCGGCGCCGCTCGCCGGCGACGGCTCGACCGCCTACTACGTCGCGCGCCAGGAGGGGACCGAGTATCCGTTCACCGGACCGAACTGGGACACGCACTCCGCCGGCCTCTACCGCTGTGTCTGCTGCGACAACGCGCTCTACACCAACGACACCAAGTTTGACTCAGGCACGGGCTGGCCGAGCTTCTGGCAGCCGATCGCGGAGGAAAACCTCGTGCACAACATCGAGCAGCAGGGCGGCTACAAGGTCAGCTGCGCGCTCTGTGACGCGCATCTCGGTCACGTCTTCAACGACGGGCCGAAGCCTACGGGCCTCCGCTACTGCATGGATGGCGTGGCGCTGCGGTTCATCCCGTGGCCCGCCGCCTGATCTCCCATTCATCCGAACCGAAGGTGCAAACCCCATGTCCATTCTCCGTAAGTTTGCAGCAGGTGCTGCGCCTTTCCTCCTGGTCGGCGCGCTCAGCGTGCCGTTCGTGATGCGCGCCAACGCGGAAGGCGGCATCGTCAACGTCCCGGCGCCGGCGGTCGATGAGACCGCGGCGGCGAGCGGCACCGAGACGGCGATCTTCGCCGGCGGTTGCTTCTGGGGCGTGCAGGGCGTGTTCCAGCACGTGAAGGGCGTCGAGAGCGCGGTGTCGGGCTATGCCGGCGGCAAGCTCGCCAACCCGACCTACGACGACGTGACAACGGAAACGACCGGCCACGCCGAGGCGGTGAAGGTCACCTTCGATCCGAAGCAGGTCAGCTACGGCAAGCTGCTGCAGATTTTCTTCTCGGTGGTCGCTGATCCAACGACGCTCAACTATCAGGGCAACGACCGCGGCCCGAGCTATCGCTCCGCGTTCTTCACGATGAGCGACGAGCAGAAGAAGGTCGCCGACGCGTATGTGGCGCAGCTCACGGCCGCGAAGACGTTCCCGGACAAGATCGTCACCGAGGTGACGCCGTACACCAACTTCTACCAGGCCGAGGACTATCACCAGGACAACGCCACGACGCTCAACGTGAACCCCGGCTACATCCAGTATTTCGACCTGCCGAAGATCGCCAACCTCAAGACGGCGTTCCCGGACGTGTGGCGCGACAAGCCGGTGCTGGTTTTCGCGGCGAACATGCCGTCGTAGTATCGCTCGCGATGGCGAGCGGCGTGCAACGCATTTCCGATCTGCTCGCGGCGGTCCTTGCGGCCGCCGCCGGCTTTTTGACGTGGCTGTTCTTCTCCGCCTTCTCGCCCCATCACGAAGCGTGGGACGGTGGCGCGTGGTGGCTGGTCGCCTTGCCGCTGCTCGCGCTCGTGTCAATTGTCCTCGGCTATTTCCGCCCGGTGAGAGTGTGGCGCGCTCCGGTATGGATCACCGCAGGTGAAATCGTGGCGATCTTTCTCGTCTCCGGCGGCGGCAGCTTCGCGCTGTTTCCGGTGGCCGTGGTCTTCGTCTTCCTGCCGCTCGGCATCGGCTTCACCGGGCTGGCCATGATCGGCGCGGTATTCGCCAACGGCCAGAAGTGGGATTCCAGCATCCTGCGGTAGCGGCGGGCTTGTTTGACTCGCCGCCTGCTTCCACCTAAACCCACGGCCGACTCTGAAAAGAGCCAGATTTAGCTAAGCCCACCGGGGCTTCGACCCCGGAGGTCAGCGTCCGCCAGCGCAGTGCGCCCGCGGGCGCGTAACTGCTTGGGAATATTGGATAAAGAGGCGAGGAGCGCCGTCGGCGCGACCGGGAACCAAAGAAACGATGTTCGAATCCCTCTCCGAACGCCTTGGCGGCATCCTCGACCGGCTCACCAAACGCGGTGCGCTGTCGGAGAACGACGTCAACGAGGCGATGCGGGAAGTGCGCCGCGCGCTGATCGAGGCGGACGTAGCCCTCGATGTCGTGCGCTCGTTCACCGACAAGGTGCGCAACCGCGCGGTCGGTGCGGAGGTCGTCCGCTCGGTGACGCCCGGTCAGATGGTCGTGAAGATCGTCAACGACCAGTTGATCGAGATGCTGGGATCGGAGGCGCAGGCGATCGACCTCAACGCGCCGGCGCCGGTGAACCTGATGCTCGTCGGCCTCCAGGGCTCGGGCAAGACGACGAGCGCCGCGAAGATCGCGCGCCGTCTATTGGATCGCCAGAAGCTGAAGGTGCTGATGGCGTCGCTCGATACACGCCGTCCGGCGGCACAAGAGCAGCTCCGCGTGCTGGGTGTGCAGGCGGGCATCGATACGCTGCCGATCGTCGCCGGCCAGCAGCCGGTAGAGATCGCGCGGCGCGCCGAACAGGCGGGCCGGCTCGGCGGCTACGACGTCGTGATCCTCGACACCGCCGGCCGCACGCACATCGACGAGCCGCTGATGGTCGAGATGGCGGAGATCAAGGCGGCGACGAAGCCGCACGAGATCCTGCTCGTCGCGGATTCGCTCACCGGCCAGGATGCGGTGAACCTCGCCAAATCCTTCAACGATCGCGTCGGCATCACCGGCATCGTGCTGACGCGCGTCGATGGCGACGGACGCGGCGGCGCGGCGTTGTCGATGCGCGCCGTCACCGGCAAGCCGATCAAGCTGCTTGGCGTCGGCGAGAAGCTCGACGCGCTGGAGGATTTCGATCCCGCGCGCGTTGCCGGCCGCATCCTCGGCATGGGCGACATCGTCGGCCTCGTCGAGAAGGCGACCGCCAACCTCGACATGGCGAAGGCGGCGAAGGCCGCCGAGAAGATGCGCAAGGGCGTCTTCGATCTCGACGACCTCGCCGACCAGCTCAAGCAGATGGCGAACATCGGCGGCATGAGCGGCGTGATGGGCATGCTGCCCGGCGTCGGCAAGGTGAAGAAGCAGATCGACGCGATGGGCATCGACGACAGCGTCTTCAAGCGGCAGACGGCGATCATCTCGTCGATGACCAAGGCCGAGAAGAAGAACCCCGACATCCTGAAGGCGTCGCGCAAGAAGCGTATCGCCGCCGGCTCCGGCACCAAGGTCGAGGAGGTGAACCGCCTCCTCAAGATGCACCGGCAGATGGCCGACATGATGAAGGACATGGGCCGCGGCAAGGGCATGTTCGCCCGCATGGGCGGCGCGCTCGGACTGCCCGGCATGGGTGGCGGTGCGCCGGCGGTCGACACCGCCGCGCTGGAGAAACTCGCCAAGAGCGGTGCGCTTCCCGGCGCGCCGGCGGCGTTGCCGCCCGGCTTCCCGAATCTCAAGCTTCCCGGACTGGGCGGTGGCGGGGGTTTCCCCGGCCTGCCCGGTCTGCCGAAAAAGAAATGAATCTTTCCGCAATCCCGAACCAAGGAAACTGAAATGTCCCTGAAACTTCGTCTCACCCGCGCCGGCGCCAAGAAGCGTCCGTTCTACCGTCTCGTCGTCGCCGACTCGCGCTACCCGCGCGATGGCCGCTTCATCGAGATCGTCGGCACCTGGAATCCGATCCTGCCGAAGAACGACCCGAAGCGCGTCGAGCTCGTGACCGAGCGCGTGCAGTACTGGCTGTCGAAGGGCGCGCAGCCGAGCGACCGCGTGCTCCGCTTCCTCGACGCCGCTGGTCTCGCCAAGCGCACGCCGCGCAACAACCCGCAGAAGGCGGTCCCCGGCAAGAAGGCGCAGGAGCGCGCCGGCACTGCCGCTCCGGCGGAAGGCGCTGCGCCGGCCGAGGCTCCGGCGAGCTAAGGTCTAGCGCGTGAGCCGCGCCCGCATGATCCTCGTCGCGCAGTTCGGCGCGGCGCATGGCATCAAGGGCGAGGTGCGGCTGAAGTCGTTCACGCAGGATCCGTTCGCGGTGGCGGACTATGGGCCGCTCACCGCGAGCGATGGGCGCCGCTTCGAGATCGAGGCGGTGCGAGCGGCGGCGGGATCGTCGTCGCCGGACATGCTGATCGTGCGGCTGAAGGGCGTGCGTGATCGCAACGCTGCCGAGGCGCTCACCGGCCTCGAACTGCGGGTGCCGCAGGATCGCCTGCCGCCGGCGGAGGAGGGCGAATACTACCACGCCGATCTCATCGGGCTGACGGCGGTGACGCCGAGCGGGACGATCCTCGGCACGGTGGTCGGCGCGCCGAACTATGGTGCGGGTGATCTGCTGGAGATCGCGCCCAAGACCGGCAACACGATCCTCGTGCCGTTCAGCGATGCGGTAGTGCCCGAGGTCGACATCGCCGGAGGCCGCGTGGTGGTCGATCCGCCGCGCGGGCTCCTCGACGAGGTCGATGAGGAAGAGGGCGACGAGGCATGAGCTTCCGCGCCACCGTGCTGACGCTGTTCCCGGAGATGTTTCCGGGCCCGCTCGGCGTCAGCCTCGCGGGCAGGGCGCTCAGCGACGGCATCTGGTCGCTGGAGGCGCGCGACATCCGCACGTCGGCGACGGACAGGCACCGCAGCGTGGACGATACGCCGGCAGGTGGCGGACCGGGCATGGTGATGCGTGCCGACGTGCTTGGCGCCGCCATCGACGCTGTCGGCGCGGATGATCGTCCGCGCTTGCTGATGTCACCACGCGGGCGGCCGCTGGATCAGGCGCTCGTCGGCGAGTTGGCGCAAGGCGGCGGCGTGGTCATCGTGGCGGGACGGTTCGAGGGCGTCGATCAGCGGGTCATTGAGGGTCGCAACCTCACCGAGGTTTCCGTCGGCGACTACGTCCTGTCGGGCGGCGAGATCGCCGCGATGGCGCTGCTCGACGCGGTGGTGCGGTTGCTCCCCGGCGTGATGGGTAACGAGGCGTCAGGTCAGAGCGAAAGCTTCGCCGACGGGCTGCTGGAGTATCCGCAATACACCCGACCGCAGGTCTGGGAGGGGCGGGCGATCCCCGAGGTCCTGGTTTCCGGAGACCACGGGAAAATCGCCAAATGGCGCCGCGCGGAGGCCGAGAAGTTAACAGAGGCCCGGCGGCCGGATTTGGGCAGCAAGGGCAAGTCATAAGGCGCGACTAACCTCCCCCTTGAGGGGAGGTCGAAATCGCGTAGCGATTTCGGGAGGGGGTTATTCCGGCACGGTTGGAGCCGCCATCGGGCGGCTCACCCCTCCCCAAAACCGCCTTTGGCGGTTTTGACCCTCCCTCAAGGAGAGGGTTGAGGTCGCGGGACACGCCGATCCAAGCCGCCCAAACCCTCGACAAGCCGGGACGCTTCCTGTATGGAACCGCCCAATTTCAACGGATACGGCGGTTGACGGTCGTTTGCGCCAGTTGAGGTGCTCGCTTCCCGCCGCGTCAGAGTAAGAAGGCCTTACGCCCATGAACATCATCCAGGAGCTCGAGAAAGAGCAGGCCGCCGCGCTCGCTGGCGACAAGGCTCGTCCGGATTTCGCTCCCGGCGATACGGTCAAGGTCAACGTCAAGGTGACCGAGGGCACGCGCACGCGTATCCAGGCATACGAAGGCGTGGTGATCGCGCGCACCGGCGGTGGCATCAACGAAAGCTTCACCGTGCGGAAGATTTCCTACGGCGAAGGCGTGGAGCGCGTGTTCCCGATCCTGTCGCCCTCGATCGACTCGGTCGAGGTCGTGCGCCGTGGCAAGGTGCGCCGCGCGAAGCTGTACTACCTCCGTGGCCGCCGCGGTAAGTCGGCGCGCATCACCGAGAAGCAGGACAACCGCGAGCAGGGCGCCGAGGCCGAGAAGGCGTAGTTCGCGCCGCATTCGGGTGGATTTGAGGGCGGCTTCGGCCGCCCTTTTGTTTCGGGCGGCTGCCGCTTCCTCCGTTGTCGTCCCCGCGCAGGCGGGGACCCAGTATCCGCCGTCGTGTCTCGTTCTGCGCCGACTGTGGTTACTGGATCCCCGCCTTCGCGGGGATGACGGTTGTGAGGTTGCTCGGCCGTGAACGGCGCCAGATGACAATCCGCCCCTCTGTTGCTATCTAACCCCCATGAAAACCCCGGTTTTCTCCTTCGAGCATGGCCGGCGCCTCCGCGGAACCTTCGATTTCGCGGGGATGGGCGATCGTGCGCGCATGCCGTGGCGCTTCCTGGCGCGCCATGTGACGGTCGACGGGCTTAGCGCAGCCTAGCCGCTGCTCGCCGCCCTTCGGGGCCCATGCCCGTATTTTCAGGACCATCGCCATGACCGACAAACCGCAGACGCTGTACGACAAGATCTGGAACGACCACCTGGTCCAGGCAGATCCCGACGGCACTTCGCTCCTCTACATCGACCGCCACCTCGTCCATGAGGTGACTTCGCCACAAGCCTTCGAGGGCCTGCGCATGTCCGGCCGCAAAGTGCGCGCGCCGGGGAAGACGCTCGCCGTCGTCGACCACAATGTGCCGACTACCGATCGCCGCAACGGCATCTCCAATCCGGAGTCGCGGCTGCAGGTCGAGACGATGGCGAAGAACGCCGCGGACTTCGGCGTCGAGTACTTCAACGAGCTCGATCACCGGCAGGGCATCGTGCACATCGTGGGTCCCGAGCAGGGCTTCACGCTGCCCGGCATGACGATCGTGTGCGGCGACTCGCACACCTCCACGCACGGCGCCTTCGGCGCGCTGGCGCATGGCATCGGCACGTCGGAGGTCGAGCACGTGCTCGCCACGCAGACGCTGATCCAGAAGAAGGCGAAGAACATGCGGATCACCGTCGACGGCAAGACGCCGTTCGGCGTGACCGCCAAGGACATCATCCTCGCCATCATCGGCGAGATCGGTACCGCCGGCGGCACCGGCCACGTGATGGAATACGCCGGCGAGGCGATCCGTGGCCTGTCGATGGAAGGCCGGATGACGGTGTGCAACATGTCGATCGAAGGCGGCGCGCGCGCCGGCCTGATCGCGCCCGACGAGACGACTTTCGCGTACATCAAGGATCGTCCGCGTACGCCGAAAGGGGCGCAATACGACATCGCCCGCCGTTACTGGGACACGCTCTACTCCGAGGAGGGTGCGCAATTCGACCGCGAGGTGAAGCTCGATGCGTCGAAGCTGCCGCCGCTCGTGACATGGGGCACCAGCCCGGAGAACGTCGCGACCATCAACGGCAAGGTTCCCGACCCGGCCGAGATCGCCGATCCGGATAAGCGCCGGGCCGTCGAGCGCGCGCTGGACTACATGGGGCTGAGGGCCAACACGCCGATCAAGGACATCGCGGTCGAGCACGTCTTCATCGGCTCGTGCACGAACGGGCGCATCGAGGATCTGCGTGCGGCATCCCAGGTGATCGCCGGACACAAGGTGCACGAGGGCGTCATCGCCATGGTCGTGCCGGGCTCCGGCCTGGTGAAGGAGCAGGCAGAGGCTGAAGGTCTCGACAAGATCTTCAAGGCCGCCGGCTTCGACTGGCGCGAACCGGGCTGCTCGATGTGCCTCGCCATGAACCCCGACAAACTGGCGCCGGGCGAGCGCTGCGCCTCGACTTCGAACCGCAACTTCGAAGGCCGGCAGGGC
>DASZSW010000047.1:0-38411 GCA_035548515.1 Bauldia sp. | reverse complement strand
CCATGGCCGAGCATTCGAGGTGCCAGCCCGGCCGCCCCGCGCCCCATGGCGACGGCCAGGACGGCTCGCCCGGCTTCGACGGCGTCCACAGCACGAAGTCCATCGGGTCCTTCTTGTAGGGCGCGACATCAACGCGGGCGCCGGCGATCATCTCGTCCAGCGAGCGGTTGGACAGGCGGCCGTAGTCCGGCATCGACGGCACGTCGAACAGCACATGTCCTTCGGCGACGTAGGCGTGACCGTTGTCGATGAGATCGGCGATCAGCCGGATCATGTCGGTCGGCGCGGCACTGCGCTCGACATATTCCGTTGCCCGCGGTTCGTGCGTCGGACGCAGGCAGCCCAGCGCATCGACATCGGCATGAAACTGCGCCGCGGTCTTCTCGGTGACGGCGCGGATGGCGTCGTTCAGCGGCAGATCGGGATATTCCTGCGCGGCGCGGGCGTTGATCTTGTCGTCCACGTCAGTGATGTTGCGGACATAGGTGACGTGCTCATCGCCATAGAGATGACGGAGCAGGCGGAACAGCACGTCGAAGACGATCAGCGGCCTGGCGTTGCCGATATGGGCGAAGTCGTAGACGGTCGGCCCGCACACATACATGCGCACGTTCGCGGGGTCGATCGGACGGAACTCGTCCTTCGTCCGGGTCAGCGTGTTGTGGAGCCTGAGGCTCATAGACAAATCCTCGCCCGCCGGCCGGGCGATCGTCTCGTCTTTATGAAGGGCAAAGAGAGGACGGCCTCAGCCAGCGTATTGCTAGCCGGTAATAATGATCCCGCAGAGACAAATCGTGCGCGATGCCGTCATGGCTCCCCCAATGGCGGATTGGAACGGGAACGTCAAGGCGTTCGCGCGGCTTGCGTGAACCGCGGCTTAGCGCCCATCTATAGGGGATGAGCAACGTGCCGCCGTTCGAGCCGCCGAATTTGCGTCGGTTCTGGCCCAATTTCGTGGTGGCCGCCGTGCTGGCGCCGCTTGTCTGGGTGATGCTCGAGGGCCTCACGATGCCGGACGACGTGATCGGCTTCTACATCGTATCGATCAGCGCGGTGCCGATCGTGTTCGCGCTGGTGCTGCTGCCGGCGTGGCGGCTTGTGCGCGGCGGATCGAACACGGGAGTGCGGATCGCAAGCGGCGTGCTGGCGCTGCCATCCGTCGCGGTGGTGCTGTGGGGCACCTATACCAGCCTGTGGCTCATCTACCTCGTGCTGGCGTTCGATTTCTGATGCGCGCACTCGCCTTTCTCGTCGCGCTGCTCGTGGCATCGGCTGCGTCGGCCGCGGTCGATCGCGCGGCGGTGGAGCGGCAGTTCCAGTCGTGGATCACTGCCAACGTCTGGCCCGAGGCCAGAGACGCGAAGGTGTCGCGCGCCACGTTCGACGCCGCATTTGCCGGAGTCACCCTCGACTGGACGATGCCCGACCTCATCCCGCCCGGCACAGAGACGTCGCCTCCTACGGTAGAGTGGCAGCGCGAGTTCGGCTCGCCGGGCGCCTATTTCGGCGAGAAGAATCTCGCGACGCTTGCCGCCATGGGTCGGGCGCGGCTCAAACAGTGGCAAGCGACGCTGGCGGCGATCGAAAAGCGCTACGGCGTACCCGGGCCGATCCTCCTGGCGATCTGGGCGAAGGAGACAGGCTACGGCGCCGAGAAGCTGCCCAAGCCCGCAATCCGGGCGCTGGCGACCGAAGCCTTCATGGGACGACGTGCCGAATTTTTCCGCAAGGAACTGATCGCGGCGCTGGTCATCCTGGAGAACGGCGACATCGCCCTCGGCAACATGCGCTCGTCCGTGGCAGGCGCGCTTGGCCAGCCGCAGTTCATGCCGTCTCAGTTCCTGAAGTACGCCAGCGATGGAGACGGCGACGGGCATCGCGACATCTGGAACTCGGTCCCCGACACGCTGGCATCGATCGCCCGCTTCCTGTCCGCGGAAGGATGGAATCGGACGCGCGGCTGGGGGCTGGAGGCCAGGGCGCCGGCGAAGGTCGCGTGCTCACTGGAGGGACCAGAGCAATTCAAGCCGATGGGAGAATGGGCGCGGCTGGGAATCACGAAGGTTGGTGGTGAACCGCTGCCGGTCGTGGGCGACCGAACTGCCGGCCTGCTCATGCCTGCCGGCCGCTTCGGCCCGGCGTTCATCGTCACGGAGAATTTCTACGCGCTGAAGCGCTACAATAACTCCGACCTCTACGCCCTCTACATCGGCAACCTCGCCGACCGCATCGCGTCCGGCTCCGGCGCGTTCAGCGCGGCATGGGGCAAGGTCGGCGGCTTCAACCGCGGCGACGTCAAGGCGATGCAGGACGCGCTTGTGCGCGATGGGTACGACGTCGGCAATGCCGATGGCCTGGTCGGGTTCAAGACGCGCATCGCCATCGGCCGCTGGCAGGCGAAGCACGGCGAGGCGCAGACGTGTTTTCCCGATGCGCAAGACGTGAAGGAGATCCGGTAGTCCCGATGCTTCGGGAACAGAGCAATCGGTCGCAGTTGCGGGCGCAAAATGTAATGTTATAACGTTGCGGAAATAGGAGGGAATCCCCATGAATCGTCCGCTTGCCGCGCTTGTCTTCGTCGTCGTGTCCTCCCTGCCCGCGTTCGCGGCGCAGCCCATCGCCATCGTCGCTGCGGAAAACTTCTACGGCGAGGCCGCCGCGGCTATCGGCGGCGACCGCGTCCAGGTCACCAGCGTCATCGTGCAGCAGGGCACCGACCCGCACGATTATGAACCGACGCCGTCGGTCGCCACCGCCGTTGCCGACGCGGGCATCGTCATCCTCAACGGCGCCGACTACGATCCCTGGATGACACGGCTGGTCGACGCCAGCGCCAACGATCAGCGCAAGGTGATCGACGTCGCTTCCCTGATCGGCCGCGCGCCGGGCGACAATCCGCATGTCTGGTACGACCCGAAGGCGATGCCGGCGCTGGCGAACGCGCTTGCCGATACGCTCAGCGCCCTCGATCCCGGCGGCAAAGCCGGATACGAACAGCGGCGCGACCAGTTCCTGGCCACGCTCGCGCCCATCCAGGCGAAAATCGGCCAGCTCCGCGCCCGTTTTGCCGGCACGCCGGTGACCGCGACCGAGCCGGTGTTTGGCTACATGGCCGAGGCGCTCGGCTTCAAGATGCAGAACGATGCCTTCCAGACCGCGATCATGAACGAGACGGAGCCCTCCGCTGGCGCCGTCGCCTCGATGGAGGACGACATCAGGCAGGGACGCGTGAAGGTGCTGTTCTACAATTCGCAGGTCGAGGATCCGCTGACGCAGCATCTGTCCGAAGCAGCAAAGGCAGCCGGCGTGCCGGTGGTCGGCGTCACGGAGACGCAGCCGGCGGGTCAGACATTCCCGCAGTGGATGCTCGGCGAGCTCGACGCCACGGCGAAGGCGCTTGGCGCGCCCGCATCGTGAACGCGATCCAGCTCGATCATCTCACGCTGTCGGTCCGTGGTGCCGAGGTTCTGTCCGACATCAGCCTCGCCGTCGGCGAGGGCGAATTCGTCGGCGTCCTTGGCGCCAACGGCGCGGGCAAGACGACGCTGTTCCGCGCCATTCTGGGGCTCAACACCGCAACGGCCGGCGCCATCACCGTCCTCGGCCGTCCGGCGACGCGCGGCAACCCTGCCATCGGCTACCTGCCGCAGGTTCGCACCGCGCCGCCACAGGTGGCGCTCGCGGGGCGCGATTTCCTGGCGGCTTCCATCGATGGGCACCGGTTCGGCCTCCCCTTCCCTTCGCGATCGGCTCAGCGCGACATCGACCGCGTCCTCGATCTCGTGCAAGCGCGCGAGCTCGCCGAGCGTCCCCTGTCGCAGATGTCGGGTGGCGAGCGGCAGCGTCTGCTGATCGCCGAGGCGCTGATCGGTGCGCCGAAGCTGCTCCTGCTCGACGAGCCGCTGATCGGTCTCGATCCGCGCCAGCAGCAGGTCGTAGTGCAACTTGTCCACGACTTGGGTCGCGAACTGAAGCTGACGGTGCTGTTCAGCGCCCACGAGCTCAACCAACTGCTCGGCGCCATCGATCGCGTACTTTACCTCGGCCACGGTCGCGCGGCGCTGGGCACGGTGGACGATGTCATCACGCCCGAGGTGCTGACCCCGCTCTACGGCGCGCCGATCGACGTGATCCGCGCCGGCGGGCATATCTTCGTGATGTCGCGTGGGCAGGACGTCGAGCGCGGCCATGCGCATGACCACGAGCATGACCACCATCACCACGGGTCGCGCTAGATGAGCGCCCTCCTCACCTACGACTTTGTGCTCCGCGCCTTCGCGGCATCGGGCATTGTCGCAATCGTCGCCGGTATCATCGGCTACTTTCTCGTCCTCCGCGGCCAGACTTTCGCGGGCCACGCGCTGTCGCACATCGGTTTCGCCGGCGCGACCGGGGCGGCGCTCGTCGGCGTATCGCCGCTTGCGGGTTTGATCACGTTTGTCGTTGCGGCAGGCACGGGTATCGGGCTCTTGGGCGAACGCATGAGCGGGCGCGACGTCACCATCGGAATGGTGCTGTCGGTGTCGTTGGGCTTTGGCCTCCTGTTCCTCAGCCTCACGACGGGTCACGCCACCGCCGCGACCACCCTGCTGTTCGGCAACGTGCTGGCGGTAACGCCGTCGATGCTGGCAACGCTCGCGCTGCTGGGAGTCGTGACTCTCGCCGGCCTCGGCTGGATCAGCCGTCCACTGGTGTTCGCGACGCTGCAGCCGGAACTCGCCGAGGCGCGGGGTGTATCGCTCCGCGCCGTCGGTACCCTGTTCCTGGCGCTCGTGGCGCTGGCGACAGCCCAGTCGATCCAGATCGTGGGCGTTCTGCTCGTCTTCACGCTGATGGTCGGACCTCCCGCCGCCGCTCAGTTATTGACCCGAAGGCTGGGCGCTGGCGTCGCCCTTTCCGCCGGGCTGGCGCTCGCGCAGGCCTGGCTCGGCATTGTGCTCGCCTTCTATACCGACTGGCCTACGAGCTTCTGGATCACCGCGCTTGCAGCCGCGGTCTACGCCGCGGCTGCGGCGTGGGCCCGCATGATGCGGCGGAATTGACCCGATTCAACGGCGCGCTCATATTGCGCCGGGGCGGGGCACGCATCGGAAACGGGCGGCCTGGATGGCATCTCTGAAGTGGGCATCGTTGGCAGTCATGGCGCTTCTGGCGGCGACTTCTGTCGCGCGCGCGCAAGCCGACATCTGCGTTGACCTCGAGGCGCGGTTGGTCGCGCTGGACCGGGGAACCCAGGGCGGCGCGAACAACGCCCGCCAGTACGACGTGCCCATCGCGCAGCAGAAGAACGAGATCGCCCGCGCCACGGCGGAAGCACGGCGGGCCGGCTGCCTCGGCGGCTTCTTCATTTTCCAGCCGCAGCCCGAGGCCAAGTGCGGGAAGCTCGTCGCCACAATCGACAAGATGCAGACCAACCTGCAGCGGCTGATGCAGCAGCGCGGGCAATACAACGACGATCCCTTCTCGCTGGCGCAGGAGCGCAGCCAGGTGCTGCGGGCGCTGGCGCAGAACCGCTGCGGCCCGACTTACGCGTCCAACGACGACGGCATGCAGTCGTCGGGCGGTCTCTTCGCCTCGCTGTTCGGGCCGCGTATTCGAACCTACGGGGATCAGGGACTGTTCTCGCCAGCACCAGCCCTCGGCACGTACCGGACACTCTGCGTACGCACCTGCGACGGTTTCTACTTCCCGATCAGCTTTTCGACCGTCCCCGGACAGTTCGCCGCGGACTCCGCTACGTGCCAGGCAATGTGTCCGGGCGCCGAGACGGTGCTCTACACCCACCGCAACCCCGGCGAGGATACCGACCAGATGGTGTCGCTCTCGGGCGAGCCGTACACCTCGCTGCCCACCGCCTACAAATTCCGCACCTCGTACGACAAGTCGTGCACCTGTGGGTCGGTGGCAGCTGTCCAAGGCGAAAACTTCACCGAGTTCACACCCAACGGCACCATCGACCCAGCCACTCCGGCCGTGGTTTCCGCGCCCATCCCCAACCTCAAGCCGGCGCTCGGCGAGGATCCCGAGACGATCGCCAACCGCGACGCGGGCTTCAACCCCCGGCCGATCGCGCCGCCGGAGGCTTCGGATTCCGATACCACGGTCTCGGCCGACGGCTCGCGCAAGGTCAGAATCGTGGGGCCGGCCTTTTATTACGGCCAGCAGTAGAGGCGGTCTGCGGCAAATCAAGGCTTCCCCGCGCCGCTTGTGTCTGCCAAAACACCACCGGCAAAATCGCGGAGCCTGACGATTCCATGACCCGAAAGACCCGGGCAGCCCTCCTTTCGTTGGCCGCCGGTGCCGCACTCGCCGTCCTGGCGGGCTGCACCGACACAACCGTCCCGACCCCCGTCCTCGATCCGCCCAAGGTGATGTACGGCGCGATGGTCGACGATGGCTTCAAGGTCACGGCCATCAACATCAAGCGGATCGATCCACAGTTCCTGCGCCAGGTGGTCGATACGCCCGAGACCATCCCCAACGAGCAGGGAACTATCGTCGTCGATCCGGCGCACCGGTTCCTTTACCTCATCCTCGCGAACGGCAAGTCGATGCGTTACGGCATCGGCGTCGGGCGCGACGGCTTTGCCTGGTCGGGCACCGCCGTCATCAAGGACAAGCAACACTGGCCTAAGTGGTTTCCGCCGAAGGAGATGGTCGAACGCGATCCTCGCCTGAAGCCGGTCGCCGACGGCCAGGACGGCGGCCCGCGCAATCCGCTGGGAGCGCGTGCCCTGTATCTCTGGCAGGGCAACGTCGACACGCTCTACCGGCTACACGGCACCACTGATCCGTCGAGCATCGGCAAGGCCGCCTCGTCGGGCTGCGTGCGCCTGTTCAACCAGGACATCATCGACCTGTACGAGCGCGTGCCGAACGGCACCAAGGTCGTGGTGCTGCCGGACCCGAGCGAGAGGGAAGCGGAGCCAAATCTCGTCACTGAGATTTTCGGCAAGCCGCTGGCTGCGCCGAAGATTTAGCGCACGACGGTGATCCGCGACGCCGCTCGCGTAATGCCCGTGTAGAGCCAGCGGGCGCGGTGTTCGCGAAAGGCGAAGCTTTCGTCGAACAGAACGATGTCATCCCACTGCGAGCCCTGCGCCTTATGCACCGTTAGCACATAGCCGAAATCGAACTCGTCCGATCGCTTGCGTTCGGCGAAGGACAGCGCATCTGCGGTACCGTCGAAGAAGGCGGGGTTGATCGAGACGACGGTTCGGGCTTTGCCGGCCTCCTCCTCTTCCGGAGTCAGCGTATAGCGCAGTAGGCCCTTCCGCGGCTTGCGCACCTTGTCGACGTTCCAGAGGCTGCCGTTGAGCAGGCCGCGTTTGCGATTGTTCCGCAGGCACACCAGCGTGTCGCCCGCAACCGGCACCGTGCCCGTCTTTTCCCGCAGCGCCCGGATGCGGGTGTTGTATGCGCGGCGCGTGTTGTTCCGGCCGACCAGTACCTGGTCGGCGGCCAGCACGTCCTCCTGCTCGATGTCGTCACGGCCGATGATGCGACTGCCGCCGTAGGACCCCTCCTCCAGCTTGCCGCCTTCGCGGATCGTCATCGACATGCGGATGATCGGATTTTCCGCGGCCTGACGGTGCACCTCGGTCAGCATCACGTCCGGCTCGGCCGACGTGAAGTACCCGCCGCCCGCCACGGGAGGAAGCTGCGCCGGATCGCCCAGCACCAGAACTGGCCGGCCAAAGGACAGGAGATCGACAGCGAGCGGTTCGTCGACCATCGAGCATTCGTCGATGATGATCAGGCCGACCTTGCCAGCCTCGCTGTCGTTGTTGAGGACGAACGTCGGGCCGTTCTCGTCCTCGCCGCGCGAACGGTAGATCAGGCTATGGATGGTGGACGCGCCGACGCAGCCCTTGCCGCGCATGACGTGCGCGGCCTTGCCTGTGTAAGCGGCGAAGGCAACACCACCGTCGACGCTCTCGGCGATATGCCGCGCCAGCGTCGTCTTGCCGGTGCCGGCGTAACCGAAAAGGCGGAACACTTGCGGCTCTCCCGCCCGCAGCCATGAGGCCACGGCCTTCAGCGCGGCGTCTTGTTGGGGCGACCATTGCATCAGGGAAAACGCGTCGTCTGGGTTGACATTTGTATGTACAAATGTACATTGCGGAAATGGCGCCGTTTGCCGGATTCGATTGGGATGACGGCAATTGACGCAAATGCACCAAACACGGCGTCTCGATCGACGAGATCGAAAGTGTTTTCGACGAACCGGTGGTCGTCATTCCCGACCTTGCACATTCGCTGACGGAGCAGAGACAGCGCATCATTGGCCGGGCGCTTGGTGGCCGTCATGTCTTTGTTGTTTTCACCTTGAGAAACCAGCGCGGCGGGACTTACGTCCGCCCAATCAGCGCAAGGTATATGCATCTCAAAGAGGTCTCAAACTATGAAGAAACAAACCCGGACATTGAAGCAGATTCCTAGCTTTAAGACCGATGAGGAAGCCGAAGAATTTGTCGCGACCGCGGACTTGTCGGAATACGACTTGCGCGGCGAGGTCGTGCGTTTCGAATTCCAGCCCAAGGCGGCGCGAGTCAACATGCGTCTACCGCAGACTTTGGTGAAGACGTTGAAAGACCGCGCAAAAAAACGCGGTGTGCCCTATCAGCGTTACATGCGCGAAATGATCGAGCTTGGTCTCGCGACGAGCGACAAGCGCAAGGCCAGCTAGCCCCGATCGCGAAACTTGTTCGTGATCGGGTATCGCCGGTCGCGACCGAAGTTTCGCTTCGTGATCTTGACGCCCGGCGCTGCCTGGCGGCGCTTGTATTCGGCGAGGTACAGAAGGCGCTCGACCTTCCTCACCGTCGCCTCGTCGTGGCCGCGGGCGACGACTTCGGCGATGCGCATCTCGCCTTCCACCAGGCACTCGAGAATATCGTCCAGCTCGTCGTAGGGCGGGAGCGAATCCTGGTCGGTCTGATTAGGGCGAAGCTCGGCTGTCGGCGGACGCGTGATCACATTCTCCGGGATGACCCGGCCTGAAGGGCCCAGCGCGTCCTTCGGCTTGTGGGCGTTCCGCCAGCGAGCAAGATCGTAGACCTCGGTCTTGTAGAGGTCCTTCACCGGATTGAAGCCGCCGTTCATATCGCCGTAGAGGGTCGCGTAGCCGACCGACATCTCGGACTTGTTGCCGGTCGTGACGACCATCGAGCCCATCTTGTTGGAGATGGCCATGAGGATCGTGCCGCGCGCCCGAGACTGGAGATTCTCTTCCGTGATGCCCGGCGGCGTACCGGCGAAGATCGGGCCGAGCGCCTCCGTGAAACCCTCGACGGGCGCCTCGATCGGCACGATGTCGTAGCGCACACCCAGCGTCTCCGCGATCTGCGCGGCATCGCTGAGGCTTTCGTTCGACGTGTAGCGATAGGGCAGCATCACGCAGTGCACGCGATCCTTGCCCAGCGCATCCACCGCCATCGCCGCGACCACCGCCGAGTCGATGCCGCCGGATAGCCCAAGGACGACGCCTGGGAAGCCGTTCTTGTTGACGTAATCGCGGAGGCCCATCACGCACGTGCGCCAGTTAGCCTCGTCCTGATCGGGCAGCGACGCCATCTGCCCGTCGACGCAGCGCCAAGCGCCATTCGCCTTGCGCCACGTCATCACCGAGACGCCCGCCTCGAGCTGGGGCATCTGGAAGGCGAGCGTGCGATCGGCGTGCAGCCCGAAGGAGCCGCCGTCGAACACCAGCTCGTCCTGTCCGCCGCACTGGTTGACGTAGATCAGTGGCAGGCCCGTCTCGACGACGCGGGCGAGCGCCACCTGATGGCGGACGTCTTCCTTGCCCTGCCAGTAGGGCGAACCGTTCGGGCTGATCAGAATTTCTGCGCCGGTTTCAGCCAGGCACTCGGGCACCTGCTCAAACCAGATGTCCTCGCAGATCGGCAGGCCAAGGCGCAGGCCGCGGAAGCCGACCGGACCCGGCAGCGGCCCCACGGCAAACACGCGCAGCTCGTCGAAGACGCCGTAGTTGGGCAGCTCCACCTTGTAGCGGACGCCCTCGATCCTGCCGCCATCCAGCAGCGCGACGGCGTTGTAGACCTTGCCGCCATCGGGCCAGGGCGAGCCAACGACGATGCCCGGCCCGCCATCGGCTGTGTCGGCCGCGAGTGCCTCCACCGCCCGCTTGCAGGCGTCCTGGAATGCGGGCTTGAGGACGAGGTCCTCCGGCGGATAGCCGGCGACGAACAGCTCCGACAGCACCAGCAGATCGGCACCGACCCGCGCGGCTTCGGCACGCGCGGCGCGCGCCTTGGCGACGTTGCCGTCGATGTCGCCCACGATCGAATCGAGCTGGGCGATCGCGATTCTGATGCTGTCAGTCAGGGGCATGGCGCGCGGGATTTAGCGCGCCCCAGCCCCGTGGGCAAATCAGCCGACCGTCTCGGCCAGGAGCTTGCCGGTGCGCATGCGGGCCAGCATGGCGCTGTGCGGCTCATACGCGTGGTTGCCCTCACGGTTGAACGCATGGCCGGCCGGATACGTGAATATCTGCACCTTGGCCGGATCGGTCGCCGCCCTGATCTTCTCGACGTCGGCAAGCGGGATGCCCTGGTCCTTCTCGCCGTAGTGCAGCATCACCGGGCAGGCCGGCTGCTCGTCGAGGTGCTTGGAGACCATGCCGCCGTAATAGCCGATGGCCGCCGAAAGGCCGGGAACGCGGGCGCCGGCGATCCAGGCCATCGAACCGCCGAAGCAGAAGCCGACGATCGCAACCCTGCCCTCGGCCTTCAGCGCGTCGATGGCAGCAGCAACGTCGAGCACCGTGTCTTCGAGCGGGATCCTGGCCCGGAGCGCGATGCCCCTGTCGATGTCGGGCTTCTCGTAGGTCAGTTCCACGTCCCGCTCGGCGCGGTCGAAGATGGCCGGTGCGATGACGTGGTACCCGTCCATGGCATAGCCCTCGCACACACGTTTGATGTGCGGGTTCACGCCGAAGATCTCCTGGATGAGCACGACGCCGCCGCGCGCCTTGCCTTCCGGTTTCACGTCGTACGCGCCGAGCGAAAAGCCGTCGGCCGCCTTCAGCGTGATCATGGTGCCCATGGTCGTGGTCCCCTGTTCCGGCCGCCAGCATAGCCGCTCGCAGCGGCCCGGCGAAGGACCGGGACGATGCGTGCGGTCCGTCGCTAGGCGCGGATTTCCTGCCGCTGGAAGGTCACATACGCGATCGTGAACACGACGAGCATGGTGGCAAACAGGCCGGCGAGCTGCGGCCAGATAAGCAGCGCGCTCTGCGAGAACGGCAATGGATTGCCAAGCACGGCACCCTGCAGCTGGCTGAGGAAGATCAGCCCGAACGAACGTGTGTTGGGGTTGAGCAGGCCCAGTGTCATCTCGCCGTACAGCGTGTTCGGCGAGATGCGCGCCACGTTGTTGTCCAGCGTCATGTTGGCGATCTGCGAGGCCTGATCCAGCAGGTTCACCGGCGCGAAAGCGTTGGCGATCAGCGGCGTGATCATCGACCAGAAGATCGTGAACAGCAGCCACAGGGTGAGTGCCGCCAGCGCCGAGGTCGCGGGCGACCGAAAGATCGTGGAAAACAACAGTGCCACCGCCAGCCACACGCCGGAATAGACCAGCGAAACGAACAGGAACGTCAGGCTGCGTAGCACCTCCTCGCCGCTCGGCGGCAGGCCAAGGAAGATGATGCCGAGGCCGGTCATCAGCAGCCACAGCGTGATGAGGCAGATCGCCAGCACGATCAGCGCTCCGAGGAATTTCCCGGTGAGCACGGCGTCGCGATAGATCGGCTGCGCCAGGATGCGGCTCATGGTGCGGCGGCTGTATTCGCCGTTGATGGCATCGAAGGCGAGCGCGATGGCGACCAGCGGCAGCAGGAAGCCGAGAAAGGCCACGAACGATGGCAACGGATCCTGCGCCGTCGTGAACAGGCGCAGGAACAGGAAGCGATCCGCCGCCGTCGTGTTTTTGATCTGGCCGATGGCGCCGTAGATGGCGCCGCCGGCGGTGAGCAGCACCAGCAGCATCACGAGATGCATGCGGATGCTGGTCAGGTGGTCGGCCGCCTCCTTGAGGGCGACCGTGGCAAGGCCCGTAAAGGGCGACCCCTCACGCCGCATCGGCAACTCCCGTATTCGCCGCCTGCTCGAAATAGCGCACGTAGACCTCGTCCAGCCCGGCGCGGCGCAGCGCCATGTTGCGGAGCTGGCCACCGGCGCCGATGACGCGGCGTGCGATCTCCGGACGAAGGTCCCGGTCGGCGTCGACGCGCGATACCGCGCTGGTCATGCTGCGCACTCCGCCGATGCCTTCCACGCCGGCGAGCGTGCTCGCGAGGTCGATGCCTTCGGCCTCGACTTCGACGATGAAGTCGCCGCCCAGCACCTGCCGCGCGAGATCGCCGACCTTGCCGACGAGGCCGATCTTGCCCTTGCGGAACAGCGCGACGCGATCGCAGATCGTCTCGACGAGGCCCAGCAGGTGCGACGACAGAAGGATGGTGATCCCGTCGCGGCGCAGCTCGCCGATAAGCGTCAGCAGCTCCTGCGTCGCGGTTGGGTCCAGCCCGTTGGTCGGCTCGTCGAGGATCGCCACCTGCGGCTGCTTGATCAGAACCTCGGCGAGGCCGAGACGCTGGCGCATGCCATGCGAGTAGGTGTTGGTGCGGCGGCCCGCGACCTCAGCGAGGCCGACGCGGGCAAGCGCCGCGTCGATGCGCTTCCGCGCTTCCGCGGATTCGATGCCGGCCAGGCGCGCCGAATACGCGAGGTTTTCCCGCGCGGAAAGGTGGTCGTAAAAGCCGACCGAATCTGGGAGGTAGCCGACGCGCCGCTTCACCTCGAGCGGATTGCGCAGCGGGTCGTAGCCGACGACCTTGACCAAACCGCCGCTCGGCTCCGTAAGACCCAGCAGCATCAGGATGGTCGTGGTCTTGCCCGAGCCGTTCGGCCCGAGGAGGCCGAACACCTCGCCGGCCTCGACCTGAAGGTCGATGCCATCGACGGCGACCGACTTCCCGTAACGCTTGGTCAGTCCCGCCGTCTCGATGACGACCGCGCTCATCGACGGCCGTACCGCGTGACCGCGGCGGCAAGCACGATCACGGCTGCACCGATGATGCCGAGACCGGCAACACCCCACAGCGTCGAGGTCAGCACCGTCACGCGGTAGCTGGTCGACTGGTAAGCGCCGGCGCCGGAAGCGGACAGAGCCACGATGTAATCGCCGGCGATGGCGTTGTCCGGCGGCGTCATATTGATCGACAGATCGACGTCCTGACCGGCATCAATGGACGGCACTTGCTTCGGATCAAACTCGACCTTCCAGCCGGTCGGCGCCGTCGCGTTGAACTTGACGTCGGTGGCGGGCGCCGTACCCGAGTTGTGCAGCGTCAGCTTGAAGGTGCTTTCCTTGCCGGCGGTGGCGTTGCCGGACAGGCGGCCTTCGGGCGCGTTCAGGTCGAATGCAGGCTGGCCGGTGACGTCGAGCAGCAGCGGCGTCTCGCCGTGCGCCTGCGGGCTCGCGGCCTGGACGGCGACCTGATACTGGCCGCCGGTGATGTTCTGCGGCAGTTTCACGCTCGCCTTCAGCGTCTTGGTCTCGCCGGCCTTGATCGGAACGCTGGTCAGCTGCTGCTGGCCGAACTGCTCCTGGAACGTGGTTTGGAAGCCATCCGGGCCATCGGCGATGAGGTTGAAGGTCTGGTCGTCCGGGCCGTCATTCTTGATGTCCACGTCGAAGTCGAAGGCGGAAGTCGGCGTACCGCGGAGCGCCGGCAGCTTCGGCGTCACCGTTACGACGGCGGGCTTCGCCGCGCCGACGAATAGCTGGATCGGAAGGTTCAGCGTCTGCGTGTCGGTCTTGCCGACGATCTGGAAATCGTACGTCTGGTTGGCCTGCGCGTCGGCGGCGGGCGTCAGCTTGAGCTGTAGCGCTTCGTTCGTGTCCGGGCCGACCATGGCGGCGCCGATGCGGCGGCCGTTGCCGTCCAGCTCCCAGCTCCAGCCCTTGGGCAGGTTGTCGATGTTGAACTCGACGCGGGCCGGCGGCAGCCCGCGGTTCTGCAGATTGAGGTCGAGGTTGATGGTGTCGCCCATGCGGACGAGGATCTGCGGGTAGGCCGTGGTGAGCCACAAACCCTGCAGGTTCGAGCTCTGCGCCGGCGGGGGCGGCGCAACCGGCGTAGCCGTGGTCGTGTCGGTCGATTGCGCGTGGGCGGCGGATACGAGGGCCAGCGCAGCGAGCGCGGCGGAGAAGAGAAGCGTGCGTGCACGAAGCATGGTCGTTCCCCTTGGGATCAGTCCTGGGGGCGCTCAGCCGCTGCCGCACTCACACCGGCAGCCCGCTTCTCGCCCCCGAAAAGCGGCTGGAAATTTCGTTCTGATTGTGGCGGCGCTTGGGCCGAGTCAATCTCCGCGCGGATTAAACGTTGGTAACAATCCCGCGGGTGTTATCCCTCGTCCGGCTAAGCATTCGCCGCCAGCGGCTTGCGGCCGCCATTGGCGATGCGCGTCTTCTTCAACAGCTCCGCGACCAGGAACGCCGCTTCGATCGCCTGCTCGGCGTTGAGGCGCGGGTCGCAGTACGTGTGGTAGCGGTCGTGGAGGTCCATTTCGGTTATCGCGCGGGCCCCGCCGGTGCATTCAGTGACGTTCTTGCCCGTCATTTCCAGGTGTATGCCGCCGGGGATCGTGCCCTCCGCGGCATGGACTGCGAAGAACGACCGAATCTCGCTCATGACCCTGTCGAAGGGCCGCGTCTTGTAGCCGTTCGCCGCCTTGATCGTGTTGCCATGCATCGGGTCGCACGACCAGATGACGTTGCGCCCCTCCCGCTTCACGGTGCGCACCAGCTTGGGCAGCGCGTCGTCGGCCTTGTCCGAGCCGAAACGGCAGATAAGCGTGAGGCGGCCGGGCTCGTCCTCCGGGTTCAACACATCGATCAGGCGGATGAGATCGTCGCCGGAGAGCGAGGGACCGCACTTCAGGCCGATCGGATTCTTGATGCCGCGTGCGAACTCGATGTGCGCGTGATCGATCTGGCGGGTCCGGTCGCCGATCCAGACCATGTGGCCGGACGTATCGTACCAGTCGCCGGTCGTGGAATCGACGCGCGTCATCGCCTGTTCGAAGCCCAGCAGCAATGCCTCGTGGCTGGTGTAGAAATCCGTCGTCCGCATCTCCGGGTGCGACTCCGGATCGATGCCGCAGGCGCGCATGAAGTCGAGCGCCTCGGTGATGCGGCCTGCCAGTTCCTCGTAGCGGGCTGATTGCGGGCTGTCCTTGACGAAGCCCAGCGTCCAGCGATGAATGTTTTCGAGATTGGCATAGCCGCCGGTGGCGAAGGCGCGGATCAGGTTCAGCGTCGCGGCTGACTGACGATAGGCCTGAAGCTGGCGCTGCGGATCGGGGATGCGGGCCTCGGGCGTGAAGCCGATGTCGTTGACGATGTCGCCGCGGTACGACGGCAACTCCACGCCGCCCTGCGCCTCCATGTCGGCGGAGCGGGGCTTGGCGAACTGGCCGGCGACGCGGCCCACCTTCACCACCGGCAGCGCACCGGCGAAGGTCATCACCACCGCCATCTGAAGGAAGACGCGGAAGAAGTCGCGAATGTTGTCGGCGGAATGCTCGGCGAAGCTTTCGGCGCAGTCGCCACCCTGGAGCAGGAACCTCTCGCCAGCCGCCACGCCCGCCAGCGCCTTCTTCAGCTTCCGCGCCTCCCCGGCAAACACCAACGGCGGGAAGCCGGCAAGCGTCGCCTCGACCGCGGCAAGCCTGGCGGCATCCGGATACTTCGGCGCCTGCTCGATCGGCTTCTGCCGCCAGGAATCAGGTGTCCAACGGGGAGCCATGATCATGTTCCGCCAGTGAAATTTGGCGGGTTATACACGCATCGGCGCTCGGGATGCCAGTTGCGTTAGCACCTCGCAAGACGGGGCGCCGCCTCTCCCGTAGGGAGAGGGCTTCCGAACTTGGCGAACGCAGTGAGCCTAGGGAGGAAGGGTGAGGGGTTCGGCCCTCTCCGGTTAGCGCCGAACCCCTCACCCCACGCCCCTAATTCGCTACGCTCATAAGAGGCGCGGCCCTCTCCCTACGGGAGAGGGGGCGCGCCAACCGGAGAGGCTTAGCCGGTCATGCGAAACGCCCCTACTCCGCCGCCTCGCGCCGGATGCGTTCCGACGGCCGGCCCATCGTCACGATTTCCTCGGCCAGCGTCGGATGCAATGCGGTCGTGGAGTCGAGGTCGGCCTTGGTGGCACCCATGCGGATCGCCAGCGCCATCAGCTGCACCAGCTCCGACGCGTTCGGGCCAACGAGATGGCAGCCGAGCAGGCGGTCGGTGTCGCCGTCGACGATCAGCTTGATCAGCATGCGTTCGTCGCGGCCGGCAACGCGGTTCGGCAGTGGTTTGAAATGCGAGCGGTAGATGTCGAGCGAGGGAAACGCGAGCCGGGCTGCTTCCTCGGTCATGCCGACCGATCCCACTTCGGGCGTGCCGAACACCGCGACCGGAACGTTGTCGTGGCTCACCGCCGTCGGCTTGCCGCCGAATACCGTATCGACGAACGCCGATCCTTCGCGGATGGCGATCGGGGTGAACTGCAGCCGGTTGGTGACGTCGCCCACGGCGTAGATGCTCGGGACATTGGTGCGCGAGTATTCGTCCACCGTCACGGCGCCCCAGCGATCGACGACGACGCCAGCCGCATCGAGGCCGATGCCTGTGGTGTTCGGATCGCGGCCGATCGCCATGAGCACGACGTCGGCGCCGATCTCGCTCCCTGATCGGGTGAGGGCGAGGAGGCCCGCAGGCGTCTTGCGGATTTCCGACAGCTCCTCGGCGAGCTGGATCGAGATGCCGCGCCGTTCCATGCCCGCGTGCAGCGTCTTGCGAATCTCCACGTCAAAGCCGCGCAGAATCTCGGTGCCACGGTGGAGGATTGTCGTCTCGGCTCCGAGAGCCGCGAAAACCGACGCGATTTCGATGGCGACATAGCCGCCGCCGACGATCAGCGCACGCTTGGGCAGCTTGGGGAGGTGGAAGAAGTCGTCCGACGTGATCGCCAGCTCGATGCCCGGGATCGCCAGGCTGCGCCGCGGTTTGCCGCCGGTGGCGATCAGGATCGTGCCCGCCGTGACATCGCGATTCTCCGCGACCAGCGTCACCGTGTGGGCATCCTTCAGCACCGCGCGGCTATGGATGATTTCCGCGCCCGCCTTCTCGAGGTTACGGATGTAGATGCTGGACAGCCACGCCACGTCGCCCTGAACGTTGGTGGCCAACGTCGCCCAATCGAAGTGCAAACCCTCGACGCGCCAGCCGAAGCCGACTGCGTCCTCGAAGGCTTCCGCGTAGTGCGCGGCGTTGACGAACAGCTTCTTCGGCACGCAGCCGCGCAGCACGCATGTGCCACCCACCCTGTCTTGCTCTACGACCGCGACGCGCTTGCCGAGTTCGGCAGCGCGCCGTGCCGCCCGGACGCCGGCGGAGCCGGCGCCGATGACGACGAGATCGTAGTCGTAGGAGGCAGTCACCATCAGAACGTGATGCCGGCGGTCTTCATCTCTTCCTTGGCCTTGTCGAGCAACTCCTCGCCAAGCCGGTCGGACCAGTGGCTTACCGCGTCGAGCGTCTCGGCGTAGACGAGCGAACCGACGTCGGCGAATTTCTTGCCGGCGTCCGTCTTGTAGAAGGCAGCGATCGTCTTCAGCTCGTCCTCGCTGAAGTGCTTCGCCCAGACGCGGGCGACATCGTTGTCGAGGTCGGTGCGGCGGGCGGCGAGCTTCAGCGCAGCGTTCTCGACCGCCGCCGTGATTTCCTTGTGGAGGTCGGGCCGCAGGCGGATGTAGCGGTCCTCGACCTGACCGGCGAGTGTCGGCAGCACGTTGTCGAAGCCGCGCGATGCCTTGGCGCTCTTCACCACGTCGAGCGCGGCGGCGAGGTGCGAGGCGCTGATCTCCTGCGCATTGGCAAACGATGGCGCGAGCGCCAGCGCGATACCGACAATGGCGGCGCGGGCGAGGTTAGCCAGAAATGACATGACAGTTACGCTCCATTCGGGAGTTGAAGGATCAGGGGGAGAGCCGTTCCACCCGGTCGCCGTCGGCAATGATGGCACTTGCCGCGAGGCGAATGAAGAGCCCGTGTTCCACTACGCCCACGATCTGTTTCAGGGCGGCGGCCAATGTATCAGGGTCGGGAATCCGGCCAAAGGCCGCGTCGATGATGTGGTTTCCGCCGTCGGTGCGATAGGGCGCACCATCCCGCGTTTCCCTCAATTTCAGGGCGCCGGTCAGGCCGAGGCGCGAGGCGGCCCGCTCGATGGCGATCCGCGTGGTCCCCGCCCCAAAGGGGATGACCTCGATCGGCAGGGGAAAGCCGCCCAGCATCGGTACAACCTTGGCCTTGTCGGCGACAACGATCATGCGCCTGGCCGCAGAAGCGACGATCTTCTCGCGCAGCAGCGCACCGCCGCCGCCCTTGATCAGACGGAGACCGGGGCCGACCTCGTCGGCGCCGTCGACCGCGAGATCGAGCTGCGGATTAGCGTCGAGCGTCGTCAGCGGCACGCCGGCCTCGCGGGCAACCGCAGCGGTCTGCTCCGACGTCGGGACGCCGACGATCGACAGGCCCTCCGCTTTCACGCGGTCGCCCAGAGCGCGGACGAAATATTCCGCCGTGCGGCCGCTGCCGAGGCCGAGCTTCATGCCGGTCGTCACCTCAGCGGCAGCGATCGCGCCGGCCTTGCGGCGCGAGTCGTCACCGGCAGGATTTTTCTCGACGCTCACCGGTCGAGACCTCCCATGAGCATGTACTTCACTTCGACGAACTCCTCGACGCCGTAGTGCGAGCCCTCGCGGCCAAGGCCCGACTCCTTCATGCCGCCGAACGGGGCGAGCTCGGTCGAGATGGCGCCTGAGTTGATGCCGATCATGCCGTACTCCAGACCTTCGCCAACGCGCCAGACACGCCCGATATCGCGTGCGTAGAAATAGGCGGCGAGGCCGAACTCGGTGTCGTTGGCGAGCCGGATCGCTTCTTCCTCAGTCTTGAACCGGTAGAGCGGCGCGACAGGACCGAAGGTCTCTTCCTTCGTGATCAACATGTCGGGCTTCACCCCGGTCAACACAGTCGGCTCGAAGAATGTTCCGCCGAGGTTGTGGCGATGGCCGCCGACGGCGACCTTGGCGCCCCTGTCGACCGCGTCCTTGATGTGGTGCTCGACCTTTTCCACTGCCGCCATGTTGATCAGCGGTCCCTGGACGACGCCCGGCGCGGTGCCGTTGCCGACCTTCAGCTTCTTCACGCCTTCGGCCAGCTTGGCGGCGAAGGCGTCGTAGATGCCGTCCTGCACATAGATGCGGTTGGCGCAGATGCAGGTCTGCCCCATGTTGCGGAACTTGGAGAAGATGGCGCCTTCCACCGCGGAGTCGACGTCGGCGTCATCGAAGACGATGAAGGGCGCGTTGCCGCCGAGTTCCAGGGCGACCTTCTTCACCGTCGAGGCGGCTTGGCCCATGAGCAGCTTGCCGATCTCGGTCGAGCCGGTGAAGGCGATGCACTTGACCAACGGGCTCGTGGTCAGCTCCTCGCCGATAGCTGAGGCCTTGCCGGTGATGATGTTGAACACGCCCGCGGGCACCCCTGCCCGTTCGGCGAGAGCCGCCAGTGCCAGCGCCGTCAGCGGCGTCTCGCCCGCGGGTTTGCACACCACGGTGCAGCCGGCTGCCAGCGCTGGCGCACATTTGCGAGTGATCATCGCCGCCGGGAAGTTCCACGGCGTGATGGCGCCGACAACGCCGATCGGCTGCTTGACCACGACGATGCGCGCGTCCTCGCGGTGGCTCTGGCTGGTCTCGCCGTAGACGCGCTTCGCCTCCTCCCCGTTGAACTCCACAAACGACGCGGCGTAGTCCACCTCGCCGAGCGCCTCAGCGAGCGGCTTGCCCTGCTCGGTTGTCATGATCAGCGCGACATCGTCGCGGTTGGCGATGATGAGGTCGAACCATGCGCGCAGGATCTTGGCCCGTGCCTTGCCGGTCATTTTCGACCACGCGGCGAACGCCTTGTCCGCGACGACGATGGCGTCCTTCGTTTCGGCGGTGCCGAAGCGGGGGACCTTGGCGATCACGTCACCGGTCGCCGGATCCGTGACGGCCGTCTCCGGGTTGCCGATCCATTTGCCACCGACAAAGCATTGCTGGCGCAGGAGCGAGGGATCGCGGAGCTGCATCTCGTGTTCCTCGGAAGGTTGAGCCCGGCTCTTACCACCCCACAGGCGGCGAAGTCACGCATGGGACAGGACCGACACAAAGCAGTATCTAGGGCGCGGTTCGAGGTTTGGCGCGAGGGCGAGCGATGCTGACCGATCTCTTGCTGGCGATTGCCCATCACCTGCTGATTTTCACCCTGTTCGGATTACTGGTGACCGAGATGGTCATGCTCCAGCCCGAGCTGCCGCGCTCGCGCCTGCTCCGGCTGGCCCGCATCGACCTCGCTTACGGTATCGTGGCGGGGCTGATCGTCATCATCGGTTTCAGCCGGGTGCACTTCGGCCTGAAGGGCGCCGAGTTCTACGAGCACAACCCGATCTTCTGGGCGAAGATCGCGTCGTTCATCCTGGTCGGCATCTTTTCGATCCCGCCGACGCTGCGCATTCTGCGCTGGCGTCGCGCCTCCGACGCGGATCCGACCTTCCGGCCCGATGCCACCGCGGTGGCCGCCGCCAAACGGTTCATGCACGCCGAGGGGGTCGCGTTCATCTTCATCCTCATCTTCGCGGCGATGATGGCGCGCGGCATCGGCCTGTGACGCGACCGACAATCGTCTTCGATCTCGATGGCACGCTGGTCGATACCGCCGACGACCTGGTGGCGACGCTGAATGCGGTGCTCGTGTCCGAAGGCATGGTGCCGGTCTCGCGCGACCGATTGATCGGCATGGTGGGCAGCGGGGCGCGCGTATTGCTCGAAGCGGCCTTCGCCGCGGAGGGCCGTGCGCTGACGCCGGCGAAGCTCGACGCGCTGCTCGCCCGGTTCATGGCGTACTACGACGCGCACATCGCCGACTCCAGCCGGCCCTACCCCGGAGCGGAGGCGATGCTCGCCCGTTTCGCCGCCGACGGCTGGCTGCTGGCAGTCTGCACCAACAAGTACGAGGCACCGGCACGGAAGCTCCTCGCGATCCTCGGCCTCGCGGATCGCTTCGCGGCGATCACCGGCCAGGACACGTTTGGCTTCCGCAAGCCTGACCCGCGCCATCTGACCGAAACCGTGCGCCTGGCTGGAGGCGACCCCGGGGATGCCGTCATGGTCGGCGACTCGGCCACCGACATCGATACGGCCAAGGCCGCCGGCGTTCCGGTTGTCGCGGTCAGTTTCGGCTACAGCCCGGTTCCGGTCAGCCGCCTTGGCCCCACCCGGGTGGTCGGAAGCCTCGCAGACCTCCCGGCGGCCGTCGCTGAAATGCGCGTGCCTTGACTTGGATTCGGCCGATCCGCTAAGCCCGCGCCTGGACGGGCGCGTAGCTCAGCGGGAGAGCACTCCCTTCACACGGGAGGGGTCACAGGTTCAATCCCTGTCGCGCCCACCATCGCCCGCAGTTCAAACGCGAACCGGCATGTATTCGCATGTCAGCGAAATCATTTGCGGATTTTCGCCACCGGGTGCGTTCCTCATTTGCCGAATGGCGCTTGGGACGCTAGCTTTCAACGCAAGTCTAGGGTTCGGGATAAACAACAAGAACGATGGCGGAGTTAGCGGACGGCAACGCGCCCTTTCTGCTTGAGGCGCGGCACCTTTCGAAGTCCTTTGGCCCGGTCGAGGTGTTGAGCGACGTCACCGTCGGGCTCAACGCTGGCGAGGTGCATGCCATCGTCGGAGAGAACGGCGCCGGCAAATCCACGCTGATGAAGATTCTCGCGGGGCACCTGATGCCTTCGCGCGGGGCAATTCTGCTCGACGGTCACGAGATTGTGTTCAGCGGGCCCGTCGATGCCGAGAAGCGCGGCATCGTGCTCGTCCACCAAGAGATTTTGCTCGCGCCGCATCTGACGGTCGCGCAGAACATCTTCATGGGCCGCGAGATCAGGGTCGGCGGCATCAGCGTCAATGACCGCGAGATGAACCGGCAGGCCCGCGAGGCAGTCGCCGCGCTCGGCGCCGACATCGAGCCCACCGTGGTGGTCTCGCGCCTGTCGATCGCGCAGCGCCAACTGGTGCAGATCGCCCGCGCGCTCAGCGTGCCGCACCGGGTCGCGATCTTCGACGAGCCGACGGCGTCGCTCACGCCGTTCGAAACCGAGGCGCTGCTCAAGGTGATCCGCGAGCTGCGGAGCAAGGGCACCGCCATCCTCTACATCTCGCACCGGCTCAACGAGGTCGCCGCTATCGCCGACCGCATCACGGTGCTGCGCGACGGCAAGCACATCGCCACCCGCGAAGCCTCTACCCTCGCCCCTGTCGACATGGCGCGGCTGATGGTCGGCCGCGACGTGTCGCATCTTTACCCGGACCGCACCCCGGAGCCCGCCGGCGATGCGATCCTCGACGTCAAAGGTATCGAGGTGCCCGGCTACGCCAGCGAAGCGTCGTTCAACGTGAGGCCGGGTGAGATTCTGGGTTTCGCGGGGCTGATCGGCGCGGGGCGTACCGAACTGCTGGAAGGCGTGGTCGGGCTGCGTCCGCACCGCGGCGAGATTCGCTTCAAGGGCAAGCCGGTCACGTTCCACACCGTGCGCGACTCGATGCACGAGGGCATCGTCTATCTATCGGAGGATCGGAAGGGCAAAGGCCTGCTGCTGGCCAAGGACCTGCCGACCAACCTCACACTTGCCGCGCTTCAGCATTTCGTCCGCGGCCCGCTGCTCGACCGGCCGAAGGAAGACACCGCGCTCTCCAAGGCGATCGGCGAGTTCGACATTCGCGCGCCCCGGCGCGATATGCTTGCCGGGCAGCTTTCGGGCGGCAACCAGCAGAAGTTGCTGCTCGCCAAGATGATGCTCCTCGAACCGGAAGTCATCATCATCGACGAGCCAACCCGTGGCATCGACATCGGCACCAAGCAACAGATTTACAAATTCATCGCCGAGCTGGCGAAGCAGGGGAAAGCCATCATCGTCATCTCATCGGAGATGCAGGAGCTGATCGGCATCTGCCACCGCATCCTGGTGATGCGCGGCGGCAAGATCGTCGGCGAGGTATCGGGCGACGCGATGACGGAGAACGAGATCGTGGTGTATGCGACCGGCGTGAAGACGCGCGCCGAGGCGGCGATTGCATTGACGGGGGCGGCATGAGCGAGACGACGCTGAAGGAAAAGCCGGGCCTGCCGATCCGGCGGATCGACATGGCCACGATCGCGCCTTTCGCGGCGCTGCTGGTGCTGTTGATCGTGGGCGTATTCGTCAACGGCAACTTCCTGTCGACCAATAACCTGATCAACGTCGCGACGCGCTCGGCCTTCACCGCGATTATCGGCGTCGGCGCGACATTCGTCATCTCGGCGGGCGGGCTCGATCTGTCCGTCGGGTCGATGGTCGCCTTCGTGTCCAGTCTGTTGATCCTGTTCCTCAACGCGGGCGCCATCGGCGATCCGCTGACGCTACTGCTCGTGGCGCTCGGGTTGACGGTAGTCATCGGCGCTGCCTGTGGCCTCGCCAACGGGCTCATCACCACCGTCGGAAGGATCGAGCCGTTCATCGCCACGCTCGGCACAATGGGCATCTTCCGCGGCCTCACCACCTGGCTGTCGCAGGGCGGCTCGATCACGTCGCGCAATTCCACGATCAACGACCTGATGCACCCGTTCTATTACGGCAGCATCCTGGGCCTGCCGGTGCCGATCATCGTGATCCTGCTCACCGCGCTCGTGGGCGCCTTCATCCTTTACCGTACGCCCTACGGCCGTCACGTCATCGCGGTCGGCTCGAGCGAGGACGTCGCGCGCTACTCCGGCATTCCCGTTAACCGCGTGCGCACCATCACGTACGTCATCCAGGGACTTTGCGTAGCGATTGCGGTCATTCTCTATGTGCCGCGGCTGGGTTCGGCCAACGCCACGACTGGCATCCTGTGGGAGCTCCAGGCAATCACGGCGGTGGTCGTCGGCGGGACGGCGCTTCGCGGCGGCGTCGGGCGCATCTGGGGGACGATCTGCGGCGCGCTCATTCTGGAAATTGTCGGCAACATCATGCTGCTGTCGAACTTCATCAGCGAGTATCTGATCGGCGCCGTGCAAGGTACGATCATCATCATCGCGATGCTGGTGCAGCGTTCATTGATGCGCCGGACGTGAGAGACTGGCCGGGTCAACTGGGTCGCCCGGCGTTCAAAATGGACTAGGCCCTAGTAAAACGAGGGAGAAATGCATGCGTAAAGTATTGATGGGAGCCGCCGTAGCGATGGCTGCCCTCGTCGGCGTGGCTCACGCCGATGACATGAAGTACACGATCGGCGTGTCCATTCCGGCCGCCGACCACGGCTGGACGGGCGGCGTGGTGTTCCATGCCAACCGCGTGGCCAAGCTGCTGATGGCCGAGCACCCGGGCCTCAACGTGATCGTGAAGACGTCGCCGGATCCGGCCTCGCAGGCCAACGCTCTGCAGGACCTCGAGACGCAGGGCATCAACGCTCTCGTCATCCTGCCGACCGATCCGGATCCGCTCGTCAACGCGATCAAGGAGATCAAGTCGAAGGGCACGTTCGTTGCGCTCGTCGACCGCGCGCCGTCGAACAACGACACGTCGGTTCGCGATCTCTACGTCGCCGGCAACAACCCGGCGCTCGGCGAAGTCGCCGGCAACTACATCAAGGCGACCACGCCGAACGCGCAGGTCGTCGTGATCCGCGGCCTGCCGATCCCGATCGACCAGCAGCGCCAGGACGGCTTCGACAAGGCGATCGCCGGCTCGGGCGTCAAGGTGCTCGAGAAGCAGTTCGGCAACTGGTCGCAGGACGACGCCTTCAAGGTGATGCAGGACTTCCTGACCAAGTACCCGAAGATCGACGTGGCGTGGGTGCAGGATGACGACATGGCGGTTGGCGCCCTCAAGGCGATCGACCAGGCCAAGCGTACCGACATCCAGTACGTGATCGCCGGCGCCGGCTCCAAGGACATGGTCAAGAAGGTCATGGACGGCGACAAGATGATCCCGGTCGACGTGCTCTACCCGCCGGCGATGGTGGGCACCGCGCTCGAGCTGACCGCTGCCAAGCTCTACGGCGGCGTTCCGGTCAACGGCTCGTACATCCTCGACGCCACACTGATCACCAAGGACAACGCCAAGGACTTCTACTTCCCGGATTCGCCCTTCTAGAATTCGGAACATCCTCGCGTTACGAGATGGGGCGCCTCCGGGCGCCCCATTTTCGTTTCGGGGGACAGTGTTGAGCGACGTCGAACAGGCCAAGGCGCATTTCTTCGCGGCGCTCGATCTATTGGACGCCCGCGACTACGCCGGCGCCGAGCAGCGCCTGCGCGGCGCGCTCGCGATCGTGCCAGATCGCGTCTCGGCTTTATCCAATCTCGCCGTCGCGCTTTTCCATCAGGGCAAGCTCGACGAGGCTGTGGCAACCGCCAACCGCGTGCTCGCGCTCGCGCCCGACGATTTCGAAGCGCGCATCGTACTCGGCTCGTCATTCGGCCGGCGCGGACAATTCGCAGAAGCGCTGGCCGAATACGAGAAGGCGGTCGCCATCGCATCCACAGACCCTCGTGGCCGCCTGGCGCGCGGTCTCGCGCTGGTCGAGCTCAAGCGGCTCGACGCCGCGCTGGCTGACTTTCGCGAGGTTGCCCGGCTCAAGCCCGACGATATCGAGGCGCTGGCAGAGTTCGCACGCACGCAACTCGCCGCCTGCGACTGGAACGGGATCGATGCGATCATCGATCGGATCCTGACCGCAATCCGTGGCGGTTCCGCCGAGGCGTCTCCGTTCTACGTCCTGGCGCTCACCGACAATCCCGCCGACCAGCTTGCCTGCGCCACCCAATACGGCGCGCGCAGTTTTCCTCCGATGCCGCCCCTCTACCGCGGCCGCGAGCAACGTCCCGGCGAGCGTCTGCGCGTCGCGTATGTCTCGAACGATTTCCGCCTGCACCCGGTCGGCCACCTGGTCGTGGGATTCCTTGAACAGCACGACCATTCCGACTTCGAGATTTTTGGCGTTTCTGTCGGGCCGGACGACCAGAGCGACGTCCGCAAGCGCATCGCCACCGCGTGTGACCATTTCCTCGACGCGCGCACTTTTTCGGACCAGGCCATCGCCGAATATCTTCGAGACCAGCACATAGACGTCGCCGTCGATCTCGGCGGGCACACGTCCGGAGCGCGGCCGCGCACGTTCGCGATGCGCCCGGCGCCCGTGCAGGCAGCCTACCTCGGCTTCCCTGGTACAAGCGGCGCGCCGTTCATCGACTACCTTCTCGCCGACCCGGTCGTGATCCCGCGGGGCGCCGAGCGCTGGTACAGCGAA
This sequence comes from Bauldia sp., assembly GCA_035548515.1. Classification (GTDB taxonomy): domain Bacteria; phylum Pseudomonadota; class Alphaproteobacteria; order Rhizobiales; family Kaistiaceae; genus DASZQY01. Next base: position 11,952 of record DASZSW010000047.1, on the reverse strand, counting down.
GCGGTCGTGCGTCTTCCGGACAGCTACTATCCGAACGACGACAAGCGTCCGATCGCGGAGACGACACCTTCCCGCGCCGAGGCGGGCCTGCCGGAAGGCGCCTTCGTGTTCTGCTGCTTCAACAACAGCTACAAGATCACGCCGCAGATGTTCGGCGTCTGGATGGAGATACTCCACGCCGTACCGGACAGCGTCCTGTGGCTGTTGGCCGGCAACGCGTCCGTGCCGGGCAACCTGGCGCGCGAAGCGGCCGCCCGCGGGATCGATCCGACGCGCCTGGTGTTCGCGCCCCCGCTTCCGGTGGATCAGCATCTCGCGCGGCACCGTCTCGCCGACCTCAGCCTCGACACCCTGCCCTACAACGCGCACACCACGGGCGTGGACGCGTTGTGGGCCGGTCTGCCGATCATCACGTGCGAGGGCGAGTCATTCGCCGGCCGCGTTGCATCAAGCGTCCTGCACGCGATCGGGTTGCCCGAACTGGTGACGACGAGCCTCGACGAATTCCGCGCCTTGGCGATCGCGCTCGCAACCGATCCCAACCGCCTCGCCGGCATACGGGCAAAGGTCGCCGCGAACCGCGACACGACACCCCTGTTCGACACGGCGCGCACCACCCGCCATCTGGAGTCGGCCTATCGAGAGATGGTGGCCCGCCACCGGCGCGGTGAGGCGCCCGCGCCGTTCGACGTGGCGCCCGTCCCATGACGCGCGAGCCCCGCACAATTCCGGTGCACGTACTCGGCGACGAGCGCATCCATCTGGCGCCGCCGCACTTCGGCAGGCTCAAACAGGGACAACTGAAGACGCTGTGCGGGCTGGTTGCCGTGACCGCCCTCAGCCCGTTCGTGATGGCCGAAGAGAAGCGCGCCCGGTGTCCGGTCTGCTTCCGGACAGGAAAGGCGGCGTCTACTGGATCTGAACGTAAGGCAGGGCCAAAAACACGGCCGAAAGCCCGGTCAGCGCCAGGAAAACGGCCACGCGAATAGCGATACTCATGACGCTTTCAAATTCCCCGGGTGCGCTCGACAACGATTGACCGACGGCGCCTAACTCTGCGTTACGGCAACGGTTCCCATTCGCAGCGAATTTACTGACATGCAACGGCATTCCGCGCGCCGGTGTGTTTTCGGCGCCGGTGCGGCAAATTTCGCACGGCGATCCAAAAATTTGGAAAGTGCAACACCGCCGCGGCTCTAGTATATGTGCCCGCCGTCGCCGGGCCTGCCCGTTGCCGCCCGCGCCGCGATCCCAGGGAGCCAGCTGCCATGCCTATCCGCGCCGTCGTCTACGGAGAGAACGTCCACGAGCGGAAGAACGCCGTCGTCGGCGGCCTCTACCCGAAGGGCATGCACGGGGCGATTGCCGACGCCCTGAACGCGGACGCCGCGATCAAGGCGACCACCGTTACCCTGGACCAGCTCGAAACCGGGCTGTCGGCCGCCAAGCTCAAGGACGTCGATGTGCTGACGTGGTGGGGTCACGTCGCGCACGACCAGGTGCCGGATGCCGTCGTGGACAACATTTGCACCCGGGTCTGGGAAGGCATGGGCCTGATCGTCCTTCACTCCGGCCATTTCTCGAAGCTGTTCAAGAAGCTGATGGGCTCGCCCTGCGCCCTTCAGTGGCGCGAGGCGGGTGAGAAGGAGCGCGTGTGGACGGTGAACCGGACGCATCCGATTGCCGCCGGTCTGCCGCCGTCATTCCTCGTCCCCGAGACCGAGATGTACGGCGAGCCCTTCTCGATTCCGGAACCGAAGGAGACGGTGTTCATCTCCTGGTACGAGGGCGGCAACGTGTTCCGCTCGGGCGTCACCTACCAGCGCGGCGGCGGCAACATCTTCTACTTCTCGCCCGGCCACGAGGTGTATCCGATCTACCACCAGCCCGAGGTGCAGACGGTGCTGCGCAATGCGGTGAAGTGGGCCCACAACCCCAACCGCTTCGCAGAGGACCAGTGGGAGCAGAAGAACATCAAGGCGAACGAGAACATCGTGCCGAAGGGCCCCGTCCTCTCCGCTGCCGAGCACCAGGGACGCTAGCCGATCCATGAAGCTTCTCATCATCGGCACGGGTTCGATGGCGGCGGCGCACGCCGCCAACTTCAAGGCGATCAAGGGCGTCAAGCTGGTGGCGGCGGTCGAGACCAACGCCGAGCGCCGTGCGGCTTTCGCCGCCGAACACAAGATCACCAACGTGTTCGCCGACCTCGACGCCGCGATCAAGTGGGGCGAATTCGACGCGGCGGCGAACGTGACGCCGGACGCCGTGCACTATCCGACCACGATGAAACTGATCGCGGCGGGCAAGCACGTGTTCTGCGAGAAGCCGCTCGCCACCGACTATCCGCATGCCAAAAAGATGACCAAGGCGGCGGAAAAGGCCGGGCTGATCAACATGGTCAACCTCACCTACCGCTCGTCGCCTGCCGTGCACAAAGCACGCGCCATGGCGACCTCCGGTCAACTGGGCACCGTGCGCCATTTCGAGGCCTCCTACCGGCAGAGCTGGCTGGTCTCCAGGGCGTGGGGCGACTGGCGCACCGAGGACCGGTGGCTGTGGCGGCTGTCGACCGAGCACGGCTCCAAGGGCGTGGTCGGCGACGTCGGCGTCCACATCATCGATTTCGCCACGTTCGCCGCGGGCAGCGACATCGCCGCCATGGCGCCGATGGTGCGCACCTTCCACAAGGCGCCGAAGGACAAGATCGGCAAGTACAAGCTCGACGCCAATGACTCGTTCGCGATGACGGCCGAACTTGAGAACGGCGCCCTGGGCTTCATCCAGGCGACGCGCTTCGCCACCGGCTACCTCAACGATCTCGACGTCACGCTGTTCGGCGACAAGGGCGCGGTGAAGGTGCACACCGACGGCAAGAACTCGTCGCTTCAGGCCTGCGCCGGCGCGGACATCGAGACGGCGACATGGCGCGAAGTGAAGTGCCCGCCGGTTCCGAGCACCTACCAGCGCTTCGCCACCGCGGTCGCGTCAGGCGTCAACGGCGACCCGAGCTTCCGCCGGGCGGCGGACGTGCAGAAGGTGCTCGACGCGTTGCTGAAGGCGGGCGAAGGGAAGAAGGGCGTCACGCGGGTTTAGGTCGGCGCGACCCCGTTACCGCCCCATCCCCTTCGCCGCGAGTTCGCGCTCGTATGCCGCAAACAGCGCGTCGCGCTCGTCGCCCATTTTCCGCAGGTAGCCCCAGGTGAACAGCCCGGTGTTGTGGCCGTCGTCGAAGCTCAGCTTCACGGCGTAGTTGCCGACCGGGTCGACGCCAACGATCGTCACGTCCTTCTTGCCGCCGACCGTCACGCGCTGTTCGGGACTGTGGCCCTGCACCTCGGCGGACGGCGAGAGGACGCGCAGCATCTCGGCCGGCAGGTCGTGGACCACGCCATCGTCGAAAGCGACCACCAGCGTGCGGCGGTCTTGCTTGAGGCGGATTTCCAGCGGCCAGGGCGTCGTGTCGCTCATAGCCGAGCCACATAGGCCGCCGGCAGAGTTGCCGCAAGCCGCCACGCGTGGGAGCTTCGCGGGATGACCTACGATGTCATCGTCGCCGGTGTCGGCGGCCACGGCTCGGCCACCTGCTACCAGCTCGCGCTCCGCGGGCAGAAGGTGCTGGGGCTCGAGAGGTTCGACATCGCCAATAGCATGGGCTCGTCGCACGGCATCACGCGGATTATCCGCCTCGCCTATTTCGAGGGGCCATTCTACGTGCCGATGCTGCGGCGCGCCGTGGAGCTCTGGCGCGAAACGGGCGATCGCTTCGGCGAGCCGCTGATGATCACCACCGGTGGCCTCGACATCGCGCCGGAGGGCCATGCGATTTTCGAGGGCGCGCTGGAATCCTGCCGCGTTCACGGCCTGCCGCACGAGGTTCTGACCGGCGCCGACATCAACGCCCGCTTCGCCGGCTTTCGGCTGCCCGCAAATCTTCGGGCCGTGTACGAGGCCGAAGCGGGCTTCATACTTTCCGAGCGCGCGATCGTGGCGCATGTCGCGCTGGCACAGTCGGCAGGCGCGGAGATCCGCGCGCGCGAACGCGTGGTGGAATGGACGCCGATCGCCGGCGGTGGCGTGCGCGTGCGCACCGACCGCGGTGTTTACGAGGCGGGAAGGCTGATCGTAGCGGCGGGTGCGTGGCTGGCCGAGCTCGTGCCGCAGCTCGCGCCGCTGGCTGTGCCGGAGCGGCAGGTGCTGGGCTGGTTCCAGCCGGCGACGCCCGCGAGGTTCACCCCCGATGTCTTTCCGGTGACGATCCTCGACGTGCCTGAGGGCGCGTTCTATCTGCTGCCCTCGTACGGCATCCCGGGCGTGAAGATTGGCCTGCACCGTCATTTTCAGGAGACCGGGACGCCGGAGACGTTGTCGCGCGAGGCGACCGCGCGCGACGAGGCGGCGCTGCGGGCGTGTCTAGCCGCATACTTTCCTGACGCGAACGGTCCGGTCATGGCGCTCCGCACCTGCCTGTACACGCTCACGCCAGACGAAACCTTTATCGTCGATGCCCTTCCCGGTCACGAGGAGGTCATCATCGCCTCGCCGTGCTCAGGGCACGGCTACAAGTTTGCCAGCGTCATGGGTGAGATCCTTGCCGATCTCGCGACTTCCGGCTCCCCGCGGTTCGACATCGCGCCGTTCCGCCTGTCGCGCTTTGCCTAGCGCGATCGATCAAAATCTCTGACGTGATTGCCGGGCCGAATGGTGGCATACGTGCCTCGCCCACCTCGACTCGCCCGGCAGCCAAAAACAACAGCCAATGACGCCCTTTCGCGAGAACCTCCGCGGCATCGGCTTTCTCGTCGCCTGCAACCTCGCCTTCCTGCTCAGCGACACGCTGATCAAGCTGATCGGCGGCGCCATCCCGCTTGGCGAATTCATCACGTTGCGCGGCATCGTCGTGACGATCGCGCTGACGCCCGCTGTCTTGATCACCGGCGTCTGGCGGCAGGCGAAGCTTCTCCGCAGCCGGGCGCTGTTCTGGCGGACCTTCGGTGAGGCCGCTTCGGCATTCACTTACCTCGCCGCGCTCATCCACATGCCCATCGCCAACCTCAACACGATCCTCCAGATCGTGCCGCTGGCCATTACCGCCGCGGGTGCCCTGTTCCTCGGCGAGGCGGTCGGCTGGCGACGTTGGACCGCCATCGCGGTGGGCTTCATCGGCGTGCTGATCGTCGTGCGCCCCGGCGCGCAAGGCTTCAACGTCTTCAGCCTGCTGGCGCTCGCCTCCGCGCTGCTGGTAGCGCTCCGCGACTTCAGCAGCCGCGTGCTGCCGCGCGGCCTGTCTGCCCTGCTGGTGTCGTATGTCACCGGCGCCGGCGTCGGCATCTGCGGTCCATTCTACGCGCTGGCGGTGGGGGAAACCTGGGTCGTGCCGTCGCTTGCGGACATGGGGCTGCTGTGCGCGTCCGTCGTCTTCGTCATCGGCGGATATCTGCTGTCGGTGGCCTTCATGCGCCATGGCGACATCGGCGTGGTCGCACCGTTCCGGTATCTCGCGATCGTCTGGGCAATTATCCTCGGCGTGCTTGTCTTCCACGAGCTTCCCGATTGGCCGGTGTATGTCGGCATGGCCATCATCGCGGCGTCGGGCATCTACACCTTCCACCGCGAGCGAAGCCGCGCGCGGCTGCTGGAGGAAGCGGCCTCGGGTGAGGGTCTGTAGGGCCTACAGCGACTTCAGGAACGCGATCAGCGCATCGCGCTCGGCGATCGGCGCATTGCGGAAGGCTTCGCGCGCCTTGGTCGCCTCGCCTCCGTGCCACAGGATCGCCTCGGCAAAGCCGCGCGCGCGGCCGTCGTGGAGCAGGCGGTCGTGGCCATTGGTGATCGGCACCAGGCCCAGACCCCAGAGCGGCGCTGTCCGCCACTCGCTTCCGCTCGCATCGCGATCGGGACGGTGGTCGGCCAGCCCCTCCCCCATGTCGTGCAACAGAAGATCGGTGAACGGGTGGAACGTCTGGTTCGCCAGTTCCGGCAGGTCGGCAGGTCCCGTCTTCAGCGTCGGCATATGGCAGGCGGCGCAGCCCATCGCGGTGAACGTCCTCAGGCCGGACTGGAACGCAGCATCGCTCGCCGGGCGCGCTACGGGCACCGCCAGCGTGCGGAGGTATGTGACCATACGGTCGAGGAATGAGTCGCTGAGCTCGGGGTCGCTCTGCGCCGGCGCATTGGTGCACGTCTCCTGCACCGGCGGGCAATTGGCGTGCGGGTTGATCGATGTGGTGAGACCAATGTCGCCAAGAGCCGCGCCGGCGGCCTGATCGAGCAAGGTCGGCTCGTTGTCCTTCCAGCCGAAGCGCCCGACGGCCGGGTTGCCGTCGTGGTCGGTGATATGTGCGACGCGACCGGAGATGCCGTCGTGGTCCGCGTCATTGGGATCGGCCAAAGCCTCCAGGGTTGCCTGCGGCACGGCCTCCAGGAGGCCGAGGCCGATGACCTGGGGTGCGACGCGCGCAGAGATCAGGTCGCCATCCAGCGGCCCGTAGGCTAGGTCCTCGAAGCTGACGTGCGGTGCGAGCAGCGTGTACGGCGTGCCATCGCCGTATGTGCCGTGGACTTCGGTGTAGTCGATGATCGCCCTGCCCTCGGGCTTCACCTTGAGATTGGCGCGATCGTTGAGCTGGTCGCCGTAGCGCGGGTCTGGCTTGCCGTCCGGCCCCGAGAGACGGACGAGCATCGACTCCATCGGATCGCCGACGTTCTGCGGCGGCTGTCCGCGGCCGTCGAAGACGTGGCAACCCGAGCAGGAGTTGCGGTTGAACGTGGGGCCGAGGCCATCGAACGATTGGACCGAGGCGGGGTATTCGGCCCACTTGGTGTTGAAGACACGGTTGCCGAACGAGAACACCCGCTGCCGCTCGGCCGGCGCGTTCGGGGCAACGAACGTGAAGCTCTGGCTGTTGTCGATGACACGGCTGGTGCCGCCGCCAAGCTCGATCGTGACCGGCGCGGTCATCAGCTCGGCGCGGACATCGATGCCCGCCAAAGGAGAACCGCCCCCGCCAATGGCGAGGGCGGTCGCGCCGGTCAGGACTGCGGCGACTGCAACGAATGATGTGCGGAGCATAGCGCTCCTTCTCTAGCCCCCAGTGGGTATCTGCACCAGCACGCCGAGCTTGGCCGCGGCGCGCTTGATGCCATCGGCCAGCGCGCCGAGCGAGGCGACCGCGGCTTCGGCGTCCTTGCGGGCCTGCGTGTCCGGCGCGGCGGCCAGCACCTGGTCCCACGGATCGCCGGTGGCGGCGATCTTGGTGGTCGCATCGGCGAGCAGGCCGTCGACTTCCTTGGCCGACGCCGGATCGACCTTGGCGACCAGATCACGCATGCCGGGACCTTCGGCACCGGGGAACTTGCCGGTCCACACGTTCTCGACGCCCTTCACGTCGTAGACGAAGTCCTGATGGGTCGTGTCGGAGAAGCAGGAGTGCTCATCTTCCTGGTCGCCGGAGTCCAGACCCACGGCCATGCGCTCCGACATGAGCTCCGAGCCGGCGAGCACGCCAATGCCGTTGAGAATGCGCCCAATGGCCTCGACCTGCGGCAGCGCCTGGAATGTGGCGGCGTAGTTGTCCGCGACGCCCGGCGCCCAGGCGTCAGCGACGCGCTGGATGTCCGCGATCATGCGGGCGGTGACGATCTTGAGGTAGGTGCGACGGCGATCGTTGTTGCCCTGCCCGGCGATGTAGTCGGAAACCGGACGGTCGCCCGGGCCGGTGGCCGACAGATCCTGCCCCCAGAGCAGGAACTCGATCGCGTGCCAGCCGAGCGTCACGTCACTCTCGTCGGTCGCCTGGTTGTCGACGATCAGCGAAGCAACGGTGATGTCCTTCGACGGATCGTTGATGATGCCCGCCTTGTCGTTGCCGACGACGTAGTCGATGAAGGCTTCGTTCATCGGCCACGAATTGATCTCGCCTTCCACGTCCTCGATGGGGCCGTCGTAGAAGCGGTACGACTCGGTGACCAGGTAAGACGGCCGCGCCGCGGTCCACGCCTTGCGGGCAGCAGCGAGAGTCTCGACCGTCGGATTGGCGAGCAGCGCGTCGATGGCGGCCGACATCGTCTTGGCGTTTTCGACCGAGGCGACGTAGCTCGCGCGCACGCCCGCGGCGTATGCGGCGATTTCGGCTTTGGCATCGTAGGCGGGCGGCGTGACGCCGGGCAGCGCGTAGCTTTCCGGCGCCGCCATCCCGCCCTCACCGCCCTGCTCTCCGCCGGCCTGCGCGAACATCAGCGGCGCGAGCTTCGCGGCAGCGCCCGCCTTGACGATTGCAGCGTCGCTCGAGGCAAGCGCGGTCTGCGTGGCTGTCGGAATTGCGGTGCCGGCGATTGCAAAAAGGCCGACGCCCATCCAGGTCTTGCGCCGTGTCGTCATGATCGTTTTCCTCGCCCTCGCGACGCGGTGGCCGCGGTTCTGCAATACGGTGGGAGGCATTGCAGATCGGCTCGGTATTGTCTAGACGGGTGCGACGAATTCGCCTTATAAATCAATCACATATGAGAACTGTTCCAAACTGCAGCATCGCATTGGAATAACTCGAAACGGACGTTCGCCATGGTCACCGTGATCTCCGATGTCTTGACCCCCGAGGAAACCGCCGCAGCCCGCGAGACGCTGACGAAGGTCGCCTTCGTCGACGGGCGCGCCACCGCCGGCTGGGCGGCCAAGCTGGTGAAGAACAACCTTCAAGCCTCGGGCGCCGACATCGTCGTCCAATCGCTGCGCGAGACGCTGTCGGCGAAGATCAGCAACCACCCGCTGTTTCGTCTTGTCGCCCGGCCGAAGGCGCTGACGCCACTCATCCTGTCGCGCTACGAGCCGGGCATGGCATACGGCAGCCACGTCGATGATGCGTTGATGAACGGCGTGCGCAGCGACGTCTCGTTCACTCTCTTTCTGTCGGAGGAGGACAGCTACGAGGGCGGCGCGCTGGTGATCGAAACGTCAGCGGGCGAAGAGGACATCCGCCTGCCCGCCGGCTCGATGGTGGTCTATTCGTCGACCACGCTCCACCGCGTCGCGGAGGTGACCAAAGGTGCGCGTCTCGCGGCGGTCGGCTGGGCGCGCAGCTTCATTCGCGACCCGGCGCGCCGCGAGATGCTGTTCGACCTCGACACCGCACGCCAGTCGCTGTTCCAGAAACAGGGCAAGACGGCGGAGTTCGACCTGCTGTCCAAGACGAGCGCCAACCTGCTGAGGATGTGGGCCGAGGATTAGAGTCGGCGCAGGACCAGCACCCCCTCTCCCTATGGGAGAGGCGGCGTCTTCGATGAAGGGCGGCGAAAGGCCTACCCCTTCTCCGGCCCGCTTACCGTCACGTCGAGATCAGTCACCAGCCCCGTGTCGAGCGCATAGACCCAACCGTGGACGTGCAGCTCCTGCCCGCGCGCCCATGCGTCCTGCACGAAGACGTCGGACGCGACGTTCTGCACCTGACGCTTGACGTTCAACTCGCACAGCCGATCGAGGCGCACGCGCATCTCGGGGATCGCGTCGAGCTCGGCCTTGTGATCGTGCGCGCATTCGCGGATCGGGTGCAGCCAGTGATCGACCAGGCCGCGACGCTTGCCGTCGACTGCGGCGGCGACACCACCGCAGCCGTAGTGGCCGACGACCAGGATGTGCTTCACCTTCAGCACATCCACGGCGAACTGAAGCACGGAGAGGTAGTTCGCGTCCTGCGGCGGCGCGAGATTGGCCACGTTGCGGTGGACGAACAGCTCGCCCGGGTCGAGGTCGACGATTTCGTTCGCCGGCACGCGGCTGTCGGAGCACCCGATCCACAAGTATTCGGGTGCCTGCTGCCGGACGAGCCGTTTGAAGAAGTCGCTGTCGGCAGCGATCTTGCGCTCCGCCCAGGCGCGGTTCTTGGCCTTGAGATTGTCGAGCATCGTCGCGCCTATTCTATCACGATCCGCGGCGCCGCCCGCTGGCTGCCCGCCTTCAGACCATCCGCGACCTTTGTGGCGATGGCGCGATAGGCGGCCGCGTGCGGGCCGTCCGGCTCCGCCACGACGATCGGCGTCCCGGCATCGGAAGTCTCGCGGATCGCCATGACCAGAGGCACCTCACCCAGGAACGGTACGTCGAGGCGCGCCGCTTCCGCCTTCGCGCCGCCGTGCCCGAAGATGTCGTAGCGCTTGCCGGTGTCGGGCGCGATGAAGGTGCTCATGTTTTCCACGATGCCGAGGATCGGCACGTCGACCCGGCGGAACATCGCGAGGCCCTTCCGCGCGTCGATCAGCGCCAGATCCTGCGGCGTCGAGACGATGACAACGCCGGCCAGCGGCACCTGCTGCGCCATGGTCAGCTGCGCATCGCCGGTGCCGGGCGGCATGTCGACCACCAGCACGTCGAGGTCGCCCCATGCCACTTCGCGCAGCATCTGCGTCAGCGCGGATTGCACCATCGGGCCGCGCCAGATCATCGGCGTCTCCTCGTCGACGAGGAAGCCCATCGACATCGCCTTCAGCCCGTAAGCCTCCATCGGCTTCAGCGTGCGGCCACCGATCGCCTCGGGGCGGCCGGTGAGATGCAGCAGCCGGGGCAGCGACGGGCCGTAGATGTCGGCGTCGAGCATGCCGACACGAAGGCCGTTCGCCTGCAGCGCCAGCGCCAGGTTCACCGCGGTTGTGGATTTGCCGACGCCGCCTTTGCCCGACGCTACCGCGATGATCGCGGCTATGCCTGGCACGTCGGCCTTCGCGGGCTGGCGCGCCTGGCGCGGTGGCGCGTGGCTGTGGGTCGGTTGCGGCGGCGGTACCGGACGCGGCTGCGCCGCCGCTGGCGCGGCGCGCGCGGCGGGCGCAGCGCCCTTCTTCTCCGCGGTCAGCACCACCATCGCACCGGTGACGCCAGGCATCGCGCGCACGGCCGTTTCAGCCGCCTGCCGCATCGGCTCAAAGGCAGCGGCGCGCTCGGCGGGCACCGTGATCGAAAACATCACGCGACCGTTCGCAATCACGACGTCGGACACCATGCCGCGGCGCACGATGTCGCGATCATCGTCCGGCCCGCGGATGCCATTCAGCCGCGCCAGCACGGCTTCCTTGTCGATATCGGCCATCTATATGTGACCCGGAGGGAATCCCGGGCGGAACCTAGCCGCGCTTGCCGCGCGGTCAACCCGTAGGCAGAGCATATGACCAATACCGCGGCCATCAGGCCCAACGGACGTCAGGATATTGCGGCGCTCGGCGCTTTCCTGGTGCTCTCGGCGCTGGCCGGCGGCCTCGGCTCCGTGGCGACGACGCCCAACATCCCGACCTGGTATGCCGGGCTGGCAAAGCCCTGGTTCAACCCGCCCAACCTCGCCTTCCCCATTGTCTGGACCCTCCTCTACGTCATGATCGCCGTGGCGGGATGGCTCGCGTGGCGCGAGCATCGGCCGCGGGCGCTTGTCCCCTTCTTCGTGCAGATCGCGCTCAATGTGGCGTGGTCGTTCGCTTTTTTCGGCATGCACAGCCCCGCTGCCGGTCTGGTCGTGATTGGCGCGCTGTGGCTCTCCATCGTCTGGACAATGATGCTGTTCTGGCCGCTTTCCCGCGCCGCCTCGCTATTGCTGGCGCCTTACTTGGCCTGGGTCAGCTTCGCGGCTTTGCTCAACGCCGCGATCTTGTGGCTGAACTGAAGGCCTCACGCGGGCATAACTTCAAACTTATCCCCGCCGCCAAAACCACGCGTACACTCCGCCCCATCCTCGCTCACACGAGGGGCGCCAACCGGTGGCGACCTGAAGGCGGAGGGAGGATGCGGTTCCCTGCCGATGTCCGGTCACGCACCGGGATCGCGGGGCGGGCATGACTGGACCGGCGGCACTACGACCGCCTGCCCACGTCGGGCTGTAGGTACGTCGCGTTAAGGCCTAGCCGGCGAAGCCGGAGAAGGCGCTCCCGTCGAGGAGCTAGCCGCGAAGAGGACCGAAGCGCCGGTCATGTCTCGATAAC
>DASZSW010000046.1:0-125404 GCA_035548515.1 Bauldia sp. | reverse complement strand
CACGCGGGAGGAAGACCCCTTCCCCCCGGCGGAGCCGGCGTCCGGCGCAGAGCCTCCGCGCTCCGCGGCGCCGGCTTCCTCACGCCCGATCGGATCGTCGGCGGTGGCGAGCTCGAGGTCCTCGAGCCGCTTGATCTCGTCGCGCAGCCGCGCGGCCTCCTCGAACTCGAGATCGGCGGCAGCATCGCGCATGCGCTGCTCGAGATCGGCGATGGTGGCCTTGAAGTTGTGGCCGATGAGGCGGCCGTCTTCGGCCAGCCCGGTCGGCACGATGACGTGGTCGCGCTCGTAGACCGACGACAGGATGTCGCCGATGTTCTTCTTCACCGACTCCGGCGTGATGCCGTTGGCGGTGTTGTACTCGACCTGCTTCTCGCGCCGCCGGTTGGTCTCGGCGATGGCGCGCTCCATCGAACCGGTGACGGTGTCGGCGTAGAGGATGACCTTGCCATCGACGTTGCGCGCCGCGCGGCCGATGGTCTGCACCAGCGAGGTTTCGGAGCGCAGGAAGCCTTCCTTGTCGGCGTCGAGGATGGCGACCAGCGCGCACTCCGGGATGTCGAGGCCCTCGCGTAGCAGGTTGATGCCAACCAGCACGTCGAAGGCGCCGAGGCGAAGGTCGCGGATGATCTCGATGCGCTCCAGCGTCTCGACGTCGGAGTGCATGTAGCGGACACGCACGCCCTGCTCGTGCAGGTATTCGGTCAGGTCCTCGGCCATGCGCTTGGTCAGCACCGTGACCAGCGTGCGGTAGCCTTTGAGGGCGGTGTCGCGGATCTCGCCGAGCACATCGTCGACCTGGGTCTTGGCCGGGCGGATCTCGACCGGCGGGTCGATCAGCCCGGTCGGGCGGATCACCTGCTCGGTGAAGACGCCGCCGGTGCGGTTCATCTCCCACGCGCCCGGCGTCGCCGAGACGTACATCGACTGCGGCCGCATCAGGTCCCACTCCTCGAAGCGGAGCGGCCGGTTGTCCATGCACGACGGCAGGCGGAAGCCGTATTCGGCGAGCGTCGCCTTGCGGCGGAAGTCGCCGCGGTACATGCCGCCGATCTGCGGGATGGTGACGTGGCTCTCGTCGACGAAGACGAGGGCGTTGTCGGGGAGATATTCGAACAGCGTCGGCGGCGGCTCGCCGGGACGGCGGCCGGTAAGGTAGCGCGAATAATTTTCGATGCCGGCGCACGAGCCCGTCGCCTCGATCATCTCGAGGTCGAAGCGGCAGCGCTGCTCCAGCCGCTGGGCTTCGAGCAGACGGCCGGCCTGCGTCAGCTCATCGAGGCGGAGCTTCAGCTCCTCGCGGATGCCCTTCACCGCCTGCGCCAGCGTCGGGCGCGGCGTGACGTAGTGCGAGTTGGCGTAGACCTTGACCTGCTTCAGCTCGGACGACTTCTGGCCGGTGAGCGGATCGAACTCGGTGATCGACTCGATCTCGTCGCCGAACAGGTTGATGCGCCAGGCGCGGTCTTCCAGGTGGGCGGGGAACAGGTCGATGGTATCGCCCCGCACCCGGAAGCTGCCGCGGCGGAAGTCGGCATCGGCGCGCTTATACTGGAGGGCGACCAGGTCGGCGATGAGCTGGCGCTGGTCGATCTTCTCGCCGAGCGTCAGCGCGAAGGTCATCGCCGTGTAGGTCTCGACCGAGCCGATGCCGTAGATGCAGGACACCGACGCGACGATGATGACGTCGTCGCGTTCCAGCAGCGAGCGCGTCGCCGAGTGGCGCATGCGGTCGATCTGCTCGTTGATCGACGATTCCTTCTCGATGTAGGTGTCGGTCCGCGGGACGTAGGCTTCCGGCTGGTAATAGTCGTAGTACGAGACGAAATACTCGACCGCGTTGTCCGGGAAGAAGGCCTTGAACTCGCCGTAGAGCTGGGCTGCGAGCGTCTTGTTCGGCGCGAGCACCAATGCCGGGCGCTGCGTCGCCTCGATCACCTTGGCGGCGGTATAGGTCTTGCCCGAGCCGGTGACGCCGAGCAGCACCTGGTCACGCTCGTGGCTGTTCACGCCGGCCACCAGCTCGGCGATAGCCGTCGGCTGATCGCCCTTCGGCTCGAAGTCGGAGACGATCTTGAGCGGCACGCCGCCCTCGGACTTCTCCGGTCGCGGCGGGCGATGGGGCACCCAGGTCTTGTCGCGGAACTCCGGCCTGCCGGATTCGATCAGCGCCGACAGCGCCTCGACGGTTGCCGTCACCGCGTTCTGCGGGAGGCTCCCGACGTCCTCAAGATTGACGTCGACGCCAGGCACCGGGTTGAGGCCGACCGCCGCGCGCTCCTTCGCCGAGCCGCGCCCACCCATCGACGTGCCGCGCGACGTCCGAAGACTCTTTTCTTTCCCGGTCCGGCCGTCGGCCGTCCTCGCCTCTTGCAGAGGCCGCTGGGGCGCTTCGCCGAAGCCGGATTTTTTCGGGGGTCGCATGTCCGGAAATATGGGGGATGCACCTGGGAATAGCGAGGGGCGCAGCGTCGGAAGGTGTCAGCAGAGAGGGCGACGCGTCGTTCGCATTGCCTCGCCTCGCTTCTCTTTTGTCATGCGTCAGTTCGGCGAAGCCGTGATCGGAGGATCACAACAGATGTTGCGAGACCCCCACCCACCGCCTTCGGCGGTCCCCCTCCCCGCAAGGGGGAGGGATGGCGCCTCCTCAGGCAGCGTGCTGGATGTGGCACTGCCTTCCCTCCCCCTTGCGGGGAGGGTGCCGAGCGGAGCGAGGCGGATGGGGGTCGCACTGCGCCCTCCGTTTCGCTGCTCCGCTACGACCTGAGCTTCATCAGCACATGATCCGCCGCTGCGTTTGCCCAGTCGTCGCCCTCGGCGACTTCCTCGACCAGGAGAGCGAGGCGGCTGGCCGGGACGAACTCGCCGAGCTTGCCGATGACGAACGCCGCGACGAAGCCGGGCCATTTGTCGTCGCCCATGCCCTTCAATGCGGTGCGCTCGTATTCCTCATGCACGACATCGGCCTGCGCCAGCGCGGCGGCGAGTGTCTTGCGGTCGGGAAGGTCAGCCATGGGTCCTGCCCTCGGGAGCAACGGCCGTCGTCAGGCGGACCATAGCGCATTTCGGCTGAGATGCGTTTCGCCGATTCCCGCTGGCAGACGCCAGAAACGAAACGGGGCACCGCGTGGTGCCCCTTTTACTCGGCCCTTTGACTTGGGCCCTCCGTCCGCCGCGCGCCTGCTCGTCAGAGAAGACAGCGACGGCGGAACGGAAGCGTGTCGCCAGAAGCGACGACGAACAGGCTACTTCTTCTTCGCCTTCTTCGCCGGCTTCTTCGCGGCCTTCTTCGCCGGCTTCTTCGCAGTCTTCTTCATCGCTTTAGCCAATGTACTTCTCCTCTCCAATGCGTGAGCCGAATCGGCTCGCGCGTAGTGTAGTCCAACTTGCGCGTTAACAGCGCGCTAATTCGATTACGCGAGTCCGCGCGCATGCGCAAGATTCGACGCACACTGAATCATCTCGTACGTTCGCACCGCTTCATCGAGATCGACGCATGAACGCATCGACGTTCCGCATCGCCATCGCATCGCTCGCACTCACGACGCTCGCGACGCACGCGCGCGCCGCGACGGAAGACATCGGCACCGCGACGGCGATCACGACGACCGTCACCGGCACGCGCGACGCGTCTGCGGCGACGCTGAAGAGCGGCGATGCGGTCTTCCAGAACGAGACGATCACCACCGACGCAAACGGCGTCGGACAGTTTCAATTCAACGATCAAACGAAGTTGGCGATCGGCCCGGCCTCGACCATCGTGCTCGATAATTTCGTATATGATTCAAACACTTCCGAGGGCAAGGTCGTCATCAATCTGACGGCGGGCGCGCTCAGGTTCATCACCGGCAAGGCGGATCACAACGCCTACGAGATCGTCACGCCGACCGCGACCATCGGCGTCCGCGGCACCGTGTTCGACGTCTACACCAAGGACGACGGCGAGATGGCGGTGGCGATGATCGAAGGTGCGATCGAGGTGTGTCCGAAGGTCGGCGCCTGCCGCCTCCACAACGTCGTCGGCAAGTTCCTGCACATGACTCCGTTGGGTGCATTCTCGCTGCGCGACACATGGGACGGATCGTTCCTCACCGGCGTGCCCTTCAAGCTGGCGCTGCCCTTCCTCGGCGATCAGAAGAATCTCGTCCCGGGCCTGCGCGGCAGCACCACATCGATTCGCAAGTACGTGACCGTCGCCGGCAACGACATCGGCAAGGCCATCAAGACTCCGCTAACCAAGCTTCCCAGGATCAAACTGCCAAAGCTGTTCGGGAAGTGACCCGCGACCAGCCGGCGAGGCACGTCGCGCCGCCGTGTGACGCCCGTCACACCCGGACAGTGCGCTCGGCGCGTTTCGCGCGGCCGAATCTGCCGCGCCCGGTGATCGCCAACGGCCCCTAGTCAAGCGGCGGACGTTGTTTTCCCGCGGTTTCTGCCGCATAAATTGCGGGTGCGGACGGGTGCGAGGCTTGGCTTACATGTGACTATAGGCGTGCCGTCCGCTCGGTAACGGAACGGAAGGTCATGCAATGCGTCAGAACGGCACCGTGAAGTTCTTTAATGCGTCGAAGGGGTACGGCTTCATCACCCCGGACGACGGCGGCAAGGACGTGTTCGTCCACGTGACCGCGGTCGAGCGCTCCGGTCTCGGCACCTTGGCCGATGGCCAGCGGGTCTCCTTCGAGACCGAACCCGACAAACGCGGCAAGGGCCCGAAGGCCGTGGAGCTCCAGCCGGCGAGCTGATCGCCTA
Organism: Bauldia sp.; assembly: GCA_035548515.1. Taxonomy (GTDB): domain Bacteria; phylum Pseudomonadota; class Alphaproteobacteria; order Rhizobiales; family Kaistiaceae; genus DASZQY01. The sequence goes on along the minus strand of DASZSW010000046.1, from coordinate 120,652 downwards.
AGCGGGGAACTTTTCGCAAGCCGCCGGATGCTCTGCCGGCGGCTTTTTTGTTTTTTGGATCACGGCGAGGCAGCAAGGGCGGCAAGAAACGACGCGGGCGCGCAAAGCCCATCGCTGTCATCCTTCGGCGACGCGAAGCGTCGACCGGAGGATCGTGGTATGGAGCCCGCGACCCCATGGCCTATTACGTCTACATCATGACCAATCGCCGCCATGGCACGCTGTACATCGGCGTGACCAACGACATCGCGCGACGTGCATGGGAACATCGCGAAGGCCTCCTCAAGGGCTTCACCAAAACATACGGCCTGAAGATGTTGGTTCACGTCGAGGAGTTCGGCGACGTCGCCGAAGCGATTTCTCGCGAGAAACGTCTTAAGCATTGGAAACGTGCGTGGAAGGTGGCGCTGATCGAGAAGAGCAATCCCGAATGGGAAGACCTCTACTCGCTACTGATCTAGGCGGCGCGCGATCCTCCGGTCGGCGCTTCGCGCCGCCGAAGGATGACAGCAGAAAGAAGCCCGTCGGAAAGCACTAGGCCCCTACCCGTTCACTGCCATGGCCGGCGTCGTCGGCAGCACCGCGGCGGAGTAGTCCTCCATCAGCGTCTTGCTGATCTGGCCGGGTGTGAAGCGGTACTGGCCGATCTCGGAGACCGGAGTCACCTCCGCAGCGGTGCCGCAGAGGAAGGCTTCACTGAACGTCGCCATCTCCTCCGGCATGATCGCGCGCTCGATCACCTTCATGCCGCGCTTCCTCGCGAGGTCGGTGACCGCGCGACGCGTGATGCCGTCGAGGAAGCAGTCTGGTGTCGGTGTGTGGAGGACGCCATCCTTCACGAACATGATGTTGGCGCCGGTCGCTTCGGCGATCTGGCCGCGCCAGTCGAGCATCAGAGCGTCGGCGTAGCCTTTGCGCTCGGCCTCGTGCTTGGAGATGGTGCAGATCATATAGAGGCCGGCGGCCTTCGACTTCGAGGGCTCGGTCGCCGGATCCGGGCGGCGGTACTTCGCCATGTCGAGGCGGATGCCTTTCAGCCGCTCCTCCGGTTTGAAGTACGATGGCCAGTCCCACACCGCGATCGCGAGATGGATGGTGTTGTTCTGCGCCGAGACGCCCATCATCTCGCTGCCGCGCCATGCGATCGGGCGGACATATGCGTCGACCATCTTCTGCCGCACCAGCAACTCGGCCGTCGCCTTGTTTATCTGGTCGGCGGTGTAGGGGATCTCGAAGCCCAGGATGCGCGCCGACTCGTGCAGGCGGTCAGTGTGCTCCTCCAGGCGGAAGACCACCCCGCCGTAGGCGCGCTCGCCCTCGAACACGGAGCTGGCGTAGTGGAGCCCATGGGTCAGTACGTGAATCTTGGCGTCCGACCAGGGAACGAACTTCCCATCCATCCAGATGACGCCGGGCCGGTCGTCGAAGGGCTGAGCCATGACTCTATCTCCTCACCACGCGGGGCTCTTATTAGCTCGCGAGCTTAGCCCCTTCTCATCGCCAGCGGCGACGGCGCTGGTCCTTTTGCGCTGCACCGCAATCGTCGTATTGTGCCGCCGGCATGAGATTCCAAGGACATAAGCCTGCCGGAGGCGGCCCAGAGCGTATCCATTCGTTGCGCTCCGAGCCTGGTTTTCGTAACAAACGACCGAAAATATGTCAACATGGCTGACATAAATTTGAAAGACGCTCCGGCCGGCGCAAAACGAGCAAAAACCGCGGGGACGGTGACGACCCCGCTGTCGGCAAGCGACCGGGCCGAGATCCCGTACATCGAGCTTCTCTTCTTTGCCTATCGCGACTTCATCTCCGATCCGGATGCGGCACTGACCAGCTATGGCTTCGGCCGCGCGCACCATCGCGTCATCCATTTCGTCAATCGTCATCCGGGCATTCGGGTCGCGGACCTGCTCGACATCCTGAAGATCACCAAGCAGAGCCTCGGACGCGTGCTGAAGCAGCTGATCGACAACGGCTTCATCGAGCAGAAGACCGGCCCGCTCGACCGCCGCCAGCGCTTGCTCTACCCCACCGAATCCGGTCGCGCGCTGGCGCTTCGTCTGCTCGACCTCCAGGCGCACCGCATCGGCAAGGCGCTCGCGACGCTGTCGCCGGAAGGCCGCGCCGCGGCCGAGAAGTTTCTGCGCGCCATTGTCGACGCCGGCGAGCGCGACAAGGTCGACCACCTGATCGAACAATGAACGCCCCCGTCACCGAGCGGCCGGTTTCCGACGACGCGCCCCATCTGCTCGTCATCGACGACGACAAGCGCATCCGCACCTTGCTGTCGCGCTACCTCGGCGACCAGGGCTTCCGCGTTTCCATCGCCGCCAACGCCGCCGAAGCGCGCCAGCGCCTCAACGGCCTCGCCTTCGACCTGCTGATCGTCGACGTGATGATGCCCGGCGAAGACGGCATGGCGCTGGTCCGCTCGCTCCGCGAGACGATGACCGTGCCGATCCTGATGCTGACGGCACGCGCCGAAAGCGAAAGCCGCATCGCCGGCCTGGAATCGGGGGCCGACGACTACGTTGCCAAGCCTTTCGAGCCGCGCGAGTTGCTGCTCCGGATCAACAATATCCTGAAGCGCACCGTGCCCTCGGCAAAGCCGCTGATCGAGCAGGTTTCCTTCGGCCCCTTCACCTTCAACCGCGAGCGCCTCGAACTGAAGCGCGCCGGCGAACCCGTGCGGCTGACCGAGCGCGAACGCCAGATCATGGCGATCTTCGCGGCGGTGCCGGGCGAGACGGTGCCGCGCGACAAGCTGGTCGTGTCGAGCGGACCCTCGGGCGAGCGGACCGTGGACGTGCAGATCAACCGCCTGCGCCGCAAGATCGAGGCCGATCCGGGCAACCCGCTCTATCTCCAGACTGTGCGCGGCATCGGCTATCGCCTGGCGATCGCCGTCTAGGCCGTCCGCCGTGGCAACCGCAGCCGAAGACGTTCCCGCCGCCGCGCCCGGCATCCGCGGCCTCTACCGCCGCGTCGCCCGCGCCTTCAATGCGGCAATGCCCAAGGGCCTGTTCGCCCGCTCGCTGATCATCATCATCGCGCCGGTCGTGTTGCTCCAGTCGCTGGTCGCGTTCGTCTTCATGGAGCGCAACTGGCAGGACGTGACCGAGCGGCTCTCGGCGGCGACGGCCGGGGAAATCGCCGCGCTGGTCGACATCATCGAAAATTATCCGCAGGCGCCGGACTTCGCCCGGGTCATCGACATCGCCGCCACGCGCTTCGGGCTCAACGCCGCGGTGCTGCCACCGGAGCCCCTGCCCCCACCTGGGCCGAAGCCATTCTTCTCGCCGCTCGACCGCATGCTGAGCCAGGAGATCACACGCCGGGTCGGCCGCCCTTTCTGGATCGACACCGTCGGCCGCTCGAACCTCGTCGAGATCCGCATCCAGCTCGAGCACAACGTACTGCGCGTTTTCGCGCCGCGCAGCCAGACCTACGCCTCCAACGCGCTGCTGTTCATCTCGGCCATGGTGGCGACGAGCGTCGTGCTTTTGGCTATCGCGATCGTGTTCCTTCGCAACCAGATCCGCCCCATCCTCAAACTCACTGCCGCGGTCGATGCGTTCGGCAAGGGCCGCCCCGTCGGCGAATTCCCGCCGCGCGGCGCCCGCGAGGTGCGCCAGGCAAGCGCCGCGTTCCACCTGATGCGCGAGCGCGTCGAACGACAGATCGAGCAACGCACCGCGATGCTGGCGGGCGTCAGCCACGACCTCCGCACGGTACTCACGCGCCTGAAGCTGCAGCTGGCGTTGCTGCCGGATGACGAAGACATCGCCGCGATGAAGAATGACGTCGCCGACATGGACCGCATGCTGGAAGGCTATCTCGCCTTCGCCCGCGGCCAGAACGACGAGGACACCAAACCTACCGACGTCGGCGCATTGCTCCGCGAGATCGCCCAGGAATCGCGCGTCTCCGGTCATGACACCGAAGTGTCCTTCTCCGGCGACCCGACCGTGCGGCTTCGCCCGCAGAGCTACAAGCGCTGCATCGCCAATCTCGTGTCCAACGCGGGGCGTCACGCCGACCACGTCGTCATCGTCGGCGGCCACTCCGACGATCAGCTGACCGTCATCGTCGATGACGACGGGCCGGGCGTCCCCTTTGAGGAGCGGGAGGCGGTATTCAAGCCGTTCTACCGCCTCGACAACGCGCGCAACCTCGACGAAAGCGGCACCGGCCTCGGCCTGCCCATCGCGCGCGACATCGCCCGCGGCCACGGCGGCGACATTGCCCTGTCGGACAGCCCCATGGGTGGGCTAAGGGTGACGGTGACTATTCCGGCCTAGCGGACTATCTTACCTCGCCATGGGAACCGCGATGCGCAAGATCGAGGTGGACGAGGAAACCGCCCTCGCGCTGGAAAAGCGCGCCGAGGAAAGCGGCATGAGCGTGCCGGAGCTCGTGGCGGGCTTCGTTCAATCGAACTACGCGGTCGAGCTTTCCGAGGAGGATTTGGCGGAACTCGACAGGCGAGCCGATGCAGCGCTTGTGGAGCCGAATATCCCGCACGAGGAAGTCGTTCGGTGGCTTAAGACGTGGGGTACGCCTGACTACAACCCCTGGCCGAAAGATTGACGCTCGAGTGGTCGAGCCGCGCGCTCGGTGACCTTCATCGATTCGCTGCTTTTCTTGAGAACGATCAACCCGATGTCGCCAAACACATTGCCGCTGCGCTGACGGAGAAGGTAACTCCGCTCGCCGTATTTCCGGAACTGGGCGTCGCCGTTTCAAAACGGCGTCATTTTCGCAGCATGGTCCTGCGCGTGCTGAACGGCAGTTACGTGGTCCAATATCAGATCATCGGCGACATCGTGCGCGTTCTGCGCGTCTTCCACGCCCGCGAGGATCGCCCTTAGAACAGCCGCCCGCCGTCGGGCACCTTGAGCGACGGTCCGATCAGTACCACCTCACCCGTCTCGTCCGGGAAGCCCAGTGTCAGCACCTCGGACATGAATGGGCCGATCTGGCGCGGCGGGAAGTTCACCACTGCGGCGACCTGCCGTCCGACCAGCGCATCTGGTGTGTAGTGCTTCGTGATCTGCGCCGACGATTTCTTGCGGCCGATCTCGGGGCCGAAGTCGATGAACAGCTGGAACGCCGGCTTGCGCGCTTCCGGGAACGGCCGCGCCTCGACGATCGTGCCGACGCGGATGTCCACACGCATGAAATCGTCGAAGACGATCTGCGGTGCCAGTGCGTTGCTGCCTGCCATGCTTTACCCCTGCCGTTGGGCTGGCTCGTTACCACGCCTTCCGGTGATCAGGAACAGGCCGCCCAGGACAAGCCCTACCAGGATTGGCGGCCCATGAAGGTCGCGCCCGGCGACCAGCGCCACGCCAAGAACGACGATGATCACGCCACCAAGACGCGCCTGCGGCGCCAGGCGCGCGGAAGGCACGAGCAGCCATATCCCGACCGCGCCAAGCCAGCCCGCCACGGCAACCGACGAGCCGGCGCCGGCTGGCTGCCACCAGAGGCCGGACGCCTGTCCTGCGAGGCCCGCCACGATCAGGATTATTGCCCAGACGACGCTCCCAAACCGGCGCTCTGCGATCCAGCCCAGGACGATCGCGCCGACGGCGATCGAAACGAACTGCACCCAGCCGTCGTCATACGCGAACAGCGCCGTGAACATGCGCCACCAGGGCGCAGCAGGATCGCGCGCCAAGCCGCCATACCAGCCGGGGATGACCAATTGCGCCAAGCGCGTCACGAGGACGATCGCGAGAAATGCCGCGGTGACCGGCGGCGGACGCACCGGCAAGGTGGCTACTTCGCCAGCTCGCGCGAGCGCTTGCGCGCCGCGGCAACCGCCTTCTTCATCAGTGGCGTGAGGCCGCCACCGCGGGCCATCAGTACCTTCAGCGCCGCGGCGGTGGTGCCTTTGGGCGAAGTCACGTTCTGGCGGAGCACGTCGGCGCCGAGATCGGACTGGTAGAGCAGCTCGCCTGCGCCCTCGACGGTCGCGCGCGCCAGCTTCTCGGCGGCGGTCTTGTCGAATCCGACTGAGACCGCGGCAGCAGCCAGCGCCTCGACCATATGGAAGACGTACGCCGGGCCGGAGCCGGAAACAGCGGTCGCCGAGTCGATCATGCCTTCCTTATCGACCCACACCACCTCGCCGACGGCCTCGAGCAGCGTCGTCACCAACGCCTGCGCCGCTTTGTCGACGCGCGGATTGGCAATAGCCACAGTGATGCCGCGCCCGACCTGCGCCGGCGTATTCGGGATGGATCGCACGACCGCGATGTCGCCGACGCCGGCGCCGAGTTGCTTCAGAGTGGTGCCCGCCGCGATGGAGAGCGCGATCGTGTCGCGTCCAATGAGAGGCCGCAGCGCCGGCAATACATCAGCGATGATCTGCGGCTTGACGGCGATGACGATCACCTTCGCGGTCGCGCCCCCGGGAACGCTCGGATGCACGGAGATACCCGCCTGCGCAAGAAAGTCGACGCTGTCGGGTGGCGGCGCGGGATCGACCACCAGCACCGAGCGCTTGTCGAGGCCGTTGTCGAGCCAGCCCTTGAGGAGCGCGCCGCCCATTTTGCCGGCGCCGACGAGCGCAAGCCGCGACGTTGGGGAGAAAGAGAAGGCGAGGGTCATAGGGGGCTCGAAGTTGTGACGCGGGGTAAGTTAGCGCGACCCCCACACCCTCGCCAGCGCTGAGCCCGGCCTACGCCTCGCCGGCCGTCTCGAACAGCACCGTCTGCAGCGCCTCGGGCGCTGACTTGCCGGCCCACACGACGAACTGGAACGCCTGAAAGTAGCGCTCGCAGGCTTCGATCGCGGTGACCAGAAGCTTCTCGATCTGCGCGCTGGTGGGTTCGGCGCCGCCGGAGAGAAGCATCGCCTGCCGGTACATGACGACACCCTCGCGGGTCCACAGATCGAAGTGGCCGATCCAGAGCTGTTCGTTCACCCCTGACAAAAGACGCATCACCTCAAGCTGACGCTGCGCCGGCACCTTGAGATCAAACGCGCAGGCGAGATGAACGGCTTCCTTCTCCTGCATCCAAGAAAAGGAGACGTGGTAGTCGCACCAGCCACCGGAAACGGAGACGGTGATCTCGTCGTCGCCCGCCCGCTCAAAAGCCCAGTCGTTGAGAGCGGCGATCTGCTCGATCATATCGACAGGATTCGCCTGTCGTTCCTGCTCGACGTCGATAAGGCTCATGTCGACCCGCTACGGCTGACCAATTGTGGGGACTGTTGCTACGCAACAGGGACTGACACACCGGTCGATAACCCGAACGCCCATTGCTTCGGCGTCCGCAGCGAATCTCCGTTGAGAATCAGTATATAGCGCCGCCCTTTTCATGGGCAGACTTCATTGTGGATGACTTCGTTTCTGCACAGAAGCGACGAGACCGCCTAACGCGCCGCGAGTTTTGCCTCGAGCTCCGCGATCTTCTGCTTGAGCAGCTCGTTCTCAGCGCGCGCCTGCGATGCCATCTCGCGCACGACGTCGAACTCCTCGCGCTTGACCAGATCGAGATCGGCGACCAGCCGCTCCATCTGCGTGCGGAAGACCGTCTCGGCTTCACGCTTCACACCCTGCGCGACGCTCGCCGCGTCGCCCATCAGACGCGCCATCTCGTCGAACAGGCGGTTCTGGGTCTGCGTCATGGGCACCATCTCCTGCGGCGAACAATGGCTACTATGGGGGCGGCAGCGGGTCGCTTCAAGCTGGCTTGACCGGAAGCCGCGGCGCAGCGCAGGTTGCGGCGCTTTTCCTGGGACGCAAGGACGGCCCGTTGGAACTCCTGGCACTCCCCTTTCCGGCCATCGACCCGGTACTGGTGACCATCGGACCGCTGTCTATCCGCTGGTACGCTCTCGCCTACATCGCCGGCATCTTCCTGGCGTGGTGGTACTGCAAGCGCCTGGCGAATAACGCGCGGCTGTGGGGACCCGCCGGCGCGCCGATGAAGGGCAGCGACCTCGATGATTTCGTCGTATGGGCAGCGCTCGGCACCGTCGGCGGCGGACGGCTCGGCTACATCCTGTTTTACGATCTGCAGCATTACCTCCGGGACCCCGCCGACATTCTCGCGGTGTGGCATGGCGGCATGTCATTCCACGGCGGCTTTCTCGGCATGATGCTGGCAATGACACTGTTTGCGCGCCGGCGGCACATCCCCGCATGGTCGCTGATCGACCTCGTGGCGACCGCCGTGCCGTTCGGTTTGTTCTTTGGACGCCTCGCCAACTTCATCAACGGCGAGCTGTGGGGACGAGTGACCGACGTCCCCTGGGCGATGGTCTTTCCCAACGCCGGCGACCTGCCGCGTCATCCGAGCCAGCTTTACGAGGCGGCTCTGGAGGGGATCGCGTTGTTCATCGTGCTCCGTCTCGCCACGCACCGCTACCACAAGCTCGCCACGCCCGCCTATGTGTCGGGCGTCTTCTGCGCCGGCTACGGCGTTACGCGCACGCTCGCCGAACTCTTCCGCGAGCCCGACGTGCAGATCGGCTACCTGTTCGGAGGCCTGACCGAGGGCATGCTCCTGTCCATTCCGATGATCCTGTTTGGCGTCGCTCTTATCGTTTGGTCCTCACGCCGGAAGGCGGCCGCCACGTGACACCGCTCGCCGAAAAAATGGCGGCGCTGATACGCGCCAGCGGGCCGATCACCGTGGCCGACTACATGACGATGTGCCTCGCCGATCCCGAGTATGGCTACTACATGCGCCGCGAGCCGTTCGGCCGCACGGGCGACTTCATCACGGCCCCGGAAATCAGCCAGATCTTCGGCGAGTTGATCGGCCTGTGGTGCGTGGCGGTGTGGGAGATGATGGGCGGCCCGCGCCGCTTCGTGTTGGCCGAGCTTGGCCCCGGCCGCGGCACGCTGATGGCGGACATGCTGCGCACCGCCAAGATCAAGCCCGATTTCCTGCGCGCGGCGGACATCCACCTGGTCGAGATGAGCCCACGGCTTCGCGATGTGCAGCGCGAGAAACTGTCCGCCAGCGGTCTGCCGCTGCATTGGCACGGCAACGTCGCAGATTTGCCGCCGGGCCCGGCGATCGTCATCGCCAACGAATTCTTCGACGCGCTGCCGGTCCGCCAGTTCCAGTGGATCGACAAACGTTGGAACGAACGCGTGGTGGGTTTGTCGGACGCGGGGGCGCTTACCTTTGGCCTCATGCCGGTGGACCAGAGGCCGGCCGGCGTGCCGCTGCCGGATGGCGCGATCATCGAGGCGTCGCCCGCGGGGAAAGCGGTGATGACGACGCTGGCAGAGCGCCTGAAACGGAGCGGCGGCGCGGCGCTGATCGTCGACTACGGCGCGGCGCAGCCCGGTACGGGCAGCACGCTCCAGGCGGTTCGTGCACACAACTACGACGATCCGCTGGCGACACCCGGCGAGGCTGACGTCACCGCGCATGTCGACTTCGCGGCGCTGGCCCGTGCCGCGTCCGCCGCCGGCGCCGAGGTGCGCACACTGATCGGACAGGGCGACTTCCTGATCCGCCTCGGCCTCGTCGACAGGGCGAACGTGCTCGGCCGGGGCAAAGACCAGAAGACGCGCGACGCGATCGCCTCCGGCATCGAGCGGCTCGCCGCGCCGAAGGCCATGGGCACCCTGTTCAAGGTTCTCGCCGTCTCCGCGCCGGGACTGAAACTGCCGCTGTTCGATCCGATCGAGATCGGAGCGGCGCGATGAGCACCAGGCCAGCCATCGCTGCGCCGCTGGCGCTGCCAGGCATCCGCCACGGCTTCTTCACGCGCGAAGGCGGCGTCTCGTCGGGCGTCTACGCCAGCCTCAACTGCGGCATCGGCTCCAAAGATGACCGCGCGCTGGTGCTGGAAAACCGGGCACGTGTCACCACCGTGCTCGGTGCGCGCGCCGACCGGTTGGCGACGCCGTATCAGGTCCACGGTACGACCGCCGTGACCGTCACCGAGGTATGGGACCCGGGCCAAGGCCCCCAGGCCGACGCCGTCGTCACCAACGTGCCCGGCATCGTGCTTGGCGTCGGCAGCGCCGACTGCGGGCCGATCCTGCTCGCGGACGGCGAAGCCGGCGTAATCGGCGCTGCGCATTCCGGCTGGCGCGGGGCGCTCGCCGGTGTGGGCGAATCCGTGATTGCGGCAATGGAGGCGCTGGGCGCGGACCGGCGCCGGATCGTCGCGGCGCTCGGCCCCACGATCAGCCAGGCGAACTATGAAGTCGGGGCGGACGTGCGACTGCAATTCGTGTCGCGCGACGAAAACGATGCGCGCTTCTTCGCGCCCTCGGGACGCGATGCGCACTACCAGTTCGACCTGCCGGGCCTGATCGTCGCGCGGCTGCTGGCTGCCCGCGTGGCGGCTTCGTCAGTTGGCCTGTGCACTTATGCCGACGCGGTGCGATTCTTCTCCTACCGCCGCACCACGCACCGCAAGGAACCCGACTACGGCCGGCAACTGTCGGTGATCATGCTGGCGGCGTAGAGCAAAGGTTGCTCTGCGGGCGTAGCCCCTACAGTTCCCCTCCCCGCGGAGCGTCCAGCCAATCCAGGACGAAATCCGCCACGTCCTCCCATCCCGCCATCGACGCGAGGAAATGGGAGCGGTCGGGGTAAAATTTCAGCGCGGTGATCGCCGGAGATGACTTCTGTTTCGCATAGCAGGCTCGGACCGATCCGGGGCTCGCCGTGCGATCGCGACCACCCGCGGTCATCAGCAGCGGCACCTTGCGGCGTGACGGGTCGATCGCGTTGCCATTGTTGAGCACCTCGTCGAAGTAGACCTTCCCCGGCGTCGGCGCGACGTACTTCTCGTAGGCGGCACGGGCATCCGCTTCGGACATCCCGTTGGCGAAACGCGTGAAGAACGAGCGGAACGACATGGTGTGCACACGGCGCCACGCCCGCCATTTCAGGAACACCGGCAGGGCACCGATCACCGGATCGATCCCGGGGAACACCCCCTTGAAGGGCGCCGGGTCGAGCGCGACACCGGCAGTGCCAAGACCACGATCGAGCATGATCTGGGTGAACAGGCCACCGAACGAGTGGCCGAGGATCACCGGCTGTTCCGGCATCGCGCGGATGATCTTCTCGTAGTGGGCTGCGATCTCGTTTATCCCAACGTTTTCGAGCGCGACCGGCGGATTGCGCCTCAGTTCCGCCAGCGGGATCGCCTCGTGCGGCCAGGCTGGCGCCGTGACATCGTAGCCGCGCGCGGCAAAACGGGTCCGGAACTTGTCCCACGACGCGGGCGTCAGCCACGCTCCGTGGATGAAGACAATCGGCTTGCCCATGACACCCTCAGGTCCTGCACGCCCGCCAAGTCTGGCACCGGAATCGGATTGCGGCTAGAGAAAGGGCGATGACTTCGCGCCCATCCACGCTTGCACGCATCGCCAGCCTCTCGCTGGCCCTCGCCGCAGTGCTGGCGCTGGTCGCCTGCACGACGGTTTCCCTGCCGCCGATGGGCCCAGGCCCACCGCCGCTGGTCGGCGCCAAAAAGACGCGGACGCTGGGTCCGGCTCCGATCAAGGGCGAAACGGCAACGTTTGCCTTTGCTACGGTGAACGGCGTGCCCGCCGAGATGCGCTTCCGCCTGGAAGACAGCCTCAAGCAGTTCGCCACCACCCGCAACCTCGTGCTCGTGCCCGAAGGCGACCCGACCGCCGTTTATCACGTCAAAGGCTACCTTTCGGCGGTCGGCGACACGAGCGGCACCCTGCTTGTCTACACCTGGGACGTGACGGACGCGTCGGGCGCACCGCTGCTGCGCATTTCGGGCCAGGAGACAGCGAACGGCAGCGACGCCGATCCATGGATTGGCGTCGGCAGCGCCCAGATTGACGCCGCTGCCCGGGAAACCATCGACAAGCTCGCGGATTGGGTAAGAGGCTAGCCGTTGCCTCGCCGTCGCCTCGCTGCTAGAAGGCCGCGCACCACGCCGGTGCTTAGCCGGCTGTGGCACCCCTGAGAGCGGGCCAGGGCATGAAGCTGGTTGCCGGGAATTCCAATCGGACCCTCGCCGAGAGCATCGGCGCGTACCTAGAGCTCCCCCTCTCCAAATGCTCGGTCCGCCGGTTCGCCGACCAGGAAATCTTCGTCGAAATCCAGGAGAACGTGCGCGGCGAGGACGTGTTCGTCATCCAGTCGACGAGCTACCCGGCCAACGACAACCTGATGGAGCTGCTCATCATCATCGATGCAGCCCGCCGCGCCTCCGCGCGCCGCATCACCGCCGTGATCCCCTACTTCGGCTACGCGCGGCAGGACCGCAAACCCGGACCGCGCACGCCGATCTCGGCCAAGCTCGTCGCCAACCTGATCACCCGCGCCGGCGCCGACCGCGTGCTGACGCTCGATCTCCACGCCGGCCAGATCCAGGGCTTCTTCGATATCCCGACCGACAACCTCTACTCGGTGCCGGTTATGACGCGCGACATCAAGAGCCACCACGACATCTCCAACCTGACGGTGGTCTCACCCGACGTCGGCGGCGTGGTCCGCGCCCGCGCGCTGGCCAAGCGGCTCGACGCCCCTCTCGCCATCGTCGACAAGCGCCGCGAGCGACCGGGCGAATCCGAGGTGATGAACATCATCGGCACGGTCGCCGGGCGCCGCTGCATCCTGTTCGACGACATCGTCGATTCCGGCGGCACGCTGTGTAACGCCGCCGAGGCCCTGATGGAGGCGGGTGCGCAATCGGTGATCGCTTACATCACCCACGGCGTGCTTTCCGGCGGTGCGGTGGCCCGCATTACGGCCTCGAAGCTCGAGGAGCTGGTGATCACCGACTCCATCCAGCCTACGGAGGCCATCCTCGCCGCGCCGAACATCCGCGTCTGCCCGATCGCGACGCTGATCGGCGAGGCAATCGCGCGCACCGCGCACGAGGAGTCGGTGTCGAGTTTGTTCGATTAAGCGAGTTGGCCGCCGTATGGGTTTCGAAGACGAAATCCTTGCCGTCTCCGCCGCATGGGACAACGCGTTGGTCGCAAACGACGCCGAGGCAGTGGCGAGCTTCATGTCCGGCGACTGGGTATTCGTCGGCCCCGATGGCTCGGCGTCGAAGGCCGATATCGTCGGCTGGATCGCTTCCGGCCGTCTGGCCCATCACACGATGAGGATGGTTGGCCCCGCTCGTGTCGCCCATTACTCCGACACCGCGGTTGTGACGGCGCGCAAAGCCAGCACCGGTTCCTGGGAAGGCATCGACTACGTCGCGGATGAGGTGATCAGCGAAGTCTTCGTCCGGACTGATGGGCGTTGGCTATGCGTCCTCAGCCACAAATCCAGATACGAGGGTTAAGCGGTGCGGGGCAGGCGCAGGGCTGACGGGCGAAGCAGCGCTTTCGGCCTGCCCGAAGGCAGTAAAGGCAGCCAACATTGCCTTTTCCCGGCCCCTCCCCTATAAGCCCGGCCAGCCGCGCCGACACCCCTGGAGGTACGCGGCACTAACACCAGACCTGGAGTTGTCCGATGGGCCAGACTTACGAGCTCTCGGCGACGGTTCGCGAGAAGGTGGGCAAGGGGGCCGCCCGATCGGTTCGTCGTCAAGACATGATTCCCGCCGTTATCTACGGCGGCAAGCAACCCCCCCTTTCGATCACGCTGAACCACCGCGAGCTTTCCGCCAAGATTCACGGCGGCGGCTTCTACACCACCGTCGCCACGATTGACGTCGGCGGCGAGAAGGTGCGCGTGCTGCCGCGTGATTTCCAGATCGACCCGATGACCGAGCGGCCGATGCACGTCGACTTCATGCGCGTGCAGGCGGGCCAGACCGTTACCATCGAGGTGCCGGTCGTGTTCATCAACGAGAGCCAGGCGCCGGGCATTCGCCGCGGCGGCGTGCTCAACATCGTGCGCCACCGCATTTCGGTGGTCGCGCCGGTCGATGCCATCCCGGAGAAGATCGTCGCCGATCTGACCGGCCTCGACATCACCGACTCCCTGCACATCTCCAAGGTGGCGCTGCCGGAAGGCATTCGCCCGACCATCCGCGACCGCGACTTTACCGTTGCGACCATCGCGGCCCCGGCCGGCGTGAAGGAAGAAATGCGCGCCGCCGCGGAAGCTGCTGCTGCTGCCAAGGCCGCCGCTGCTGCCGCTGCGGAAGCAGGCACCGAGGGCGCGGAAGGCGCCGCCGCGGCTCCGGCCGAGGGCGCGGCTCCGGCCGAAGGTGCGAAGCCGGCTGCTGGTGCCGCTCCCGCCGCTGGCGGCAAGGCGCCCGCAGGTGGTGGGAAGAAGTAACGGAATCCCGCACTAACGCGCGGAGCTTCCAATGCTGCTCGTCGTCGGTCTCGGCAACCCGGGACCGGAGTATGCAAGGCAACGCCACAACGTCGGCTTCATCGCCGTCGACGCAATCCATCGCCGCCACGGCTTCCAGCCGTGGCGGCGTCGTTTTTCCGGCGAGATCGCCGAGGGCACGCTTTCCGGCGAGAAGGCGCTGCTGCTGAAGCCCCTCACATACATGAACGACAGCGGCCGCTCCGTGCAGGAAGCGGCGCACTTCTATAAGCTCGAGCCCAAGGACATCGTCGTCATCCACGACGAGGTCGACCTGCCGCCGGGCAAGACGCGGATGAAGGTTGGCGGTGGCGCCGCCGGCCACAACGGCCTCCGCTCGATCGATGCCGCCATCGGGCAGGACTACCGGCGCCTGAGGATCGGCGTCGGCCATCCCGGCGTGAAGGAAGCCGTCCCGGGATACGTGCTTCACGACTTCCCGAAGATCGACGCGGAGTGGCTGGTGCCGCTGATCGACACCATCGCCGAGAACGCCCCCCTGCTTGCCAAGGGCCAGGACAACACCTTCGCCAACCGGCTGCACGCCGCCGCCAATCCCGCCGGAGAAGCTCCGGTTCCAACAAAGGGCGCGCCGGCCGCGACGCCGAAAGCAACACCAGCGTCGGCCGAGCCGGACAAGCCGCAAGGGCCGTTCGCAGGGCTCAAGAAGCTGTTCGGCGGCTGATGCGACTGAGTTCCGCGGCTCTCGGAAGCATCGTCTTCTTCATCGTGACGCCCGGGATCGTCGCGGGCGCCATGCCGCTGTGGATCTCCGGCGCCCGTTTTCACGCGCCCTTCCAGGGATATCCGATGATGCAGGCGGCCGGCGCGATACTGATCGCGGGCGGCGTGGTGTCGCTGGTCGCATCCTTCGCGCGTTTTGTCTGGGAAGGCCGCGGCACGCCGGCGCCGATCGCGCCGACGGACGCTCTCGTCATCGGCGGCCAGTACCGCTACGTGCGCAATCCGATGTACGTGGCCGTGCTGGCGATCATCGTCGGACAGGCGCTGCTTTTCGCGAGCATACCGACACTGGTCTACGCCGCGGCAATCTTCGCGCTCGTGCACACCTTCGTGGTCGCCTACGAGGAGCCTACCCTGCTCGACACCTACGGCGACGCCTATCGGGCGTACACCGCGCGCGTTCCCCGGTGGCTGCCCCGCATTCCCCGCCGCTGACGATCAGTATTTCGGCAGGGTCTGGCTGGTGCGCGGCGCGAGGTCGCCCGTCGTACCCGTGATCTCGCATACCACCTCGCCGCTGGCCGCCGCGACGAAGCACAGGAAATTGTTCTGCTGCTGGGTCACGTAGATGTCCGTCACCTCATCAATGCAGGTGCGGTACGTCGCGCGCACGTCCACGATCGCCTTGCTCATGTCGCCGATGCCGAACTGCACTTCCTCGGAACCCGACCACGCGCGCGGGTCGCCGACCTGCACATCGCTAACGCTGACGTTGGTTTTGCTTTCCGACCGTTCGAGCGAAGTCACCAGTGCATGGCGCACGGTCTGTTCGAGGTCGTTGTTGCCCTGTCCCTCGTCCGACTCGAAGCAGACGTTCTTGGCTTCCGCGGCGCCGGGGCACGGCACGGATTGCAACTGATCCGCGCGGAAGGATTGGCCGGCGCCGGACTGCAGCCGGCTGTCGCGCGCCATGAACTGGCCCTCGACGTTGCTCGGGCCCAGGATTACGACCGGCGTGCCGTTGGCGAGCGCGCATTCTCCCGGCGCAAACTGGGCGAAGGCGGCGGGCGACCACAAAAGCAGGGCGAAGATCGCGGAAAACAGGAGGCGCACGGCGGCTGATCCTAGTGGGACGGGCACCGCAAAGTTGCTACGCCCGCCCGATTCCGGGCAAGGACGCCGCATGCGGCGAAGCGCCACTATACCGCCATTGCCAGGCGGCGTCGGCGCGTTCGCCAATCGAGGCCGGCGACGTTGGCCGGGCGCGAGAGGACGTGCCCCTCCGCTAGCGTATCGGCCAGCTTCAGCGGTTCCGACAGCATCGGCCAATGGCCGGTATCGAGTTGCCGCGGTGTCCATTCCGCGCCGCCCATCGGCGCAAACCAGGGGTTACCCTCGGCGATCAGCGCCCGCACCGCATCCGCCGGAATCGTGCACAGGATCGCGCGCTTGCGCAGCGTGCGCGGAACGACGCCACCGAGCCGCACGGGATCAACCGCGACGCGGAGCGGCTGCGGCACGGCGAGCGCGCGGAAGAACGACCGGTTTGCCTCGTCCAGCCCCGCGAGGCTCGCTTCGCCGATCTCCTTCCACGACGGTAGCGGGATGCGCCCATCGACGGCTTTGGCAATCGTGTCGGCCCTGCCCGTCGGGCCGCCGAAATCCGCGATCGCCCTGCCTTCCGGCACCGGCCCGCTATCGACGAACACGAGCTCGGTCAGCCGGCGGCCTTCGCGCGCCGCAACCGCATTGACGATGGCTCCCGCGCCGCTGTGGCCAACCAGCACGACATCGTGCAAGTCGCCGGCGATCAGGAAATGGGAAACGTCGTTGACGTGCGTTTCCAGCGTGATCGCGTCAGCCGCTTCGGCTCGGCGTTCGCCGAGGCCGGCGAGGGTGAGCGGGAATGCCCGATGGCCAAGCATGTTGAGCCGGCGGGCAACATCGCGCCACGCCCATGCCCCGATCCAGAACCCGCCCACCAGAACAAACGTCGTCATGATGTCGCTCCCTCGGCTTGAGGTGAAGGGATAGCGCGGGGGTCTGTCAGCGCCTGTCAGGAGGGGTTGCCCCTTGCCCGCCGGCTCACTAGAACAGCGCGCCAATCCCGAAATTGAGGCATTGCCATGGGTTTCCGCTGCGGCATCGTGGGGCTGCCGAACGTCGGCAAGTCGACGCTGTTCAACGCCCTGACGCGCACCGCGGCGGCGCAGGCGGCGAACTATCCTTTCTGCACGATCGAGCCGAACACCGGCGAGGTCGCGGTGCCTGACCCGCGGCTGGAGAAGCTCGCGGCGATCGTCAACCCGCAGCAGATCGTGCCGACGCGGATTTCGTTCGTGGATATCGCGGGCCTCGTCCGCGGCGCTTCCAAGGGCGAAGGATTGGGCAACCAGTTCCTCGCCAACATCCGCGAGGTCGATGCGAACCTCCACGTGCTCCGCTGCTTCGACGGCACCGACGTCACCCACGTCGAGGGGCGCGTCGATCCCGTTGCCGATGCCGACACGGTGAACACGGAGCTGATGCTCGCCGACCTTGCCTCGCTGGAGCGGCGCGTCACCCAGCAGCGCAAGAAGGCGCAGACCGGCGACAAGGAAGCCAAGATCGAGGTCGCGCTGATGGATGCGGCGATCGCCCTGCTTTCAGCCGGCAAGCCGGCGCGGCTCGTCGACGTGCCGAAGGGCGAGGAAGCGATGTTCCGCGGCCTGAACCTGCTCACCGCGAAGCCCGTGCTCTACGTTGCCAACGTCGACGAGGCATCGGCGGCGACCGGAAACAAGCATTCCGCGGCAGTCGAGACGCTCGCCAAAGCCGAGGGCGCCGGCTTCGTGATGATATCGGCCGCGATCGAGGCCGAAATCGCGCAACTGCCCGACGCCGAGCAGAAGGAATTCCTGGCGACCATCGGCCTTGAGGAACCGGGCCTCGATCGCCTGATCCGCGCCGGCTACGCGCTTCTGGGCCTGATCACCTACTTCACGGCCGGGCCAAAAGAGGTGCGCGCCTGGACGGTCCATCGCGGCGATCGGGCGCCGCAGGCTGCGGGCGTGATCCACACCGACTTCGAAAAGGGATTCATCCGCGCCCAGACGATCGGCTACGACGACTACGTGCGCCTCGGCGGCGAACAGGGGGCGAAGGATGCCGGCCGCTCGCGCGACGAAGGCAAAGAGTACGTCGTGGCCGACGGCGACGTGATGCATTTCCGCTTCAACGTGTGACGCGATGCCGCGCGTTTTGCGTCAACTTGTAGCGATCAACGAAATCGTGACCTGACGTTGCTGGAAAAACGGAACGAGGCCGATAGGTCGACGTTCACCGGGTGCTGTGGGAGCTACAGACTTGAGGAGACCCACAATGAAAACCGCACACCAGACTCTGGCTCTGTCCGTCGCCGCATTGTTGACCTTCGGCACAGCCGCGATGGCGATCGAGCCGCAACCGGACACGACTGCCTCGTCCTCTACCGCCGGAACGGCGCAATACGATATGGACGCGCAGACGGACCAGACCGGCTTCTCGCTCTTCGGCTTCGACATCGCGGTCGCTGGCAATACGCCGGCCGCGGTGCAGGAGTTCATCGCCGGCCTGACGCCGGCGCAGCAGCATTCCGTCGATGTCGGCTGCAGCTATGCCTTCAGCGACGCGGCCATGGCGCCCAATACGACCGTGATGCAGTTCTGCCGCAACGCTACATCCTAACGGCGACGACGGCGCCGGCCGGGCTGACACCAGCCGGCGCCGTATTTTCGATCAGGGCGCCCTATTGCGCGGGCGGGCCGGCCCAGGCGGGCAGCGCGTCGATCTTTTCCTGCCGGCGCTGGTCGGCGGATTTCTTGTAGTCGTTGCCGAACGGCGACGACTCGAACGAGCCGTATTCCGGATTGGCGATGACGATCCAGTCATGACCGATGTGCGCCATGTTTTTGTCCAATGACGCCTGACGGTCGGCTTCCGAGCCGCCGAAGTCGTCGCTGAAGTCACCCCAGTTGTCGCCGAGCAGCAGGAGCACGCGATAGTCCTTGGCGACGAAATCGCGGCGCGTGCCCTTCTTCGACGTCCAGTCGGGCTGCTCCTTAGCGAAGAGGAACGTGTCGACGTTGCCGCCCATCGGGAAGCCGAGCGCTTCGGCGTTCGCGCGGGTGTCCGCTTCCTGCGTCTCGTCACGATTGGTGACGTAGAAAACCTTCACACCCTTCGAGTCGGCGTACTTGAAGAAGTCGAGCGCGCCCGGCACGGCCTTCGCGGCCTTCGCCTTCGTCCATGCATCGTACGTCTTGCCGGAGTAGTCCTGGCCCGCCTTGATCAGCCAGGACTCGTAGCCGCCGTTGTCGAGCAGCGTCTCGTCCATGTCAGCGATGATGGCCAGCGGTTTGTCGGCGGCGTCCGTCTGACCGAGCGCACTCCACGACTTGTCGGCGAGCGCCTCGTCCAGCCGTATCTTCGCAAGCTGGTACATCGACAGCGTATTGGCCTTGAACTCGACCGAGTTGGAAACCCACAACGTCGCGTTCAGGAGATCGTTTTGCGGAACCGGATCGGCGGCATTGGCGGCCGTCATCGGTATGGCGAGCGCAAGCGCCGCCAGCGAAACCTTGCCATACATGAATGTGCCTCTCTGTTGATGTGCCCCACCAGCAGGATAGGTGGAGCATAGCGCACAGCATGACACTGTCACTGTGAAAGTGTGAAGACGAATAGTACGCCGGCTTACCATGCCATGGCGTCGCAGTGTCCCCGACAGGACCGGCCTAATCCGTCGGCGGCTCGGGTGGCGGCTCCTTCTTCGCCTTGTCTTCCCACTCCCGGAAAGCCGGATCGGCAAGCACCGTTTCCATGTACGCCGCGCCCGTGGCACCAAGCTTGACGCCATAGGTGCGGAACCGCGTCACCACCGGGGCATACATGGCGTCAGCGATCGTCCACCGTCCGAACAGGAAAGGCCCGCCGCCGGTCTTGCCCCAATTCTCGCGCGCCTCCCGCCACATCTTCTCGATGCGCGCGATGTCGGCGTTAGCCTGCGGATTGTTCGGGTTGGGCAACCGCTCGAGCAGCGCCATGCTGAGATGCTCGCGGAGCGGCCGGAAGCCCGAGTGCATCTCCGCCGATATCGAGCGCGCATAGGCACGCGCGGCCGGATCGTCGGGCCACATCTTCGCCTCGGGGAACAGCTCGGCGACGTACTCGCCGATGGCGAGCGAATCCCAGACCTTGATCTCGCGCTCGTCGCGCTTGTGGACGAGGAACGGCACCTTGCCGGTCGGCGACAACTGATTGAGCCGCGACTTGCCCTCGAAGCTGCGATAGCGCAGCAGCGTCTCGTCAAAGGGCGCGCCACTTTTTTTCACCGGGAGCCAGCCGCGCATGGACCACGTCGAGAGCGAGCGGTAGCCGATGTAGACGTGCAGGTCGGCCATGATTTTCAGTGTCCTTCGAAGCTGACGAGGGTGTGCACATCGACCTGCTTGGCGCCAATGCGCCGCGCGCCGCCGAGATCCGGCAGATCGATCACGAAGGCGGCGGCGACGATCTCCCCACCGGAGCGGCGTATCAGCTCGATCGCCGCCTCGGCGGTGCCGCCGGTCGCGATCAGGTCGTCGATGAGCAGCACGCGATCGCCCTTGCCGATGGCGTCAGCATGGATCTCGATCGTATCGACGCCATACTCGAGGCTGTATTCCTGTCCGATCGTGCGGGCCGGCAGCTTCCCCTTCTTGCGGATCGGCACGAAACCGCGCCCGAGCGCGTGCGCGACGGCACCGCCGAGGATGAACCCGCGCGCCTCGATGCCGGCGACGTGGTCGATGCGCTCGGTGATGAAGGGCAGCACCAGACCATCGACGGCGGCGCGCAGGCCGATCGGATCGGCAATCAGCGTGGTGATGTCGCGAAACAGGATGCCGGGCTTCGGGTAGTCCGGGATCGTGCGGATCAGCGCCTTGATGTCGACCGTCGCGGTCAATTTTCAGCCCCCGGACGCGGCCCGCGCCCACCTGCTCTTAGCAAAGCTACGGCGGCAAAGCTATGCGGCGCGGAATCTGAAAACCCCCGCATTAACCAATACTTAATCTTGTTTGCCCGCCGGGTTGGCCGGTCTAGCGCCGGTGGTAGTTTCCCCGTGGGTGCGGCGTGTCATGACAGATTTAGGATTCGTTTATCATGGTCCGCAGCCTCCGCACTGCCGTCGCGGCTCTCGCCGTTGCCGGCTTCGTCGCGCAGCCCGTCACTGCCAACGCCGGTCTCGTACACTGCATCCACGTCTCGCCGACTGCTCCGGGTGATCCGGGCGGTGCGCTTCCGATGCTTGGCGCGTTTGCCTTCTTCGTCTGCGCCGGTTTCACGCTCGGCAAGGTCGACGCCGACAACGCCCGCGGCATCAAGGTGGCGCAGAAGGGCGACCATTTCCGCGCGCTGGTCAGCTGCCTGCTGCCGTTCCACCACAAGCACAAGGACGTCGTGTCCGCGAAGGGCTAGTTTTTCCGGCCCCGCTCACGAAAAGGCCGGCGATTTGCCGGCCTTTTTTATTGTCCGAAGGATCGCGGAAGCTTAGTGCGCGACGTCTTCCCAGACGCGCTTCTTGGTCAGGTACATCAGGCCGGCGAACACCAGCAGGAAGACGAACACCATGAAGCCGATGCGCTTGCGTTCGACGAGATGCGGCTCAGCCGTCCACATCAGGAACGCCGCGACGTCGCGCGCGTACTGGTCCACAGTCTGCGGCGAGCCATCAGTGTAGGTAACGGCGCCATCCGACAACGGCGGCGGCATCTTCAGCGACGCGGCCGCGAGGAAGTACGGGTTGTAGTGCGTGCCCTCCGGTATCGTCACGCCGGCAGGCGGATCCTGGAAGCCGGTGAGCAGCGCGTGGACGTAATCCGGGCCGCCTTCCTGGTACTGCGTGAAGAAATCCGTGAGCGCCCAGAACAGGCCGCGGGGCGCGCCACGCGACTTGGCGATAACCGACAGGTCAGGCGGCGCAGCGCCGCCGTTGGCGGCCGCTGCGGCCTGCGTGTTCGGGAACGGCGACGGGAAATGATCCGACGGCTTGCCGGCGCGTTCGAACATATCGCCGGCGTCGTTTGGCCCGTCCTGGATCTGGAACGAGGCGGCGAGCGACTTGACCTCGTCCTCGGTGAACTCGGGGCCGCCTTCGTCCGACAGGTTGCGGAACGCGACGTACTTCATCGCGTGGCAGGCTGAGCAGACTTCCTTGTAGACCTGATAGCCGCGCTGGAGCTGGGCCTTGTCGAACTTGCCGAACGGACCGGCGAACGACCAGCTCTGGAGCTCCGGCCGCAGAATCGGGAAATGCGGCTCGGCAGCTTCTGCGGGCTCCGCGGCGGCCGGCGCCTGGGTCGCTGCCGGCGCCTGCGCGGCGGGAGCTGCGGCATCCTGAGCGAACGCCGGAACCGCGACCGCGGCAATCACGGTGGAGAGAAGGAGTGCGGCGAGCTTCATGGGATCAGGCCTTCGCCGCGTTCTTGGCCAGCACGGATTCGCTGATGCTGGTGGGCAGCGGCCTAGGCTTCTCAAGCAGCCCGACGATCGGCAGCACCAGCAGGAAGTGCGCAAAGTAGTAGACGGTGAGGATACGCGCCGCCACGACGAACCCGCCTTCCGGTGGCTGCGAACCGAGGTAGCCGAGGCCGACGCCGGTGATGACGAAGATCCAGAAGAACTGGCGGTAGATCGGCCGGAAGGTCGACGAGCGCACCTTCGAAGTATCGAGCCACGGCACGAAGGCCAGGATCGCGATCGACGAGAACATCGCGACGACGCCGAGCAGCTTGTTCGGGATGGCGCGCAGGATCGCGTAGAACGGCAGGA
The DNA here is from genome assembly GCA_035548515.1 of Bauldia sp. Classification (GTDB taxonomy): domain Bacteria; phylum Pseudomonadota; class Alphaproteobacteria; order Rhizobiales; family Kaistiaceae; genus DASZQY01. The sequence goes on along the minus strand of DASZSW010000046.1, from coordinate 97,880 downwards.
AGTACCACTCCGGCACGATGTGCGCCGGCGTCTGCAACGGGTTCGCCGGGATGTAGTTGTCCGGATGGCCAAGGTAGTTCGGCACGTAGAACACCAGCCAGGCGAACAGCAGCAGGAACACGGTCAGGCCGAAGAAATCCTTGATCGTGTAGTAGGGGTGGAACGGCACCGTATCCTGGCTGCTCTTGACGTCGACGCCGGTCGGATTGCCGTTGCCCGGCACGTGCAGCGCCCAGATGTGCAGCACCACCACGCCGGCGATCATGAACGGCAGCAGGTAGTGCAGCGAGTAGAACCGGTTGAGCGTCGGGTTATCGACCGCGAAGCCGCCGATGAGCAGCGTGTGGATCGCATCGCCGACCAACGGGATCGCCGAGAACAGGTTGGTGATCACCGTCGCCGCCCAGAACGACATCTGCCCCCACGGCAGCACGTAGCCCATGAAGGCGGTCGCGATCATCAAGAGGAAGATGATGACGCCGAGGATCCAGAGGATCTCGCGCGGCTCCTTGTAGGAGCCGTAGTAGAAGCCGCGGAAAATGTGGATGTAGACCGCGAAGAAGAACAGCGAGGCGCCGTTGGCGTGCAGGTAGCGGAGCAGCCAGCCGTAGTTGACGTCGCGCATGATGTGCTCGACGGAGTTCATCGCGACATCGACCTGCGGCGTGTAGTTCATCGCCAGCACGATGCCGGTGGCGATCTGCGCCGCGAGCATGAAGACGAGGATGGCGCCGAAGTTCCACCAGTAGTTCAGGTTCTTCGGCGTCGGGTAGACGATGAAGGAAGAATGCACGAGCCCGAGGATCGGCAGCCGCGATTCGAACCACTTCGCGATACCGCTCTTGGGTTCGTAGGTGGAGTGTCCCGCCATAAGGTGTCGCCCGCCCGTCTCAGCCGATCAGGATCGTGGTGTCGGTAGTGAAGTTGTACTTCGGCACCTGCAGATTTTCCGGCGCCGGCCCCTGACGGATACGGCCCGCGGTGTCGTACTGCGAGCCGTGGCACGGGCAGAACCAGCCGCCGTAGAGGCCCTGCTGGCCGAGCGGCACGCAGCCGAGGTGCGTGCAGACGCCCAGCATGATCAGCCAGTTTTCCTTGCCGGGCGTCGCGCGGTTTTCGTCGGTCGCCTGCGCGCCCGCCGGGAGGTTGTCGTTGCGCGCCACCGGATCCTTGAGGTCGCCGAGCGCGACGGCCTTGGCGTCGGCGATCTCCTTGGCCGTACGGTTGCGGATGAATACCGGCTTGCCACGCCACTTCACGGTGACCGACTGACCCTCGCCGATGGCGGCAATGTCTACCTCGATGGTCGCCAGCGCGAGCGCGGCTTTATCGGGGTTCATCTGGTCAACCAGCGGCCAGGCAACGAGCGCCGCGCCAACCACGCCTACCGCACCGGTGGCGATGTAGAGAAAGTCGCGACGGGACGGCTCGGGCTGGTCGCCATGCGGGGCCGCGCCCATGGTGGTTTCGGTCGCCAAGTCAGCTCCTAAGCCGCGAATCCATAGGCCGAAACGGCCCGGAAGGTCGCGAAAGGTTTAGCCAGCCGCCTTAGGACTTGTCCAGAGTAGCCGGGCCCTATGCGCACATTGTCGCGGGTTTGGCGGGATAGAAGGGTTTGCAGGGGCGGGCGGTGCGACCCCCACCCACCGCCTTCGGCGGTCCCCCCTCCTCGCAAGGGGGAGGGATGGTGCCTCATCCTGCTCGCTTCCAGAATATGTCGCGATCTTCCCTCCCCCTTGTGGGGAGGGTGCCGAGCGTAGCGAGGCAGGTGGGGGTCTCGCGACGCTGCCGAAGGCCGGTTTTATTCCGCCGCCGTCTCCATGTAGGTCGACGCGGCTACCCCCTCGGCCCGCTCCGGCGCGGGGTCGAGGAAGCCGCCCGACTGCCGCGACCATAACGACGCGTAGAGGCCGCCCTGGCGCACGAGGTCGGCGTGCTTGCCCATTTCCACGATCTGCCCGTGGTCCAGCACCACCAGCCGGTCCATCGCGGCGATGGTGGAGAGACGGTGGGCGATGGCGATGACCGTCTTTCCGACCATGAGGCGATAGAAGCTTTCCTGAATCGCAGCTTCGACTTCCGAGTCCAGCGCCGAAGTGGCCTCGTCCAGCACCAGGATCGGCGCGTCCTTGAGCAGGACCCGGGCGATGGCCACGCGTTGGCGCTGACCGCCGGACAGCTTCGCCCCGCGCTCGCCGACGTGCGCATCGAAACCGCGCCGGCCCCAGTGGTCCGACAGGCCCGGCACGAAGCCTTCCGCGTGCGCCTGCCGCGCGGCCTCCTCCATCGCGGCATCGCCGGCGTCGGGCTTGCCGTAGAGGATGTTGTCGCGGATCGAGCGGTGGAGCAGTGACGTGTCTTGCGTGATAAGGCCGATCTGCGAGCGCAGCGAATCCTGCGACACCTGCGCGATATCCTGCCCGTCGATGAGGATGCGGCCACCCTCGATGTCGTAGAAGCGGAGCAGCAGGTTGGCGATCGTCGACTTGCCCGCGCCCGAGCGGCCGACCAGCCCGACCTTCTCGCCGGGCTTAATTGTCAGCGACAGGTTCTCGATGATGCCGCTCTTGCGACCGTAGTGGAACGTGACGTTCTCGAAACGGATCTCGCCCTTGGTCACCTTCATCTCGCCGGCCTGGGGCTTGTCGACCAGGTCCTGCGGGCGGGCGATCGTCTCCATGCCCTCTTGCACGGCGCCGACGTTGTCGAAGATGCCGATGGAGGTCCACATGATCCAGCCGGACATGGTGGCGATGCGGAAAGCGAGCCCCGCCGCGATGGTGAGCGCGCCGAGCGTCAGCGCGTCGTGCGCCCAGAGATAGACGCCGAGCGCCGCAGTGCTGCCGATCAGCAGGCCGTTCATGATCACCACGGTCGAAGACATGGCGGTGATCATGCGCGTCGAGCGCTGGAACTTCGTCTGATGGTCGCTGACCGCGTCGAGCGCGTAGTCGTCCTCGCGCGAGGTGTGGGCGAACAGCTTCACCGTCTGGATGTTGGTGTAGCTGTCGACGATGCGCCCGGTGAGCATCGAGCGCGCTTCGGAGACGATCACCGACCGCTGCCGGATGCGCGGCACGAAGTGACGGAGCACGAAGACGAATCCGATGATCCAGATCGCCAGCGGCACCATGAGCCACGGCTCGATCTGGCCGAACAGGACCAGCGAGCTGATCGAGTAGATGGTGACGAACCACAGCGCGTCGCACACCTGCACGACGGATTCGCGAAGGGCCGGCCCGGTCTGGATGATCTTGGATGCGATGCGCCCGGCGAAGTCGTTGGTGAAGAAACCAACGGTCTGACGCAGCACATAGCGGTGCGTCTGCCACCGCACGAGGTTCGTGAATGACGGCGCCAGCGACTGCTGCACGAGCAGATCGTGCATGATGTTGAAGAAGGGCCGCGCGACAACCACGACGAAAGCCATCCAGGCAAACGTCCAGCCGTAGTCACGGAGCATGTTCTGCGGCGTCGTGTGGCCGAGCATATCGACCAGCTGGCCGGCGTAACGGAAGATCGACACCTCGATCAGCGACACGAACAGGCCAACGAACATGAGCGCCACGAGCGCCGGCCACACCTGCTTGGTGTAGTGCCAGTAGAAGGCATAGAGCGACGGCGGCGGCATGCTTGCGTCATGCCGCCGGAACGGGTCGATCAGGCCTTCGAAGAAGCGGACAATCATAGCAGCGGCGCCCAGCGAGCCGGCGCGGTTAGACCCCGATTGGGGCCGATTCTTGGAGACGGGCGGAGTGATACGCCGGTTTTGGGCGGAGGGCCAGCAGACCAATAGGGAATAGCGGGTGACGCCCGCCCCCTCACCCTTCCTCACTAAGCTCGCTGCGCTCGCAAAGTTCGGAAGCCCTCTCCCACAAGGGGAGAGGGGAGCCTCAACCGTCGCGACATCCCCTCTCCCCTTGTGGGAGAGGGCTTCGGACCTTGAGAGCGAAGCGAACTAGGTCCGAAGGGTGAGGGGGAACCCGGTGACGGTTGCGGCACGGCCCGGCGTTGGCGCCGCCCCCTCCACCGCCTTCGGCGGTCCCCCTCCCCCGTAAACGGGGGAGGACCCGCACCTCTTTCGGCGAGGCTGGCGGATCTCCCAAGCGCGGGTGCTCCCCCGTTTACGGGGGAGCTGTCGGCGAAGCCGACGTGGGGGCCTTGCCTTACTCCGCCGCTTGCCCGACCGCCTCCGGATCGAGGAAGCCGCCTGACTGGCGCGTCCAGAGCTGGGCGTAGAGGCCGCCGCGGGTGAGCAGCTCCTCGTGCGTCCCGACTTCCACCACCCGGCCCTTGTCGAGCACGACCAGCCGGTCCATCGCCGCGATGGTCGACAGGCGGTGGGCGATCGCGATGACGGTCTTGCCGGCCATCAGGCCGTAGAGGGTCTCCTGGATCGCCGCCTCGATCTCGGAGTCGAGCGCCGAGGTCGCCTCGTCCAGCACCAGGATCGGCGCGTTCTTGAGGAAGATGCGCGCGATCGCGATGCGCTGCCGCTGGCCGCCGCTGAGCTTGATGCCCCGCTCGCCGACATGGGCGTCGTAGGCGGTGCGTCCTTTCGGATCGACCAGCGACTGGATGAATTCATCCGCGTGCGCCAGCTTCGCCGCCGCGACGATCTCGTCCTCGGTCGCGTCAGGCTTTCCGTAGGCGATGTTCTCGCGCACCGAGCGGTGCAGCAGCGAAGTGTCCTGCGTCACCATGCCGATGTTGCGACGGAGCGACTCCTGCGTGACCGACGCAATGTCGGTGCCATCGATGCGGATATGCCCGCCCTCGAGGTCGTAGAAACGGAGCAGCAGGTTCACCAATGTCGACTTGCCGGCGCCCGAGCGGCCGACGAGTCCGATCTTCTCACCAGGCCTTACGGTCAGCGAGAAATCCTCGATGACCTTGGTGGTGCGGCCATAGTGGAAGCGGGCGTGGTCGAACGCGATCTCGCCGCGCGCGACATCCAGATCTCCTGCCCCATCACGATCGACGATCGATACGGGCTTGGTGAGCATGCCCATGCCGTCCTCGACCGTGCCGATCGACTCGAAGAGGCCGGCAACCTCCCACAGGATCCACTGCGACATGGCGCGGAGCCGCATGACGAGGCTGACCGCCACCGTGATGGCGCCGACGGTCATGAAAGACAGCGACCAGCCATCGAGGGCGAGAGCCGTCACCGCCGCGATCAGCACGGAATTGAGGATGTTGAGGATGACGGAAAGCTGCGTGAACATCCGCCCCTGGCGGTTCACCGTTACCAGGAACTCGTCCATAGCCTGACGCGCATAGGTCTGCTCGCTCGCCGAGTGGGCGAAGAGCTTCACCGTCTGGATGTTGGTGTAGCTGTCGACAATGCGCCCGGTCATCTGCGCCCGCGCGTCGGCCTGCTGCTCTCCGACCTTGCCGAGTTTCGGCAGGAAGAAGGCGATGAGCCCGATGTAGCCGGCGAGCCACGCGCCCAGGATGGCGAGCATCCACAGGTCGCTCTGCGCCAGCAGCACGGCGGTGCCGACGAAATACGTGACGATGTAGACACCGACGTCGACGATGCGCGTGACGGAGTCGCGCACCGCCAGCGCCGTCTGCATCACCTTCTGCGAGACACGGCCGGCGAACTCGTCGTTGAAGAAGGAGAGCGATTGCCCGAGCATTCGCCGGTGCGCACGCCACCGGACGAGCATCGGATAAACGCCGAACGTCGTCTGGAACTGGAGGAACGACGCGAGCAGCGACAGCGCCGGGAACGCGACCAGAACGATCAGCGCCCAGAACCAGAGCTCGCCGCTGTGCGCGGAGAAGAACGCGGCGGGCTCGCTCTTCGCCAGCCAGTCGACGAGGCTACCGGTGAAGCTGATGAAGCCGATCTCGACCACCGACATGATGCCGGTGAGCACCGCCATGATCGCGAGATACGGCAGCACCGGCCGCGAGTAATAATAGATGAACGCCAGCAGCCGCTTCGGCGGCACGGTGCCGTCGTCGGGCGGATAGGGCGAGACCAGCGTTTCGAAGAAGCGGAACAAGGCGAAGGCTCCAGCGGCGGTAGCGCACCGATAACCGCCGGCTGGGCCGGATCTGGTCAGCAGATGCAGCAGACAGATGGGGACGATGCACCCCCGGCAAGGACGCCGGTGGCGGACAGAATGTGCGACGCGTCGTGACGCGCGCTGTTTAGGCCAGTTTCCTCAACGATACCAGTCCGCTCCGCCGCTTTTGGGCAATGTCCTGGCCTGTGGCGATAAGGCCACAAACCAAGGCGGCGTGCGGTCGGGCGGGTAGGAAACCGTGGACATCGGTGACAAGGCGCAATTCCATGCCCGGGGGTCACCCGGCGATGGCGGCACGCGTCTATGAGAGCCGGGAGTTCATCCAAGGGGGCGATGGATATGTTCAAGCGCACACTGATCGTGGCCGGACTTCTGCTGGGGCTGGCCGGAGCGGCACATGCAGACGGCAACTGCGATCCCGCACAGGCCGGCGCCGGTAAACCCGGCGAATACCAGCGGCTGCTCGACTGCGCCCAGCAGAGCATCGACGATGCCAAAACGCGGCTGAATTATCTGTCCGATATGAAGCTGGCGGACCTGCTCGCCGCACTCGAACACGAACGCGATATCCTCAACGGCCTCGTCGACAGCCGCAACGCCGCACTGAGCACTGCCAACGCCGATATCGCCAAGCTCGTCGCTGAACGCGATCAGTTGCAGGCCGACCTCGCATCCGCCCGGCAGACCAACGCGGACGACGCCGACCGCATCGCCGCACTACAGGCCGAGGTCGAGCGCCTCGCCGCCGATCTGAAAACCGCCAACGCCGCAAACGACGAAGCGAACGGCAAGATCGCCGCTCTGCAAGGTGTGATCGACCAGCTGAAGGCGCAGATCGACCAGCTCGTCGCCGACCTGAAGGCCACCAAGGATCAGGTCGCGAGCCTGGAAGCCAAGATCGACGCGCTGACCAAGGCCCTCGCCCAGGCGACCGCCGACGGCAAGGCGGAGGCCGCCGACCTGACCGCGAAGATCGACGCGCTGCAGGCGCAGCTCGCCGAGGCCAACGACCAGATCACCGCGCTCAACGCCAAGATCGATAGCCTCAGCGCCGATCTCGCCGCATCGAACGACAAGGTCGCGGCCCTCACCGCCGAGGTGGCGAAGCTCACCGCGGCGGTAGCGGACTCCAACGCCAAGATCGCGGCGCTTCAGGACGAGATCGCCAAGCTCAACACAACCATCGCCGACCTTACCGCCAAGCTGAAGGCGGCGACCGACGAAATCGCGGCGCTGAAGGACAAGCTCGACGGCTACCGCCAGCAGTTTCTCGCCCGGCTGAAGGCGATCCTCGGCGACCGTGCCGACGTGGTCATCGACGACAACCGGGTGGTGGTGGCAGCCGAGGTGCTGTTTCCGCCGGGCTCTGCCGATCTCGACGAGGCCGGTACCGAGACGATCCTGAAGGTCGCAACTGTGCTGAACGAGATCGGTCCGCAGATTCCGCCGGACCTGAAATGGGCACTGCAGGTCAACGGCCACACCGACATCAACCCGATCAAGAGCCGCAAGTTTGCCAGCAACTGGGAACTGTCGACCGCTCGCGCCCTTTCGGTCGTGAAGGTGCTTGAGGACCAGTGCGTCCCGCCGGTGCACCTCGCCGCGGCAGGCTTCGGCGAATACCAGCCCCTCGCGGCCGGCAAGGACCCCGAGACGCTGCGCCACAACCGCCGCATCGAGATGGAGATCACCAACAACGGCCTGTCGTCTGCGGCAACGGACACGCCACCGGCGACGCCGTGCGTGCCGAAGATGTAAAGGCGCCCTACTCCGCGGCCGCGGCTTCTCCCGGCTCCTCCAGGCCGAGGAAGCCGCCCGACTGGCGGTGCCAGAGCTGGGCGTAGAGCCCGCCGAGGCGGAGCAGCTCGGCGTGGGTGCCGGTCTCCACGATCTTGCCCTTGTCCATCACGACCAGCCGGTCGAGCACGGCGATGGTGGAGAGGCGATGGGCGATGGCGATGACGGTGCGATCCTTCATCAGGCCGTAGAGCTGCTCCTGGATCGTCGCCTCGACTTCGGAGTCGAGCGCCGAGGTCGCCTCGTCGAGGATCAGGATTGGCGCGTCCTTCAGGATCAGCCGCGCGATAGCGACGCGCTGGCGCTGGCCGCCCGAAAGTTTGACCCCGCGCTCGCCGACATGCGCGTCATAGCCGGTGCGCCCGTTCATGTCGCGCAAGGTCCGGATGAATTCGTCGGCCTCGGCGCGCATGGCAGCCGCGGCGATCTCGCCGTCGCCGGCCTCGGGCTTGCCGTAGCGGATGTTATCGCGGATCGAGCGGTGGAGCAGAGAGGTGTCTTGCGTCACCACGCCGATCTCAGCGCGGAGCGACTCCTGCGTGACGTCCGCGACGTCCTGTCCGTCGATGACGATGCGGCCGCCCTCGACGTCGTAGAAACGCAGCAGCAGGTTGACCAGCGTCGACTTGCCGGCTCCGGAGCGGCCGACGAGACCGACGCGCTCGCCGGGCTTCACCGTCAGCGACAGATGATCGATGACGCCGCCCGGGCGGCCGTAGTGGAACGACACGTCCTCGAAGCGGATATCGCCTTTGCTCACCTTCAGCGGCGTCGCGTCCGGCCTGTCGACGATGCCGTAGGGCCGGCTGATCGTCTGCATGCCGTTCTGCACCGTGCCCACGCTCTCGAACAGCGACGTGATCGTGCGGATGATCATGCCGGACATCTGGTTGAGGCGGATGACCAGCGAGGTGGCGAGCGCGATCGAGCCGACAGTGATCGTCCCGCTCTGCCACAGCCACAGCGACACCGCGCCGACGCCAAAGATGAGCAGCGAGTTGATGACGGTGAGCGTGATCTGGAGATTGGCCACCGTCTCCGCAAAACGGCGGTACGCGTCGAGGTGGGTGCGGAAACCTTCGTAGGCGAAGGCGTCCTCGCGCTCGGCGTGGGCGAACAGCTTCACCGACTGGATGTTGGAGTAGCCGTCGACAATGCGGCCTGACAGGCCGGAATTCGCCTCGGCCACTGCGGCGGAGCGCGCCCTGACCGGCGGGATCAGATAGACGATGACCAGCACGTAGCCGACGCTCCACAGCGCGATCGGCGCGATCAGCCACGCGTCGATGCCGAGGAACAGCCACAGTGTGCCGCCGACGTAGATGAGCAGCGTCCAGATGCCGTCGATAAGGCCGTTGACCGTGTCGCGGAGCGACGGTCCGGTCTGCAGCACCTTCTGAGCGATACGTCCGGCGAAATCGTTCTGGAAGAAGGCCAGCGACTGCCGCAGCACGTAGCGGTAGCTCTGCCAGCGCACCGAGAAGGTGAGCGCGGGCATCAGCCCCATCTGTCCGAAGGCACGCGACAGGATCGCGTTGATGGGACGGAGCAGCACGATCACAGCCGCCATGCCGGCCAGCTCCGGCCAGTAGGTGGCGAAGAACGTCGCCTTCGGTCCCTCGTTGGCGCGGTCGACGATCCAGCCGAGGAACACGAAGATGCTCATCTCGGTAACGGCCGTGACCAGCGAGATGAGCAGCACGATCAGGATCGTCCCGCGCACCGGCACGAGGAAATGGCGGTAGAACGCCAGCAGCGTATCCGGCGGCTGCGTGACAGGCGCGTCGATCAGCGGCAGGATCAGGCGTTCGAACCAGCGTCGTCTTGCCACTACCGATGCCTTCCCTTGCCCTTTATCAGCCGGACATCCCGCAGAACGCGGGAAGCATGTTGCGGTTATGCGCCTGCCTCGCCGTGGAGGCTCACGTGATCGAACCGGCGGGCTTCGACATGTCCGACCGCGCATTGAAGCGGGCCGGCATGGACTATCTGGCGCACATCGCCCCGATCCGCCACCTCGGGTTTGGCGAATTCGAGGCCTGGCGGAAGCCGACCGGCCGCCGCCTTGTGCTTCTCACGACGAAGGCCGCCCAACCTTACGCCGAATTCATGTTTCGGACGGACGACATCATCATGGTCGGCCGGGAAAGCGCGGGCGTCCCCGACGCGGTGCATGCGGCCGCCGATGCGCGCTTGCTGATCCCAATGGCGGCGGGTTTGCGTTCGCTCAATGTCGCAACGGCCGCAGCGATGGTGCTTGGCGAGGCGCTGCGGCAGACGAGCGGGTTTCCCGTTCAAGCTGTCGTTGCCGCGCGCGCGAGGACCCAGTAATCACTGGCGCCAGTTGGTGGTCTCGCATCGCGTTTCTTTTTCGCCGACGGCGTCCGCTGGATCCGCCTGCGCGGGGACGACAAGGAGTGTTGTTCAACATAGACTCGGGCAAAGCAGGCCTGCTGGGAGGGGTTTTGTAATGGCTAAGATTGTGTGCGTGCTCTACGACGATCCGGTCACCGGATATCCGAAAACCTACGCGCGGGACGACCTCCCGAAGCTCGACAAGTACCCGGGCGGCCAAACGCTGCCGACGCCAAAGGCGATCGACTTCACGCCGGGCCAGTTGCTGGGCTCGGTTTCGGGCGCGCTTGGGTTGCGCAAATTTCTGGAGGGCGCCGGCCACACGCTGGTCGTAACCTCCGACAAGGACGGGCCCAACTCGACCTTCGAGCGCGAGATCGTTGATGCCGACGTCGTCATCTCGCAGCCGTTCTGGCCCGCGTATCTGACGGCCGAGCGCATCGCCAAGTCGCCAAAGCTGAAGCTCGCCATCACCGCCGGTATCGGCTCCGACCACGTCGACCTGTCCGCCGCGATGGCGCGCGGCATCACCGTCGCCGAGGTCACCTACTGCAACTCGATCAGCGTCGCCGAGCACGTCGTGATGATGATCCTCGGCCTCGTGCGCAACTACATCCCCTCGTACGAATGGGTGGTGAAGGGCGGCTGGAACATCGCCGACTGCGTCGCCCGCTCCTATGACGTCGAGGGCATGAGCGTCGGCACGGTGGCAGCGGGCCGCATTGGCCTCGCGGTCCTGCGGCGGTTGAAGCCGTTCGACATGAAGCTGCATTACACCGACCGCCACCGCCTGCCGGAATCGGTCGAGAAGGAACTGGGCCTCACCTTCCACAAGTCGGCAGCCGACATGGTGCCGCACTGCGACGTGGTGACGATCAACGCGCCGCTTCACCCCGAGACGGAAAACCTGTTCAACGCGAAACTGATCAACACGATGAGACGCGGCGCCTATCTCATCAACACGGCGCGCGGCAAGATCGCCAACCGCGACGACGTCGCCGCCGCGCTACGCTCCGGCCAGCTCGCGGGCTACGCCGGCGACGTCTGGTTCCCGCAGCCGGCTCCGCAGGATCATCCGTGGCGCACGATGCCGCACCACGGCATGACGCCGCACATCTCGGGCTCGTCCCTTTCGGCGCAGGCGCGCTACGCCGCAGGCACACGCGAGATCCTGGAATGCTGGTTCGACAGGCGGCCAATCCGCGACGAGTATCTGATCGTCGACGGCGGCAAGCTTGCCGGAACCGGCGCGCACTCGTATTCGTCGGGCAATGCAACGGGGGGTTCCGAAGAGGCGGCGAAGTTCAAGAGGTAGCGATGTTAAGAGCGGCGCGGATCATGACGGCATGCCTGGCGCTGACGGCTCTGTCCGTTGGCGCGCAGGCGGCGCAGAACAACGGTGGCGGACCGAGCAAGGACGACATCCTGGCGGCGTGCGAGGCGACGCACAACGCCTGCCTCGAGGCGTGCAACGCGTCGATTACTCCGGGCCCGGGTGCCGATTTCCTGCACACGAGCTGCGAGAACGACTGCAATGACTCCGCACTGGCGTGCGAGAAATCCGCTGCGGTGCGTTCGCACGCCGTGAACCGGACGCTCACCAACCGCTACCGGCACCTCGTGTGCGTCTACGCTCAGGGGAGCGCAGTACACCAGTGCAACCTGACCCAGACCGGCCCGCAGGCCACGGTCGGGATGCCCTGCTACTGCGGCAATTCTCCGAAGGGCGTCATCAAAAGCGTGCCGCTTCTGGTGGCGCCGTAGCGGATGGCGGACGGCAGCGACATCGACGCGCGCAAGCTTGCCCGCCCCGGTGTGCACCCTTATTCCTGCGGCGACGGCACCGGCGCGCCTGAGAAAGCCGCGAAGGTCAAGAAGACGAATTGATGAGCGACATGAGGAAGGACGGGGCATTTGCCCCGGCACTCGCACGGGCCTTCGGTGCATTTGAGCCAGTGACAGGCAAGGTGGTCCGAGAGGCGGCGCTGGCGGGCCTTGGTGGAGCGGTGACGCTCGGCGTGCTGGCGGTCTGCGCGTGGATGGCGGTAACGCCGCTCATCATCGCGCCGTTTGGCGCGAGCTGCGTGCTGCTGTTCGCCGTGCCGGCAAGCCCGCTCGCCCAGCCACGCAACGTCATCGGCGGACACATGCTCTCGGCGCTGATCGGCATTGCCGTTCTGGCGCTGCTAGGCCCCTCGCCGTTGGCCATGGCCGTCGCAGTCGGTATTGCGATCGCCGCCATGCGGCTGACGGGCACGGTCCACCCACCGGCAGGCGCCGACCCGATCGTCGTGATCGCGGCGGGTGCGCATTGGTGGTTCTTCGCGGTGCCCGTCGGCATCGGCGCGGCGATCCTCGTCGTCTGCGCGGTGGTTTACCACCGGTTCGTCACCGGGCTGCCCTATCCGAAGGCGGGCTGAGCGAAACGACCGGGGTTTGCGCTGGGTCAATCCGGCGCTATAGCCGCGGGAGCCATACTGCCTCGCAAGCGACAAGCCGGCGAGGCTGCCATGAACGTCCACGTGAATCCCCTGATGCCCAACGATCTCGACGAAAAGAAAGCCCGCGCCGCGGCCTGGTTCTCGGAACTCCGCGACAGGATCACTGCCGCGTTCGAGGCTCTGGAGGACGCCCTCCCCGCCAACGCGCAGCTAGCGGAGCGGCCGGCGGGCCGCTTCGTGCGCACGCCATGGCAGCGGACGGACCACACCGGCGGCGAAGGCGGCGGCGGCGTGATGGCGGTGATGAAGGGCCGCGTCTTCGAGAAGGTGGGTGTGCACATCTCCACGGTGCACGGCGAATTCGCGCCCGATTTCCGCAAGGACATCCCCGGCGCGACGGAAGACCCGCGCTTCTGGGCGAGCGGCGTCTCGCTCATCGCGCATATGCAGAACCCGAACGTGCCCGCCGTGCACATGAACACGCGCATGGTGGTGACCTCGCGCAACTGGTTCGGCGGCGGCGCCGACCTGACGCCGGTGCTGAACGCGCGCCGGACGCAGGAGGATCCCGACACAATCGCCTTCCACGCCGCGATGAAGGCCGCGTGCGAAAAGCACCCGGTGGCGGACTACGACCGCTACAAGAAATGGTGCGACGAATACTTCTACCTGAAGCACCGCAACGAGATGCGCGGCATCGGCGGCATCTTCTACGACTGGCTGAACTCCGGCGACTGGGAGGCGGACTTCGCCTTCACCAAGGACGTCGGCCTCGCCTTCCTCGCGGTCTATCCCGAATTGGTGCGGCGCAATTTCGGCAAGGCGTGGAGCGAGGCGGAGCGCGAGGAACAGCTGGTGCGCCGCGGCCGCTACGTTGAGTTCAACCTGATCTACGATCGCGGCACCGTGTTCGGCCTGAAGACAGGCGGCAACGTGGATGCGATTCTCTCGTCCATGCCACCCGTGGCGAAGTGGCCGTAGCGGCTACTGCTGCGCGGCGATCATTTGCTGCAGCCGTGCCCGCAACGCGCGCTCGTCCGGCGCGAAGTCCTGCTCCGCCCACCATGACTCGACGGCGCGGAGCAGCGTCCCGATTGCGGGCCCGCGCGGCACGTCCGGCATGTCGCGGCCACTGAGCGGGAACGTTGGCGCAGTCCACCGGTCCGGCAAATGGTACGCCGCTTTCCACGCGTCGCCCGGCGGCTCGCGGCTGGACGCAAAGCCCTGGAAGACGCCGTCGCGGTACGCCTGCTGGCCGAGGTGATAGAGCAGACGCCGCTGCCCGCGCTCGTCGGGGAACGGCGCGAATTGATCGGCAGCGGCGAGCGCCGCCAGCATGCGGTCGCGCTCGGCATTGCTGAGGCGCAGCCGCTCGGTCAGTCGCAGCGCGTCTTCCTCGACGCGACAGCCGAGCGCGGCGAAACGCGCCGCCGCGCTGACTTCGGCCTTCGCGGCGGTGGACGCGCGAACCATCTTGCCGAACTGCGCCTGATAAGCGACGCCGCCAAGCACGACCGGCAGAATGCCCGCTTCCTGCATCAGCGTCGCGACCTCGACGGCGCGCTTCGCCACGACCAGCTTGCGCATCTCCTGTCCAATACGCTCGGCGGAAAGCGCACGGAGATCGTTGCGCGCGCGGATCGATGCCGACAGGCCTGCCGGATCGATCTCCCCCTCCCCGTATTCCGCATGGAAGCGGAAGAAGCGGAGAATGCGGAGACGATCCTCCGCGATGCGCTGGGCAGGCTCGCCGATGAAGCGGATGCGGTGCGCGGCGATGTCCGCCAGCCCGCCGACGGGATCGTGTACCGCACCGTTCGCATCCGCCGACAGCGCGTTCACCGTGAAGTCGCGCCGCATCGCGTCGCGCGTCCAGTCGCGGCCGAAGCGGACGACGGCATGACGCCCGTCGGTGGCGATGTCCTCGCGGAGCGTCGTCACCTCAAACGCGCGCCCCTCGATCACCACGGTCACGGTGCCATGCTCCACGCCGGTTGGCACGACCTTGTAGCCGGCGGCAATGGCGAGCGCCGTCACCCTGTCGGGCGTCGCGGTCGTGGCGAAGTCGACCTCGCGCACGGGCGCGCCGAACAGCGTGTTACGCACGGCCCCGCCGACAATGCGGGCCTCTTCTCCGGGCGGAAACAGCTTGAAGAGCGCATCCACAGTCCGCGCCGTGAACCAGTCGGCGGCGGCGAGATTCGGCAGCGTGGTCATGGAGTCTTCGGCGGCGCTTCGAAATGGCCCGGGACGATCTTGCCGTTTTCCAGATGCGCAGGGACGTACACGCCGCCCGGCGCATCCGCGTCGAGATGCACGAACGCGATGAGAATACCCACCACGATCACCGCGCCGGCCAGCGCCAGATAGCCGATCGTGCGCACCTGCCAATCCGCCGCATTGGTCAGCGTTCGGCGGGTGAGCACCAGCCACAGCGCGTAGGCCGCGAAAGGCAGCAGGAAGAAGATGGCGTCGAAGGCGACGAAGCGCAGCATCAGCCGTAGACCTGCTCGTAGAGTCCGCGGATGATGCCCGCGGAAACGCCCCAGATATAGCGCTCCGCGTAGGGTATCTCATAGAACGTGCGCGCTTTCCCGTAGAACTCGCGGGTTCCGTGCCGGTGGTTGGCGGGATCCATCAGAAAACCGAGCGGCACCTCGAACACATCCGCGACCTCATCGGGGTTCGGCGTCAGCGCATAGTCGGCCTGCACGCGCCCAAGGATCGGCACGATCCGGAAGCCCGTGCGGCTGAGATACGGCATCAGCGCGCCGACGACGGAAACACGGTCCCGCGCCAAGCCGATCTCCTCCTCGGCCTCGCGGAGCGCCGCTTCGGTCGGTGTCGCATCCACCGGATCGATCTTGCCGCCGGGGAACGCGATCTGCCCGGCATGGCTCGGAAGATGCGCCGTCCTCACCGTCAGGATCACCGTCGCCTCCGGCTCCCGCGCCACCACCGGAATGAGCACCGCGGCATCGCGGTAGCCGGCGGTCATCGGCGGGAGATCCGGGTTGAGCACGTGATCACCGCCTTCGGCATGCGATGCGGAGGCCAGACGCCGGGCAGCGGTGGCGAAGAAGACGTCAGGCGCGAAGGGTGAGGACGGGGCGGCGCTCATGCTTTCACTTTGCGGTGATGCAGGGTCTGCGTCCGCTCCAAGTCTCTGAAACGGCCACGCTTTCGCCTCGCTTGCCACCTGTTATCGATACTGGCGGGTCGCATTCCCGCTGTGACGCAATCCCCTATTGTGCTCCTGAGGCGCATGCAACAATCCCGGCAAACGCCCGACGAGTCCCCGGCTCCCCGCCGGTCCTGCGAAACGAGGTCCGAACCATGAGCGCCATCAACCAGACCACGCCGCCCGACATGGACCGTATCATCGCGGAAACCGATGCCGCGGTCGGCAAGATCCGGGCGGCGCGCGCGGCGATCGGCAAGGTGATCTACGGCCAGGAATCGGTCGTGGAGCGCACGATGATAACGATCCTGGCCGGCGGCCATGGCCTGCTCATCGGCGTGCCCGGCCTCGCCAAGACCAAGCTGGTCGAGACGCTCGGCACCGTCTTTGGTCTCACCGCGCGGCGCATCCAGTTCACGCCCGACCTGATGCCCTCCGACATCATCGGCTCCGAGGTCATGGACCAGGCCGCCGATGGCCATCGCGCCTTCCGCTTCCTGCCCGGGCCGGTGTTCGCGCAGTTGCTGATGGCCGACGAGATCAACCGCGCCAGCCCACGCACGCAGTCCGCGCTGCTCCAGTCCATGCAGGAGTACCACGTGACCGTCGCCGGCGCCCGCCACGACCTACCGGTGCCGTTCCACGTGCTGGCGACGCAGAACCCGCTCGAGCAGGAGGGGACGTATCCGCTCCCGGAGGCGCAGCTGGACCGCTTCCTGCTGCAGATCGACGTGGTCTATCCGGACCGCACCGCCGAGCGGCGGATGCTGTTCGAGACGACGGGCGCCACGGAGGCCCATGCCGAAGCTGTGCTGGACGCCATGACGCTGCGCTCCATCCAGCAGCTCGTCCGCCGCATGCCGGTCGGCGAAAGCGTCGTCGAGGCGATCCTCGATCTCGTGCGATCCGCCCGCCCCGACGGCGCCCCGAACCCCAAGCTGGCATCCGCCATCGCCTGGGGCCCCGGGCCGCGCGCCAGCCAGGCGCTGATGCTTTCGGCTCGCGCCCGCGCGCTGATCGACGGCCGCTATGCCCCCTCGCTGGACGACGTCGTGGCGCTCGCCGAGCCGGTGCTCCAGCACCGCATGGCGCTTTCCTTCTCGGCACGCGCCGACGGCATGACGGTGCGCGACGTGATCGCCGAGCTGAAACAGAAGATCGGATAACGCCCGACGATGGATCGCGCCGCACTCGCGCCACTGACGGAAGCGAAGGGCATCGCTGACGCGATGCCCGACATGCTAATCGAAGCGCGACGCGTGGCCAATGTTGTCCTGGCGGGATGGCACGGGCGCAGATCGCCCGGCCGCGGCGAGACGTTCTGGCAGTTCCGCCCGTTCGTTACCGGCGAGGCGGCCGCCAACATCGACTGGCGCCGCTCGGCGCGCGATGAGCACCTGTTCGTCCGTGAGTTGGAGTGGGAAGCGGCGCACACCATGTGGCTCTGGGCGGACCTCTCCTCCTCCATGGATTTTCGCTCGCGCCTCGCCCCCGTGACCAAGCGCAACCGCGCCGTCGTGCTGACGCTGGCGCTGGCCGAGCTTCTCGCCACCGCCGGTGAACGCATCGGCCTGCTCGGGTCCTCCGATCCGATCATGGCCCGCAATGCGGCGGAGCGCCTCGCGGTGCTGATGCCGCATGTCGCGCGGGCGCCGACAAAACCGGAAGCGCGGCAACTCCGCCGCTTCTCCGACGTCGTGCTGTTCGGCGATTTCCTCGATCCGGTCGCGGAGATCGACGCGATGCTGGATGGCGTACTGCGATCCGGCGCGCGCGCACATCTGGTGCAGGTGCTGGATCCGATCGAGGAGACGTTCCCCTACGCCGGGCGCACGGAGTTCGTCGACCCCGAGACCGGCGCGCGCCATGTCGTCTCGCGCGCCGAGCAGTACCGCGAGGAATACCAGCAGCGGCTGGCAGCGCTCCGCGAGCATCTGCGTACGCTCTCGCGGCGGCTCGACTGGACTTTCATCGTACACCGCACCGATCGCCCGGCGACGGAGCCGCTCCTGGCGCTGCACGCACGTCTCGCCGACCGTCAGCACAGTCTCGGCCTCCATGCGGGGCGCGCCGCATGATGGGTGCATTCGCTTTCGCCAATGCCGGGATGCTGCTCGCACTCGTGGCACTGCCGGTCATCTGGTACTTCCTGCGGCTGATGCCGCCGAAGCCGCGGCTTGAACAGTTTCCGCCGACGCGACTTCTGCTCGAGATTGCGCGGAAGGAGGAGCAGCCGGCGCGGAGTCCGTGGTGGCTCACCGCATTGCGCCTGTTGCTCGCCGCCGCGGTGATCTTCGCGCTCGCCGGTCCCGTCTTCAAAACGACGGGCGAAGTCGCGCCCGGCCAGGGCCCGCTGCTGCTGGTCGTCGACAACGGCTGGGCCTCGGCGCCGCAGTGGAAGGCGATGGTCGCCACGGCCCACCGCGTCGTCGATCTCGCCGCCGAACAGAACCGGCCGATCGCATTGCTTGCCACCGCCGAACCGCCGAGCCAGTCTCTCGCGCCGACGGACAGCGGCGAGATCGCGCGCCGCATCGATGCGCTTGTCCCGCGGCCGTGGACGCCCGACTACGCGGCGCTGACGCCGGCCGTTGGCGCCGCCGCGAAGGCGACGCCCTTCGGCGGAACGGCGTGGCTGTCCGAAGGGCTTGGCGGCGCTGCCACCGATGCTTTCGCCGCCGCCATCACCGCCGACGTCAACGGCCCGCTGCTCGCCTACGTCGACACGAGCGGAGACCTGTTCGCGCTGAAGCCGCCAGTCGGCACCGCCGACGCGCTGAACGTGCCGGTGATCCGCCGCGAGGCGTCGCTCGCCGCCGGCGGCGTGGTGCGCGCCAGCGATATCCGCGGCCGCGTCATCGGCGAGACGCCGTTCACCTTCGCCGCCGGCAAGACCGATGCCGAAGCGAAGTTCGTCCTGCCGGTGGAATTGCGGAACGATATCGTCCGCCTGGAAGTGACTGGCTCCGACACTGCCGGCGCCGTACAGCTTCTCGACGATCGCTGGCGGCGGCGTCAGGTGGGACTGCTCTCCGGTGCGTCGGTCGAAGCGGCGCAGCCGCTGCTCTCACCGCTCTACTATATCTCGCGCGCCGTCCAGCCTTTCGCCGACGTGCGCGAGCCGCGCGACGCCAATGCCGACGTCGCGATCCCGCAGCTCATCGATGGCGGTGCCTCACTCATCGTCATGGCCGATATCGGCAACCTCACAGCCGACGCCGAGGATCGCGTCACCAAGTGGGTTGAGAACGGCGGCACGCTGGTGCGCTTCGCCGGCCCGCGCCTTGCCGCCGCAACCGATAAGCTGATTCCGGTGACGCTGCGTCATGGCGACCGCGTGCTGGGCGGCTCGATGTCGTGGCAGACGCCGCAGCCGCTCGCCTCGTTCAGCGACAAGAGCCCGTTCGCCGGACTGGCCGTGCCCGACGACATCGTCGTGCGCCGCCAGGTGCTGGCCGAGCCGGATGGGGCGTTGGCCGACCGCACATGGGCCGCGCTCGCCGACGGGACGCCTCTGGTCACGGCCACCCAGTCCGGCAAAGGCTGGCTGGTGCTTTTCCACGTCACCGCCGATACGAGCTGGTCGAACCTGCCGCTGTCGGGCACCTTCGTCGAGATGTTGAGGCGCATTATCGCCTTCTCCGCCAACGCAGGCGCCGGCACCGAAACCGCCGCGACGCCGCTGGCCGCTTACCGCCTGCTCGACGGCGCGGGCCATTTCATCGCGCCAACCGCCGACGCCGAGTCCCTCGCCGGCGACCTCAGCAAGGTCTCGATCAACATCCAGCACCCGCCGGGTCTCTACGGCTCCGAAGACGGCTTCCGCGCCCTGAACCTGCTCGACGCGAATGCCACGCTGGCGCCCTTCGCGATCCCGCCGTCAGCGCAGACGACGGTGCGCAATTACCCGACCGCCGCGCCGACGGTGCTCTCGCCATGGCTGCTGGCACTTGCGGCCGCGCTGCTCGGCCTCGATGCGCTGGCGGTGCTGTGGCTGAACGGCGGCGTGCGCTGGCGACCGCGCCGCGCAGCAGGGGCGACGGCGGCCGCATTGGTCGCCGCGCTGATGCTGTTCGCGCCGAGCGGACGTGGCGACGCGGCCGAGCCCAACGACACCTTTGCGCTATCCGCCATGGACAAGACGCACCTCGCCTACGTCATCACCGGCGATGCGCAGGTGGACGAGACCAGCCGCGCCGGCCTCGTCGGGTTATCCGACGAGCTTGCGGCGCGTACGGCGCTGGAACCGGGCGATCCCATCGGCGTCGATCCCGCGACCGACGAGCTCGCGTTCTTCCCGCTGATCTATTGGCCGATCGTGCCTTCGACGGCGGCGCCGGCGCCGGCAACAATGGCCAAGATCGACGCGTATATGCGGCAAGGCGGCTCCGTGTTGTTCGACACGCGCGACCAGCTCGAACGATCGGTGCAGGTGAGCGGCTTCGGGGGAACGCCTGCGGCCGACCGGCTGCGCGAGATGCTGTCGGGCCTCGACATCCCGCCACTGGAGCCGGTGCCGGCGGATCACGTGCTGACCAAGGCGTTCTACCTGCTCAACGATTTTCCCGGCCGCTATGCCGGCGGGCCGCTGTGGGTGCAGGCGACCGATACCAGCGAGGAGCGCGCGGACCGCCCAGCGCAAGCCGGCGATGGCGTCTCCACCATCCTGATCACGGAGAATGATTTCGCCGGCGCCTGGGCCGTCGATGCGGACCGCACGTTTCTTTATCCGACGGTGCCGTCCGATCCTCTCCAGCGCGAGATGGCGTATCGCACCGGCATCAACATCGTGATGTACACGCTGACCGGGAACTACAAGGCCGACCAGGTGCACGTGCCGGCGCTGCTCGAACGGCTGGGGCAGTGATGCGTCGGCGCAGCTTCCCCTTCCGTCACCCCCGCCTTCGCGGGGATGACACGATAAGAGGCGACGACAGATCGAGGTCGTTGCTATGAACTGGTCCCTCTCCTTCGCGCCGCTGGTGCCGCCGCCCGTCGTCATCGGCGCGGCGGTGATCGCCCTGCTGCTGATCGTGCCCGGCATCTTCCGCCGCATGCGTGGCGCGTGGCTACGCGCCGTGGCGGCGCTGGCGCTGATCGCGGCGCTCGCCAACCCGGTGCTGTTGAACGAGGACCGCGAGCCGCTGTCGACCGTTGTCGCGCTCGTGGTGGACAAGAGCGCCAGCCAGTCGCTCGACGGTCGCGATAAGACGACGGCCGAGGCAGAAGCCCAGCTCAAGGAACGGCTGGGGCAATTCCACGGCATCGAAGTGCGCACCGTCGAGGCGGGCGGCAGCACCGGCGGGGCTCCGGTCGACGGCACAACCCTGTTCGGTCCCCTCGCCACCGCGCTGGCCGACGTGCCGCCCGAACGTATCGGCGCGACGATCATGTTGACCGACGGGCAGGTGCATGACGCGCCGCCGAACGCCAACAACCTCGCGCCCGCGCCCCTGCACGTGCTGCTGTCCGGGCACGACAACGAGCGCGACCGGCGCATTGTCATCGACCAGGCGCCACGTTTTGGCATCGTCAACGAGAAGCAGACGGTGAAGTTTCGCGTGCTGGACGACGGCGTGACTGGGGCCGACGGGCCGGTGCGCGTCGCGATCACCCGCGACGGCGATCCTTTGTCGACCGAAACGGTAACGCCCGGCCAGCCGGCGGAGCTGACCGTCGACATCCCGCACGGCGGACAGAACATCCTCGAGTTCGAGGCCGAGCCGCTCGCCAACGAACTGACCCCGGTGAACAACCGCGCCGCCGTCGAGATCGAAGGCATCCGCGAGAATCTCCGCGTGCTGCTCGTTTCCGGCGAACCTCATGCCGGGGAGCGCACGTGGCGCAACCTGCTGAAATCGGACGCTTCGGTCGATCTCGTCCACTTCACCATTCTGCGCCCGCCGGAAAAGCAGGACGGCACGCCGATCAACCAGCTGTCGCTGATCGCCTTTCCGACGCGCGAGCTTTTTTCGGAGAAGATCGATCAGTTCGACCTGATCATCTTCGACCGCTACCAGCATCAGGGCGTGCTGCCCCTGCTCTACTTCGACAACATCGCCCGCTACGTGCGGAACGGCGGCGCGCTGCTGGTCGCCGCGGGGCCCGACTATGCCTCCAGCGGCAGCCTCTACGACACGCCGCTGGCGCCGGTACTGCCCGTCGCGCCGACCGGCAGCGTCACCGAAGCGCCGTATTATCCGGTGGTAACGAAGCTCGGCGAGCGCCACCCGGTGACGCGCGGGCTGGAAGGCTCCAACTTCGATCCACCACACTGGGGCCGCTTCTTCCGCCTCGTCGATGTCGACAAGCCGGAGGGCAACGTCGTCATGGACGGCCCGGACGAGAAACCGCTGCTGATCCTGAACCGCCAGGAGAAGGGTCGCGTTGCGCTTCTGCTGTCGGACAACACGTGGCTGTGGGCGCGCGGCTTCGAAGGCGGCGGCCCGCACGTCGATCTGCTGCGGCGGCTGGCGCACTGGCTGATGAAGGAGCCCGACCTCGAGGAGGAAGCGCTACGCGCTTCAGCCCGCGGCAATGCGCTGACGGTCGAGCAGCAGACCATGGCTGACACCAGTTCGCCGGTGACGATCCGCAAGCCGTCGGGCGCGACGTCTACGGTGAACCTCGCCGCCGCCGGGCCGGGCCTCTGGCGCGCGACCGTCACCGCCGACGAGGTCGGCCTCTACCGCGTCGAGCAGGGCGACAAGCGCGCCTTCGCCCATGTCGGCGCCGCCAACCCGAAGGAATTCATCGACGCGCGCTCGACACCGGACAAGCTGAAGCCACTGGTCGACGCCACCCACGGGCTGATCACCCGCATGGCCGACGCCTCCGGCAAGGTCGCGCTGCCGCGCATCGTGCCGGTGCGGAGCGCCACCGCGACCGCCGGCAGCGACTGGCTGGGCATCCGCATGACGGACGCGAGCGTGCTGAAGGGCATCACCCGCGTGCCGCTGTTCACGGGCTTCCTGGCGCTGTTCGGCGTGGCAGGCCTATTCGGGCTGCTGGCGCTGGTCGGGTTGCCCTTCGCGACGTGGATACGCGAAGGGCGGTAAGCGCGGCGGGGAGCGCCGCTTTCGCCTAGTACGCCGAGCCCTGTCCCATGCCGCCGCGCGGCTTGCGCGCCATGAAGCCGACGTCGCCGATGACGTTGCCGTTGTGCTGCCGCGACGGGCCGGTCGGGCGCTGGTGCTGCGGCTTGCCGCCCTGCCCCTTGCCCTTGCTGCGTTGGCGCTGGCCACCTTTACCGTGGCGCGCGTCACGCTCCTGACGCTGGCCGTGATGCTGCTCCCGATCCTCACGCGGCTCGTGATGCTGACGGTTGCCGCGACCACGCTGTGGCGGCTTCGAAGACGTATCCCGATGTGCGTCGCCCGACAGCGGCACCTGCCGGCGGATCAGCTTCTCGATGTCGCGCAGGTATTCCATCTCGTCCGCAGCGACCAGCGAGATGGCAACGCCCGAGGCACCGGCGCGCGCGGTGCGGCCGATGCGGTGGACGTACGTCTCGGGGATGTTCGGCAGGTCGAAGTTGATGACGTGGCTGACGCCGTCAACGTCAATGCCGCGCGCCGCGATGTCGGTCGCCACCAGGGTCGTGATCTTGCCGGAACGGAACGCTGCCATCGTGCGCTCGCGATTGCCCTGCGTCTTGTTGCCGTGGATGGCTTCCGCCGAGATGCCATCGCGGTTGAGCCCGCGCACGACGCGATCGGCGCCGTGCTTGGTGCGGGTGAAGATCAGCGCGCGCTCGACCGGCTCGCTGGTGAGCAGCTTGGTGAGCAGCGCCGGCTTGGCAGCCCTATCGGCACGGATGGCGCGCTGCTCGATCAACTCCACCGTCGTCGATACCGGAGTGACCGCAACGGTCACCGGATCCCGCAGCATCTGCTTGGCGAGATCGGCGATCTCCTGCGGCATGGTGGCGGAGAAGAACAGCGTCTGCCGCTCCTTCGGGATCATCGCGACGATCTTCCGGATGTCGCGGATGAAGCCCATGTCGAGCATGCGATCGGCTTCGTCGAGGACGAGCACCGAAACGCGCTCGAAGGTGACGGCGCGCTCGCCGGCGAGATCGAGCAGACGGCCCGGCGTCGCGACAAGGATATCGAGGCCGGCGGCGAGCGCACGGATCTGCTTGTTGATCGGCACGCCGCCGATCGCCAGCATCGTCTTCAGCCGAAGATAACGGCCATAGGCGTGGAACGAGTCGACGATCTGCGCGCCGAGCTCGCGGGTCGGGCAGAGCACGACGACGCGCGGCGCCTTGGGCAAGGTCTTCTCCGGCGCCAGGGCGAGCCGATGCAGGATCGGCAACGCAAACGCCGCCGTCTTCCCGGTGCCGGTCTGCGCGATGCCGATAACGTCGCGGCCTTCCAGGGATGGCGGGATCGCCGCGGCCTGGATCGGCGTCGGCTTCTCGTAGCGCTCGTCGGCAAGCGCGCGGGTGAGAGTCTCGGCGAGGCCGAGTTCAGTGAAAAGGGTCAAGGAATCAAGTCTTTCGATTCGAGCGAGGGTGCGCGCGCACTTCGGGCGCGCAACGTCGCGGTGGTTATCAACCGATCCCGCGATGCCTGGGCTGTCGATGTTTCAGGGTTATGACGGGCGCTGAAATCCGCTGTCGGAAATCGTGCAACACGGCCCGTGAGCCATGCATATGGGCTGATTTGGCCGGCTAGGCAACCGCCAATTTGCCGCGTGCCTAACGTTTCACTCGCTCCGCCTTACCGCCGAGCCCCACCAACGCGCCCGGCTTCAGCCCCGCGACCAGCACGCGGTCCGGGTCCACCCACGCGGGCAGCGTGATCACGTCGCGGCCGAGGAATTCGAACCCGAGCGGACCGTAATACGGCAGGTCGCCGACCAGCATGACGACGCCGTGGCCATGCGCCCTCGCCGACTCCAGCGCTTTGCGCACGAGCGTTTTCCCCGCGCCCTGCCCTTCGTATCCGGGCGCAACTATCAGTGGACCGAGGATCAGCGCCGGGCGGCCGCCGATTGTGATCGGCGTCATACGCACCGAGGCGACGAGCTTCCCGCCGACGGTGGCCACATGGGACAGCGTCAGGTCCGGCGGTACGCCATCGCGCAGCACATAGGCGGCACGCTTCGTCCACTCGGGCGGGAACACCGCCGCGTGAAGTGCATCGATGGAAGCGGCATCGCCCGGCTGCTCGAGCCGGTAGGAAAACGGGGAGGTCATGGGACAGGCCTGCAAAGGAGGATCGGCGAGATCCCGCCTGCCGTCACCTTCAGGGCGCGACAGACAGGACGGCGGCGCGTGACCGGAGGTCAGCGGCTATGATTCGTCGTCGCGCGATGCGGCTTGTCATGGGGCGCGCCAGTAGCACGAGCGCCAACGGCGGTCCAGCCTCACCACTCAGCCGCGCGTGGCACGCCCTCCGTGATTTCCGCCAACCGGCGCCGCGTGGGCCTGGTGATGTCGTCGGGCAGCGCATCCAGCGCAAAAAAGCGGCCGTCCACGATCTCCATGTTGGGAAACGAGGGCTGCCGCGCCTCTCGCCAATGCCGGCAAACATAGACCGCCACATGATCGCGGGCACCGTGCCCGCGCTGGAGATAGAGGCCGAACAATTCCGCCTCGCCCGTCAGCGCGATGCCCCCCTCCTCCTCCAGTTCACGCGCCATGGCATCGGCGATCGTTTCCCGCGGCTCGACGCCGCCGCCGGGAAAATGCCAGCCCGGCGTGTAGCTGTGCCTGATCAGGTAGACCCGGTTGTCGGCGTCGAAAACCACCGCCCGCACCCCAAGGGTCAGCGCTCGCCGATGACGCTGGAAGAACAGGAAGGTTCGGACCGGAAGGCGGAATCGCAAGGAAAATTAAACCTTTAGCGGCCATGCCATTGCCGCAGGGGTGACCCGCGCGCCGCCGGCTGGCGGGTTCCAGCGCCGATGGCTACCTCAGCACCAGATCGCATTGAACGAAACGAGATTACCATGTTCGCCCGTATCGCCCGCCGGATGGAAGCCTACCGCTATCTGTGGAAGCAGGAATCTGCCTTTCGCGACCGCCGCGTCGCCGGCGTGATGATCGCTTTCTTCGGCCGTTAGGAATCGGCTGCCTTTACGCTGTCGCACCCGTCGGCTAAGCCCGCGGGATGCTCATCGCACATATCTCGGACGTGCATCTCGGGCCCCTGCCCGCAGTGCACTGGCGTGAGCTCGCGAACAAGCGCGTCTTCGGCTACTTCAACTGGCAGCGCAACCGCGCGCGCAGTTTCGATCTCGCGGTGCTGACCGCGATCACCGACGATATACGCGCCAAGCATCCCGACCACATCGCCGTCACCGGTGACCTGGTGAACCTCGGCCTCGACGCGGAATACGACGCAGCGCTCGCCTGGCTGCAGACGATGGGATCGCCGAGCGACGTCACCGTCGTGCCCGGCAACCATGACGCCTACCTTCGCCGTTCGGTCGAGCGCTACAGCACGACCTGGCTGCCCTACGCCAACGGCGATCATCCCAACCCGACGATGGCGTTCCCGTTCGTGCGCCGGCGCGGCTCTGTCGCGTTCATCGGACTCTCGACGGCCGTCGCCACAGGGCCGTTCATGGCGACGGGTGTCATGGACGAGGCGCAGGCGCAAGCCTTTGGCAAGGCGCTCGATGAAACCGGCCGGGAGGGCCTTTGCCGCGTCGTGCTCATCCACCATCCGCCGCTTCACTCGCTGACGACGTGGCCGCGCCGCCTGATTGGCGCGAGTCTCGTGCGCCGCGAGGTCGCCAGATACGGCGCCGAGCTGATCCTCCACGGCCACAACCACCGCACCACGATCGCAAAGGTCCCGGGACCGAAGGGCGATGTGCCGCTGGTCGGCGCCGCGGCGCCGTCAATCCTGCCCGATACACGCCATCCGGGCGGGGCGTACAATCTCTTCGATGTCGCAGGAAGCGGCGGCGCCTACAAGATCGGCATGGTCGAGCGCGGCTTCCGTGGCGGCGCCATCACGACCGTGTCCGAAGCGAAATTCTAGCCGACGGCGATCCACGCGTAGGTGAACAACGCGATCGCGGCGAGCAACATGCCGCCGAGGAACGCCGCCACGATCCAGCCGACGTTGCGCTGATCCATCGCGGGTACGCGGCGTGGACGCATCGCCGCCGCGGTGGCAATCGCCTCGCGCGCCAGGCTGCGCCGGTCTTCGTCGCGGCGCTGCTCCGCGGCGAAGCGCGAGGCATCATCCATGCGCGCGCGCTTGATCAGCCAGTCGCCTTCCATGGCGCGCTCACGCTCGATGATGCGCTCCGCGACGTAGTGCGTGATCGTGTCGGCCATGTCCTCGATCTTCGCCGTCTCGAGGATGACGGTGCGCCCCAGCCGTGTGTCCTTGAGGAAACGATACGAGCGGCGGTCGCGGCCCATCACGACGAATGCCGTCATGTCGATCCACAGACGCGGCGGCGTGCCGGCGGCGACGCTGAAGATGAACTGCTCGTCCTCGGCGGGCACCTCGGCAAACACCGAGCGCAGCTCCTCGGCCAGAATCTCCAGACGCGCCCTCTCCGCATCGCGGAGTTCCACGACCACGTCCGAGCGCTCGGCCTCAGCCGTCCGCACGCTGCGTATGGCATCGCGCAGGCTGCGGACCTTTTCGCCGCGATTGTCGGTGGTGTCGCTCAACGCTTGAAACTCCGGGAGGTCCGCGCGACGGTTAACGGAACGTTAGCAAAGCCGGCTCCGGCGTACAGGGGAAAGTGCAGGCAATGGGCCAGGAAACGGGGGATGTGGTGAACGCCCTGCCGCCCGCCGCGGAACGGGTGCGGCAGGCTGCCACCGCATTGGGTCTGGCGATCGACATCCGCGTCATGCCGGCAGCCACGCGCACCGCCGAGGAGGCGGCCGCCGCTTGCGGTTGCACCGTAGCGCAGATCGTCAAGTCACTGATTTTCAAAGGAAAAGAAAGCGAACGGCCGTACCTGCTGCTGGTCTCGGGCACCAACCGGGTCAACGAAAAGGCGGTTGGCGCGCGCCTCGGCGAAACAATCGTCCGTCCGGACGCCGACTTCGTCCGCGCAGCCACCGGGTTCGCCATTGGCGGCGTATCGCCGCTCGGCCACACCCCACCGTTGGTGCCGTACCTCGACACCGACCTGTTGCAATACGGGACGGTCTGGGCCGCGGCGGGCACGCCCAACGCTGTGTTCGAGGTCGATCCGCGGAAGCTGCGGGACGCCACCGGGGCGGTGGTTATGCTGGTGACGTAGGCCGAGCGCGCGCGGAAGCCTAGTGCCTCCCACCCGTCGTCTGCCCGACGCGCCCCGCGATCGCTGCCTCAACTGCGGCGCGCTTCGGCATGGGCCCAACGGCGCCGTAGCCTTCCGTTGAGAGCGCCGCCGCAACGTTGGCGTAGCGGCCCGCCGCAAACGGCTCGCCGGTGCGCAGATATTCCGCGAGGAACGCGCCGGTGAACATGTCGCCGGCGCCGGTGGCGTCGACAAGCTTCGTCGGCCGCGGCGCGATGCGCTCGCGCTTCTCCTTCGTTGCGATAAGTGCGCCTTCGCTGCCGAGCGTCATCGCAACGATCTTCGGCCCGACGCTGAGATAAAAGTCGGCGATCTTGTCGGCATCGTCGAGGCCGGTGAGCTGGCGCGCGTCGTCGATCGAAGGGCGCAGGATATCCGCCAGACCCGCCGCCGCATGGATCACGGCGCGAGCCCGATCGAGCGGCCACAGCCTGACCCGCAGGTTCGTATCGTAGGCGACCGCGACCCCGGCGGCACGCGCGGTACGCAGCGCGTGAAACACGGCGTCGGTGGCGGAAGACGAGATCGCCTGACTGATGCCGGACGCATGCACGATCCTGGCTGCCTTGATCGCCTCGATCGGCATATCGTCCGGCGTCATCCGCGAAGCCGCGGAACCGGCGCGCATGTACGAGAAGACATGCCCCGAGGGCCCGTGGGTGACGAAATATAGCCCAGTGTGTGCGACCGGGCTTTTCTTTACCGCCGAGACATCAACCCCTTCGCCTTTCCACAGCGACAGGAACGCTTCGCCGAACTGGTCGGCGCCCACTGACGTGACGTAACCGACCCTGGCGCCCTGGCGCGCGGCAGCGATCGCAGCGTTGGACGTGTCCCCGCCAAAGCCCGGACGGAAGACCGTCTCGCCGGGCGCCTGATTCAGTTCGTAGAGCGGCTCGCCGATGGCAATGATGTCGAGGCCAGCCATGCGCCTAGAGGGTGCCCGCGATCGCCGCAGCGTAAAGCCGCTCGTAGTCCGCCGCCTTGAGGGGAACCGGATTGCCGCCGGTCGACGGGTCGATCTCGGCCATCGGCGCCGCCTGCGCGACCGCGTCGGTGTCAAAACCGATTTCCTTGAGCGTATGCGGGATGCCGATCTGCTTGCGGAGCGCCAGCACCCAGTCGACCACGGCCTCGGGCGTATGCTTCGGCAGGTCGAGATAGCGGGCGAGCGCCGCCAGCCGCTCCTTGATCGCGGGAGCGTTGTTGAGCAGCACGTACGGCATGACCACCGCGTTGGTGAGCCCGTGGTGCGTGCCGCGAAGCGACGACGCCGGATGGCTCATGGAGTGCATCCCGCCGAGCCCCTTCTGGAACGCGACCGCGCCCATCGACGACGCCGCGAGCATGAAGGCCCGCGCGTTGATGTTCTTTCCGTCGGCGACCGCCACCGGCAGCCACTCCTTGCAAAGGCGCAGACCTTCAAGCGCGATGCCCTCGCCGAGCGGATGGAAGAAGGGCGAGCAGTACGACTCCAGGCAGTGCGACAGCGCGTCCATACCTGTCCACGCCGTGATCCTGGCCGGCAGGTCGATGGTGAGTTCCGGGTCGGCGATCACGACACGCGGCAGCATCTTCGGATGGAAAATGATCTTCTTGGTGTGGTCGCTGGGATCGGTCACCACCGCCGCGCGCCCGACTTCCGAGCCGGTCCCGGCGGTCGTCGGTACGGCGACGATCGGGGCGATCGCGTCACTGTTGGCGCGCGTCCACCAGTCCTCGCGATCCTCGAAATCGAACACCGGCCGGGACTGTCCCGCCTGGAAGGCGACCAGCTTTCCGATGTCCATGCCCGAGCCGCCGCCGAAGGCGATGACGCCGTCGTGCTTGCCGGCCCTGTAGGCTGCGATGCCGTCGTTGAGGTTGGCGAGGGTCGGGTTGCCCTCGACCTTGGAGAACACCGCAACCGGAATGTTCGCCGCGCTGAGCAGCGCCAGCGTTTTCGCCACGATCGGCAGGTTGACCAGTCCCGGGTCGGTGACAAACAGCGGCCGGGCGATGCCGGCGACCTTCAGCGCCTCTGGCAGCTCGGCGATGCGCCCCGGCCCGAAACGGACCGCGGTCGGATAGGACCAGTTGGCGCGCAGCGATGGGTATTGGTCGATCATGGCCGCCCTCGTTCTTGTTGTTTTGCTACGACAGCTTCGTCTTGAGATGGAAGCTTTTCGGCCGTGTCAGGTGCTCGTAGCCGATGCGCGACAGCGTTGCCCCGCGTCCGGACTCCTTGACGCCGACCCAGGCCAACCCTGGCTCGAGGTAGTCAGCGCGGTTCATGTAGACCGTGCCGGTCTGCACCTTGTCGCCGATCTCCTTCGCCGCGTTCTCATCCGCGGTCCAGATGGACGCGGTCAGGCCATAGGGCGAATCGTTCATCAGCATGATCGCCTCGGCGTCGGAACTTACCTTCATGATGCCATGCGCCGGCCCGAAGGTTTCCTCCATCATGATGTCCATGGAGTGATCGACGTTGGCGAGAAGCTGCGGCGCCATGTACGGCGACCCCACCTTCGACGCGGGAAAGTTCTTCTCGTCGATCAGCGGCTTCGCGCCCTGCCGGATCGCCTTCGCCACCTGCTCGCGCACATAGTCGGCAGCCTTGGTGCGGACGAGCGGGCCGAGCGTCGTCGTCTCGTCGGTCGGCGAACCGAGCTTATAGCCGTTGATCAGCGCCACCGCCTCCTCGAGGAAGCGATCGTATACCGCCTCGTGGACGTAGATGCGCTCGGCCGCGCAGCAGGACTGCCCGGAGTTGAAGTAGCCGGCGTCGATGACGTTCTCCACCGCATACGCAATATCGGCGTCCGCCCGCACGTAGGCGGGATCCTTGCCGCCAAGCTCGAGACACGTCGCGGGGAAATTCGGCGCCGCAGCGACCGACTGCATCACCGCACGGCCGCCGGCGGTGGAGCCTGTGAAGCCGACCTGATCGACGAGGCCCGACGAAATCGCCTTGTGCGTCGCCTCATGCGACATGTTCAGAATCTGGAACACGTCCTTGGGAAGATTCGCCTTCCTGAACATCGCATCGATGTGCTCGGCGACCAGCGCCGTCTGCGACGAATGCTTCATCACCACCGTGTTGCCGGCGATGATCGCGGGCAGCACCGCGTTCAGCGCCGTCATGTACGGATAGTTCCACGCCGGGAGGTTGAGCACGACACCGAGCGGTTCGCGCCGCAGGAACAGCGTGAAGCCGGGCTTCGGCCCGACGTCGATGTCGGCGAGCGTCTGCTCGGCGATTTTGATCATGTAACGCGCGCGCTCCTCGAAGCCGCGCATTTCGCCGGGCCCGTAGCGCATGGGCCGTCCCATCTGCCACGCCAACAGTTCGGTCACCTTCGCCTTATCGGCAACCATGTAGTCGGTGAACCACGTGGCGATTTCCAACCGTTGCGCGATCGGCACCTCGCGCCAATGAAGCTGCGCCGCCCGTGCACGCGCCAACGTGTCGTGCACGGTCTTGTCGTCAGCCAAAGGGCGCTCGGCGTAGACCGAGCCATCGACCGGAGAGATGATTTTCAGGGTCTGGTTCATGGCTGCACTCGTTACGCCAGTCGCGCGTCAGGTCAATACCGCTCGAAGCCGCGCTTCAGTTCCCAGTCCGTGATGCGGCGGTCGTATTCGAACTGCTCCCATTCCGCGGTGTGGACGTAGTGGTCGACGACCGCATCGCCGAACGCAGACCGCAGCATCTTCGATTTGTCCATCAGCGTCGTGGCTTCGCGGAGCGTCTTCGGCACCTCGCGGAGACGTTTGCCGAGGTAGGCGTCGCCGACGTAGGGCGCTTCGAGTTCCAGTTTCTCCTCGATTCCGGCGAGGCCCGCCGCGAGCAGCGCGGCGTAGGCGAGGTACGGATTGAGATCGGCGCCACCCATGCGGCACTCGATGCGGATTGCCTTGGAATGCGCACCGCAGAGGCGGAAGCCGGCGGTGCGGTTATCCTCCGACCAGATCGCCTTGGTCGGCGCAAAGGTGCCAACCTGGAAACGCTTGTACGAGTTGATGTACGGCGCCAGGAACCATGTGATCTCGCGCGCGTAGGCGAGCTGGCCGGCAACGTACTGCCGCATCAGCTTGGACATGCCGTGCTCGTCCTTGTCGTCCTGGAACAGCGGCTTCTTGCCGGCGGCGTCCCACAGCGAGTTGTGGATGTGGCTGGACGAGCCCGCGAGATCGAAGCGCCACTTGGCCATGAAGGTGACCGACTTGCCTTGCAGCAGCGCGATTTCCTTCACCGCGTTTTTCAGGATTACGTGGCGATCGGCCATCGTGATCGCGTCGGCGTAGCGGACGTTGATCTCCTCCTGCCCCGGCCCCCATTCACCCTTGGAATTCTCGACCGGGATGCCGGCGCCTTCCAGACCGTTACGGATGGCGCGCATGACGCCCTCCTCCTTCGTCGTCTGAAGGATGTGGTAATCCTCGATGTAGCGGCCCGCTGTCTTCAGCCCGTCGTACTTCTTGTCCGCCGCCGTCTCGTACGTCTCATCGAAGAGATAAAACTCGAGCTCCGACGCGAAATAGGCGCTCATCTTCTGCGCCGCCAGGCGCGCGACCTGCTTCTTCAGCATCGCACGCGGCGAATGCGGCACGTCGCTGTGGTCGTGATGGTCGAGGATGTCCGCCAGGACCAGCGCCGAACCCGGCAGCCACGGCAGGCGCCGGAGCGTCGTCATGTCCGGCTTCATGACGAAATCGCCGTAGCCCTTCTCCCAGTTGGAAGCCGCGTAGCCCGGCACCGGCTCCATATCGATGTCGTTGGCGAGCAGATAGTCGCAGCCGTGCGTCTCCTCATGCGCGCTGTCGAGGAAGTACTGCGCCTGCATGCGTTTGCCGACGAGGCGGCCCTGCATGTCCGGGAAGGCGATGATGACCGTGTCGATCTCGCCCTTCCCCACCGCCGCCTGCAGTTCCTTGAACGTCAGCATGCCCGCCATGACTGGACTCCATTCTTGTTCTTGTCTTGCAGAACAAACCCGCGCGGCAGTCTGCCGCGCGGGCGCGATATTGTCGAACCTGTGAGCCGGCTAAATCAGCGCTCGCCGACCGCCTTCTCCGCCTCCGCGATCGCAGCCTGCCGTGCGGCGATGATTTCGCCCATCGGCGGGCCCTTGAAGCGCCGCTGCTCGAACGCGAACCAGACGATCGCCGTCAGCACGAAGAAGCCAACGACGATGTATGCCGCCTTGTCGTTCGGCGGCTGGATGCCGAGCACGATGATCAGGATCATCGACAAGACCGACAGCACGGCGAACAGCATGAAGACGCCACGACCGAGGTTCCACGGGCCCATCTTGTCCCACTTCGGCGTCCCCCACGCGAGCGCGCCGAGCACGATCGGGAAGATGAACGACAGGAACAGGAAGATGACCGTGCACGACACGACGATCGTGTAGGCCGAGGTCCCCGCCACCGAGATCAGCGACGAACCCCAGACGAACAGGACCGAGAGAACCGCAGCGGTCCAGATCGCCGCCACCGGCGTGCGGTAGCGGGGGCTCACCTTCGACAGCGCAGCAGAGGCCGGCAGCCCGCCGTCCCGCGAGAAGGCGAAGATCATGCGCGACGCCGACGTCACCGTGGCGAGGCCGCACAGGAGCTGCGCGACGAACACGACGATGTAGACGATTTCCTTGACGGCCGGATTGACGGCCGTGTCGAAGGCCCAGAACCACACGTTCCAGCCCTGCGCTGCCGCCTGGTCCATGTCCGGCAGCATCAGCACGAACGGCACCAGGAAAACCAGACCGAAGATGGCCGACCAGATGACCGACATGACCATCGCGCGTGGCACCGAATGCGCCGCCTTGATGGTTTCCTCGGAGGTATGCGCCGAGGCGTCGTAGCCGGTGATCGTGTAGATCGGCATCAACAGGCCGAGCAGGAATATCCAGGAGTTCGAGACAGACGGCCACACGCCGCCGCCAGCATCGCCCGAATAATTCTTGAAGGTGAACAGGCGACCGATGTCCCACGTCTGCGCCGCCCAAAGGCAGACGATGCCAATGAAGATCGAGCCGAGGAAAATCAGCCAACCGGAGAAGTCGGTGAGCTGCGCCGTCAGCTTGATGCCGAAGTGATTGATCAGCGCCTGGGCGCCCGTGATGATGATCAGGAAGATCGTCTGGTTGACCAGGTTGTTCTCGATCCCGAGCTGCGTACCGAACGCGCCGATGAAGAACGTCCACGTCCCGACGTTGATCGCGCCGAGCACGGTGATGAGGCCGAGCAGGTTGAGCCACGCCGTCACCCAGCCCGTGCCGCGGTTACCGAGGATCGAGCCCCAGTGATAAAGGCCGCCGGCAGTCGGGTAGGCCGACGATATCTGCGACATGGCGACGGCGAAGGTGAGCGACACGAAGCAGCCGACCAGCCAGCCGATACCGATGGCGATGCCGCCCGCGCCCGAGGTCGCCTGCGGCAGCGAATTGATGCCGCCCGACAGGATGCAGATGATCGAGAAGGAGACGGCGAAATTCGAGAAGCGCGACAGGCGCCGCTCCAGTTCCTGCGCGTATCCCATGCTGTGGAGGATCTTTACGTCCTCCTTTTTATGTTCGTCCGTATAGGCCTGATCCATATTGCTCATGCGTCGCTCCTTAGAGCCGGCGTAAAGCTACGCGGCTGCCCCTTGTTTCACCTCGCCACGCGGCAAAGCCCGCGCGGAACGCGCCCTCGTACCAATGCGTGATGGTGTGATCGGGGTTGTGCGGTGTGCCATCACCCGGGCTCGTCGCAACGACGAACCCCGGTCACCCGGCACCCGTGCGGACGCAGTGATTGCGTCCATCGCCACCCCCACCAGGCAGGCGACTCACGCCCACCCTGAATATGGCCGGCATGTTACAGCGGAATCGCACGGCGGCAAATTTGGGTTGTGGAATCAGGGTTTACGCCGGAGCCGCCTTCGGCCTCTCTGCGAGATTGCGCGCCATCACCACCGCCAGAAGCGCGAACGGCAGGAACAGCGCGAAGGCCCCGCGAATCCCCCATTGTGACGCTGCGAAACCGATCAGTGGCGGCGTCAGGAACAGCACCACCGAATTCATCAGCGACAGCGCTGCGACGTTCTCCGCGGCGGGCCGGTCGCCAAGCCTGGCGGCGGCGGACAGCGCCTGCGGGAAGGCAGACGCCACGCCAAACCCGATCAGCGCGAAACCGACAAAGGCAAGCGGCACCGACACGCCCCAGACGACCAGCACCAGTCCGGCCAATGCGATGGCCGACAGCACCATCGCCACCATCACCGGCCCGAAGCGCTCGATCCAGCGGTCCGCCAGCAGGCGGCCGATAACCTGCGCCGAGACCGCGACCGATAGCGTAATGGTCGCGATCCAATCGGCAGTGTGGAACACATCGCGGAGATAGATAACCGACCACGACCGGATGCACGCCTCCAGGAAAATCGAGCCCAGGGCAAACGCCACGATCATCAGCGTCGCCATCGTTGGCACCGCGAAGCGCGGCGCCTTGGCGTCGCCGCTGTGCGGGCGTGGCGACGATGGAACCATCGGCAGCACGATCAGCAGCGTCCCCACGATCGCCACCGGCAGAATGCCCAGCAGGTGAAGTGCGGGCGATATGTGCGCCGCCGAGGCGCCGGTGCCGATTGCGGAGGCGGTGAGGAATCCGAGGCTCCACATGCCGTGACAGCGATTCATGATCCGGCGTCCCGTCGCATGCTCGACGCGATCGGCTTCGACGTTCATCGCGATGTTCGTGAAAGTGAACGCAATCGAGGAAAACGGCGCGACGAGGAAAAAGACCAGCGGATTGGGCGCCAGCGCCGGCAGCGCACCGGCGAGCGCGAACAGCGGAATGCCGTACAGCAGCGTGCGCCGCGTGCCGATGCGGTCGATCACGCGGCCGGCAAAGGGGAACGATGCAAACGCGCCAAGATCGAAGCCAAGCAATGCGAGGCCCAACGCTGCGGAGGAGGCATGCATGCCGGCCTGGATCTCGGCCAGC
Organism: Bauldia sp.; assembly: GCA_035548515.1. Classification (GTDB taxonomy): domain Bacteria; phylum Pseudomonadota; class Alphaproteobacteria; order Rhizobiales; family Kaistiaceae; genus DASZQY01. The sequence continues at coordinate 61,827 of DASZSW010000046.1, read as the reverse complement.
CGCGAAAAACCGCCGGCGCCCGACAACGCCTGCATAAAAAAGACCGCCATGATGGTGGCGGCCGGCGAAAGGCTGGCGCGCATCTGTCGTCCCCCACGCCAGCTTCCGAATCCGGCGGCGGCATGTTTCGCGGCAGTGCCTGTCATGGTCAAGGCCGCGACATATGACACCGCCGACCCGCTACTCATCGTCCGGCGGCTCATGTATCAAGGCGCCGGCTCGCTGGAGGGAGATCAATCATGAAGTTCGCAAGGCGTCGCATCGGCCGCACCAAGGTCGAAGTCTCCACCATGGGGCTCGGCACGGCCTCCCTCGGCGGCAACATGCTGGCGGTGAGCGACGCCATGGGTCGCGAGATCGTCGATCTCGCCATGGACAGCGGCATCACCTACCTCGATACCGCGCCCTACTATGGCTACGGCAAATCGGAGCGCGCCACGGGCGACGGCATCCGCGAGCGCAAGAACTGGGTGCTGTCCACCAAGATCGGACGCCTGCTGAAGCCGCGTTTCGGGCCAGTGGCGACGGGCGAAAACTGGAAAAGCCCCCTGCCCTTCCAGCCGGTCTACGACTACTCGTACGACGCAACGATGCGCTCGTACGAGGACAGCCTTCAGCGTCTCGGCCTGAACCACATCGACATCGTCTACGTCCACGACATCGACGTCGGCCTCGGTGGCGCCGATTACGCGCGGCCCGCTTTCGCCAAGGCGATCAAAGGTGCGTACAAGGCGCTCGACGAACTGCGCCGCAACGGCGACATCAAGGCGATCGGCCTTGGCGTCAATATCGTGCGGCCGATCGTGGACGCGATGGGCTACGGCCAGTGGGACGTCTTCTTGCTCGCCGGCCGCTATACGCTGCTCGAGCAGGCTCCGCTCACCACGCTCTTCCCCAAGGTCGAGAAAATGGGAGCCTCCATCGTTGTCGGCGGTCCGTTCAACTCGGGCATCCTCGCCGGCGGCAAGACCTTCAACTACGCCAAGGCGCCGAAGGATGTCGTCGCGCGGGTGAAGAAAATCGCCGCCGTGTGCGCCGACCACAACGTGCCGCTGCCGGCCGCCGCGCTCCAGTTCCCGGTCGCAAATCCGCTGGTGGCCAGCATCATCCCCGGCCCGCGCTCGCCAGGCGAACTCAGGCAGATTTTCGACTACTGGCAGACGAAGATCCCGCCGGCCCTGTGGAGCGACCTCAAAACGGCAGGGGTATTGGACAAGAGCGCGCCAACCCCCAAGTAAACAACGTCCCCCGGGAGGCCAGAGGAAACACCGCAGCGATGTTTGCCGAGATCGGAGCGCAACTGGCGGCGCTCGCCACCGTGCTCGTCATCGATCTGGTCCTGGCCGGCGACAACGCCGTAGTCGTCGGGATGGCAGCCGCCGGACTGCCGCCGGACATACGGCGCAAGGCGATCATGCTCGGCATCGGCGCCGCTGCAGCGCTCCGCATCCTCTTCGCGGTCTTCACCACGCAGCTCCTGGCCATCATCGGCCTGACGCTGGCCGGCGGCATCCTGCTGCTCTGGGTGGTGTGGAAGCTGGCGCGGGAGATCATGAACCAGCGCCGCCAGCGCAAGCTGGAGATGGCGGGCGTCGCCGCCGACGATCATCACGCCAGCGCCCCGCCCGCCAAGGATCTGAGGCATGCGCTGCTGCAGATCGTAATCGCCGACGTTTCGATGTCCCTGGATAACGTCCTTGCGGTTGCAGGCGCAGCCCGCCAACACCTGGTAGTTCTGGTCATCGGCCTCGCGCTGTCAGTGGCGCTGATGGGCGCCGCCGCCACGATGATCGCCCGCCTGCTCCACCGCTTCTTCTGGATCTCCTATGTCGGTCTCGCCCTGATCGCCTACGTGGCTGTGAGGATGATCTGGGAAGGCGGCTGGGAGGTGAGCCACGCTGTCGCCGGCTAGCAAACGCCCCACACAACTCGCGCTGATTTGTAATTTGCAGGCCTGAAAGGGCTGGCGTAGGCATAGCGAGAAGGCTGTGTCGTCTCAGGGGGAAGGCGCGTGGCGATTGACACTGATCTGTTTTTCGCGCGTCGCCTCGGCGTCGGGCTCGGCGCCAGCGAAAGTCTTCCAGAAAAACCTCGTGAATGGGCGATGGACCAGCTTCGGTCGGTCCCACCGCTCGATTTCTTTGACAAAAAGGGCAACAGCATCGCCGGCACGCTGCCGCCCTACGCCAAGCTCATCGACAATTTCGAGGAAGCCGCAAAGACCTTCGACACTTACTTCACCGCCAAAACCAAGCGGATGCTCGCCAGCAAGAACATGGCGAACGACGATTTCAACAAGCTGATGGCGAGTGAAATCTTCCTGCCATACAACGACGCGCCGATCTGGCGCGATACGGTCGTCAACACCCTCACCGCGGTGAACGGAAAGAGCGGCGTCTTCGAACGCTTCTGGATGTTCTGGTGTAACCACTTCGCGGTTGCCACCACGGCCGCGGACATCGCCCTCTATTGGGGCCCGCACATGCGGACGATCCGCGACCGCATGACCGGCAAGTTTGCCGACATGCTGTACGACGCCGTCTCCAGTCCGGCGATGCTGACATACCTGAACAACACCGACTCCGTCGGCCCTCATTCACGCGGCGCACACGACCCCAACCGTCCCCAGCATGACCTGAACGAGAATCTGGGGCGCGAGTTGCTCGAACTGCACTCGGTCAGTCCGGCCGCCGGCTACACGCAGGCCGACGTGACCGAGACTGCGATGCTCCTCACCGGATGGCGCGTGTATGCCGGGCCCGGCGATGCCCGCAGGCCGAAGCCCGAGCCAAATTTCGGCACGATTTTCGAGGCCGTCATTCACGAGCCCGGCCCGCGCACGGTGATGGGAAAGGCCTACACCCCGAAAGGCGACGGCCGGAATATGCTGCGCGAACTGACCGATGATCTCGCCGCGCATCCCGCGACCGCGCAGCACCTTGCAGCGAAGCTTGCCCGTGCGTTCCTTGCCGATACTCCGCCGCAGGACAGCATCGACCGTATTGCCAAGGCTTACACCGAGACCGGTGGCGACATGGTGGCGCTACACTCCGCAGTGGTCGAGGAGGTGCTCGCTCACGGCCAACAGTATTCGAAGATGACCACTCCGCAGAACTGGTTGATCCAGGCCTACCGCGCGACCGGAGCCAGAGTAGCCATCGGGTCGCCTGAACGAGGCGGCAACGTCGAGTCGCTGCCACTGATCTACAAGGAAATCGGGCAGATCCTGAACGATCCGGCGCAGCCCAACGGCTACTCCGACCTCAAAGCGGACTGGTTGTCCAAAGCAATGCTCGATCGCCGCACGCGCCAAGCCTACCGCATCGGCTCGGTCGCTTTCGACCTGACCGTCGAGGCGATCGGCGCCTATGCGGAACGTCTCGCCGGCATCGACTCGTCGCTGGTCCCAATGATCAAGCGCGCGGAGTCGCGGCCGATCGCCGTGGCTGTCCTTCTCGCCAGTCCCCAGTTTCTGAAGATATGAGGTCGCGCGCATGACTGCGTCTTTCGAGTGCAGCGAGTCGCTCAGCCGGCGCTCTTTCCTCAAGGCGACCGCGGTTCTCACCTTCGCCGGGCTTCCCAACCTCTCGTTCGCAGGTGAGGTAACCGACCGCCGACTCCTCGTTGTCCTCCTGCGCGGCGGCCTCGATGGCCTGTCGGCGATGCCGGCGATCGGCGACCCCGGATTGAAGGGCCGCCGCCGCCATCTGATGCCCGACGGCCTTCTGAAGCTCGATGGGTTCTTCGCTCTGCACCCCTCGCTGGTGAATATTCATGACGCTTACGACAACGGCCAGGGACTGTTCGTCCATGGCACGTCATTCCCCTACACCGGCCGCTCGCATTTCGAGGGGCAGGACATCATGGAAACCGGTGTCCTCAAGCCGTACAGCTCGAACACGGGCTGGCTTGGCCGCGCCCTCGATGCATCCGGCTATCGCGCCGTCGCCCTGGCACTTCCGGTGCCCCTTATCCTGCGCGGACACGCCACCGCCGAAAGCCGCTACCCGACGTGGATCAGCAGCCCGCCGGACGCCGTCTACGACAGGCTCGGCAAGCTCTGGGCGGAAGACCCGGACACGGCGCCTTTTGGCGCGCAACTCGCGAGCAACGCGACAGAAAGCGTCGGCATGAACGCCTCCATCGACGTCGGCTCGCCGGTTGACATGAAGGTGCTGGCCTTGCAGGCAGCGCTGCAGCTGCGCGAACCAAACGGCCCACGTGTTGCCGTGCTCGATGACGTCGGCTTCGATTCCCACGCCAGCGAGCCCAACGAATACAGCCGCCTGCTTTCCGAGATCGATGACGCGATCGGCATCTTCAAACATTCGATCGGCGACGAAGCGTGGAAGAACACGCTTGTGGTCACGGTAACGGAATTCGGCCGCACCGTCGCCGAGAACGGCTCATGGGGGACCGACCACGGCTGGGGCTCGTGCGCCTTCGTCGTCGGCGGCGCGCTGAAGAAATCCGGGATCGTCACCGATTGGCCCGGCCTGAAGGCGGCCGACCTGTTCGAAGGTCGCGACCTCAAGATGACGATCGATGTGCGCTCGCTCTATGCCCGCATCGTCACCGCTTCCCTCGGGATCGATCCGGAGATCGTCCAACGGGACATCATAGAGTCTCCGAAGGACGATCGCTTCGACGCCTATATCTAGGCCGTCGAGGAACGTTTCCACAGGTTGATGCCGGCGTCCTCGGTGCGCTTGTCGATCTCAGCGAGTTCGGCCTTCGAGAACGAGAGGTTGTCGAGGGCGCCGACCGCATCTTCGATCTGCTCGACGCGCGAGGCGCCGATCAACGCGGACGTCATGCGCGGATCGCGCAACACCCAGGCAAGCGCCATCTGCGCCAGCGTCTGGCCACGCTTCTTGGCGATGCTGTTGAACGCCTTCACCGCGGTCATGTTCTTGTCGCTGAGGAAATTCTTGTTCCACGACTGTGCACCCGACGCGGCGCGACTGCCACTCGGCACGCCCTTCAGATACTTGTCGGTGAGCAGCCCCTGCGCCAGCGGCGAAAAGGCGATCATGCCCATCCCCTCGCTTTCGGTGGCGTCGAGAAGCTGATCTTCTTCCGTCCAGCGGTTGAGGATCGAGTAGCTCGGCTGATGGATAAGCGCCGGCGTGCCCAGCTCGCGCAGGATCTTTGCGGCTTCGCGTGTGCGCTGCGACGAATACGACGAGATGCCGACGTAGAGCGCCTTGCCGGCGCGCACCGCCGCATCGAGTGCGCCCATTGTTTCTTCCAGCGGCGTGTCGGGATCGAAGCGGTGCGAATAGAAGATGTCGACGTAGTCGAGCTTCATCCGCTTCAGGCTCTGGTCGAGGCTCGAGAGAAGGTACTTGCGACTGCCCCATTCGCCGTACGGACCCGGCCACATGTTGTACCCGGCCTTGGTCGAGATGATCAGTTCGTCACGGTAACGACGCAGCCCGTCGTCGAGAATCTGCCCGAACAGGGTCTCGGCCGACCCCGGCGGCGGCCCATAATTGTTGGCCAGATCGAAATGCGTGATGCCAAGATCGAAGGCACGATGGCACATCGCCCGCGCCGTAGCGGCATTCGCGGCGTGGCCGAAGTTGTGCCACAGGCCCAGCGAAATGGCCGGCAACCTGAGGCCGCTCCGCCCGCTGCGCCGGTATTGCATCTTGTCGTAGCGTGTGTCGGCGGCCCTGTAGGTCATTGGCTTGGCGTCCCGCTTCTGGCGTATTCCGGCCGGGCAAACTAAACGGATTGCAGCGGACGGCAAGCGACCCGCAAGTCGCGCGCCTGGCGTTCCAAAGGAGAACAGCGGAGGAAGCGGTGGCGACGAAACTGTTCGACCTCAGTGGGCGCATCGCACTCGTCACGGGTTCGAGCAAGGGCATCGGCTACGCCATCGCCGAGGCGCTGCTGGACGGCGGCGCCGAGGTCGTGCTCAACGCGCGGAACGGCAAGGAGCTGGAGGAGGCACGCGCCCGCCTGGCAGCGGGCGGCGGCAAGGTTCACGCCGTTGCCTTCGATGTCACCGACCAGCGCGCGGTGGCCGACGCGGTGGACAGGATTGAGCGCGACATTGGACCGATCGCGATCCTCTTCAACAACGCCGGCATCCAGCGCCGTGGACCATTGATCGATGTGAAGCCCGAGACCTGGCGTGAGCTGATGGCGACCGACCTCGACGCCGTCTTCTTCGTCGGCCAGGCGGTGGCGCGCAAAATGATCCCACGCGGCAAGGGCAAGATCGTCAACACCTGCTCACTCACGAGCGAAGTTGGCCGCGCCACCATCGCGCCCTACACAGCCGCCAAAGGCGCGGTGAAGATGCTGACCCGTGCGATGTGCGTCGAATGGGCGGCGCACGGCATCCAGGTGAACGGCATCGGTCCGGGCTACTTCAAGACGGAGTTGAACCGGGCGCTGTTCGACGATCCCGCGTTCACGGACTGGCTGATAAAGCGCACCCCGGCACGCCGATGGGGCGACGTCGGAGAACTGAAGGGCGCCGCAGTGTTTCTTGCCTCCGACGCCGCGAACTTCGTGAACGGCCAGGTGATCTACGTGGACGGCGGCCTGCTGGCGTCGATGTAGGCCGCTGCACTAGGCGTGCGAAATGACGCCGGCCTTCGCCAGTGTCTCGACTTCGCCGGTGCTGTAGCCGAGGCCGGCCAGGACCTCGGCGGTGTGCTCCCCCAGCTTTGGCGAGGCGCGTTCATACGCCAGAGGCGAGCCTGACATCATGATCGGGCTGCGGATCGATGGAACCACCCCACCATCGCCCGCCTGCAAGTCGATACGCATGCCCCGGTGGATCACCTGGGGCTCGGCAAACACCTGCGCGACATTGTTGATGGGGCCGACGGGCACCTTCACTTTGTCCAATACAGCGAGCAGGTCGTCGCGGCGGAAGCGCCTCACCCCCTCGGCAAGCTTCGGCACCAGCGTGCCGCGGTTGATCACGCGCGCCTCGTTGGTCGCATACAGCGGATTGTCCGCGAGTTCGGGCATCCCGATCACCGCGGTGAAATGACGGAACTGGCCATCGTTGCCGACCGCGACAATGAGGTGGCCGTCGCTGGTCGCGAATTCCTGGTAGGGCACGATGTTCGGATGGGCGTTACCCATGCGCGTCGGCGCCAGACCGGAGACGAGATAGTTCAGCGCCTGGTACGACAGCACGCTCGTCATCGTGTCCAGCAGCGCCAGATCGATGTGCTGCCCCTCGCCCGTCTTTTCGCGGTGTGCCAGCGCCGCCTGGACCGCGACCGCCGCGTAGACGCCGGTGAAGATGTCGACGAACGCCAGGCCGACCTTCTGCGGCGGGTACGACGCCTCTCCGGTGAGATCCATGATCCCGCCCATGGCCTGGATCATAAAGTCGTAGCCGGGCCGCGGAGCGTCCGGCCCATCCTGCCCGAAGCCGGTGATCGAGCAGTAGATCAGCCGCGGGTTGGCCTGTTTCAGGCTGGCGTAGTCGAGCTTGTATTTCGCCAGCCCGCCGACCTTGAAATTTTCGATCACGACATCGCTTCGCGCGATCAGCTTGGCAACGATCGCCTGCCCCTCAGGCTTGGAAAAATCGACCGCCAGGGATCGCTTGCCGCGGTTGCATGCGTGGTAGTACGCGGCCGAGTGAGTGCCGTCCGCGTTCTCGACGAATGGCGGCCCCCAGTGCCGGGTGTCGTCGCCGGCCAGGCTTTCGATCTTGACGACGTCGGCACCGAGATCAGCGAGCAATTGACCGGCCCACGGGCCAGCGAGGACCCGCGCCAGTTCGACAACCTTGAGGCCTGAGAGAGGCGGCATGGACGGGACACTGCACAGAGGCGCGTCTTCCGCAAGCGACCGCCACAATGACAAGGCCGCGGGCACATGCCAGCGCCCGCGGCTTCAAATCGCCGGGAAACCTACATCGCCATGCGGGCGTCGTCGTCCCGCAGGCCAAAACCCGCCGCAAGGATGACGATAGCCAACACGACGTGCAGCCACTTGTCGGCTTCGTTCATCGCGATGAAGCCGAGCAACATCCCGTCGGCGCTGACCAGGAAGAAACCGACGATCGCGATGATTGCGTAGACGACGCCGATGATTTTCAGCGCCATGCCGCTCCCGAGACTCGAATAAGCACCGGCAAGTAGAACCAGGCCACTGACGATGTGGACCAGGTTGTGCGCGGTGTTGACCTGAAACAGGCCGAGCACGGGATTGTTGAAGAAGCCAAGCAACCCAATGAGAACAAATACAATTCCCAGCACGATCGCAGCGAGCTTTGCTGTCATCCCAACCTCCTTGGCGAATCAACGCCAGCAAAGATTGCGCTCTTATGACAATGCGCTCAAGCCGTAGGCAGTGCTGCGCGTTTCTTGTGCATTGCGATCAGAACGCGGGAATACCGGTCTGTGCGCGCCCCAGGATCAGCGCATGGATGTCGTGGGTGCCCTCGTAAGTATTGACGGCCTCAAGGTTGACCATGTGACGAATGACATGGAAGGCATCGGCCACGCCGTTGCCGCCGTGCATGTCCCGCGCGGTGCGCGCGATCTCCAGCGCCTTGCCCGCACTGTTGCGCTTGATGAGGCTCACCATCTCCGGCGTCGCCCGGCCTTCGTCGAACAGACGGCCAACGCGCAACACCGCCTGCAGCCCCAGCGCGATCTCCGTCTGCATGTCGGCGAGCTTCTTCTGGATCAACTGCGTCGCTGCGAGCGGCCGGCCGAACTGCTTTCGCGCCAGCGTGTACTCGCGTGCTCGCTGCCAGCAATCCTCCGCCGCTCCGAGCGCCCCCCAGGCGATGCCATAGCGCGCCCGATGGAGACAACCGAACGGGCCGCCAAGACCGGACGCATGCGGCAGTATCTGCTCTTCGCTCACGTCGACATTTTCCATCACGATCTCGCCGGTGATCGAGGTGCGCAGCGAGACCTTGCCGTCGATCTTCGGTGTGCTCAGCCCCTTCATCCCGCGCTCGAGGATGAAACCGCGGATCGCATCGCCGTGCTCCGACGACTTCGCCCACACCACCAGCACATCGGCGATCGGCGCATTCGTGATCCACGTCTTCGCGCCGTTGAGACGGTAGCCGCCGTCGATTCGCGTGGCGCGCGTCACCATCGATCCCGGATCGGAGCCATGGTCCGGTTCGGTCAGGCCGAAGCAACCGACCTTGTTGCCGCTGATCAGGCCCGGCAGATATTTGCGCTGCTGCGCCTCGCCGCCGTAAGCGTGGATCGGATGGATGACCAAGGACGACTGCACGCTCATCGCCGAGCGGTAGCCCGAATCCACCCGCTCGATCTCGCGATTGATCAGCCCGTAGGCGACGTATGAGGCGCCGGCGCCGCCAACCGCCTCCGGCAGCGTCGCGCCAAGGAACCCCTGGGCACCAAGCTCGGCAAGTATCTCGCGGTCGAATCTTTCCTCGCGGAAGGCGGAAAGAGCACGGGGCGCCAGGCTCCCCTGCGCGTAGTCACGCGCGGCGTCCCGGATCAGCCGCTCTTCCTCGCCGAGCTGATCATCAAAAAGCAGCGGATCGGCCCAAACGAACTGCGGCTTGCGTGTGGAATCTTGCGCCATGGCCGGCAAGATAGCCCATCCCCTTGCCCGACGAACAGAAGCCGCTGCGGCCAACCGGACAGCGACGCCCGCGTTTGCTTGACACCCTTCCGGCGCGTTCCTTATATCCATCCACCTCACGGGGCGGAGTAGCTCAGCTGGTTAGAGCAGCGGAATCATAATCCGGAGGTCCCCGGTTCAAATCCGGGCTCCGCTACCACCTCCTCACCGCAGTCGCAAAACCCGTCCGGCAACCACTCCTTTTTGCGGGTGAAGTACGCCGCAACTTCGAGCCAATGCGCCGCCTTCGTCCGCCATCGTACTGAGCACCTTCGGCAAACCGGCCGTATCCCATAAAATTTTCCGCAAGTTCTTTCCGGTTTTGGAGGATGTCCTCGCGTAAAAAACGCAGGGGAGCCTCTGATGCCGGAGCTGACATGCTGCGCGTGGGACGCCTGTTTCTTGCGATGATGCTGCTCGGCGCCTCCAGCGCCGGCGCCGCCGACTGGACCATCGTGAAGGCGAGCGGCAGCGTCTCCATCAGCAATGGTGCTGGGCCCATTGCGATATCGCTGGCGGAAGATGCGACCGTCCCTGCTGGCGCCACGATCACGACCGGCGCCAACGGCCGGCTGATGGTGCAGCGCGACGGCACAACGATCATCGTCAACCCCGGTTCAGTGCTGCAGCTGCCGCGCGACAATGCCACCGGCTTGTCGCGCGCCGTCGAGCAGCAGGGCTCCGCCGAGTTCGACGTGGACCACCGGCCCTATCAGCATTTCTCGGTGACGACGCCGTTCATGGCGGTCGTGGTGAAAGGCACGCGCTTCATCGTGCGCGTCGGCAACGGCGCATCTGCGGTGAAGGTGACTCGCGGCCTCGTCGGCGTCACGCAGACCACGACCGGCGCGACGGTCGACGTCAAGGCCGGCCAGACCGCCACCATCTCCCCGTCGTCGCCGTCGATCGTGCTGACCGGCACTGTCGACACCGCTTCAGCCGAGGAGCCTGACACCCAGCAGACGCCGATCGCCACCGATGGCACCACTGGCAACAGCGGCAAGGCGAGGGGCAAAGACGACAACGCCGCCGCCGGCTCGTCGGGCAACGACAATTCCGGCAACGGCAATGGCAACAGCGGGCCGGGCAATAACAACGCCGGCGGCAACGGCAACAGCGGTAACAACGACAACAGCGGCCCGGGCAACAACAACGGAAACAACGGGAACGGCAATTCCGGCAACGGAAATGGCAACGGCGGCAGCGGAAACGGCAACGGGAACGGCAACTCCGGCAAGGGCTAGCCCAGCTTTCACCAGACCCCGCGCGTTAACGCTGCCTCACGGACCGTCTCCGCCAGTCGTCATTTTTCACCTCCCCTCGCCTTCGCTTCGCGCTATGAAAAGGCCAGTCGATTCGGGGGGTTGAGGCGGTTTTGGCCCGTACGCGCAAATATTTCGGTACCGACGGCATTCGCGGCCAGGCGAATTCGTTCCCGATCACGCCGGATCTTGCCCTCAAGGTCGGCATGGCCGCCGGCATCGTTTTCCAGCGCGGCGACCATCGCCATCGCGTCGTCATCGGCAAGGACACGCGCCTCTCGAGTTACATGATCGAAAACGCGCTGACGGCCGGCTTCCTGTCGGTCGGCATGGACGTGCTGCTGACCGGTCCGATCCCCACTCCCGGCATCGCCATGCTCACTCGCTCGATGCGCTGCGACATCGGCGTGATGATTTCTGCCTCGCACAATCCCTTCGCCGACAACGGCATCAAGCTGTTCGGGCCGGATGGCTTCAAGCTGTCCGACAACGTCGAGGCCGGTATCGAGGAACTGATCGACGCCGATCTGAGCTCCCGCCTGTCCAAGCCCGGGGCGCTCGGACGCGCCCAGCGCATCGACGGCGTCCAGGATCGCTACATCGAGTTCGCCAAGCGCACCCTCACCCGCGATCTGTCATTCGCCGGACTGCGCGTCGTCATCGATTGCGCCAACGGCGCCGCCTACAAGGTGGCGCCCGCCGCATTGTGGGAGCTTGGCGCCGAGGTCATCCCGATCGGCATCTCGCCCGACGGCTTCAACATCAATGCCGGCGTCGGCTCGACCGCGCCGCAAGCACTGGCGGAGAAGGTTCTGGAGACCGGCGCCGACATCGGCATTGCCCTGGACGGCGATGCCGACCGCGTCGTGGTCGTCGACGAGAAGGGCCAGCTGGTCGACGGCGACCAGATCATCGCGGCCATCGCCGAGGCGTGGTCTGCCGACGGACGGCTGGCGAAGTCGGGCGTCGCCGTGACCGTCATGTCCAATCTCGGGCTCGAGCGGTTCCTGACCGAGATCGGGCTGCGCGTCCTGCGCACGCCGGTCGGCGATCGCTACGTCTCGGAGGCGATGGCCGAGCACGGCTTCAACCTCGGCGGCGAGCAGTCGGGCCACATCATCATGACCGACTTCACCACCACCGGCGACGGACTCGTCGCCGCCCTCCAGCTGCTGGCGCTGGTAAAGACGCATGGCCGGCCGGTGAGCGAGGTCTGCCATCGCTTCGAGCCGGTCCCGCAGGTGCTGAAAAGCGTCCGCAACAGCCGCTCGGCCCTCGAAGACGGACGGGTGCGCGAGATCATCGACGACGCCAACCTGCGGCTCGCCGCCAGTGGCCGCCTGGTTATTCGCGCTTCCGGCACCGAGCCGGTGATCCGCGTGATGGCGGAGGGCGACGATGCGGCGGTGATTACCAGCATCGTCGACGAACTGGTGGCCGCCATCTCCGAAGTCGCGGCATAGCCGGCCCGCCATTCGGGACAGCGCGACAAGCCCGATTTTCCGCTATGGTCCGCGCGCGGCGCGTCAGTTGGGGACTGGAATGATCAATACGGATTCGGAAAATCCGCGCGGCATCGTGTGGCTCGCGTCCTACCCGAAGTCGGGCAACACGTGGCTGCGCGCATTCCTTTACCATCTGGTGCGCATAGGGGCGGGCATTCCGCGCGAGGATGACGAGCTGAACAAGCTCGATCGCGCTTCCGGCTATGAGGCGAAGCTGTTCGGCCTCTTCCAGCAGTTCCTCGGAAAGCCGCTCGCCGCCGCCTCGCGCCTGGAGGTGATGGGCGTGCGCTCGATGGTTCAGCTCACCGTCGCCGAGCGCATGCCGAACGTGGCGATGATGAAGACACACAATCTGCTCGGCGAAGTCGGCGGCATGCCGACGATAAACTTCGGCGCCTCGGCGGGCGCGATCTACATCGTGCGCGATCCGCGCGACGTGGCCCCTTCCCTCGCCAAACACCTCGGCACGTCCATCGACCAGGCGATCGAGGTGATGGCCACTCCCGCATTCGCAACCAACAACAACGCCGAAACGGCGTTCGAAATCTGGGGGACGTGGAGCGAGCACGTCGAAAGCTGGACACAGACGCCCAATCCGAGCGTGCTGGTCGTGCGCTACGAAGACATGCTTGATCAGCCGACCGAAATCTTCGGCCGCATCGCGGCGCACCTGAAACAGGAACCGACGGAAGACCAGCTCGCCGAGGCGATCGAACTCTCTTCGTTCGACAAGCTGAAGCAGCTCGAGGATAAGGGCGAGTTCCGCGAGCGCTCCGCCCGCGCCGAACGTTTCTTCGTCTCCGGCAAGGCGGGCAGCTGGCGCGACAAGCTCACCGAAGAGCAGGCCGAACGGGTGCTACGCGCCCACAGCGCCGTGATGTCACAATTCGGCTACGGCTGAGGCGGGGGCCGGCCGGTACCGATACCGCGCAGCGACCGCTCCGCCATGCGGATGGCGCCGGTAATCGGATCGCCCGCGGGCTTCACCAGCTTCGCCTGGATCTCCGGCGCCAGCCACGGGTAGAGCGCCGGAAAGAGGCCGCCGATCATCGCAACGGTCGGCGCGCCAAGCTCCAGCAGCCGGCGGATGAGCATCGTCGCTCCGGCTGCGCCTTCTTCGACCAGACCGACCGCGAGTTCGTCGCCTTTCTTGGCAAACTCAAAGACGCGCGGAGCGAACCTGGCGTAGTCGCCGGGGATCGCTCGCCCCGCCCACATCACGGCCTTCGGCGGGTTGCGATCGAATTCGTTGAGGATGGAGTCGGCAAGCGGCGTGAGCGGCGCCATCCCTTCCAGCGCCCACAGCGATTTCCGGATGGCCTGCCGCCCCAGCAGCATGCCGCTGCCTTCGTCGGCGATGTCGTTGCCCCATCCGCCGACGTTCAGCCGCTTTCCGTTGACGACGGCAAGGCCGCCCGAGCCGGTGCCGAGGATCAGGATCGCGCCATCGGCGCCGTCGTAGGCGCCCATGTACGCCGTGTACGCGTCGGTATCGATGATCAGCGATGCGAAGGGATAGGGCCGGTTGCGGATCTGGTCGCGGTCCTCGTCCTGCTGCACGCCCGCAAGGCCAAAGCCGGCGTGGATGCGCGCGAAATCGGCTTCCTTCAGGCCGGCCGCCGCAAGCGCGCCACGCGAGGCCTTCATGATCTCGGTGTAGGCAAGGTCGCCGAGCCGCGCGTTGCCGGGGCCCGCAGTCGCTTCGCCGAGAACGGCGCCGCCGTCGTCGCAGACGCGCGCGCGGCTCTTGCTGCCGCCGCCATCAATGCCAAGAAACAACCGCGCCGCCATGTGCCCTCCGAAGGTGGCGGAAGGTATAGCGACTGCTCGTGAAGTGGGAAGGGCCTAGGCCACCGCCTCGACCGCCGGCCGCGCGATCAACCGGCGGAGCGCCGTCTCGGCGTCAGCGGCATGCTCGGCCTTCTCGATGAAGCCACCGCCCAGCACGCGCGCGCCCGGCCCGTCGCCGTCGTAAAGTACGCAGGCCTGGCCCGGAGCGACACCGGATTCGCCGTCGCCGAGATCGACCGCGATCGCGCCATCGCCGTTGATGAGACGTGCCGGCAGCGGCGCGCGGGTCGAGCGGACGCGGGCGTATACGTCCATGCCCTCGGTGGGGACCTCGGCGAGCGTCCCCTCGCCCAGCCAGTTGACGCCACGAAGGTGCAGCCGGCGCGTGGCGAGCGCCTCGCGCGGGCCGACGATGACGCGCTTCCCGGCCGGATCGAGATGCACGACGTAGAGCGGCTCGCCGACAGCGACCCCGATGCCGCGGCGCTGGCCGATCGTGTAGTGGATGATGCCGTTGTGGCGGCCGAGCACGCGGCCATCGATGTGCACGATGTCGCCGGCTGCGGCAGCATCGGGCCGCAACCGCTCGATCACGTCGGTGTACTTGCCGTTGGGCACGAAGCAGATGTCCTGGCTATCGTGCTTGTCGGCAACCGATAGGCCGAACTCGCGCGCCGCCGCACGCACCTCCGCCTTGGTCATGGTGCCCAGCGGGAAGCGCACGAAGTCGAGCTGCGGCTGCGTCGTCGCGAACAGGAAGTAGCTCTGGTCGCGCTCGACATCGACCGGGCGGAAGAGCGCGCGATGATTGCCCGCCGCCTTCGACATCACGTAGTGGCCGGTGGCCAGCGCCTGTGCGCCGAGTTGCTTCGCGGTGCCGAGAAGATCGGAGAACTTTACCGTCTGGTTGCAGGCCACGCACGGCACCGGCGTCTCGCCCGCGATGTAGCTCGCGGCGAAATCCTCGATCACCGTTTCGCGGAAACGCGTCTCGTAATCGAGCACGTAGTGCGGGATGCCGAGTGTCTCGGCAACGCGGCGCGCGTCCTGCACGTCCTGTCCGGCGCAGCAGGCGCCCTTCCGGTGCGTTGCCTCGCCGTGATCGTAAAGCTGCAGCGTGACGCCGACGACGTCATATCCGGCGCGCGCCAAAAGGCCCGCGACGACGGAGGAATCCACGCCGCCGGACATGGCGACGACGACCCGCGTGGACTTGCGGTCGCCGGAAAGATCGAGGTCTGGAAGCATCGCTGCGGCTTTGACCGCCCCTTGACTGATTGGCGGTGACTATAGAGGCCGCGCGGCCGCCTTCAAGGTGAATCGGACCTTGGAAATGCTGGAAAATCCAAAGAAATCGGGCGGAAATCTTAGGGTTTTGTTTGCCTGCGTTTAGCCGATTTTTAAGGCGTGAGGGGTACGGTGGCGGCTTGTCAGGTCAGGTTTTGTACGAGAGTCGAATGACCGATCAGATCCGTGCGCGCGTGAAGTATGTCATCGGCCCCGATGGCAGTCCCCTCACTATTGCCGATCTTCCGCCGCGCAACACCAAGCGTTGGGTCATCCGCCGCAAGGCCGAAGTGGTTGCCGCGGTGCGTGGTGGCCTTTTGAGCCTTGAGGAAGCCTGCGCCCGCTACACGCTGACTGTTGAGGAGTTTCTCTCCTGGCAGCAGTCGATCGACGCCCACGGCCTCGCCGGGCTGCGCACTACCCGCATCCAGCAGTATCGGCAGTAAGGGGATTAGGTACTGGGGATCAGGGAAGACTAATCCCTACCCCCATTCCCTAGTCCTTACAGCTCCACCGCCGCTCCCCGCTCTGGCACCACCACCTTTGCCGTCGCGCCTTTCATTTCGGCAATGAATTTGTCCGGCGTCTGGTCGAGCAGACCAAACGTCCCGTAGTGGCAGGGCACCACCGTCTCGAAATCGAAGAACCGGTTACAGGCGAGCGCCGCCAACCGCGCACCCATGGTGAAACGATCGCCGATTGGCACCAGTCCGACCTTCGGCTGATAGATTTCGCCGATCAGCTTCATGCCATCGAAGATGCCCGTGTCGCCCATCGCAAGCACTGTCTTCTCGCCGGGCGCCATCAGAACGAAGCCACCGGGGTTGCCGAGGTATGTGCCATCGTCGGCAGCCGACGAATGCCACGCAGGCACATAGCCCGCGGTGAAGCCGCCGAGATGCAGCTCACCACCGTGATTTATCGGGGACATCTTCTCGACGCCGTGCTTGCCCAGGTAGCCACAGACCTCCGGGTTGGCGACCAGCACCGCATCCGTCGCCTTGCAAATCTCCACGGCCGAGCCGGTGTGGTCGCCGTGACCGTGCGTCAGCAGCACATGCGTCGCGCCCTGATAGGCCGCCTTCGGGTCGCCTTTGTAGGTTGGGTTGGCGATGAACGGATCGAGCAGGATCACCGCGCCGGCGTACTCAACGCGGAATGCGGAATGGCCGTACCAGGTCAGTTTCATCGAAGCGGTCCCCTGTTGGTCTTGCGGTCTTTTCCGGGATAGTAGGGCAATGCCGCCCGCGAAAAAGCTGCCCGACCTGACGCCCGACGAATTTGCCGGCCTGTTGCCGCCCAAGGGCGCGCTGCTCGGCCTCGACCTTGGGACGAAGACGATCGGCCTCGCGATCTCCGACATCGGCCGACAGATCGCGTCACCGCTGAGGACGATCCCACGCACGAAGTTCACCGCTGACGCGAAGGATATGCTCGCCGCCGCCGCCGAGCATCAGGTCGCGGGGCTGGTCCTCGGCCTGCCGCTCAACATGGACGGCAGCGAAGGTCCGCGCGTGCAGGCGACGCGGGCTTTCGTGCGCAGCCTGGCGCCGCTGAGCCCCCTGCCCGTGCTGCTGTGGGACGAACGCCTCTCGACCGCAGCCGTCACCCGCACGCTGCTCGACGCCGACGCGAGCCGCAGGCGTCGGGATGCGCTGGTCGACAAGATGGCGGCAGCATTCATCCTGCAAGGCGCGCTGGATCGTCTGCGTCAGGTTCAGTCGGCCGGGCAGAGGTAATTGACGAACGCGCGCGCATCGAAGCGCGAGTCGAGCATCCCATAGGTCGCACGCCAGGGCTTGCCGAGGCGCGTCTCGAGGAAAGCATCCGCGACTACCGACGGAAACCGGCGCCGGAGCGCAGCTGCCGCCACCGTCATCGCCAGTTGCTCGGTGAGGATGCGCGCTGAGCCCTCGTCGGCGAGCGCCACTGCCGTCGCAGCGCGGAGCACGTTGAGCGTAGACTTCGCCGTATTGCCGAGCGCGTCCTCGACGTTGGCCAGCACCGACTCCAGAGGCTCGGACGATTTCCGCAGAACGCGCATCACCTCGAGCGCCATCACGTTGCCGGTGCCCTCGCTCATCGATTGCGCAGGCGCGTCGCGATAGAGCCGCGGCAAGTGACTGTCCTCGACGTAGGCGTTGCCGCCGAGAGCCTCCATCGCCTCGCCGATCATGGTAGGGGCAACCTTGGTGACCCAATACTTCACCGCCGGCGTCATCAGCCGCGCGAAGGCCGCCTCGGCCGGATCGTCGCCCGCCCGGTCGTAGGATTCCGCCAGCCGGAACGCCAGCGCCGCGGCCGCGACGGTGTCGAGCGCCATATCGGCGAGCACGCGCGTCATCAGCGGCTGGTCGATCAGCGATTGCCCGGCGGCCTTCCGATGACGGCAGTGATGAACCGACTCCGCCAGCGCCAGACGCATCATGCCGGCGGCCGCCACCGCCGCGTCGAGGCGCATCAGGGCCTGCAGATCGACGATCGTCGCGGCGGCCCCGCCGAATTCGCCAACCAGCCACGCCGCAGCATGATCGAGTTCGATCTCGCCGATGGCATTGGACCGCTGGCCCATCGCATCCTTCAGCCGCATGAGGCGGATGCCGTTCAGCGTCCCATCGTTCAGGTAGCGCGGCACGAGGAAGCAGGTAAGCCCCTCCACCGTCTGCGCCAGCACGAGGTAGGCGTCACTTGCCGGGGCCGAAAGAAACCACTTGTGCCCGGTTACGCGCCACATGCCGTCGCTCGATTCAACCGCTGCGCTGGTGATCGAGGAGAGGTCGCTGCCGCCCTGCTTCTCCGTGAAGCCAAGACTGACCAGCGCGGCTGCCTTCGCCGTCAGCGGTCGCTGCGCGCTGTCGTAGCGACGCGTACGGATGCGCGGTAGCCACACGTCCGCAAGATTGGGCGTGTGCGCCAAGGCCGCGACCGCGGCGTTGGTCATGGCGAGCGGTACGAGGTGGCCCGTCTCCACCGCCGCGCTGATGTACATGCGCGCCGCGCGCGAGACCGCGCGCACGCTCGCCTCCTCGCCCGAGGCGTCCCAGACCGAACACTGGATGCCAGCGGCGACGCTCCGCCGCATCAGCGCGTGATAGGCGGGATGAAACTCGAGGCTGTCGATGCGCGTCCCGCTCGCATCGAAACTACGGAGCGTCGGCGTCGCGACGTTGGCGATACGCCCGAGCTCGAAGGTCTCAGGCGTTCCCCATTGCGCGCCGTGCTCGACCAGCTGGTCGACGACCACCTGCGGCAAGCCTTCCACCAACGCGCCCAGCGCGGGGTCGGAAGTGAACAGGTTGAGGCCAGCGAAAGGCGGGGTTTGGTTGAAGACTTCGTGGGTATCGGCAGCCGAAACCAAATTGCTCCTCCCAATCGCGGGCAGAACGCCAGCGATTCGCCTGTGGGCGAGCCTACCACGCGGTGATTTCCGCCGCTTGCCAGCGGCCACCGACTCCGCCTATAGGCGTGGCTTTAATGACATCGTCGGGCGTCCGCCACGTAACGTCGATCAACGACCTCACGAACCGCGAGATCGAGCGGGTTTTCGAGGTCGCGGATAACTATCTCGATTCATTGGGCGACCCGGTCCATAAGCACCGCATCGCCGAGAGCACCAACGCTGCCAGCGGCCGCATCCTGGCGTCGCTCTTCTACGAGCCGAGCACCCGGACCCGTCTGTCCTTCGAGAGCGCGATGCTGCGGCTGGGTGGGCAGATCGTGACCAGCGCCGACCCGGCGACCAGCAGCGTGGCCAAGGGCGAAAGCCTCGCCGATACCGTGCGCGTGGTCTCGAATTATTCCGACATCATCGTGCTCCGCCATCCCCGCGACGGCGCCGCGCGCCTGGCAGCGGAGTACGCCACCGTACCCATCATCAACGGCGGCGACGGCGCCCATGAGCATCCCACCCAAACGCTCTGCGACATCTTCACGCTGCGCCGCGAGAACAAGAAGCTCCGCGACCTCAATGTCGCGGTCTCCGGCGATCTGCGCGGCAGCCGCACCATCCACTCGTTCGTCTACGCCCTCGCCCGCTTCGGCGCCAACATCATGATGATGCCGGCCAAGGGCATGGAGTTGCCGCATCACGTCGACCAGCGCCTGCGCGAGGAGTTCAACTGCCGCATGGTGCCGCGCGAGCAGTACGAGCACGAGAACGCCGCCGTCGATGCCCTCTACGTAACTCCGGAGGAGCCGCATCAGCTCTCGCTCATCCCCAACGTCGATCCCGAGGTGGTGAAGCTGCGCAAGAAGGTCGACGTCTTCTACGTCACCCGCTTCCAGAAAGAGCGCTGGGCGGAGGCGAAGGGCGACTACCCCAAGATCGATTCCAAATTCCTGAAGGAGCCGAAGTACGCAGACACCAGCGTGCTCCACCCCCTGCCCCGCGTCGGCGAGCTGGACACCGCGCTGGACTCCGACTCCCGCGCCGTCTACTTCCGCCAGGCATCGTACGGCGTGCCGGTGCGCATGGCGCTGATTGATCTGCTCACGCGCCGCGCCGACGGCCTCGCGCGCTATGACACCGGCTTCGGCGAACCGCCGCGCGCGCTGTACGACCGGCCCAACGACGTCGGCATGCGCTGCACCAACGACAACTGCATCGTCCACGACCCGCTCGAGAAGCACTACACACGTAACAAGTTCTGGCTGCTGCCAGGCGGCGCGGACAAGCAGCGCCTGCGCTGCATCTACTGCGAGGCGGACAGTGAAGCTTCGATGGCCGGCCAAGCGAAGAAACACGAGTTCCATGCGGCCGGTGACGAGGAAGTCACCGACGACACCGTGTTTTTCCGCGACGAGAACGATGCGCGGGCGGCAGGCTACAGGGATCGGCGGAAGAAGCGCGCCTGATTGAATGGCGCGCGAGGGAGCGGAGATGGCACCCCTCCCCAAACGGCCTTTGGCCGTTTGACCCTCCCGCACGGGGAGGGTTCATTCGCCGCAACGCCGAGCGCACCGACCGAGAGCATGAGCCCTCCCCTTGCGGGGCGCCCAATCCGGCAGCCACCTCACGGATAGTTGCCCCTTGCCCGCCATCCGCATACCTTCCCGCTCAAGTTTAGCGAGGGGCGACATATGGACTGGGGCAACCCTTGGACGGATCTTGCCGCCCTCGTCCTCGGCTACCTGCTCGGCACCATCCCCTTCGGCCTGATCCTTACCCATCTCGCCGGCCTCGGCGACATCCGCAGCATCGGCTCCGGCAACATCGGCGCCACGAACGTGCTGCGCACCGGCAACCGGACGATCGCTGCCGCGACGCTGATCGGCGACGGCGCCAAGGGCACGGTCGCGGTGCTTCTCGGCAACCTGATCGGAGGCCCGGTCGCCGCCATCGCCGCGGCGCTCGGCGCATTCGCCGGTCATCTCTTCCCCGTCTGGCTTGGTTTCAAGGGCGGCAAAGGCGTCGCGACCTACATCGGCGTGCTGGCCGGATTGTGGTGGCCCGGCGCCATCTTCTTCTGCCTCGCCTGGCTCATTACCGCCGTCGTCACACGCATCTCCTCGGCGAGCGCGCTGACCGCGTCGCTCCTCACCCCGTTCATCGCCGCATGGTTCGCCGGCTGGCCCATTGGCCTGCTCGCAGCGGTGCTCAGCGTGGTGCTGTGGTGGCGCCACTCCGACAACATCCGCCGCCTCATGGCGGGCAAAGAAGGCCGCATCGGCCAAAAGCGATGAGCGCCGGCGCCACGCTCAGCGACGAACAGCGCATCGCGTGGCTTCGCCTGATCCGTACCGAGACAATCGGCCCGGTGACCTTCCGTGCCCTGCTCAATCATTTCGGCAGCGCTTCCGCCGCGCTGGCGGCTGCGCCTGATCTCGCCCGTCGCGGCGGCCGACCGATCCGCCTCACCACCGTCGAGGACGCTGAGCGCGAACTCGCAGCGGCGGCGGCAATCCAGGCCCGCTTCATCGCGGTCGGCGAGCCGGATTATCCGGCGTGGTTGCGCGCGGTCGACGGTGCGCCGCCGCTGCTGTGTGTCCGTGGCAACGCCGGGTGCCTCACGCGCCCATCCGTCGCGGTCGTGGGTTCCCGCAACGCCTCCATCGCCGGCCGCAAATTCGCGATGCAGATCGCCGCAGGGCTGGCCGATTGCGGCTTCGTGGTTGTCTCCGGTCTGGCGCGCGGCATTGACGCGGCGGCGCACACCGCGGCGCTCGACACCGGCACTGTCGCGGTCTTTGCCGGTGGTCTCGATCGCCCCTACCCGCCGGACAATCTCGAACTCGCCGATGCGATCGTCGCCAAGGCGGGCGCGCACGTCAGCGAGATGCCGATGGGCCACGTACCGCGCGGCAAGGATTTCCCGCGCCGCAACCGGATAATCTCCGGCATGTCGGTCGCGGTCGTGGTAGTGGAAGCCGCCGTGCGCTCCGGTTCGTTGATCACAGCGCGTCTCGCCGCCGAGCAGGGCCGACTCGTCTTCGCTGTGCCAGGCTCACCGCTGGATCCGCGGGCGGGCGGCACCAATCAGCTGATCCGCGACGGCGCCACCATCGTGACCGCACTCGACGATATCGTCGCGGAGGTTATGCCCATGCTGGAGCGACCCGCTCCGCCACCCGCCGCCAAGGAACGCGAGCGCGACGGCGCCGCCAGCGAGGCAGACGACAGCGATCGCGCCCGTATCATCGAAGCGATGGGGGCCACGCCGGTTGAGATCGACGAGATCATCCGGTTCACACGCCTGACGCCTGCAGTGGTGCGCCTGGTGCTCATCGAACTCGACCTGGCGGGGCGTATCGAACATCACCCTGGCGGGCGTGTCTCGCTGGTCGGCTAGCTTGGCGGCAGCTTCTTGTCCGGCGGAGATGGCTTGCCGACGGGAGCCAACTCCGCAGCCTCCTGCTCGACCATCGAAAGAAGATAGACGAGGAAGCCCAGGTCGGATTTCGCGGCCAGATCGCGCAGTTCGCGAGCCATGCCGCCAATGTAACGGGCGGCGTCTTCCGCCGTCGATTTTGGTACTGCTGTCACCAATTCTGTCCGCATTGCGAGGGTCGCGGCACGTGCATCAGTCTTCAGATGCGGCTACAACCTGCAGTAGAGATACTAGAATTATAGTAACTATCGCGAGTGCTATTGGCAAGCGCCAGAAGGGGTTGCAAACGTCGCAGCGGGTTCCCATTTACCCGTCATATCAATGGCATCGGCGAAAATACGGAGTGCTCGGCGCCACGCGGCGATGGCCCTCACACGCGGCCGCGATTTGACAGCCCGGGCCGATTTCTGGAATGTCCCGCCCCGTTCGAACCGGCGGTCAGAGGCGCGAAAGTGCCGTCGACGTCGGCGGAATTAGCGGAATTTCAACGCGGCCCAGCCCTCTTTGCGGGGGAAAGCCAGCTTTGCGAGTACGCGGCGTCTAAATGAATCTCGTCATCGTCGAATCCCCGGCCAAGGCCAAAACGATCAACAAGTACCTGGGGCCGAGCTATCAGGTGCTTGCCTCGTATGGCCACGTCCGCGACCTGCCGTCGAAGAACGGTTCGGTCGATCCGGAGCACGACTTCACGATGCTCTGGGAAGTCGACGACAAGTCGAAGAAGCGGCTCGCCGACATCGCCGACGCGGTGAAGGACGCCGACCGCCTGATCCTCGCCACCGACCCGGACCGCGAAGGCGAAGCCATCTCGTGGCATGTGCTCGAGGTGCTCAGGAACAAGAAGGCTCTCGGCGACAAGCCGGTCGAGCGCGTCGTGTTCAACGCCATCACCCGCGATGCCGTGCTGGATGCGATGAAGCATCCCCGCACCATCGACGCACCACTGGTCGACGCCTACCTCGCGCGCCGCGCGCTCGACTATCTCGTCGGCTTCACTCTGTCGCCCGTCCTCTGGCGCAAGCTCCCCGGCGCCCGCTCGGCCGGCCGTGTCCAGTCGGTCGCGCTGCGCCTGGTATGCGAACGCGAGAACGAGATCGAGACGTTCAAGCCGCGCGAGTACTGGACCGTCGCGGTTACGCTGGAGCCGCCGAACGGCGGCCGCTTCATCGCCCGCGTCACCGGCTTCAACGGCGATAAACTCGCCCGCCTCGACATTCCCGACGAGGCGACGGCCCGCCGTATCGAGCAGGCGCTGAAGTCGGGCGCATATAAAGTCACCTCGGTCGAGGCGAAGCCCGTCCGCCGCAATCCGCCGCCGCCGTTCACCACCTCGACGTTGCAGCAGGAAGCCTCGCGCAAGCTGGGCTTCGCGGCCAACCGCACCATGCAGGTCGCCCAGCGCCTCTACGAGGACGGCCTCATCACCTACATGCGAACCGATGGCGTGCAGTCTGCGCCGGAGGCGATCGCCGCCGCCCGCGATGCGATCAGCAAACGCTACGGCCAGCAGTACCTGCCCGACGCGCCGCGCATGTACCAGACCAAGGCAAAGAATGCGCAGGAGGCCCACGAGGCCATTCGCCCGACCGATCTTCACAACCATCCGGACGACGCGGGCCGCGGCCTGGAGACGGACCAGGCGCGCCTGTACGAGCTGATCTGGAAGCGCATGACCGCGAGCCAGATGGCGTCCGCCGAGATGGAGCGCACCACGGTCGAGATCGCCGCCGGCGTCGCCCAGCCCGTGAACCTCCGCGCCACCGGCCAAGTCGTCCGCTTCGACGGCTTCCTCACCCTCTACCAGGAGGGCAAGGACGAGGAAGCGCCCGCCCAGGCGCGCAGCGACGAAAGCGACGAAGATGGCCGCCTGCCGCCGATGAACACGGGCGACAAGCTGACCGAGCACGGCATCGAGACGGCGCAGCACTTCACCGAGCCGCCGCCCCGCTACACCGAAGCGACGCTGATCAAGAAGATGGAGGAGCTCGGCATCGGCCGCCCCTCCACCTACGCGGCGACGCTGTCGGTGCTCCGCGACCGCGGCTACGTGAAGCTCGAGAAGCGGCAACTGATCCCCGAGGACAAGGGTCGCCTGGTCACCGCGTTCCTCCAGTCGTTCTTCGACCGCTACGTCGAATACGACTTCACGGCCGATCTGGAGGAGAAGCTCGACAAGATCTCCGCCGGCGACCTCAAGTGGAAGGACGTGCTGCGCGATTTCTGGGCGCAGTTCTCCTCCGACGTCGACAAGACGAAGGAGCTCCGCGTCTCCGAGGTGCTCGACGTCCTGAACGAGTTGCTCGGGCCCCACATTTTCCCGGCCCGCGCCGACGGCGGCGACCCGCGCCAGTGCCCGAACTGCGGCACCGGTCGCCTGTCGCTGAAGCTCGGCAAGTTCGGTGCCTTCATCGGCTGCTCGAACTATCCCGAATGCCGCTACACCCGCCAGCTCGCCGTCGCCGAAGGCGGCGCCGATTTCGGATCCGACGGGAAGCTCCTGGGCACCGATCCGGAGACCGGCCTCAACGTCACGCTGCGCTCGGGCCGCTTCGGACCGTACCTGCAGCTCGGCGAGCAGGGCGAGGACAAGGAAATCAAGCCCAAGCGGGGCTCGATCCCGAAAGGCTGGGATCTGAACGAGATCGATCTCGACAAGGCACTGTCGCTGCTGCGATTGCCGCGCGAGGTGGGCGTACATCCGGAATCCGGCCAGCCAATCACCGCCGGCATCGGCCGCTTCGGCCCGTTCGTGAAGCACGAGTCGACCTTTGCCAATCTCGACTCGGTCGATGAAGTCTTCACCGTCGGCCTCAACCGCGCCGTCGACCTGATCGCGCAGAAGCTTGCCGGCGGTGGACGCCGCGGCAACCGCGCCACGCCGCAGGCCCTGAAGGACCTCGGCGACCATCCGGACGGCGGCGGCAAGATCACGGTCCGCGCCGGCCGCTACGGCCCCTACGTCAACTTCGGCAAGGTCAACGCGACGCTGCCGAAGGACATGGACCCGCAGGAAGTCACCGTCGCGCAGGCGCTCGAACTCATCGCCGCTCGCGCGGGCAAGAAACCGACACGTGGACGCGCCAAGAAGGCAGCGCCCGCGAAATCCGAGGCCGAGGGCGCGACAAAGCCCAAGGCTAAACCTAAATCCAGAAAGAAGGCCGCCGCCCCCGAACCCGTGGACGGCTAGGCCTGACGAAACGAAAACGAAATTGAACGAAACGAAACAACCGAAACAGAAGAAGACCAAGCCGCAAGGCCAGCAACTTCCCACTCGCGAGCAGTTGCTCGCATTCATCGCCGAACATCCCGGAGAAACGGGAAAGCGGGAGATCGCCCGCCACTTCGGCATCACCGGCGCCCAGCGCATCCCGCTGAAGGCGCTGCTCAAGGACCTGGCGCGCGAAGGCGCCGTTGAGTCCCGCTACCGCAAGCTCAAGCGCACCGACGACCTCCCCGAGGTCACTGTCGTCGAGATCACCGGCCGCGACCGCGACGGTGAACTGATCGGCCGCCCGGTCGAGTGGCCGGCGGAAGCCGGTGACGCGCCGCGCATCGACATCGCGCCAACCCGCGCCAAGGACGCCCCTGCCCCTGGCATCGGCGACCGCGTGCTCGCCCGCATCTCGAAACCCGAGCGCGAATATACCGGCCGCATCATCAAGGTGCTGGAGAAACGCCCCGCAACGCTGCTTGGCGTCGTTCGCGGCGCCACTATCGACCCGATCGACAAGAAGCAGAAGGCGCTCACCCTCGATCAGGCCGACGTCGGCAAGGCGAAGGACGGCGACCTCGTATCGCTGAGCATCAACGTCCACGGCCGCTTCGGCCTGGAACGTGCGCGCATCGTCGAGGTTCTGGGCTCGGTGAAGAACGAGAAGGCGGTCTCCATGATCGCCATCCACGCCCATTCGATCCCGCACGTCTTTCCGCCCGACGTCCTGAAGGAAGCCGAGGCGGCGAAGGCGGCAACGCTGGAGCATCGCGAGGACTGGCGCCACGAGCCGCTGGTCACCATCGACCCGCCTGACGCCAAGGACCATGACGACGCCGTTATGGCGGTGCCGGACGCCGACCCGAACAATCCGGGCGGCACGATCGTCACCGTCGCCATCGCCGATGTCGCCTGGTACGTGCGCCCCGGCAGTCCGCTCGACCGCGAGGCGCTGAAGCGCGGCAACTCGGTCTATTTCCCCGACCGCGTCGTGCCGATGCTGCCCGAGCGCATCTCCAACGATCTCTGCTCGCTTCGCGAGGCCGAGGATCGTCCGGCGCTCGCGGTGCGGATGGTGTTCAACGCGCAGGGGCGGAAGCTGAACCACCGCTTCCACCGCATCATGATGCGATCGGCGGCGAAGCTGTCATACCAGAAGGCGCAGGACACCTTCGACGGCCGCGCCACCGACCTGACTCAAAGTGTGAAGACTGCGCTAGCAAACCTCTGGGCCGGCTACGAAATCCTCAAGCGCGGCCGCGATGCCCGCGAGCCGCTCGACCTCGATCTGCCCGAGCGCAAGGTCATCGTCGGCAAGGACGGCGGCATCGAACGCATCGTCGTGCCCGTGCGGCTGGAAGCGATGCGCCTCATCGAAGAGATGATGATCCAGGCGAACGTCGCGGCCGCCGAGACGCTGGAGGCGAAGAAATCGCCGCTCGTCTATCGTATCCACGACCAGCCCTCGCTGGCAAAGCAGGAGGCGCTCCGCGACTTCCTGAAGTCGATCGAGCTGTCGTTCCCGAAGGGCGGCAACCTGCGTCCCTCCAACTTCAACTTCATCCTGTCGAAGGCGGAAGGCTCCGAGCACGGCCCCCTGCTCCACGAGGTGGTGCTGCGCACGCAGGCGCAGGCCGAATACAGCCCGGAGAACATCGGCCATTTCGGCCTGAACCTCCGCCGCTACGCGCACTTCACCTCGCCGATCCGCCGCTACGCCGATCTGATCGTGCACCGCGCGCTGGTCCGCTCGCTCAGCTTCGGCCCCGGCGGACTGCCAGACGGCATCGAGGAGCACCTCGCCGAGATCGCCGCGCAGATCTCCGCCGCCGAGCGCCGCGCCATGGCCGCCGAGCGCGACACCATCGACCGGCTGGTTGCGCACTGGCTGGCCGACCGCATCGGCGCCGAGTTCCCCGGCCGCATCTCAGGCGTCACCCGAGCCGGCCTGTTCGTGAAGCTCGACGAAACCGGCGCCGACGGCTTCGTGCCGATGCGCACGCTGGGCTCGGAATTCTTCGTCTACGACGAGGCGAAGCACGCCGTCATCGGCTCGCGCTCCGGCGAGATGCACCGCCTGGGCGACCAGGTCACGGTCCGCCTGGTGGAAGCCGCTCCGCTCGCCGGCGCCCTCAGGTTCGAGCTGACGTCGGAGGGTCGCGTCCTGCCCCGCAAGGACCGCCCCTCCCCCGACCAGCACCGCCGCCCGGGCAACCGCGGCCGTGCGCCTGATCGCGGGAAGAAGCGCGGGCGGAGGTAGCGCCTGGGCAGAAGGAACCACCCAAACCTCCCCCTTGAGGGGAGGTCGAAATCGCGTAGCGATTTCGGGAGGGGGGTCCAACGCCGGGCAGGTTGGCGATCGCCATCGATCGGCGCACCCCTCCCCAAAACTGCTTCGCAGTTTTGACCCTCCCTCAAGGGGAGGGTTGGGTTCTAGTTCTGGCACGAATGCTGGCCAATTGGGGGTACCCTTTCCGCATGCCTGCGTGGCAATGGAACGCATTGCCGGACGGTGGCTTGAGGCCCATCTTGGGGTCATGACAATCGCCCACGACCACGCTCTGGAACTGGCCCCGCCGCGTCCGCTTTTCCCGGCGATGCTGCGTGGTTTCATCGGCCGCTGCCCGAACTGCTGCAAGGGTCATCTGTTCCGCGCCTTCCTGAAGCCAGTCGCGCATTGCGAGGTGTGCGGCGAGGACTACACGCACCAGCGCGCCGATGACGCGCCGCCGTACTTCACCATGGTGATCGTCGGCCACCTGCTGGTGCCCGTGCTGCTCGCCGTGCAGCTCACCACCGAGCTGACCATCGCCCAGCATCTGATGATCTGGCTGCCGCTGACGGCGATTCTCACCGTCGGTCTGCTCCAGCCCGTGAAGGGCGCGATCGTCGCGCTGCAATGGGCGCTGCGCATGCACGGCTTCGACGGCCGTGGCGAAGAGACGGACGGTCAGTCCTTCCCGTACAGCGGATTTACCACCGAGTAGACTTCGCCATAGGCCTGCGGATCTTCGAACGACACCGGCGCGGTGACGAAGATGCGCCGTTCGCCGTCGATCAGCAGCGGCGCGGTGACGTACTTCTCGGCAAACGAGATCGTCGCCTCGAGCTTGGCGTGACTGTCGACGACGATCAGCCGCCCTCCCCCATATTCCGCGATGTAGAGGTTGCCGAGATGATCCATGGCGAGGCCGTCCGGCCCAACGTCCCAGTCGTGCTCAGCCTTGCCCACGACATCGTCGAGGTTGAGGAATACGCGCGTCCCTGAGAGCGCACCGTTGGCGCCGACGTCATAGGCAAGGATGCGTCGCGACAGATGCTCGGAGACGTAGAGCAGCTTGCCGTCCGGCGAGAGCGCGACGCCGTTGGAATAGTGGATGCCCTCCGCCACGCGGCGGAGCGTGCCATCGGGCGCGAGATACATCACCGCGCCCTCCGCCTTGGCCGTCGGCGAGAACAGGCCCGACGCAGACCAGAAGATGCCGCCGCTGGCGTCATTGATCGAGGCGTTGGGCGTCAGGAACTCGCGCCCGTTCTTGTCACGGCTGATCACCTCGACGGTCTTCCCGTCGCGCGTGATACGAACCAAGACCTGCTCGCGATCGCAGAGGATGACCAGTGTGTCGTTCGTCCCACGCGCCACCGACGTTGGCCCGCACCCCTCCCGCGACCAGACCGGCGCGTTATCGGTGCCGTTCCAGCGCATGACCCGGTCGTCACCCATCTCGGCGTAGTAGATGGCGCCGTGGGCGACGGCGGGACCTTCCGGGTAGGCCGACTTCGGGTTAATAACGATGCGGTCGGCCTCCGCAGCCAGGGCCGCGGCGCTGAGAAACCCCAGGATCACGGCGCTTTTGCTTGACATACGGACCGCCGCCCGTAGTGTGCCGGCCAATTTTCCGGCGCTTTTCGAGGTTTTCGCCATGGCCAAATCCGCCACCATCAAGATCAAGCTGCAGTCGTCGGCCGACACCGGCTTTTACTACGTCACCAAGAAGAACTCGCGCACCAAGACCGACAAGCTGGTGATGAAGAAGTACGACCCGATCGCCAAGAAGCACGTCGAGTTCCGCGAGACCAAGATCAAGTAAGGCAACCGCCACCGGAACAACAAAAAAGCACCGCTTTCGCGGTGCTTTTTCGTTTTTGGCCTCTGGCGGCCGAATGAGTGGCCGGCCCAGAACGGGTTTGTACGAGGAGGCCACTCAATCCGTTCTGGAGCCGGCCTACCCTACGGACCCAGGAGATGCGGCGGACCTGAGCACTCCGCAGGGTATCTGTATTGTGGACTATCTTGCGATCTGGACACGGATGTGACAGCCGCGTCTGATTCGCTTCAGAATGTCGTTGCTTGCTCTCCTCGTTGAACGACTGGTTGCGACCTTATCGCCCCGGAGAGCGTTAGCAAACGGTAAGTGGCCAAAAGGCCATTGCATCTAAATATTTAGCTAAAATTCATGCTTAACTGGCGAGGCCTGCAACCGATGCGGGATTCAGGCCGCAGCCGAGACACGGTTGCGCCCGGCGCGCTTGGCTTCGTAGAGCGCCTCATCGGCCCTCTTGAGCAGGGTTTCGGGCGTGTCCTCGGTGCTGGCCAGCGACGAAATCCCAATCGAAACCGTGACTTCGATGGATTCCTCGCTTTCCGGGATGCGGAAGCGTTCCACCGCAATTTTCTGACGCAACCGCTCGCCTACAAGCAGGGCCAAGGCGGCATCGGTATCGGGCATGGCGATGACGAATTCCTCGCCTCCCATGCGGCAGGCCAAGTCGATCCCGCGCACGGCCTTGCGCACCCGGCGGGAGAACTCCCGCAGCACGTCGTCACCGACGGCATGGCCATAGCTGTCGTTGATCGTCTTGAAATGGTCGATGTCCAGGACCAGCACCGAAAGGGGCTTCTGCCGGGCGATCGCCTGCTGCACCAGCGTAACCAGGTGGCGCTCCAGGTAGCGGCGGTTGTGCAGTCCGGTCAGCCCGTCCGTCACCGCCATTTCGATGGTCATCTGCACGTTGTCGCGCAGCCGATCGGAGAAACGCTTGCGGCGCACCTGGGTCCGCACCCGCGCCAGCATCTCGTTTCGGTCGACCGGGCGAACGAGGTAATCGTTTACACCGAGGTCCAGACCGCGGAGCAGCCGAACGTTGTCGTCCGGATCGACGATCACCAGGATCGGCAACAGGCGCGTGCGATCGAGTGAGCGCAGGTGCGAGCAGAGCCTGAGCCCATCGATCTGCTTGAGGTTGAGGCTGATGATCGCGAGGTCGTAGTCGCCCTCGGCGGCGCGGAACAGCGCCTCCTGCGGCTCCGGCTCGTGATCGACGGTGTGGTGCGGCGCCAGGATCGACTTGACCCTGTCGGTTGTGGACGGACTGTCGTCCACCAGCAGGACCTTGCCGCCCTCCCCGCCAAGGCTCGCCGGATCGAACGCATCGTCGAGCCCGATCTCGGTCGAGGTCGAGACGCGCATCATCAGCTCGTCGGTAAGCATCTTGAGCCGCACGAGCGACTTCACGCGCGTGATCAGCGCGATGTCGTTCACGGGCTTGGTCAGGAAATCGTCGGCACCGGCTTCCAGACCCGCGACGCGATCCGCCGGCTGGTCGAGCGCGGTGATCATGACCACCGGAATGTGTGCCGTGCGCGGGTTGCCCTTGAGCCGGCGGCAGACTTCGTGGCCGTCCATGCCCGGCATCATGACGTCGAGCAGGACAATGTCGCACTGTCCGCGCGCACAGATCTCCAGCGCGGCCGGACCGTTCATCGCCGTGACGACTTCGAAGTATTCCGCCGCCAGCCGCGCTTCGAGCAGCTTGATGTTGGCGACGAGATCGTCGACGACGAGGACGCGTGCGGTCATCGCCGATCAGTCTCCGATGTACGTCTTGACGGTGTCGAGAAACTTGGCGACCGAAATCGGCTTCGACAGATACGCCTCGCAACCGCCCTGCCGGATGCGCTCCTCATCGCCCTTCATCGCGAAGGCGGTCACGGCAATGACCGGGATGGTGCGCAGGTCGTCGTCTTCCTTGATCCACTTGGTCACTTCCAGCCCGGAGACTTCAGGTAACTGGATGTCCATCAGGATCAGATCGGGATGATGTTCGCGTGCGAGATCGATAGCCTCGAGCCCGTTCCGCGTCTGGACAATATTGTAGCCATTCGCTTCCAGCAGATCGTGGAATAACTTCATATTCAGTTCGTTGTCTTCCACGACAAGGACAGTCTTCGACATAGCCGCGCTTTCGGAGAGGACGCCGGCCCGTTTCTGGTGTCGCCGCAGGGCGCGTCCTGTTGTGGTGACCCTAGAGGCGATTCATTGCGGAAAGGCAAATATGAAGCCCGAAAAACGGGGGCACTTAACGCTTGAGGCAGCCCAGAATCTGGCCATCCAGGCATTGTCATTTGTAGCGAGCGATCCGGAGCAGGTCAGCCGCTTTCTTGCGCTGACCGGCATCGAGCCCGGGCAACTCCGAAGCGCCGCGGCCGACCCGGGGTTCCTCGCCGGAGTCATCGACTATTATCTAAGCGACGAACGTCTGCTGCTGGCGTTCGCCGCGTACGCGGGCGTACCACCGACGGACGTTGCCGCGGCGCGACGTGCGCTGGCTCCCGGAGAGGAAATGTGATGGCGACGTTCGCGGTCGAACTCGACGGCTACACCGACCTGCCGCCCGGCAAGCTCGCGAACGTGGTGACGTTTTTGGAAATGAGGGAGCCACCGCCGGCGCCACCAGCGATCAGCCCTGACGTGGTTTTGAAGCCGCGGCCCGATCCCGGTTGGTACCGCACGCTCTACCAACGCATTGGCGAACCCTGGCTGTGGTTCTCCCGCGCGGCGATGAGCGACGCCGAGCTTATGGCGGGGCTTTGGCAATCGACGACGGAAGTCCTCGCGCTCCAATCCGACGGAGTCTCGATCGGCCTCGCGGAACTGGACTATGCGGTTCCGGGCTCAGTCGAAATCGCGACGTTCGGTGTGGTTCCCGAAGCTGTCGGGACCGGGGCCGCACACACGTTGATGACCGCGCTGCTCGCTCGCGTGTTCGGCAGAGGCGCGGCACGCGTATGGCTGCATACGTGCACCTTCGATCACCCGAAGGCGCTCGCCTTCTACCGGCGCGCCGGCTTCCAGCCGTACAAATTCGCGATCGAGGTGTCGGATGATCCGCGGGCAACCGGCAAGCTGCCCGCAACGGCGGCGCCGCAGATCCCGCTGCTTCTGGGCAAGTAGCTCAAGTGTCATGCCTGCGAAGGCAGGCATCCGGTAACCGCCGTCGGCGAAGTGCATGCACACACGGCGGATACTGGCTCCTCGCGCGGGGACGACCCGTGGTGAAGCTGCAGCGTCGGCCTGGTACGGCTTGGGCGGTCGATTCCCGGCTTAAGCGTGCGCGCCGGCCTGATGCGGAGCGTGCTTGGCCTCGGCCGCCTGGTCACGCTCGGCGATGGCTTCCGCCTTCTCGAGCTCGGCAAGCGCCTCGTCGTAGGCTGCCTTGGCGTTCGCCAGCTGATCCTTCAGCGCCTTCTCGCTAGCCGTGAGGTTGTCGCGGCGCTGGGTGGCGGCCTTGGCAAAGGTCGGATAGGCGAAGTGACCGGCATCGTGGATGCCGCTCCGCTCCTGTTCGGCCATGACCTGATCGTTCAGTTCCCTGGCCATGCGGTCGAACTCGGCAATCATCGTTTCGATCTGCGCCACCTGGCGGCGCTTTTCCTCGACCTGGAAACGCTTCAGCCGGAGAAGGCCCTCGCGCGACTTCATCGCACTCTACTCCCTACTCGTGTGCCGGGCGGATACAGCGACCGGCTACTTCCTTCCGCGAGACCACCGGCGCTCACGCGCATGTCATGAACATGCCGCGCCGCCGGTAACCTTTCATTTACGTCTAGCGTTAATCATGGGCCCAGAGCGCTTAATTCGGGGTAAATCGCCGGGCGCAATCTCGGTAGGAATTCCCCGAGTCCTGTGAATCGCTTAGCGGCATTTCCTAAAGCTGGTTAGTAACCAGTTAACAGGCAGAAGTAGCCGCTAGGTCAACGAAGTATGATGGTTCGCCTAGACTTTCGATTAATTAGCTTGTCCTGTGGAATCAGAGTTTGTTAACCACTGGCGAGTAGCTTGGCGAATCGGGGTTAACCGGGTGTTGTCGCGGCGCAATCAGCCGCTACTTCTGCGCTCGGAGAAGCCAGGGGGATTGGCATGCGAGTGCTACTGATCGAGGACGACAGCGCCACGGCGCAGAGCATTGAGTTGATGCTCAAGTCCGAGAACTTCAACGTCTACACGACGGACCTTGGCGAAGAGGGCGTCGACCTCGGCAAGCTCTACGACTACGACATCATTCTTCTCGACCTGAACCTCCCCGACATGAGCGGGTACGAGGTTCTGCGCACCCTCCGGGTAGCGAAGGTCAAGACTCCGATCCTGATCCTCTCCGGCCTCGCCGGCATTGAAGACAAGGTCCGCGGCCTCGGTTTCGGCGCCGATGACTACATGACCAAGCCCTTCCACAAGGACGAGCTGGTCGCCCGCATCCACGCCATCGTCCGCCGCTCGAAGGGCCACGCCCAGTCGGTCATCACCACCGGCGACCTCACCGTCAATCTCGACACCAAGACGGTGGAAGTGAATTCGCAGCGCGTGCACCTGACCGGCAAGGAATACCAGATGCTGGAGCTGCTCTCGCTCCGCAAAGGCACCACGCTCACCAAGGAGATGTTCCTCAACCATCTCTACGGCGGCATGGACGAGCCGGAACTGAAGATCATCGACGTCTTCATCTGCAAGCTGCGCAAGAAGCTCGCCGCAGCGACCGGCGGCCAGAACTACATCGAGACGGTCTGGGGCCGTGGCTATGTGCTGCGCGAGCCCGACGGCGCGGAAATTCGCGAAAGCGCGTAAGCGCCCTCCCTCGCTTCAAACAAAAAGCCCCGGCATCGTCCGGGGCTTTTTGTTTTCGCTGCTCGTCAGCTATCCCACTCCGTCATAGCCGGGCTTGTTCCGGCCATGGCGGTGGGAAAAGTGCGGGTCGCCAAAAGGCGCGCCAGGTATCTGTCAGATCATCCCGACTTCATGCAGCTTCGTCTCGACCGCCACGCGATCGAACGGCTTCAGGATGTACTCGTCGGCCCCTGCCCTGAGCGCCCGCGCGATTTGCGCGACGTCGGCCTCCGAGGCGCAGAACACGACCTTGGGCTGACGCCCGAGATCCATCTGACGGAGGCTGGCGAGGAACTCCAGCCCGTCCATCACCGGCAAGTGCCAGTCGAGGAGGATCATGTCAGGCATCGAGCGCCGGCAGGCTTCCAGTGCCGCGCGACCGTCCTCCGCCTCCGAGACGGAGAAGTCGAAGTCTTCGAGGATGCGGCGCGCCACCTTTCGGATGACGCTCGAGTCGTCGACGATCAGACAATGGCGCATGGCCGAATCCCTCGCGGCGCAATGATGCCGGAGGCTACTGCCCCATCGGTTAACGGGAGTTAAAGGTCGCGGGTTTTAGGCCGCGGCCGCCTGGCTCGAACTGACCGCCTCGACGACGACGTCCTCACCATCGAGCCGCGCCACCACGTCCATGCCGCACGCCCGCGCGAGCGCGCCGGTGTAATAGGCCTGCACGGATTGAGCATCGACGCTGAGCCCCGCGATCGCGCCCGGCACCAGCTTCTCGAACGCCGGCGGCACGCGCGCGCTGGGCCCCGTCGACCGCAGGATGAAGCGCGGGGGATTGTGCCCCTCGACCGTGACCTTCACCGTGCCGCCCCGGGGGATCGCGGTGGCCGCCAGCAAGATCAGGTTGAGGAGGAGTTTGACGAAGTTTTTGGGCATGAGGACGCGTGGCGCTTCCCACTGGAAGTCCGCCTTCTCACCCTGCATGTAACCCCGCGCGACCTTCTCGGCGTCTGCCAGGTCGATCTCGGCGCCGGCCGAACCGGCAGCGCCGAACGCCAAGCGAGCGAACTGCAGTTTGGCCGAAGCCTGCCCCGCGCTCTTGCGGATGAGGTTGAACGCGAATTCGCGCATCTCCTCGCCGTTGTCCTCGTCGAGGACCTCAAGGCCATTGATGATGGCCCCTACGGGGGAAATGATGTCGTGGCAGACCCGGCTGCACAGTAGGGCCGCGAGATCGAGCGCCTCGAGTTCGGCTTTGTCGGACACGTCTCTCCCTCCGAATCGCGGGAAGCCTCTTATCCCCGGGCATACACTGGGGTTTTCGCCCTGCCAACCACGGCACGAAGGTGTGACCGGCAAGACATGGGGCCGCCCAGATTTTAGCTAGAATGGCCGGCGAATCGTTCCCTCGGCCTCCGGAGCATCCCATGACCCGACCGCTTGGCGCGCTCGCCGCCCTCGCCTTTGCCTTCCTCACATTCGCCGGCGCCGCTCCGGCCTCTGCCCAGGATCAGTATACGGCCGACGAACTGGTCAGCACCGGCCATCGCTTCTTCGGCGGCGTGACGCAGGGATTGGCATCGATCGTCGAGCGCGCGGTATCGCAGTACGGTCTGCCCAACGGCTACATCCTCGGACAGGAAGGTTCGGGCGCGTTCATCGGCGGCCTGCGCTACGGCGAAGGACAACTCAGCACCAAGAACGCGGGTGCGCACAACGTCTTCTGGCAGGGGCCAAGTATCGGCGCCGATTTTGGGGGCAACGGCGACCGCGTGATGATGCTGGTCTACAACCTGCCTGACGTCAGCGCCCTCTACACGCGCTTCTACGGCGTCGCCGGCTCGGCGTACGCCGTCGCTGGCTTCGGCATGACGGTCCTGTCGCGCAGGAACGTCTTCGTGGTGCCGATCGTCTCGGGCGTTGGCGCTCGTCTTGGCGTTAACCTGTCGTACCTCAAGTTCACCGATCACCCGACCTGGAACCCGTTCTAGGGCCTCAGCCGGCTCACCACCGCACCACCCTTTTCCTTGCCGTCGAATTTAATTCGAGACGGCATGGGAATTTTCATCAATTGGTGAGATGGTCGAGGAGCGGCTTGATGCGGGGGAGTCGGGAGACGGGTTAGTTGGTCCAGGCGGCAATGTATTTCGCGCTGGGGCTGCTCACGGCGGCCCTGCTTGCGCTCCTGGTAATGCCGGCAATTCTGCGCCGCGCCGCGCGGCTGGCGAAGGCCAAGGTCGAAGCCACGGTGCCGATGACGCGCACCGAGATCGAAGCCGGCAAGGATCAGCTCCGCGCCAACTTCGCTATCACCAATCGCAAGCTCGAACTCGACGCCGGGCGCCTCAAGGAAAAGCTCGCCGAGGAGATCATCGAGGTCAATCGGCGCCGCGACGAGATCGCGATCCTCAACCGCAACAAGGCGGCGCTGACGGAATCGGTCGCCGGCCTCGAGGAGCGCGTCGCCGAACTGACAGGCGCGCTCGCGACCAGCGAAGCAAAGCTCGCGACCGCTCACACGGAGATCGCCGCGCGCGACCAGCGGCTGGCCGATGGCGCCGCAGCCCTCGCCGCCTTGCAGGTGACCCTCGGCGCCAGCCAGGCCCGCACGGAGGAGCAGCGGCTGGAGATCGCCGCGCGCCTTGGCGATATCGACCAACTCACCGGCAATCTTGCCGCGATGACGGCGACCGAGGCAGAGACCGCTGCCGCGCGCGATAAGCTGGCCGCCGAGATCGCCCTGGAACGCGACCGTCTCGCCGCCGAGCAGAAGCGGGCCGAAGGCCTCGCCGCCGGACTCGAGGCACTCCAGTCGGAGCGCGCTGGTCGCCTCGCCGACCTGGAGCGCGCCTCTACGCAGATGCGTACTCTCGAGACCGAACTGGCTGCCGAGAAGGTGCGTCGCGAGGCCCTGTCGGCAGAGGGCGAAGCACTGAAAGCCGAGCGCACCGTGCGCACCGGCGACATCGATCGCCAGACAGCCGCACTGGCCACGCTGGAAGCCCGCATCGCCGCGGAAGAAAAGCAGCGCGCCGCACTGGCCGAAGAAATCAAGGCGCGCGAGGCGGACATTGCCGCGGAGCGGCAGCGCGCCGAGGACATGACGCGCGAGGCGGAGGCCCTGAAGGCCGACCGCACGGCGCGCGAAGCGGACATCGAGAAACGCCTCGGCGAGATCAAGACGCTGGAAGCAACCATCGCCTCCGAGCAGGGCCGCCGCGAGGCGCTGGCCACCGAACTGGAAGGCGTGCGCGGCGAGCGCAATCAGCACGGCGCCGAACTGGAGCGGCGGGCTACGAGCCTCACCGCGCTGGAAGCCGAGATGGCGCGGGAGCGCACGCAGCGCGAAGCGATTGCCGCGGAAGCCGAGCGCGTGAAGGACGAGCGCGCCCGGATCGGCGCGGAGCTCGCCGAGCGCAGCGGCCAGATCGCCGAGATGAATGCGCGCCTCGCCGCCGACGCCAAGCGGCACGACGAACTGCGCGGCCAACTGACTTCGGCGGAAGCGGCCCTGGCCAAGGCCCACGCCGAGGCCGAAGCACTGAAGGAGCGCCACCAGGCCGACGTCATCGCTGAGGGCGACAACTACCGCAAGGCGATGGCCGCCAACGACGTCGAGAAGCAGGAACTGGCGCTCCGCCTCTCGGCGCTGGAGGACGACTACGCGGCGCTACGCGCCGAGAATACCGAACTGCGCAAGGTCGCGGGTGCCGAATGGGAGAGCGAGCGCGAAGAAAACCGCCGCCTCCGCGAACGGCTTAACGAGATCGCCGCCGGTGTCGTCCGTTTGACGCAGGCCATGGCCGCCGAAGCTCCCGCTACAGCGGAAACCGCCGACGCTCCCGCCGCGGCAGAACCCGGCGAAGGCGGCACGCTGGCCGATCGCCTGCGCGCGGTGCAACGCGCGGGCACACGGCATTAGGCCACGCGATCTCGCGGTCGCCCGGCAGGTCACCGGAACTGGAACATGAACCCCGGGCGAGTCTTTTCGCCGATCATGCAGTCCGACTTCGCGCCTGACTGCACGTCGGCTGCACGCATCAGCTTCATCGGCAGTCCGGCGATTTCCGTCACCAGCTTGCGGCGGATGGCCGTCTCGAAATTCGCGGCGTCGGTGACCGCGATCATGAAAGCGCCGGGGCCGCCGATGACGCAGTCTTCGTAGTACTTGTCGAGGTTGGGCACGCCGAACGGTCCTGCCGTATAGGTCGGGCGCAATACGATCGGCAGCCCGTTGATGGTGATGCCGCGGTTCACCACCCAGTCACGCGTCGCCTCGACAGGCCGGCCGGCGTTGTTGGGCCCGTCACCGGAAACGTCGATCGTCTGGCGGTAGCTTGTGAAGCCGTTGTTGTCGAAGCGGCCGACCGCATAGTAGAGCCCCGAGGAGATCGAGGTGCCGGTCTCCCGGCTGATCACCCCGCCGGCGAGCTTGTCGGCAAAGGCGTTGGCCGCCTCGGCGTTGCCGATTACGGTCCACGGCGCGATCTCCTCCTGGAAGCCCGGGCCGGCCCACTCGAAATACGTCACCGCGATCTTGCCGACCGCCCCCGACTGGATCGCCTGGATGACCTCAGGGTGGCGGAAGGCCGCGACATAACCATCGCGCTGGAGCTGCTGCTCGCCGATATCCATGGAGCGCGACACATCGACGGCGAGCACCAGCTCCAGATCGACCTCGGTATCGGCCGCGGCCACAGGGTGAGCGACCGGCACGATCAGGAGTGCCACCAAAGGGACAAGGCGATGCATGCGCAGTGCCTCCGCGCCGACTGTCCAGCCGCCCGAAGGAAATGCTAGCGGGTGTTCGCTGGCTCGGCTAGCGGACGCGACCACGCGCCGCTCCCGTGGGCATCCCTTTCACGCCATGTTGATCGGCGGCCACGCCGCGGCGCTCCGATCGACGACACTGGTCAGAGGCCGATCGTACCTGCTATCGCAGCGGACCTGAGCCAGGGAGACGGTTCGACGGGGAGTTGGATGAAAATCACCGACGTCAGATGCGCAATCATCGGCAAGAATCCGGTGGTGCGCATCGTCACCGACGCTGGCTTGAGCGGCTACGGCCAGGCGGAGTCCTACAAGCCATATCTCAAGGCGGACGTGCTGGCGCTCCGTGACGCGCTTCTCGGCGAGGACCCCACCAACGTCGAACGCTGCGTGATGAAGATCCGCAACCGCGGCGCCTTCAAGCCATGGGGCGCGGCGGTGAGTATCATCGAACACGCCCTGTGGGACGTTGCCGGCAAGGCCGCCGGCGTGCCGGTCTACAAGCTGCTGGGCGGGAAGGTCCGCGATCATGTCCGCGTCTACAACGGCGCGCGCCGCCCGCCGCTCACCACCTACACGCCGCAGGACTACGCCGACAATTGCCGCAAGATGCTGGCGCTCGACGAAGGCTTTACCATCATCAAACAGGGCATCGCGTTTCACAGCGACATGAAGCGGCGCATTCCCGACTTCACGTATGGCGAGGTGTCGCCCGTCCATATCCACGGCGGCGCTACCGATCGCGGCTTGCTCACCGAGGCAGGGCTGAAGCACGCGGTGGCGTGCGTCGCGGCGATGAAGGAGGTGCTGGGCGACAAGGTTGGCCTGGCGCTGGACTGCGGTCCGGGATGGACCGTGCCCGACGCCATCCGCTTCGCGCGCGCCGTCGAGCCGTACAATCTCGTCTGGCTCGAGGACCTGATCACCGGCGACTACACCCCCTACGTCAACGCGGATGTTTTCCGGGAAGTAACACGTGCCACGTCGACGCCGATCCATACCGGCGAGCAGATCTACCTGCGCCAGAATTTCAAGGCGTTGATCGAAGGCCACGCCGTCAACATTCTTGGTCCCGACCCTGCTGATGTCGGCGGCATCGCCGAGCTGAAATGGATCGCGGAATACGCTGACCTGCACGGCATCCTGATGGCGCCGCACGGTACCGCCAACGGCCTGCTCGGCCTCGCCGCGCTCGTGCAGGTCTGCGCGACGCTGCCCGCCAACTACATCGCGTTCGAGTATCCGACCGGCGATCCCGCCTGGTGGTACGACATCGTCGAAGGGCTGCCGAACCCGATCGTGAAAAATTCGATGATCGAAGTCTGGGACCGGCCTGGCATGGGCGTCGAGCTGGTCCCGGCCAAGGCGAAGAAGTACCTCGCCGCCGACGACAGCGGCTTCTTCGACTGACATGGCGACGATCACCTACCTCACGACCATCGAATTCGGCCGCGGCGCGATCGGCAAGCTTCCCGAGACGGCGGCGGCGCTGAAAGTCCGCCGGCCGCTGATCGTCAGCGACCGCGGCATCGCGGGCGCGGGCCTGCTCGAACGCGCCACCGCCCTCCTCCCGCAAGTCGCGCCGGTCTTCCTCGACGTGCCGCCCAATCCGACCGAAGCAGCGGTGAACGCAGCCCTCGCCGTCTACCGCGCCGAGGGCTGCGACGGCGTCGTCGCCATCGGCGGCGGCTCGCCCATCGACCTCGCCAAAGGCGTGGCGCTGCTCGCCACCCATGCCGGGCCGCTCGAGGAATTCGCTCTGATCTACGGTGGCCTCGAGCGCATCGGGCCGGTGGCGCCGGTCATCGCCATCCCCACGACCGCCGGCACCGGCGCCGAGGTCGGCCGCGCGGCGCTTCTCACGCTGGCCGACGGTCGCAAACTCGGCTTCATCAGTCCGCACCTCATCCCGAAGCGCGCGCTCTGCGATCCCGAACTCACGCTCGGCCTGCCGCCGTCCCTTACGGCCGCTACCGGTCTCGACGCCCTCTCACATTGCATCGAGACGTTCCTGTCGCCCCGCATCAACCCACCGGCGGAAGCGATCGCGCTCGACGGAGCCGGCCGGATCTGGCGCAACATCGAGCGAGCCTGTGCCAACGGACAGGACATTACCGCGCGCGAAGAGATGATGATGGGCGCGCTGGAAGGCGGCCTCTCGTTCCAGAAGGGGCTGGGCGCGGTACACGCGCTGAGCCATGCGCTCGGCGGCCTTAAGCAGCCTGCGCTCCATCACGGCACGCTGAACGCGATCCTCATGCCCGGCGTCGTGCGCTTCAACGCCGGCCACGTCGGCGACAAGCTGCAACGTCTCTCCGCCGCAATGGGCGTCAGCAGCGACCTTGCCGACGCACTCGACGCGTTGAACCGCGCACTTCGCATCCCGAAGTCTCTGGGCGAACTGGGCGTCACCCCCACCGTCTTCGACTGGGTCGTGGAGCGCGCATTGGCCGACCATAGCCACGCGACCAATCCCCGCGCAGCAACCGCCGCCGACTACCGCGCGCTGCTCACCGCGGTGCTCTGACCCAGCGCCTTGCGCGGCGGTAAATCCGCGGCAATCGCGCCGGCGGTCGCAATCACCGCGACGCGTATCTCCTGTATGCGCGCCGCCGAAGCGCCCGCCAGAAACGGCACGCTGAGCGCGCCGATCGCCAAGCCGCTACGGTCCGGTATGGGCGCAGCCAGCGCGTTGATGCTCGGTGCATATTCGCCGCTGTCGAATGCCCAGCCCTGGCGTTTCACCTTGGCGAGTTCTACGGCGAGCTTCCGTGCGTCGGTGTGGGTCTTGCCGGTATATCGCGCCAGCGACCCGCTGAGCCGCGACGACAGCTCCTCCTTTGGCAGCGACGCGAGGAGCACCTTCCCCCCCGCGCCGGCGTGCACCGGCAACCGCTGACCCGCGACCACCGTCAACGCATACTCGCGCGGCCCGTCGACGGCGGCCACGACCAGGATCTCGCCGCCGTCGATGATCGACACCTTGCACCCCTCGCCCGTCTCCTGCGCCAGACGCCGGAGGTGCGGCAGCGAGATCGCGGCGAGGTCGTATTCGTTGCCCTCGCTGACAGCGCGTGC
Organism: Bauldia sp.; assembly: GCA_035548515.1. Classification (GTDB taxonomy): domain Bacteria; phylum Pseudomonadota; class Alphaproteobacteria; order Rhizobiales; family Kaistiaceae; genus DASZQY01. The sequence goes on along the minus strand of DASZSW010000046.1, from coordinate 19,608 downwards.
GGCCAGCGCGAGCAGCCGTGACCCGAGCCGGTATGTCCCATCCGACGAACGCCGCACGATGTCGTGGAACTGGAGCGTGTTGAGGATGCGGTAGACCGTGGTGCGCGGCAAGCGCAGTTGCGTGACCAGGTCCCGGATGCTGGCGCCGTTCGGCTGCTGCTCGAGCAGGAACAGCACGTCGATCATCCGATCGATGACAGGAATGCGATGCCGCACCATGGCGGCGGGACTGACCATTTCGTTCATGGGGCGGCGGGCGTTTGAGGCGGAATTCGCCGCCTTCTACACCAAGTCAGTCCGGTTCCAAAATGAACGCCGCCAGTTCATCCCTGAATAAACCGGCAGCCACTTGAGAGGTTTTCCACCGCTTGTCTGGCGCTACTGGCGCGAGCATCGCTTTGCTGCTTCAATCATTACGGGTAGCGAGGGGCGAGATGAAAACCACAGTTGTGGCGTTGGCCACCTGGTCGGCGGCGTTGTTGGTCGCGGGCTGCGCACAAGATCCAAAGACCATCCAGCCGGCTTACGTCAGCCAGATCCCGTACGAGAATTACACCTGCGATCAACTCGGCCAGGAAGGGGCTCGTGTCGATCAGGCGCTCGCGCAGGCTTCTGCGGCCCAGCTGCAGGCGCGCGGCAACGACACCGTCGGTGTCATCCTGATCGGGCTGCCGGTGTCGTCGCTGAGCGGCGCGAACGTCGCGCCGCAGATCGCCCAGCTGAAAGGCGAGAAAAACGCGATCGACGTAGTGGCGATTCAGAAGAAATGCAGCCCGCCGGCATCAGCCGCAGGCACGCCAACGGGATAGAGCCGAAGGCAGGCGAGAGCCGGACGAACCGGCTCCCGCAAATTCAAACGCGGCCTTACGAGAGCGCCGCGGTCTTCAGCTTCGACAGCGCGCGCACCTTGACGCGGACGCTGGCAGGCTTCGCCGCGCCCGGCACCATTTCGCCGGTCGACGGGTTGCGGATCATCGTGCCGGCCTTGCGCGCGGGCACTTTGCGCAACGTCACCTTCAGCAGGCCGGGCAGCGTGAATTCGCCGGCACCCTTGGGGTGAACCGAACCCATCACCGCGTTCTCGAACGAAGCCAGGACGCCCTTTACGACATCGCGGGTAACGCCGTTTTCCTCCGCGATCATGTTGATCAATGCAGACTTCGAAAGGGTCTCCTTCACGGGGCGCAAGGGCGCCGCTTTCTTGGCCGTCGCGTTCTTTGCCAACCTGGTCTCCTGTGTGTTGAGGACGGAATCATGCTGAGCCAGCATAAGGAATTTGCTGGCGCTCCCTAGGGGAATCGAACCCCTGTTTTCGCCGTGAGAGGGCGACGTCCTGGGCCGCTAGACGAAGGGAGCGGGCCGCCAATGGCGGAAATCGCGTCTATACCGATGGAAATGCGGCGAGGCAAGGCGGCTAGTGCAGACCGTTGTTGGCCGGCGCAGGCTGGAAAAGCTTGAACAGGTCGTTGCGCTGGATGTTCTTGGGGCCTGGGCACTGACCGTTCTTCATCCGCGCCTGCCCGTCGGGGCACGGTTGCAGCACGTTGCCCGAACTCTTGCCGTTGCTGGCCGCGTTCGTGCCTGTCGTCGCCGGACACTGGCCGTTGGCCAGACGCGGCTGGCCGTTCGGACAGGGCGTGAAGATTTGGAGGATGCCGGGAATATCCAGCGAGGGCCCGACGAAGCCGCAGTTGCCGTTCGCCGGCATCGCGCTGCCATCGGGGCACGTCTTGGCAGGCGCCGAGGCGACGTTGCTCGACGGGCACTTGCCGTTGATCGGCTCCGCGCCGTTCTTGCACTTGTTCGCGACCGGCGCCTTGGAGGATGGCAGCTTGCCCTTGAGCATGTTGGTGAAGGGCTGCTCCTCGTCCGGCAGAGTCCAGTCCGGCCCGGTGCCCGCGACGAACGACGCCGACGCGTTAGCGATGTTCAGGCGGCAGAGATAATCGCTCCCCTTCGCACTCGACGTCGGCACCGTGACGCTGACCGTGCCCTGATAACCCTGCAGGATCGAATTTACGCCGACGCTGGTCGCGCCCGTTCCCAGGACCTGGCCGCCCGCAGCCGCTTCGCAATCCACCGTGCAGACCATGCACGCGACGCCGATCTTGGTCGCCGCTGGATCGAGGCCCGCGACATCGACCGCCACATCGATACCGACGTTCTCCGCGCGCGCCAGCGCCGGCAGCGCGAGTACCGCGAGGCCCACAAACAGGAGCTTGGCTCGACGCGTGTTCACTATTGGGCCGGGGTCGTAGCGTCGGGCTTGGGTGGCTTGATCGCCATGTGCGTGTTGGTATCGATCGGATACACCGTACCCGGTGGGAAATCGCCGCCGATGGCGTTAACCGGCTGGCTTCCCGATGCCGCCGCCGCCCATTGGATCGAGGTGCTGCCCGGCCGGGCGACCAGCACCTCGCTGCCGTTGGCGTTCACCGCGAAGAGATCGCATTCCCATTGCAGCGGCTGCGCAGGATTGAGCAGTTGTTGCGCCGTTTGCGAGGTCGTCATGGCGACGGTGACGACGCCATCGAAGGCGCCGCCGGCGAGCTGTGCCTGCCCTTCGCCGGTCGCAACCTTGCCGTAGGCGGCGGTGTTGACCGTGCACTTGACGGCCATCGCCTCCACTTCGGGAAGCATGTTGGAGACTTTGACCACCACGTTAAACGTCAGCGGAGTGTCCGCGCCCGCCGCTGCTGGAAGCAGAGCAACCCCGAAGGCGACGGCAGCGACTCGAAATGCGAGCATGGCGAATTCCTCAGTTGATCCCGTGTAGCGCGAGCGTACCAACGTTGAAGCTCAGGTTGCCGGCACCTAGCCCGCTCATCGTGAGCGCGCCGACATCATAGGAAAGTGCAGCCGAACCGAGGCCGCTCAGCGTCAGCGTGCCGACGTTGTAAGACAACGCCTGCGCGTTGACCCCGCTCATCGTCAATGTGCCGACGTTGTAGGTCAGCGCGTCGCCGCCAAGGCCGGTTATGGTCAGCGTGCCCACGTTGTAGGCCAGCGATTGCGAGCCGAGGCCGTTAAGGGTCAGAGTGCCGACGTTGTAGCTGAGCGCCTTCGCCGCCTTGCCGCGCATTTGCAGCGTGCCGATCGATAGGTGACGCGACGGAGCCGGCGCAGCCGCCATGGCCAGAGCGCCGGCGAGCAGCACGGCGATCGCGGTCGAGAGGCCAACAACGACAGAGCGGCGAACCATAGGGAAATGATCGTCCGACAGATTTGGACCCATGTTGCCCGATATGCCTTGGCGGCATATCACCCATTTGGATGATGGCCGCGGGAAAGTGGCTCTAGGGTTGGACATTCATTCGCCGCGCCACGGCTCCTGATGCAACGTCCAGTACGACGACAACGGTCGTGCCACCGGCCTCATATGTCAACGCCAGCCGGTTTCCATCGAGCGCGGTCGAAACCAGCCGCGCCCCTGCAGGCAGGCCCAGCGCCGAAACCGAGACCGTCGGCACTGCAGCGCCCGCCGCCAGCGGCTTGCCGGTGGAATCGTAGGTCGCGATCTTGTAGAGGATCGCCCCGAAGACGGCGGCAATACCGATGAAGAGCGTGCCGCCACCGATCAGCATCAGGCGGCGGAGCCGCGCCTGCACGCGCAGGAACGCCGGATCGATCGGCTTCTCCTCCTCGCCATCGAAGGCGCTGCTCTCGAAGGATTGTCGAGCCATGGCGACGCGGGAACCTCAGGGAGAGACGGTGGAGCTCACGGTGGCGGAAGCCGCTGCCGGCACCCGCCTCGATGCCTGGCTTGCCGGCGCGCTCCCCGATCTCGGCCGCAACCGCGCCAAGCAACTGATCCTCGACGGACGGGTCGCGATCGGCGGGCGGACGATAGGCGAGGCGAAAAGGCCGGTCAAACCGGGCGATGCCGTCGTCGTTAACCTGCCGCCGGTCGTGCCTGCAGAACCGGAGGGCGAGGCGATCGCCCTCAACGTCGTCTACGAGGACGATGCCCTCATCGTCATCGACAAGCCCGCCGGACTGGTTGTGCATCCCGCCGGCGGCCATGACACCGGCACGCTGGTCAACGCACTCATCGCGCATTGCGGCGCGTCGCTGTCGGGCATCGGCGGGGTGGCGCGGCCGGGTATCGTCCACCGTCTCGACAAGGACACCACCGGCCTCATGGTCGTCGCCAAGACCGACCGCGCGCACAAGGCGCTGGCCGAGCAGTTCGCCGACCACGGCCGCAGCGGACCGCTGGAGCGCGGCTACATGGCGATCGCGTGGGGCGCCCCCGACCGGCCTGTCGGCACGATCGAAGCCGCGCTCGGCCGCTCGACCCGCAACCGCGAGAAGATCGAGGTGAAGCGGAACGGCACCGGCCGAGAGGCAATCACCCACTACCGCGTTGCCGAGCGCTACGGCGCGAAAGCGAAACCCCCGGTCGCTGCACTGGTCGAGTGCGAACTGGAGACCGGGCGCACGCACCAGATCCGCGTCCACCTTGCCTCCATCGGACATCCGCTGATCGGCGACCGCGCCTACGGCTCGGGTTTCGCAACCAAGGCGACGCTGCTGCCCGAGCCGGCGCGGACGCTCGCGGCGGACTTTCCTCGCCAGGCGCTCCACGCCTTCCTGCTGGGGTTCGAACACCCGGAGACCGGCGAGGAAATGCGCTTCGAAAGCCCCCTTCCCGCCGACATCGCGGAGCTGCGCGAGGCGCTCAAGGCTTTGTGATTGCTGTGCTTTCGATCTATCGAAAGATAGGTCGTGTTTCCGGCCAAATCGTACCCATATATGACACCAAGCTGCGGGCTGACGGCCGCAGCCGGGACCGCCATCCAGGGGTCCGGGGAACGTAAGAAAGGGGCGCTACGAAGTCATGGCCCGTACCAATCTTCCAGCCATTGCCGCCGGCGAAGGCGGCCTCTCGCACTACCTGTCCGAAATCCGCAAGTTTCCGATGCTCGCGCCTGACGAGGAGTACATGCTCGCCAAGGCGTACAAGGAGCACGACGACCGCGGCGCCGCGCACAAGCTGGTGACCAGCCACCTGCGCCTCGTCGCCAAGATCGCCATGGGCTACCGCGGCTACGGCCTGCCAATCGGCGAGGTCATCTCCGAAGGCAACGTCGGCCTCATGCAGGCGGTGAAACGGTTCGAGCCCGAGAAGGGCTTCCGCCTCGCCACCTACGCCATGTGGTGGATCCGCGCCTCAATCCAGGAATACATCCTGCGTTCGTGGAGCCTTGTGAAGATGGGCACCACCGCCAGCCAGAAGCGGCTGTTCTTCAACCTGCGCAAGGTGAAGGGCCAGATCCAGGCATTCGAGGAAGGCGACCTCCGCCCCGACCAGGTCGAGAAGATCGCGACCAAGCTTGGCGTGAGCGAGGAAGACGTCGTCTCGATGAACCGTCGTCTCGGCGGCGACTCGTCGCTGAACGCACCGATCCGCGCCGACTCCGAGTCTGGCGAATGGCAGGACTGGCTCGTCGACGAGACGCCCAGCGCCGAAACGCGCCTGGCCGACAACGAGGAAGCCGACAGCCGCCGCCAGCTGCTGAAGGACGCGATGGACGTGCTGAACGACCGTGAGAAGCGCATCTTCGAAGCCCGTCGTCTCGCCGATGAGCCGGTCACGCTTGAGGAGCTGTCCACCGAGTTCGGCGTGAGCCGCGAGCGCGTCCGCCAGATCGAGGTCCGCGCCTTCGAGAAGGTGCAGAAGGCTGTCCGCAAGGGCGCCCGCGAGCTGGAGAAGCCACGGGCGGAACTGGCCGCTCCCGCGGGCTAGTTACCGGCGCAGTCATCCAGAGCACTCCCTCTCCCATAGGGAGAGGGCCATGAGCCTTAGCGAACGAAGGTAAGCTTAGGCGAATGGGGTGAGGGGGTATGCCCTCTCCGTCTAGCTCCGGTCCCCTCACCCTTCGCCTCTAATTCGCTACGCTCATAAGAGGCGAAGCCCTCTCCCTATGGGAGAGGCGGAGCAAAACGAACCGGCAGCGTGCTCTACGCCGCGGCTACTTCGCCGCCGGCAGCTCGACCGCGAACGTGTCGAGCATCGGCTGCTTGTCCAGCAGCCCGTTCATGGTCAGGAAGCCGGCGAACCCCAGATACTTCGCCTTATCCAACTCGCCGGGATTGTCGGGAAAGTACTCAACCGTCGCGGCGAACTGCTTCTTTGTGAGGTCGTTGTCCAAATCCGTATGCGACTTCAGGAACAGTGCCAGGGCTTCATCTGGCTTATCCTTGATAAAGGCAGTCGCCTCGGCGATCGCGGCGAGGAAGCGCGGCAGGCGCGGGTCGCTCACCTTGTCCCTCGCCGTCTCGTAGATCAGCTCGTCGTAGGCGGGCACGCCGTTCTGCTCCGGGAACCACGCCTGGACGGGATGACCTTCCGCCTCAAGCTGGATCAGCTCGACGTTGCGGTAGCCGTCCATCACGGCATCGACCTGGCCGGCGAGCAGCGGTGGCATCAGGTTGAAGTTGAGGTTCACCGTCTTCACGTCGGCTGATGTGAGACCGACGGTGCCGAGGATCGCGTCGAGATACGCATGTTGGAAGCTGGTGATCGAGAAGCCGACGGTCTTGCCCTTCAGGTCGGCGAGCTCCTTCACCGGCCCGTCCTTCAGCGCGATCAGGCAGTTGAGCGGCGAGTCGATCAGCGTGCCGAAGCGCACGACCGGCACGCCTTCCTTTGTCTGCAGCATCAGGTCCGGCTGATAGCTGATCGCGACGTCTGCCTTCCCTGCCCCCACCAGCTTGGGTCCGGCGGAAGCATCGGACGGCACCTGAAGGTCAACGTCGAGATCGTGCTTGGCGAAGTAGCCGCCCTCCAGCGCCACGATGAGCGGCGCGTGGTCGGGGTTCACGTACCAGTCGAGCAGCACGGTGAGCTTGTCGGCGGCAAACGCCGGCGAGGCTACCAGCAGCGCGGCGAACGCAAGGGCGAGACGTTTCATCGGAGCGGTTCCTTTCATTGGATTTCGGCGGCCCACGGCGTCAGCCGCGCGGTCGCGAGATCGACGACGGCGCGCAGCGCCACCGACATCGCGACCACGAGGAAGAGCGCCGCGAAGACGACGGCGGTTTCGGAGCGTGCGTTGGCGAACAACATTGCGTAGCCGAGCCCGGAGGTGGACCCGACCCACTCGCCGATAAGCGCGCCAACCGGCGCGTAGACAGCGGCAAGGCGAACGCCCGTGACGAGGTTGGGCAGTGCGTTGGGCACGCGCAGCAGCGTCACCACCTGCGAGCGCCGCGCGCGATAGAGCCGCGCGAGATCGATAAGCCCGGGATCGGTGCGCGCCAGCCCGTCGGCGAAGGCGGAAGTGACTGGGAAGAAAATCGCGATTGTCGCCATCACGACCTTGGACGCGATGCCGAAGCCGAACCACAACGCCAAGATCGGCGCGATAGCGAACACGGGGATCGCCTGGCTGACCACCAGCACCGGCAGCAACAGACGCCGGCTGACCGGCACGTAACTCATCGCCAGCGCAAGCGCCGCACCGATTACGGTGCCGATAGCAAGGCCGGAGAGCGTTTCGATCAGCGTCGTCGGCGCATGCACGCGCCACAGGTCCGGCCGGTCGCGGAGCGCGTGCCACACCGCCACGGGTGGCGGCAATATGAACGGCGGAGGCGAAAACACCGCGACCACGGCCTGCCACAGCACGACAAGGCCGACCGCGACCACGAGGGCGCGGAGCACGATCATAGCCGCACCTGAAAGTCGCGACGCCAACCTCCCCCTTGAGGGGAGGTCAAAATCCGCGAGCGAACGCGTAGCTGATTTTGGGAGGGGGTGCGACGTTCCAACACGAGCTACCCCCTCCCGAAATCGCTGCGCGATTTCGACCTCCCCTCAAGGGGGAGGTTGAAGGTAGCGAATGCCTGAAATGAAAGCGCCAGACCCATCTTCCCGTCCCTTCGCCGGCATGACCCGGATCAGGTTCGAAGGGTTCGGCCCCAGGCCATCTCAGCTCCGTCGCGGAGCTCCCCTCGGAATGCAAAGGCAGCTTCGCAGGCTAACCGCCCGCGGGCAAGTCTGTTTTGGAATAGCTGCTATCCCGCCCAGGCGGTCAGCGCGCGCTCGAACACGCGATCGCCCGGCGTGCCCTTTTCGAAGGTCAGGATGGCCCGCTGGCCACTTTCGTAGAGCAGCGGCAGGTCGAACCACTCCCGCTCCTTGAGCAGCTTCAGATTGGTCGTCTCGTCCTGATCCGCGCCGGAGAGCGCGATCCAGAAGAAGCCGTCGGCGACCTTGGCCGAAGCACCGATGAGCGGCTGGCCCCGCGCATCCTCTGACGGCTTGAGCACGACACGCGGCACGTCGCGAATGCCCTTGCCGGGGAAGCTACTCGGCACGTCGAGGACCACCTCGACCACATGACTGGCCGGCAGCGTCTGGTCGCTGTTACGCCGCACCGTCAGCTTTATTTTCAGCTTCCGGTCGGGAACATCGATATTGCCGACGATCTCCGGCCCCTCAGGACCGTTGCTGACGTAGCTCCAGGTGACGGCAGCGTTGATCGCAACGACACCGTTGGCGGCGGCCGCCTGGCTGACGGGTTCCTCGTAGAGGGTGGCATGCTGCGCGACGAGCGAGTCCGCATCAGCCGGCGCCGACGCCTGCTGCTGGTTGGTGGTCGCGTCCGGCAGCGCATTACTGTTGCCTGTAATAGTCGGCGTCGTGGTGTCGGGACTGGGCGTCACGACGCGGGCGTCGGTCGCCGGCGCAGCCGCCTGCCCCGGCAGCAGCCGATCGGTGTCCTTGCCGCTGGTGTCGGTGGGCGCGGGCTGCGAAGCATCCGCAGCGGCAGGCGGCGTTGCAGTTCCGCTGCCGCCATCGAACGAGTGGATCACCTCACTGAGTTGAGCGCGGTACGAATAGGCCAGCGCACCGAGTCCGCCCAGCATCGCGATGATCAGCACCAGCAAGATGATCGCCGGCAGGCGCGACGGGCGTACCGGCCGGTCCATCATATCTTGCATGTCTGAACGGCGCGCTGCTCTGCCGCGCTTCTCGCCCTTCACCTTGCCCGCAGACGCCGGAAGCGGACCGCGGTCACGGCTGTCGGCCACCACCGGCTCGGCCGCGCGCGGTTGCGACTGCGGCGTCTCTTTCGGATCCCAATCGTAGTCGTAGTCCGGCGCCAGGCGCGGCTCGTCGCCTCGCGGCTTCTCCTCGACGTACCCTTGCGACGGCAAGTATTGCGGCGCCGGCTTTGGCGGCGGACGCTCGACGCGATCGACGCTCCAGTCGTCGGCCCGCGCGGGCAGCGCGGCGCGCTCCATGCGGGGCGATTCGTGGGTGTCCTCCGCCTCCTGAATCGCGCGGCGGAAGACGTCCTGTGGCGACGGCGCGGGAGGGCGCTCGACCGCCGGCCGCTTGCCAGCGACGCGAACGGGCGAGCCGGACGGCAGCGTGGAAGTCTCGCGCTCGACGCGGCGAATTGCCTCTTCCAGTTCAAGCCTTTGGCGGGAGATCTCAGCAGTCGGCAGCGGCGGGTCGATCGCCTTCAACTGGCCAATCAGCGCGTTGCGCGCCTTGTCGTAGACGGCGCGCCGCGCGTCGGCGCTATTGCCATCCAGACCCGCGACCGCCTTGCTCAATACGGCGTAATATTCGGCCATTTCCCTCGCTCTGCCGAGTCCCCTATTAGCCGCTAAAATCAGGTCTGGAAAGGATCATGGACAAGAATCGTATCGTCGCGCTCGGGACTTGTCGAAAGTAAGGCTACAGGCGCGCCGATCAGCTCCTCGACGTGGCGGACGTACTTGATTGCCTGCGCTGGGAGGTCGTTCCACGTACGCGCGCCAGCGGTCGAGTCCTGCCAGCCTTCTACCTCCTCGTACACCGGCTCCAGCCGCGCCTGAGCGCCCTCGGCCGAGGGGAAGTGATCGATCGCCTTGCCGTCGAGCTTGTAGCCGATCGCGATCTTGATTCTGGGCAGTCCGTCGAGCACGTCGAGCTTGGTGAGTGCGATGCCGTTGATGCCGTTCACACGCACCATCTGGCGCACCAGCGTCGCGTCGAACCAGCCACAGCGGCGCTTGCGCCCGGTGACGGTGCCGAATTCCCTGCCGACGCGTCCGAGCCGCTCGCCGTCCTCGCCCTTGTCCTCGGTCGGGAACGGCCCCTCACCCACCCGCGTCGTGTACGCCTTGGTGATGCCGAGCACGTAGTCGATCGCATTGGAGCCGACGCCGGAGCCGATCGCCGCCTGCCCGGCCACGGTGTTGGACGATGTCACGAACGGATAAGTGCCGTGGTCGATGTCCAGCAGCCCGCCTTGCGCACCCTCGAACAGGATGCGTCTGCCATCGCGCCGCGCCTGGTCAAGCAACTTCCACACGGTCGCCGCATAGGGCAGCACCTTCGGCGCGACCGCGGTTAACTCGGCAAGTAGCGCCTTGGGGTCGATCTCAGCATCGCCGAGCCCGCGGCGCAGCGCGTTGTGGTGCGCCAGCAGCCGCTCGATCTTCGCCGGGAGCGTTACTGCATCGGCAAGGTCCATGAGCCGGATCGCGCGGCGACCGACCTTGTCCTCGTACGCCGGTCCGATCCCGCGACGTGTGGTGCCGAGCCGCGTTCCCGAATTGGAGTTTTCCCGAGCCGCGTCGAGCTCCCGATGCAGCGACAGGATCAGCGGCGCGTTTTCCGCCACACGCAGATTCTCGGGCGAGACGGTCACCCCCTGCCCTGCCAGGCGCCCGATCTCATCGACCAGCGCGTAGGGATCCACCACGACGCCGTTGCCGATGACCGACAACTTCCCGGGCCGCACGACACCGGAAGGGAGCAGGCTCAGCTTGTACGAAACGCCGTCGATGACCAGCGTGTGGCCGGCGTTATGGCCCCCCTGGAAACGCACCACGATATCGGCGCGCTCCGACAGCCAATCGACGATCTTGCCCTTGCCCTCGTCGCCCCACTGCGAACCGACGACGACCACGTTTGCCATGACAAGCCGATCCCCGACAGAATCGCCCCGGCGCGAAGCCGGGGCGAAAAGCGGGCGGACTATAGCGGCTGTGTGCGGTGCACGCGACCCATTTAGTCGAGCGAAACCAGCGACTGATTGGCCGGCCAGCTCACCTCGTAGGCGTTGACGATGTCGCGCGTTTCCCCGGGTCCGTAGGTGTAGGTCCAGGCGAGGATGCCGCGCTTGTCGTCCACGTTCTCCCTGGTCGGCGCAGTCGAAATGCTGAGGCGCTTGACGTTGATATCGCTGTCCTCGGCGTAAGGCGTGCGGTCCATGATGGTGATCTCCATCGGTTGCGAATGAAGATTCGCCACCGTGGTCTTGTAGCTCCGCGTGTCGGTCTTGCGAGACGCGATGATCGGAATGCCGGCGTCGCCTGTCCGGTGATCCAGGGTAGCGCGGGCGATATGCACGCGCTCGTCGACGCCAAAGCCGAGGTCGACATCGGCGCCGGCCTCGGTGAATTCGACCTGCCCGTTGCCGACGAACGTGCCGTCGCGGAAGAGCGCCACCTTGCCAGCCAGGAGCGGCGCGCCATCGGGCGCCGTGAACGACGCGTGCAGATACGCGGTCTCCGAAACTGCGGGCGCGGCCCTGACGCCAAGCTTCGGCTGGAGCCGCTCGGTTGCGATCTGCAGCGAGCGGGCGCCTTCGCTGTCCTCGACGGAAACCAGGCCCGGCACGTTGTACTCAGCGCGGAAGTCGCCGAAATCCGCCGCCGCTTCGATGACCTTTGCCAGTGCCGGCGCGGCCTCCGCTTCACCCGCCGCGCTCCCGCTGAATCTCTGAAGCTTGTTGGCGAGACCGGTTGCCGGCGCGCTGGGCGCCACGGAGTCGCTCGCTACGGTGTTGTCCGGGTCATAGAGACTGACCAGATACGGATCGAGTTCCGGCGCTGCGGTACCGCCCTGCGACTGCGCGGTCGACAGCGTGAGGTGCACGCCGTCCCAATTCTCGCCCGTCGATTGGGTCACCTCGGCACGTCGCACCAGAGCCAGCGATGGGGATCCGCCACGATCGCCGGTGGTGAGCTGCGCGTCGTAAGTCGGCAGCCAGCGCGCCGACGCAGTGTGATAGCGCACCGTCAGAGTACCGCTGGTGGCTGCATCCGCCTGGAGTGATATGCGCACGGCGGTGTGGTCGCGCGGCGCCGGCAGATCGGCCAGCATCTTTTCCTTCGCCTCGCGCTCCTTCGTAAGCGCGCGTTGCTCGATATTCGCGGCGCGGATCGCATCAGCCACGTCGGCGAGGCCGTTGCCGATGGTCGCGGCCGCCTGGTTCCACTGGTCGATGTTGCCGGTGCCTTCCGCCAGAGCCTTGCCAAAACCGTTCGGCGCGGAATCGATCAGATGCTCGAGGAACTTCTTGCGCCCGTCCAGTGCGTCGAGCCGGTCGCTGATCGCCTCGATCTTGTCGTCGATCGACTGGACTTCATCCACCAGCGACTGCCGCGCGGGGTTGCTGATGTCGTCTGCCGGGACCATGCGCGTCTCCACCGACGCAATGGCGAACGGCTGGGCGCCGGGCCCCTCCACCTTGAGGCTGTCCGCCTCGAGCTCCGCCGGCAGGTCATCGAGCACGAGAGTCGTCGGGCCGGCCGGCAGCGCCACATCGGCAATCCGCGCGACGGTCGCGCCGCTCGGGTAAACCGTAACGGAATCGATCCGGCTCGCCGCCTTCAGCTCGCCCGCAACGGCGCCCGTGGCGCAAAGCACGACGACGGAGGCGCCGAGCATCAACCCGGCGCCGAGTGACATCCTGGACATAGTAGTGAATTCCCCGCGTTGGCCCGCCCAAACCCGCTAGAGGCGTCAGGCCTACGCGGCGATTGTGTTGCGCCAATGCCCGTATTGCGGAAAATCCTTGGCGGACGCTTGCCGGGCTAGAAGCTGACCCGCTTCGCCTGGATCACGCCTTCGAGCTTCCCTACCGATGCGAGCACGGCTTCCGTCACTGCCCCGTCCACCTCAATCAGCGAGATTGCATCCTCTCCCGCCGCCGCCCGCCCAAGATTGAACGACGCGATATTCACCTTCTCGTTGCCGAGCAGCGTGCCGAGGCGGCCGATGAAGCCTGGTTTGTCCTTGTTGGTGACGTAGAGCATGTTCGGCGCGAAGGCGGCTTCCAGCCCGATGTTTTTGATCTGGATGATGCGCGGACGCCCGTCCGAGAAGACGGTGCCGGCTACCGAACGCTCCATCTGGTCGGTTCGTACCGTCAGCCGGATGTACGTTCCGTAGGCGCCCCTCTGCGATTGCCGCACCTCGTCGACCCGCATGCCGCGCTCCTTGGCGACGATCGGCGCGTTGACCATGTTGACCTCGGACAGCATCGGGCGAAGCAGGCCAGCGAGCAGCGCTGCCGTCAGCGCCTTGGTGTTCATCTCGGACACCTCACCAGCGTACTCGATGGTCACGCCGTTGATGTGCGACTCCGTGAGTTGGCCGGCAAACGAACCCAGGTTCTCCGCGAGCTTCACAAACGGACGCAGCCGCGGGGCCTCCTCGGCCGTGATCGACGGCATGTTCAGCGCATTGGAGACCGCGCCGTTGATCAGGTAATCCGACATCTGTTCGGCGACCTGAAGCGCGACGTTTTCCTGCGCCTCGGTGGTGGCGGCGCCGAGATGCGGCGTGCATACGACGTTAGGTAGCCCGAACAGCACCGAGGATTCCGCCGGCTCGGTCACAAACACGTCCACGCCTGCTCCCGCGACCTTGCCTGATTTTATCGCCGCCGCCAGCGCATCTTCGTCGACCAGCCCGCCGCGCGCGCAATTGATGATGCGCACGCCATTCTTCATCTTCGCAATCGCCGCGGCATCGATGATGTTCTTGGTCTTTTCCGTGAGCGGCGTGTGCAGCGTGATGAAATCGGCGCGACGGAACAGTTCGTCGAGCTCGACCTTGTCGACGCCGAGCTGCACGGCGCGCTCCTCGGAGAGGAAAGGATCGAACGCGATCACCTTCATGCCGAGGCCGTTCGCCTTTTCAGCCACGATCGAGCCGATGTTGCCGCACCCGATGATGCCAAGCGTCTTGGCCGTGATCTCCACGCCCATGAAGCGGTTCTTCTCCCACTTCCCCGCCTGTGTGGAAGCGTTCGCCTCGGGCAGCTGCCGCGCCACCGCGAACATCATCGCGATCGCGTGCTCGGCGGTCGTGATCGAGTTGCCGAACGGCGTGTTCATCACGATGATGCCACGCGCGCTCGCCGCCGGGACGTCGACGTTGTCGACGCCGATGCCGGCCCGGCCGATGACGCGCAGCTTACCCGCGGCGCCGAGCAACTTCTCGGTCACCTTGGTCGCCGAGCGGATGGCGAGACCGTCGTAGTTGCCGATGATCGACTGGAGCTTCTCCTTGTCCTTGCCGAGATCGGGCTGATAGTCGACCTCGATGCCGTGGTCGGCGAAGATCTGCACGGCGGTCTTGGAAAGTTTGTCGGAGACGAGGACGCGGGGTGCCATGGGTGTTGTGTCCTGTTCGATTGGTAATGCCCTGTCTGTCGCCCCCGGAAGGCGGGGACCCAGTAACCACCGTTATGCGCAAGCATTGAACCGGCGGCGGCTACTGGATGCCCGCCTGCGCGGGCATGACACCCTGAGCTTGGTGGGTTACGCCGCGACCTTGAGATCGGCCTTCTCCAGCGCGTAGCCCCATTCGAGCCACGCGGTGAGGGCCGCAAGATCGCGCGCCTCTATCGTTGCGCCGCCCCAGATGCGGAAGTGCGGCGGCGCGTCGCGATGGAAGGCGATGTCATGGGCGACGCCCTCCTTATCGAGCCGCGCGGCAATCGCGCGCACGAACGCCTCGTGCGCCTCGAGCGGCAAAGCGGTGACCGCTGGATCGACGACCTTTAGACAGATCGAGGTGTTGGAGCGCGTCGCCGGATCGTCGGCGAAGAAATCGATCCACGGCGTCTTGGCCGCCCAGTCGGCGAGCACCTTGAAGTTGCCGTCCGCCCGGGCCGCCAGGCCCTTGAGGCCACCAACCGACTTCGCCCACTGCAGCGCGTCGATGTAATCCTCGACGCACAGCATCGACGGCGTGTTGATCGTCTCGCCAACAAAGATGCCGTCGATCAGCTTGCCGCCCTTTGTCATGCGGAAAATCTTCGGCAGTGGCCATGCCGGCACGTAAGACTCCAGCCGCTTCACCGCGCGCGGGCTGAGCACGATCATGCCGTGCGCCGCCTCGCCGCCGAGCGCCTTCTGCCAGGAGAAGGTCACCACATCGAGCTTGGCGAAATCGAGGTTCTGCGCGAACGCCGCCGAAGTCGCGTCACAGATGGTGAGCCCCTCGCGGTCTGCCGCGATCCAATCGCCGTTCGGCACGCGCACGCCCGAGGTCGTGCCGTTCCAGGTGAAGACCACGTCGTGCGACCAGTCGACCTGCTTGAGGTCGGGCAGCTCGCCATAGGGCGCCTTGAGCGTGCGCGCATCCTTGAGCTTGAGCTGCTTGACGATGTCGGTGGCCCAGCCTTCGCCGAAGCTCTCCCAGACGAGGATGTCGACCGGGCGCGCACCCAGCATCGACCACAGCGTCATCTCGACGGCGCCGGTGTCGGAGGCGGGCACGATGCCGATGCGGTAGCCGGCGGGGATGCCCAGCACCTTGCGCGTGCGGTCGATCACCTCGGCGAGCTTCTTCTTGCCGATCTTCGAGCGGTGGGAGCGGCCGGTGGCGGCGTCGAGGAGGGCTTGGGGCGTCCAACCGGGGCGCTTGGCGCAGGGACCGGAGGAAAAATCAGGACGCAGAGGACGAGCGTTCGGCTTCATAGACAGCTCTCCCTTCCAGAAGAGAAGCGCTCCGGTGGGGGAGCGTGGCCCGGGGTCTGGATAGTGGTTCTCTACCCGCGTCGTCAACGGCGTTCGCGTCGCAGCTTGTGCCGCTTGTCCCGCATCCCCATTTGTTGCAGCGCCGCGATCATGCGGCCTGGAGGGATGATGTCTCCCGATCGGGTTTGGCAGGTGTTCCAGAACATCGGCCTGGCATGGACGGCTCTGGAGATCGGCCGCGCCGGTACTGTCAGCGCGAAGCAGAAGTCGATCCGGCCGCTGGCGGTCGAGAGCGTGGCGCAGGCCGGCAGCTGGGCCGGTGGCGTCGCTGGCTTCAAGGCCGGCGGCGCGCTGGGTGCGATGATCGGCCTGAAGACCGGCCCGGGCGCGCTGGTGACCGCGGCTATGGGCGCCTGCGCCGGCGGCCTCGCCGGGTATGTCGGGGCCAAGCGCTTTGCCGATGCGACCCTGCCCGAGGATCTCAATCGGGCAATGGCACGCGCCGCCGAGGGCGTGCCGTCGCGCGAGGAGATTCGCCAACGCCTCGAGCGATTGCGCCGTCGCACATCGGATTAAGTCGCGCTACGGTCGGCCTATGTCCGACCGTCCCGTTCATCGTCCCGGCATGGAAGGCGGCCTGTGGGCCGCCACCGCCGCCGCCGCTCCCGCTCTTGCCGCTCTCGAAGGCGAGCTGACCGCTGACGTTGTCGTCGTAGGCGGCGGCTTCACCGGCCTGTCGACGGCGCTGCATACTGCCGAGCGCGGCCTGTCGGTCGTGCTGCTCGAAGCCGGCGAGATCGGCAACGGCGCCTCGGGCCGCAACGGCGGACAGGTGATCCCCGGCCTGAAGATGGACCCCAGCGAGCTGCGCCGCGATTTCGGCCAGGACATGGGCAGCCGCATCGTCAAGCTGTCCGGCGGCGCGGCCGATCTGGTGTTCGACCTGATCAAGCGGCACGCCATGGACTGTCCGGCCAGGCAGGGCGGCTGGATCCAGGGTGCGCATTCGAAGATCGCGCTGAAAAGCGTGCTGGCGCGCGCCGAGGAGTGGCAGCGCGAGGGCGCGCCGGCCGACATCTTCGACAAGAAGACCATCGCCGACGAGACCGGCCACGATTTCTATGAGGGCGGCTGGATCGATCGCCGCGCCGGGCAGGTCAATCCGCTCGCCTATGCGCGCGGGCTGGCGCGCGCCGCGGTGAAGGCCGGGGCGCGTCTCTTCGTTCAGTCGCGCGCGACGGCGATCGAGAAGGACGGCGACGGCTGGCGCGTGCGCACGGCCAAGGGCTCGGTGCGCGCCGGGCAGGTGGCGCTGTGCACCGATGCCTACAGCGACGAGCTGTGGCCCGGCCTGCGCACGGCGCAGGTGCCGGTGAAGAGCGTGCAGATCGCCACCACGCCTTTGGGTCACAACGTGCGCAAGCGCATCCTGCCCGGCGGCGCGGTGGTGTCGGAGACGCGCAAGCTCGCGGTCTATTATCGCCTCGACGCCGATGGCCGCCTGCTGATGGGTGGGCGCGGACCGATGAGCGAGCATGTCGGCAACGCCACGCTCGACACATTGATGCGCACCGTGCAGCGCCTGTGGCCGTTCCTCGACACGCCGCAATACGAATATGCCTGGTCGGGCACGGTCGGGCTGACCCTCGACCACATGCCGCATCTCTGCCGCCTCGCGCCGGGTGTGATCACCGGCCTGGGCTACAACGGCCGCGGCGTGGCGATGACGACGGCGATGGGCACGGTGCTGGCGAAGGCGCTCTCGGGCACGCCTGACGCCGATCTCGACCTGCCGCTCAGCGACCTGCCCAAGGTGCCGCTGTTCGAGATCCGCCAGCCGTTCATCGCCCTGGCCATCCAGTACCACCGCCTGCGCGACGCGATCGGCCTCCCCGGATAGGTCGGGCCGGATAAGGCTGGCGTCGCGTCGGCCGCCACCCCATGTTGGATCGATGAAGATTCTCTCCTTCCTGTTCCTGATCCTCGCCGGGCTCTCGATGCTGGGCGCGCTGGGATCGATCTTCGTCGGCATGGCCGGGATGCGCGCCGGCGGGCTGGATCATGCCCGGCGCAGCAACCGTTTCATGTGGTGGCGCGTGCGCCTGCAGCTGGCGGCGATCGTGTTCATCGTTCTCTGGTACATCACCAGCCGGGGAGCCTGATGGTTCAGCTCACCCGCATCTACACGCGCGGCGGCGACAAGGGCAAAACCTCGCTCGGCACCGGCAAACGCGTGCCCAAGCACGATCCGCGCGTCTCGGCCTACGGTGCCGTCGACGAGACCAACGCGGTGATCGGGCTGGTGCGCCTGCAGCCGCCGTCGCCCGAGATCGACGCGATGCTGGGCCGCATCCAGAACGATCTGTTCGATCTCGGCGCCGATCTGTGCACGCCCGACGACGGCACCAAGGTGGAGTGGGAGCCGCTGCGCATCATCGCCAGCCAGGTCGAGCGGCTGGAGAAGGAGATCGACGCGCTCAACGCCGAGCTCAAGCCGCTGAATTCCTTCGTGCTGCCCGGCGGCAGCGCCGCGGCGGCGTATCTGCATCTGGCGCGGACCGTGGCGCGCCGCGCCGAGCGCGAGATGACGGCGCTGGCCGAGCGCGAGCCGGTCAACGCCGAGGCCATCCGCTACATCAACCGGCTGTCGGATCTGCTCTTCGTGCTGTCGCGCCACGCCAACGACCGTGGCGCGAAGGACGTGTTATGGGTGCCCGGCGCGAATCGCTGATCGGCCGGCGATTCTTTGCAAGCGGTTGATTTGGCGGCACTTTCGCTGATCGAACCGGCTTGTGTGCAGTGCCGCATCGGCTTGACAGGCCGATGCGAGGCGACCTACACCCACGCCTTCGCAAGAAAAATCCCGAGGGCCAACGACAAATGAAGGTGCTGGTCGCGGTCAAGCGCGTGATCGACTACAACGTCAAGATCCGCGTCAAGGCCGACAAGACGGGCGTCGAGACGGCGAACGTCAAGATGTCGATGAATCCCTTCGACGAGATCGCCGTGGAAGAGGCGATCCGCATGAAGGAGAAGGGCAAGGCGACCGAAGTGATCGCCTTCAGCGCCGGCCCGGCCCAGTGCCAGGAAACCATCCGCACCGCACTCGCCATGGGCGCCGATCGCGGCGTGCACGTGCTGAGCGATGCCGACCTGCAGCCACTCGCCGTCGCCAAGCTGATGAAGGCTGTGGTCGACAAGGAGCAGCCCGGCCTGGTCATCGTCGGCAAGCAGGCGATCGATGACGACAGCAACCAGACCGGCCAGATGCTGGCCGCGCTGCTCGGCTGGTCGCAGGGCACCTTCGCCAACAAGCTCGATGTGACGGAAGGCGTCGCGATCAAGCGCGAGGTCGATGGCGGCCTCGAGAACATCACGCTCAAGCTGCCGGCGGTGATCACCACCGATTTGCGCCTGAACGAGCCGCGCTATGCGTCGCTGCCCAACATCATGAAGGCGAAGAAGAAGCCGATCGAGCAGCTCACCGCCGATGCGCTGGGTGTCGACGTGGCGCCGCGCCTGAAGGTGCTGAAGGTCGAGGAGCCGCCGACCCGCAAGGCCGGCATCAAGGTCAAGACCGTGGCCGAGCTGGTCGACAAGCTCAAGAACGAGGCGGGAGTCATCTGATGAGCGTTCTCGTGATCGCCGCGCACGACGGCAAGGCCGTGCGCGCCAACGTCGCCAACGCCGTGACCGCCGCCGGCCAGCTCGGTGGCGATGTCCACGTGCTGGTGGCCGGCAGCAATGCCGGTGAGGCTGCCAAGTCGGCCGCCGCGCTGGCCGGTGTCGCCAAGGTGCTGCAGGCGGAAGATGCCGCCTACGCCAACTGGCTGGCCGAGGATGTGGCGCCGCTGGTGGTGAAGCTCGCCGCCAACTATGGCC
>DASZSW010000045.1:0-33646 GCA_035548515.1 Bauldia sp. | reverse complement strand
CGAGCGCCGCGGGGTCCATCGACGGCATGCCACCGGGTGCGCCACCACCGCCACCCATGCCGAGCATCCCGCCCATGCGCGCGAACATGCCTTTGCCGCGGTTCATGTCCTTCATCATGTCGGCCATCTGGCGATGCATCTTCAGGAGGCGGTTCACCTCCTCGACCTTGGTGCCGGAGCCGGCGGCGATGCGCTTCTTGCGGCTCGCCTTCAGGATGTCGGGGTTTTTCTTCTCGGCCTTCGTCATCGACGAGATGATCGCCGTCTGCCGCTTGAAGACGCTGTCGTCGATGCCCATCGCGTCGATCTGCTTCTTCACCTTGCCGACGCCGGGGAGCATGCCCATCACGCCGCTCATGCCGCCGATCGACTGCATCTGCTTGAGCTGGTCGGCGAGATCGTCGAGATCGAAGACGCCCTTGCGCATCTTCTCGGCGGCCTTCGCCGCTTTCGCCATGTCGAGGTTGGCGGTGGCCTTTTCGACCAGCCCGACGATGTCGCCCATGCCAAGGATGCGGCCAGCAACGCGCGCCGGATCGAAATCCTCCAAAGCGTCGAGCTTCTCGCCGACGCCCAGCAGCTTGATCGGCTTGCCGGTGACCGCGCGCATGGAGAGCGCCGCGCCGCCGCGCCCATCGCCATCGACACGCGTCAGCACGATGCCGGTGATGCCGACGCGATCGTCGAACGACTTGGCGAGGTTCACCGCATCCTGACCGGTCAGTGAATCCGCGACGAGCAGAATCTCATGCGGCTTCGTCGCCGCCTTGATCTCGGCCATCTCGACCATCAGCGGCTCGTCGATGTGCGTACGGCCCGCGGTGTCGAGGATCACGACATCGTAGCCGCCGAGGCGGCCGGCCTGTTCGGCGCGGCGCGCGATCTCTACCGGCTGCTGGCCGGCGACGATCGGCAACGTATCGATACCGGCCTGGACGCCGAGCACACGGAGTTGCTCCTGCGCCGCCGGGCGACGCGTATCCAACGAGGCGAGCAGCACCTTCAGCTTCTGGCGATCCAGAAGACGGCGCGCGATCTTCGCGGCAGTCGTCGTCTTGCCCGAGCCCTGGAGGCCGACGAGCATCAGGTTCACCGGCGCCGGCGCATTGAGGTCGATCGCCTGCGCCTCCGACCCGAGCATCTCGACGAGCTGGTCATTGACGATCTTCACGACCATCTGGCCCGGCGTCACCGAGCGGATGACCTCGGCGCCGACGGCGCGGCTGCGCACCTTGTCGGTGAACGAGCGCACGACATCGAGCGCGACATCCGCCTCGATCAGCGCGCGCCGCACCTCGCGCATCGCCTCATTGACGTCGTTCTCCGACAGCGCACCGCGTTTGGTGAGCCGGTCGAGAATTCCGCCAAGGCGTTCGGAGAGAGATTCGAACAAGTGCCTTTACCTTCCGCGCGGGCGCGTTTTACCCATATTCCCAAGCAGTTACGCGCCCGCGGGCGCACTGCGCTGGCGGACGCTGACCTCCGGGGTCGAAGCCCCGGTGGGCTTAGCTAAATCTGGCTCTTTTCAGAGTCGGCCGTGGGTTTAGGTGGAAGCGGGCGGCGAGTCAAACAAGCCCGCGACTACCACAGGATGGCGCGGCCCCATTTCTGGCCGTTGGCGAAAACCGCACCGATCATGGCCAGTCCCACGAAGCCGATGACCAAGGGCGCCAGCACGAACGGCACCGCCAGCGAAAAAAGCGTGAAACTCGCATCGTCGCGCGGGATCGACCAAAGACCCGCAAGCTCACCGGCAAGCACCGCGACAGGCCAGCGCCAGACACGCACCGGCAGAAGGTAGCCGAACACGGCGGAAAGGATGCCGAGGATTGGCAGCGCGACATACCACCACGCGTCCGTGTCCCACGCCTCGCGTGTCGGCACCGCGAGCGCAAATACTGCCCAGGTGAGATACCCGGCGACGGCGCTCATGACGATAGCGATGCCCGGAGAAAGGCGCGGCGTCACACGAAAGCCTACGGCGAAGCCGCGATTCCGGCGTCCGCCTCGGCATTTCGGCGCGCCTCACGGAACGACACCAGCCGCTTCCGCCCTTCGTCCCACAGCACGAGATTCACGCAACCGAGACTCTCGACCAGCGTCAGCCGCCCGACGCGGGCGAGCTCCGGATGGTCCCGCAACACCGCCGGCAACCGGTAGTAGGGGATGCGGCTCGACAGATGATGGATGTGATGGATGCCGATATTGGCGGTGAACCAGCGCAGCACGCCCGGCAGGTCGTAGTGCGACGAACCGTGCAACGAAGCCTCCGGATGGCGCCAATCCGGATCCCGCTCCCACGACGTGTGCTCGAACTGGTGCTGGACGTAGAACAGCCAGACTCCGATCGACGCCGCGATGATCGTGATCGGCAGATGGATCATCAGGAACGCGCCGATGCCGGTGAGCCAGATGAGCCCGGCGGCAAGCAGGACGATGCCGAGATTGGTCGCCATCGTGCTGACCCAGGAATGCCACCCGAGCCGGAATGAGCCGACCGGAATGCGATGCTGCACCAGAAACAGGTAGGCCGGACCAATGAGAAACAGCACGATCGGATTACGATAGACGCGGTAGCCGAGCTTGCCGCGCCAGCTAAGCTGCCGATACTCCGCCACTGTCTTGGTGGTGACGTCGCCGATGCCGCGGTGATCGAGGTTGCCGGAGCCTGCATGGTGAAGGGCGTGGCTGTGCCGCCACGAGTCGTGTGGCGTCAGGGTGAAGACGCCGATGATGCGGCCAACCCAGTCGTTGACGCTGCGCCGCGCAAAGAACGAGCCATGACTGCAATCATGCTGGATCATGAACAGGCGAACGAGGAAGCCAGCCGCCGGCACGGCAAGCAGCAGCACCAGCCAATACGAGACGAAATGCAGCGAGGTCCACATCGCCGCCCAGAGCGCCACAAGCGGCAATGCTGTGATCGCGATTTCGACGACGCTGCGCCCGTCGCTGGGGTGACGATAGCGGGCCAGAGCCTTGGACCAAAGGCGCGAATCGCTGGGAAGCGAGGCGATGGATTGCCGCATCTATCCGCCAGCGTACAACACCTTGGACGACGGCAACGTTACAATTTGCACATGCTGAAGAAAAATAAGGCCGGCGCGGGGCCGGCCTCCGTTTCGGTGCCCTGTCCGGCCTATGACTGGTTCGACGCGAACACCAGAACCGGCTTGTCCCGCCACACGTCCGGGAACGCCGTCTTGAGGTTGGCGATCTTCGGCAGGTCGAAATACTGGATGTAGCCGGGATTCACATTCAGCGTCGTGGCGTTGTCCTGGTGATAGTCCTCGGCCTGGTAGAAATTCGAGTACGGCGTCACCTCCGTCACGATCTTGGCCGGGAACACCTTCGCGGAATCGAGCTGCGCAATGTACGCGTCGGCGACCTTCTTCTGCTCGTCGCTCATTGTGAAGAAGGCGGAACGGTAGCTCGTTCCGTAATCGTTGCCCTGATAGTTCAGCGTCGTGGGATCGGCGACTACCGAGAAGAAAATCTGGAGCAGCTTGCCGTAGCTCACCTGCTTCGGATCGAACGTCACCTTCACCGCCTCGGCGTGGCCGGTCGTTTCGGTAGTGACATCCTCGTAGCTGGGGTCGGCGAGCTTGCCACCGGCATATCCGGACACGGCGCTCTCGACGCCCTTCACATGCTGGAACACGCCCTGCACGCCCCAGAAGCAGCCGCCGGCGAAGATCGCCGTCTCGGTGCCGCTCGCGGGCGCCGTCTCATCGACCACCGGCGGGGGCACGTTGACGATGCCGCCTTCAGCGTTGGCGCGCATCACGAACGGCACGCTGAGCACGCCGACCATGAGCAAGGGCGCGGCGCCTGCTGCGAGTTTGCGGAGAATTGACATTGGATTTGCACCTTCGGTTCGGGTGAATTCGAGATCAGGCCGCGGGCCAGGGGATGAACCGCAACGCGACGCCGTCCATGCAGTAGCGGAGCCCGGTCGGCTTCGGCCCATCGTCAAAGACGTGACCGAGATGCGCGTCGCAAAGCGCGCACGAAACCTTGTAGCCACCCTGCTGCGGGATGTTGTGCACCACGTTCTCCTCCGCGATCGGCTGCCAGAAGCTCGGCCAGCCGGTGCCGGAATCGAACTTGGTGTCATTGGTGTAGAGGGCGTTGTCGCAGCACACACACCGGTAGAGCCCGGCCGAATGCGTATCCCAGTTCGGGCCGGTGAAGGGATACTCGGTCCCCTCCTGGCGCGCGACCTGGAACGCAGTGGAGCCATCACCCGCGACCGGGGCAGCGGCGAGCTGCTTCTGCCACTCCGCGTCGGACTTCACGACCTTATCCATCTCGACGACGCCGATGGATTTTCCCAGGTCGGTGAACTGATGGATCTTCACCTTGCCGGGCGTGCCGACGATGGTCTCGGCCCGGGCGAACCGGCCAAGGCCAAGGGCGCCCACGGCAGCGATGGCGGCGCCGGAAAGAAGAAAGGAACGGCGGGAAGACTTCATGGGGGTAACCCCTCCCAGGTTTGTTGCAGCGTATATAGGCATTCGCGTTATGACGACCGACTCAAATGGCGGTGAGGAGCGGGTGACAAGGGTGTGAAAGTCGGTGCGCTTGACGAGCGTCACCCCTCCCCAAAACCGCGAAGTGCGGTTTTGGCCCTCCCGCAAGGGGAGGGCTCAAGCGCTGAAATGGTGAGTCTCAACCAATGAGCGGATGAACCCTCCCCTTGCGGGGAGGGTCAAACGGCCAAAGGCCGTTTGGGGAGGGGTGCGCCGGTAGATGCCATGCGCCAACGCATGCAAATGCATCCACACTGGCGCTGCCAACCCCGATCCGCCATATAGGCCGCCATGGGCGCCATACCCTTCCGCAAGATGAACGGGCTCGGCAACGAGTTCATCGTGTTCGACGCGCGTCGCGATCCCGTGACCTTTGCGCCGGACGCCATCCGCACGCTCGGCGAGGCGGACGCCATCGGCTTCGACCAGATGATCACCATCGAGCGGGCGAAGAACGGCGCCGACGCCTTCATGCGCATCCACAACCGCGACGGCGGCGAGGTCGATGCCTGCGGCAACGCCACGCGCTGCGTCGGCTGGCTGCTGATGGGGGAGAGCGGGAAGAAGTCCGCCAGCATCGAGACCAACGCCGGGCTGCTGCGCGCCTTCGACACCGGCAAGGCGAAAACCATCGCCGTCGACATGGGCGAGCCGAAATTCGGCTGGCGCGACATCCCGCTCGCCGAGGAATTCGCAGACACGCGTACCATCGAGCTGCAGATCGGCCCGATCGATGCGCCGATCCTGCACTCGCCGTCCGCGGTCAGCATGGGCAACCCGCACGCCATCTTCTGGGTCGACGACGTCGACGGTTACGACCTTGGCCGCATCGGGCCGCTACTCGAAAACCATCCGATCTTCCCCGAGCGCGCCAACATCACGCTGGCGCACGTCACGGCGCGCGACGCGATTACCGCGAAGACGTGGGAGCGCGGCGCCGGGATCACCCGGGCATGCGGCACCGCCGCCTGCGCCACCGCCGTTGCTGCGGTCCGCAAGGGCCTGACCGACCGGCGCATGACGGTGACGTTGCCGGGCGGCCCGCTGCTGCTCGAATGGCGCGACGACAACCACGTCTGGATGACCGGTCCGGTCGAGACCGAGTTTGACGGCACGCTCGACCCAGACACGCTCCGTTGGGAGGCTAGTGCTCGGGGCGCCGCGTGAGCGAGATTTGGGAAGCCCACGACGCCAACCTCCCCTTCGAGGGGAGGTCGAAATCGCGCAGCGATTTCGGGAGGGGGGCATCCCCGCTGAAGCCAACTACCCCCCTCCCGAAACCGGCTTCGCCAGTTTCGACCTCCCCTCAAGGGGGAGGTTTGTTGCGCCCTACGTCAAAACTCAACGTCATCACCTTCGGCTGCCGGCTCAATGCGCTCGAATCCGAGACCATGCGCCGGCGCGCCGCCGAGGCCGGCATCGCCGACGCCGTCCTGGTCAACACATGCGCCGTCACCGCTGAGGCCGTGCGCCAGGCGCGGCAGGCGATCCGCCATGCCAAGCGCGAGCAGCCCCATCGTCCGGTGATCGTCGCCGGCTGCGCGGCGCAGATCGATCCCGACGGCTTCGCCGCCATGCCCGAGGTGGACCGCGTCCTCGGCAATGCCGAGAAGCTCGACGCGGTGGCCTATGCCTCTGACCAGCGTGTTCGCGTCGGCGACATCATGGCTGTGCGTACCGCTAGCACCGCTGCCACGACGATCCCCGGCCACACGCGCGGCTTCGTCGAGATACAGAACGGCTGCGACCACCGCTGCACGTTCTGCGTCATCCCGCTCGGCCGCGGGAACTCGCGATCCGTTCCGATGGCGACCGTCATCGGCAACGTGCGTGCGCTGGTCGAGGCCGGTCACGGCGAGGTCGTGCTCACCGGCGTCGACATCACCTCGTACGACGCGCCCAATCTCGGCACGCTGGTGCGCGCTATCCTGCGCGATGTGCCGGAGCTCAGGCGGCTGCGTCTTTCCTCCATCGACTCGATCGAGGCCGATCGTGACCTGATTATCGCGATCGCGGAGGAGGAGCGGCTGATGCCGTATCTCCACCTGTCGCTCCAGCACGGCGACGACCTGATCCTGAAGCGGATGAAGCGCCGCCATGCGCGCGCCGACGCCGTCCGCTTCACCGACGCTGTGAGACGCCTCCGCCCCGACATCGTCTTCGGCGCCGATCTCATCGCCGGGTTCCCCACGGAGACCGACGCCATGGCCGCGCAATCGCTGGCGCTGGTCGATGATTGCGGCCTCACCACGCTCCACGTCTTCCCCTATTCGCCGCGCCCGCACACGCCGGCGGCGCGCATGCCGCAGGTCGATGGCGCCACGATCCATGCCCGCGCGGCCGCGCTCCGCACCAAGGGTGCCCGCGCCTTCGCCGCGCACCTCGCCGCCGAGCAGGGCACGACCCGCCGCCTGCTGGTCGAAAACGGCGGCGTCGGCCGCACGCCGCAGTTCACCCCCGCGCGCATCGATGCCACGCCGGGCACGTTCGTGGACGCCCGCATTGTTGGCCATAACGGCCGCGGCCTTATCGCCGAGGCGGCGTAGATGGCGCTGTTCGGCAAAATCTTCGGCAGCGACGAGAAGCCGAACGGGGAGGCACCCCGCCAGTCGTGGCTTGATCGACTGCGCTCCGGCCTCGCGCGCTCCTCCAGCGCACTCACCGACGGCATTGCGTCGATTTTCACGCGCCGCAAGCTCGACGCCGACGCCATCGCCGACCTCGAGGACGCGCTGATCCGCGCCGACCTCGGCACCGAATTCGCCGGCCGCATCGTCGGCACGCTGCGGGCGACGCGCTACGACAAGGAGATCACCGACGCCGAGGTGAAGCAGGTGCTGGCCGACGAGATCGGCAAGACGCTGACGCCGGTGGCGCAGGCGTTCGCGCTGAACCCGGCGCTGAAACCGCACGTCGTGCTGGTCGTCGGCGTCAACGGCACCGGCAAGACCACCACCATCGGCAAGCTCGCCGCCAAGCTGCGCGCCGAGGGCAAGCGCGTGGTGCTTGCGGCGGGCGACACCTTCCGTGCGGCGGCGATCGAGCAGCTCAAGATATGGGGCACGCGCACCGGCGCGACGGTCGTCGCGAGCGAGCCGGGCGCCGATGCCGCCAGCCTCGCCTTCGACGCGCTCCAGCAGGCCAAGACTGCCGGCGCCGATGTCCTCATCATCGACACCGCCGGACGCCTGCAGAACAAGGACGCGCTGATGGCGGAGCTGGAGAAGGTGATCCGCGTCATTCGCAAGCTCGACGCCACCGCTCCGCACTCGGTCATCCTCACCCTCGATGCGACGACCGGCCAGAACGCGCTGCAGCAGGTGGAAATCTTTGGCAAGCGCGCCGGCGTCACCGGCCTCGTGATGACCAAGCTCGACGGGACCGCGCGCGGCGGCATTCTGGTGGCCATCGCGTCGAAGTATGGCTTGCCGGTGCATTTCGTCGGCGTCGGTGAAGGCATCGACGACCTCGAGCCATTCGCGCCGGACGATTTTGCCAAGGCGCTGGCGGGGCTTTAGGTTCGCGACATGACCTTCGAATCCGCCCCCAACGAACCGCACACGCCGGAAGAAAAGAAGCTGAACCCCTGGCTCAAGCTGGCGCTGGAGGTCGGGCCGCTGCTGATCTTCTTCGTCGCGAACGCGCGCGGGGAGAAGATGGCGGCGAGCTGGCCGATCATCACCCAGCTCGGCGGCCCGATATTCTTCGCCACGGCGGTGTTTATCGTCGCCACGCTGCTGGCGCTCGCGATTTCCTACGCGCTGACGCGAAGGCTGCCGCTGATGCCGTTCGTCACCGCCATCGTCGTGGTGGTGTTCGGCGGACTTACGTTGTGGCTGCACGACGAGCGGTTCATCAAGATCAAGCCGACGATCATCTACTGCCTGTTTGGTGGCATCCTGCTCGGCGGCCTCCTCTTCGGCCGCGCGCTGATGGGCTATGTCTTCGACGCGGTGTTCAAGCTGGATGACGATGGCTGGCGGAAGCTCACCTTCCGCTGGGGGCTGTTCTTCTTCGGCCTCGCCATCCTCAACGAGATCGTCTGGCGCTCGGTCTCGACCGACACCTGGGTCACCTTCAAGGTGTTCGCCATCGTGCCTATCACCTTCGTCTTCGCGCTGACACAGATGCCGCTGATCCAGAAGCATTCGCTGGAAGAGAAGCCGCAGGAGTGAGCGCCGAGCCCGAGTCCGTCGTTGCGCGGATGCCGGTGAGGCAGATGGCCGCGCCTGCTTTCGTCCGCCGCCCGGCCACCTGGTACGGCTACTTCCTCATCGCGACACAGATCTATCTCTTCAACGTGCAGGGCAACGTCATTCCGTTCCTGCAGGAGGAGTTCGCCCTCTCCTACCGCATCGTCAGCCTGCACTCGAGCGCGGTGGCGCTGGGCGTGATCATCACCGCGCTGTTCGGCCGCCACATTACGCGCCCGCTCGGCCGCCGCCGCTCGTTGTGGTTGGGGGGCGGCAGCATCGCGGCAGGCGCGTTTCTGCTGTGTCTTTCGCCCGGTGCGTGGGCGAGCATCCCGAGCTGCCTGCTGATCGGCCTCGGTGGCGGCGTGATCCCGTCGGTAGTGCCCGCCATCCTCTCCGATCTCCATGGCGAGGCGCGCCGTCACGCCTTCGCCGAGCAGGCGATCATCGCGTATTCATTCGCGATTGTCGGCCCGCTGGTCACCGGCTTCTCCGTGGCGCACGGCTTCGGCTGGCGTCCGGCAGTGATCCTCGGCGGCGCGATCGGCGTCACGCTCATCGTCCTCTTCCGCAGCATCACGATCCCGGAGGCGCATGCCGCAGCAGCGGTGACCCGCAGGCCTCTGCTGCCGGCGTTTTGGGCGTACTGCGCACTACTCGGCTTCTCGTGTTCGTTCGAGTTTTCCGTGCTGCTCTGGTCGCCGTCGTTTCTGGAACGCGTCGTCGGACTCACGCCGGCTGAGGCGGCGACGTACGCCGCCGGCTTCTTCGTGGGCGTGCTGGCCGGCCGTGTCGCGCTGCGTGCGCTTCTCCATCGCTTTGCGCCGCAGGCCATCCTTCTCGCCGCGTTCGCCACCGGCGTGATGGGCTTCCTGCTCTACTGGGGCATCGCCACGCCGTGGGCGGCGATCCCTGGCATCGTGATGCTTGGCCTCTGCGTCGCCCCGCAATACCCCCTGACCATGGCGCTGGCGCTGGGCGCCGCTGACGGCAACAACGATGCCGCCGCGCAACGTCTGACGCTGGCCTTCGGGCTGGCAGTGCTGCTCGCGCCCGCTGTTCTCGGCGCCCTCGCCGACGTCGTCGGGTTGCGCATCGCGCATCTCACGTTGCCGCTACTGATCGCCGCAGCGCTCGCGACATTCCTGACGGGGCAGGCGCTCAGCCGCCGGCCAGCGCCTTCTCGATCGCCGGCTTGAGCTGGTGCTCGACGTTGTCCGGATCGAGCGGACCGATGATCTTCGCCACGATGATGCCGTCGCGTCCGACGAGGAAAGTTTCCGGCACGCCGTACACTCCCCAGTCGATCGCCGCACGCCCGCGCTGATCGACGCCGACCGCGGCGTAGGGATTGCCGAGGCCGTTGAGGAAAGCGAGCGCGTTGCCGCTCTGGTCCTTGTAGTTGATGCCCACCACGCGGACACGGGTGTCCTTGGCGAGCGCCGTCAGCACGGGATGCTCGGCGCGGCAGGGCACGCACCACGAGGCGAAGACGTTGACCAGCGTCACCTTGCCCGTGAAATCGGCGCGCGCAAAGCCGGGCACGTTCAGCCCTTCCAGGGGCGGCAGCGAAAAATCGGGCGCCGGTTTGCCGATGAGAGCCGAGGGAATCGCTTCGGGATCGCCGCCGAATTCCAGCCGCGAGAAGAAGACGAGCACCAGCACCATGAACAGGCCAAGCGGCAGCAGGTAAATCAGTCGCCAGATCGGCCGCGCCGGTGTCGGCTGCTGCGTCTCGCTCACGATGCCGACCGCCGCTTGATGCCGCGTGCCTCGAGCTCTGCGAGGCGCCGCCGCTGTGCGCGTCCGTCGAGGACGACCCAGGCGATCAAGGCCGCCAGCACTAGCGCCGTCGCGACATACGCCGCCGCGATGAACCCGGCGTGGCTCACGCCGCCTGTCCCGCGGCGGTGAGCTCCAGCGTGCGCACGCGCCGGCGCAGGATCTCGTTCCGCATCGCCGCGATCAGCAGCGTCGCGAACAGCAGCGTCATCCCCGCCAGCATCACGAACAGCGCGGTGAGCATGCCGCTGTCGATGGTCGGCCCGCCGGCACGGAAGATGCTCTCGCCCTGGTGCAGCGTGTTCCACCAATCGACGGAGAATTTGATGATCGGCAGGTTGACGGTGCCGACCAGCGTCAGGATCGCGACCGCGCGCGCGGCGCGGCCGGGATCCTCCACCGCCTGCCACAGCGCGATGATGCCGAGATAGATGAGCAGCAGCACCAGCTCCGACGTCAGCCGCGCGTCCCACACCCAGTAGGTGCCCCACATCGGCTTGCCCCACAGCGACCCCGTGACGAGCGCCAGCAGCGTGAAGGCTGCGCCGATCGGTGCCGCGCTCTTCGCCGTGACGTCGGCGAGCGGATGGCGCCAGACCAGCGTGCCGAGCGCGGCGAGCGCCATCAGGCCGTAGCCCAGCATGGACAGCCACGCCGACGGCACGTGCACGTACATGATGCGCACCGCATCGCCCTGCTGGTAATCCGGCGGCGAGGCGAAGAAGGCGAGGTAGAGGCCGGCTGCAAGGACGATGACCGTTGCACCCGCGAGCCACGGCTGGACCTTGCCTGCGAAGGCAAGGAACCGGCTGGGATTGGCGAGATCGATCAGTGCCATGGCTGACGTTGTAGGGGGGCGACCGGCCCGCGGCAACGTGCTAGACCCGCGCACGCGAAGGGGCATTCGTGTCGTATCGGGGTGCGTTCATGACCAGATTGATGCTCGGCCTTCTTCTCGCGGCGCTCAGCACCGCTCCCGCCTTCGCCACCACCGACGACGAATTCCGCCAGGCGATCGTCGGTATCTGGGGCGACGAGGAAACCTGCAGCCAGGGCCAGCTCACCTTCACTGCCGACGGAAAGTTCGTCTCGGGGAGCTTCTCGGACCCGAGCGACAAGCAGGAAGGCACTTACACCATCGCCAACGGCAAGCTGAACGGCGCCGCGCCCGATCATGCGATGCCGGAGGTGACGCTGTCGCTGGAGAATGGCGCGCTGTCGTTCATCAGTCCCGACGGCAATCGCGAGCGGCTCTATCCCTGCCCGATGAAGCCGGCACCGCAGTAGCCTATCCGCGAAAATCACACGCTCCCCTCTCCCATAGGGAGAGGGCCATGAGCCTTAGCTAACCGAAGGTGAGCTTAGGCGAATGGGGTGAGGGGTATGCCCTCTCCGTCTAACTCCGGTCCCCTCATCCTTCGCCTCTAATTCGCTGCGCTCATAAGAGGCGAAGCCCTCTCCCTATGGGAGAGGGGGCTCTACTCGCCCGTCCTGAGCGCCGCTGCCGCAGCAAGCGGCGCGACCACCGCGCTCACCAACGTCAGCGCGACGAGGATCAGAAACGGCGGCAGGAAGGGCGTGGGGCCGACGATCGGCGCGGACGCTGCGCTGACGCCGAAGATCAGCACCGGGATCGTGAAGGGCAGCACCAGCACCGCGACGATCAGACCGCCACGGCCGAGCGCCGCGATCAGCGCCGCGCCGATTGCGCCGATGAGGATCAGGGCCGGCGTACCGGCGAGCAGGGTCGCGGCGGTCGCGAACAGCGGCACCGGATCGATGCCGAGCAGCAGTCCGAGCACCGGCGTAGCGATCACCAGCGGCAACCCGGTAGCCAGCCACGCGCCGGCACATTTCGCCAGCACCGTCAATTCGAGCGGCACGCCGGACAGCATCAGCAGGTCGAGCGAGCCGTCGTCACGGTCGTCGCGGAACAGCCGGTCGAGCCCCAGCAACGTCGCCAGCAGCGCGGCGATCCACAACACCGCCGGACCGATGCGGCCGAGCAGCTTCAGGTCAGGCCCGATGCCGAACGGCACCACGACGATGACCGCGAGGAAAAAGACGAGACCGACCAGCACTCCGCCGCTCCGGAGCGACAGGCGCGCTGTCTGAGCGGCGACGGCGACGAGCGCGGGGATCATGCCGCCCCCAACGCCAGCATCGCCGCCGGAAACGGCAGCGGCCGGTGTGTCGCGACGATCGCCATGCCACCGCTCGCGAGGTGTTCGGCGACGACCGTGCCCAGCATCGCCTCCGCCGCCGTGTCGAGCGCGGTCGCCGGCTCGTCGAGCAGCCACAGCGGGCGCGGGGCGATGAGCAGGCGGGCGAGCGTCACGCGCCGCTTCTGGCCCGCCGACAGCGCGCCGACGTGAAGGTCGGCGAGCGCCTCCAGCCCGAACCGGGCGAACGCCGTCTCGACCGCGCCGCCGTTCCACAGCGTCCGCCAGAACTGGAGATTCTGCCGCACCGTCAGCGCCGTCTTCAAACCGTCGAGGTGGCCGAGGTAGTGGAGCGCGCTATCTTCTCTCGCAGGATCAATCGTGATGTTTCCTGCCGCCGGTTTCAGCAGACCGGCCACCAGCCGCAGCAGTGTCGATTTTCCCGAGCCATTCGCGCCCGTGACCGCCAGCGCCTGTCCGGCGCCAAGCGCGAATGACACGCCGGCGAACACCATGCGCCCGCCGCGCACGGCCGTGAGATCGCTCGCCGTCAGCCGCATGACGAGAGGGCGCGGTTCTTGCTTCGAACCGCTGCAAGGTATGGCTGCAAACGCTGGGGACGCGCGGTTTTTGTTCGTCTGGAATTGCACATTGGAATGGGACTATAAGGCGCGCGCACCCTCTCCGTCGCCTGCCAAAGGCTGGGCGCCCGCGCCACGCCACCGAGGAGCAACAAGCCCGTGACCGCCGATACCTTCAAGTCGAGACGTACCCTCCATGTCGGCGGCGCCGAGTACGACTACTACAGCCTGACCGAGGCCGAGAAGAACGGCCTCACCGGCATCTCCCGCCTGCCCTTCTCGCTGAAGGTGCTGCTCGAAAACCTGCTCCGCAACGAGGACGACCGTTCCGTAAGCGCCGACGACATCCGCGCCATGGCGGAGTGGCTGGTGACGCGCAAGAGCGACCGCGAGATCGCCTTCCGCCCTGCCCGCGTGTTGATGCAGGATTTCACCGGCGTGCCCGCTGTCGTCGACCTCGCCGCCATGCGCGACGCGATGGTGACGCTTGGCGGCGATCCGGCGCGCATCAATCCGCTGGTGCCGGTCGATCTCGTCATCGACCATTCCGTCATGGTCGACTATTTCGGCGGCGCCTCCGCCTTCGGCAAGAACGTCGAGCTGGAGTATGAGCGCAACGGCGAGCGCTACACGTTCCTGCGCTGGGGCTCGACCGCCTTCGAGAATTTCCGCGTCGTGCCGCCGGGCACCGGCATCTGCCACCAGGTGAATCTCGAGTACCTGGCGCAAACGGTGTGGACCGGCATGGATGGCCGCCGCACCGTCGCTTATCCCGATACGCTGGTCGGCACCGACAGCCACACGACCATGGTCAACGGCCTTGCCGTGCTCGGCTGGGGCGTCGGCGGCATCGAGGCCGAGGCCGCGATGCTCGGCCAGCCGATCTCGATGCTTATCCCGGAGGTCATCGGCTTCCGCCTCATGGGCAAGCTCAAGGAAGGCGTCACCGCGACCGACCTCGTGCTCACCGTCACCGAGATGCTGCGCAAGAAGGGCGTGGTGAACAAGTTCGTGGAGTTCTACGGCGCCGGCCTCTCCAACCTCGCGCTGGAGGACAAGGCCACCATCGCCAACATGGCGCCGGAGTATGGCGCGACCTGCGGCTTCTTCCCCGTCGATCGCGACACGCTGAACTACCTGAAGGCCACCGGACGCGATCCCGAGCGCATCGCGCTGGTCGAGGCCTACACGCAGGCGCAGGGCCTGTTCCGCACCGACGAGACGCCCGATCCGTTCTTCACCGACACGCTGGAGCTCGATCTCGCCACGGTGGTGCCGTCGCTCGCCGGACCGAAGCGCCCGCAGGATCGCGTCGCGCTGTCCGTCGCCGACACATCGTTCGACGAGGCGCTTGCCAAGATCCGCGACGTCAACGGCAGCGACAAGGCCGCCGACCAGGACGAGGAAGGCGGGCCGGCTCCTGAGTACATGAAGACCGCCGACGTAGCCGGACACGACTACAAGCTGAGCGATGGCAACGTCGTCATCGCCGCGATCACGTCGTGCACCAACACCTCCAACCCGAGCGTACTGATCGCCGCTGGCCTGCTGGCGCGGAATGCCCGCGAGAAGGGGCTGACCACCAAGCCGTGGGTGAAGACGTCGCTGGCGCCCGGCTCGCAGGTCGTGACCGACTACCTCGCCCGCGCCGACCTCCAGAAGGACCTCGACGCGCTCGGCTTCAACCTCGTCGGTTATGGCTGCACGACCTGCATCGGCAACTCCGGCCCACTGCCGGAAGAGATAAGCGACGCCATCGGCAAGCAGGACCTGGTCGTCGCCTCGGTGCTCTCAGGCAATCGCAACTTCGAGGGCCGCGTGAACCCCGATACGCGCGCCAACTATCTCGCCTCGCCGCCGCTGGTGGTGGCCTATGCACTGACCGGCGACATGCGTCGGAACATCACCACCAAGCCGCTCGGCACCGGCAAGGACGGGCAGCCGGTGATGCTGAAGGACGTGTGGCCCTCATCGAAGGACGTTGCCGAACTGGTCCGCTCGACCATCACGGTCGACATGTTCCGCACCCGCTACGCCGACGTCTTCAAGGGCGACGAGCACTGGCAGCGGATCAACGTCTCCGGCGGCCAGACGTATCGCTGGAACTCCGGCTCCACCTACGTACAGAACCCGCCGTACTTCACCGGCATCACCATGACGCCGGTGCCGGTGACCGACATCGTCGGCGCTCGCATCCTCGGCCTGTTCGGCGACTCGATCACCACCGACCACATCTCGCCCGCCGGCTCGATCAAGCGCGACGGCCCCGCCGGCAAATACCTCATGGAGCATCAGGTGCGCCCGGCCGACTTCAATTCGTACGGCTCGCGCCGCGGCAACCACGAGGTGATGATGCGCGGCACGTTCGCCAACATCCGCATCAAAAACCAGATGGTCGCCGGCGTCGAAGGCGGCGTCACGGTCCACTGGCCGTCAGGCGACCGCCTGTCGATCTACGACGCCGCGATGCGCTATGAGCAGGAGAACGTGCCGCTCGTCATCTTCGCCGGAAAGGAATACGGCACCGGCTCATCGCGTGACTGGGCCGCGAAGGGCACGCGCCTGCTAGGCGTCCGCGCCGTCATCGCCGAATCTTTCGAGCGCATCCACCGCTCCAACCTCGTCGGCATGGGCGTGCTGCCGCTGGTCTTCGCCGAGGGCACGACCTGGCACTCGCTTGGGCTCTCGGGCCGCGAGACGGTCACCATCCGTGGCCTCGGCGCCGACCTCAAGCCGCGCCAGATCCTCGAGGCGGAGATCACCACCGCCGACGGCAAGATCACCGTCGTCCCCCTCACCTGCCGCATCGATACGCTGGACGAGCTCGAATATTTCCAGCACGGCGGCATCCTGCATTACGTGCTCCGCCAGCTCGCCACCGCCTGACGTTCATCCAAAGGGACGAGGAAGAGGCCCGACGTTCTTCACTATGTCCCCAGCCGTGTTGCTGGCTAACGCGGCGGCTTGGCGTATGGTGATCCTGAGGGGAGGGCGAAACTCACCCTAACGTGACTCGAACTTGAGCCGGCCGGGCCATAGTTAGGCGCCTAGCGCCGGAGTTGCGGCGCTTGAAGGGGAAGACAGGCGTGGCGTGGATTCGCGTGGCCATTGTTGCCGCTTTTGGCGCGCTTGCGACAGCGAGCGCCGTGCCCGCGCAGGCGGACGGCGCGAAAGCCGTCATCGAGCTGTTCACCAGCCAGGGCTGCTCCTCCTGCCCCGCCGCCGACCGGCTGCTTGCCGACTACGCCGGCCGCAACGACGTGCTCGCGCTTTCCTACAACGTCGACTACTGGGATTACCTCGGCTGGAAGGACACGCTCGCCAGCCACGATTTCTCGCAGCGCCAGCGCGATTATTCCGCGGCGCGCGGTGACGGCGACGTCTACACGCCGCAGGCGATCATCGACGGTCGCAACCATGTGCCGGGTTCGCTCCGCGGCGATATCGAAGGCGCGATCGCGGCAAACCAGGGCGGCCTCTCCGTGCCGATCGACATGACCGTGCATGGCGATGCCGTCACGGTGAATGTCGGCGCCTCGCCGAGCGACGTGCCGCACGCCACGCTTTGGCTGGTGATGTACGACCGCGCCGTGACCGTACCGATCGGACGCGGCGAAAATTCCGGCAAGACGATCACCTACACCAACGTCGTGCGGAAGATGCGCCCGATCGCCATGTGGACCGGCGCGGCGATGTCGGTGGACCTCGCCAAGAGCGAGATGGAGCACGCCAAGGCCGACAGTTGCGCCGTACTGCTCCAGACCGAATCGAAAGACGGCCTGCCCGGCCCGATCCTCGGCGCCGCGACGGTTCGCGCGGGACTTTAAGCAGCCAATAACTCTTTTGAGTCGGAATGGCTTAGCGGCAACTCCTGATTCGCCGCGAGAGGCGATTCCCGTATGGCCGATATCGTTCAGTTCCGCTCGCGTGACGAGCTTGCCGAGGAGCTCGAGATCGATCTGGTAACAGCCGTCGATGCAGCAATCCGCGACTTGCGCGAGATTCTCGCACGCTGGGGCGATGAGACGGCCCGGACCCAGGCGAATGAGTGCCGGCTGATGCTGGAGCGCGCGCTCGCCGCTGCCGTCTGATTTTTCCGGAATACCCAGGCCCCAGACGCAAATTGGCCGGCGCAAGCGCCGGCCAATTGCTGCCTCAAGGGTTTCACCCCGTTACGCAGGACAAGGTGGTTCGGTTCAACTGAACCCCGGGGGGCTGGGGGGCTGAGAAACTACCGTGGCTCTGTCGAGCCGAACCATGAGGCAACGATCGAGAGGGTCGTTGCCGAGGGTGGCCTCGCAAGGGCCGAAAAAGGGCGAAATCGTGAAATCTGCCGCTTGTCCGCGACCGTGCAATGATCGGCTTGCGCGTCGCCCGGAACGGGTCGATCATGACAGCCGGATGAACGATGGAGCTGCCGGTGGCGACAGGCGAGGCGACTGAAAAAGAGCCCTCCGGCGGCCGCGCAAATCTGATCGCGCTGGCCGCCCACCGACCACCGGATCAAGTCACCTTCACTCGCGCCGAGATCAACAAGATCCTTGCCGTCTACGGCCGCCACGTCGCCTCCGGCGAATGGCGCGACTACGCCATTGATCACCTCCGTGATCGCGCCGTCTTCTCGATCTTCCGCCGCACCTCGGAGGTGCCGCTCTACCGTGTCGTGAAGGATCCCAAGCTTGCCCGCCGCCAGGGCGCCTATTCGCTGGTGACGGCGACCGGCGTCATCCTGAAGCGCGGGCAGGAACTGGCTAACGTGCTCCGCGTCATCGACAAGCCGACGCTGGTGGTCGCCTAGGGCCGCTCCGGCGGCGTGCTGTCGCCAACGCCCAGCGCCCGCTGCATCATCACGACGTCGAGCCAGCGTCCGAACTTGTGACCAACGGCAGTGAAAGTCCCGGTGTCGCGGAAGCCGGCGGCGCGATGCACGCGGATCGACGCCATGTTCTGCGAATCGCCGATGACCGCCAGCATTTGGCGGAAACCGAGCTGGATGCATTCCTCGATCAGCACGCGCAGCAGCAGCCCGCCGACGCCCTGCCCGCGCGCATCGGTCCCGAGGTAGATCGAATCTTCCACCGTGTGACGGTACGCCGGCCGCGCCCGGAACGGCCCCGCGTAGGCGTAACCGATGAGGCGTCCGTCGCGCTCGGCGGCGATGTACGGGTAGCCGGCCGCGAGCAGCCCATCCATGCGCTCGCCCATCTCCGCCGCGTCCGGCGGCGTAAGCTCGAACGTCGCGGTGCCATACAGCACCTGCTCGGTATAGATCGCAGTGATGGCGAGAATGTCGGCGGCAGTCGCCGGCCGCGTCGTCGCTATCATCGTCGGCCCAAAAAGACGAAGGGCGCGGGGTTGGACCCGCGCCCTTGTCTTATGCGACCCGTACGCCCGGCGCTAGTTGCGGCTTGAACCGAACAGGCGGAGCAGGAAGAGGAACAGGTTGACGAAGTCGAGGTACAGGTTGAGGGCGCCCATGATCGCCTTGCGGCCCGCAACCGTGCCGTCGTCGCCGACGAAGTACATCTCCTTGACCTTCTGCGTGTCGTAGGCGGTGAGGCCCGTGAAGGCCAGCACGCCGATGATCGAGATCGCGAAGTCGACCGCGGCCGAGCCGAGGAAGATGTTCACGATCGAGGCGATGATGATGCCGATCACGCCCATGATCAGGAAGCGGCCCATGCCGGTGAGATCACGCGAAGTCGTGTAGCCCCACAGGCTCATCGCGCCGAACGTTGCGGCGGTGATGAAGAAGGTGCGCGAGACGCTGGCCCCTGTGTAGAGCAGCAGGAT
This sequence comes from Bauldia sp., assembly GCA_035548515.1. GTDB lineage: Bacteria > Pseudomonadota > Alphaproteobacteria > Rhizobiales > Kaistiaceae > DASZQY01. The sequence goes on along the minus strand of DASZSW010000045.1, from coordinate 14,603 downwards.
CGGCGACAGCGATACGCCCATCAGCGCGGCGTAAACCCAGAACAGAAGCTGCGCGGTGGCGACGCTCATGCGCTGGATGCCGAACGAGAATACGAACACCAGCGCCAGCGGCGCCAGGAACGCGACCCAGCCCAGCAGCGTCAGGCCGAAGCCGGTCTCGCTCTGCTGGAAGAACAGGTTGATCAGGCTGGTGTTGACCACGGCCCAGGCCGTCACGCCGGTCAGTACCAGACCAATGGTCATGTAGTTGTAGACGCGCAGCATGTACGCGCGCAGGCCCTGATCGACGGCTTCAGCGCCGCTCTGCGCAACCGTGGCGCCGTAGCGAGGCTGATTTTCGTAGTTGGCCATGGAAGTGATCCCTCTCCGATCCTATGCGGGTCGCCCGAAGCCCGCGTTTCAACGGACTTGGCCCAAATATGGGCTGTGCGGTTCCGGCAAACAAGGGGCCAAGCCATTGGGGAGTCGGCAAAAAGACCGCGACTTCCCCCTTTACATCCGGCCCGTTAACCCGAGATTCTGCTGGGAGTCGCTAACGGGAGAATCACCATGCCGCGCCTCTTCACCGGCATCGAGATTCCGGAGCACATCGCGGAGCGGCTGGCCTTTCTCCGCGGCGGCTTGGTTGGCGCCCGCTGGATCGATACGCAGAACTACCACCTGACGCTCCGTTTCATCGGCGACGTGGACATGAACGTTGCCGAGGAAGCCGCCGACGGTTTGGCGCGCGTCAGGCGCTCCGCCTTCCCGCTGCGCTTCACCGGGCTTGGCGCGCTGGGCACCCGCAAGCACCACGCCGTCGTCGCCGAGGTCGAACCGTCGCGCCCACTGATGGAGCTGCAGGCGGAACACGAACGCATCCTGCAGCGCATCGGCCTGGCGGCCGAGGGCCGCAAGTACACGCCGCACGTCACGCTGGCGCGGCTGCGGAGCGGCAGCGCCCGCGACATCGCCGAGTACCTGACGCTGCGCGGCGGCTTCTTCGCCGAGCCGTTCACCGTCGAGCGCTTCGTGCTGTTTTCCTCGCGCAACTCGGTCGGCGGCGGTCCGTACATCGTGGAGCAGGCGTACGACCTGGCGCCCGTGCGCATGATGCCGGTCGAAGGGCGCGCGGCGGCGGGGTGATTCGCGGATCAACCTCCCCCTGAGGGGAGGGTTGGGGCTAACCTTGCTACGGCTGGCCATATTGCAGGGCGATCGATCCTGTCCCATCTTCCCGGTGACCAGACGAGCGGAGTGGCAATGCCAGAGATCCTGTACGGCGAGATCCTCGGTCCCGAGAAAAACGGTGCCGGCGACGACCCACGCTCCGCCAAGGTCCGGCGCAGTTTCTGGGCAACCTTTCGCAAGGCCGTCCGCTACATTCCCTTCACCGACGACCTGGTTGCCGCCTACTTTTGCGCGATGGACCCGGCCACGCCGCATCGCGTCCGCGGCATCCTCCTCGCCGCGTTGGTGTACTTCGTGATGCCGTTCGACGCGGTGCCCGACTTCCTCGCAGGCATCGGCTTCTCCGACGACGTGACGGTGCTGCTTGGCGCCATCGCAATGGTGCGCGCTCACATCACGCCGGCGCACCGCGAGGCGGCAAAACGCGCGGTGGACTCCATCGCAGGAGCCGATTAACCAGCGTTTTCCGTGGCTTCCATCACAATATCGTCGCGATTGCCCGGCAAGAGAGCCGCACGAGCGCGGTCAAATCCGCTTCGCCGGCGATTGCCATGTGAAGCTTAGCGAAATAGTAACTCGGGTCAGCGAAGTTTAATAAATGATCACCAGAGCGAGAGAATCAGGGAGCGGTGCATTTCTGCCGTCCCTGCAGCAGACCATGAAGCTACGCCCCCTCGCCCTTTCCGCCTTCGTCCTGCTCGGCCTGACCGGGGCAGCCGTTGCCCAGGCCGGCGGCGCCACCCAACTCAACACGTTCAAGGACTGGAACGCCTTCACGTCGAACACCGCCGACGGCAAGATGTGCTTCATCGCCACCCAGCCGAAGGACAGCAAGTACTCGCAGCCCGCGAGCGGCCGCGACCCCGCCTATTTCCAGATCACCCGCATCCCGACGAAGGGTGTGGTGAACGAGGTGAGTTCCATCGTCGGCTACACCTTCGGCAGCAACGCCGACGTGACGATCGATGTCGATGGCGCCAAGTTCAAGATGTTCCTCGACGCCAGCCATCCCGATACGGCCTGGTCGGTGCAGGAGACGGAAGTCGCGTTAGTTGAAGCGATGAAGAAGGGCCACGCCATGACCCTCACGTCCACCTCGCGCCGCGGTACGCAGATCACCGACAGCTACTCGCTGGCCGGCATCAGCGCCGCGCTGGATGCCGTGACCAAGGAGTGCCCGTAGCGGCATTCCCCGCCCGGCGGCTGGTCAGCCGCCAAGGTTGCGCTATAACCGCGCCGTGCAGCCCGAAACCGCCCCCATTTCCGCCCCCGCCGGCAAGCCTTCGCTCGTCGGGCTGACGCGCGCCGGCCTCGCGGACACGCTCGCCGCCGTCGGCATCCCGGCCGGGCAGGTGAAGATGCGCGCCGGCCAGATCTGGCACTGGCTCTACCTTCGCGGCGCCACCGACTTCGGCGCGATGACCAACATCTCGAAAGACCTGCGCGCGAAGCTCGATGAGCATTTCGCCATCACGCGGCCCGAGATCGTCACCGAGCAAATTTCCAACGACGGCACCCGCAAGTGGCTGCTGCGTTTCCCCTCGCGCGGCGCCGGGCGCCCGGTAGAGATCGAAACGGTGTACATCCCGGAAGAAGGCCGCGGCACGCTCTGCCTGTCGAGCCAGGTCGGCTGCACGCTCTCCTGCTCGTTCTGCCACACCGGCACGCAGAAGCTTGTACGCAACCTGACGCCGGAGGAAATCGTCGGGCAGATCCTGCTCGCCCGCGATCGCCTCGGTGACTACCCGCAGATGACGCCGATTGCCGGCGACGTGCCTTCGACAGGCCGCCTCGTGTCCAACATCGTGATGATGGGCATGGGCGAGCCGCTCTACAACTTCGACAACGTCAAGGATGCGCTCCACATCGCCGCCGACGGCGAGGGCCTCGGCCTGTCGAAGCGGCGCATCACGCTCTCGACTTCCGGCGTAGTCCCGATGATCCCGAAAGCCGGCGACGAGATCGGCGTCATGCTCGCGATCTCGCTCCACGCAGTGCGCGACGAATTGCGCGACGAGCTGGTGCCTCTGAACAAGAAATATCCGATCGCGGAACTGCTCGCCGCCTGCCGCGCCTATCCCGGCCTGTCGAACGCGCGCCGCATCACCTTCGAGTACGTGATGCTGAAGGGCGTCAACGACTCGCTGGCCGATGCGCGCGAACTCGTCCGGCTGCTCGCCGGCATCCCGGCCAAGATCAACCTGATCCCGTTCAACCCGTGGCCGGGTAACCAGTACGAATGCTCCGACTGGGCGCAGATCGAGAAGTTCGCCGACATCGTCAACGCCGCCGGCTACGCCTCGCCCATCCGCACCCCGCGCGGCCGCGATATTCTGGCGGCGTGCGGGCAGCTGAAGAGCGAGAGCGAGCGGATGAAGATCCGCGAACGCATGGCGCTCGAAGCGATGATCGCGCCGGCGTAGTCTTCCACCTTCGCCCGCAAGCTGGGACTAAGCACCGCAACCGCTTCCACCACCGCTGTCATCCTTCGGCGCGGCGAAGCCGCGACCGGAGGATCGGCGGCGACAAACGCGACCTCGCCGGGCGTGTGGAAGCGTGGGGCGATCCTCCGGTCGGCGCTTCGCGCCGCCGAAGGATGACAACGGGAAGGTGGATGCTTGGACGAGCGTGCGCTACCTCGCGTGCGTCAAAATCAGCTTCACCGCGAACGCGCCCAGCACCGTCGCGAACAGCCAGTCGACGATCCGCGTCGCACGTGACGATGTCTTAAGCAATGCCGCGATCCGATCGGCGCCGAGGATAAAGGCGGCGCAGACCGGAATGTTCACCACCATGAACACCAGACCGAGGAAGAGCAGCTTGCCGGGCGTATGCGGATCAGTGGCCGAAACGAACTGCGGCAGGAAGGTCACGAAGAAGATGATGACCTTCGGATTGAGCAGGTTGATCAGCAGGCCCTTGAAGAACACCGAGCGTAGAGGTTCGCGGCGCGCGCCCGGTGTCAGCGATAGCGACGAGCCGTGGCGGATCGCGTCGAAGGCGAGGTAGGCGAGGTAAGCCGCGCCGGCGAATTTGAGGACGGTGAAGGCCGTGGCCGACGCCGCGAGCAGCGCCGACAGGCCGAGCGACACCAGCACGGAGTGGATCGCCACGCCGACCGAAACGCCGCCGAGCGCCGCAAATCCCGCCCCGCGTGACTGCGCGATCGTCTTCGACAGGAAGAATGTCATGTCCGGCCCCGGCGTCACGCCGAGCACGAGAGAGGCCACGACGAACGCGGCAAGCACGGGCAACGAAGGGACGAACTGGGCAAGCATCAACGGACTTATAACCGGCGCGCGCGCTATAAGGGAGCGCGTGGCAGGAGTTGAGCGCCGTTGAGTATGCCCGAGGAAACACCGCCCGGATGGCGCGACCGCCTGTGGCCGCAGGGCTGGCTGCACCACGAGTCGCCGGCGCTGATCGCCCATCCGCTGGCGCAGGCAGCGGTCGTCATCGGCGCGCTGACGCTCGTCTTCCTGGTCTTCCCTGGTCTCGACGTCTGGTTCTCCGGCCTGTTCTACGACGGCCACGGATTCCCGATGGCGAACCTGTCCGCCTTCGTCGCGCTCCGCGACCTCGGCAACGACATCACCCGCGTGGTCGTGCTCGTGCTCATCGTGGTGCTGATCGTCAAGCTCGCTTTCCCCGAGCAGCGGAGCCTGATCCCGCCGCGCGACACTCTGTTCATTCTGGGCACGCTGATCGTCGGGCCGGGCATCATCGTCAATCTCATCTTCAAGGATCACTGGGGCCGACCGCGGCCCACCGGCGTGAACCTTTTCGGTGGCGATCATCCATTCGTCGGCGCCTGGCACATGAGCGACGCCTGCGCGACCAACTGCTCGTTCGTCTCCGGCGAGGCGTCGTCGGCGATCTGGCTGGTGACGCTCGTCGTGCTGCTGCCGCTCGCCTGGCGGCGGCCGGCGCTCCGTATCCTCGTCGTCCTCGCCCTACTCTTGTCGCTGAACCGCATCGCGATGGGCGGGCACTTCCTCTCCGACGTGCTGCTTGCCTGGGCAATCACCCTCGCGGTGATCGCCGCCGCCTACCGCTGGCTCTACGTCACGCCGCCCGCCGCGCTTGCCGAGGAGACGCTGGAGGGCGGGCTGACGGAGGGTGGCAGGAGCATCCGCCGCTTGATCGGGCAGGCCGTCGATGCGGCGAGGAGCAGGCCGCCGCCGCCGTCCGATCCGCCCCCGGCTTGAGGCATCCTGCCCGGCGTCCTATAAGCCCGCCACGTTTCCGGGGAGCGTTCCGATGGCTGACGTGAAGAAGGTGGTGCTTGCCTATTCCGGCGGGCTCGACACCTCAATCATCCTCAAGTGGCTGCAGACCACCTACGGCGCCGAGGTCGTGACCTTCACGGCCGATCTCGGCCAGGGCGAGGAGCTCGAGCCAGCGCGGCGCAAGGCCGAGCTGCTGGGCATCAAGGAAATCCACATCGAGGATCTCCGCGAGGAATTCGTCCGCGACTTCGTCTTTCCGATGTTCCGCATGAACGCGCTCTACGAGGGCGTCTACCTGCTCGGCACCTCGATCGCGCGCCCGCTGATCGCCAAGCGGCTGGTAGAAATCGCGCACCAGACCGGCGCCGACGCCATCGCCCACGGCGCCACCGGCAAGGGCAACGACCAGGTCCGCTTCGAGCTCACCGCATACGCGCTCGATCCCAACATCAAGGTGATCGCGCCGTGGCGGGAGTGGCAGTTCAAGTCGCGCACAGATCTCCTCGACTTCGCCGAGAAGCACCAGATCCCGGTGCCGAAGGACAAGCGCGGCGAGGCGCCTTTCTCGGTCGACGCGAACCTTCTGCACTCATCGTCCGAAGGTAAGGTGCTCGAGGACCCGTGGAACGAACCGCCGCCGTATGTCTTCCAGCGCACCATCGCACCCGAGGACGCGCCGGATAGAGCCACCAGCATCGAGATCGAATTCCGAAAGGGCGACCCTGTTGCCCTCGACGGCAAGCAATTGTCGCCGGCCGCGATGCTGACGGCGCTGAACGCGCTCGGCCGCGACAACGGTGTTGGGCGCGTCGATCTGGTCGAGAACCGGTTCGTCGGCATGAAATCGCGCGGCATCTACGAGACGCCCGGCGGCACGATCCTCTATGCGGCGCATCGCGCCATCGAGTCGCTGACGCTGGACCGCGAGGCGGCGCACCTCAAGGATTCGCTGATGCCGCGCTACGCGGAGCTGGTCTACTACGGCTTCTGGTTTGCGCCCGAGCGGCTCATGCTTCAGAAGCTGGTGGACGAAAGCCAGGCGAATGTCGAAGGCACCGTGCGGCTGAAGCTGTACAAGGGCAACGTCATCGTCACCGGCCGCAAGTCGCCGAAGTCGCTCTATTCCGACGCGCTGGTCACCTTCGAGGACGACCGCGGCGCCTACGATCAGAAGGACGCCGCCGGTTTCATTCGCCTGAACGCTCTGCGCCTGCGCACGCTGGCAGCCCGCGACCGCAAGAAGCCCTAGGAGAACGGCGCGATCGACTCGCCCCGCCTTAATCGCGCGTTAAGCGCGAGGGCCCAATGCTGCGCGCTTCGCGCGAGTGTGGTTTCAGCGGGTTACGGGCGTGAGCGGGTTGGGCAGCACGGCTGATCAAAGCCTTGGCGTCGACGGCATGTCCGTCGATGCGCTCACGGCGTTCCTCGAGAAGATCAACTCCGGCGCCTGCATTTGGGACTCGCAGCTCCGCCTCGTCGCCTGGAATGCCGCCTACCGGCGCACCCAGTCGGTGCCCGATCACATTCTGAAACGTGGCGCACGCCTCGCCACCATCCTGGACCACGGTCCGCGCGTTCTCGACGACACGCGCACCGGAGACGAGACCGAGGCCGGCGCGCTGCGCGGCTTGTCCGAGCGCGGCAAGCTCGACGTCGAGCGCGTCTTCGCGGACGGGCGTACGATCGCCGTTACCTACGATGCCTTCGGCGCCAACCACTGGCTGGCCCTCTATCACGACGTCACCGAGCAGCGGAACGACGTGCGCCTGTTGCGCATCAGCGAGCGCGAGCTGCGCCTCCAGCATGCCCAGCTCGATGCTTCGCTGGACAGCATGTCCTACGGCTTCGTCATCTGGGACGACGAGTTGCGCATCATCGTGTGCAACAACGAATTCCTGCGCATGTTCAATTTGCCGAACGAGGTGCGCGCCGGCACGACGCTCGCCGAGGTCTGTCGTTTCTCGGCCGCTGTCGGCAACTGGCCGAATGCCAGCGCCGAGCAGCTCGTGGCAATCTTCCGGGAGCGCATCACCGGCGCTCGCGACCCGCAAAGTCCCAAGCGCCACGAGATCGATCTGCGCGGCCGCGTCATTCGTTCGACTTACGCCCGCAGCGCGGGGATCGGCTGGGTCGCGACACATCAGGACGTCACGGAGGACGCGGCACGCTTGCGTGAGCTCGAGGCCCGCAAGGACGAGCTGGCGCAGCAAAACATGCGCTTCTCCGCCGCGGTCGATACGATGGCGCACGGCCTGTGCATGTTCGACGCCAACCAGCGGCTGGTAGTCTGCAACGCGCCGTACGCCCGCATCTACAACCTCCCGCCCGAACTGCTCGTGCCCGGCACGCTGCATTCGGACATCCTGCGGTACCGGTTCGATCACGGCATCCAGCCGACCGGCGACCGCGATGCCTTCCTTGAACGTCACCGCGCCCTCCTCGAAAGGCGCGGCAACGCGACCGAGATATTCGAGCTGCCCGACGGCCGCATCATCTCGATCTCGCATCACGCCATGCCCGATGGCGGCTGGGTCGCTACGCATCAGGACATCACCGAGCAACGCCGGCACGAAGCCCACATCCACCACCTCGCGCGGCACGACTCCCTGACCGACCTGCCCAACCGTCTCGCCTTCAACGAGGCGATGGAGACCGCCGAACAGCGAATTCGCCGGCGCGAACGGTTTGCCGTGCTGGCCGTCGACCTCGACCACTTCAAGCTGGTCAACGACACACTCGGCCACGCGATCGGCGACCGCGTGCTGGCCGAGGCGAGCGAACGGCTGCGCGCGTGCTGCCGTTCGGGGGACGACGTCTCGCGGCTCGGCGGCGACGAATTCGCGGTGCTGACCGGCCCGATCGATTCCCCCCGCGACGCGGCCGCGATCGCCGAGCGCGTCGTGCAGCGCATGGCGGAGCCGTTCGAGGTCGATGGCCACAGCGTCGTCATCGGCGCCAGCATCGGCATCGCCCTCGCGCCTGACGATGGCAAGACCAGCGCCACGCTTTTGAAAAACGCCGACCTGGCGCTCTACCGCGCCAAGAACGCCGGCCGGGGCGCTTATCATTTCTTCGAAAGCGGCATGGACGCCGCGCTCCAGGAACGCCGGACGCTGGAACTCGGCCTGCGCCAGGCGGTCACCAACCGCGAGTTCCGCCTGGTCTTCCAGCCGATCTTCGACCTGCGCAGGGGACGCATCTCCTGCCTGGAAGCGCTGATCCGCTGGCATCATCCCGAGCGCGGAACCGTCTCCCCCGCGGAGTTCATTCCGATCGCCGAGGACACCGGCCTGATCGTCCCGATCGGCGAATGGGTTCTGGCGGAAGCTTGCCGCGCTGCCGCCGGCTGGCCGCAGGACGTCAACGTCGCCGTCAACATGTCGACGGTCCAGTTCCGCCATCCCAACCTGTTCAACCACATCAAGACTGCGCTCGCGGTTTCCGGCCTCCGCGCCGACCGGCTGGAGCTCGAGGTGACTGAGTCGCTTCTGCTCGCCGACGTCGATACGACCATCACCACGCTGCATCAGTTGCGTGCGCTCGGCGTGCGCATTTCGATGGACGACTTCGGCACCGGCTACTCGTCGCTCTCGTATCTGCGCTCCTTCCCCTTCGACAAGATCAAGATCGACCAGTCGTTCGTGAAGGATCTGTCCGCCAAGGAAGACAGCCGCGCCATCGTCAGCGCCGTCATCGGCCTTGGCCGCTCGCTGGGCATGTCGACCACGGCGGAAGGCGTCGAGACCGAAGCCCAGCTCGAGGTGGTGCGCGGGCAAGGCTGCACCGAGGTGCAGGGCTTCCTCTTCTCCCCGCCCCTCCCCGCTACCGCGATCACCAAACTGTTCGCCGAGCAGGCGGGCATGGAGGAATGGACGCGGACGCTGCGGAAGTCGGCGTAGAGAAACTGAGCGCGCAGAACTGGAACCCAACCCTCCCCTTGAGGGAGGGTCAAAACCGCGTAGCGGTTTTGGGGAGGGGTGCGCCGGCTTGCGTCAATAGCCAGCACCTCTAGCCTGGGCACCCCCTCCCGAAATCGCTACGCGATTTCGACCTCCCCTCAAGGGGGAGGCTGGGCGTCGAACCCTACTCCGCCAGCCCGGCGATCCTCAGCCCGCCGAGATACCGTGCCAACACCGACGGCTCCACGAAGCGCAGCGCCTCGCCGACCTTGGCGATCGTCAGGTGCGGCCGTGTCTTGATCAGTTCCGCGATGGAGCGATGCGCATCTTCGCTCCGCCCGGCGAGTGCGTAGTAGGCCGCGAGATCGCGGTGCGCCCAAGTCATGCCCGACTTCTCACGCATACCGCGGAGCGTCCATTCGATCGCCTGGTCGTAACGACCGAGCACGAAGTTGGCGAAACCGATGCCGTTGTGGCTGTTGAACGAGAAAGGATCGAGCGGCGACAGGCGCAAGGCGTGCTCGAACGCCGCGATGGCCTCCTCCCCATGGCCGGCGTAGGCCTGCATGAAGCCGCGCCGCGACCACGCCCACGCATTGTTGGGGTCGAGCACAAGCGCCCGCTCGATGAAGTGGCCGGCGCGGTCGAGGTCGCCGAGCAGCAGCGTCGTCGCGGTGGCGAGCGCGGTGAGCGCGGTCGGATCGTCGCCAACCTTCTCCGCCGCGTCTTCGATCAGCGCGCGGCTCTCCTCGCGCGTCTTCTCGACCTCGTCGGTCCACTGGTAGATGACGTGCTGCGCCCGCGCCCAGGCCGCGACCGCCGTGGCGCGCGCATATCCCGGATCGAGCTTGCGCGCCTCATCCAGCAGCCGGATCGCCTCGGCGTTGTCCTCCCGCCGGTGCGCCCACAGGTGCGGCAGCGCGCGCAGCACCAGATCGTAGGCCGCCAGACTCTCCGGACGCTTGCGCTTGGCGAGCGCGATCTCCGCCTGCTGGATCGAAGGATTGACGGCGCCCGCAACCTGCTCGGCGATCTCGTCCTCGAAGTCGAACAGGTTGTCGACCTGGCCGTCGTAGGAATCGGCCCAGAGATGCGAACCCGAGTCGGCATCGATCAACTGCGCCGTCACGCGCACGCGGTCGTGCGATTTGCGCAGCGATCCTTCCAGCACGTAGCGCACGCCAAGCTCGCGCGCGATGTCGCGGATATCAGCAGCGCGCCCCTTGTAGGCATAGGCCGAGTTCCGCGCGACGACCTTGAACTCGCGCACGCGCGAGAGCGTGGCGGTGATTTCCTCCACGACACCGTCCGCGATCGAATCGGCCGAGGGATCGCCGGACATGTTGTCGAAGGCGAGCACCGCGATCGACGGCCGCCCGCCGTTGCTGTTCGCCGCCACCACAATCGGCGACTGGCCCGAGGGCGCGATGCGCGTTGTATCGCTGACCATGCCGAGAGGCCGATGGCCGAGCCCGACCACCTGGCCCGTCGGCGCCGCGCCCGCTTTCTTGCCGACGCCGCGCCACAGCCAGATTTCGAACTGCTCGTCCATGTTCTTGAACTCGACCCACTCGGTTCGGTCGAATTCCGCCGCCAGCGGCTTGGCAAGCTGCCAGCGCACGGAATGCGTGATGGCTATGCCGCCGGTCGGCGCCGCCTGCTGCAGGCGCACGACAAAGCCGACTGCCGCGCCGAAGCGGTCCTCCCCCGAAACGAATACGTCGGCGAGGCCAATGCCCAGCCGCACCTGGATCGCGTCCTCGCCGCGACCGGCATTGCGTTCCGCCATCGCGGTCTGGAATGCGATCGCCCAGCGGATGCTGTCTTCCACGTTGGGAAACTCGATGAGCGCGCCGTCGCCCATCGTCTTGAACATCGAGCCGCCGTACTCGTCGAGCGTGGGGCGCAGGATGCGCATGCGGATGCGGGCGAGCGCCATCAGCGTCGCCCGCTCGTTGCGCTCCATGTGGAGCGTGTAGCCGGCGACGTCCAAAGACGCGAGAACCGTCAGCTTGCGTTGCGCGCGCGCCACTCTGGAATCCGTCAAAAATGGGGGTCCCAGCCCTCCGGCGGGACAAGAGCGCTTACTACGGGAATATCACGATGCCGCCAAGCGCAATTGCCCGTTAACGGCAGTCATTTAGCTGTCGTTTGCGTTTAGGCGGCCGCTCACTATATTGCGCCGCAACAACAGCCTCCCTTTCCGCGCCGAGCCGGCGCATATCGGGACTAGACGGGCGCGGCCACCGGGCGAGCGCCCTTTTTTGGTGAAACATGAACCTCCGTAACGTTGCGATCATTGCCCACGTCGACCATGGGAAAACCACCCTCGTCGACCGCCTGCTCCAGCAATCCGGCGCCTTCCGGGAAAACCAGCGCGTGGCAGAGCGCGTGATGGATTCCAATGACCTCGAGCGCGAGCGCGGCATCACGATTCTCGCCAAGGCCACGTCCGTCGTCTGGAAGGGCACCCGCATCAACATCGTCGACACGCCCGGCCACGCCGACTTTGGCGGCGAGGTCGAGCGCATTCTGTCCATGGTCGATAGCGCCATCGTGCTGGTCGACGCTGCGGAAGGCCCGCTGCCGCAGACCAAGTTCGTGGTCGGCAAGGCGCTGAAGATCGGTCTCCGTCCGATCGTGTGCATCAACAAGGTCGATCGCCCCGACGCGCGCCCGCAAGAGGTGGTGAACGAGGTGTTCGATCTTTTCGCCGCCCTCGACGCCACCGACGACCAGCTCGACTTCCCGATCATCTACGGCTCGGCCAAGCAAGGCTGGATGGCCGACAGCCTGACCGGCGCCAAGGACGAAGCGATGGCCCCGCTGTTCGATCTGATCCTGCGCCACGTGCCAGCGCCCAAGGTAGAGCCCGGCCCGTTCCGCATGCTGGGCACCCTCATCGAGGCGAATCCCTACCTCGGCCGCCTGATTACCGGCCGCATCTTCTCCGGCACCGTGAAGGCCAACCAGGCGGTGCGCGTGCTGGCTCGCGACGGCAAGGTGGTCGAGTCGGGCCGCGTGACCAAGATCCTCGCCTTCCGCGGTATCGAGCGCACGCCGATCGACGAGGCCGAAGCCGGCGACATCGTCGCCATCGCCGGCCTGCCAAACTTCAACGTCGCCGATACGCTCGCCGCGACTGAGGTGACCGAGCCGCTGCAGGCGCAGCCGATCGACCCTCCGACACTGTCCATGACGTTCATGGTCAACGACAGCCCGCTCGCGGGCACCGAGGGCGACAAGGTGCAGAGCCGCGTGATCCGCGAGCGCCTATTCCGCGAGGCCGAGGGCAACGTGGCGCTCCGCGTCGAATCCGCGCCGAATTCCGACGCCTACGTCGTCTCCGGCCGCGGCGAGCTGCAGCTCGCCATCCTCATCGAAACCATGCGCCGCGAGGGCTTCGAGCTCAGCGTCTCGCGCCCCAAGGTCGTTTTCCAGACCGACCAGAAGACCGGCCAGATGCTCGAGCCGATCGAGGAAGTCGTCATCGACGTCGACGAGCAGCACTCCGGCGTCGTCATCGACAAGCTGTCGCAGCGCAAGGCCGACATGGTCGAGATGAAACCGTCCGGCGGCGGACGCATGCGTCTCGTCTTCCATGCCCCGACCCGCGGCCTCATCGGCTACCAGGGCGAGCTGCTCACCGATACGCGCGGCACCGCGGTGATGAACCGCATCTTCCACTCGTATGCGCCATACAAGGGCGACATCCCCGGCCGTCGCAACGGCGTGCTCATCTCCAACGATGCCGGCGAAGCCGTCGCCTACGCCATGTGGAAGCTCGAGGATCGCGGCCCGATGATGATCGAGCCGGGCGCCAAGGTGTATCGCGGCATGATCGTCGGCGAGCACACGCGCGACAACGATCTCATCGTCAACGTGCTCAAGGGCAAGCAGCTCACCAACATCCGCACCACGTCGAAGGACGAGGCGGTGCGGCTGACGCCGCCGATCAAGATGACGCTGGAAAAGGCGCTCGCCTACATCCAGGACGACGAATTGGTCGAGGTGACGCCGACCTCGATCCGGCTGCGCAAGAAGCTGCTCGACGAGAACGACCGCAAGAAGGCCGATCGGCAGAAGGAAGCCGAGGCGGCGGCTTGAGTCGTCAGCGCCGCCGCCATTGCGACGGCGGCACGCCGACCAGCTTCTTGAAAGCCCGGCTGAACGACGCCTCCGAGTCGTAGCCGATCTCCGCGGCGATGCCCGCGATGTTGCCGGCGCCGCGCGCCAGCATCTCGGCTGCGAGCTGCATGCGCCATTTGGCGAGATAGGCGATCGGCGGAATGCCGACCAACTGCGTGAAGCGCTCCGCCAGCACCGAGCGCGACGCGCCCGATCCCCGCGCCAGTTCCTCGATCGTCCAGTCCCGCGCCGGCTTCTCGTGCAGGAGCGACAGCGCCTTGCCGACGACGGGATCGCGGATGCCGGCGAGCCAGCCGGCGCGTTCCGGCGGCAGCGTTTCGATGTAGCGGCGCAGCACGTCGATGAACATCAGCTCGCTGAGCCTGGTCAGCACGCTCTCGCTGCCGGCGCGCTTCTCCGCCGCCTCGGCGAGCGCGAACTGCACGAACTGGCCGAGCCAGCCGGTACGGCTGCGCGGATCGCCGGCCTTGATCACCGGCGGCAGATTGTCGAGCAGCGGATTGAACGGGCCCTTGTCGCAGGCGAGATAGCCGCAGACGAGCCGCGTCGTCGCCGGGACGGAGCCGCCATAGTTGATGCAATAGGGCATGCGCCCCGCCGCGGCGATCTCCAGCGCATCGGCGGTGAACGGATCGGCATGCGCGGTCGGTGCGCTCGACATCACGTGTGCGTCGGCATTGACGAAGACGATGACCTCGCCGGCATTGACGGCGATCGGCTCGCCGCCGGCCAGCTTGCCGAAGCATTCGCCCGCCGTGACCACGTGATAGGCGATGAGATGATCGGCGTCGGGCAGGATCTTCGGCAGGATCATCGCGGGCGCCGGCGCGCCGACCGCCCAGGGACCGTCGGCGGCGATCTCGAAGAACGCCGCGCCGCTCAGGCGCACGGTCTTCAACAGATCGGAAAGCGCGTCCGCGCCCATTCGCCGCCCCGGCGTGAGATCGAAGTCGTCCGGCCAATCCCCAAAATCCGGACGCGCTGTCAAGCCGCGCGGACGCGCTGACATTCAATTCGTGGTGTAGGCCCTTAAACGAAGCGTCCCGGCCGCGTTGTCATGGCGCCGGCTTTGCGGGTTCTCAAACACAGGCGGGACGACGATGACGACGTACAAGGGTGCATGTTTCTGCGGGGCGGTCGAGATCGAGACGAGCGG
>DASZSW010000044.1:0-51003 GCA_035548515.1 Bauldia sp. | reverse complement strand
CGCCTGCTGTTCGTCTCGCCCGAGCGCCTCTCGGTCGAGGGTTTCGCGGCGCGGCTGGCGCGGGCCGGGGCGCGGCGGCTGGTGATCGACGAGGCGCACTGCGTCTCGCAATGGGGTCACGACTTCCGGCCGGAGTACCGGAGCCTCGCGGCGGGGAAGGCGGCGCTGGGGCGTCTGCCCGTGCTGGCGCTGACCGCCACCGCCGACGAAGCGACACGCGCAGACATTGCGGCACAACTGTTCGACAAGCCGCCCCTGACGTTCGTGCATTCCTTCGACCGGCCCAACATCGATCTGCGTTTCGCGGCAAAGGACCGGCCGCGTCAGCAGATCGCCGAGTTCGTCGCGGAGCGCAAAGGCCAGAGCGGCATCATCTACTCGGCTTCGCGCGCGAAGACGGAGAGCCTCGCCGCGGCGCTGGTAAAGGGTGGGCACCGCGCCCTGCCTTATCACGCGGGGCTGCAGCAGTCCGTGCGCAGCGAGAACCAGGACGCATTCCTCACCGAGGATGGCGTCGTGATGGTCGCGACCGTTGCCTTCGGCATGGGCATCAACAAGCCCGACGTGCGCTACGTGGTGCATGCCGACATGCCCGGCGGCATCGAAGCGTACTATCAGGAGATCGGGCGGGCGGGACGCGACGGCCTGCCCGCCGAGACGCTGACGCTCTACGGCGCCGACGACATGGCGCTCCGCCGCCGCCAGATCGGCGAGAAGGAGATCACCCCCGAGCAGCGGCGGATCGAACTGAAGCGGCTGTCCGCGATGATCGACCTCTGCGAATCCGCGCTCTGCCGGCGACAGGCGCTGCTGTCGTATTTCGGCGAGACGGCGGAGCGATGCGGGCGCTGCGATCTCTGCCGCGGCGCGGCGACCAATTACGACGCGACGGTGGATGCGCAGAAGGTGCTCTCCGCCGTCGTGCGCACCGGCGAGCGGTTCGGCGCGGCGCATCTTGCCGATGTGCTCACCGGCGAGGCGAATGATGCGGTACGCCAGCGTGGGCACGACCAGCTCAAGACGTTCGGCGTCGGCAAGGATAAATCCAAGCGCGCGTGGCAGACCGTGGTGCGCCAGCTCTACGCCGCCGGCGCGCTGGCGGAGGCGAGCGCTGAGCATGGCGGCTTCCGGCTCACCGAAAGTGGCCTCGCAATCCTCAAGGGTCAGGAGCGCGTGACGCTCCGCGTGGTGCAGGAGCGCCAGACGCGCAAGGCGCGACGCGAGAAAGCAGTCGCCGCGGCGGAACTGAATGCAACCGGATCGGCGCTGTTCACCGAACTCCGCGCGCTCCGGCTGGAGCTGGCGCGCAAGGAAGGCGTCGCCGCGTACATGATTTTCGCCGACCGCAGCCTTATCGACATGGCGCGCTTGCGGCCGCGCGACCCCGCCGAGATGAAGCTCGTGCACGGCGTCGGCGAGGCTAAACTGGCGCGTTACGGAGGCCAGTTTCTGAGGGCGATCGCAGCATTTTCCGCCGGCTGAGAATCGAACCCGCAAAACCCGCGGGATTCCGCCGATTCGGCAGGCCCGATTCGACCTCTAAATCGCTGAAATACCCTCGAAATTTGGGGGTCGCGATGCTATATGAACTGCAGTGATTCTGAGGCGTTCCGGCTAACCTGTTTTGCCCCCTGAAAACGCCCCCAACGCAGTCCACGGAACCGGGAATGAATGAGATGAAGCCTGTCGCCGAACGCGACAGCGAATACGGCGCCGAGTCGATCAAGGTCCTCAAGGGCCTCGATGCCGTGCGCAAGCGCCCCGGCATGTACATCGGCGATACCGATGACGGCTCTGGCCTGCACCACATGGTCTACGAGGTGGTCGACAACGGCATCGACGAGGTGCTGGCCGGCCACGCCGATGAGGTGCGCGTGACGCTCAATTCGGATGGCTCGTGCACCGTGTGGGACAACGGCCGGGGCATTCCGACCGGCATCCACAAGGAAGAAGGCGTGTCGGCGGCCGAGGTTATCATGACCCAGCTCCACGCCGGCGGTAAATTCGACCAGAACTCGTACAAGGTCTCGGGCGGCCTGCATGGCGTCGGCGTGTCCGTCGTCAATGCGCTGTCGTCGAAGCTCAACCTGCGCATCTGGCGCGATGGCCAGATCCACGAAATGAGCTTCACGCATGGCGAGCCGGATGCGCCGCTGAAGGCGGTTGGCGAGTGGACGGGGCGCAACGGCACCGAGGTGACGTTCATTCCGTCGCCCCAGACTTTCACGCACGTAGAGTTCGACTACGCGACGCTGGAGCATCGTCTCCGCGAGCTGGCGTTCCTGAACTCGGGCGTCAAGATCGTGCTCACCGACAAGCGCGGGGTCGAGCCGAAGACCGAGACGATGATGTACGAGGGCGGGCTGCAGGAGTTCGCCAAGTACCTCGATCGAGCCAAGAAGCCGCTGATCCCGGCGCCGATTTATTTCCGCGCGGAGAAGGACGGCATCACCGTCGAAGTGGCGATGCAGTGGAACGACTCGTACCACGAGAACGTGCTCTGCTTTACCAACAACATCCCGCAGCGCGACGGCGGCACGCACCTCGCCGGTTTCCGCGGCGCGCTGACGCGCCAGGTGACCGGGTATGCCGACAAGCAGGGCGCCAGCCGCAAGGAGAAGGTCGCGCTCACCGGCGACGACTGCCGCGAGGGCCTTACCGCCGTGCTGTCGGTCAAGGTGCCGGACCCGAAATTCTCCTCGCAGACCAAGGACAAGCTGGTCTCCTCAGAGGTGCGGCCGGTGGTCGAAAACCTCACCAACGACGGCCTCGGCACATGGTTCGAGGAGCATCCGGCGGAAGCGAAAACCATCGTCGGCAAGGTCGTGGAGGCCGCAGCGGCCCGCGAGGCGGCACGCAAGGCGCGCGAGCTGACGCGGCGCAAGGGCGCGCTCGACATGGCTTCGCTGCCCGGCAAACTCGCCGATTGCCAGGAGCGCGACCCGTCCAAGTCGGAGCTGTTCATCGTCGAGGGCGACTCGGCCGGTGGCTCCGCCAAGCAGGGCCGCAACCGCGAGAACCAGGCGGTGCTGCCGCTCCGTGGCAAGATCCTCAACGTCGAGCGCGCGCGCTTCGACAAGATGATCTCGTCCGAGCAGATCGGCACGCTGATCACGGCGCTCGGCACGAGTGTCGGCACGGACGAGTTCGACCCTGACAAGCTGCGCTACCACAAGATCATCCTGATGACGGACGCCGACGTCGACGGCGCGCACATCCGCACGCTGCTGCTGACGTTCCTCTATCGCCAGATGCGACCGCTCATCGAGCGCGGACACGTCTTCATCGCGCAGCCGCCGCTCTACAAGGTGAAGAAGGGCTCGTCGGAATCCTACATAAAGGACGAGCGCGCGCTCGAGGATTACTTGATCGCGACCGGCATCGAGGACGCCGTGCTCAAGCTGTCGCGGGGCGACGAACGCGGGCGCGCGGACCTTGCCGAAATCGTCAGTGACGCTCGCACGTTCGTGTCGGTGCTGAACGGCATCCATTCGCGTTACAACCGCGCCGTCGTCGAGCAGGTCGCCATCGCCGGTGCGCTCAACGCCGACATCCTGAAGGAACAGGAGAAGGCCGACGAAGCGGCGAAGTACGTCGCCAAGCGGCTCGACGCGCTGTCGGACGACACCGAGCGTGGCTGGACCGGTGCGTTCTCGCCGGACACCGGCTTCCGTTTCGAGCGCGAGGTGCGCGGCGTGAAGGAAGTCGCGGCGATCGACCCCGCGCTCCTCAACTCGGCGGACGCGCGCAAGCTGGACAGCTTCGCGGAGCGGCTGCAGCCGATCTACGGCCGGTTCGCCCGCCTTGCCCGCAAGGACGAGGAGACCGTGGTGCATGGGCCGCGCGATCTCTACGCCGTGGTCACCGGCGCCGGCCGCAAGGGACTGAGCCTGCAGCGCTACAAAGGCCTCGGCGAGATGAACGCCGAGCAGCTCTGGGAAACCACGCTCGATCCGGAGGCGCGCACGCTGCTGCAGGTGAAGGTGAAGGAAGCCGACGACGCCGACGATCTGTTCGGCCGCCTGATGGGCGACGAAGTCGAGCCACGGCGCGACTTCATCCAGACGAACGCGCTGTCGGTCGCCAACCTCGACGTCTAGACGACTCCTACCCCCGCAGCTGCCGCAAGGCCGTCGCCCAGTCCTCGAGGTGGTGCACCTCCAGGATCTGGCCATCCTCGACCGTGTGGATGTCGATGGTATCGATGCGGAAGCTGCGCGAGCCGTCCAGCGTCAGGCCCATGAACGGACCGCGCGGCGATCCGGTAGCGATCGAGCGCACCACGGCCTTGTTGTCCTGCTCCAGCTTTTCCTGCGGTTCCCACTTGAGGTCGGGGATCAGCTTCCAGAATCCCTCGACCTGCGCCATCAGCGTTGCCTTGTCCTTGGTTTCGCTGCCGTTGATCGACCGGAAGCGATCGGAGAGCACGCGCTGGAGCACCGGAGTGGGGTTTCCGCCTGTCTTCACGGTGAGGGCCTCGCGGTAGAACGGGATCAGGACCGAGGGGAAATCTACTGCCATCGTGGATACTCCCTGGTGGGCGTTGCGCCGCGTGTGAGGCCGGCGCATTATGTGACTACGCAACTACTTTAGTTGCGTGCGCACGCACTTGTCAAGGACAGGCGAATGGCCAACGAGGACGATTTTACGAAGCTTGAGATGGCGGCATGGGGCGGGTTACTCGGCATGCACGCGCGTCTGTTCAAGGAGATCGAAGCGGATCTCGCGGCGAGTGCCGGGATCAGCCACGCGGAATTTGAAGTCCTGCTCAGGCTGTCATGGGCGGAAGGAAGGCGGCTGCGCCTGCAGGAGCTTGCCGAGCGCAGCATCCTGACGCGGAGCGGCATGAGCCGCGTCGTGGAGCGCCTGGAAAAAGCCGGACTGGTGACCCGTGAGGCGGCACGCGAAGACGGGCGCGGGGCGTACGCCGTTTTAACGCGGCAAGGACTCGGGGAATTTCGCAAGGCGCTGCGCAGCCATGTCGCCCTGGTGCGGCGGCTGTTCCTCAAGCGATTCAGCGCACGCGAACTCGAACAAATGAGCGAGTTCTGGAGCCGGACGTGGCAAAGCCTCCCGGGGCACTAGCCTGCGACCGATTACGCCTTGCGCTCCGCTTCCAGCGGCTCCACATCCATTCCCATGGCGCTCTACAACCTCAACTTCAACGACCTCGGCTGGCGCGGGAAGCTCGGCGTCACACTGGCGATGGTGCTTGGGCTGGCGGCCGTTTCGGCACTGATCCTGGCGTCCGTCGGTCTGTTCCTGGTGCTGCTGCCGGTCGCGGCGGTGGCTGTGCTCATCGGCCGCTGGCGGCTGAAGAAGCTGATGGAGCAGGAGCGGACGCGGCAGCGGGCGACCCAGCCGCAGACCATCGAGACCGAGTATCGTATCGTCGATGGCGAGCGCCGCCGGTAGCGCGTGCGACACTGCCGCCGGCGACCTCCCTGCGCCGGGCACAACAAAAAAGTTATCCCCGCCGCTGCCGCCTGATGGATGATGCTTGCGTCCCCGCTTGACGAAGGGGCGCCAACCGGTGGCGACCGATTTGCGGAGCGGACTTCGGTGAGGGGTGTGGCCGGCGTGCCGGCTGCGGATGCGACGCCCGGCGTGCGGTTGCTGCCGCACGCGCGGGACGACCCCCGGCCGGGCCGTCGGCCTCACCGCCGTCTGCCTCGACAGGCTTAAGCTCCGCAATGGAGCGAAGTTCCTGGCCGAAGGGCCGCGAAACCGTCGCGGCGGGCGCTGGTGTGAGCGCCCATAAACACTATCGGACGGCACTCGCATGAGCGCCCGCCACCCCCTCGGTTCCGTCCGGGGCTGAACGATCGGAGGACCGCACCTTGCGCCCCGTCAGGCCGCGAGTGCGCGTGGTCGTGCGCGAAAGGGAGGTCGGCGGGCCGCTAGCTTCGTTCGTAGTTGAGCACCACCGGCCCACCGTCGAACGGCTGTGCGCTGGTGAGCTTCCACTTCGTGCGATCGTAGCCGCCCTGGAACAGTCGTGTGCCGCCACCGAGCAGGACCGGGTTGATCAGCAGGTGGAAGGCATCCACCAGCCCTGCCCGCAGGAACGCGTTGACCAGCGTCGGGCTGCCGAGGATCGTGAGATCGCCGTCGGTCTCGCGCCGCATCGCAGCGACGTCGGCGGCGAGATCGTCACCGCGCGCGATCGTGGCGCGGCCCCAGTCGGCCTTCTGCAGTGTCTTCGAGAAGACGACCTTGCGGCGTTCGGCGAGCAGCTTCGCCTGCTCGGGATTGGCGTCGCTCGACGTCCAGTAGCCGACCATACCTTCGTAAGTGACGCGGCCGTAGATGAAGATGCCGCTCCGCGCCATGTTGACGTCGATGAAGGTGCGGAACAGATCGGGCGTGGGCGCAGGCGGTACCAGCTCGCCGCCCGGCCCGTTGCTGAAGCCATCGAGGCTGATGAACTGCGAAACGATGACCTTGCCCACAGGTCAGGTCTCCAGCGCGCGGCCCAGCGCGTCAAGCAGATCGCGGGTTCCGCGTTCGCGCAGCGCCGGATCGTCGAACCCGTCGAGGAAAGCGCCCTGCTCTACCAGCTTGAGGCGCGTGCCCTTCCCTTCGGCCTTCATTTCGATGGTCGCCAGCGAGACCGAGATGGGCTTGCCGTCCATCCGCATCCAGTAGCTGTAGATGATGCGCTCGTCGGGGACGATGTCCCAATACGTGGCGTGAAACTCGATCGTGGGGCCATTCCTGACCTTGCCATTGCTGATCTCGATACCGCCGACGCGGAAATCCATCGACTTGGCGGTCTGGGTCCAGCCCTCCGAAGGACCGGCGAACCATTTCTCCTTTGCCTTGGCGTCGGCAAAGGCGTTGAAGACGCGGGCCGGCGGAACGGGGTAGACGCGCTCGAGGGCGAAGGTGGCGTGGGTGACGGTGCGGTCGCTCATCTTTTCTTGCTCCTGTTTTCCTCTTCCTCGGCGGCGAGGAACTCGCCCAGCCGGTCCAGTCGGCGCTCCCAGAGCTGCCGCCGCTCATTGATCCATCGCTCGGCCATCTGCAGACCCTTCCCTTCCAGGCGGCAGGTGCGGACGCGCCCGACCTTCTCGCTGCGCACGAGGCCACAATCCTCGAGAACGGCGAGGTGCTGGACGATCGCGGGCAGCGACATCGCGAATGGCTTGGCGAGGTCGCTCACGGTCGCCGGGCCGCGCGACAGCCGCTCCACCATCTGCCGCCGGGTTGGCTCAGCCAAAGCGTGAAACAGCGTGTCGATAGGTGTCGCTTGATAGTTAAGCATCGACTTAAGTATTACGCCAGATACGTGGGCGTCAAGCCCCGATGCTTTTGGTCAGGTTTCGGCCTTGCGCGGGCTGACGACGCGGACCACGCCGAGGATGATCAGCGCCGTAGCAGCGCTGAAGGCGGCGATCCACGTGCCGGCAGCGGCGAGCCCGGCGGCGCCCGCCCACGAGAAGGATACCAACGCCTCACCAAAGGTAGCGATGCGCGAAGACGTGTGGCGCCGGCGGAAGTGGCTGCGCTTGGCCTGGGAGCGAAACCAGAGCTGGATGCGGATCGTGGACATCGCGGCGAGCGCCAAACCGATGGCGGCAGCAAGTGCGTCGTATGGAGACAGCAGCGCGACGCCGAGGACCAATGGACCGAGGGCCACGACGATAGCGCCCATCACCGCTTCGACCTTGGCGCGCGTGACGGCGCCGGCGGCGACCGGAGCGGTGCGCACCATCTCAGGCGCGTCCTCGCCGGATATCGTGAGCCACGCCAACGCGCCCGCGAGTTGACCTCCAACCGTGACCAGAACGATCACCACGACAACCAGCGCGCCGGCAGAGTCGCTCACGTTGCGAGCGAGCAGGAGGGCCGGCGGCGCGAGGTAGAGCAGCTGCGTCAGCGCCTGCGACACCAGCCAGGGATCGCGGCGCAGCAGCCGCCATTCCTTGATCCGCATGGCGGCGGCAGGCGACGCGGTGCGGAACACGTGGGCGCGGCGGTTGCGGCGGACGGCCGGCAGATCCGTGGCGGCCAGCGAATTCTCGCCAAGGCGGGGTGCGAAGGTCCAGGCGACGAGGGCCAGGGCGGCTACAGCAAGAAGCAGCAGACTGAGCAGAGGCGCCGCCTCGCCCAGCACCGCGCGAGCGGGCCACCAGAGCGGGCTAGTCCCGTCTGGAGCGGCCGCGACCATCGCGTCCGACGCGACGAAAGCGCGGCGCGACAGCGTGCCGTAGCTGAGGATCGCGATCACCTGGATACCAATTGCGAAAGCTGCGCCGATCACCGCGGCGGCCACCTGCGCGACGATGCGCGTGCGGCGCGGGCCGAGTACCCGGAACAATCCGAGCGTGACCGCGACCGCCAGCGATGCGGCGAGCAGGCCGTCGGCCAGCGCCACACCGTAAGCGGCGAGCCACCGCGGGCCACCGCGGAGCGCCAGCACGTCGACGATCGGCGCCGACAGCGCCAGCGCCATCAGCGCGACGAAGGCGGCGTTGGTGACGATGCGCACGGAGAAAAGCCGCGTGGAGGTCAGCGGCGACGACATGACCAGATCGAGGTCGCCGCGCGAATACAGCGTGCGCGTTACCGATTCCATCGCCTGACTGAGCAGCAGCGAGGTGTAGAGGATCAGGACGAGGGAGATCGTGACCAGCGTCGACTTGTCGATGGTCTCCGATGCCGCGTCGAACTGAGCGACGACAGCATAGGCCGGCAGATGGAGAAGCGCGCCAACGAACAGCAGGATGATCAACGCGACGCCCAGGCGGCGGCGGTTGCCGGCCGTAAGCATCGCCTGCCAGTCGCGCCACGACAGCCGCAACTCGTGGCGCAGCAACCAGCCGAAGGTGACCTGGCGCGGCGCGCTCATGCTGCAGCGATGTCGCCGACGAGGGTAAGGAAGACGTCCTCGAGGCTCGTGCCGCGACCGGCGCGCAGGCGTAGCTCGGCGAGCGTCCCCTCCGCGACAAGACGGCCGTTAGTGAGCACGCCGATACGTTCGGCCATGCGCTCGGCGACCTCAAGGATGTGCGTCGTCATGATGACGGTGCCGCCTGCCCTGACGCGGGCCTGGAGCACGTCCTTGACCTGCCGCGCGGTGCCGGCATCGAGGCCGGTGAGCGGCTCGTCGAGGATGATGAGGCGCGGGTCGTGAACCAGCGCACCGGCCAGTGCCACCTTCTGGCGCATGCCGCGCGAGAAACCTTCGCAGCGCTCGTCGGCGTGCGGACGAAGACCAAGCCAGTCGATCAATTCGTTGGCCGCGCGCGCAGCGGTGGCGGACTCGACACCCCACAGGCCGGCGACGAACTCGAGGTACTCCATCGGCGTCAGCTTGTCGTAGATCATCGGCTCGTCCGACACCCACGCCATCAGCCGCTTGGCGGCGATCGGATCGGCGAGTGCATCGATGCCGAAGACGTTGATGCTGCCGGCGTCCGGACGCAGCAGACCGACGACCATGCGCAGCGTGGTGGTCTTGCCGGCGCCGTTCGGCCCGAGCAGCGCGTAGAACTCACCGGCGCGAACGGTCAGATCGAGGTTGTCGACGGCCGGGCGCTCGAAAGTCTTGGCAAGCCCGCGGATCTGGAGGGCGGAACTGGCGGCGTTCATGGGAGGGCCTTCGGCCGGTGCGGGCGAAGGTTCCCCATTAAATGCAGCAGGTTGAGGGCGGGTAAATTCCACCCGCCGGATTTGCTAGAGCGGGGCGATAAAGCGGCCGTAAACCCAGCCGGACCGCCAGTTGCCACTGCCCGTCGGATCGATCCAGGCTTCGCACCAGCGATAGCGGACCGCGGCGGCCTGCTTCGCCTTGGGCCATCCGTTAATCGTGTTGAGGTTCAGCCCGCCAGTGCACTTGCCGGTGAGGCTCAAGGGCGTGGCGTTCGGATAGCCGACCAGAATACCGGCACCGGAGGTGGGAGCGGTGCGGACGTTCAGTACGTCCCAGCTCGCGACGTTGGCGACCTGCCAGCCAAAGAATTCGGCGTGGGCGGGGGCAGCGGCCACGATGGCGGCCACAGCGGCGAGAAGCATGGATCGAGTCATCGGCTGTCTCCCTGTTGGAGCGCAGCAGTTTCGATCCGCGTGGCTGAACCGGAAGTGAACGCCGCGCTACGCCCGGCGATCGAGGCGGCGCACACGGCGGATATCGGGGAACAGCCAGGCCCACAGACCTGCGACGGCAAGCGTACCGACGCCGCCCATGACCACCGCCGGCACGACGCCGAAGATCGCAGCTACCGTTCCGGCTCGGAATTCGCCCAGCTCGTTGGAGGCGCCGATGAACACGGCGTTGACGGCATTGACCCGGCCGCGCACTTCATCGGGCGTCCAGAGTTGCAGGAGCGTCTCGCGGATGTAGACGCTGACCATGTCGGCGGCACCGGCGAGCGCGAGTGCGAGCGCGGAGAGCCATACCGTGCGCGAGATGCCGAAGATGAGCGTGAACAGACCGAAGAAGGCGACGGCGGTGAACATCAGCGCGCCGGCGCGATCGCGGACGGGACGCAGTGTCAGGTAGCCCGCCATGAGAATTGCGCCCACTCCGCTCGCCGAGCGCAAAACGCCAAGGCCCCACGGACCGGTGACCAGGATGTCGCGCGCGTAGGCGGGCAGCAGGGCAACCGCGCCGCCGAGCAGGACGGCAAACAGGTCAAGCGAGATCGCGCCGAGCACGACTTTTTCGTGCCAGACGTAGCGGAAGCCTGCCAGAACTGTCTCCCACGTGCGCGGCTCGGACAGCGTCTTCTGCGCCGGCTTCGGCACGAGCGTGATGAATACCGTGGCGCCGACGAACATCAGGAAGGCGACGCTGTATGCCACGCCGCCGCCAAGGCCATAGAGCAGCCCGCCGACCGCCGGGCCGACGATGTTGGCGACCTGCCACGAACTGGTCGACAACGCGATGGCGCTCGCAAGATCCTCGGCCGGTACCAGATTGGGGATGAGCGAAGACGACGCCGGATTCATGAACGCGCGGGCGATGCCGAAGACGAAGAGGAGCGCAAAGATCCACAGCGACGTGATGATGCCGGAGACCGTGAGCACGAGAACCACCGCGCACACCAGCGCCTCGGCGAGTTGGCCGAGGCCCATGATCAGGCGGCGGTTGTAGCGGTCCGACACGTTGCCGGTGACCAACACGAGCAGAAGCGCCGGGGCAAACTGGACCAGGCCGACCAGCCCAAGGTCGAGCGGATTGGAGGTCAGCGCGTAGATCTGCCAGCCGATCGAGACGCTGACGATCTGCGTGGCGAACGTCGCCAGGAAGCGGGCGATCCAGAAGCTGCGGAAGCCTTTGTGGCGGAAAGCACTGCGCGTCGCGGGATCTTCCGGCGTCGGCAATGGCGTCGGGGTATGCGCCGGACTCCAGGCGTCGCTCACGGTCCAACTCTTCTGGTCAGTGGAAACGGGGCCGAACGGCACCGTCGCGGGTTACTTACGCGATTGAGGCGGCCGGCGCTAGCTGTCCAGGCGGTCGGTGAACCAGCGCGTCAATTCGATCCAGACCTGGTCCTTGTCGGCCTGGTCTTCGACGCCGTGCTCGATGTTGGGATTATCGTTGACCTCGACGACGAACAGCCCGTGCGGCGTCTCCTTGATATCGACGCCGTAGAGACCCTGGCCGATGAGCTGCGCGGCGCGCAGGCCGATGTCGACGACCGCGGGCGGCGCTTCAGCGAGCGCGATGGTGTTATGCGCGCCTTCGACGAGATGACCGTTGGCGCCATGCTTGACGATCTGCCAATGCTTCTTCGCCATCATGTACTGGCAGACGAAGATCGGTTTGCCGCCGAGCACCCCGACGCGCCAGTCGAACGTCGTCGGCATGAACTGCTGCGCGAGCAGAAGGTCGGTGTCCTCGAACCATTCCTTGGCAAGCGTGTTCAGCTCCGCGAGGTTGTCGACCTTCTTGACGCCACGCGAGAAGGAAGAGTCCGGCACCTTGAGCACCATCGGGAAGCCAAGCTCGTCGGCGGCGCGACCGAGGTCGTGCATGCCGGCGAGGATGACGGTCGGCGGCACGGCGATACCGTTCGACGTCATCAGCTCGTGCAAGTAAATCTTGTTGGTGCAGCGGATCATCGAGATCGGATCGTCGATGACCGGCATACCTTCCTGCATGGCGCGACGGGCGAAGCGGTAGGTGTGATCGTCGATCGATGTGGTCTCGCGAATGAACAGCGCATCGAATTCGGCGAGCCGCGCCAGGTCCCGCCGCGTGATCGGCTCAATTTCGACGCCAAGCTTCTCGGCGATGCGCGACCAGTGCTTGAGACTGGCGAGGCTCGACGGCGGCAGCTCCTCCTGCGGATTGTAGAGGACGGCGAAGGAATAGCGCGGGGTGGCGCGGTCCTTCTTGGAGCGCCACTCGCGCGTGGTGTGGTTATGCAGCGCGGCGTGGAAGTGGACGAGTTCCTCGGGCGTGAGCTTGGTGATCGGGATGGCGGCCAGCTTCTTGATCTGCGGGCGGCCGCCGTTCTCAATGGTCACTTCGAGCACCGGGCAACGAAACCAGTCGAACAGCAGCCGGCCGAAGCGATCGAAGCGGCGATCGGCGATGGCGCCGAAATACGAAAGCAGGCGATGGGGCGTCGTCTTGTCTTCGGCAGCGGCGAGCGCCTTGGCGAGTGCGTCGTCGAGCTCGGGAATCGCCTGCGCGTAAAGCTGGCGGGCGCCGAGATCGACCATCGTCTCGACCGACGGAATGATGCGGTGGCCGCGCGCCTCGGCGAGCAGCGAGCAGTAGTAGCCGCGGCTCTGATAATTGAACGAGCGCGACAGGTTGATCATCTTCGGGCGCGAGCCGCGAAACAAATTCGTGCGCGCCAGATATTCCTTGGTCGTGATGACCTTGTGCGGCGTGTCGGCGTTGGGAAAATCGCGCGGCGAGTCGATGAGGATGACCCAGTCGGCCACGGCTATCGGCTCCGCCTCTCCGGCAACTGCTTTGCAAGACGCAGCGCGTCGGCGCCATCTTCGTAGTAGCCGACGTAGCGGCCAATCGGCTCGAAGCCGCGGCGCTGGTACAGCCTTATGGCTATGACGTTGTCCTGGCGCACTTCGAGCCTCAGCGCCCTCCGGCCATGCGCGCGCGCGACACTTTCGGCGTCGGCGAGCAGGCGCGAGCCGACACCCGAACCGCGGTGTCCATCATCGACGGCAATCGAGTAAAGGCGGGCACGCGAGGAACCCTTCCGGAACAGAACCACGTAGTAGCCGTGCAGTTCCCCGCGTCCGACCGCGACGCGAAGGCTCGCGCTGCGGGAATGGATGAGGCGCCTGAGACTGCGGCGGGAGATGCGATCGGATGCGAAAGACCGCGCCTCCAGCGCCTCAAGACCGTCGAGGTCTTCGTCTTTCGCGTCACGTATCTGCACGCCCGATACCGGCCACCAGCCAGCGACTCGGCTGACCGGGCGCGATGTTGACGCCGAATCTCCGGAAAACTCAAGAAACATGGCGTCGCGGCGCTGTGGATGCGGTAGCCAACGGTCGCCGCCCAACCTCAGGCACCTCCCGGCGGGGGTTCATTCCTGCCGCGCAATGCCCTAAACGACATCGACCAACCCTCCGGAGACGTCATGACCGCGACTGCTGCCGACGCTGCGCCACCGCGCGGCGCCTTCTGGCCCGCCTTCGCCGCCCTCGTCGGCGGCGCGGTTGCCATGGGCATATCGCCGATCCTGGTGCGCCTCGCGGACGTCGGGCCGTTTGCCTCGGCCTTCTTTCGCGTGCTTCTGGCGCTCCCGGTTCTGTACGCCTGGATGCGGCTCGAGGAGGCGCGGTCGCCCGGTGCGCCCGACCGGTTGCCGCGCTTCTCAGGGCCGATCATCGCCACGGCCCTGTTCTTCACGGCGGATCTGTTCTTCTGGCACCTCGCGATCCTCAACACGACCGTCGCCAACGCTACCTTTTTCGGCACGACGGCGCCGGTCTGGGTGGTGATCTTCAGCTGGCTGGTCTACCGCCGGCGCGTCTCGGTGGCGGCGCTGGCCGGGCTCGGCCTTTGCCTCGTGGGCGGACTTGCGCTTATCGGCCAATCCTTCGCGCTCGCGCCGGAGAGACTGATCGGCGACGGTCTTGCGGCGCTCACTGCCGTATTCTTCGGCGGCTTTTTCCTGGCCGTCGAGAAGGCACGTGCGCACCACCGCGCTGCGCACGTAACGTTCTACATGAGCATCATCACGACGATTCTGTTGGGCGTTGTCGCGATCGGAGCGCATTTTTTCCTGGGTCAACGCCTGCTGCCGGCAGACCCACGCGGCTGGTTGATTCTGATCGCACTCGCCTGGATCAGCCATGCCGGCGGCCAGGGGCTGCTGTCGGTAGCGCTTGGTTCGCTTCCGGCGATGTTCTCCTCGCTCGTCATCTTTCTCGAGGCGCTGGCCGCGGCCGGTCTTGGCTGGCTGGTGCTGAGCGAGCGGGTGACGCTGCTGCAGGCGGTTGGCGGTATCGTGATCGTCGCCGGCATCTGGATCGCCCGGCCGCGCGAACGCAAACCCGACATCAGCGAGACGGCGCTGTGACCGCTGCCGCCGCTTGGCGTTTGCCAAGATCGACGGGGCGGCCATAGTTAGGCGCCGCCGACGACTTCATCCCGCGAGACCATGCCCATGTCCGCCACCCTCACCATCCCCGATCTCGCCGGCAAACGCGTGCTGATCACCGGCGCTTCCACCGGCATCGGCGCCGCGGTTGCCAAGGCTTTCGCGGTGCAGGGCGCCAAGGTCGGCGTGCACTACAATGCCAGCCGCGAGGCGGCGGAGGCGGTCGCTGCCGACATACGGAAGGCGGGCGGCAGCGTGACGGTGATCCACGGCGACGTCTCCGATCCTGCGAGCAGCCGGCGCGTTGTCGAGGAAGGCGCGAAGGCGCTGGGCGGGCTCGACGGGCTGATCAACAATGCCGGCGGGTTGCTTGGTCGAATGCCGTTCGGCGATGTCACCGACGAGCATTACGACAGGGTGATGGACCTCAACGCGCGCTCCGTTTTCGCGGCGGCGCAGGCGGCCATTCCGCACCTCAAGCAGGCGGGTGGCGGGTTCATCATCAACACGACGTCGATCGCCGCGCGGAATGGCGGTGGCGGCGGCTCGGTCGTATACGCCTCGTCGAAGGGCTTCGTCTCGACCATGACTCATGGGCTGGCGCGAGAATTCATCGGGGCGAAAATCCGCGTCAACGCCGTGTCGCCGGGCGTCATCGACACGCCGTTTCACGAACGCTACTCGAGCCCCGAGCAGATGAAGTCGATGGTGGCGACGATCCCGCAAGGGCGGCCCGGCACCTCGCAAGAATGCGTCGGCGCGTACCTCTTTCTCGCATCCGAGGCGCTGTCCGGCTACGTCGTCGGCCAGATCATCGAGGTGAACGGCGGGCAGTTGATGCCTTAGCCAAGGACCTCGCGGCGGGTCTGCGGCGAACCATCGCGCGCTTCACGATCGGCGCGATACGACGCCAGCGAGCCGTTGAGGGCCATGCCGATCGCTTCGCCGAGCGCCTGCGCCGTGTCGATACGCGAGAGGAACACGTAGTCGGCGCCGGCGGCGTAAATCTCCTCGGTGTCGGCGATGGTAACGGCGTTCGCGATGATGATCGCGCCGGGGTTCAGCTTGCGCACTGCCGCGACGATGCGTTTATTGTTCGTGCCGCGGATCAGGTCGTCCGGCACCGTCGAGACGACGACGCGGGCGCGGTCGATGCCGGCGTGATGCATCGTGTCGGGATTGGACAGGTCGCCATACTCGACGTGCGCGCCGACGGCACGGATGCGGTCGTGCAGCGTGACGGCGAAATCCACCACCAGCGTTTCCTTCACCAGTTGCGGGTCGTCGCGGGCGATGTCGTGGAGGAGCGACGAGGCGACGCGGTGGAAGCCGAGGAGCGCCAACCGCCACTCCTTGTCGTCGACCTTGTCGCGCTCCGGCGGATCCTTGAACCCGAGGGCGCGGAGCACCGGCGCCAGCATGGCGTGGATGCGGTAGGCGTTGTGGTAGAGCGGCGTGGTGGCCAGCGCGGTGAGCACGAAGGCGAAGATGATCGCGCTTTGCAGGTCGCGATTGACGTGGCCGAGGTCGAACCCGAGGAAGGCGATGACCAGACTGAACTCAGAAATCTGCGCCATGCGGACCGAGGTGACCTCGGCGTTGCGTTGATCGAGACCGTTCCAGTAGAGCAGCGGGAAGACGATCAGCTGGCGGGCTGCGATCGCAGCGACGGCGATGCCCACGGCCATGATCAGCACGCCGACGCCCGAGGGTTGCGGGATCGATAGACCAAGACCGACGAAGAACAGCGTGACGAAGAAATCCTTCACCACGCTGACCTTGGTGCTGATCTCGATCGAGTACGGTAGGCTGGCGATGGTGGCGCCGGCGATGAGCGCGCCCATACCCGTGCCGACCGCGAGATGCGTGTGGATGCCGGTCGCCATCTCTGCGAGCCAATCGAAGCTGCCGCCGAGGAAAACGATGCCGAAGCACCAGGCGATGGCACCGAGAAAGACGATCTCCGGCGACTTGGCGATCCAGCGGAACGCGACCGGGAAGAGCGTGCGCGCGAGCAGGAACGTCAGCCCGGCGAGAACCGCGATGCCCACGAACGATTCGATGATGGGCAGGAACTCGGGATGCTGCAGGTTCGGCTGCAGTACGATGATGATGATCGCCCACACGTCTTCGATCACGAGCAGGCCGAGGGCGACACGGCCGGGAACGGTGTCGAGCTCGAAGGCCTCCTGGAACAGCTTCACCACGAGAAGGGTGGAGGAGCCGCCGATGACGAGGCCGACGTAGAGGGGCCCGAGATCACCCAGAATGGCGCCCAGCCCGACCAACGCCAGGCCATGGGCGACGATGAACCCGAACAGGATGATCAGCGGATATTGGGCCAGCCCGGTAAGAATGATCGTCCGGCCGCTCTTGATGATTTTGCCGACGTCCATCTCAAGGCCGATGACGAATAGCAAAAGCACGAAGCCCAACTCGGCGATCGTGTCGACGTTCTCGCTGTCAGTGACCAGTTTGAGGGCGAGCGGCCCGGCCAGAATGCCCGCCAGGATGTAGCCGGCGATTGCCGGAAACTTGATGCGGGAAAAGAGGATAGCGAGGACGCCCGAGAGGAACAGGCCGACGCCCATATCGTGGACGAGCGGCGGCAGCGCGCCTTCCGACGCGAATGCCGGCGTGGTGGCAAATACCACCCAAACGGCGGCCCCGACGAAAACCGCCCTCCCCGCACGCCTTGTCATCGTCATGTGTTTCCAGCCGGTGCCACCGGGAATCGCCGCCTTTTGCAACAATCGTTCGGCGGCTGGCCGCGGGTCAAGCGCCCGGCGGGGTTGAGGTTACCCGGATTGTTAGGGAAACCAGCTTACGCTATCACGGACATCAGGCACCCGTAGCTCAGCTGGATAGAGCGCTGCCCTCCGAAGGCAGAGGTCGTGAGTTCGAATCTCGCCGGGTGCGCCAATTCTTGCGAGCGGAAAATGGGGCTGGAGCGGCGTTAACAGTCGCCGCATCCTGTGTCGCCGGAGGCAACGTTCCGAATCGCCTTTCCTCGTGGCACGCTCGCGAAATGCGACCGCTCCGCTACTCCATAAATGTCACATTGGACGGGTGTTGCGATCATCGCGCGGTCGTCGCCGATGAAGAGCTGCACCGCCATGCGACCGAGACACTGGCCAGCGCCGACGCGCTGCTGTTCGGCCGGGTGATTTACGAAATGATGGAGTCGGCATGGCGTCCGATCGCACGGGGCGAGCGGCCCGATTGGGTGACCGACTGGATGGTGCCGTTCGCCGGCATGATCGATGGCAAGAAGAAGTATGTCGTGTCGAGTACGCTGGACACGGTCGACTGGAACGGGGAGCTCGTGCGCGGTGATCTCGAACAGACCGTTCGGCAATTGAAACAGCAGCCGGGCGCCGGCCTCTACGTTGGCGGCGTAAAGCTGCCACTGGCGCTGGCGGAGATGGGGCTAATCGACGAGTACGAGTTTATCGTGCAGCCGATCGTGGCCGGCCACGGACCGACGGTCTTCGCCGGTCTGTCGCAGCGCATCGACTTAAAGCTGGTGAGCCGGCTGGAGTTCGGCTCCGGCGCGGTCGCGCTGAAGTATCAACCGAGACCGTAGCTTCGCCGTTCGGCCGTCGCTCTACTGGATGCGGTTGGCGATGCGCTCGGCTTCTGCATGCGGCGGATTTTCGAGGGCGCGGGTGGCCAGCGCCAGCAGATATGCGGCGAAGCTCTCGCGTTGCACCTCCGCTTCAAGGCGGGCGTATTCAATGAGGCGC
The DNA here is from genome assembly GCA_035548515.1 of Bauldia sp. Taxonomy (GTDB): domain Bacteria; phylum Pseudomonadota; class Alphaproteobacteria; order Rhizobiales; family Kaistiaceae; genus DASZQY01. Next base: position 32,720 of record DASZSW010000044.1, on the reverse strand, counting down.
TTGAGCGCCTCGCGTTCGGTCGGCTTCACGTTAACTATCCCCAGCCAGCGACAGGATTCGAGGCAACCTGACGAGGCGTTACGCAAACGTGACAAGGGTCACGCCGCGGCGGCCAGGTCGCGCCTCCAACCTTCCAGAAGGCGGGTCCACATCTGGGTTTCCATGAAACGCCAGGCGGTTGGCGGGGGGCGGCGGACGGCTGGGGCGCCCTCCACCGCATCGATCAACGCAAGCGCATCCTCGCGCTTCAGATCACGGCGATGCACAGCGGCGAGCTTTGCGATTTCCGCGCGCCGCGGTGTCGGTACCGTGGCCAGCAGATTGGCCCAGGTGCGTTGTTTGAAAAACAAGGTGTCCGCGGCAGCTGCGAGCGCCTCGTGCTCTGCCCCGGTGATTGCGCGGGCGGTCCGCAGGTCGGCAAGCGTGGCCCGCATGTTCACGAGCGGCTCGGTGAGCGCGATGTAGTCGAGCTCGGCCGGCCCGTGAACCTGGCCAACAGCATCGTCGTCGACGATCGTGCTATCGGCGTAGGCCGCATAGACCGCGCCGATGCCCACCATGCCGTAGGCCGCGCACTCGGCGGCGCGGAGCGCGCCCATGCTGGCGGCGCCCACGACGTGGACGCCCTGCGACAGGGCGTAGAGAATCTCCTTGTGCCAGACGGATGCGATGTTTTCGAAGTAGCCGTCGACGATGCCGATGACGGCTGCACCCTCGACTGCCGCCTTGGCGACATCCCCCAGCGCAGCTGGGCCGCGCACGATGGCGGTGCGCGCGTGATCCGCGGCGTCGGGCAGGCTTGGCCCCGCGAACACGACCTTCATGCGGCCCTCATCATGGCGCGCAGCAGGCGGCGGCCCGGCTTGCGATTGCCGCTGCGCGGGTCCTGCTCGAGTTCGGGAGCGAGCGCGCGGGCCACGACGAAGGGAAAATCGCGCGCCTCGAGGTCTACGAGCACGAGGGAGCGGATACCGGCGCTGCGCACCTGCTCCACCAGCCAATGACAATAGCCGCTGAGGCTGCGCTTGCCCGTATAGCCCGACGCCGCCGAAGCGGCCGGCCGCGCTTCGTTGGTGTAAAGGCGAAGATCCGCCGGCAAGGTGCGGATGTATTCGGCAGGGTCAACGTCGTCGCGTGAACCGGTGATGGTGGTGAGACGCGTTTGCGCCGCCTCCGTGATGGCGCGGAGAGCGGCGCGCGCGGGCGATGGGTGTGTGCCGCTGCCGCTCGCGAGGTCCATGTAGCCGAGTTCGCCCTTCGCGGCATCGAACAGCACGGAGAGATACGTCGGCACGGCGATGTCGGAGGTGGCGTCGAACAGGCGGAGGCCAAAACCAGCCGCCTCGATGCGCGACGCCATCGCCGCGACGGCATCCCCCAGCGCCGCCGGACCGATCTCGCGGCGAGCGATCTCGGTGTCGGGCAGGAAGGACCACAGCGCCATGGCATCGCGCTCGATCAACTCGCAGATGCCGTGGATCGCAGCCTCGAGGACGTTGGAGCCGGTGCCAAGCCCGTCGCTGGTCTGCCAGTAGCGGCAGCCGGGCGTATCGGCGACGCGGACGACGTCTTCCGGTACGGCGACCGCGTCGCCAGCGATGAGATCGAGACCTTCGACCCAGCTTTCGCTCTCGTCGGGTCCCAGCGGGCGCACATCGCGGCGCAGGTAGCGCCTGACGTCGAGAAGCTCGCCGCCCGATGCCGCAAGAGTGGCCGGCGTCGCGCGGAAGGCTGCCGGGTGCGGCAGCTCCGCCGTGGCGATTTCCGCCGCCTCGAAAATCGCGGAAGCGATCGCTGCATCGTCGTCCGTGCCTTTGCCCTGACAGACCGAGAGCGATGCGGCGTTCGGGCGAATCGCGGTCCACACAGGGACGCCGAGCCGATCCAGCCCTGTGACGCGGGCGAGGCGCGTTATGCCAAGTTGGGGAAGGCAAGCGCGGGCGACATCAGCCGCATCGCGTGAGGTAAGTGCGCGGTCGGTCGCCGCGTCGGTATGCGCGCTGGCAAGAGCGGAGATCTCAGCGCGCAGGCGTGCCGCCCCCCGCGAGGGAGGCGGCACACCGCTATCGTTCAGTGCTGAGCGCTGGGCCTCAGGCCGCAACCTGCAACCGGTTGTGAGCGGACGGGCTGGAACGCCCTTCCGCGACGATCGCCATATCGACGCCGCGCAGGGGCTCGAGATCGAGACCCACCGCCGCTTCGCGATTCTCGATGCGCTCCACCGATTTGCTCTCGAGGTCGACCAGCCACATGCCTTCGTCGCCGGCTTCGCCGATCAGGAAATATTTCGCCATCGTGCCTCCTCGCCGCCACCTCGGCGAGGCGCGGCTTTCCAGATTTTCGACACGCAAGTTGGAGGGGTCGGGGCGTTATACCGGCGTGACCCGATGGCCGGCGCTGTGGATAAACCTAGCGGAAACCAGCCATCTTGAGGCCGACCTCGTAGTGGCGCCGATCATCGGCATTCCGGTCCGGCACGATTGACAGCCAGTGGTCGATGCGGAAATCGGGATAAGAGCGCAGGAATTCCGCCGCCGCTTTGTGAGCCTCCGGCAGGTTGCCGAGATACGCCCAGGCCGCCGCGGCAATGCGCAGAGCCGGCAGCGGATCTCCCATCCGGGAGACCGCCCCCAGCGCTGCCTCGTAGTCGCGGAGCTGGAAGTGGAGGCCGGCGGCGTTCCACCAGTACTGATCCGGCGGGATGGGGTTCAGCTCCATCGCGCGCTCCACCTTCTCCAGGCCCTTCGCCGGCTCACCGGCGTGACCGAGCGCATCGCCGAAATCTGAGATCAGGTCGGCATGTTGCGGGCCGAGGCGCTCGGCCTCGGTGAAGTGCGCGACGGAATCATCCCAGCGGCGCCGATAGAGATGCGTCAGGCCAAGCTCGCGATAGCCGCGCGGATCGCGGTGATCGAGACTGATCGCGCGGGCGCCGATCTGTTCGGCTTCGTCGAGCAGTTCGTTGCCACCGCGCGCCAACACCAGCCACTGGCGCTGGGTCGCGCGGGCGTTGCCGGCATGCGCGGCAGCGAAGGTCGGGTCGAGCGTGATGGCAGTGCGGAATGCAGCGCGGGCGCGGCGCACACGCGGCAAGTCCATGTAGCGCAGCTCCTTCTGGCCCATGAGGTACCAGTAGTAAGCCTGCGGATGCTCCTCGCGTTCGAAGCGCGCCACCTCGGCGCGCTCGACGGCATCGGCAAGAGCCGTCGTCAGCGCGCTGGACAGCGCGCGGTGCGAAGCGGCGAGCGTGCCAGTGGAAAGCGGATAGGTGTCGGCCCAGGCCACGTCGTGCGTGCCTATATCCACCAAGCGGACCGAAAGCAGGGCCTCCTCGCCGCGATTGCGCAGCGCGGAGAACAGCGCGTAGCCGATGTTGTAGCGGCGTGCGACGTCGTCATCGAAGTGGGCGGCGAGTTCGCGGGACGTATGCGAGCCAACGACACGCATGGTGCGCAGGCTGCACAGGCGGCTGACGGTATCCTCCAGCACGAGGCTCGCGGCATCGACAACCGTGACGTCGCGGCCTTCGTGCGGCGGCGGCAGGACGGCCAGCCGCGGGAGCGAGGCGCGGCGGAACAGATCGACCTCCGACACCGGTGAAACGCCCGCCGCCGGCGCCGACATGCGCACGGGACCGGCCTCGGCCTGGAGTTCCTGGAACAGGCGCTCGGTCGCCGGGCTGAGCACCGTGCCAAGTTCGCGGGCGATAGTGCTCCGGCATTTCTCGTAGGTGATGGGGATCAGATCGACGGCGCGCAGATCGGAGAAGGAGCGCATCATCGCGCGGTATGCCGCCTCGTCGCATGGGTCGACTTGCAGGATGCGCGACGCAACGATCTGGGCGGTACGCGGATTGGCGCGAGCGCCAGGCGACTCGAGCAGCGCGTCGAAGGCTTTGAGGAATGCGTCGCGGGTGCCCGCACGGTGCATGTCCAGCCAGTTGGACAGGTCGCTCTCGGCCACCGAGACGCCTGCCAGCAGCTCGCCGCGGAAGGCCTCGATCGCGGCTTCCCAGTTCGTCCAATCGAGGTTCACCAGCGACTGCTGAAACCCCACCAGGTCGATTTCACCCGCAGCCATATTCAACGTGACGGTCGCGCGATCGAAACGCACGAAGTCGATGCCGCTCTTGTTCTGCGTCGTCGCGAGACGGGACAGAAGTTGGCGAAGGTTGCCGGGTGCGTGGGTCGCATCCGGCCACAGGAACGAGGCGAGGTGCGTGCGTGGTACGGTGAGATCGCGAGCCGTCGTGAGGATGAACAATACCAGCAACGCCGCACGCGCCGGCAGCGCCACCGGACAGCCGTCCGCGTCGACAAATCCCGGGCTGCCCAGAAGCCGCAGCCGCGCCCGTCCGGTCACCGTCACGTGCACGATGAATATCCCTTCGGTTGCATCCTAAGGTGGGCGGTTTGATGGGTCCATAGTGGGCGGCCAAACGGCCGAATGAGGGCGGATTCCCGGCCCACCACGACACCGATGGTTAACGCCGGAAACGCGACGCGCGCGTGTGTCGCTTATGCCGCATACCACTTGTGATCGCTTGGTGCTGTACCTCAGTGAGCCAAACGAGGTAGGCTGAACTTACAATGTTCGTGGAGAAAAGATTTCGTGGAAAAGAGTGATATCCATCCGGTGGATCGCTTTGTTGGCCACCGGCTTCGTTTAGCCCGTACGTCGCGGAAGCTTTCGCAGACCCAGCTCGGTGAGGCCTCGGGCATCACCTTTCAGCAGGTACAGAAATACGAGAAGGGCACCAACCGCGTCAGCGCGAGCCGCCTCTTCGAATTTGCGACACTGCTGGGCGTCGAGATTTCCTATTTCTTCGAAGGCGCCGGCGGCAACCTGGATGACCTTGCCGCTGCCCCGCCGCCGAAGTTCGATGTCTCGCAGGTGGACGTCGACATCCTGCGCGCGCTGTGGTCGATCAAGGACCCGCAGCTGAAGCGCAAACTTCTGGCGCTGATCACCAGCCTACCGTCGGAAGGCGAGGCGGCTCTTCCCGAGCGGCGCGGCGCGAGCGGTATGCACGACGGCGTCTAAAGGCGCCCCTGCCGGCTTCATGACCCGCCCGTCGCTGAAACCAGCGGCGGGCGGAACGCTTTTTGTGGCGCGGCGTAATGCTTTGCCGGTACACTCCGCCTTCATGATTGCGCGGCAGAATCCAACGCTTGTTGCGATTAACCGGCGTTAACCGGAGGCTCGCGGCCGCGCGCTTCGATCGACGGGAAGCTGTTGTTTTGCGTTTGCGCCTCCCCCTTCGTCCCATCGCGACCGCGTTTGTCGCCTCCGCCGTGGCGCTGGGAGCGGCGGAGCCATCGTCGGCGGCGCTCCGCGACTGGTGGCCGTTCGGCCGGAGCGCTCCGGCCGAGGCGATCCCTGATCCGGTTCCCTATACCGTGACGCTGACGGTCATCGGCGCCGACAGCCGGCTGGAGAAGCAACTCCGCCGGGCGTCGGGGCTGGTGGAGCGCGCGAAGACTCCGGCCTCGGGCCTGACCGGACTGATCGCGCGGGCGCGGCAGGATGTGGCGACGCTCACCGCCGTGCTCTACGAGAACGCGCGGTACGGCGGGCAGATCGCGGTCACGCTCGATGGGCGGCCGCTGGATTCCGTCGGCCCGTTCGACACGATCGCGATGCGGCCGGTGCCGGTGACCGTGACCATCACGACGGGGCCGGAATTCGTGTTCGGCAGGGTCGAGACGAGCGACCTGCCGGAAGGTGTTTCGCTCGACAAGCTGGGCCTGACGCCGGGCAAGCCGGCGAAATCCGATCTGATCGTGAAGGCGGAGGCCGAGATCGCCAATGGCTGGCGCGAGCAGGGCCATCCGCTGGTCGTGATCGGCACGCGCGACACAGTCGCCGACCATCGCACCAACACGCTCGACGTCTCACTGCACATCGACCCGGGACCGACGGCGCGTTTCGGACGCGTCAGCGTCACGGGCACGAACGAGGTGAACCCGGATCTGGTGCTGCGCCGGGCGGGGATCGACGACGGCCCCTATTCATCGACGACGACGCGGCGCGCGGAGACGCGGCTCCGCGATCTCGGCGTGTTTGATTCAGTTCGCGTGACGCCGGGCGATGCGCTCGATCCGGACGGCACCATTCCGATCACCATCGCGGTCAGCGAACGCAAGAAGCATGTGATCGGCGGCAGCGTCACGTATTCGAACACGGAAGGCGCGGGCGTCGAGGTGTACTGGCGCAACCGCAACCTTTTCGGCGGCGCCGAGCAGCTCGAGTTCACGGCATCGGTGTCCCGCCTTCTTCAGAACGCATTCGACCAGCCAGACTTCCGCCTGGCGACGACGTTCAAGAAGCCCGCCGTTCTGGACCCGATGACCGACTTCACGCTGCGCGCGGAAACCTACCGGCGCACGACGGACGCCTACCGCGTCACCGCCGCGGAAGGCGAAGTGGGCCTGACGCACATTTTCTCCGACGTGCTGTCGGGGTCGGTGGCGCTCGAGGTGTCGCGGTCGCAGACGGTGAGCACTACCGGCGTCGACGATCACCTCCTGACGACGCTGACCGGCACGCTCGACTGGGACGCCCGCGACAACCGGCTCGACCCGACCAAGGGATACCGCGCGACGCTGATGGCGGCGCCGGCGTACGACTTCCTGAAGGGCAAGCCGTTCGCCACCTTCCGCACGGATTTCGCCGCGTATCGTTCATTCGGCGAGGGCGACCGGTTCGTGCTCGCTGGCCGCGTCTCGGCCGCGACTCTCATCGTCGATGACGTGACGGATGTCGCCGCGGACCGGCGGCTCTACGCCGGCGGCGCGGGCTCGGTGCGCGGGTATGCGTACAAGAACATCGGGCCGCGCGATTCCGGCGGCAACATTGTCGGCGGGCGGAGCTCGCTGCTGTTCTCCGGCGAGCTGCGTTATCGCATCAACGACCAGTTCGGCGTCGCCGCGTTCATCGACGCCGGCAACGCTTACGCCGGCATGGTGCCGACGTTCGACGACCTGAAGGTCGGCATCGGCGCGGGAATACGGTATCTGACACCGATCGGGCCGATTCGCCTGGACATCGCCGTGCCGCTGATGCGCGGCCCGGGCGATCCTTCGGTCGGCATCTACGTCGGTCTGGGCCAGGCCTTCTAGCGCGGGAGCGAGATGCGGCGGCTCCTACTCACCATCGTGGCGGCGCTTGTCGCGATCGTCGTGATAGCAGGGGTACTGCTCGCGACTCCCTGGGGTCGCGGGCTCGTCGTCGCGCAGATCCAGAGCGGCGCCGCAAGTGCGGGTCTCACCGTATCCATCGAGGGCGCTGGCGGCTGGCCGCCGTTCACCCTCGGCGCGCAGCGCATCACGATCGCCGATGCGGATGGAGTGTTCGCGGAAGTCGATAATCTCGACGTCAACATCAAGACGACTGCGCTGCTTGTCGGTCGCATCGCATTCGACTCACTGTCCGCCGGGCGCGTAGCGGTGGTGCGGCAGCCCCACATCGGCGGCGGTGGCGGCGGCGGCGCGGCCCTGCCCTTCGCGGCGGACGCCGTGTCGGTCGCGCGGCTGGAACTGGGCGAGGGCCTGACTGGGCGTCCCGCAACCCTGAAGCTGGCCGGCTCGCTGGTCAGCGCCGCAGGTGGCCGGCTTTCCGGCAGCGTCAATGCCGAGCGCATCGACGGACGCACGGGGACACTGACCGCGACGTTCAGCCGTGCAAATGCCACGGCGCCGATCGCGGCCGACATCGAATTGGTGGAAGACACCGACGGCGTTCTTGTCGGCCTGATCGGCCGGGGCAGCGGCCCGGGCTATCGCCTCCAGGCCAAGAGCACCGTCAGCGGCGACAGCGTGTCCGGCTCGGTGTCGCTTGCCTCGAACGGCGCGGCCCGGTTCGCCGGTCAATTCTCGCTGGCGCCGGCGGACAACGGCGGAACGCATGTCGTGGCGAGCGGCAGCGGCGACCTCACCGAACTCGTGCCGTCGGAATACGCCGACCTTCTCGCCGGACCGATCTCGCTCGCCGCCGATGCGGATTGGACGCCGGGCTCGGGCGCGCTGCCGGCGATCGCGGTGCGGCGCGGATCGTTCTCTACCGGCAACGTGAAGGCCAATATCTCGGGGACGTTCAGTGACGCCGTCGCCGACCTGACAGTGCGCCTCGATGCGGCCAAGGCTGGCGGCGGCGCGCTCAACGTGCCGCTCACCAATCCGCCGTCGCAGATCGAGTCGCTAACGCTTGCGGGCAAAATTGCGCCGGCATCGGATCGCGTGCGAATGGAGCTGACCGGACAGGCGGCCGGGCTGGCAACCGGTGGGGTCAGCATCCCCGGGCTTGGCCTGTCGCTCGCGGTCGAGGCGCCGCGGGCCAATCCGCTGGCGGCGGACAAGCTGCCATTTGCGTTCCGCGCGGAGGCCGACGCGATAGAGACGCCCAGCGGACGGATCGCGTCAGCGGGCGGCGTTCCGGTCGTCCTCACCGCCGACGGCAGCTACGATACGGGCGCGCGCACGGCCGCGACCAACGCGAAGCTCACCATCGCGGGCGGCAGCTTCAGCTTCGCCGGGACGCTGGCGGCGGATGGCGCCAAGGGCGAGGCCGGGGCGGAATTCGCGGACCTGGCCCCGCTGACGCCGCTGGCGGGTCGCGCTCTGGGTGGCGCGATCTCGGCAAAGGCGAGCGGCACGTTCGCGGCGGAAGCCGCCTTCAGGCTCGTGGCGGCCGCAACCGACCTCAACCTCGGCGAACCGACGTCGGCGCGGCTGCTGCGCGGCCAGACACAGATCGCGGCCACCGTGGGGGTGAAGTCGGACGGCGTGAGCATCGACGACCTCAGCGTCACCGGCCCGGCGCTCAACGCCACGGGGCAGTTCGCGCTCGCCAACGGGACCATCGTCGGGACCGCCAAGGGCGGCGTCGCCGATCTCTCGCTGCTCGCCGAGCAATCGAGCGGCGCGGCGACGTTCGAGGCGACGGTGTCGGGCGCCGCGACCCGGCCTGCCATCAGCGCCAACATCACGATCGCCAAGGGCGCACTGCTGGGGCAGCCGATCGACAACGCGACGGTGAAGCTGAATACGGCGCCAACCGACAGCGGATGGGGCGCGGCGCTGGCGCTGTCCGGGGGGTTCGCCGGCCGCCCGCTTTCCGGCACGGCCGATGCGGCGCTGGATGCGGCCGGCGCGCTCGCCTTCCCTAACGTCGATCTCGCAATCGGCGACAACCGCATTACCGGTGCGATCACGCGCACCGCGGCCGGTCCACTGTCCGGCACGCTGGCGGTCAATGCACCGAACGTCGCGACGCTTGCGGCACTGGGGCTGGTGACCGCATCCGGCAGCGGCGAAGCGCGCGTGACGTTCGCTCCGGATGGCGCGCGGCAATCGCTGGCGGTGACGTTCAGCGGCGATGGCGTCTCGTATCAGACGATCGCGGCGGCCAAGGTCTCTGGTGACGTTCGTATCGACGATGCATTCGGCACGCCGCTGGTGACCGGCAACGCGAACGCGTCCGCACTCAATATCGGCGGGTTCCACATCGACACGGCATCGGCGACCGCCAACGTCAGCGGCGGGGCGACACGATTCACGGCGACGGCCAAGGGACGCGATCTCGACCTTTCCGGTTCCGGATCGCTTGCGCCTGCAACCGGCGGCAATGCGGTGCGACTCGACGCGCTGAACGGGCGGGCGTTCGGCCTGCCGGTTGCGCTCAACGCACCGGTGACGGTGAACCTCGGCAGCGGCGGCTCCGGCATCTCCGGCGCGGTGCTGGCGCTCGGCGGTGGCACGCTCCGCGTCGACGGGGCAGTTGCGCCGGCGCTGAACCTGACGGTGGTCGCCGACAAGGTGGCGGCCGCCATCGCCAACGGATTCGCACCGGCGCTCGGTGCGGAGGGCATCATCAGCGGCACGGCCCGCGTGACAGGGCCTGCGGCCACACCCGCGATCCAGTGGCAGGCGGACTGGAGCGGGGCGCGGGTGACGGCGACGCGGAACGCCGGCCTGCCGCCGCTCGTGCTATCGGCGCGCGGCAACGCCAACGGCAAGGCGACCAACATCACCGCGCGGCTGACTGGCGCGGGCCTTGCGCTCGACATAACGGGCGACGTGCCCTTCTCCGGGCCGGGCCTGGCGGTGCGCGCCAATGGCACGGCGCCGCTGGCGCTGCTGGCGCTGGAATCGAACCGCGAGCTGCGGCTGGCGGGCACGGCGCGCGTCAACCTGGCGCTCTCCGGCTCGCTCGCAAATGTTGCCACGTCCGGCACGGTCGATCTTGCCGACGCCACCGTAGCCGACACGGACAGCGGCTTCGGCATTGCCGGCGCGACGGGGCGCATCGCCTTCGACGGACAGCGCGCGACAGTGCAGGGCCTGACAGGGCGACTGGCGCAGGGTGGCGACATTTCCGTCGCCGGGTCGGTCGGCATCGCCGATCCCGGGCTGCCGGCGCAGCTCACCGTGCGCGTCTCCAACGGGCGTTACGCGGATGGGCGGATGCTGAACACGACGTTCAGCGGCGACCTCGCGATCAACGGGCCGATCCTCGGCAACGGTGTCGTCACCGGGACGGTGAACCTCGGGCGGACGGAGATCCAGTTGCCCGACCGACTGGCCGGTTCGGCGACCGCCATAGACGTGAAGCACGTCAACGCCCCACGCGGTTTCAAGCCGCCGAAGGCGCGCGAAGCGGTGAAGCGCGGCGGGCCGGCGAGCGGCAGCGGCGGGCTGCGGCTCGACGTCAATCTCACCGGTAACTCGGGCATCTTCGTGCGCGGGTTTGGCATCGACTCGGAACTCGGCGGTTCGCTGCATCTCACCGGCACCACCGGCTTCCCGCAGACGGCGGGCGGCTTCGAGATGCGGCGCGGACGCATCGAGGTGCTCGGGCGGCGGTTCGATTTCCAAAGCGGCACGCTGACTTTTGCCGGCGACCTGGTGCCGCTGCTCGACTTCGAGGCGACGACCACGACGAGCGACGGGACCGTAACGCTGCATGTCACCGGGCCGGCAAACGATCCGGCGATCCGCTTCACGTCTTCGCCGGACATGCCGGAGGAGGAGATCCTGTCGCGGCTGCTGTTCAACCGCAGCGTCGGTACGCTGTCGCCGCTGCAGGCGGCGCAGCTCGTCGATGCAGTGGCGCAGCTCACCGGGGTGGGGCCGAGCGGCGGAATTTTCGCGCGCATCCGCGAAGCGACCGGACTGGACGACCTCGACATCCGGCAGAGCGCCAACGGTGGCACTACCGTCGGCGTGGCCAAGCGCATCAACGACAACATCCGCGTGGGTGTCGAGGCGGGTACCGACAGCGCCGAGGGTCGCGTCACGATCGATCTCGACCTCACCAAGAATCTGAAGGCGCGCGGCGAAGCGGGGCAGGACGGCACCGGCAAGGTCGGGCTGACCTACGAGCGGGAATACTGAGCGAATCCGCCGCTTTCGCGTGGTGTTTGCGGAAAATTGACTCCGTTCGATAACGCGGATTTTGCGATCGGCATTTTATGTCTGGCCGCATGCCGCTTCTGCGCCGATTCCTTCCCACCAACATCCGCAACAAACGTGAGCTGAACGGTTTCGTTCTGCGCATTACGTTCACGTGCATCGCGATTGCCGTGGCAGTCGACGTGGTCAACCAGCTCGTGTTCTTCGAGTCGTGGGCAATCGCCGTGCGTTCGTGGACGATCTCGGCGGCGCTTGCGGCGATCCTCGCCGCGCCGATCTCGGGCACGATCGGCAAGGCCTATCTCGAGCTGTTCCGCGCGAAGCAGGTGGTCGAGAAACTGTCGCGGACCGATCCGCTGACCGGGCTGGCCAACCGGCGGGCGCTCATCGAGACGGCGGAAACTGCCGGCGCTGCGGCGGTGCTGATCCTCGTCATCTTCGACATCGACCGGTTCAAGCGCATCAACGATGCGCACGGTCATATCGCGGGCGATGCGGTGATCGCGGCGGTGGCGGCCACGATGACCGAGCATCTCGGCGCGCTCGGACTTCTGTGCCGGCTGGGCGGTGAGGAGTTCGCGCTGCTCGCCAACAACCAGAACATGGAAGACGTGCTCGACGGCGTTTGGGCGATGCGCGACCGGCTGGCGGCGACGCCGATCGTGACCGGCGAGATCGCCGTGGAGGTTACGGTGTCGGCAGGCGTGGCGGCGCGGCAGCCGGGCGGCACGTTTACCCAACTCTACGCGGACGCCGACCGCGCGCTCTACGTCGCCAAAACCAGCGGCCGCAACCGGGTGGACTACGCCGCGCCGCTGACACCGCGCGAAGCCGACCGGCGGCGCTGGCGCTCCAACGTCGATGCGGGAGACGCGGTCGCCTAGAGGGCGCGCATCCGGTTGTTGCGCGGATTGTCTTCGACCTCGGCAAGGCCGAGCACCTTCAGCACCGGCGGCACGTACACGGCGAAGCGACCGCGCAGCCCTTTCTTCAGGCCGTACCAACCCTTGACCGGATTTTTCGACGAGCGCGCCCAAGCCTCGACCGTGCCCTCGGCGGCGGGTTTTTGTTCGTCGGCGCCGCCCAGCGGCATCCAGTCGCCGTGCGCCTTCAGCATCGCGTGCAGGTCGTCGATAGCGCTGAGGTGATAGCGCAGCTCGGTCTTGCCGGATTGCACGACCAGCGCGGGCGGGTCCAGCGCCGGGGCGCGGAAGGCGCTGAATTCGGCCTTCCCGCCCGGCGTCTTCAGCTTCCATGGCTTGTCGCGAGTGCCCGCGTCGTTTTTTGCCATCGCCCTGGCCTCCGTTTCGTGTTGGCGATGTTGATACCACCCAACCAGCCGGACCCGGCGGTATACCGTTACCCGGAGGGTCGCGCGGCGCCGGGGCTTATGTCAAAATCGCAACCGGCATGGCGCACGAAGAACCAAAGATACGGATCGAGACGCGCGAGGAGCTGATCTACCTCCTCGCCGAGGCGGCGGCGATCGAGCACAATCTCATGTGCTGCTATCTCTATGCCGCGTGGAGCCTGAAGCGCGGCGAGCGGGATGGGCTGACGGCGAAACAGGCCGAGGCGGTAAGCCGCTGGAAGCGGGCGATCATCTCCGTGGCAGTCGAGGAGATGACGCACCTGGCACTCGCCAGCAACCTCACCTCCGCGATCGGCGGATCGCCGCACCTGTCGCGTCCGAACTTTCCCATCCCCGCCGGGTACCATCCCTCCGGCGTCGTGGTGGAGCTGGCGCGTTTCTCGCCGGCGGTGCTCGACCATTTCATCTTCCTCGAGCGGCCGGAGGGCAAGGAGCTCACCGACTCGACCGAGTTCGTGCATCCGGCCGACTATCATCGGACGCAGCCGAAGGGCCGGCTGATGCCGCATGCGCAGGACTACAACACGGTCGGCCACCTCTATCGCGGCATCCGCCACGGCTTCGACGTGCTGGCGCACCACATCGGCGAGGCGGCGCTGTTTTGCGGCGATGTCGCGGGGCAGATCGGACCTGACGACGTGCACCTTCCGGGCATGATGGCGGTGAGCGATCTGAAATCCGCCGAGGCCGCGATAGAGACAATCATCGAGCAAGGCGAAGGCGCGCCCGACCACAGCGAGGACAGTCATTACAGCCGGTTCCTGCGGGTGCGGCGCGAGTACGAGGAATTCACCGCCAGCGATCCCGGGTTCGAGCCGGCATTCCCTGTGGCGCACAACCCGGTAATGAACGCGCCGATGGACCCGGCGCATCGCGTGTTCATCGACGATCCGATGTCGGCCAAGGTGCTGGACCTTGCCAACGCCGTTTACAGCCATGCGCTGCGTTGCCTGGTGCAGAGTTTCGGGCGCGCCGCCGACGACCAGGCGGCGAAGCGGCTCTATCTCGATGCGGCGATCGACCTGATGTTCGTGCTCACCGAGATCGGGCCGTACCTGGCCTCGCTGCCGGCTGGCAAATCGCACCCTGGCGTCAACGCCGGCGTGACCTTCACCATGCTGCGCGATCTGGGCCGCCTGGCCCGCGGACCGGGCGAACTGCGCATCATGACCGAGCGGTTCGTCGAAATGGCGCATCACGCCCGTTCGGTCTGCCCGACGGGGCACGAGCTGGCGCACATCGCCGAGTCGATCGAAAAGATCGGTGCGAAGTTTGGCCTGCCCGACGTTGCAACGGTCGCCAGCCGGCAGGCTGCACCGGCGCCGGTAGCGCCCACGCAGCCGATCCCGCTCGATCCATCGGCGCCGCCGCTCAACCCGAAGCCGGACGATCTCCCCTCCGGAGCGGGCGCAACGAAGATCGAGATGGTGGAAGGCACCGACGTCACGATCCGCTACGAGGGGCAGCGGTGCATTCACGCGCGGTTCTGCGTGCTGGGCGCGCCGAAGGTGTTCCGCGCCAACACACCGGGCAACTGGATTTACCCCGACGCGATGCCCAAGGAAGACGTGCTGCGCATCGCGCACGAGTGCCCTTCGGGCGCCATTCGCTACCGGCGCAAGGACGGCGGTGCGGAGGAACAGGCGCCGCCGGTGAACGTCATGAACCTGCGCGAGAACGGGCCATACGCGGTGCGCGCCAAGCTCAAGATCGGCGATCTCGACGTCGGTTTCCGCGCGACGCTGTGCCGGTGTGGGGCATCGAAGCACAAGCCATTCTGCGACGGTTCGCACAACGCCATTGGCTTCACCGCCACGGGCGAACCGGCGACGCGGAAATCAACGCCGCTGGCTGTGCGCGACGGCGAGCTCGTCGTCGATCCGCAGCGGAACGGGCCGCTACAGGTGAGCGGCAACCTGGAGATTTGTTCGGGCACGGGGCGCACGGTCGATCGCGTGACGCGTGTCCGCCTCTGCCGGTGCGGGAACTCGCGGTCGAAGCCGTTCTGCGACGGCTCGCATGCACGCGTCGGGTTCGAGGCCGACGGGAGTTAGGTGCGGCCGATATCGGCGAGGTGCTGGTGCAGCGCCGCGTGGTCCAGCTTCGCGATCGGCAGGTTGATGAAGGCGCCGATGCGATTGGACAGCATGCGATAGGCTTCGTCGTAGGCGGCCGAAACTTCGGCGTGGCTGCCGGCTACCTTGGCGGGGTCCGGGATCCCCCAGTGGGCGCTTGCCGGATGACCCGGCCATACCGGACAGCTTTCGCCCGCGGCGTCGTCGCAGACGGTGAAGATAAAATCCATCTGTGGAGCGCCGGCGGCCGCGAACTCGTCCCAGCTCTTCGAGCGAAACGAGTCCGTGTCGTAGCCCAGAGTCTTCAGGAGCGTCAGCGTGTGTTCGCCGACCTTGCCGGCCGGGTTACTGCCCGCCGAGTAGCCCTTGAAGCGGCCCTTTCCGGCGCGAGTGACGATGGCTTCCGCCATGATCGAACGCGCGGAATTGGCCGAACAGATAAACAGGACATTGTAAACAGGATCGGCCACGGTTCGCGCTCCCCGCCTAAGGCTGCCGGGTATTTGGCGGAGGCAGATGACAGTCCTGTGACGGCGCGAATCGCGCTAAGCGGACAGGCGCGCTTCTTCGGCCGGCGTGGCGGCGAAGACCGTGCGGTTGCGGCCCGCGCCTTTGGCTGAGTAAAGGGCGAGATCGGCGCGCTCGATGATGTCCTGGATATCGCGATCGGCAGGCGACACGACCGCCACACCGATGCTAACGGTGACCGCGAGGCTGGCACCGTTGACGGCAACCGGCGTCGTGGCGACGGCGGCGCGGATGCGCTCGCCGGCCTCCTCGATCGTGGTGAGTTCGATCTCGCGCATCAGGACGACGAATTCCTCGCCGCCAAAGCGGCCGGCCTTGTCGCTCGGGCGGATCGCCGACTCGATCGTCGCCGCGACGCTGCGAATGGCGGCGTCGCCCGTAGCGTGGCCGTGCGTATCGTTGACCCGCTTGAAGTGATCGATATCGATCATGAAGATAGCGAAGGGACGGCCATAGCGGCGGAAGTGCGCCATGGCGTCTTCGGCAAAGGTCAGGAAGCCGCGGCGATTGGGGATGCCGCTCAACGGATCTACGTCGACCATCGTGCGGAGCGCGGCAATGTCGCTCTCCAGCCGCCGGTGCTGATCGGCGGCGCGGGTCTCGAGGTCGGCGGTTTCCTGCCGGGCCTTACCGATGCGCAACAGCAGCGAGCGCAGCGCGCTCGACAGGTGGACGACTTCCTGCGAACCGCGGACGCGCGGCAGCATGTCGGTGGAGTCGCGGCCGATGCGATCCGCCTTCGCGGTGAGACGGCGCAGCGGGCGCGAGACGCGGCCGGCGATCATGAGCGCGCCCGCGAAGGCGAGCAGGGTGACCAAGGCTCCGATAGTGACGATGGTGACGACCAGGGTCTGGGCGGCGGCGAATGCGACGGTGGCAGGCTGACGTGCGACGACAAACCAGCCCAGCTGATGCACGGTCTCGAGGCGCGCGAAGCTGACGAGCTGCTCATCGCGGCCACCGCCGGTAGTGTAAGAGCCGCGACCGGCTTTCGCCATTGCGGCGAGCGCGTCGGGCGTCGTCGCGGCGGCACCTTCGCCGCCAAGCAGGATCTCGCCGGTCTTAGACACGATCCAGATGTCGAGCGACGGCACGCCGGTCTGTCCTTGGATCAGCGCCTTGCGGATACCGTCAAACCAGCTCCAGCTGATGTGGAGGCCGAGGACGCCAACCGGGTTACCGTTGGCGCCGACAACGGGCGTCGCGACATCGACGAAGCGATAGGGCTGGCCATCGGGTGACGGGCCGAGCAGCGGGGCGAGCAGCTTGGCCTCATGCACGTCGCCGAAGGTCGGGCCGGCGAGGCCGGCGCGGAACCATGGGCGCTCCATCACCGACTTGCCCTCAAGCAGGCCGCCGGAGGCGGCGCGGACGATGCCATCAGCGGTGGCATAGCCCAGCCATGAAGCGCCGGTGATGTATTCCCTGGTCTCGTCCAGCACGTGACGCGCGCTGGGGTTGTTTTCCGACCACAGGCCCTGCAACGGCGGCAGCGACGTCAGGAGCGAGAGCGTGCTCATGCGCTGGGTGAGGCTGCGATCGAGGCGATCGGCGAAGGTATAGGCGATATCGGAAAGGCGGACGGAAGCCGCGGCCTGCGCCTGTCGTTCGCTGATGGCAGCAGCGACGGAGGCGAGGACCAGGATGATGACGGCGCACAGCGCGGCGGTGGCGACGCCGACCTGCTGCTTAAGGGTCATCCGGTCTTCGACGTACGACTGAAAATTTCGCAGCGACTTCAGCACGGCGACAACACCCGAATTGGTGCAATCCGGGCGGCGTTTTAGGTGCGGGAGCTTTCCAGTCGGTAAGCGCGATCAAATTCGACGCGTTAACGTGAACGCTAGGTTAGCGCGGCGGGTAGGTGTGCGATTTCCCCTCGGTATCGGTCACCGCGTCTTCGGTGAGGTAGGCGGGACCAATCGGCACCTTGCCGTGGCCGCCGGGGATGTCGAGCACGTAAGTGGGCTGCGCGAGGCCGGAAACGCGGCCGCGGAGCTGGCGCATCAGCGCCTGGCCTTCAGCGATGCCGGTGCGGAATTGCGACGTGCCGGGGGCGAGGTCCGCATGGTGGAGGTAATACGGCTTCACCCGCGCCTCGACGAATGCGCGCATCAGGGCGGCCAGCGTATCGGCGTCGTCGTTGACGCCGCGGAGCAGCACGGTCTGGCTGACCAGCGGGATGCCGGCGTCGGCGAGCCGCGATAGTGCGGCGCGCGCGTCGGCGGTGAGCTCGCGCGGGTGGTTGGCGTGGATGGCGACCCAGGTCGCGATGCCCTCGTGCTTCAGCGATGCGATCAGCGCTGGCGTCACGCGATCCGGCGCGACGACGGGGACACGGGTGTGGAAGCGCACGACCTTGACGTGCGGGATGGCGGCGATATCCGCGACCAGCGAAGCGAGGCGCCGCGGAGCGGCGATCAGCGGGTCGCCGCCGGAGACTATGACCTCCCACACCTCGGGATGGGCGCGGACGTAATCCAGCGCCGCGGTCAGCTCCGCGCGCGTCAGGCCCTCGCCCTGCCCCACGGTTTCCCGGCGAAAGCAGAAGCGGCAGTAAACCGCGCAGGCCGACACGTATTTCAGCAGCACGCGATCGGGGTAGCGGTGGATCAGGCCTGGCGCGACCTCGTGGACGTCGTCGCCGATGGGATCGGCGCGCTCGTCCGGGGTCGTGTTCAATTCGCGCGCGTCGGGCACGAACTGGCGCGCGATCGGGTCGTGCGGGTCGGCGGTATCGATCAGCGCCGTCATTGCCGGCGTGATCGCGACGGCGTAGCGGGCCGCGACCTGCTCCAGCGGCGCAATATCGGACGGCGGGATAAGGTTCGCCGCGGCCAGCGCCGCGGGATGGCGCAAAACACGACCGGAACCTCCCACTTGAGGGGAGGTCGAAATCGCGGAGCGATTTCGGGAGGGGGGTTCTTGGTGTTCAACGTGGATGCCCCCCTCCCGAAGTTCGCTGTCGCTTCGCTCGGCGAACTTCGACCTCCCCTCGAGGGGGAGGTTGGGTGCCCCATTCGGCATCGTCAGGTCATCCAGATTCATGGCGCTTCCGTGCCGGAAAGATCGACCGGAGTCCACTGCACCTGATCGATATGGCTGGCACCGGCGGCCAGCATCACGAGGCGGTCGAGGCCGAGCGCGACGCCGCTGGCGGGCGGCATGTGCGCCAGCGCGGCGAGGAAATCTTCGTCGAGCGGGTAGCGCTCGCCGTAGATGCGGGCCTTCTCGTCCATGTCGGCGGCGAAGCGTCGGCGCTGCTCGTCGGCGTCGGTCAGTTCGGCGAAGCCGTTCGCCAGTTCGACGCCGCAGGCGTAGAGCTCGAAACGCTCCGCTACCGCGGGGTTGCCGGGCTTCACGCGCGCGAGCGCAGCTTCGCTGGCCGGATACTCGGTGAGGAGCGTCGCACGGCCGATGCCGAGGTTTGGCTCGATCTTTTCGCTGAGCACGCGGCTGAAGATGTCGGACCACGTGTCGTCCGCCACCACGCGCACGCCCGCGACCCTGGCGAAACGGTCGCGATCGTTCCCAGTAGCGGCGAGGTCGATGCCGGCGTGGCGGGCGAAGGCTTCGGCCACGGTGAGGATTTCCGGTGCCGCATGAGGATCGGCTTCGCGGCCGCGCCAGCGGAGCGCGTCGGCTGACCGGGAAAGTATCGCCAGACAATCATCCATGATGGTCTCGTAGGGCGCACCGGCGCGGTACCATTCGACCATCGTGAATTCCGGCGCATGGAGGGGCGTGCGCTCGCGATTCCGGAAGACGTGGGCGAAGGTGAAAATCTTCTCCTCGCCGGCGGCGAGCAGCTTCTTCATCGCGAATTCCGGCGAGGTGTGGAGGTAGCGCGGCACCCGCGCGTCATCGGGCCCTATCATCTCCGTCGCGAAGGCGTGGAGGTGCGTCTCGTTTCCGGGCGAGACCTGGAGAGCCGCGGGATCGATCTCGACAAAGCCCTGCGCCTCGAACACGGCTCGGATCGCAGCGATGGTACGATTGCGGAAAAGCAGGAAGCGCCTGCGCTCGGCGTGGCGCTCCCTGTCCCAGAACCGCGGTCCATTCATCCCGGCCAATCCTTAATGTTTCCCCCGGTTTCGCCCACTGGCGGAGCGGCGCAAAATCGCTATTGTGCCGGCCAAATTTCCGCCAGCCATAGTCGAGGAAGCCTTGAAAGTCATCGCCAGCCAGGTCCGCAAGGGCAACGTCGTCGAGGTCGACAACCAGTTGTTCGTCGTGCTGACCGCAGAGAATTTCCATCCAGGCAAGGGCACGCCGACGACGCAGATCGACATGCGCCGCATCTCCGACGGCGTGAAGGTGTCGCAGCGCTACAAGACGACCGAGCAGCTCGAGCGCGCGTTCGTCGACGAGCACGACTACCAGTACCTCTACCAGGATGGCGACGGCTTCAACTTCATGAACGCGGAAAACTTCGAGCAGGTGACCGTACCGAAGGAAGTCGTCGGCGATTTCGCGCCGTACCTTCAGGAGAACATGAAGGTGCACATGTCGCTGTATAACGGCAACCCGATCGCCATCGAGCTGCCGCAGCGCGTGACGCTGGAGGTGGTGGAGACGGAGCCGACGATGAAGGGGCAGACGGCGTCCTCGTCGTACAAGCCGGCGGTGCTCTCCAACGGCGTGCGCACGATGGTGCCGGGGCACATCACGCCCGGCACGCGTATCATCGTCATGACGGAAGACGGATCCTACGCCGAGCGCGCGAAGGATTAGGCTTCGCGCGACAGCGAACGCTGGGAAATTTCCCGCCCGGCAGCGATCAGCAGCTTCAACGTCGCCGTCTGTTTTGGCGCACCCGCCTTGTCGAGCCGCTCGGTGTACGGGCACGTGAGGGCGGCGACGATACTGCCCAAGGGGCCCAGCACCGGGACCGACAGGTTCGTGACGCCGGCGACCTGCTGGCTTTCCATGATCTCGTAGCCCTGTTTGCGCACACGGGCGAAGCGGGCGGCGAGGCTCGGCGTGAGGTGCTGCTCGGTGTGGTCCTCGAACATGAGCGCGCGTTCCTCGTCGCTGGCGAAGGCGAGGAAGACGTGGCCCGAACCGGTGTTGACCAAGCCGATGCGCGAGCCGACGCGGACTGACACATTCCAGTAGCCGGGGCTGTCGACCTGGGCGACCACGACGAGAATGTTGCGGTCGTGGATGACGAGATGCACCGCCTGCTCTGACTGGCGGGCGAAACGGCGCAGCACGGGCGTCGCCTGGCTGACCAGCCGCCGGATTGGCGGAGTCGTGTGGGCGAGCTCAAACAGCTTGAGGGTCAGCTCGTAACGATCAGCGCTGGTGCGGCGCACGTAGTCGCGGCGCAGCAACCGATCGAGCATGCGGTAGATCTCGTTTGGCGAACGCTCCAGCGCCTTGGCGATCTCCGCCTGGCTGAGCCCCTCCTCGGTGGCGGCTAGCAACTCAAGGATGTCGAGGCCCTTGTCGAGCGCCGGCGCGCGATAGCGATCGAGGTCGTCCGCGACCGCGATTGCGCCTTCGACTTCCATCCGCGACGACATCGTCTTCCCAGCTCCCGACAGGGCGATATCGACATTGCCACACGCGTTCATTTATGAATAGAGTGTTCGCCTGTGATGCAAGCTTATGGGCTGGGAGGGCCATACGCATGCGCTTTCCCGTCCCCTGCGATACCGGCCGAATGAGAGACGCGGCATGACCGCGCTCGTCGAGATGACCGGGATCGAGAAGTCGTTCCCCGGCGTGCATGCGCTGTCCAGGGCGCGCTTCGACCTGAATGCGGGCGAGGTGCACGCGCTGATGGGAGAGAACGGCGCCGGCAAGTCGACGCTGATGAAGATTCTGGCGGGCGTCTACACGCGGGACGCGGGCGAGATTCGCCTCAACGGCGAGCCCGTCGAGATCAAGTCGCCGCATGAGGCGCAGAAGCTCGGTATCACGATCATCCACCAGGAACTGAGCCTGATGCGGCATCTCACCGCCGCGCAGAACATCTTCATCGGGCGCGAGCCGCGCACCTTCGGCGGGCTGCTGCTCGACGAGAAGAAGCTCAACGCGCAAGCGGCGGCGATCTTTCACTCGATGCACCTCGTGCTCGATCCGCGTGTGGTGGTCGAGACGCTGACCATCGCGAAGCAGCAGATGGTGGAGATCGCCAAGGCGCTCAGCTTCAATTCGCGCGTGCTGATCATGGACGAGCCGACGGCGGCGCTGAACGACGCCGAGATCGCCGAGCTGTTCGCCATCATCGCCAAGCTCAAGGCCGAGGGCGTCGGCATCGTCTACATCTCGCACAAGATGGACGAGATCAAACGCATCGCCGACCGCGTGACGGTGATGCGCGACGGCGAGTTCGTCGGCACGGTGCCGGCGGCGACGACGCCGATCGAAACGATCATCTCGATGATGGTGGGCAGGACGCTGACCAACGAGACGGCCACCGCACCCGCCAGGGCCGATGCCCCGATTGCGCTGGAGATTCGCGGTTTCCGGCGCGGCAAGGAGATACGCGACGTCAGCTTCAGCGTGCGCAAGGGCGAGATTCTGGGGCTTGCGGGACTCATGGGCGCGGGACGGACGGAGGTGGCGCGTGCGATCTTCGGCGCCGATCCGGTCGAGGCCGGCGAGATATTCGTCGACGGCAAGCAAGTCGCCATCCGCGCGCCGCGTGATGCGGTGCGCGCGGGCATCGGCTACCTCAGCGAGGACCGCAAACACTTCGGCCTGATCACCGGCATGGACGTGCGCAACAACGTCGCGATGGCGTCGATCGAGCGGTTCACGAGCCGCGGCGGCGTGCTGCGCGAAGACAAGATGCGCGACGCGGCGGTGAAGTTCATCCGGCAGCTCACGATCAAGACGCCGTCCGACACGCAGGAGGCGCGGCTGCTTTCCGGTGGCAACCAGCAGAAGGTGGTCATCGCGAAGTGGCTGC
This sequence comes from Bauldia sp., assembly GCA_035548515.1. Lineage (GTDB taxonomy): Bacteria > Pseudomonadota > Alphaproteobacteria > Rhizobiales > Kaistiaceae > DASZQY01. Next base: position 10,412 of record DASZSW010000044.1, on the reverse strand, counting down.
TGCGCGACTGTCCGATCCTGATCTTCGATGAGCCGACGCGCGGCATCGACGTCGGCGCGAAATCGGAAATCTACAAGCTGCTCAACTCTCTCGCGGCGCAAGGACGCGCCATCATCATGATCTCGTCCGAGCTGCCGGAGATCCTGCGCCTCAGCCATCGCATCGCGGTGATGTGCGAGGGGCGGCTGACCGGCGTGCTGCCGGGCGGGTCATCGCAAGAAGAAATCATGCGGCTGGCGACGCAGCGGCAAAGCTCGGTGGAGGAGGCTGCCTGAAATGACCGAAGCGCGCACCGAGGTGCTGCCGAGCACGCTCGCCAACTTTCGCGGCTCGCCGCTCTATCACCGGCTGCTCGCCTTCTCGGGGCTGATCGTCCTGTTCCTGGGCTTCAGCATCGCCTCGCCGAATTTCTATCAGACGGCGAACGTCATCAACATTCTCCAGGCGACGTCGGTGAACGGCGTGCTCGCCGTGGCGGCGACGTTGGTCATCATCTCGGGCGGCATCGATCTTTCGGTCGGCACGCTGATGACGTTCTGCTCCGTGATGGCGGGCGTGTTCATGACGTACTGGGGCCTGCCGATGTGGATCGGCGTGCCTGGCGCGCTGCTGGTCGGGCTCGCGAGCGGGTCGGTCTCGGGGTTCTTCATCGCCAAGCTGAAGATACCGCCGTTTATCGCGACCTTGGGTATGATGTTGATATACAAGGGTGTTTCGCTGGCGATCTGTGGCGCGAAGCCGATCTATTTCACGGGCGTCGAGGGCTTCACGAAGATTTCGACGGGATCGGTCATCGGCGCGATCATTCCCGCGTTGCCGATCCCGAACGGCGTGGTCGTCCTGTTCGCAGTCGCCGGCATCGCCGCGTTCATTCTCACGCGCACCGCGCTCGGACGCTTCACCTTTGCGATGGGCTCGAACGAAGAGGCGCTGCGCCTCTCGGGGGTGAACATCGACGCGTGGAAGATCGCGATTTACGCGCTCGCGGGCGCCATCTGCGGCGTGGCCGGCATCCTGATCGCCTCGCGCATCAATTCGGCGCAGCCGTCGATCGGGCAAGGTTACGAGCTCGATGCCATCGCGGCGGTGGTGATCGGCGGCACGTCGCTCGCTGGCGGCCGCGGCACGATGCTCGGTACCATGATCGGCGCGCTGATCATTTCCGTCGTCGCCAACGGACTGCGCATTCTGTCCGTGCCGCAGGAGTGGCAGATCGTCGTCACCGGATCGATCATCATCATCGCGGTGTATGGCGACATCCTGCGCGGGCGGGCGCGCAAGGCGTAACGCCGGCTTCCGACTTCGCACAAAAAACCGGGCCGGAGGTTGCCCTCCGACCCGGCTTTGTCTCAGCGATGAAGCCTGCGCCTATTCGTAGAGGTTCGGCTTGATCTTCGCGTCGTCGATGTTGGTCTTGTCGTACCAGTAGAAGCCCGTGTCGATGTGCTTCGGCACGGCCTTGCCGTTGATCGCGTCCACCGCGGCTTTCACCGTCTCGTAGCCGATGCCGACCGGGTTCTGCGTGATGGCGCCGGCGATGGTGCCGTCGCGCACGAAGTCGAGCTGCTCCTTGCCGGAGTCGTAGCCGACCACGACGATGTTGCTGCCGGCTTCCTTCTTGCCGATGCCGACGCCGATCGCGGCGCCTTCATTGGTGCCGAAGATGCCCTTCAGGTCCGGATGGGCCTGCAGGATCGCCTTGGTGATTTCAGCCGACTTCAAGTGATCGCCGCCGCCGTATTCGATGTCGACGATCTCGACCTTCGGGTACTTCGCCTTGATCTGGTTGACGAATCCGTCGCGGCGCTCGATGCCGGTCTGGCTGGTCTGGTCGAACGAGACGATGGCGATCTTGCCCTCGCCGCCGATCAGCTCGACCATCTTGTCGGCAGCCAAAGCAGCCGAAGCAAGGTTGTCGGTCGATGCGGACGTCAGCGGGATGTCGCTCTGCACGCCCGAGTCAAACGCGATGACCGGGATGTTGGCATCCTTGAACTGCTGGAGCAGCGGGATGGTCGCCTGGCTGTCGATCGCGGCGATGCCGATGGCCGCCGGATGCTTGGCCAACGCCGCCGAGATCATGTCGAGCTGACGGTCGACCGCGCCTTCACCGTCCGGACCCTCGAACGTCACGTCGACGTTCAGGTCCTTGGCCGCCTGCTCGGAGCCGAGCTTCACGGCCTGCCAGAACTGGTGCTGGAAGCCTTTCGAGATGAGCGCGATGTACGGCTTGTCGGCCGCCATCGACATGCTGCTCGAGGCGATGAGCGCGGTGGCGCCCATCAGGCCGAGCAATACGCGTCTAGTAAACATGGTTCCTCCGTGGAAGGTTCTTGTTGCTGTCATCATTGCGTGGGGTTCTTCGCCCTCTTCTTTGTCTTGGCGGCGTCGTCCCAAGCGAGCGCCGCGGGGGTAGTCTTCGTGCCCCGTCTCTGGCGGCACGAATTCATGGCTCGAACAGATCAGGCTGCCGGGCCGCGAAACGATTGATCTCGGCGAGCGCGCGATCGAGGTGCGCGCCCATGGCGGCGCCAGCGGCCTCAGGGCTGCGCCTGTCGAAGGCGGTGTAGATCGCGCGGTGCTCGGCCAGCGTCTCCTGCGAGCGGCCCGGTGAGGGCACCAACAGGCGGCGGGCGCGCTCGAGCGGAGCGCGGGAAATCTCAACGGCGGCGGCAACGCGCGTCATCGCGATGCGCTCGAACAGCATGGAATGGAAACGGACGTCGAGGGCGTAGAACTCCTCCCAGTCCTTCGCCTCGATAGTGGCGGCCTGGTAGGTGAGCAGCCGATCGAGGCGCTTGAGGATCAGGTCGTCCATGCCGGACGCGATGGCCGAGGCGGTCGCCACCTCCAGCGCGCGGCGCACAAACGAAGCTTCGGCGACGTCGGCCAGGCGAATGCGGGCGACGAACGTGCCCTTCTGCGGCTCGACGTCGACCAGTCGCTCGCTCGCCAATCTGGTGACCGCCTCAGCGAGAGGTTGCCGGGAGATACCGAGGCGGCCACAGATTTCGTGCTTGTCGAGGCGGGTGCCGGGCTTCAGCGCAAGGTCGATGATCGAGGCGCGGAGGTCCTCATAGACGAGGACCGCCTTGGACAACCCACGCCGCGGCACCGCCGCCGTACTGACAAATCCCGAGGCCAACGGAGTGCCTACCCACCACCTGGAAGGACGTCATTCGCACTGACATGTTAGCATGGAAGGATGATCAGGCAAGTGGGGCGGAATGGCGGTAGGCCAGGGTTTGTGGGCGGGAGAAAGGATCGCGAGGCGGGCGGCGCGTCTTTGAAACGCTGGGGCCGCAGCGCTTGTCATCCTTCGGCGGCGCGGAGCGCCGACCGGAGGATCGTTCGCCGTTGCTAACTCTTGCGACGGGTGGAGCGGAGGATGGCGATCCTCCGGTTCGCGGCTTCGCCGCGCCGTAGGATGACAGTAGAGGCGGCGGTGCGCTGTGCCCCGTCTAGCGCGTGATCCGGTCGATCTCCGCCAGATCGGCGGCGGACAGTTTCCACTCCACCGCCTTGGCGTTGGCGGCGACCTGCTCCGGCTTGGTGGCGCCGGCGATGATGGAGGCTACCAGCGGGTTCGCGGCGAGCCAGCTCATCGCCAATTCGAGGAGCGTGTGGCCGTGGTCGTCCGCGAACATGTGGAGCGCCTCGATGGTGTCGACGTGGGGCGCGAGGAAACGCGTGGAGGCATCCTTGTGGCGGGTGCCGGTGGGGTGGGGCTGGCCCTTGCGGTACTTGCCCGTCAGCGCGCCACCGCCGAGCGGAAAGTAGGGTACCAGATTTAGGCCGTTCGCCTTCAGGGCCGGGAACAGAGTCTTCTCGTGGTCGCGATGCGTGAGGCTGTATTCGTCCTGCGCGGCGAGGAAGCCTTCGATGCCGAGCCTGTTCGCCTCGGCAGTCGCATCGTCGATCTCGTCGGCGAGAAAATTCGAGCAGGCGATGTGGAGGACCTTGCCGGCCTTCTTCAGCTCTTCGAGCGCGCGGAAAGTTTCCTCGATCGGCGTCGATGGGTCGGGCTCGTGCATGGTCAGCAGATCGATGCGGTCCGTCTGCAAGCGCGCCAGGCTCGCCTCGACGGCGCTCATGACATAGCGCCGGCTGCCGCGATGCTCCTCGAGATTGCCGGCCATCGGCTTGCCGAATTTGGTGGCGAGCACAACTTCGCCGCGGCGTGCGCCGAGCACCTGGCCGATCACAGTCTCCGAGCCGCCGCTGTTGCCGTAGATATCGGCGGTGTCGAAATGCGTGACACCATGGTCGAGCGCGGCGTGGATCACCTTGCGCGAGGCTTCGAGGTCGATACGGCCGCCGAAGTTGTTGGTGCCAAGGCCGACAAGCGAGACGGACCGATCCGAGCGGCCGAGTTTGCGGTGTTCCACAGATGCTTCTCCTACCGGCGATGCTCCCCGGACATAGCGCGGGCTCGCGCTCGCGGCCAGTTGTTGACCTCGCGGCAATTTTCCGCCGTTATCCGCCTCAACAAAAATTCGGGGGACGCGATGCTCAAGGGAATAGACCCGATCCTCGGGCCTGACCTGCTCCATGCAATCCGCGCGATGGGGCACGGTGACGAAATCTGCATCGCGGACGCGAATTTTCCCGCCACTACCAACGCGCGCCATCTCATTCGGCTCGACGGTTCCGACGCCGTGCACGTCGCCAACGCGATCCTCGCGCTCATGCCGCTCGATACATTCGTCGACGACGCGGCGTTCGTGATGCAGGTCGTCGGCAAGCCGAAAGAAGCGCCGCCGATCTACGGGCTGTTCCAGCAGGCGCTCGATACGCATGCGAAGGGCTTCAAGATCGCCCGCATCGAGCGGTTCAAGTTTTACGAACGGGCGAAGCAGTGCTTCGCGGTGGTGGCGACGGGAGAGCGCCGCCTCTACGGCAACCTGATCCTCACCAAAGGCGTCCTGCCATAGCGGGCGCAAAGAACGGGACATCCGGCCATGGCTCTGCTTGCAGAGGTCGCTGAATTCATCGACCGGCGCTTCGTCTATCTCGTCAACGGCACGGTCGAGATCGAGAAGCTCTACGACAAATGCCGCTGGTCGGAGGGACCGGTGTGGATGCCGGACGCCAACCAGCTGGTGTGGAGCGACATCCCGAATACGCGGATGATGCGCTGGACGCCGGACGGCGGGGTGAGCGTGTTCCGCACCGACTCCAATTACTCCAACGGCAACACGCGCGATCGCAATGGGCGGCTGATCACCTGCGAGCATGGTGGCAGGCGCGTGACGCGGACGGAAGCCGACGGCTCGATCACCATTGTCGCGGACAGCTACAAGGGCAAGCGGCTCAACTCACCCAACGATGCGGTGGTGAAATCGGACGGTTCGATCTGGTTCACCGATCCGCACTACGGGATCATGAGCGACTACGAGGGCCACAAGGCCGAGCGCGAGCAGGACAGCAACAACGTCTATCGCGTGGATGCCAAGAGCGGGAAGCTGACGGCGGTCGTCGACGATTTCGTCAAGCCCAACGGGCTGGCATTCTCGCCGGACGAGTCGACGCTGTACATCGCCGATTCAGCCATCAGCCATGACCCCGACGGCCCGTCGCATATCCGCTCGTTCAAGGTGGGGAAGGACGGGACGCTGAAGGGCGGCAAGGTGTTCGCCACGACGGATGGCATCCCGGACGGGCTGCGTGTCGACACCGAGGGCAACGTGTGGACCAGCGCCGGCGCGGGCATCAACGTCTATGCGCCTTCCGGCGACATGCTCGGGCGCATCCGCTTTCCGCAGAACGTCGCCAATCTTTGCTTCGGCGGCCCGAAGCGGAACCGCATCTTCGTAGCGTGCACACACGAGATGTACGCGTTCTACGTCACCGCGACGGGCGTGAAGGGCGGCTAAGGCGCTGCCGCACGGCAGCGATCAACCAGCGCGTCCCATCGGGTCTGCTGCTCGGGCGTCATGTCGGTGGTGGCGCGCATCGAGTACAGGTCGGTGCCGTAGAGCCCGTTGAACAGGCAGCCGCAGAGCGTCGTGCACGCCTGCTCGGTGCGGTCGCCGACGCAGGCCGGCGTGCACTGGCCGACCCAGCGCTCGCGCAGGAATGCTTCGCTCGGCGGGTTGAGCAGCGTGAAGACGTAGAGCGCGCCGACGATCAGCGGCTGGTGGACCAGGTAGATCGCGAGGCTCCAGCGGCCGGCGAGCATCAGCAGCCGCGAGACAACGTCGCGCGGCTGGACCGCGGCGAGCCGCTCCGCGTAGGGCAGTCCCATGCGGCCGAGCACGACGCCGGCGAGCACGACGCCGAACCACGGGAAGACCGGAACGTAGTCGATCGTGACGGGCGTGACGGTCGACAGACCCACCCACCACAGCCACGGCTGATCGAAGACCGGACTGGCGAGCGGCGCGAGGGTGAAGGCGATGGGCCCCCACGCGAAGCTCAGGGCCAGCGGCGATCCCAGCGGCGCGACGATCAGGGCCGCGGCGGCGAGCGCCGTCAGCCACACCGGCGCCCACAGAAACGGCAGGGCGAGGACGCTCGCCAACGCTATCTCGTGCAGGATGCCGAAGAAGACGAAGGTGGTGCGATCGAACCAGAAGGTCGCGATGCTCACCAGCGCGGCGCCGCCGGCAATGAACGCCAGGCGGCGGAGGTAGGCGCGCCAGTTCAGGCCGTTGCGGCTGGCGAGCACCAGCCCGATGCCGACCAGAGCCAGGAACGTGCCGGCGATGGTGCGGGCAAAGACCTTCCAGTGGATGTCCGTGGCGACATCGGTGGCTATCAACCCGTTGCCGGCCAAGTCGAAGGCCGTGTGGTAGACGACCATCGCCACGATGGCCATGCCGCGGGCGAGGTCGACCACGGCGATGCGGGCAGGCCGCCGCGGCGGATCGGCGTCGGGGATGGCAGCCAAGGCTCAAGCCCTTCGTCTCGATCTTCGCGCGGTTGTCATCTTGTCGGCGCACGGGATGGCGCGCAATCGGACGGCCGCCCTTCCCGGTGGACAGGTTGCGCTAAGGTCTATATTGGACCCAATGAACGGGCCAGATGGGGGCCTTCGCGCGGCAGCTAAGGCGCTGCGGCAGCAGCGAAAACCGCCCCGATTGGCGAGGGATTTCAAGGGGAACGCGCGCGCCATGTCTTCGACTTTCGATATCGTCGCCAAGGTCATCTCCGAGACCAGCGACGTGCCGATTGAAAATATCAAACCGGACGCTCACGCCATCGACGACCTCGGCATCGACAGTCTCGACTTCCTCGACATCGTCTTCGCGCTCGACAAGAAATTCGGCATCAAGATTCCGCTCGAGCAGTGGACGCAGGAAGTGAACCAGGGCAAGGCAAACGTCGAGGACTACTTCGTGCTCAAGAATCTCTGCGCCCGCATCGACGAGCTGGTCGCCGCCAAATCCGCCTGACCCAAAGGGCTCCATGCGCCTCGAGTATTTCGAACTCCTGGACAGGGTCGAGGAAATAGACCTCGACGGCGGCACGATCCGTATTGCCTGCACGCTGCCGGAGCGGAGCACGATATTCGAGGGCCACTTCCCCGGCTTTCCCATTCTGCCGGGCGTGCTGATGCTGGAGATCATGAACCAGTCGGCCGGCTACATGCTCTATCGCCGGTTCAAGCGCGAACGGTTCGTGTTCCTCGGCGGCGTCAAGCGCGCGAAGTTCCGTCGCATGGTGAAGCCGGGCGAGAAGCTGGACGTGCGCGCCAAGATCACACATGACGGCTCGGGCTTTTTCATCGCCGAGACGAGCCTAAGGGCCGGCGGCGATTCCGCTGCGGATGCCGAGATCATCCTGATCGTGCAGGATTTCCCCTCACCGGAAGCGAAAGCGGCGCTGGCGCGGAGCACCGATTTCCTCGAGGCCGCGCCGGCGGTCACGGCGTGAGCAGACGCTAGGCGAGACGATGGCGCGCGAGGTCTGGGTCACCGGTATCGGGCTTGTCTCCAGCCTTGGCGAAGGGCTCGACGCACACTGGCAGGCGATGGCGGAGACGCAATCGCCGAAGCCCGTCGTCGACATGAATTTCACGCCGCCGTTTGGCATCCATCCGATGGTGCCGCTCGACCTCGACACGCAGATCCCGAAGAAAAGCGACCAGCGGCAGATGGAGGCGTGGCAGCGTCTCGGCACCTACGCCGCCGGGCTGGCGCTCAGCGACGCCGGGATCGCCGGCAACCTCGACATCCTCTCGCATGTCCACGCCGTGGTCGCGGCTGACGGCGGCGAGCGCGACGTGCCAACCGACACGGCGATCCTCGACGGGCTACCCGGCGCGAGCGATCCGGCGAGTTACCTCAACGAGCATCTCACCAACGATCTCCGCCCTACCCTTTTCCTGGCGCAGCTTCCGAACCTCGTCGCCGGCAACATCTCGATCGTCCACAAGGTGACGGGATCGTCGCGCACATTCATGGGCGAGGAGATCGCCGGCGCATCGGCGATGGAGATTGCGTGGCGGCGCATCGGCGCGAGCCAGGGCGACATATTCCTGGTCGGCGGCGCGTGCCTGGCCGAGCGCAAGGATTCCGTCATGAACTGCGCGCTGGGGGGCACGCTCTGGGCCGGCGAGTACAAGCCGGTGTGGGAGCGGCTCGAATCCGGCGGCGGGGCGATGCTGGGCTCGGTCGGCGCGTTCCTGATCCTGGAGGCCCGCGAACATGCCGAGGCGCGCGGCGCCAAGCGCTATGCCCGGCTTCTCAACGTGCAGACCGACCAAAGCCGGCGGCGTCCCGGCGACGTCGCGGCGAAGCTGACGCGTCAGCTCGACGTCATTGCGCCGGCCGGATCGACGATCAGCGTGCTTTCGGCGGCTACCGGCGTGGCGCAGGCGACGCACGAGGAGCGCGACCTGCTGGCGCAATTGATCGCCGCGGGGCGGGTGGATACGGTACGGGCGACCGGATCCCTGCTCGGCACGGCGACGAGCGCGACCTTCCCGGCGACCGCGGGCCTCGCGGCGCTGGCCCTTGCCAGGGGCGGCTTCTACCGGCCGGTGGACACCACCGGCTTCGAGACGCCGAAGGCCGATGCAGCGGCAAGGATCGCGGTCACCTCCGCCGGCATGTGGCGCGGCGAAGGCAGCGCCCTATTTGCGGCGATCGAGTGAGGGGAACGGCTATGAAGGATCATCGCGGACGTCCCGTCGTCGCCGTCACCGGATACGGCATGATCTCGTCGCTCGGCCAGGGCGTCGCCGACTCGTGGAAGGGCCTCACGGCGGGGCACTCCGGCATCAGGAAGATTTCGCGTTTCCCGACCGACAAGATGCGCACCATCATCGCCGGCGCGATCGACTACCTCTGGCAGGACGACGACACCGCGATGGACATCACCTCGCGGGCCGCGATCCTCGCCGCGGAGGAAGCCATCGCCCAGGCGGGCATCGGCACGCCCGGCGACTTCCCCGGCCCGATGTACGCCGCGTTGCCGCCGGCGGAACTGGAGTGGCCCTATCGCCGCCAGTTGTTCGATGGCGCGGAGCCGGTCGACGGCGACGCCTACGACCGCATGATCGCAGCGGCGCGGAAGCAGAACGACGACTACGGCTTCAAGCATTCGCTGCTCGGCTTCATCGCCGAGAACATCGCGGAGAAGATCGGCTCGCGCGGCGCGCCAATTTCGTTGACCACGGCGTGCGCCTCGGGCGCGACCGCGATCCAGCTCGGCGTCGAAGCGATCCGGCGCGGCGACACGGACGCCGCGATCTCTATCGGTGCGGATTGCTCGGTGAACCCGGAGATGATGATCCGCTTCGGCCTGCTCTCGGCGCTGTCCGGCACCAACGAGCCGCCGACGGAGGTGTCGCGCCCGTTCTCCAAGGATCGCGACGGCTTTGTCATCGCCGAGGGCGCGGCGGCGCTGGTGCTGGAGAATTACGATACGGCGGTGGCGCGCGGCGCGACCATCCACGCGATCGTGCGCGGCATCGCCGAGAAGGCGGACGACTTCCACCGCACGCGCTCCAAGCCGGACGGCTCGGCGATCATCGGCGCCATCCGCGCCACCATCGACGACGCCGGCCTCGCTCCCGACGCCATCGGCTATGTCAACGCGCACGGCACATCGACGCCGGAGAACGACAAGATGGAGGCGATGTCGCTGGAGGCAGTGTTCGGCGAGCGCATCCGCACGACGCCGATCTCGTCGAACAAGTCGATGATCGGCCACACGCTTTCGGCCGCCGGCGCGATCGAGGCGGCGTTCTCGCTGATGACGATGCTGGAAGGGGTGATTCCGCCGACCATCAACTACGACAACCCCGACCCGGCGATCGATCTCGACGTGGTGCCCAACGTCAAGCGCAGCGCCGAGGTCGGCACGGTGCTGTCCAATTCCTTCGGCTTCGGCGGCCAGAACGCCTGCCTTGTCATGGCGCGTGAACCGGTCTAAGCGCACCTCCACCACCGTGGAAGGTCCAG
>DASZSW010000043.1:0-6382 GCA_035548515.1 Bauldia sp. | reverse complement strand
TGAAGGCGAGCTCGGTATCGGCCGGGTCCTCGAGGACGACCTTCAGCAGCTTGCGGCGCTTGGGGTCCATCGTGGTCTCCCAGAGCTGATCCGGGTTCATCTCGCCCAGACCCTTGTAGCGCTGGATCGACAGGCCCTTGCGGCCGGCGGCGGTCACCGCGTTGAACAGGTCGCGCGGCCCGTGGATCACCGTCTCCTCGTCCTTGCGCACGAGGCGGGCGAATTTCGCGTAGATCTCCTGCAGGCGCAGCGCGAAGGAATCGAGCTTGCGCGCGTCGGCGGAGTTGAGCAGCGCGTGGTCGATGACCGCCACCTCCCTGACGCCGCGCAAGGTGCGTTCGAACTTGAAGCCCTCGCCTTCGACGAAGGTGCCCTGCCAGCCGCGCTCGGTTTCGTCCTCGGTGGCATCGAGCCGCTGGGCGATGTAGGGCGCCGCCGCTCCGGCCTTCTCCGGGCTGCCGAAGATCTCGGCGTTGAGCACGCCGAGAATGGCCGCTTGCTCGACGACTTTGCGGTTGTAGCGGCTATGAATGCCCGAGAGGACGTTGCGGATGGTGCGGGCCTGCTCGACCAGGTCGTGCAGGTCGACGCCGGCACGCTCCTCGCCGGAGTGCAGCTTGAACACAGCCTCCTGCAGGCCGGTGGCGATGAGATAGTCCTCGAGCGCCCGCTCGTCTTTCAGATACTGCTCGGACTTGCCGCGCGCGACTTTGTAGAGCGGCGGCTGGGCAATGTAGAGGTGGCCGCGGTCGATCAGCTCGGGCATCTGCCGGTAGAAGAACGTCAGCAATAGCGTACGGATGTGGGCGCCGTCGACGTCGGCGTCCGTCATGATGATGATCTTGTGGTAGCGGAGCTTCGACAGATCGAACTCGTCCGGTCCTACGCTGGTGCCGAGCGCCGTGATCAGCGTGCCGATCTGCTCCGAGGAGATCATCTTGTCGAAGCGCGCGCGTTCGACGTTGAGGATCTTGCCGCGGAGCGGCAGCACCGCCTGGTTCTCGCGGTTGCGGCCCTGCTTGGCGGAGCCGCCGGCCGAGTCGCCCTAGACGATGAACAGCTCGGACTTGGAGGGATTGCGCTCCTGGCAGTCCGCCAGCTTGCCGGGCAGCGACGCCATGTCGAGGGCGCCCTTCCGCCGTGTCAGCTCGCGCGCCTTGCGCGCCGCTTCGCGGGCGGCGGCGGCCTCGACGACCTTGCCGACGATGACCTTGGCTTCCGCCGGATGCTCCTCGAACCACGTGCCGAGGCCGTCGTTGGTGAGGTTCTCGACCACTGGCCGCACCTCGGAGGACACAAGCTTGTCCTTTGTCTGCGAGGAGAATTTCGGGTCCGGAACCTTCACCGACAGGACCGCGGTCAGGCCCTCGCGGCAGTCGTCGCCGGTCAGCGTGACTTTCTCCTTGCGGCTGGCGCCCTGCTTGTCGGCGTAGCCGGTCACCTGACGCGTCAGCGCGCCACGAAAGCCGGCGAGGTGGGTGCCGCCGTCGCGTTGCGGGATATTGTTCGTAAAGCAGAGGACGTTCTCGTGATACGAGTCGTTCCACTGCATAGCGACCTCGACCGTGATGCCTTCTTTCTCGGCGCGGAAATAGATCGGCGCGGGGATCAGCGGCTTCTTGGCGCGGTCGAGGTACTTGGCGAACTCCTGCAGCCCGCCCTCGTACATCATCGTCTCGGTCTTGGGCTCGACGCCGCGCTTGTCAGTCAGCACGATCTTCACGCCCGAATTGAGGAACGCCAGCTCGCGCAGCCGATGCTCCAGCGTCGCATAGTCGAACTCAATGTGCGTGAATGTTTCCGGCGATGGAGTGAACGTCACCTCGGTGCCGTTGCGCCCGTCCCAGTCGCCGACGACCTTCAGCGGCGCATCGGGCTCTCCGTGCGTGAAGCTCATCTCGTGGATCTGGCCGTCGCGCCAGATGCGCAGGTGGAGTTTGGACGACAGCGCATTCACCACGGAGACGCCGACGCCGTGCAGGCCGCCTGACACCTTGTACGAATTCTGGTCGAACTTACCGCCGGCGTGGAGCTGGGTCATGATGACCTCGGCCGCCGACACGCCTTCCTCCTTGTGGATGCCGGTCGGGATGCCGCGGCCGTTGTCCCACACGGTCACCGAGCCATCGGGATTGAGCGTCACGCGCACTTCGTCGGCGTGGCCGGCGAGCGCTTCGTCGACGCCATTGTCCACCACCTCGTAGACCATGTGGTGAAGGCCGGAGCCGTCGTCGGTGTCGCCGATGTACATGCCGGGACGCTTGCGTACGGCATCGAGGCCCTTGAGGACCTTGATCGACTCGGCGCCGTATTCGCTGTCGCGTTCCGCGACAGGTTTCATCTCGTTCATTCCCGATTCCGTGGACTTGGTTGGAGGCGTTTTCAGGGGCAAAAACCGGCGGGCCGAAACGCCAAGAATCACTGCGATTTATATAACATCGCCACCCCCGAAATTCGAGGGCATTTCAGCGTTTTAGCCGCCGAATCGAGGCCGAAAAACTGGCGGAATTCTGCGGGTTTCGCCGGGGTGAATCTCAGCCCGCCGAAAATGTAGCGATTGCCTTCAGAAACTGCCCGCCGTAGCGCGCCAGTTTGGCCTCGCCGACACCGTGCACCAGCTTCATCTCCGAGGGGTCGCGCGGCCGCAGACGAGCCATGTCGATGAGGCTGCGGTCTGCGAAAATCATGTACGCGGCGACGCCTTCCTTGCGCGCCAGCTCCAGCCTCAGTGCGCGAAGTTCCGTGAACAGCGCCGATCCCGTCGCATCGAGTTCGGCGGCCGCAACGGCCTTCTCGCGGCGTGCCTTCCGCGTCTGGCGTTCCTGCACGACGCGGAGCGTCACGCGCTCCTGTCCCTTGAGGATCGCCACGCCGCTTTCCGTCAGCCGGAAGCCGCCGTGCTCCGCACTCGCCTCCGCCAGCGCACCGGCGGCGTAGAGCTGGCGCACCACCGTCTGCCAGGCGCGCTTCGACTTGTCCTTGCCGACGCCGAACGTCTTGAGCTGATCGTGCCCGCGCTGGCGGACATTGTCAGTCGCTTCACCGGTCAGCACGTCGGCGAGATGCGCCGCGCCGAACCGCTCGCCGGTGCGCACCACGGCAGAGAGAACCTTCTGCGCGTCGACGGTGGCGTCATAGTTGGCGGCGCCGTCGCGGCAGAGGTCGCAGTGCCCGCACCGTTCGGCTGTCTCGCCGAAATAGGACAGCAGCGCCTGCCGCCGGCAGAGCGCCGACTCGCAGAGGTCGACCATTGCGGACAGGCGTCGGAGCTCGATCCGCCGTTGCTCAGGCGTGATCTCCTTCTCGCCGATCTGCCGGCGGCGGAGCGCCATGTCCTCCGCACCGTAGAGCGTCAGCGTCTCCGCCGGCAGGCTGTCGCGGCCGGCGCGCCCGATCTCCTGGTAGTACGCCTCGATTCCGCCCGGCATGTCGGCGTGCACTACGTAGCGCACGTCGGGCTTGTTGATGCCCATGCCGAAGGCGACGGTCGCGACCATGACGACGCCATCCTCGGTGAGGAACATGTCCTGATTGTCGCTCCGCACCGTCTGCTCAAGCCCAGCGTGATAGGGGAGGGCGCGGTGCCCCTGCTTCACCAGCGCCGCCGCGAGGCTCTCGGTCTTCGCCCGAGATGCCGAGTAGATGATGCCGCTCAGGCCTTTGCGTTCGGCCACGAACTCCGCGATCTGCTCGCGCGGCCGGTCCTTGGCCGCAAAACGGAGGTCGATGTTCGGGCGGTCGAAGGAATGCACGAACGTCAGCGGCGGCTTGTCGAACAGTTGCGCCGCGATGTCGGCGCGTGTGGCTTCGTCCGCGGTGGCGGTCAACGCCAGCACCGGCAGGCGCCCCAGCGCCGCCTTGGCGGTGGCGAGCGTGCGGTATTCGGGCCGGAAGTCGTGGCCCCATTGCGAGACGCAGTGCGCCTCGTCGATCACCAGCCGGCGTGCGCCCGCCCGCGCCAGCCGGGCGGCGAACCCTTCCACCGCCAGGCGCTCGGGCGAGACGAACAACAGGCGCAACGATCCCGCATCGAGTGCCTCCCACGCGGCGTCCGTCTCGCGCGGATCGTTGTGCGAGTTAAGGGTGGCCGCGGCGACGCCCAGATGCTCCATCTGTCCGACCTGGTCGCGCATCAGCGCGATGAGCGGCGAGACGACGACGGTGAGCCCGCCATCCACGATCGCGGGAAGCTGGTAGCACAGCGACTTGCCGCTGCCCGTCGGCATCACGGCCAGCACGTCGCGGCCACCGAGCACGGCCTCGATGATCTCGGTCTGACCGGGACGGAACGTGTCGTAGCCGAACACCGCCTTCAGCGTCGCCGACGCCTTGCGCATATCGGCACTCATGCCGGCGTCACCGTCGCGTCGCGCACGAGGAAACGTTCCGCCCGCTCGCCGAGCGGCGCGAAGACATTGGCGTCGGTACCGGTCATCCAGGCCTGGCAGCCGAGCCGCTCGAGCACGTCGAACAACGCGCCGCGCCGCGCCTCGTCGAGGTGCGCCGCAATCTCGTCCAGCAACACCACCGGCGTCTCGCCGGTTAGCTGGGCGGTGAGCTGCGCCTCGGCGAGGGTCAGTCCGATCAGCAGCGCCTTCTGCTCGCCGGTGGAGCACGTCTCGGCCGCCACCTGCTTCGGCCCGTGGCGTACGCGCAGGTCCGAGCGGTGCGGGCCGGACAGCGTGCGGCCGGCGGCAGCATCGGTCGGCCGCTCACCTGCGAGTTCCGTCGCGTAGAGGCCCTCGACCACGCTCGCCGAGTGGCCGTCGAGTTCATGTTCCAGCCGTCCCTCGAGCTGGATCTCCGCCCAGGGAAAAGGCGAAGCGCGGTCGCCGGCCGCGATCAGCGCCACGATGTGGCCGGCCCATTCCCGCCGCGCGGCCGCGATGGCGGTGCCGAGTTCCGCCATCTCCGTCTCGATGGCATCGAGCCACGCGCCGTTCCGGTCGGGTCCCTCCTCGGCGAGCAGCTTGTTGCGCCCGCGCATCGCCTTCTCGAAGGCGTGGACGCGCGTGCCGTGACCCTTGTCGATCGCGAGCACCGCGCGGTCGAGGAAATGGCGCCGCTCCGCCGCCGGTCCGGTGAACAGGCCGTCCATCGCCGGCGTCAGCCACAGGACGCGGAGATGCTCGATCAGCGCATCGGTGGAGCGGGCAGGGGCGCGGTTGACGCGCACCGAGCGCCGCGTCTCCGGTCCCTCCGGACCAAGCGCCACGCCAGTGCCGATGTCGACCTCGCCCGCGGCGTTGTTCACCGTCGCGGCCACCGCCCAGGCGCCATCGCCGCCGCGGCGCGCGATCTCCTCCAGATTGGCGCGCCTGAGGCCACGCCCCGGCGCCAGAAACGAGACCGACTCGAGCAGGTTGGTCTTGCCGGCGCCGTTCGGCCCCGTGAGCACGACCGAGCGGCCGCTGAGCGGCAGCGCCAGCGAGGCATAGTTGCGGAAGCCGTTCAGCTTCAGACTGGTGACGGCGGCGCGGGCGGCGGGACTGGGCATAGGCAACAGCGGTTATAGCGGCTGACGCGACTGTGGGGATAATCTTCGTCCGTGACCCCGCAATTTGCTGCCGAACCCCGCGACCTTGGATTGCCCGCGCGCTTCTGGCGCGGGCAGGACGTGGTGACGCTTGCGCTGCTCGCCTCGCTTGCGCTGCACATTGCGCTTGGCCTGGCGATTCTCTGGCAACGGCAACTGACAATCGCTCCGCCGGAGCAGGAAAGCGTGCCCGTCGATCTCGTCACGCCGGAGGAATACGAAGCCGAGACCCGGCCGGCAGCGCCCGCAACCCCGCCCGGCAGTCCCGCCGAATCCGGGTTGGCCGGCATGGTGCACGCCACCGCGATGCTGTCCGCGGCCGCGCTTGCATCGCCGAAGTCGGCACAGGCCCGCGCCGTGCTCCCCCACCTCGCCGGCGACGAACGCGCGGTTCAGATCTGCAACCTCGAGGCCATGGAGCAGGTGAAGGCGTGGAAGCCGACCTTCGACCCTGAGCGCATCGTCGCGTACGCCTCGAGCGAGGTTTCCGTCACCGCCAATGCTGTGCGCACCGATGGCGCAGCGTTCCTCTCCGGCGGAGAATGGTACCGGCTGCGCTACGCATGCGGCCTGTCCAACGAGAAGGTCGTGTCCTTCGATTTTCAGGTCGGCGACACCATCCCGCACGACGAATGGGATGCGCACCACCTGCCGACGGCCGATTGACGCCGCTTGCGGCGGCGCGAATCCCGTTCCATATTTCGATTCCCATCAACGAACGAAAGGAGGTGATCCAGTGTCTCATTGTCTCACGCCGCGGACGCCGGCGACCTTTGAGTGGATCATCGCAACCTGTGGAGCGTGCTCCTACTAGGAATGTGATGGGCCGGTTTTAGGGCCCGCGTC
>DASZSW010000042.1:0-11090 GCA_035548515.1 Bauldia sp. | reverse complement strand
CGGATATCCAGGGTGCGCTCCCGCGGCAGATTGGAATCGATGACGTCGTAGATCTTGCCGGGACGCGGCGTCATCACCACGATCCGGCTCGAAAGAAACACCGCCTCGGGAATCGAGTGCGTGACGAAGACCACTGTCTTGTCGGTCTTCGCCCACAGCTGGAGGAGCTGCTCGTTCAGATGATCGCGGACGATCTCGTCCAGCGCGCCGAATGGCTCGTCCATGAGCAGCAGGTCGGGCTCGACGGCGAGCGCGCGCGCAATCGAGACGCGCTGCTGCATGCCGCCGGAAAGCTGCCAGGGAAACTTGCGCTCGAAGCCGGTCAGATTGACCATCGCGAGATTGGCGGCGACGCGGCGCTCGCGCTCCGCCTTGTCGAGGCCCATGATCTCCAGCGGCAGGGCGACGTTGCGGGCGATCGTGCGCCACGGATAGAGCGCCGCAGCCTGGAAGACGTAGCCGTAAGCGCGCTTCTCGCGCGCCTCTTGCGGCGAGACGCCGTTGACCTTGATCTCGCCCTCGGTCGGCTTCTCCAGATCGGCAATGACGCGCAGCAGCGTGGTCTTGCCGCAGCCCGACGGACCGATGAGCGAAACGAACTCGCCGCGCCCGATCGTCAGCTTGATGTCGGACAGCGCCTGAACCGGACCGTCGTTGGTGACGAACTGAAGCCCGAGGTGATCGATGGCAATGACGGGCGCGGCGGCAGCCGCGGCCTTCGGCGACGTCGCGATCGCGGCGTGGTCGTTCATCGCGATGGCTACACTCCCGTCGCCGGAATGCCGCTGCGCTCGACCTTGCGCGGCGCGGTGATTTCCTTCCAGGTCGAAAGCGCGCGGTTCACCGGGTTCTTCGCCTCGCGCGCCACGAACTGGCCGTGACCCTGGTGCGTATCGACCTTGCTCTCGGTGATGGCGACCTCGCCGCGCGTCAGCACGTAGCGCGGCAGGCCCTTCACCTTGAAGCCTTCGAAGACGTTGTAATCGATGATCGACTGCTGGCTCTTGGCGGAGATCGTCTTCTCGCGGTTGGGATCCCAGACCACGAGATCGGCGTCGGCGCCTTCCAGCACGGCGCCCTTCTTCGGGTAGAGGTTCAGGATCTTGGCGATGTTGGTCGAGGTGACGGCGACGAACTCGTTCGGCGTCAGCCGGCCGGTGTTGACGCCGTAGCTCCAGAGCAGCGGCATGCGATCCTCAAGCCCGCCGGTGCCGTTCGGAATCTTGGCGAAGTTGCCGACGCCGGCGCGCTTCTGCTTAGTGGTGAAGGCGCAATGGTCGGTGGCCACCACCTGGAGCGAACCGGCCTGCAGGCCGGCCCAGAGCGAATCCTGGTGCTGTTTGTTGCGGAAGGGCGGGGACATGACGCGGCGGGCGGCATAATCCCAGTCCTTGTTCATGTACTCGCTCTCGTCGAGCAGCAGGTGCTGGATCAGCGGCTCGCCGTAGACGCGCATGCCCTTCTGGCGGGCGCGGCGGATGGCTTCATGCGCCTGTTCGCACGAGGTGTGGACGATGTAGACCGGCACGCCTGCCATATCGGCGATCATGATGGCGCGGTTGGTCGCCTCGCCTTCCACCTCCGGCGGGCGCGAATAAGCGTGCGCCTCGGGTCCGTTGTTGCCGGCGTCCAGCAGCTTCTGCGTCATGGTGGCGACGACGTCGCCGTTTTCCGCGTGCACCAGCGGCAACGCGCCGAGATCGGCGCAGCGCGAGAACGAGGCGAACATCTCGTCGTCGTTGACCATCAGTGCGCCCTTGTAGGCCATGAAGTGCTTGAAGGACGTGATGCCGCGATCGACAACCGTCGCCATCTCCTCCCACACCTGCTTGTCCCACCAGGTGATCGCCATGTGGAACGAGTAGTCGCACGACGCCTTGGACGTCTTGTTGTCCCACATCTTCAGCGCATCGAGCAGCGACTGGTTGGGTGACGGCAGGCAGAAATCCACCACCATCGTCGTACCGCCGGAGAGCGCGGCGCGCGTGCCGGATTCGAAATCGTCGGTCGAATAGGTGCCCATGAAGGGCATCTCGAGATGCGTGTGGGGATCGATGCCGCCGGGCATGACGTAGCAGCCGCTGGCGTCGAGCGTCTTGTCGCCCTTCAGGTTCTTGCCGATCTCCTTGATGACACCGCCGTCGATGAGGATGTCGGCGGCGTAGGTCAGGTCGGCGGTGACGATGGTGCCGTTCTTGATGACGGTGGACATTTTCTACTCTCTCCTCACGCCGACGCTCACGTCACGATCTCCGCCGTCTCCACGACCGCGTGGAACAACACATCGGCGCCGGCCGCGGCCCATTCCTTCGAGATGTTTTCCGCCTCGTTGTGGCTGAGGCCGTCGACGCAGGGGCACATGATCATGGTCGAGGGGGCGACGCGGTTGGTCCAGCAGGCGTCGTGGCCGGCGCCGGAGATGATGTTCATGTGGCTGTAGCCGAGTTTCTCGGCGGCTGACCGGACGCGCGATACCAGCGTCGGATCGAACGTCACCGGATCGAAGTGGCCGACCGGCTCGACGGCGCATTTGACTCCCAGTGCGGCGCAGATCTTCGGCGCCTCAGCTTCGATCTTCGCGCGCATGCGGTCGAGCTTCGCCTGCTCGGGCGAGCGGATGTCGACGGTGAAGACGACCTTGCCGGGGAGGACGTTCCGCGAGTTCGGCGAGAAGAACATCTGGCCGACGCCGCCGACGGCGCCGGGCTGCTCCCCCATCGCGACGGCCTGCACCATCTCGAGGATGCGCGACATGGCGAGGCCGGCGTTGACACGCATGTTCATCGGCGTCGAGCCGGTGTGGGCTTCCTTGCCGGTCAGCGTGAACTCGAGCCACCACAGGCCCTGCCCGTGCGTAACGACGCCGATCTGCTTGTGCTCGGCTTCGAGGATCGGGCCCTGCTCGATGTGATACTCGAAGTAGGCGTGCATCTTGCGCGCGCCGACTTTCTCGTCGCCAATCCAGCCGATGCGCTTCAGCTCGTCGCCGAAGGTCTTGCCCTGTGGATCCTTGCGGCCATAGGCGTAGTCCAGCGTGTGGATGCCGGCGAAGACGCCGGAGGCCAGCATCGCCGGAGCGAAGCGGGCGCCCTCCTCGTTGGTCCAGTTGACCACGACGATCGGGCGGCGCGTCTTGATGTTCAGGTCGTTGAGGGTGCGGATCAGCTCGAGGCCGGACAGAACGCCGAGCACGCCGTCGTAGCGGCCGCCGGTCGGCTGGGTGTCGAGGTGGCTGCCGACATAGACCGGGTCGAGATTGGGCTCGGTGCCCTCGCGACGGGCGAACATGGTGCCCATCTGGTCGAGGCCCATCTTCAGGCCGGCGTCCTCGCACCAGCGCTTGAACAGCGACCGGCCCTTGGCGTCGTCATCAGTCAGCGTCTGGCGGTTGCTCCCCCCGGCGACCCCCGGGCCAATCTCCGCCAGCGTGTGGATCGAGTCCCACAGGCGGTCGGGATTGATGCGGAGGTTGTCGGAGGGTTTCGCCATCGCGTCAGTTCATCGTCGGGAAGGTGAACACCGCGCCCGACTTGATGCCTTCCGGCCAGCGGGAGGTGACCGTCTTCAGCCGGGTGTAGAAGTGCACGCCCTCCGGCCCGTAGATGGCGTGGTCGCCGAACGAGCTTCGCTTCCAGCCGCCGAACGAGTGGTAGGCGACCGGGACCGGGATCGGCACGTTGATGCCCACCATGCCGACCTCGATCTTATCGGCGAAGGAACGGGCGGCGTCGCCGTCGCGGGTGAAGATCGCGGTGCCGTTGCCGTATTCGTGGGCATTGATCAGCTTCACCGCCTGCTCGTAGCTCTGGGCACGGAGCACGGAGAGGACAGGGCCGAAGATTTCTTCCTTGTAGATACGCATTTCGGGAGTCACGCGATCAAAAAGCGTGCCACCGACGAAGTAGCCGTTCTCGTAGCCCTGCAGCTTGAAGCCACGCCCGTCGACGACCAGCTCGGCGCCTTCCTTGACGCCCGTGTCGATGTAGCCGAGCACCTTGGCCATGTGCTCCTTCGTCACCAGCGGCCCCATCTCGGCTTCCTTGTCGGTCGCCGGGCCGACCTTGAGGGCGCGGACACGGGGAGCCAGCGTCTCGATCAGCTTGTTGGCCGTCTCGTCGCCGACCGGAACCGCGACCGAGATCGCCATGCAGCGTTCGCCGGCGGAGCCGTAACCGGCGCCCATCAGCGCGTCGGCGGCCTTGTCGATGTCGGCGTCAGGCATCACCACCATGTGGTTCTTGGCGCCGCCCAGCGCCTGGACGCGCTTACCGTGGGCGGTGCCCGTCCGGTAGACGTACTCGGCGATTGGCGTCGAGCCGACGAAGCTCACCGCCTTGATGTCGGGATGCGTCAGGATCGCGTCGACGACTTCCTTGTCGCCATGGACGATGTTGAGGACGCCGTCGGGGAAGCCGGCCTGCTTGAACAGGTCGAACACCACCATCGAGGCGCCGGGATCGCGCTCCGACGGCTTCAGAACGAACGTGTTCCCGCAGGCGATCGCGACGGGATACATCCACATCGGAACCATCGCGGGAAAATTGAACGGCGTGATGCCGGCGCAGACGCCGAGGGGCTGGCGGTCGGAATGCGTGTCGATCGCGGGGCCGACGTGGCGGGAGAATTCGCCCTTCAGCAGGTGCGGAATGCCGCAGCAGAAATCCACCACCTCGATGCCGCGCTGGACTTCGCCGACGGCGTCGGCGTGGGTCTTGCCGTGCTCGGCGGAAATCGCCTCGGCGATCTTGTCGGTGTTGGCGTCGAGAAGTTGCTTGAAGCGGAACATGAACTTGGCACGCCGCATCGGCGGCATCTCGGCCCACGCGGGGAAGGCAAGTTTCGCGGCAGCGACGGCGGCATCGAGCTCGGCGGCGGTCGACAGTTTCAGGATCGCCGACTGTTCGCCGGTCGCAGGATTGAACACCGGCTGAGTGCGCGGTGAGCTCGAAGGCGACAGCTTGCCGCCGATGGCATTGGCAATAGTAAGCAACGAACCAGTCTCCGGTTAGGCGAGCGACTTCAGGATGCCGCGCAGTGTCTCGAAGATCGTGTCGATCTCCGATTTCTGGATGATGAGCGGCGGCGACAGGGCGATGATGTCGCCGGTGGTGCGGATCAGCACGCCCTGCTCGAACGCCTTAAGATACGTGTTGAACGCGCGCTGGGTCGGTTTGCCCGGCGCCGGGTCGAGCTCGATGGCGCCGATGAGGCCGAGGTTGCGGATGTCGATGACGTGCGGCAGGCCCTTCAGCGAGTGGAGACCATCCTCCCAGTATTTGGCGAGCTCGGCGCCGCGGGTCAGCAGGCCCTCCTCCTCGTAGGTGTCGAGCGTGCCCAGCGCGGCGGCAGAAGCGACCGCGTTGCCGGAATAGGTGTAGCCGTGGAACAGCTCGATGGTGTTCTCGGGCGCGTCCATCAGAGCCTTGTAGATGTCGCTCTTCACGAACACCGCACCCATCGGGACAACGCCGTTGGTGAGGCCCTTGGCGGTGACCACCATGTCGGGCACGACGCCGAAGTAGTCGACCGCGAACGGTGTACCGAGCCGCCCGAAGCCGGTGATGACTTCGTCGAAGATAAGCAGGATGCCGTGCTTGTCGCAGATGGCGCGGAGCTTCTCGAGGTAGCCCTTGGGCGGGACCAGCACACCGGCGGAACCGGCGACCGGTTCGACGATGACGGCGGCGACCGTCGAGGCATCGTTGACGATGAGCGTGCGCTCCAGATCGTCGGCGAACTCGACGCCGTTTACGGGTTGGCCCTTGGTGAAAGCGTTGCGGGCGAGATCGTGGGTGTGGCGGATGTGAGCGACGCCCGGCAGGAGCTGGCCGAACTGCTTACGGTTGCCGCCGAGGCCGCCGACCGACATGCCGCCGAAGTTGACGCCATGGTAGCCGCGCTCGCGGCCGATGAAACGGGTGCGCGTGCCCTGCCCGATGGCGCGCTGGTAGGCGAGCGCGATCTTCAGTGCGGTCTCGACAGACTCCGAACCGGAGTTGGTGAAGAAGACGTGGTCGATGCCGGGCGGCATGTAGGTGACCAGGCGTGAGGCAAGCTCGAAGATCTTGGGGTGGCCCATCTGGAAGGCCGGTGCGTAGTCCAGCTCCTGCACCTGCTTCGCGATTGCCTCGACGATCTTGGGCCGGGCATGGCCGGCGTTGCAGCACCAGAGACCGGCGGTGCCGTCCAGGACGCGCCGCCCGTCAGCGGTGCGGTAGTACATGCCGTCCGCCGCGACCATGATGCGCGGCGCGCTCTTGAACTGCCGGTTGGCAGTGAACGGCATCCAGTAAGCTTCGAGGTTGTTGGTCTTTACGCGCGATTGCTCGTTCATCGCCTGCCTCCACACCGCCGCATCATCCGGGAGCTAACCACCCACGCGCCCGATTGCAGGGGGAAGCCTTTTCCTCTAGGAGAAACAGCGAGATTTCCTGACCATTTGGTCAAGAGAACGTTAGACAGTTTCCAGTTTTCCCTCAAGGGCCTTCGCCCCTCGGAAGGGCGGGGCAACGGAGGCGCCGACGTGACGCAGGCAGGCCACGCGGAAGGCGCCCGCGCCGCCAAGACTCGCAAGCGCACGCGCATCCAGGCAGCCAACGAGGAACGCATCCTCGACGCGGCGCTCGACGTCTTTTCCACACACGGATTTCGTGGCGCGACTGTCGACCAGATCGCTGAGCGCGCCGGTATGACCAAGCCGAACCTGCTCTACTACTTCCGCCGCAAGCGCGACATCTACCTCGCGGTGCTGAACCGCACGCACGAGATGTGGCTGCAGCCGCTTGAGGCGCTGGTGCAGGACGGCGACCCGGCGAAGGAGATCGCCGACTACATCGATCGCAAGCTGGAGATGGCGCGCGACAACCCGAAAGCATCGCGGCTATTCGCCATGGAGATCATCCAGGGCGCGCCCGTGCTCGGCGACGTGCTTGAGGGTCGCCTCAAGACGCTGGTCGACGAGAAGGCGGCGATCATCCGACGCTGGGTGGCGGAAGGGAAGCTCGCTCCGATCGACCCGTATCACCTCATCTTCATGGTATGGGCGACGACGCAGCACTACGCCGACTTCGAGACGCAGATCCACGCCATCCTCGGCGTACGCGCGGAGCGGTCGTCGCACTTCGCGCTGGCCAAGGCGACGCTTGAGCAGGTGTTCCTGAAGGGCGTCGGCAAGGAATGAGCGGCGAGAAGGTTCGCATCCTGTCGGCCGAGGTGCTGGCCGACGACTGGGCGAAGCTCACCAAATATACGATCGAGCTGACGCGGCGGGATGGCGTCCGCGAAAAGCAGATCCGGCAGGTCTATAATCGCGGCAACGGCGCCGGCATCCTGCCGGTGGATCGCGGTCGCGGGACGGTGTTGCTCGTGCGCCAGTTTCGCATGCCAGTTTACGTGGCGCAGCCGCCGGAAGATGGCGGCATGCTGATCGAGGTGTGCGCCGGTTTGCTCGATGCCAACGATCCCGAGACGGCGATCCGCAAGGAAGCCGAGGAGGAGCTGGGCTACCGGCTGAAGGCGGTGCGGCGGGTCTACGACGCCTTCATGTCGCCGGGCAGCGTGAGTGAGAGGCTGTCGCTGTTCGTCGCCGATTATTCGCCAGCCGACCGCATTTCCGATGGCGGCGGCGAGCGCAGCGAGGGCGAGGACATCGAGGTGCTGGAGTTGCCACTGGCCGAGGCCATCGCCATGGCGCGCGACGGCGCGATCCTGGACGCCAAGACGATCATGCTGCTGCAATATGCGGCGCTGGAGGGGCTAGCGGGATGAGCGCGGAAGATCCGCATCGCGGGCAGCGCGTGCTCACCGCTGGCGCGCCGCTCGCCGAGGCAAAGGGCGCTGTGCTGATGTTCCACGGGCGCGGCGCGGATGCGGCCGACATCATCGGGCTGGCGCGCGTCATCAATCGGCCGGGCCTCGCGTATCTCGCGCCGGACGCCGCCGAGCATGCGTGGTATCCGCGGCCCTTCATGTCGCCACAGGCGAGCAACGAGCCATGGCTATCGTCGGCCAAGGGCGTCGTGGCGCATCTTATCGCCGAGGTTGGACTCGCGGGCATAGCGCTGGAACGCACCGTGCTGATCGGCTTCTCGCAGGGCGCCTGCCTCGCGACGGAATTCGCAGCGCGCAATCCGCGCCGCTATGGGGCGGTGATCGCGCTGTCGGGCGGGCTGATCGGCGATCGCGTCGATGCTGGCGACTACGCCGGCTCACTGGCCGGCACGCCGGTGTTCGTGGGATGCAGCGATGCCGATCCATTCATCCCGCTGGCGCGCGTGCAGGAGTCGGCCGCGATCATGGCGCATCTTGGCGGCGAGGTGACGGAGCGCATCTACCCGCACATACCGCACACGATCGTGCCGGACGAGATCGAGCACGTGCGCGCGATACTGGACGCGATGGTGGGCGCCGCCTCCTCCTAGTGAGGCACCGCCTCTCCCATAGGGAGAGGGCTTTCGAACTTAGCGAACGATAGTGAGCTTAGTGAGAAAGGGTGAGGGGTTCGTTGCTGGAGAGCGCCGAACCCCTCACCCCATTCGCCTAATTCGCTTCGCTCACAAGGCTCATGGCCCTCTCCCTATGGGAGAGGGGGTGCCTCACTCTGTGAGCTTGCGCTGCGTCGGACTACAGCGGCTTCAGTCCCGCCTCGATCTCCGCGCGCCGCTCCTCGAGGAACGGCGGCAGCGACAGCTTGCGGCCCATCGTCTCCAGCGGCTCGTCGCTGGCGAAGCCCGGTCCATCCGTCGCGATCTCGAACAGGATGCCGTTCGGCTCGCGGAAATAGAGGCTCTGGAAATAGAAGCGGTCGACCTTGCCGGAGTTCGGCACTCCGAGCCCGCGGAGCCTCTCGACCCACCCATCGTAGCCGGCTTGGTCGGCCGTGCGGAATGCAACGTGATGGGCGCCGCCGCGGCCCGAACGGGCGCGCGACAGTGTCGGCTCTACAGCGACGTGGAGTTCTGCGGCGGGGCCGCCCTCACCCATCTTGTAGACATGCACGGTCGCGCCGCTGCCGTCGGCGGAGGCGCCGTACTCACGCACCGGGCTCATGTTCATGACGCGTGTGAGGATCGCGTCGGTCGGCTTCAGGTCGGGCACGGAAATCGTGATCGGCCCGAGCCCGCGGACCTGGTGCTCAATCGGAACGTTGCTTTCTTCCCAGGGATGAGCAGCACCCACGCCGCCGTCATCGACGAGCGCGAGGCGCTGGCCTTCAGGGTCCTCGAACTGGATCGTAGCGCGATTGTCGCGCGCCTTCACGCCGGTGTTGGAAATACCCGCATCGGTCAAGCGCTTCGCCCACCACTCGAGGCTCGTGTCGCCGGCGACGCGCAGCGCGGTGCGGGTAATCGAATTGGTGCCGCGCTTCTCCGGCGCTGCGGGCCAATCGAAAAAAGTGAGATCACTGCCGGGTGAACCGATGCCATCGGCGTAGAACAGGTGGTACGCGGTGACGTCGTCCTGGTTCACCGTCTTCTTGACCAGGCGCAGGCCGAGCTGCCGCGTGTAGAAATCGACGTTGCCCCTGGCGTTCGCCGAGATGGCCGTCAGATGATGGATACCGCCGAGTTGCACTGCCCTACCCCCATAGCGTTCGTCGCGGCGCGCATATAAGGGCGAACGCGGATCGACGCGACCGCGTCGGACGCAGGGCTGGGTTGCGGCAATGCGGCGAGAAGCCCGGTTTTACGAACCGGCGACCTCGGACACCTTGGCGCTGACGCCGGTGTAGACGCTGTTGAGGCTGACGCCCAAGGCGCGGGCACCGACAATGATCGCCACACTGACGAGTCCGCCGATCAGGGCGTACTCGATGGCGGTTGCGCCGGAGTTGTCGCGAAGGAAACGGAGCAGGTGCTTTCGCATGAGACAGAGCGTAAGCACCGCGAGTTTCGAGAACGTCACCAAGCGTGGTTAGCAAGCGGCTAAGCGCTACCGGTCGTTCACCACCAGAAGCGCTGAGCGTGTGACGGAGGTCACAGCGGACGCAAGAAGGGCGGCAGTGCGTGGGCCTGCACTGCCGCCCTTGATGTTAGCCGACGGTGATCTTGGTCGAGATGCCGCTGAACACCGAGTTGAGGCTGACGCCGAGCGCGTTGGCGCCGACGATGAGCGCAACGGCGATGAGCGTGGCGATAAGGCCGTACTCGATCGCGGTGGCGCCCGACTCATCACGGAGAAAACGGGCGAAAAGCTTGGTCATTGACGTGTTCCCTGCGGTTGATGACGCGCGAGGGAAGCTAGGCCGCAATCCTTGCCGAGACGTGAGGAAGACTGGTTACCGGCGAATATTGGTAACCATTCGAACCCTCATTACTTTTTTCCCTAAATTCGGCTCAACAATCACTCCGCGGGCTCAGGCACGCGCGACGGATTGTTGGGATGCTGCGTCCAATTGCGATAGCCGGTCGCTGGTGCGCCGGTGTGCGGATCGACGCCGACGGTGATCTGCTCCATCGTGATGCAATCTTCGACAGGGCAGACGTTCACGCACAAGTTACAGCCGACGCACTCGCTGTCGATCACTTCGAAGTGACGACGACCATCCTTCATCGACGTGATCGCCTGATGCGAGGCGTCCTCGCAAACGATGTGACAGCGGCCGCACTCGATGCACAGGTCCTGGTCGATGCGCGCCTTGGTCACGTAGTTGAGGTTCAGGTACTTCCAGTCCGAAACGTTCGGCACCGCGCGCGAGACGAGATCGCCGAGCTTCATCTGCCGCTCGTCGAGATAGCGCGCGAGGCCGGTCTTCATTTCCTCAACGATGCGGAAACCATAGGTCATGGCAGCAGTGCAGACCTGCACGTTGCCCGCGCCAAGCGCCATGAACTCCGCCGCGTCGCGCCAGGTAGTAACTCCGCCAATGCCGGAAATCGGAATGCCGGCCGTCGTCTGATCACGCGCAATCTCGGACACCATCGAGAGGGCGATGGGTTTCACGGCCGGGCCGCAATAGCCCCCGTGGCTGCCTTTGCCGTCGATGGTGGGCTCGGGCGCGAAGTCGTCGAGGTTCACCGACGTGATGGAGTTGATCGTGTTGATCAGCGAGATAGCGTCGGCGCCGCCCGTCGTGGCGGCGCGCGCCGGGT
>DASZSW010000041.1:0-62101 GCA_035548515.1 Bauldia sp. | reverse complement strand
AGCGACACGCTGGTCACCGTCGGATCGTGGCGCGCGTCGTCGTGGTGATGATGGTCGTGATCATGATCGTGGTCATGGTCGTGATGGTGATGGTCGTGCTCGTCCGGCTCGAGGAAATCGGGGTCGAGCGACAGGATGCGGTCGAGATCGAACGCGCCGCGGTCGAGCACGCGGTCGAGCGCGATGCTGCAGCGTTCGGTCTTGTGGACGGTCGCGTGCGGGTTGATCGCGCGGATATGGCGCTCGACCTTCGCCAACTCGTCGGGCGAGACGAGGTCGGTCTTGTTGAGCAGGATCACGTCGGCGAAGCCGATCTGCTCCTGCGCCTCGGGGCTGTCCTTGAGGCTGCCCAGGAGATGCTTGGCGTCGGCGACCGTCACCACCGCGTCGAGCTTGGCCTTCGCCTTGACGTCGTCGTCCATGAAGAAGGTCTGCGCCACCGGCGCCGGATCGGCGAGGCCCGTTGTCTCAACGAGAATGCCGTCGAAGCCCCCCGGCCGCTTCATCAGCCCCTCGACCACGCGAATGAGGTCGCCGCGCACGGTGCAGCATATGCAGCCGTTGTTCATCTCGAAGACTTCCTCGTCGGACTCGACGATGAGGTCATTGTCGATGCCGATCTCGCCGAACTCGTTGACGATGACGGCGTACTTCTTGCCGTGGTTCTCGGTGAGGATGCGGTTGAGCAGCGTCGTCTTGCCGGCGCCGAGATAGCCGGTGAGCACGGTGACGGGAATCTGGTTGTCGGCCATGGCGAGTGTCTCCAAAGGCGGTTCAAGGCCGCCCTGAAAAGCGGTGGGTTCTTTTAGGCGAGCGCGGGCTCGTTGAGCAAATCTTCGAGGTCGAGCCATTCCGTCTTCATGGCCGACGACCCATCGGGATTCTTGGGCCACTGATCCTTCGGCCGGTCCCAGTACAGCTCGACGCCGTTGTCGTCGGGATCACGAAGGTACAGCGCCTCGCTGACGCCGTGGTCGCTGGCGCCATCAAGCGGAATCCCCGCCGCGATCAGGCGGCGGAGCGCATCGGCAAGCGCCGCCCGCGTCGGATAGACGATGGCGGTGTGGTAGAGCCCGGTCGTGCCGCGCGCCGGCGGCCGGCCGTTCTTGCTCTCCCAGGTATTGATGCCGAAGTGGTGGTGATAGCCGCCGGCGGAAAAGAAGGCCGCCTCCTTGCCGTATCGGGCCTGCAGCTCGAAGCCGAGGACGCCGACGTAGAAGGCGAGCGAACGCTCGATATCGGCCACCTTCAGGTGGACATGACCGATCCGCACACCCGGATCTATTGGCTTGGCCGCGGCCTCAGCCGCCGGCTTTTCGGCGATGACAGTATCGGACAAGGGAAATCTCCGCCCCGTTTGGATGGAGCAGATATAGGTATCCGGCCGTAGCTCGCCATCCCCGCTAAGCCGGGGGCAGTCTTGACCGCCGCGCGTGGCTATGGTGATTAGCTACATGGCTACTGCGTTGAGGCACGGCATCACGCCTGAGGTCATCGCCGACGCCGCGGCGGCGATCGCCGACCGCGAGGGCATCGGCGCGGTGAGCCTGGCGCGGCTCGCCGCAATGCTGGGGATAAAGCCGCCCTCCCTCTACAAGCACGTGGATGGCCTGGACGCGATCCGCGCCATGCTCACGCGGCGCGGTCTCGCCGAAGCCAACGCGCGCCTCCAGCGCGCAACCGTTGGCAGGTCGCGCAATGACGCCCTGATCGCGCTGGCTCATGCCTATTGGGACTTCGCTCGCGCGCGCCCCGGCCTCTACGCCGCCTCGCTCCGCCCGATCCCGGCCGGTGATCGGGAAGCCGCGATCGCGGGGGAGGCGCTGCTCGGCACGCTATCCGCGGTGCTCGCCGGATACGGGCTGGCCGGCGACGACGCGCGCCACGCCATGCGCGGCTTCCGCGCCATCATCCACGGCTTCGTTTCGCTGGATGCGACCGGCGCCTTCCGCCTGCGCGGCGATCTTGCGGTTTCGTTCGACCGGCTGCTCGCCGCGTTCGCCCGCGATCTCGGCGCGCGCTAGGCCACCATCGCTGCGCGCCGCGTCTCGCCATCGGCGTCCACCGCGAAGCACGCGACATCGGCGCCGCCCTTGCGCTCGAGCTCAGGCCGCTCGACCCGGCAGCGATCGAACGCCAATGGGCAGCGCGGATGGAATGCGCATCCCTTCGGCGGATTGATCGGCGAAGGCAGTTCGCCCTCCAGCCGCACGCGCTCCTTCTGTCGCGACGGATCGGCGACCGGCGTCGCCGAGAGGAGCGCGCGTGTGTAGGGATGGCGCGGATGGTTGAAGATTTCGTCGCGCGGCCCCCGTTCGACCACCCGGCCGAGGTACATCACCATCACCTCGTCGGCCATGTGGCGCACGACCGACAGGCCGTGGCTGATGAACAGATACGCCAGCCCGAATTCCTCCTGCAGCGCGGAGAGAATGTTGAGCACCTGCGCCTGCACCGACAGATCGAGCGCCGACACCGGCTCGTCGAGGATGAGGATGCGCGGCCTCAGCATCAGAGCGCGCGCGATCGCAATGCGTTGCCGCTGCCCGCCAGAGAACATGTGCGGATAACGCTCGTAGTGCTCGGGCCGGAGCCCGACCCGCTCCATCATCTCGAGCGCGGCGCGGCGGCGGCTGGCGCGGTCGATTTCGGGGCGGTTGATCTTGAGCGGCTCCTCCAGGGCGGTGCCGATCTTCTGCCGCGGATTGAGCGAGCCGTAGGGATCCTGGAAAACGATCTGCACCTCGCTCCGCAGCCGCTTGAGGACGCCATGCGAATGCCCGGCGACATCGACCCCATCGATCAGCAGGCGCCCCGCGCTCGGCGCCTCGATCATCGTCGCCATGCGCGCCAGCGTGGACTTGCCGCAACCGGATTCGCCGACGACCGCCAGCGTCTTGCCGGCGCCGAGCGTGAAGCTGACGTCGTTCACCGCCTTCAGCGTCACCGAGCCGCGAAGCGGACCGAGGCGCACGTTGTAGAACCGCGACAGGTGCTCGGCCTGCATGACGATTTCGCCGGTCTTCGCCGGCGTGGCCGGGACCTCGCTCATGCGAACGCCGGAATCTCGCCGAACCGGTCGGGATGGCCGAATGGCTTCCCGTTGATCAGCGGGTAGTGACACAGCGCGTACCCGGTCTCCTCGTTCTGTCGCGGCGGCACCTTTTCGACGCAGCGCGTCGTGGCGTACTGGCAGCGCGGCGAGAACAGGCATCCGGTCGGCCGGTTGAAGGCGCCGGGCACGACGCCCGGGATCGACGGCAGCCGGCGCCCCGTCGCCCGCTCCGGCAGGGCCGCCAGAAGGGCTGCGGTGTACGGATGGTGCGGATTGGCGAACAGCCGCCGCACGTCCTGCTCCTCAACCTTCTGGCCCGAATAGAACACGGCGACGCGCTCCGCCGTCTCGGCGACGACGCCCATGTCGTGCGTGATGAGGATAAGCGCGGTGCCGGTCTCGCGCTGCAACGCCAGCAGCAGATCGAGGATCTGCGCCTGGATGGTAACGTCGAGCGCGGTCGTCGGCTCGTCCGCGATCACCAGTTTCGGATTACACGCGATCGCCATGGCGATCATCACGCGCTGGTTCATGCCGCCGGAAAGCTGATGCGGAAACGAACGCAACCGCCGCTCCGCGTCGGTGATGCCGACCGCGCGCAGCAACGCGACCGCGCGATCGCGGCGCTCGCTGCGGGTCAGACCGAGATGCTCCTTCAGCGTCTCGCCAAGCTGGAAGCCGACCGTGAAGCACGGGTTGAGGCTGGACATCGGCTCCTGGAACACCATCGCCATGTCCTTGCCGATGATTTTGCGCCGCCGGCGGCCGGACAGACCCATCAGGTTCTGGCCGTCGAAGGTCATGCGCTTGGCCGTCACCGTCGCGGTCGTTGGCAGCAGGCCCATCACTGCGAGCATGGCGACCGACTTGCCGGAGCCCGACTCGCCGACGATCGCCTGCACCTCGCCGCCCTCCACCGTCAGCGACACATCGTCGACGGCGCGAAACGCGCCCACCGTGGTGGCGAAGTCGACCGAGAGTCCGGAGATTTCGAGGAGGGCCATCAGGCTCGTCTATTTCCCAATATCCAGTGTCGGCGGGGCGTTGTCCGCGCTGCCGCACACACTCCAATCGATCGAGACGTCAGCACGCGGCGCGTCCACGTCTAGTCCTTGTCCCAGCCGATGTGCTTCTCGAAATCATCGACGATGACCGACCACCACTCCACCATGTCGTCGACGTACTCAGGCGTAACGCCGCCCTTGAAGTTGATCACCAGCGCGAGCCAGGGATCCTTCTCGTCGTCGCGGTAGGCCTGGCCCCAAACGTTATCGGCGTTCCATGAATCGATCTTAGCGAGGTCCAGCCCCTTCTTCAGGTTCCAGCCCTGCGTGATCTGCACGTAGGCGCACTGCTCGTGCTTGTCGTTGCAGTCGTAGAAATTCACCGCGAACGGACTGTCGTCGTCGGTCGACTCGATCTTGGGATCGCCATCCTTGGCTTTGGTGATCTCCGCCTCGTAGCCAGCGCGCTCCAGCGCGTTGAGCACGGCGTCCGGCTCCGCCTCGTCGAGTATCGTGCGCCCGCCCGTCTCCCGCTCCTCGCCCATCGCGGGCGCGGTCGCGAGCCAGCATGCCGCAGCGGCGGCAACGAGCCCGGCGCCGATGCGGAAGATATGTGAATTAGCCATCGCCCTACTCCTTGTCCCAGCCGATGTGATCCTGGAAGTCCTGGAGCACACGCGCCCACCACTCGACCGTGTCATCGAAATTCGCCTGCGTGACGCCGCCCCGCAGATTCACCGTGACGCCGACCCACGGGTCCTTCTCCTCGTCGCGGAACGCTTGCCCCCAGACCTGGTCGGTGTTCCATTGTTCGATCTCGACCGCCGTGACGCCATTCTTCATGTTCCAGCCGTTGAGGAACTGGATGTAGCCACAGTCTTCGCCGTCGGTGCAGCCGTAGAAGTGGACTGAGAAGGGCTGCTCCTTGTTCGTGGAATCGATCCGGGGGACGCCGCTGTCGGTCTTATTGACCTCGACCTCGAAGCCCGCCTTCTGCAGCGCCGCGACGATCATGCCGATGCGCGATCCGGTGATCAGATCCGGCGCCACCTTGGAGTCGATCGCGCCGGGCTTGTTGAACTCGGCGTATTGGTCGTCGTCTTCCGCGAGGGCCGCACCCGCCCCGGCGATCAGCACGGCAGCCGCAAGCATGAGCGCAGCGTTTCTCATGGTTCAGCTCCTTTTCATCTTCGGGTCGAGCGCGTCGCGCAGCCCGTCGCCTACCAGGTTGATCGACAGAACCGTGACCAGAATAGCGATACCGGGCAGCGTGACTACCCACCACGCGGTCAGGATGAACTCGCGCGCATCGGCCAGCATGGTGCCCCATTCCGGCGTCGGCGGCTGGGCGCCGAGGCCCAGGAAGCCCAGCGCCGCGGCTTCCAGGATTGCGTTGGAGAACGACAGCGTCGCCTGCACGATGAGCGGCGCCAGGCAATTCGGCAGGATGGTCACGAACATCAGCCGGAAGTGCCCCGCCCCGCCGACGCGCGCCGCGGTCACGTACTCCTTGCGCTTCTCGGCCATGACGCTTGCCCGCGCCAGGCGCGCAAAGTGCGGTTGGATCACCAGCGCGACGGCCAGCATGGCGTTGAACAGGCCCGGACCGATGATCGCCACCAGGACCAGCGCCAGCAGCAGCGACGGGAACGCCAGGATGAGATCCATGACGCGCATGATGGTGGTATCGACGACGCCGCGCGCGTAGCCCGCGATCAAGCCGAGCACGACGCCGCTGGTCATTGCCAACGTGACGACGACGGCGCCGATCAGCAGCGAGGTGCGTGCCCCGAAGATGATGCGCGAGAGCATGTCGCGTCCGATCGCATCGGTGCCGAGGATGAACTGCCAGCTGCCGCCCTCCTGCCAGAACGGCGGCCTGAGGAAAGCGTCGCGGTACTGCTGCGTCGGGTCGTAGGGCGCGATCAGCGGCGCGAAGATCGCCATCAGGACGAGCAGCGCGAAGACGACCAGGCCAACGACGGCGCCGCGGCTCTCGGAGAAATAGCCCCACGTCTCGCGAATAAGGCCCGGCGGCTTTCGGGCGGGCGTTTCGGATCGTGGCAGGGCGAGCGTCATCGTGCGTCTCAGGTGTGCCGGATGCGCGGGTTGATGAGGCCGTAGAGCACGTCGACGATGAGATTTACGAGCATCACGATCAACGCGACCAGCAGCAGTCCGCCCTGCACGACAAAGTAGTCGCGCTTGGCAATGGCGTCGACCATCCACTTGCCGATGCCGGGCCAGGAGAAGATCGTCTCGGTAAGAATGGCGCCGGCCATCAGCACGCCGATCTGGAGGCCGATGGTCGTCACCACGGGGATCAGCGCGTTGCGCAGCGCGTGCACGCCGATGACGCGGGATTCGGTCAGCCCCTTGGCACGCGCCGTGCGCACGTAGTTGTCGCCCAGCACCTCGAGCATCGCCGAGCGCGTCTGCCGCGCGATCACGGCGAGCGGGATCGTGCCCAGCACGATGGTCGGCAGAATCAGGTGGCCGAGGGACGAGCGGAAGGCGCCGCTTTGCCCGCTGAGCAGGCTGTCGATCAGCATGAAGCCCGTCACCGGCTTGAAGAAATACTTGAGGTCGACGCGCCCCGACACCGGCGTCCAGTGCAGCATCCCGGAGAACAGGATGATGAGCAGCAGGCCCCACCAGAAGATCGGCATCGAATACCCGACCAGCGCCGTGCCCATCGTCGCCTGATCGATGACGGTGCCGCGCCGGATGGCCGCGATGGCGCCAATCGGGATCCCGATGATGATCGAGAGCAGGATGGCGCAGAGCGACAACTCCAGCGTCGCCGGGAAGCGCGCGAAGAATTCCGTTACCACGGGCCGTTTGGTTGCAAAGGAGTAGCCCAGGTCGCCATGCATCAGCCCCTGCACATAGACGAGATACTGCTGCCACAGCGGCTTGTCGAAGCCGAGCTGCGCCATGAGCTCCGCGTGGCGCTCCGGACTGACGCCATGCTCGCCCGCGAGCGCCGAGACCGGGTCGCCGGGCAGCAGATGGATGAAGAGAAAAGCGACGATCGTGATGCCGATGAAGGTCGGCACGATCACGAGCAGCCGCTGGAAGAGAAACCGGATCATGAGCGCCGTCGAGCCTGCCCGTCACCGCTCAGGGTGACGACCTCGTGGGTCTGGCTGTCGAGGGCGGGCAATCGGCCGCTGCGGAACGCTACGCTATGTGTCGGAAGGCCCGACAGGCCAGATAGAAAACGGGCGCCGGCTGGATGACCGGCGCCCGCAATGTGTCTCAGCCTATTCGGCCTTATCAACGCCGTTGAAGCGGTGATAGCCGAGCGGGTCCTGATGGAAATTCTGGACCTTGGCACTGGCAGCGACGAACTGCACGGAGTGCGCGATCGTCGCCCACGGAGCCTCCTGCTTGAAGAGCTCCGCGGCCTGCGCGTAGATCTTGGCCCGCTCGCCCTGATCGAAGGTCGCCTTGCCCTTCGCGATCAGCGCGTCGTAGTCCTTGTTGCACCACTGCGCACGGTTGTTGGAACCGACCGCGCCACAGGTGAGCAGCACGCCAAGGAAGTTGTCCGGGTCGGAGTTATCCGCGCCCCAGCCGACCATCACAACACCGTCGCGATCGACCTTCGACGATTCCTTGAGGTAGGTCGGCCAGTCGCCGATGGAGAACAGCTCGACGTCGACGCCGATCGCCTTCCAGTCGGCCTGCACCAGTTCGCCCATGCGCTTGCCGTTCGGGTTGTACGGACGCGCGACGGGCATCCACCACAGCCTCAGCTTGAGGTTGGACTGCCCGGCATCGGCGAGCAGCTTCTTGGCGGCATCCGGATCGTACTTGTCGTCAACGATCGTGTCGTCGTAGCCCCACGAGGCCGGCGGCAGCGGCTCCTTGGCGATCTGCGCGTTGCCGGCGTAGACGCCCTCGAGGATGGCCTGCTTGTTTATGGCCATGTTGAGCGCCTTGCGGACGCGCACGTCATCGAACGGCTTCTGCTGCGTGTTGTAGGCGAGGAAGCCGACGTTGAGGCCCTGCGTCTGGAAGACCTGCAGGTTCTTGTCGGCCTGCAGCGACTTGATGTCGGCCGGGATCGGGAACGGGATCAGGTCGCAGTCGCCCGCCTTGAGGGCCTGCTCCGCGGCTGCCGGTTCCTTGGTGATCTGGAAGACCAGCGAATCGATCTTCTGCTTCTCACCCCAGTAGTCCGGGTTGGCCTTGAAACGGATCGTCGCGTCCGTCTGGTAGTCGACGAACGTGAACGGGCCGGTGCCGACGGGCTTGAGGTTGAGGTCACCGAGATTGCCGGCCTTCTGCAGCTGGTCGGCGTATTCCTTCGACAGGATCGACAGGTAATCCTGCGGCAAGTTTACGAACACGGTCGAGTCGGCCGAGTTGAAGGTCAACTTGACGGTGTAGTCGTCGATCTTGGTGACGTCCTTCAGCGCGGCGCCGAAGCCGGTCGAATCCCAGTACTGCCAGGTGATGCCGGGCGCGTACGCGTACCACGGGCTCGACTTGTCGCGCTGGCGGTTGAACGAGAACAGCACGTCGTCCGCGTTGAAATCGCGCGTCGGCTTGAAGTAGTCGGTCGTCTGCCACTTCACGCCGTGACGCAGATGGAAAGTGATCTCGGTGCCGTCCTTCGAGACGTCCCAGCTCTCGGCGAGGCTCGGCTCGATGTCCGTGCTGCCAAGCTTGAAGTCGACCAGGCGGTCGTAGATCGTGCGCGACGACGCATCGAACGTCGTGCCGGCCGTCCACGGGCCTGGGTCAAAGCCTTCCGGCGGACCTTCCGAGCAATAGACGAACTGCTTTTCGGCATGAGCTGTCCCCGCCATGCCAAGCGCAAGCACGGCCGCAGCCGCGAAATACGCAATACGTGTCATTTGGAACCTCCAACTGGTGCCGCTTGAGCGGCGTTCATGTCCCTTTGGCCCCGGATTCCGCGCCCTGGAGCGCGCGCCAGCCCCGGGAGGGTTGCCACCAATCGACATTAGGCCGGGTGGGAAAGCAAGGGGGAAGTGACCGTTGCGTGACGGTCGCGTTCACGCGCATGGGCGGAAAGCGGCCTACCCCTCCGTAGCGCACTAAGCCAAAAGGCGCCCTAACCCGAGATGTCCGCCTTCGCGAAGTTGTGACGGCCGAGCGGATCGGCCACCACGCCCGTCACGTTCTTGCGCATGGGCACCGCAACCAGCGTGTGGGCAATGGCGGTCAGCGGAGCCTGGTCGAGCACGATCTGCTGGGCCTGGCTATAAAGGCGCGCCCGCTCCGCCGGGTCGGTGGCCGCACGCGCCGCTGCGATCGCCTTGGTGAAATCGGCGTTGCACCATTCGGCGCGGTTGGACTGCCCCACCGCCTCGCACGACAACAGCAACGACAGGAAGTTGTCCGGGTCGCCATTGTCGCTGGTCCAGCCGATCAGCACCGCGCTGTCGCGCTTCTTGTCAGCCGACTGGCGGAGGTAGTCGCCGAGGAGATCGGGCGTAACCACGCTCGCTTCCACACCGATCTTGCCAAGATCGGACGCGATCATGGTCGCGGTCTTGGCGAGGTCGGGGCTGTATGGCCGCGGTGTCGTAGTTGCGAGCAGTTTCACCTTCAGTCCGCTCACCCCGGCTTCGGCGAGCAGCGCCTTGGCGCCATCGACACTGTAGGTGTCGCCGAGGATCTTGCCGTCGTAACCGAACATGGTGCGCGGCACGATCGCGTTCGCCGGGTTGGCGCCGCCGCCGTACACCTGGTCGACGATCGCCTGGCGATCGATCGCCATGCCCAGAGCCTTGCGGACGCGCGGATCGGCGAACGCCGGATCGGTCGTGTTGTACGCAAGGAACGCGACGTCAGCCCGCTCGGCCGTGGCGACGACGATATTCGCGTCGCCCTTTACCGCCGAAAGCATTGCCGCGTCCGGAGCGGCCGCTACCTGGCATGCGCCAGACTGGAGCTTCGCGAGGCGGTCGGCGGCCTTCGGGGTGATCGCGAAATTGAGGTTGGAGACCGGAGGGATACCGCCCCAATAGTCGCGGTTTGCGACCATGTAGAGCCCCTGCCCTGGCTGGTAGGCGATGAACACGAACGGCCCAGTACCAACGGGCATCTGGTTGAGCTGCGCCAGGTTCTTCGCCTTGGCCAGCGAGTCGGCGTACTCCTTGGAAAGGATCGAGGCGAAATCCATCGCGAGGTCGGCGAGGACGCCAGCGTCGGCGCGCGTCAGCGTGATCCGCACGGTCGCGGCGTCGACCTTCTCCACCGCCTTGATCAGCGTATCGAGGCCGACTGCCGAGAAGTACGGCCACGAGCCGCCGGCGTAAGCGTACCAGGGGTTCTTCTTGTCGCGCTGCCGGTTGAGGCTGAAGACGACATCGTCGGCGTTCAGGTTGCGCGATGGCGTAAAGAACTGCGTCGTGTGGAACTTCACGTCCTTCCGCAAATGGAACGTGTAGACCTTGCCGTCGGCCGAGATGTCCCAGCTCTCCGCCAGCCCCGGCTGCACCGCCGTCGAGCCGGGCGCGAACTGGGTCAGCCGGTCGTAGAACACCTGCGAGGAGGCATCGAAGGTCGCGCCGCTGATGTACGGCGCCGGGTCGAAGCCATCGGGCGCCGCCTCGGAGCAGTAGGTCAGGATTTTCGCGTTGGCTGTGGACGCCAGTCCGATTGCAAAGGCCGCGGCAAGCAGCGCAGAAGTCACCGACCGCATCATCACTCCCCTTGAAGGCACGGGCGTCGCCAGGGCGGCCCTTTTATCGCGCCCGAAGCCGCCTGTCATTGGCGTTGGTCACAGGGGCAGGGTCGTCCACGATCCGTGGTTTTGGCGACTAGGGCGTCCACAACCGATCGACATCGAAGGCGTGCACATCGCCGCAAAGCTCAACGAAGCCGCGTGCCTGATGATCGACGACCGCCCGGCCCTTCTCCGCGGTTGCCGCTTTGGCATTGCCGACCGTGCCCTTCGGGTTCAGGTCCTGCGCCTTCCAGCCGAACTGCACCGGCCCATGCGCGCGCAGGTGCTTGAACTCCGTCGCCATGCGCAACTGAGTCGAGCGGAAGTCCTCCGCCAGATCCATCTTCACCAGATCGGGCCGGAGGTGGAGCATGATCGACGTCTCGATGTCGCCGCCGTGGATGCCGTAGAGCGGCTCCTCCGCGCTCGTGATCGCCTCCGGATGACCGAACCGCGACCAGGCGGTACCGACGGCCAGCATATCGTGCCGCACGCGGAGCTCGCGCGTGACGATGTCGACCATCGGCACGTTGCCGCCATGCGAGTTGATGACGATCAGCTTCTCGACGCCGGCGCGATGGACGCTGTCGCCGATCTCCAGCCAGAGCTTCGTCGTGGTCTCCCACGTCGAAGTGAGCGTCCCCGGCGAGGAGATATGCTCGTTCGACTTGCCCACCGCCTGCACCGGCAGGAACGTCACCGGCAGATCCGCCGGCAGCAGCTCGATCACGCGCCGGATCATGCCTTCGGCAATGCAGGTGTCGGTGAACACCGGCAAATGCGGCCCATGCTGCTCGATCGCCGCCAAGGGCAACACCGCGATCCACGACGACGTGTCGCCGTCCGCGAAATCGCGCGTGGTCATCTCATGCCAGTAGCGGCGGGGGAGCATCTATTTCAGTCCCGCCGCCTTGCGCAGCGCGTCGTTCATGCGGCTTTGCCAGCCTTCACCGCCGGACTTGAATTTGGCGAGGACATCACGGTCAAGCCGCAGCGACACCAACTGCTTTGTCGGCGACTTTTGCGGGCCACGCGCGCGGCGCGCCTCGAGAGCGTCAAAAAAACTCTTGGGCAAAACCTCTCTCGCGGGACGGGCGCGGCGAAAATCCTCGGCAGTCCACTCGTGTTTCTCGGACACAATCCTCATGTCCTCAGCGTTGTATCCCTTATTCTTCCTGATGCTGTTCTTGCTTTTCATAGAGCCTCCGCTCGCGGACGCCTGCGCGGCGCATTCCCACAATTGAGATCGCTTCCGAACCGAGAAGCGAATAAATCACCACGACGATCCGAGTCCGAAACAAACCGATCGCTTTGAATCGGCGAGCATAGCTCGACGCAATCACCGCATCCGACCAACCGAACTCATCAACATCGGCAAAGTCGAGGCCGTGCTTCTCCAGACTGGCGACGCGCTTGGGCTCATCCCAAACGATGTTCACTCGACGCCTCCATGTGGACTAGCGAACGCTTAGCGTCAAGCAGATTGTATATACAATCTGATCACAGCGCCTCGAGGAATGCCTTCGCCGCCGCGCCGTGCTCGTGCCTGAGCTTCGCGACATCGACGCCCTTGGGCATGCCGTCCTCTACCCGCCAGTCGCCCTTCACCATGGCGCGGTCGGCAGCGTAGGCGCCGCACAGCACCAGCGCGGCGAGGGGGTCGCCGGCGCCGGAGAAGCGCAGCTCGTCGAGCGTGTAGAAGGCGAGGTCGGCCTGCTTGCCCACGGCGATGGCGCCGAGGTCGTCGCGGCCGATGCAGCGCGCGGAGCCTTCGGTCGCCCAGCGGTAGGCGTCGAGGTGTGTGACTGAAGCGGCGTCGTAGGTGAGCCGGTTCAGCATCAGCGCGTGGCGGATGCTTTCCATCAGGTTCGAGTTGTCGTTCGAGGCAGAGCCGTCGACGCCGAGGCCGACCGGACTACCGGCCGCCTCGAGCTCCTTCGTCCGGCATTGGCCGGACGCCAGCGTCATGTTCGATGTCGGGCAGTGGCAGATGCCGACGTGATGCCGGCCGAGGCGGTGTACCTCCTCGTCGGTGAAATGGATGCCGTGCGCCAGCCATGTCCGGTCGGTCAGCCAGCCGCACTCCTCCAGATAGTCGACCGGACGGCAGGAGAAATGCTCCAGGCAGTATTCGTTTTCGTCTTCGGTCTCGCCGAGGTGGGTGTGGAGACGGCAGTTGTGCTTCTCCGCCAGGCCGACGCTGTCGACCATCAGCCGCTTGGTGACGGTGAACGGCGCGCACGGCGCCAGCGCCACCTGCAGCATCGCGCCCTCGCGCGCGTCGTGATAGCGGCTGAGGATGCGCTCGCAATCTGCAAGGATCGCGTCCTCGTCCTGCACGACGCTGTCCGGTGGCAGCCCGCCATCCTTCACGGACAGATTCATGGAGCCGCGCGTCAGCGTCATGCGGATGCCGAGCGCCGTGGCTTCCTCGGCCTGGATGTCCATGGCGTTCTCGAGGCCTACGGGGAAGAGATACTGGTGGTCGGAGGCACAGGTGCAGCCCGACATCAGCAGCTCGGTGAGCGCCAGCCGGGTGGCCTGGCGGAAGGCCTCCGGCGTCACGTTACGCGCCCAGATCGGATAGAGCGCCTGGAGCCAGGGGAACAATTCCTTGTTGATCGCCGCCGGATGCGCGCGCGTCAGCGTCTGGAAGAAGTGGTGGTGCGTGTTGATGAGGCCGGGAATGACGACATGACGGGAGGCGTCGAACGTCTGATCGATCTGCCCCTCGGGCGACTTGCCGCTCGCCACCAGCGCCGTGATCTTTCCGTCTTCGACGACGATCCCGCCGCCCGCCCCCTCCGCCAGAACCGCGAGCGGATTCTTGATCCATTGACGCATCTTGCTAATCCACCTTCGCCGCTATCGCTTCGACTTCCACCAGAAACTCCGCCCGCGTGAAGCCGGCGACGATCATTAGCGTCGACGCCGGCAGCGGCTCCGTGACCAGCCTGTCGCGCACGCTCATATACGCCCGCATGTCCTCGCGCCTGGTCACGTACGCGTTGAGTCGCACAATGTCGGCGAGCCCCATGCCGTCCTCGGCGAGGATCGCCGCGATGTTGTTGAAGCACACCTCCGCCTGGCCCTCGACCGTAGGCGGGAGCAGATCCCCCTCCTTGACGCCAAGCTGCCCTGAGCAAAACACGAGCCGCGCGCCTGTCGGCACGGCGATGCCATGGCTGTAGCGTCCAAACGGCGCGCGGATGCCGCCGGGATTGAGTGCGCGCTTCATCTGAACGGTGGCCCTGCCTCGCTGGTTGTTGCCACGCTACGATTGCCCTCAAGGGCATGGCAAGGCGCGAGGCCTGCCGCTTTCTTGTGCACCGGGCTTCGCCTAATATGGCGGCCAGTTCCCGGCCTGTGGCGGACTCCGAAGGACCACCAACCGCCCGGCAATGGCACACCTCTTGCGACGCCAGGAGGCTTGGGGCCGCGGGATTTTGATCGTGCCGCGCGGGAAGTAGGGGCGGCGCTGCCTTTGGGTCCAACGGGAAGCGTGGCGCCGAATTTTCGGCCACGCCAAGGAAGGCGGAGAACAAGACACATGCCTAGCATCAGACAATTGGCGCTCGCGCTGGCCGCGGGCACCGCAATGGCGGCGCTCGCCGGGCCGGCCATGGCGCTGGACGAAGTCACCTTCGGCACCAACTGGCTGCCCGAGGCGGAGCATGGCGGCTTCTACCAGGCAGTCGCGGACGGCACGTATGAGAAGTACGGCCTCAAGGTGACGATCGAGCCGGGCGGACCGCAGAAGGACACGCGCGCGCCGCTGCTCGCCGGCAAGATCCAGTTCTACATGTCGGGCAACATGCTTGTGCCTCTGCAGGCGCCGTCACAGGGCGTGCCCGTCCTCGAAGTCGCGGCGATCTTCCAGAAGGAGCCGCAGGTCCTGCTGGTCCATCCGGACACGCCCGGCATCGACACGTTCGCCGATCTCGCGAAGCTTCCGACACTCTTCATGAGCCAGGACGGCTTCCAGTCGTACTTCCAGTGGATGAAGCAGGCCTACCCCGGCTTCAAGGACGAGCAATACAAGCCGTACAACTTTGATCCGCAGGTATTCATCGTCGACAAGAATTCGGCGATGCAGGGCTACATCACGTCCGAACCGTATGCGGTGCAGAAGGCTGCCGGTTTCAAGCCGAAGGAATTCCTGCTCGCCGACAGCGGCTTCGTCACGCCGTCGACCATGATCGAGGTGCTCAGCGATTACGCCGCGAAGAACCCGGACATCGTCCAGCGCTTCGTCGATGCCTCGATCATCGGCTGGTACAACTACCTCTACGGCGATCCGTCGAAGGGCAACGCGGCGATCAAGGCGGCCAACCCTGAGATGACCGATGAATACATCGCCTACTCCATCGCCAAGATGAAGGAAGTGGGTCTCGTCGATTCCGGCGTGGCGGCAGAGAAGGGCATCGGCTGCTTCAGCGACGACAACCAGAAGACTTTCTACGACGAGATGGCCAAGGCGAAGGTCGTCCCCGAGGGAGTCGACATCTCCAAGACCTACACGAACCAGTTCGTGTGCAAGAAGGTCGGCATGGACCTGAAGAAGTAGCCTTCTTCGGATACGATTTCTGCGGTCCCGGCCCGTTGCCGGGACCGTTCGTTTGGAGGCAGGAAACGGAAGTGCTGCAGCACAACACAGACGCCGGCCCGCCCGCCGGCTCGCACAAAAGCGGCCGCACGCTGGTCTCGCTGCGCGGCGTGTCGAAGCGATTCTCCAACGGCACGCTGGCGCTCCAGAACATGTCCCTGGACATCGCCGAGGGGCAGTTCGTTTCGCTGCTCGGTCCCTCCGGCTGCGGCAAGTCGACGGTGCTGCGCATCATCGCCGGACTTGGCGACACCTCGTCCGGCACGGTCGAATGGCCGGGCGCATCGTCGTACGACGTCACCGGCAAGGCCGAGCGCGAGATCGGCTTCGTCTTCCAGGAACCGACGCTTATGCCCTGGGCGACCGTCGCCAACAACGTCTGGCTGCCCCTGCGTCTCCACGGCGTATCAAAGAAAGCCGCGCGCGCTCAGGTCATGGAGGCCCTCCAGATGGTCGGCCTGGAGAAATTCGCCGACTCCTACCCGCGCGAACTCTCCGGCGGCATGAAAATGCGCGTCTCGATCGCGCGCGCGCTCATCACGCGGCCGAAGCTGCTGCTGATGGACGAACCTTTCGCGGCGCTCGACGAGATCACGCGCTTCAAGCTGAACAACGATCTCCTCCATCTCTGGGAGACATTCGGCTGGACCGTGATCTTCGTCACCCACTCGGTGTTCGAGTCGGTTTACCTGTCCGAACGCATCGTCGTCATGGCGCCACGCCCTGGCCGCGTGTTCAAGGACCTCGCCATCGACGCGCCCTACCCGCGCGACGACGCGTTCCGCACCTCAACCGTCTACAACGAATACTGCCGCATGGCCTCCGACGCCCTGCACGGCGCCATCGCCGCCGGAGGCGCCGCATGAGCGCGAGCGAGACCGCGGTGCGCCCGGCAATCGCGACGCCCGACGGCGACGAGGCGCCGGTGCCGGCGGCACGCGCCAGCCGCGGCGAGAGGATCGCGCGCATTGCCGTCCCGCTGACGATGCTGGTCCTCGTCCTGCTCGGCTGGCACCTCTACGTCACGCTCGCCAACGTGCCGCACTACGTCCTGCCGAGTCCGGTGCTCGTGGTGCAGTCGCTGATCACGGACTGGCCGACGCTGTTCAAGTCGCTGATCATCACGCTGAAGACGACGTTCTCGGCCCTTGGCCTCGCGCTCGTGGGCGGCGTGCTGCTGGCGGTCCTGATGGCGCAGTCGCGGCTCATCGAACTCGCGATCTATCCGTATGCGGTGGTCCTTCAGGTCACGCCGATCATCGCGGTCGCGCCGCTGATCCTCATCTACGCACCCTCGACGACCGTCGCACTGCTGATCGTCGCCTTCATCGTCGCGTTCTTCCCGATCCTGTCGAACACCACGCAGGGCATCCGCTCGACCGACCACAACCTGCTCAACCTGTTTGAGCTGTATGGCGCGACTCCCTGGCAGACGCTGATCCACCTGAAGCTGCCGAACGCGCTCCCGTATTTCCTCACCGGCCTCAAGATCGCGGGCGGGCTATCGCTCATCGGTGCCGTGGTCGCGGAGTTCACGGCCGGCTCGGCCGGCGCCAA
The DNA here is from genome assembly GCA_035548515.1 of Bauldia sp. Taxonomy (GTDB): domain Bacteria; phylum Pseudomonadota; class Alphaproteobacteria; order Rhizobiales; family Kaistiaceae; genus DASZQY01. Next base: position 45,173 of record DASZSW010000041.1, on the reverse strand, counting down.
TTCGGGCTTGGCGTTCCGCCTGCTGGAGTCGCAGTTCCGGCTAAACATCCCGCGTCTTTACGCGGCGCTGCTGCTGCTCTCCTTCACCGGTGTCCTCATATTCTTTGCGTCGAGCCTGTTGTCGTGGCTCCTCCTGCGCAAGTGGCACGAGAGCGCCGTGCGTCGGGAGAACTGAGGTGACAAAGGGATTCGCGGCGATCCCACGCGGCGGCAGCTACGTGCTGAGCAACGCCAGGTTGCCGGCGACGCTGGTGGACGGCTTCGCGGCCAAGGCTGACGCCGACGGGCTGGTCCGCGCCAGCATCACCATCGCCGACCGCAAGGTCGCCCGTATCGATGCGCCGGGCCGGCGCTCGACCTTGCCGAAATTCGACATGGACGGCGGCATGGTGTGGCCCTGCTTCATCGACATGCACACGCACCTCGACAAGGGCCACATCTGGCCACGGCAGGCGAACCCGGACGGCACCTTCGCCGGCGCGCTCGACGCCGTCGAGAAGGACCGCCGTGCGAAGTGGAAGAAAGCCGACGTTGCTGCGCGTATGGATTTCGCCATCCGCTGCGCTTACGCCCACGGCACGGCGCTAATCCGCACGCATCTGGATTCCGCGGCGCCCCAGCACCGCATCTCGTGGCCGCTGTTCGCCGAGATGCGCGACAAATGGGCCGGCAAGGTCGCACTGCAGGCCGTCTCGATTGTGGGCATTGACGCGTTTCGCGACGAGAAATACGCCGACAAACTGGCCGACCTGATCGCCGACGTCGGCGGCACGCTCGGAGCTGTCACCTATCCCCTGCCCGACCTCGACCGGTTGCTCGAAGGCGTGATGCTGCGCGCCGCCAATCGCAACCTCGACCTCGATTTCCACGTCGACGAGACCGGCGATCCCGGCGTCAATACGTTGCGCGTCATCGCCGACACGGCACTGCGCACCGATTTTCCCGGCACGATCGTCGCGGGCCACTGCTGCTCGCTCGCGACGCAGGACACCGGCGAGGCGGACGCTACCATGGACCGCGTCGCCGAGGCCGGGATGGCGGTCGTATCGCTGCCCATGTGCAACATGTACCTGCAGGGCCGCGACGGCGAGCGCGACACGCCGCACTGGCGCGGCGTCACACTGGTGCACGAACTGGCGGAGCGCGGCGTGCCGGTATCGGTCGCCTCCGACAACACGCGCGACCCGTTCTACGCGTATGGCGACCTCGACATGCTCGAGGTGTTCCGCGAGGCGACGCGGATACTCCACCTCGACCATCCGTTTGCGGACTGGCCCGCGGTCGTGGCGCGCACGCCGGCAACGGTCGTGCGACGGCCCGAGTTCGGCGTGATCAAGGCCGGCGCGTCCGCCGACCTAGTGCTGTTCCGCGGGCGGTCGTTCACCGAGCTGCTGGCGCGGCCGCAGATGGACCGCACGGTCTTGCGCCACGGCAAGGCGATCGACACGACGCTGCCGGATTATCGCGAGCTGGATGCAGTTGTGGGAGGGCGGCGGTGACGCTGCTCGACCTGTCGTCCTCACACCATCTGTCATCCCCGCGAAGGCGGGGATCCAGTATCCGCCGAGATTACTTTCTCGGACGCGACAGTGGTTACTGGGCCCCCGCCTTCGCGGGGGTGACGGAAGAGAAGCGGCAACGGCAGCGGATGACGAAACAGGCTGGGCAAAGATGAATACTTACGACATCGCCGGGCTGAAGACGGCGCTGGCCGGGCTGAAGATCGAGGAGAACCCGGCGATCGTGAAGCAGAAGTCGCGCGACTTCTTCTGGTACTCGCCGGTGCTGAAGCGGCAGCTCGATCACATCACCGCCGACATCGTCGCCTCGCCGAAGAGCGAGGCCGAGGTCATCCGCGTGCTGAAGGAGTGCTACGCCCGCGGCATTCCGGTGACGCCGCGCGGCTCCGGCACCGGCAACTATGGCCAGGCGATGCCGCTCTCCGGCGGCGTGGTGTTGAATCTTGCCGAGATGAACAAGGTGAAAGCGATTTCGCGCGGCAGCGTCGTCGCCGAAGCCGGCGCGGTGCTCGCAGAGATCGACAAACAGACCCGCGCCGCCGTCCAGCAGGAGCTGCGCCTCCATCCCTCCACCTACCACACCGCTTCCATAGCCGGCTTCGTCGCCGGCGGCTCGGGCGGCGTCGGATCGATCAACTGGGGCGGGTTGCGCAACGTCGGCAACGTCATCGCGATGCGCGTCGTGACCATGGAGGCCGAGCCGCGCGTCATGGAGATGAAGGGCCGCGACCTGATGAAGGTGATGCACGCCTATGGCACGAACGGCATCATCACCGAGGTCGAGATGCCGCTAGACGCCGCCTACGACTGGATCGACGTGATCGTCGGCTTCGACGACTACATGAAGGCGGTGACCTTCGCCAACGAACTGGCGAACCAGGACGGCCTCCTGTTCAAGGAGATCGCGACCGTCGCGGCGCCGGTGCCCTACGACTATTTCCTTCGCCACCAGAAGTTCCTGCACCGCGAGCAATCCGTCGTGCTGCTGATGGTCGCGCCGCACGCCATGGCGCCGTTCCTGTCGCTCGCCGAGCTGCGCCACGCGGCCATCTGCTACCGCTCCGACACCGCCACCGAGGCCGAAAAGAAGGGCCTGCCGCCTGTCTTCGAGCTCACCTGGAACCACACGACGCTGAGGGGGCTAAGGGTCGATCCGACGATCACTTACCTGCAGGTGCTCTATCCCTACCCGCATACGGTCGAACGTGTGCGCCACATGACCGAGCTGCTCGGCGACGAGGTTCCCGGCCACCTCGAATTCCAGCGCTTCGACGGCAACGTCTGCGCGTCCGGCCTGCCGATTGTGCGCTTCACGACTGAGGAGCGGTTGGACGAAATCGTGAAGCTTCACGAGGACAACGGCTGCCCGATCTTCAATCCGCACCGCTACACGCTGGAGGAAGGCGGCATGAAGAAGACCGACGCCATCCAGCTTGCCTTCAAGAAGGAAGCCGACCCCAAGGGCCTGCTCAACCCCGGCAAGATGATCGCGTGGGAGAATCCGGATTTCGACCTCAACTCCGACAAGGTCTATCTCTTCCCGGGATTGCAGGCGGCGGAATAAATGCGCGTCTTCGTCATCTACGCCCACCCGGTCGAGACCAGCTACAACGCTGCGCTCCATCGCGCAGCCATCGATGGGCTGAAAGCCGCCGGCCACGACGTCGACGACTGCGACCTCTACGCCGAAGGCTTCGACCCGGTGATGTCGCGGCAGGATCGCATCGACTACCACGACGAAACGATCAACACGAAGCCGGTGCAGCAGTACGTCGACCGGCTGCGCGCCGCCGAGGCGATCGTGCTCTCCTGCCCGATCTGGAACTACGGCTATCCGGCGATGCTGAAGGGCTTCACCGACCGCGTCTTCCTGCCCGGCGTCTCATTCACGCTGCAGAACGGCGTCGTCAAACCGAACCTCTGGCACGTCAAGAAGATCGCCGCGATCCACACGTACGGCGGCACGCGCTTCCGCACGTTCCTGATGGGTGATGCGCCACGCAAACAGTTCAAGCGCACACTCCGCGCCCTCGTCCATCCGCTGGCGAAGCAGCGCTACCTCGCCCTCTACGACATGAACCGGAACAGCGAACCGGTGCTGAAGGCGTTCCTGGCGCGGGTATCGGAAGAAATGCGCCGTTTCTAGGCGCCCCGCCTGTCACATACCCGACATGCGGCCCGGTTAGCCTGCTCACCATTATGGGGTTCGATCACCGCCGGACTGTCACGCACAGGCTCGCCCAGGCGGCGCACTCTTACCGTGTGCGCGCCGGTGGGCAGCTTGCCCGCATTGGACTGCATTCCGGGCAGGAAAGCCTGCTGAAGTCGCTGTCCACGGAAGACGGCATGTCGATGAGCGACATCGCGGCGGCCCTTGGCGTTCAGCCGCCGACCATTACCAAGATGATCAGCCGGCTTGCGGCGCAGGACTACGTCGAGCGCCGCGCTTCCTCCGGCGACGGCCGCCAGGCCGAGGTGTTCCTGACCGAGCGCGGCCGCCGCGCCATCGTCGGCATCGACAAGATGTGGAAGCGCATCGAGAAGACCGCGCTGGCCGACATCGACGACAAGGACCGCAAGCGGCTGCGCAAGTTGCTGCGCCAGGTTGAGCGCAACCTCGGCGGCAAGCGCGCCGGCAAACTTCCCGAGGACGACGAGATCGAACTCGACGACGACGCGATCTAGTCGGCGAAGTTTCGCCGCGCTAGCATCGGCGCACATGTCCAATCGATACGATTTCACCGGCCGCTCAGCCGTCGTCACCGGCGGCGCGCAAGGCATCGGCCGCCGCGTCGCCGAGATCATCGTTGCGGGCGGCGGCAGGATCGCGCTCTGGGATCGCGACCGCAGCCTGCTCGCCAAGGCGGCGGCCGAGCTTGGCGCGGAGGCGATTGCCGTCGACGTTGCCGATGCCGCCGCGGTGGAGGCGGCGACCGCCGAGACGCTTCGCCGGCTTGGTCGCATCGACATCCTGGTCAACAGCGCCGGCATCACCGGACCCAACGTAGCCCTAGCGGACTATCCCGTGGCTGAGTGGGACCGCGTCATCGCGATCAACCTCCGCGGATCGTTCCTCACCTGCCGCGCGGTGCTGCCCGGCATGGTCGGGCAGAACTACGGGCGCATCGCCAACGTCGCCTCCATTGCGGGCAAGGAGGGCAATCCCAACGCCTCGGCCTACTCCGCCTCCAAAGCCGGGCTGATCGCGCTCACCAAATCGCTGGCGAAAGAGACCGCCGCCCAGGACATCAGCGTCAACGCAGTCGCCCCGGCGGCGGTCAGGACCGCGATTTTCGATCAGATGAACGAGCAGCACATCAGCTACATGCTCGCGCGCATTCCCCGCGGCCGCTTTGCCGAGGTCGATGAGGTCGCGGCCACCATCGCTTTCATGGTATCGGAGGATTGTTCCTTCACCACCGGCTTCACCTTCGACGTCTCCGGCGGCCGCGCCACCTACTGATCCCGCATGTCGCATCTCCCGCTGACCGACCACGAATCGCGCGAGCGATTGATCGGGATCGGCCTGAACATCACCGCGGTGACGGTGTTCACCGCGCTCGATACGTCGGCGAAGTACGCCAGCCTGCAAGGCATCCCGACGCTGGAGATCGCGTGGTTCCGCTACACGCTGTCTGTCGTCTTCTCCGTGCTGCTGCTTCAGTCATGGCGCCACCCCGCCGACTACGTCTCGCGCCGCCCCGTGGTGCAGGGCCTGCGCGCCACGTTCCTGCTGGGCTCCACCGTGCTCAACTTCCTCGCGCTGCAGACGCTGCCGCTGACCCAGACCGTGTCGATCACCTTCGCGGCGCCGCTGATCGTTACCGCGCTGGCCGGGCCGGTGCTGGGCGAATGGGCCGGGCCACGCCGCTGGGCGGCGGTCATCGTCGGATTCCTCGGCGTCATCATTGTGGTCCACCCGACCCCCGACGGCTTCCAGCCGGCGAGCCTTTACTCGGTTGTCGCCGCGTTCTGCTACGCCGGCTACGCACTGACCACGCGCCTGCTTGCCGCGACCGAGTCCGCGGCGGGTATGCTGGTCTATGGGTCCATCCTGTCGGCCGTCGCGCTCACCCCTGTATTGCCGACGGCGTGGGTCACGCCGATCGAATGGCATCTGGTTGTCGCGCTGGTCCTGACCGGCATCGCCGGCGCCGTGGGGCATTGGTTCCTGATCCTCGCCAACCGGCGGGCGCCCGCGACGGTACTGGCGCCCTTCGCCTACACCCAGCTTTTGCCGATGGCGCTCGCCGGCTACCTCGTCTTCGGCAGCCTGCCGACCATCTCGACACTGGCGGGCGCCCTCGTCATCATCGCGAGCGGCCTGTACATCGTTTATCGCGAGCGGGTGCATCGCGATCGTTAAGGAAGCGGCATTGGCAAAGATCGAAATTCTCCACGCAGGCATCCTGCCTGCGGACACCGAGCGCCAGCTTGCCGAGCGCTACGTCATTCGCCGCGAGAGCGACGACCTGTCCGCCGTGCGCGGCATTGCTCGCAGCGGCCACGCCGCCGTCGACAAAGCAGCGATGGACCGGCTGCCGAAACTCGAGATCGTCGCAAATTTCGGCGTCGGCTACGACGGCATCGACCTCGCCCACGCCGCCAGCCGCGGCGTCATCGTCACCAACACGCCGGACGTGCTGACCGAGGAGGTCGCCGACACCGCGCTCGGCCTGTTGCTGATGACCGTCCGCGAGCTTTCCGCTTCGGAGCGTTACCTCCGCGCCGGAAAATGGACGGATCGGCCCTACCCGCTGACACCGGCGACGATGCGCGACCGCACGGTCGGCATCCTCGGCCTCGGCCGCATTGGCCTCGCCATCGCCCGCCGCCTGGAGGCGATGCAGGTGCCGCTCGTGTACTACACGCGCCACGCCCGCGGCGACGTGCCCTACCGCCATTACGGCGACCTCGAGGCGATGGCGCGCGACGTCGATACGCTGATGATGGTGCTGCCCGGCACCGCCGCGACGCGGAACATCGTCGACGCGCGCATCCTGAAGGCGCTCGGCCCCAACGGCGTCGTCGTCAACATCGGCCGAGGCGTCTCGATCGACGAGCCCGCGCTGATCGCGGCGCTGAAGGATGGCACTATCCGTGCCGCCGGCCTCGACGTCTTCGCCGACGAGCCGAACGTGCCCGCCGAGTTGATGGCGCTGCCCAACGCCGTGCTGTTGCCCCACGTCGGCTCAGCTTCGATCCATACGCGGAATGCGATGGGCCAGCTGGTGGTGGACAATCTCGCCAGCTGGTTCGACCACGGCCGCCCGCTGACGCCGGTGCCCGAGACGCCCTGGCCGCGCCGCTAGGCAGCCAGACGGGCGATCGACTGGCGCGCCTTCTCCATCGTGCCATCGATCTCGCGTTCGGCTTCCCGCTCGCTCAGGCCGCGCTCGGCGACCAGCACACGAATGTCGCGGCGCCGCTGCTCAGCCAGCCGCTGCAACGCCAGGGATGCGCCCAAGGCCAGCTGGTGTGGCGGGTCGAGCGCCTGTCCATTGGGGTCGGCCAGCGCCAGAAGGCCCAGGAGGGCAGGCCGCAAGGTTGGCATCTGGCAGAAGATCGCGCCGAGGTCCCGCGCCAATGGAACGACGCCGCAATGCTCCCAATCGAGAAGCCACATCTTCCCGTCGGAACTACAAAGCAGATTGTCCAGGTGAAGATCGTTGTGCCCGACGCACTCCGCCCACAGCGCCTGCTCGTCGATCGGCGGGAAAAGCCGATTGAGCGATTTTTCCAACGCCATGACGATCCGGGCGCGCGCCGGGTTGCGTTTGACGCGGCGTAAGCGTGCCGTGGAAAGATAGACTGTCTCCGCGTGCCTCACCACGAAGCGCGCGAGGTCCTCGCGAACGGCCCGGCGGCCATCGATGAAGTCTTCGACGAGCCATCCGCCGGCGGCGCTGTGGGCTCGAATGACGGGTATGCCGATTTTTCCGTTAAGGTGCCGGCTCACGATCCGTCGGCCGTGCACCTCGCGGGGAATGGAGTAAAGCCCGGGTTGCGGCGCCCGCGGGGTGAGCTTTACGGTCATTCCCGGCATTCCCTCGACGCCGAAGATGCGAAGGTTGGTGACAAGGCGAATCTGCTGGACGGAGAATCGTAACTGGATGACCGGCGGATGGGCCGCTGTTCCGTTTTGCCGGATGATGTCGAGCACCTGCCGTCGCGCGCCCGACTCCGGGACGATGGTATCGTCGATCACGACGTAGCGCTGCGGCGCTCCACTGAGCCCCACATCACGCGCAAACGCCTCCAGCCTTGCGATTAGCGTCGGAACATCAATTGCCAAGGAAACTCGCGGACTGCGCTAAGCCAGCTAAGCTAAGCATCCGCATTCTCAGGCAGTCCATGAACCGCCGAGTTCATCCGCGATATGGCTGTGGATAATCTCCTCGAAATTCGCCTCGGCGCGGAAGCCCAGCGCGAGCGCGCGCTCGGGAGCGAAATTCTGCGGCCAGCCCTCGACGATGCGCATGATCGCGGGATCGGGAACGCGCCGGATGCGCTGAGCGACTTTGTCGCCGGCGATCTTGCGCAACGCCGCAATCTGCTCGGCGACGGTGGCCGAAACTCCCGGCATGGAAAGATTGCGCCGGGCACCAAGCTTCGCGCCATCCAGCCCGGCCGCATGGATGAGGAAACCGACCGCCGCGCGCGGCGACGCGTGCCAATGGCGCACGGTCTCCGGCACCGGCAGGATCGCCTCCTGGCCGGCGAGCGGCTCGCGGATGATGCCCGAAAAGAAGCCCGACGCCGCCTTGTTGGGCTTGCCCGGCCGCACGCAGATCGTCGGAAGGCGGATGCCGATGCCATCCATGAACCCACGCCGCGTGTAGTCGGATAGCAGCAGCTCGCAGATCGCCTTCTGCGTGCCGTACGAGGTGAGCGGCGTCTCGAAAAATTCGTCGCCGATGGCGGGCGGGAACGGCGCGCCGAACACCGCGATCGACGAGGTGAACACCACGCGCGGCACGTAGCCGCCGACCTTGCGGATCGCATCGAACAGGTAACGCGTACCGTCGAGGTTGACGCGATAGCCCTTGTCGAAGTCGGCTTCCGCTTCGCCCGAGACGATCGCGGCCAGATGGAAAATGACGTCCGGCCGCGAGGCGATCACGACGTCGGCGTTGCCCGGCACGGTGAGGTCGATGGTACGCCAATCGACCTTGAACGGCGCCGCCGCGGGCAGCGCCGGCTGCACGACATCCACGATGTCGAGTGCATCGATGGGCTTGCCGGCAAGCGCGCCATCGGCAGCGAGCCGGGCGACCAGCTTCTGACCGATCATCCCGGCCGCGCCAATGACGAGAACGCGCGTCACAGCGCGAAGCCACCGTCGGCGAGATAGATCTGGCCGGTGCAGTAGCTGGATTCGTCGGAGGCGAGGAACACCGCCAGCGCGGCGATTTCCTCCGCGGTGCCAAGACGCCCCATCGGCTGGCGGTCGACGAAAGCCTGGCGGATCTCCGCCTCACTCTTGCCGCTCGCCTTCGCCTGCTCCGCGATGCGCTGATCAAGTGACGGCGACTGCACCGTGCCCGGGCAGATCGCGTTGCAGCGGACGCCCTGGCGGATGAAGTCCGCGGCGACCGATTTGGTGAGGCCGATGATCGCGGCCTTGGATGCACCATAGACGTAGCGGTTGGGAATGCCGCGCACCGACGACGCGCCCGAGGAGATGTTGACGATCGCGCCATGCCCCGCTTTCAGCATGCCTGGCAGGAACGCGCCGATGGTGCGATGCATCGCCTTGACGTTGATGTCGAACGAGAAGTCCCACTCCTCGTCGCTCGTCGTCAGCACCGTGCCGTGATGAACGAAGCCGGCGCAGTTGAACAGCACATCGACATCGCCGACCTTCTCGGCCAGCGCCCGCACGGCCTTCGTGTCGCGCACGTCGAGGGAATATGTCTCGGCAACCCCCTGCCCTTTCAGGTCGGCCAGCGACTCCAGGCGCAGATCGGTCGCGATTACATGCGCGCCCTCGGCCGCAAAGGCCAGCGCCGTGGCCTTGCCGATGCCGGCGCCTGCGGCCGTCAGAAACGCACGCTTGCCCTTCAGTCGATTCATGCTGTCGCTCTTTTCCTAGTGAGGTCCGCGAGGCTGACGCGCTGCTTACCGTCGGCATCGAAATTTTTGGGGTCGAGCCACGTCTCGAACGCGGCGCGCAGCGCCGGCCATTCCTTGTCGATGATCGAGTACCAGGCGGTGTCGCGGTTGGCGCCCTTGATGATCATGTGCTGGCGGAAAGTGCCTTCGCATGTGAAGCCGAAGCGATCGGCCGCCCGCCGTGAAGGCGCGTTGAGCGCGTTGCACTTCCACTCGTAGCGGCGGTAGCCGAGGGTATCGATGGCGTAGCGGGCCAAGAGGTACTGTGCCTCCGTCGCCGCGGGTGTCCGCTGCAGGGCCGGCGAATAGAGCACGTTGCCGACTTCGATGACCCGCATGGCGGGGCGAATTTCCATCAGCGTGAATTGGCCGAGCGGCTTCCGGGTTTGCGCATCGAGGATGGCGTAGAAGTACGGATCGGCCGAGGCCGCTCGCTCGGCGAGCCATGCATCGAAGGCGGCGCGCTCGCGAAACGGACCGTACGCCAGATAGATCCAGACGCTGTCGTCGTCCTTCAGCACTTGCCAGAGCCCGTCGGCATGTTTTGCCGGATCGAGTTTCTCGATGAGCACGGTGCGGCCGGTCAGCGTCACCGGGCCGGGTCGCGGCGCGGGCGTCGTGTCGATCGCGGGACCAAGCGGCAGATCGTTACTGGCCATCTCAGGTCCCCGGCGTGAACTGCTGATTGAGAGCCGCGCCCGAAGCCGCGCCGGCCAGGCCGCCGAAGCTGCCATGCGTGGCAAGCTCGGCCGCCGCACGCTGGAAACCCGCCCACGCTGTGCGGGCCAGCGCACCGCCGACGCTGACGCGTCGCACGCCCAATGCTGCAAGGTCAGCGACCTTCCATTCCGACTCCCAGCCCACGAGCACGTTCACCGGCTTCGGCGCGACCGCCTTCACGATCGCCGCGACATCATCGGTGCTTCTCGTCCCCGGCGCGTAGAGGCAATCCGCTCCGGCTTCGGCAAACGCCACCAGCCGGCGGATCGCTTCCTTCAGCGGTTGCGGATGATCGGAGAAGTAAACCTCCGAGCGCGCAACCAGCAGCGTACCGCTCCGGCTCGTGTCGATCGCAGCACGCGCCGCACGCACGCGCTTCACCGCCAGGTCGAAATCCAGCACCGGAACGTCCGCCGTGGCGTCCTCGATCGAGAGGCCCGCAACGCCGGTGGCGATGCAACGCGCGACGTTGATCGCGAGCTGCTCCGGCTCTACGGCGAAGCCGGCCAGGAAATCCGCGTTGATCGGAACGTCGGTCGCCTCGACCAGCGCGCGGAAATGCGCCAGCATGGCGTCGAGCGGCACCGCGCCGTCGGCATACCCGAGGCTCCACGCCAGACCGCTGGACGTGGTTGCCAGCGCCTTGAAGCCCAGCCCCTGGAGATAGCGCGCCGATCCCACGTCCCATGGGTTGGGGATGACGAAGCATCCCGTCTCGTGAAGCGCGCGGAAGGCGCGGCGTTTTTCGGCGACCGTCGGCATGGCGGGCTCGCGGTTTGATTTTCGGCGGGTTTATGCGCCAATTGCTGCGGCAAAATCAAACTGGAATGAAACCAAGGGAACGCCCGTGCTGCATACCATCGCCGGCTTCGACCGGATCGGCGAGGAGAACGCCTTCGCTGTCCTCGCACGCGCCACCGAACTCGCCGCGGAAGGGCGCGACATCATCAACCTCGGCATCGGCCAGCCCGATTTCCGCACGCCCGAGCATATCGTCGAGGCAGCGGTGAAAGCGCTCCGCGACGGCCAGCATGGCTATACGCCCGCGCTCGGCATCAAGCCGCTGCGCGAAGCAGTGGCGGCCGACGTCCACCGCCGCGTCGGCGTCGAGGTGTCGCCCGACCAGGTGGCGATCGTCCCCGGCGGCAAGGTGACGATGTTCGCCGCGATTTTGATGTTCGGCGAGCCGGGCACTGACATCCTCTATCCGGATCCGGGCTTCCCGATCTATCGCTCGATGATTGAGTACACCGGCGCGCGCCCCATCCCGATCCCGATCCGCGAGCAGAACGACTTCGCATTTTCCGCGCAGGAGACTCTGTCCCTGCTCACGCCGCAGACCCGCCTCATCATCCTGAACTCGCCGGCTAACCCGACGGGCGGCGTAACCCCCAAGGCTGAGATCGACGCGCTGGTGGCTGGCCTCGCCCGCTTCCCCAACGTCGCGATCCTCTCCGACGAGATCTATGGCCAGATGACCTACGACGGACTGCCGCATGTCTCGCTGCTGTCGTACCCGGAAATCCGCGACCGCCTGATCCTGCTGGACGGATGGTCGAAGACTTACGCGATGACCGGCTGGCGCATGGGCTACTCGATCTGGCCGGACAAATTGATCGGCCACGTCCGCAAGCTGGCGGTGAACGCGTGGAGCTGTGTCAACGCACCATCGCAATTCGCCGGGCTCGCGGCGCTCACCGGCCCGCAGGATTCGGTGAAAGCCATGGTCGCCGAGTTCGACAAGCGGCGGAAGATCGTCGTCGAGGAGGTGAACCGTCTGCCCGGCTTCTCGTGCATCATGCCGAAGGGCGCTTTCTACGCATTCCCCAACATCGGCGGCACGGGCTTCAAGGCGAAGGTGCTGGCCTCGCAACTTCTGGAGCAGGCAGGGGTGGCGGCGATCGGCGGTCCCGACTTCGGCATACTCGGTGAGGGCTACCTCCGGCTGTCGTACGCGAACTCAGCCGAAAACATCCGTCGCGCGATCCACAGGATCGGGGAGTTTCTGGCGACACGAAACGCGTAATTGCACCAGCTTTTCTCCGGCTGAGGAGAATTCCGCTTACACATCAACGGTGTAGGTAAGACTGCGCATGTGTTACATAAGCACATCGCCCCTGTGACACCGTTGCCACAACGCCCCGGAAACGCCGCTGCAACCGTGCCTCTACCCGATTTGCAGGAGGACTCCCGGCCGCCCCGTTGGTTTAGTCGGACGTTCGGTTGTGGTGGGGGAATCGCATGCCTGCTCGAGAGCGCTCCGGCTTCGTTCTGAATACCGCGTCGCTGGCGCTGTTTGCCGCGGCGGCCGTTGCTTTCACGCACCCCGCAATGGCCACGGATTACAACGTGCCGTCGGGCACAACCGACTCGGATGGCGTTGAGCTGCAGAACGGCGACACGCTGACCAACAGCGGCACCGTGACCAATGCCGCCGGCGATCTTGCCGTATCCAGCCCGGCCGGAGTCACTGTTACTTCAATCACGAACAATGCCGGCGCGTCGATTATCGGCAATGGCGCGCACGCCGTGCGGCTGGGAACGCGCAACGCACCGTGGGACGTCGGCGGCGAGGCCAACATCGGCAGCTTCACCAACTACGGCACGATCACGGCGACGAGCAGCCTCAACGACAACGGCACGCCGTCCGATCCCGGCGACGATTTCTACAATCTTGGCACCGGCTTCGGCGTCTGGATAACCGGCGACGCGAATAGCTTCGCGAACTATGGGACCATCTACAGCGATCAGGAGATCGGCGTCCTGTTCAGCGGCAGCGTGACCAACCTGCTGAACAACGGCACCATCCGCGGAGGATGGGGCGGCCTCGCGATCGACGGCACCGGACCGGTCAACTTCATCAACAACGGCACGATCACGGCCAACACGGACCTTGACGGTCCGCAGAACGGCATGTGGATCACCAACGGCGTGCTGACCAACACCGGCCTGATCAAGGGCGAAGCGGGTGTCACCGCCCACGGCTACGCAACCGGCAGCGGCCTGACGGTCATCAACAGCGGCAAGATCGACAGCACGCAAGGCGTTGCGGTCAACTTCAATTTCCTGGAGCCTCACTGCAACAGCACGACCAATACAGTGGCGAACTCGATCGTCTACACCGGGCCCGATGAGCCTGGATGCAGGCCGATCAACCCGCACACGAATGAGCCGTCCAACGCCTCCCGCAACAACACGCTGCAACTGCTGCAGGGCTCGACGCTCATCGGCCAGGTAATTTTCGGCACCGGCACCCAGGAACTGCTCGACCTGCAGCAGTACGTGACCAGCACCGATCTGTTGTTGCCCGTCACGGGTCTCGACAACGTCAAGCTGGCTGACGGCAGCACCGTTTCCTTCTCAGCCCTGACCTCGCAGCAGGTCGGCAACACCGTTTACCAGCACATCGACAGTCTCGGCACCGACAGCGGCACTGTGCACGTCTTCAACGTCGCGGGCGCAGGTGGCGGCGGCGGTGGTGGCGCCGCGACAACCGCGAGCGTGACGACCGAAATCTCGAACGTCGTGGCCTCGCAGATCGGCGACATCAGCGGCAGCTTCGCGGGCACGCTTGGCGCCGACACGGGGACCGGCGGAGAAACGGCCGGCGGCACCGGTGGCACCGCCAGCTTCTACGACGAGCCGGGCAAGCCGACGAAGTCGCAACTCGCGGCTGCGGAACTGGCGGGTTTGAACAAGCTCACGCACAAGAGCTGGGTCTCCGGCTTCGGTGGCGTTTCCTCCAGCCAGACCGGCACGCCGTTCAACGCGATGTTCGGCGGCATCATCGGCGGCAAGCAGGCGGACGCCTCGTCCAACACAACGCTTGGCGCGTTCGCCGGCTACGTGCGCACCAACCTCGATGTCGGCACCAGCCAGCGCCTCGGCATCAACAGCGCCGTCGCCGGCGCCTATGGCCAGACCAGCGGCGCGCTGGCGCTCGACTACTCGCTGATCGGCGGCCTCAACTTCAACCACAGCGACCGCGACGTCATCGGTGGCAGCGGCATCGAAACGGCGAAGGCGGACTACCTCGGATGGTTCCTTGTCCCCGAACTCGGCCTGACGTTGCCTGTCATCAAGGGCGACGCCGGCACGCTGAACTTCGCGGTGCGCGGCAAGTACGTCGGCGGCAGCATCGGCGGCTACACGGAAACCGGCTCGAGCGCCAACCAGACGGTGGGCAGCCAGCCACTGAGCCTGGCCGAGGGCCGCCTCGAAGTGAACGGCACACGCAACGTCGGCCAGGTGGCCGCCGGCGCCATGTCCTTCTTCGGCAAGGCCGGCGTGTATGCACAGACCAACTTCGGCGGCACGAGTGTACCGGTGACGGTGTTCGGCTCGACCTTCACCTCGGTGACGCCGGGCACTGTCGTTTACGGCGTCTACGGCGGCGGCGGCATCAAGGTGCGCACCAGCGACACGAGCAGCGTATCGATGTCGCTGAACACCTACGGCCAGAGCAACGGCGTGATGTCGGCGAGCGGCAAGCTTCAATTCCTGATGCAGTACTAGGCGCGGGCCCCCAGCCCGCCTCTAACCGCTAAGGCTCGGCGCTTCCCAAACCGCACAGGCAATGCGCGTGTTGCAACGCTGCAACAACCATAGGAAATGCAGCCGCAGGTTCAAACGCGACTCGCGTGGGTTGCGGCACGCGCTAATAGTTGTCCCGCGAGTTCGTGGGATCGGGGCGGGCTCATATGGATTTCGGGGAATTGCGCAATCGCGCGCGCTACGGCGTCCTCACGCCGCTCGCGCTGCTTGGCCTGCTCGCGAGCGGGCCCGCGTTGGCAACTGACTACACCGTGCCGAGCGGAACGACTCAAGGCACGACAACGCTGCACGCGGGCGACACGCTTGTCGTGAACGGCACGATCAACGGCGCCGGCGATCACGCCGTGGACGACGACGGTAGCGGCGATATCACAAGCCTGATCAACAACGGAACGTTGACGACCAGCGGCGGCGCGGTCGGCGTCATTAGCGGCTACAACATCACGACGTTCACCAACAACGGCTCGATCAATACGCCGGATTTCATCGGCGTGATTTTGAACGGGCAGTTTTCGGACGGCAGTGTGAGCCGCCCCGGACCAAACTTCACCAACAACGGAACGATCACCTCGTACTACGGCGCCCTCGCTGTCGAAGGCGACAACACGAGCACGATCATCAACAGCGGATCGATGACCAGCACCGCCCCGGGCGGCGCGGTCATGTGGATCACCAACGGCAGCGTGTTGAACACTGGCTCGATGATAACCGCAGGCGGCGGCATCGGCATCTTCACGCACAGCTATTTCGCTGGCGGCCTGGACGTCACCAACGCCGGGCTGATCGATGTCAAGAACGGGACCGCGATCGACTTCGCATCGATTGAAAACGAAACGAACGACGTCAACTACGGCAAGCCGAGCATCGCGCGAAACGACGCCCTCCACCTGCTGACCGGCTCGCAGATCTATGGTGACGTCAAGTTTGGCCTGGGCCTCGACAAGCTGGACGTCTCCAACTTCACCAGCACGACCGGTCTCGCTCTGGCGATCTCGTTCGGCCAGTCGCTGGAACTCGATCTTCCGGGCAGCAGCCTGACACTGACGACGAGCTCCGCCTCGCAGTCGCAGCAGATTGGCGACACGGTCTACGCCTATCAGGCCGGATCGTCGGACACCATCAACGGCATTGCCAACACCCGCTCGGGCACGTTCGCCGTCGTCAGTCTGCCGGCCGCGACCGGCGGCGGCGGTGGAACCGGCGGAAGCGGCACGACGACCGCGAGCGTTACGACCGAAATCTCCAACGTCGTCGCTTCGCAGGTCGGCGACATAACCTCGTCGTCCTTTGGCACCCTCGACACCGGCGGCGCCACCGAGGCGGGCGGCGCCAGCGGTGGCGAGAACAACGTCAGCAACTACGTCGAGACAAGGAAGCCGACGCCCGCCGAGGCCGCCGCTGCGCGTCTCGCGGGGCTGACCGCAACGCAGGGCCGCAAGACCTGGGCCTCCGGCTTCGGCGGCATCAGCGCCAACCAGACCGGCACGCCGTTCTTGTCCGGGTTCGGTGGTCTGCTCGCTGGCACACAGGCATCGCAGTCGGCGGCAACTACGCTGGGTGTTTTCGGCGGCTACGTGCGCTCGGGCCTCAACGTCAACAGCGGCGCGCAGGAGGTCGGAACGCATACCGCCGTCGCCGGCTTCTACGGTGAAACCGCCGGCAGCCACGCGACGCTCAGCTATACCGTGATCGGCGGCGTGAATTTCAACCACAGCGACCGCAACGTGGCCGGCGATCTCGCGAAAGCGGATTACCTTGGCTGGTTCGTGGCGCCCGAGGGCGGCATCAGCCTGCCGGTGGTGAAGAGCGGCGGCGCCTCGCTGAACCTCGCGCTGAAGGCGAAATACATCGGCGGCAGCATCGCCGGTTACACCGAGACGGGCTCGATCGCGCCGATCTCCATGGGTGCGCAGCCTGTCAGCCTGGCTGAGGGACGCATCGAGGTGAACGGCACGCGGACGATCGGCACCGCCGCCAACGGCCCGATCTCCTTCTTCGGCAAGGCTGGTGTTTACGCGCAGTCGAATCTCGGCGGATCCGCAGTCCCCATCACGATCTTCGGCACGACCTACACCTCGACCACGCCCGGCACCGCGAAATACGGCGTCTACGGTGGTGCGGGTGTGAAGATGCCGGTGAGCGACGCTGGCGACCTGTCGCTTTCGGTCAACACGTCCGGCCAGTCCGATGGGCTGACCAACGTGACCGGCAAGCTCCAGTACCTCGTCCAGTACTGATCCGGCTGCGGCCTCACAGCGACCGGACAAAACCGGCCACGTCCGCGACCAACGGCAGCTCCGCCGCGAACACGCGCGCGAATGCCAGCACCGGCCGCATGTGGCCGACGCGGGGATAGATATTGACCGTCGCGCGCCCACCCTTCCCCACGATCGCCGCCGCAAGGCGCGCGGAGTTTCCGCGCCCAACCGTGCGGTCGGCGTCGCCGGTGAGCAGTAGCATCGGCGCTGCGTCGCTACGGGCGAAGCGTATCGGCTGGCTCTCCTCCCGTGTCGCAGGCGGGAAAACGCGCGCATAGCGCGGTTTGGTGATCGGCAAGAAATCGTATGGACCTGCGATGCCGACCACGCCTGCGGGCTTCACGCCACAGGCGGCCAGGTAGCGGGCGTCGAGATTAAGCAGCGCCGCGATGTGTGCACCGGCGGAATGCCCGGCGAGCACGATCCTGCGCGAGGGGAAGCTGGCCGCAACCCACGCCACCGCCGCCGCACCGTCCTCGACGAACGCGGGAAACACGACCTCGGGATAGAGCCTGTAGTTGGGGATGACCACCACGATGCCCGCCCGGGTCAGGGCATCGGCCACAAATCCGTATTCCGCCTTGTCGCCGATGGCCCAGCCACCGCCATGGAAGAACACCATCACGGGAGCATCAGCCGGCGCCGCGATCGGCACGTACACGTCGAGCCGCTGACGCGGCAGCGGGCCATAAGCCAGATTCGCGCGAAGGGTCGCACGGCGATGTCCCACGATCGCGGAGAGCACGCGGAGCGGCCATAACGCCACCGTCACCAGGCCACCTGCCAGCGCGACAATAATGATCGTGTGAAGCGACATTCCGGCCCTCACGGCACGAACACCCGCGCCTCAGACGGGTGATGTGCCGCTTAAGCATCTCTCCCTAAGTGACTCAACCGACTCCGGAAATTGTTGCATCCCAGCCACACAAAGGCACAACCTTTTGATGTTTCGGTTGCCTACCCAAGATTGAGGAGGACTCCACCAGCGGCGTGGTTAGCGTACTACCGAGGGTTGGCAGGGGCGAGTCATGTCGATTGAGGTGATGCGCAAGCAGTTTGGACGTGTCTCAGCGGCGCTGGTTTGGGCTTCGCTGGCGACTTTGGTTGGCATCGCATCCGCGGCTGCGCAAACGCAGACGCTCGTATCGACTTCCGCGGGATACGACCTCACCTCAGGCGTCGACTACGTCATCAACAACGGAACAACGATAACCAATGGCGACGGCTCATCGGTTCTGGCGGCCGCTGCAGGGGACCCCGACGTTCCCGGTGACGATACCGACATCAGCAGCATTCTCAACAATGGGACGTTGAGCAGAGCCGCCGCTGGCGCTGTCGCCGACCGGCAGGCGATTTACGTCGACGGCAATATCGCGGTGCTGACCAACAACGGTGGCATCGAGAGCCTCGGCACGTCGGGGACCGCCATTGCCGCGACACGCGGGGTCACCACTTTCGTCAACACCGGCACCATCGTCGGCCGCGACGAGATTGGCGTCATCTACAACCGCAGCATCAAGGCGGGCGGCACGCTGACCAGCGGCACGTTCACCAACAGCGGCCTGATCTCGGGCAAATACGCCGGCGTTGCCTTGGCCGGCGAGCACACCACAACGATGGTCAACACCGGCACGATCGAGGGCACGGGCCTCGGCATCGCCGGCGATACCGTACAGGCGGCCGGCATCTATCTCACGAATGGGATCCTGAACAATTCCGGCGCGATCCGCGGCGCCAACGGCGGTGGCGGCATCCTTGTGCGCAGCTGGTTCAACGGCAGCCTCGCGGTCACCAACTCGGGCACGATCGATGGCGGTGGCGGTTTCGCCATCGACTTCGCCCACATCGAGACCGACGTCGGCGACGTCAACAACGGCAAGCCCTCGCTCGCCAGAAACGATACGCTCAGCCTTCTGCCCGGTTCGCAGATTGTCGGCGGCGTGAACTTCGGCCTCGGCAACGATCTGCTCGACCTGCAGAGCTACACCGGCCAGATGGTGCTGCCGCTTTCCTACGCCGGCACGCTCAACATGCGGCCCTCGAGCGGCGCCGATCAGAATTTCGACACCTTCGCCTCGCTACAGGTCGGCGATACCGCGTACGCCTACAACCAGACCAGCGCCGATACCGTCATCGATGGCGATCACGCCAAGGTCGGCACCCTTACGGTGCTCAATCTGCCCGCCGTTACGGGCGGCGCCAGCGGCAGTGGCGGCGCGACGACCGCTGGCGTGACGACCGAAATCTCCAACGTGGTCGCCTCCCAGATCGGCGACATCAGCACCTCCTCGTTCGGCACGCTGGATACCGGCAGCAGCGGTGACACGGGCTCCACTGAGAGCAACGGCGGCGCGTCCAACTACGCCGAGACTGCGAAGCCGACCGCTGCCGAAAACGCGGCCGCCGCCATGGCGGGCCTGAAGCGCAATGCGCCTGGCAAGAAGTCCTGGATGTCGGGTTTCGGCGGCGTCAGCGCCAACCAGAGCGGCACTCCGTTCAATTCGCTTTTCGGCGGCCTGCTCGCCGGGACCCAGGCCGACCAGTCCGCCGCAACCACGCTCGGCGTGTTTGGCGGCTACGTTCGCTCCAGCCTCTACGTTTCTGGCGGAACGCAGACCATAGGCACCAACAGCGCTGTTGCGGGCTTCTACGGCCAGTCCGCATTCGGCGCCGGGATGACGGTCAACTACACCCTCATCGGCGGGATGAATTTCAATCACAGCGACCGGCAGGTCGGGCCCGATCTCGCCAAGGCCGACTACATAGGCTGGTTCCTCGCGCCGGAAGGGAGCGTGAGCGTTCCGCTGGTGAAGGAGAGCGACGCGGCGCTGAATTTCGCCCTCAAGGCGAAGTACGTCGGCGGCAGCATCGCCGGCTACACGGAAACCGGCTCCGTCGCCCCGCTCACAATCGGAGCGCAGCCCGTCAGCCTCGCCGAAGGACGGATCGAGTTGAACGGCACGCGCACGATCGGCCAGTCCGGCAGTGGCCCGATCTCGTTCTTCGGCAAGGCCGGCGTCTACGCGCAGTCCAACCTTGGCGGCACCTCAGTGCCGGTCACCGTCTTTGGCACGACATTCATGTCGACCACGCCCGGGCGGGTAACCTACGGCGTCTACGGCGGCGCCGGCGTGAAGGTGCCGCTCAACACGGCGAGCGACTTCGCTCTGTCATTCAATACCTCGGCGCAGAACGACGGGCTGATGAACGCGACCGGCAAAGTCCAGGTGCTCATCAAGTACTGAAGCGCGCGCGGCCAACCGATTCTCGCGACTCGACTTTTCGCTGCGCCAGACGCGCGGCCAAAGCGAGTCCGAATTCAGGGCGGCTCCACAATATCCCCATTCATCCCATCGCCGTCTCTTCGCTCTTTCACCGCGATCCGCCTTCGCGCACGATCAGTTCACCGCAAAGGGCTGGCCGAGTTCGTCAGGGCAAGGCGAACGTCCGAGACTGGTTCTTACGCGGACCGCGCCGGTGGTCGGGTGCAAACCCGAGGAACCGGATGCCCCGCGGCGCCACCTGGAGGGTTCACGCGAAGCTGCCGCGAGGCGGTACCGCGAGTTCTCAGAAGGGTGGTCCGGGACGGTCGCAAGGTCGTACTCGGGTGGTCGAGCTAAGGTTCCCGGGCAACCGGGGATGCGGAGTTCAGATCACGCATCGGCTCGCGGCCGACAGCGCCGTGCTCCTGAGGCCAACTTTGGAGCGTGGCTGTCCGAAGGCCAAGCGAACTGATCAGGGAGGCGTCGTGTGGGGCAACCCAAGCGACGCCTTTCTGATTCAGGGACGGGGCATGGTTGCGTCATGCGTAAAAGCGTCCTGACCTGATCGCTTTTTAGTCATGTCCAAGAATAAGAACGCCGCCGGCAATTTCTCGCCGGCGGCGTCATTGTTTTCCGTGGAGCCGCGCGTGAGCGCGGCAGACCGGAGCTAGATCAGCTCAAGCTTGACGGCCTTGGGACCCTTGCCCATGCGGTCCGGCTCAACCTCGAACGAGACCTGCTGGCCATCAGCCAGGTGGCTGATGCCGGCCTGCTCAAGCGCGCTGACATGGACGAACACGTCCTTGCTGCCGCCCTGCGGGGTGATGAAGCCGAAGCCTTTGGACGAATTGAAGAACTTAACGGTGCCAGTTTGGCGAGCCATGTGGTGGGATTCCTTTTCCCGTTAGTGTGCGCGGGCTGCACTGCGCAACCCGCGGTCGGCGGCATCTGTCTTTCGGGGAAAGGAACGAGCGTCTTATACTGACGGTCCAGTTTTACACAGAACCCGCGAGGAATTCGCCCTCGCGCCGTTTTCCAGTCTCCGGGTGTAGTGCCCGAACGGCGTGCATATGGCGGCTTTTTGCCGCAAATGCAAGGGGATTCCCAGGCTGTCACATCAGTGTGAGGCGAGCGCTGCGGCCTCCGCGGCAAGCTTTGTTACGCTCGCCCAGTCGCCGGCTGTCAGCTTGGGCGCGGGTGCGACCCACGATCCGCCCACGCAAATCACGTTGGGCAATGCAAGGTATGCGAGTGCGTTGCTGACGGTGATGCCGCCGGTGGGGCAAAACCGGATGGCCGGCAGCGGCGCGGACAGCGCCTTCAAATACGCCGTGCCACCCGCCTGCTCGGCTGGGAAAAACTTCAGTGTCCGGTAACCGGCATCAAACAGCGTCATCGCCTCACCGGCCGTGGCCACGCCAGGTAAATAAGGAACCGGCGAGTCTGCAGCAGCAGCGAGCAGCGCCGGCGTCGCGCCCGGGCTGACCACGAACTTGACCCCGAGCTTTGCCACGGTGGCGTATTGCCCGGCATCCACGACCGTGCCTGCACCGACGTTGGCGCCAGGAACCTCGGCGATGATTGCCCGGATCGAATCGAGGGCCGCCGCTGTTCGCAATGTGATCTCCAGCGCCGTCAGGCCACCGGCCACCAGAGCGCTGGCCAACGGCACTGCCGTGGCACGGTCCTCAATGGTGAGGACGGGCACAACGGGCGCCGCGGCCAGCACGGCCGTAAGGCGGCGATTGCGGTCGGCGATTATGTCGGTCATGGGCGCTGTTCTAGCGAAGCCCGGCAGCGCCACAAGAGCTTTCTGACGGTGGGCAGCCTTGTCGGAAAGCGGGTTATTTCCTATAGCTGCCCGGACGTAACCGGCTAATCGGGGGACACTTCCTTGCCGACCAACACCTATCGCGCCGCCCTTGCACCTTCGCTCCTTTCGGGCCGCAGCAGCGCGGTTCAGGAACTGATCCTCGTATTGGCCGGCACTGCCGTGTTGTATATCTCGGGCAAGATCTCGGTGCCGTTCTATCCGGTGCCGATGACGCTGCAGACGCTGGCGGTGATGGCGATCGCCGCCGCATATGGCATGCGCCTCGGCACGCTGACCGTGCTCGCCTACCTGGCGGAGGGCGCTGTCGGCATCCCTGTGTTCACCGCAACGCCGCCGGCCATCGCCGGGCTCACCTATTTCCTGGGGCCGACCGGCGGCTTTCTCGCCGGCTTCATCCCGCTGGCGGTTATCGTCGGCTACGCCGCGGATCGCGGGTGGGACCGCTCGCCCGTTCGCCTGTTCGGCGCGATGCTCGTCGCCGACGTCGTGCTCTTCGCACTCGGCTTCCTCTGGCTGGCACTCTTCGCCCACGTCGGCCAGCACACCGGCCTGGGCTTCGCGTCGGCCTTCAAGAATGGCGTGGTGCCCTTCGTGCTGGGCGACTTATTGAAGATCGCCCTCGCCTCCGCGCTGGTTCCGGCCGTGTGGGGGCTGGTCGGCAAGCGGTAGCCACCGAACAGCATCTGCCGGCCGCTACGGTACCGCATCAAGAAGACGACGCCGTCACACGCCCGGCCGCGGTCGTGCTGCCCAGCAAGCAGCGCGATCGCGCCGCTGCCTATGTGCAACGTAAAGGCCGAATGCCTACCGGTTAGGCAAGTCGAAGCCCCAGGTACCTTGAGATTGCCCAACTAAATCAGTTGGAACATTTACCCTGCCTTAAGCATAATAGACGGCAAGATCGGCCCGGCTCGCGGTAGAGGCCCCGCGAATGCTTCCAAAGAGGGAAGGCCTCAAATGTTGTACAAACTCGCGTCTGTAACGGCGAAAGCAACCGTCCTGCTCTTCGCCTCATCGGCGTTCGTGGCCGCCAACGCGGCCCCGCCGAAGCTCTCCCCAGAACTTCTCCGCATCTGCGCCGATAACAACTGGTGGGTGAAGAGCGGCTATTGCGAACGGCACGATGCCTGGAACACATCTCGGTGCCTGTGCCCGACCGAGACAACCACTGGGGCAGGTCCCGAACCGCTGGTGGTGGTGAAGACGCCCGACAAGCACGAACGCTGCGATCCGAAGGGCTTCCCCCTGTTCACCAAGATCGAGAAGATCGAGAAGATCATCGAGAAGCACAAGGACGAGCACAGCAGCCCGGTCAGCGCCGCATTCAGCAGCAACGACAAGCCGAGCTTTACGCGCTCGAGCCGGCAGCACTAGCAAGGGTCGAGCCGCGACAACCGACAGGCGGCCTCAGGGCCGCCTGTTTCTTTTTGTGGAGTTGCGGAAGCGTGGGCCGACTAGGCCCTGGTCAGGCCAACGACCACTGTCTCGCCGCCGAGCTTTGCCTCGGAGACTGCGCCCGACGGAGCAGAAACAAGATTGAGCGCCACGGCCAGCGTCTCCTCACGGATCGTGTCGCCGTAAGCCTCGAGAGCGATCGCGGCGACCGGCCCCGACTTCACTTCGATGGCGATGCGGTCGGCGACATTGAAGCCAGCGTCCTTGCGGGCGACCTGCACCAGGCGGATGAAGTCGCGCGCCAGACCTTCGCGCTCCAGCTCCGGCGTTACGTGCGTGTCGAGCACAACGACACCGGCGTTGCCGTCGAAGCTGGTGGCATCGAGCCCCTGCCGCGCCTGGAAGCGCACCTCGTATTCGCCCGCCTCGATGCGGTGGTTCACGATCTCGATCGCGCCACCATCGACGCGCCGCCAGTTGCCGCCCTTCGCAGCGGCGAGAATATCTTTCATCGCGCCGCCGACGCGCTTGCCTACGATGCGCGGATTGACCACGAGCACCTCCGCGCCGAACTGCGACGGGTTGTCGGTAAGCTGGACGTCCTTGACGTTGGCCTCCTCGGCGATGACCTCGCGAAGCGGCTTCAGCACGGCGTGATCCGGATGGGCGACCGTCAGCTTGGCCAGCGGTAGCCGGTTGCGTAGATTCTTCGCAGTGCGGATGGACGCCGCGGCGGAAGCGACGTCGCGTGCGAGATCCATGCGCTGCACCAGCGCCTCGTCCACGACGAACTTCGACGCGTCCGGCCAGTCCTGCAGATGCACGCTGGCGCCATCGCACAGCGCGCGGTGGATGACCTCGGTGACGTACGGCAGGAACGGGGCCATCGTGCGCGTCAGCGTCACGAGCACCGTGTAGAGCGTGTCGTAGGCGGCCGATTTGTCGGCGTCCTTCTCGGCCTTCCAGAAGCGGTCGCGCGAGCGGCGGATGTACCAGTTGTTGAGCGCCTCGATGAACGGCGGCAGTTGATCGCAGGCCGCCGCGAGATCGAGGCGATCCATGTCGCCCTGAACACCCCGCACCAGCTCGGCCGTCTTGCCGAGGATGTAGCGGTCGAGCTCGGCCTCGGCGGTCCTGATCATCTTGCCGCGGATGCCGTCGATGTTCGCGTAGAGCGTGAAGAAGGAATACGCGTTCCACAGCGGCAGGAGCACGGCGCGCACGGCTTCGCCGATCGCCTTGCCGTCCTTCGGCATGGCGAGATCGCCGCCCGACATCAGCGGCGACGACATCATGTACCAGCGCAACGCATCGGCGCCGTAGTCGTTGAAGACCGCGACGGGGTCGGGATAATTCTTCAGCCGCTTGGACAGCTTCTGCTTGTTCTCGTCGAGCACGATGCCGTGGCAGATGGCGCGGCGGAACGGCGCGCGATCGAACAGCGCCGTCGACATCACCATCAGCGTGTAGAACCAGCCGCGCGTCTGCCCGACGTACTCGACGATGAAATCGCCGGGGAAATGCTTGTCGAACCAGTCCTTGTTCTCGAACGGGTAGTGCACCTGACAGAACGGCATGGAGCCCGACTCGAACCAGCAGTCGAGAACATCGGGCACGCGCCGCATGGTCGACTTGCCGGTGGGATCGTCGGGATTGGGCCGCGTCAGCTCGTCGATGTACGGACGATGCAAATCCTTCGGGCGCACGCCGAAATCACGCTCCAGCTCATCGAGCGAGCCATAGCAATCGATGCGCGGATACTTCGGGTCATCCGACTTCCACACCGGGATCGGCGCACCCCAATAGCGGTTGCGGCCGACGTTCCAGTCGCGCGCGTTGGCGAGCCAGTTGCCGAAGATGCCGTCCTTGATGTGCGCCGGCGTCCACTCGATGCCCTGGTTGAGCTCCACCATGCGGTCACGGAACTTCGTCACCGCGATGTACCAGGACGGCATCGCCTTGTAGATCAGCGGCTCGTCCGTGCGCCAGCAGTGCGGATAGTTGTGGTCGTAGGTCTCGTGGCGGATGACGACGCCGGGTATCGCCTTCAGGTCGCGGATCACGTCCTTGTTGGCGACGAACACGTTCTTGCCCTGATAGGGCGGCGCGAGTTCGGTGAAGTTGCCCTCGAGATCGACGGGATCGACGATCGGCAGCTTCTCTTTCAGCGCGACATTAAGGTCGTCCTCGCCGAAAGCCGGCGCCATGTGCACAACGCCGGTGCCCTCGCCCAGCTCGATGAAGTCGCCCGCAACGACGCGGAAGGCGCCGTCCTTCTTCTTGTCGGCGAAGAACGGGAACAGTGGTGCGTATGTCTTGCCGACCAGATCGGCGCCCTTCAGCGTGCCGACATGGGCATAGCCTTCCAGCTCGTTCGCGTAATGCTCACGGGATGAGTCGGCGAGGATGAGCTTCGCCCCGCCCTTCTCCATCACGGCGTAGTCGGCATCCGGCTTGACCGCGAGGCCCATGTTGGAGGGCAGCGTCCACGGCGTCGTCGTCCACGCCACCAGCCGCGTGTTCGGCTCGTCGTCGAGCTTGAACCCGACGGTCAGCGCGGGGTCCTGGCGCATTCGGTACGAATCGTCGAGGCGAGTTTCCGACTGCGACAATGGCGTCTGCGCGGCCCAGGAGTACGGCACGACGCGGAAGCCTTCGTAGACCAGCCCCTTGTCCCAGAGCTGTTTGAACGCCCACATGGTCGATTCCATGTAGGTGAGGTCCATCGTGCGGTAGTCGTTGTCGAAATCGACCCAGCGTGCCGAGCGGTTGACGTAGAATTCCCAGTCGTTGCGGAACTGCATGACCGACGAGCGGCAGTGCTCGTTGAACTTCGCCATGCCGTACTTGAGGATGTCGCGACGCCCGCTGAGCTTGAGCTCGGCCTCCGAGTGCAGCTCGGCCGGCAGGCCGTGACAGTCCCAGCCGAAGCGGCGCTCGACCGTCTTGCCGCGCATGGTCTGGTAGCGCGGCACCAGGTCCTTCACGAAACCGGTGACGATGTGCCCGTAGTGCGGCAGGCCGTTCGCGAACGGCGGGCCGTCGTAGAAGACAAACTCCGGCGCGCCCTGCTCCTTCCGCCGGTCGATCGACTTCTGAAACGTCTTTTCCTCCTGCCAGGATTTGAGGATGCCCTCCTCCAGCTTGGGGAAGTTGGGCGACGGCTCGGCAGGCGGATAAACGGTCGGCTTCACGGGCTGATTCATGGGAGTCCGGCAACGGCGAACGGGATTTGGCGGGATCGATACAGATATCGGTCGCGCGGCGCCATACTTAAAGAAGGCTTGCGCGGCAGGGTTTTGGCTGTCCCGCATGGTGCGACAATCTGGCAAGCTTGCATATAATAAGCATCCTCATTATATCCGCCGCACCATGAACAACCACATGCCTCCCGCCAAGGGCGTCGGCCTCTTGATCCACGATGTTGCCCGGCTGCTCCGCAACCGTATCGACCAGCGTGCGCAGGCTGTCGGCCTTACCAGCGCGCAATGGCGCGTGCTGTCCGTCGTCGCCCGCGCCGAGTGGCGGGGCGAAGAGGCGCCGAACCAGGCCGCGCTCGCCGAACAGATGGACCTCGAGCCCATCACGCTCTCGCGGCTGATCGACCGCATGGAAGCGGCCAAGCTGATCGAGCGACGACCCGACCCGTCCGACCGCCGCGCGCATCGCATTCACCTTCAGGACAACGCCCGCCCGCTCGTCGCCAAATTCCGCGACGTCGCTTCGACCTGTCTTGGCGATGCGCTTGTCGGCGTAGACGACGAAGACATCGACCGCATGACCGAGATCCTGACCCGCATCCGCAACAACCTCACCGGCAAGGCCGAGACGGTCGTGCCGTTTGCCGAAGTCAAACCGGCGTCGAAGCCGAAGGCTTCCGCCAAGTCCCGTTCAACGATGAAGCAGCAAGGAATTGCATCATGAGTGCCGATGGTGGCGACAACCGACCGGCAGCAGCGCGCCCAGCGGGCGCTGCGCCGGCAATGCAAGCTCAACCGCCCGCTCCGCCGAAGCCCGAGGAGCCGCCGAAGCGTAACAACCGCCGCCGCTACATCCTGATGGCGTCGGTGCCGGTCGTGCTCATCCTCATCGGTGGGTACTTCTGGCTGACCGGCGGCAAGACGGCGTCGACGGACAATGCCTACGTCCAGCAGGACCGCGTCACGGTCACGGCTCAGGTATCGGGCAAGATCGTTGCCGCGCCGGTTCACGAGAACGACGTAGTCAAGGCCGGCGACATTCTCTTCAAGATCGACGACGCACCTTACAAGATCGCCTTGGCATCGGCCGAGGCCGGTCTGGCTTCTGCGCGCCTTCAGGTCGAGGAACTCCGCGCCGCGGAGAACGCCGCGGTTGCCGCCGAGAAGGCAGCCAGCGACGACGTCGACTTCAACCAGAAGAATTTCGACCGCGTGCAGGGCCTGCTCGGCAAGGGCGTCGCCTCGCAGGCACAGTATGACCAGTCCGAGCAGAACCTGCACAACGCCCAGCAGGCGCTTGAGCAGGCCAAGGAGCGCGAGGAGTCTTCTCTCTCTGCGCTCGGCGGCAACGCCTCGATCAAGACTGAGGATCATCCGATGGTCCAGGCCGCGCAGGCGCGCCGCGACCAGGCCGCGCTCGACCTTTCCAACACGACCGTGACGGCACCGGCAGACGGCGTCGTCGCACAGTCGGACCGCCTGCTGCTCGGCCAGCAGATCACGCCGGCGATCGCCGTCATGAGCCTGGTCGAAACAAGCTCGAGCTACGTCGAAGCCAACTTCAAGGAAACCGACCTGACCAAGATGGTCGCCGGCCAG
This sequence comes from Bauldia sp., assembly GCA_035548515.1. Classification (GTDB taxonomy): domain Bacteria; phylum Pseudomonadota; class Alphaproteobacteria; order Rhizobiales; family Kaistiaceae; genus DASZQY01. The sequence goes on along the minus strand of DASZSW010000041.1, from coordinate 16,715 downwards.
AAGGCCAAGGTGAGCATCGACGCTTACCCGGGGCATGAGTTCGAGGCGACCGTTGCCTCGATTGGCGCCGGCACCGGCGCGGAGTTCTCGCTGCTCCCGGCGCAGAACGCGACCGGCAACTGGGTGAAGGTCGTGCAGCGCGTGCCTGTGCGCGTCACCTTCACCGGTCCGTTGACCGACCTGCCGGCGCTGCGCACCGGCTTGTCGGCCTCCGTCTCGGTCGACCTGACGAGCACGCCGACCCGCACCGCCGCGAACTAGAAACAGGGCGAATCGCCATGAGTGGAACCGGGGCCGACGGCCTGCCGTTCAAGGAAGTGCCGCACAAGGGGCTCATCACCATCTCGGTGATGGCTGCGATGATCATGGTGATCCTCGACATGACGATCGCCAACGTCGCCCTGCCCCACATGCAGGCCAGCCTTGGCGCGGCGCAGGACACGATCACCTGGGTGCTGACCTCCTACATCGTCGCCCAGGCGATCGCGACGCCGATCACCGGCTGGCTGTCCGATAACATCGGGCGGAAGCGGTTGTTCGCGATCTGCGTCGCCGGGTTCGTCGGCTCGTCCGCGCTCTGCGGCACCGCGCTGGGGCTGGAGGAGATGGTGCTCTTCCGCATCCTCCAGGGCGCCTTCGGTGCGTCGCTGGCGCCGCTGTCGCAGTCCGTCATCATGGACATCAACCCGCGCGAGAAGCAGGGCCAGGCGATGGCGCTGTGGGGCACCGGCATCATGATCGCGCCGATCATCGGCCCGACCATCGGCGCCTACCTCACCGACAACTTCAACTGGCGCTGGGTGTTCTACATCAACGTGCCCGTTGGCTTGGCCGCGCTCACCGGCGTCATCCTGTTCATGCCCGACACCGTGCGCCGCATCCGCAAGTTCGACTTCACCGGCTTTGCGTTCCTGTCGATCGCCGTCGGCGCGTTGCAGCTCATGCTCGACCGCGGCGCCGAACTCGACTGGTTCAACTCGCCCGAGGTGCTGGTCGAATTGGCGGTCGCCATCGGCTCGGCGTGGATGTTCCTGATCCACACGATCACGCACCACGAGCCCTTCCTGGACAAGCGCCTGTTCACGGACCGCAACTTCACGTCCTCGCTGGTGCTGATCTTCGTGGTCGGTATCGTGCTGCTGGCGACGATGGCGCTGTTGCCGCCCATGCTCCAGAACCTGTTTGGCTATCCGATCATCACCGTCGGCCTGGTGCTCGCCCCACGCGGATTCGGCACGATGGCGTCGATGATGGTCGTCGGCCGGCTCGTCGGTAAGGTCGACCCGCGGCTGCTCGTTCTCTTCGGCCTGTCGCTGACAGCCCTGTCGCTCTACTGGATGACGTTCTTTGCGATCGGGATGGGCAGCGGCCCGCTGATCTGGTCGGGCGTTGTGCAGGGTTTCGGGCTGGGCTTCGTGTTCATTCCGCTGTCCACCGTCGCCTTCCAGACGCTGGATTTCCGCCTGCGCACCGAGGCCTCGGCGCTGTTCAACCTGGTGCGCAATATCGGCTCAGCGATCGGCATCTCGATCATGGCGGCGCTGCTGATCTCGAACATGCAGACCAGCCACGCCGACCTCGCCTCGTGGATCAACCCGTTCAACCCGAACCTGTTCGCGTTCGGGATCGACCCGAACGCGCTGACCACACAGGCCGGCGCCTCGACCGCCGCGCAACTCGACGGCCTGATCACGCAGCAGTCGCTGATGATCGCCTACATCGACGACTTCAAGCTGATGTTCCTGATCACGCTGGCCTCGGTGCCGCTGTTGCTGCTGCTCCGGTACAAGAGGCCGCAAGCCGCACCGGCGGGCGCTCCACAGCGCGCCCCGGAACCGGCCGTCGTGATGGCGGACTGACGAAAACGAAAAAGGCGGCTTCGGCCGCCCTTCCCTTTTCTAGGGCGTGGCCGACTGCACCGGCCCGCTGGTGAACGCGAAGTAGAGCAGCACCAACGCCAGGATGCCGAGGCCGATGACGGCAATCAGCTGCCACATCTGGGTGCTGCCCAGCGACCTCTCGCGCTCCTCCTCCGACTTGATGCTGATCACGAACGGATTCTTGCGCGCCGGATCGGCCGCCACGGTGTGCTCCGCCGTCACAGTGCCAAGCACATAGACCGGGATGCCGGCGGCAACGATCCATTCCGTGTAGCGATACGACCGCGTGCCGGCGCCGGCGATGCTGGCCAGCAGCGACGTGCCGAGGCCGGCCAACTCGCGGCGCTGGTGCACCTGCTCACCCTCGACCTTGGCATCCTTGAAATCCAGCGCGACCTCGCCGGTCGCATCCTCGATCATCGCCGCGGCAAACTTCACGACGTCCGACTCGGTCTGATAGTCGGTGTCAGTCTCGCGCTTGCCCTCGGAGTTGGTGGTCGTTCTCTCCACCTCGCGCTCGGTAAGCGAACGGTAGTAAACGCACTCGCGGCCCGAGAATTCAGCGGTCAGCGGCGCCGCGGTCTTCAGCTTGCCCTTGACCTCGACCAGCGTGCCCGGCGTGAGGCCTGCAATGTCGCGCGCGTTGCTGGTCGCTGTCGCCCGCATTAGGGCCAGCTCTCGGCCTGTGCGCGTGCGGCCCCACCAGAACAACGCAGCAGCAATCGCCGACGCTGCGGCGAAGATCAGAAGCACCCAGTTCATTTGATCAAGCTCCGGCAATTGGCGAAGGACGCTATTCGCCCCACGGCACCCAGATGTTCTTCACCTGAGTCGCGCGGGCCAACAACTCGCGGCCGGCCGACGTCGCGTCATCGCCCCAGTCGCGCGCCACCGTCTCGGTCCACGTCTGCTTGAGGTTGCCGGCCGACGCCTTCTCGATCGCGGCAGCGCCCTCACCTGTGCCGAAGTACCAGATGGCATCGACTGCATCGTGTTTGGCGAGCTCGAGGCCCAACGACGCCTTGTCGCCGGTGACGATGTTGACCACGCCGCCCGGCACATCCGAGGTGTCGAGCACCTGGTAGAGGTCGGTGGCGAGCAGCGGCTGCGCCATTGACGGCACCATGACAACGGCATTGCCGGTGGCCATCGCCGCACCCATCAGCGAGACGAAGGCCAGCAGTCCGGGCTCCTCCGGCGCGACGATGCCGACGATGCCAACCGGCTCGTTGACCGCCAGCGCCAGGCCGCGGAATGGCGGCTTGTGGATCAGGCCCTCGTGCTTGTCGGCCCACGCGCCCCACGCGAACAGGCGTGCCACGGCGGCGTCGACCTCGAGCCGCGTCTTGGCGCGCTTCACGCCCTTGAGGTCACGCAGCCGATCGGCGAACTCATCGGCACGCGCGTCGAGATTCTCGGCGATGTAGTAGAGGATCTGCGCGCGGTTGTGCTCGGTCGTGGTTGCCCACTTCGGCTGAATTTTGCGCGCGGCCTCGACCGCGTCGCGGATGTCCTTGCGGTTGCCTTCGCCGACTTCGCCGACGAGCGTCCCATTCACCGACGCCACCGGCCGCGAATAGCCGCCATCGGGCCGCGTCTGCTTGCCGCCGATGTAGAGCTTGGCCGTGCGGTCGATGCCGCCGCCCACCAGCTCCAGGCCCATCTCCGGCTTGACCGGCGCGGCTTCCTCGAGTTTGCGCGCCGACTTGACCCACGCCGGCTTGGTGTACGCGTATGCGCCTTCCTTGCCGCCCTCGCGCCCGTAGCCGGATTCCTTGTAGCCGCCGAAGCCGGCGGCGGCGTCGAACAGGTTGGTCGAGTTCACCCACACCACGCCCGCCTTCAGCTTCGGCGCGACGTCGAGTGCGAGGTTCACCGACTCCGACCAGATCGAGGCCGCCAGCCCGTACTCGGTGTTGTTCGCGAGCGCGACCGCCTCTTCCGGCGTGCGGAACGACATTGCCACCGCGACCGGCCCGAAGATTTCCACCCGCGCCACCGTGGAAGCCGGCTCGACGCCGGCAAGCAGCGTCGGCGGGAAGAAGCAGCCCTTGTCGGGCAGTTGCGCGTGGCTCTGGTAGAGGGTCGCGCCCTCGTCCACGCCCTGCTTCACTAGCCGGCGGATGCGCTCGAGCTGGATCGGCGCGACGATAGCGCCGAGGTCGATGGCCTTGTCGAGCGGCGAGCCGACGCGCAGCGAATCCAGCCGCGTCCTGAGCTTGCCGATGAATTCGTCGTGGACGCCCTCCTGGATCAGCAGCCGCGACCCGGCGCAGCACACCTGGCCCTGGTTGAACCAGATCGCATCGACGACGCCCTCGACGGCTGAGTCTAGGTCAGCATCGTCGAAGACGATGAACGGCGACTTGCCGCCGAGCTCCAGCGTCAACGACTTGCCGCTTCCCGCCGTCGCCTCGCGGATCTTGCGGCCGACCTCGGTCGAGCCGGTGAACGCGATCTTGTCGACGTTCGGATGCCTGACAATCAGCTCGCCGGTCGCGCCATCACCCGTGACGATGTTGACCACGCCCTTGGGCAGGCCCGCCATCTCGCAGATGTCGGCGAACAGCAGGGCGGAGAGCGGCGTGAATTCCGCAGGCTTCAGCACGCACGTGTTGCCGAGCGCAATCGCCGGCGCGACCTTCCACGCGAGCATCAGCAGCGGGAAATTCCACGGGATGATCTGGCCGCAGACTCCGACCGGCACCCGTCCGGGCAGTTCCGACGCCATCAGCTCCGCCCAGCCGGCGTGGTAGTAGAAATGCCGCGCGACGAGAGGCACGTCGATGTCGCGCGTCTCGCGGATCGGCTTGCCGTTGTCCAGCGCCTCGACCACCGCGAACAGGCGCGAGTGGCGCTGGATCAGCCGCGCGATGGCGTAGAGGTATTTCGCCCGCGCGTGTCCGCTGAGCCGCGCCCACCCGGGTTGCGCCTTCCGCGCCGCCTTGACCGCCGCGTCGATGTCATCCGCGCCGGCCTGCGCAACTTTAGCCAGCACCTCGCCCGTCGCCGGGTTCGACGTCTCGAACCATTCGCCCGTCTCAGGCTCCCGCCATGCGCCGTCGATGTAGAGCCCGGCCTTGCCGTGCTTCTTGATCCACGCGCGCGCGTCCTTGTCGCTCTCCGGCGCCGGGCCGTAGTCCATCGTGTCGAGAATTTCAGCTACGGACATGGGTCTAGGCCATCGCGTGGTGATCGAAGGAAGCGTAACGCCCGGTGATGAAATATTCGAGTTGCCGCTCGATATCGGCGAGCAACGACGATGCGCCGACACGGAAGAGGCCGGGTTGGAGCCACTCGTCGCCGAGCTCCTCTTTCATGATGAACTGGAAGTTCATCACGTCCTTGGCTGTGGCGATTCCCCCCGCCGGCTTGAAGCCGACCGTGAACCCCGTCGCCTCACGATAGGCGCGGATGGCGCGCACCATCACCAGTGCGACCGGCAGCGTCGCGTTGACGCCTTCCTTGCCGGTCGATGTCTTGATGAAGTCCGACCCCGCCATCATCGCAACCCATGAGGCGCGGCCGACGTTGCGCAGCGTCTTGAGGTCCCCGGTGCCGAGGATCGTCTTCATGTGCGCGCTGCCGCACGCGGCCTTGAACGCCTTCACCTCGTCGTAGAGCGCCTGCCACTGACCGGTCAGCACGTATTCGCGCGTGATGACGACGTCTATCTCCTCGGCGCCTGCCGCGACCGACTCCTCGATCTCGCGCAGACGCGTGTCCATCGGCGACAGGCCCGCGGGAAACGCCGTCGAGACAGCCGCCACCGGGATGCCGCTGCCCTTCAGCGCATCGACGGCGGTAGCCACGAACCGGTGATAGACACAGACCGCGCCGGTGGTGATCCGCCGGTCACCGAGGCCGAGCGCGTCCTGGATGTCCGGACGGAGAGGATGCATCGCCTTCGCGCACAGGCGCCGCACGCGGCCGTCGGTATCGTCGGAGTTCAGGGTGGTGAGGTCGATGCACTGCAGCGCCTTCACCAACCACGCCGCCTGCCACTCCTTCTTCACCGTGCGCCGCTTGGGCAGCGTCGCTGCCCTCCGCTCGACCGCGGAGAGATTGACGCGCACGCCGGCCACCGGCTCCGGATCGAACGCGATGCCGGGGTTATGCGGCGCGTTCGGCACGTTGCGAAGATGATGGATTTCCGCGCTTTCCCGCGCGGTCACGGATTTGGACATGGCTCGGAACTCGCGTGCCGCTCTCCCTGCCCGGCAGTCTACGCCTTTATGGGCGGCGTGCGGAAGACGGGGCGGTCCGGTCGAGTTGGCGGATCACCCGCGCCGGATTGCCAGCCGCGAGCACGTAGGGCGGCAGCGACTTCGTCACCACCGATCCGGCGCCGACCATGGTCCCCTCACCGATCGTCACACCGGGCAGAACAATCACGCCAGCCCCGAGCCACACCCCGTTTTCGATGGTGATCGGCAACGCCTGCGAGGCGACGCGAAACGGGATGTCGGGATCGGAGGGCCAATCCAGGTGTCGCTTCGCCGAATCGACCGGGTGCGTGGCAGTGAGCAACTGAACGTTGGGCCCGACATCGACCTTGTCGCCGAGAACGATACGGTTCGCATCGAGGAACGTGCAGTTCATGTTGATGTAGCAGTCGCCGAGCTCGATGTGGACGCCATAGTCGACCAGGAAGGGCGACTCGATCCACGCCTTGGGCGCCGACTTGCCGATCAGCGCCTCCAGCGCCGCCATGCGCGCCGGATAGTCGGTGCGCGGCGTGTCGTTGAACGCCTTCTGGCGCACCCGCGCAGCACTGACCATCGCGTCAAGCTCGCGATCCGGCACCAGGAACGGATCACCCGCGAGCATCTTCTCGCGCTCACTTCGCTGGTCGGTCATCTCAGCCTCAGGGATCGTTAGGGTCGGGATGGAAGAATGTCGGCCGCCGGTCCAGCGTGCGCAGCACGCGCGCGGGATTGCCCGCCGCGACCGAGAATGCCGGGATCGATTTGGTCACGACGCTGCCCGCGCCGATCGTGCTGCCGCGCCCGATGGTGACGCCGCCAAGCACGATCACGCCGCCGCCGATCCAGACCTCGTCGCCGATGACGATGGGCTTGGCGAGAACACCGCCGCGAAAAGGCGGGTTGTCGTTGGGGTCCGCCGCCACGAGCCGCTCGGACGGGTGGATCGGATGACCGGCGGCGAGAAGCTGCACGCCGGTTCCGATCGCGCATCCGTCGCCTATGGTGATGGTATTGGCGTCGAGAAAGACGCAGTTGGAGTTCACAAACGTCTTGCCGATCGTAAGGTGAATTCCGTAGTCGACCATGATGGGCGAGCGGACCAGACCTTCAAACGGCTTGCCGATGAGCACACTGAAGGCCGCCTGACGGGCCGCGATGTCGTCTTCCGGTGTCTCGTTGAACGCTTTGAGGCGCGGCCGCATGGCGGCCTGGAGCGAATCCATCTCCGGATCAGGACCCCAGGCGACTTCTCCCGCGAGCAGTTTCTGATAGTTCGTGCGCGTGTCGGCCATTGTCCCCCCGGGTTGGTCGGCGCACGACCATACGTTTTCGGGTGGCGCGCCGGAAGCGCGTCGTGGCAAAATCCGCGGCAAATGACGGCCCGCGCCTTCGCCCTGTTCGGAACCGCAATCGGCACCTGCGCTATCGCGTGGGGCACGCGCGGCGTCGTGTGGATCCAGCTGCCGCAGGATGACGAGGGTGCGGCGCGGCGCCGGGCGTTCCGAAAGTTTCCGGAGGCCGCGGAGACGCTGGCGCCTCCCGGCGTCGATCTGGCCATTCGCGACATCGCGCGCCTCATGGCCGGCGAACCCGCCGACCTGTCACGTATCGCCCTCGACATGAGCGGGGTGCCGGACTTCAACCGGCAGGTCTACGCCATCGCCCGCGAAATCCCGCCGGGCGAGACCCTCACCTATGGCGCCATTGCGAAGCGTCTCGGCGATGTAACGCTTGCCCGGGCGGTCGGCGTGGCCCTCGGCCAGAACCCCTTCCCCATCGTCGTGCCCTGCCACCGCGTGCTCGCCGCAAACGGCAAAACCGGCGGGTTTTCCGCGCGCGGGGGCGTCGCCACCAAGATGCGCATGCTGTCGATCGAACGCGCACGAACCGGCGCCGCGCCGACTCTGTTCGATGCGATTGGCGGCCTTCCGCTGGCAGCGGGCCGCTAGACACCCGGCAAAGTGCTAATATGGCTGAGTCGGAGTTCGCCTAGCGGCGTGGCGTCAGGCGCGGGCAGAACGACTCTGGAGGAGGCATCATGACGCTTGAAGCAATCATTGTATGGATCATCGTCGGCCTGATCGCCGGCTGGCTTGCGGGCCAGGTCGTGAAGGGTGGCGGATTTGGCCTCGTCGGCGACATCGTCGTCGGCCTGGTCGGCGCGATCATCGGCGGCTGGCTGCTGCCCACGATCGGCCTCAGTCTCGGCGGCGGCATCGTCGGCGAAATCATCACCGCGCTGATCGGCGCGATCGTACTGCTGCTGATCCTGCGCGTAGTCAGACGAGCGTAGCGGCGCTGGCCGCCCACGGAACCCCGGAGCCACGCTCCGGGGTTTTTTCTTGGCCGGGCGGCTGAGCATCGCCGAACACCGTGCGGCCGCCGTAGGTGTGCGAAAGGCGCCGCTCCTCGGCGATGAACTCAGGCACGGTCGGGCCCGTGGCGTATGGCTCCATCCTGCGCGCCTGATCATCCAGGCGACGCATCGCGCCAAGCTCCTCGCTCCGCCCGAGCTTCGCCTTGGCCACCGCCTCCTTCAGCACACGGATCGTCTCGTCGTACGCCTTGAGCGGCACCGGGAACGGGTGTCCATCCTTGCCGCCATGCGCCAGCGAGAAGCGCGCCGGATCGGTGAACCGGCACGGCGCGCCATGGATCACCTCGGCCACCATCGCCAGCGCGCGCACCGTGCGAGCACCGACACCGGGCACCAGCAGAAGTTCGGTGAAGTCCGCCGGCGCGCGGTCGGCCGCGGCCGCGAGATTGCCGTGCAGACGACGGAGCACGACGTCCTCCGAGCGTACGTCGTGATGCGCCGGCATGATGAGGTGCGGCAGCAGCGGCTGCGCCTCCGGCTTGGCCTCGGCCGCAGGCAGCGTCTGGCGCTCCAGCGCCGCAAACTCGCGCGCCACACCGTCTGGCCCGATCGCGCCGAGCAGATCGAGTTGCGCAACGCGCGACTTCTCCGCCCGCCGGTCGGTGAGATTGACGATATTGCCCTGCCCCTGACCCTCAATGGCACTGTGCGGCGCATCGACGAAGCTGCGCAGCCCTTCGGAGATCCAGTGGTAGCGCCGCGCCGTGTTGGTTTCGTCCTTCATGCCTTGCTGGACGACGACCCACTCGCCCTTATCGGTGACGATGAAGCCGTGGAGGTAAAGCTGGAAGCCGTCCTGCACGGCAGCGCTGTCGACCTTCGCAACCAGCCGGCTGGCTTTCGCCAGGGCCGCGCCGTCGAAACCGGTGCGCTCGCCGATGGCGACCAGTTCGTCCGGCGTCTTGCGCGAATGCGATCCGCGACCGCCGCAAACGTATAGACCGAGCTCGCGCTCCATGGGCTTCAGCCCACGCTTCAATGCGCCAAGCACGCTGGTCGTGATGCCGGACGAATGCCAATCCATCCCCATCACGCAGCCGAACGCCTGGAACCAGAACGGATGCGCCAGCCGCCGCAGCAGCTCGTCTCGGCCGTAGTGGTGGACGACCGTCTCGCAGATGACCGCCCCAAGCCGACTCATGCGCTCAGCCAGCCACTTCGGCACGCGGCCTCCGTGGAGGGGAAGATCGGCACTGCCCGAACGGAGCGTCATGCGGCTAGTCTAGCGCGAGAACAAAGAAGGAACAAGGGAACGCCGGGAAACGCTGCGCGTTGTCGAGCGGGCAGGAGAAAAGGCCATGACTGAGAAACCCAACCTTTACGAGCGCGAAGAAGAGCGCAGCCACGACAGCGGCATCCGCAACGGCAATCATGGGACGGGCAGCGACACCCACGAGCTTCCGGCGTCAGAACGCGATCACGCCGAAGACGGGCGCTATATCGACCCGGCGGAAGCCGTGATGAACAGCAACCCGAATATTTCGCCGCCGATCCATCCGCGGCCGAACTAGCGCTGACATCCGGAAGAGGTTGGTTGCGGGGACAGGATTTGAACCTGTGACCTTCAGGTTATGAGCCTGACGAGCTACCGGGCTGCTCCACCCCGCGCCAACAGCGAGGTGGGCCGGTGAGCCGCCTCGAACGCGGGCTTCATATAGCGGCTTGTGACAGGCATTTGAAGGGCAAAATGGCCCTTTATTTCGCCGGGAAATGTAGGGATTTCCCCAGCTTCAGGTCGAGCGTCAGGAGCGTGACGCCGTTGCGGGTGATCGCGACAGAACCGAGGGGCTCGAGCACATCGAAATACGCCGCGGTGTCCGCCAGTGCGCTTGCGTCTCCCGACGGGAGGATGACAAGCGCATCGTGTCCGGCCCACGCGTTGGGATCGGCGCGGAACGCGAATTGTTGCGGCGAACGGCAGAGGCAAAGAGTCGTCACGGACGGTCCGGCGGCGTAGCTCGCCTTTGCCGCAATCGTCCAATGCGGTGCGGCGATCAGATCGTGGCCGGCGAGCGCCGGCTTCAGCTCGGTCCAGTCAACCAGATCTGCGGTTGGATCAGCAGCCGCACTCGCCGCGATGATAGACGCAGGAATGAGCCCGCCGCGGAGCGCCTGCACGCCGAACGCGCCGAAGACGATGGCGAAGATCGCCGCCGCCACGGCGATATATGCGCGGGCGAAGCGCGGCGATAGCGCCGCCGCGCCGCGTCCAAACAGCGGGATGGCGAACAGCCACCCCGGCATCGTCCAATGCGGCAGTCCCCCGGTGTGGAGCGTCAGCAGCGTGAACAGCGCGATCGGCCCAATGGCCGCCAGCGCGAGGAGCCAGCCTCTGGGCTCAGCCGGGCCTCGCGCAAACGCCTGCCAGAGCGCAATCGCGTACGGCACCGCCAGCCACGGCGACAGGTAGGCGAGCTCGCCGCCTACCTGCGCGGCGAACGTGTCGAGGCGGAGGCCGCTGCCGCCGACACGTTCCGCCTGGAACGCAATGCCGATCCACCCATGCTGCGCGTTCCAGATGATCGCCGGGGAGAAGACCACGAGCGCGACCACGGCCGCGAACCACGGCCCCAGCGTCGCAAGTCGCCAGCGATCCGCCGTGATCAGGTACGCGAGCACCGCCAGCGGGAAGAACGCCGCGTTGAACTTCGAGAGTAGTGCGAGTCCGGTGCACAAGCCGACCACTCCCCACCAGAGGAGTGGCCTCTCCGGCGGAGGCTGGTGAAACAGAATCCGCGCGAGAAACAGCGCTGCCGCGAGCAGGAAGAAGATCGCCGGCCCGTCCGGCAGCACGAATGTGCCGAACGCCACGGAGAAAATCGGCGTCAGGGTCAACGCCGTCGCGGCCCACAAGCCAGCGCGCTCGCCAAACATGCGGCCGGCCAGTTGGAACATCAGCCACGTCGAGCCCGCAAAGAGCAGCACGAACGGCAACCGGACGACAAACGGCGCCTCGCTGTCGAACAAGCGCATCGCGAGGCCGGCGATCCACACATGCAGCGGGGGATGGTCAACATAGCTCAGCGCGAACTCGCGCGCGTTGCCCACCATGTAGGACTCGTCATAGCCGAGCCCGGTCGCCGCCGCGAGCCACAACCGGATCGCGGTGCTGACAAAAATGAGCAGGAGAACGAGGCGGCCGGCCGCCATCGGCTAACGGCCGCCGATGCGCCAGGTGAAGAGCCGCGACATCGTGTAGTTCCACACGACACCGATGAGCGCGCCGGCGATGCCCGCGAGCCACCAGCTGCGCGCCTCGTTGAACAGAAGCTGGCCGATGCCGATGTTGGCGAAAGCGCCGATAGCGCCGATCACGTAGAACGACGCCAGGCCACGGAAAAACGCCGGCCCGCGCAGGCGCTGGTCGCGGTACGTGATCATGTTGTTGAAGAAGAAGTTCCACGTCATCGCCGCAACGACCGCAATCGCGCTCGACAGGATGAAATCGGCCCCGAACAGCTTCGACAGCCACAGGACGGTGAGGTGAACGACAATGCCGGTGCCGCCCACCAGAGCGAAGATCACCAGCCGTAGCGGCAGGACCTGGCCCACCAGCTTGTCGACCACCAGCGTCCCGAACTCCCACGCCGCCATCGTGTCGAGTTTGCTTTCGCCGTGCTGGCGCGCGTTGAAGCCGCACTCCACCTCCGCGAACCTGAGCGGCCGCTGCGCCGACGCAAAAAGGTCGAGCAGGATCTTGAACCCCTGCTGGGACAATCCGCGCACGGCTTCGTCGAAAGCAGTGCGGCGCATGACAAAGAAGCCGCTCATCGGATCGGTCAGATCGGCCTTGAGAATGACGCGCGCCACCTGCCCGCCGGTCTTGCTCAGCCACACGCGCAGCGGATTGGCGAGCCCGCCGGTGCGCGTGCCGCCGAGGTAACGGCTACCAACCACGATATCGAGATTCTCGGCGCGCACGCGGCGGAACATCTCCGGCAGCACCGTATCGTCGTGCTGAAGGTCGCCGTCCATGACCGCGAAATACGGCGCCGATGACGACAGCACACCCTCGACGCAGGCAGTGGACAGCCCGCGCCGCCCGATGCGCTGGATCACACGCACACGCGCGTCGCGCGCTGCAATTTGCCGTACCGCGTCCGACGTTCCATCGGGAGAATCGTCGTCGACGAACACGACCTCCCAGTGCACGCCGCGCAGCACCTTGTCGAGCCGCTCGACCACCAGCGGAACGTTGTCGTGTTCCTTGAACGTGGGTACCACGACGGTGAGCTCGATTGCGCCGGCGCGGCTCTCTGCCGCGGCATCTTTGCGCATCTCGACGTTCACTTCGCGCCTCGCTTGTTGCACGAGAATCAGGCGGTCTTGATAGCGCGGCAGTCTTAGCAGACGCCTAACTGTGCCGGAACCCGACACCGTTCCAGCCGCCGCGGTTTGCGGCTAGGATCGTCGCTGCCGCCAATCGGCGGCCACAAGCCGATAACACGACAAAGCCCAGAGGAACCGCCATGAGCGCCGGTCGTTCGCCCACCATCGCCGTCTCCACCTGGAGCCTGCATCGCACCGTCGGCCTCACATGGTGGGACAAGCCCGGCGAGCCGGCGACCGAGAAGGAAGCCTATGGCAAGGGCAGCGTGAAGGTCCTCGACCTCCCCGCCGCCGTGAAGAAGCACGGCATTCCGAATCTCCAGCTCGGACATTTCCATGTGCCCAAACGCGACAAGGCGTGGCTCCGCGAATTCCGCGCCGCGGCGAAAGATGCGGGCGTAACGATCACGTCGTTGCTGGTCGACGACGGTGATCCGTCCAATGCCGCAACCCACAAGCGCGACGTCGCGTGGATCAACCAGTGGGTCGACCTCGCCGCCGAAGTCGGCGCCAAAACCGCACGCGTTGTCGCCGGCAAGCAGAAGCCGTCGGCCGATACCCTCGCCCTGTCCGTCGCCGGGCTGAAGGATATAGCGGCACACGGCAAGTCCGTCGGCGTTCGCGTCATCACCGAGAATTGGCACGACCTGCTGTCGTCGCCCAAGGAAGTGCACCATGTGCTCGACGCGGTTGGCGACGATCTCGGCATCCTGGTCGACTTCGGCAACTGGAAGGGCGCCGGCAAATACGCCGACCTCGCCTCGATCATGCCGCGCGGCGAGGACACGCACGCCAAGTGCTCGTTCTCCGCGAAGCTCAACGAGCCGGATGCGATGGACCGGAACGACTACGGCAAGTGCGTGTTGATTGCGGCGGATGCCGGGTACGATGGTCCCTATACGCTGATCTACGACGGACCGGACGACGACGAGTGGGCCGGCCTCGCCATGGAGGCGCAATTCATCCGCGACACGCTCGCCAGCGCCAGCCGCAAGATCGCCTGACCCGTAAACGAGGAGCACCACCATGAAGATGTCCAAGTCGGCCAAATCCGGCGCCGTCGACCGGCGCAAGGCCCCGCTCACCACGCCGACCGACCTCGGCTCCAACGCCCGCCGTGACATCGCCGGCGCGCTGAACGCGATCCTGGCCGATTCCTTTGCGCTCTACATCAAGACGAAGAATTTCCACTGGCACGTCAGCGGCCCGCATTTCCGCGACTACCACCTGATGCTCGACGAGATGGCCGAGCAGATCTTCGCCGCCACAGACGACATCGCCGAGCGCGTGCGCAAGATCGGCGGCACCACGGTCCGCTCGATCGGCCACATCGCCCGCCTTCAGCGCGTGCTCGACAACGATGCCGACTACGTCACGCCGGAGGACATGCTGGCCGAACTCGCCGACGACAACCGCAACGCCGTCGTGCATCTGCGCGAAGCTCACGAGCTGTGCGACGATGAAGGCGACGTCGCCACCGCCAGCCTGATCGAAAACTGGATCGACCAGGCGGAACGTCGGGCGTGGTTCCTGTTCGAGACGACGCGGAAATCGACGAAGTAGGCGCAAGCCTGATCAAGCGGCGCGTGCGAAGCGGCGGCAAAGTGGCCGCCGCCTCTAACGGAGCCCCGCCGGTGAACGCCGTCGAAAACGCCCTCTGGTTCGTCGAGAATCACTTCGGCCGGGACGATGTGTCCCTCGACGAAGTGGCGGCGGCCGCCGGCGTCTCGCGCTTCCACCTGTCGCACGTTTTCACCATGGCGACCGGCCGCTCGGTGATGAATTACATGCGCGCCCGGCGTCTGACGGAAGCGGCGCGCAAGCTCGCAGCCGGCGCGCCTGATATCCTCGGCGTTGCGCTCGATTGCGGCTACGGTTCCCACGAGGCGTTCACCCGCGCCTTCCGCGACCAGTTCGGCACGACGCCGGAGGACGTTCGCGCGCGAGGCTCGCTCGCCAATCTCTCGCTCGTGGAGCCCATCCGCATGGACAGATCACTGATCGTGCCGCTCGAGCCGCCGCGCTTCGAGGATGCGCCAAGCCTGATGATCGCTGGCCTCTCCGGTCGATACACTTTCGAGACCAACCACGGCATCCCGACGCAGTGGCAGCGTTTCAACGCCGAGTTCAACGGCCACATCCCTAACCAGAAGGGCAACATCTACTACGGCCTGTCGCACAACTTCGACGACGACGGGCATTTCGAGTACGTCTGCGGCTGCGAGGTAAGCGGCTTCGGCGAGTTGCCTGACGCGCTGGCGCGCGTGCGCATTGCGTCGCATCGCTACGCCGTATTCTCGCACCGCGGCCACATCTCGATGATCAGCCGCACGCACTACACGATCTGGGCGACGTGGGCGGCGGAGTCCGGCTTCGAAGCGGCCGAGATGCTGAACTTCGAGCGCTACGACGAGCGTTTCGATCCGATGACCGGCAACGGGGTCGTCGAGATCTGGGTGCCGGTCAAGACGTGAGGCCGGAGCGCCGGCGCACTGTTGCCGCCACTGCTGCCAGATCGAGATCGCCGAGGCCGTCCGCCACGGCGCGTTCGTAGATCGCGGAGACCGTCGGCAAAATCTCGGGATTGGCGCCGAGCGCGCGGGCAAGATCGAGACCGTAGCGCTCGTCTTTCGCCACCAGCCGCAGCGCGACATCGGGATTGTCGTAGCGCCCGTCGACCATGCGCGCGAGCTTGCCGATGACGGCGGGACTGGCAGTGACACTGTTGCGGATGAGATCGGCCGCGCGTTGCGGCGCGATCCCCGCCTTCTCCGCCAACATCAGCACCTCGGCGAGGCCTGCAAGCTGAGCGCCTGCCATCATGTAGTTGATCAGCTTCCATGTTGCGCCGGCGCCGGTTTCGCCCACGTGCTCGATACGCGACGCGATCGCCGACAGCACCGGTCGAGCCGCGTCCAGCGTGGCAACATCGCCACCGGCGAAGACAGTGAGCGTGCCGGCCGCGACCGCGGCTGGCCCGCCACCGACCGGTGCGTCGAGGAAACCAACGCCCGTCGCGGCGGCGTGTTCGGCGAGTTCGCGCACCCAGGCTGGCGACACTGTGCTGCACTCGATCGCGATTGCCCCGCGTCGCATTCCCGCAAGTGCGCCCTCGGCGCCGAGCCACACCGGGCGCGAGGCATCGTCATCTGCCAGCATGGATACAACGACGTCGGCATCGCTGGCAGCTTCACGCGGCGTCGCGCCGGCCCGCGCGCCGCTGGCGACAAAGGCGGCTGCCTTGTCGCTGTTGCGATTCCACACCGCGACGGAGAAACCCTGCCCCAGCCAACGCGTGGCCATGGCGGAGCCCATGTTGCCGAGACCGAGAAGTGCGATGCGCTGCATGAGACCGCTCCGTAGGGAGCGCGACCTTATCGCCCACGCCGGCAAACGAAAACGCCGCCCCGAGGGGCGGCGTTTTTCATGTCGATTCTCGTGATGAGAAGGAACTCGAAGAAACCTCTGCGCTTGGCAGGCCTGGCAGCGACCTACTTTCCCGCGTCTTGAGACGAAGTATCATTGGCGCGGAGGAGTTTAACGGCCGAGTTCGGAATGGGATCGGGTTCAGGCCCCTCGCAATTGCCACCAAGCCAGCGAAGCGCAGCGTCTACGAAACCAGGATTTCCGTTTTGTCATCCGTCGATAAGGCGACGGGCATTGATAATGAGAGTGATCAAGTCAATCGAGCTATTAGTACCAGTAAGCTTCACGCGTTACCGCGCTTCCACACCTGGCCTATCAACGTGGTCGTCTTCCACGGCTCTCAAGGGAGAAATGGTTTCGAGGTGGGTTTCCCGCTTAGATGCCTTCAGCGGTTATCCCGTCCGTACATAGCTACCCTGCAATGCGGCTGGCGCCACAACAGGTCCACCAGAGGTACGTTCATCCCGGTCCTCTCGTACTAAGGACAAATCCTCT
>DASZSW010000040.1:0-9969 GCA_035548515.1 Bauldia sp. | reverse complement strand
GTCGGAGGCGAGGCGTACGATGGGCTCCTCGGTCTTGAAGTCGAGGCCGGGGGTCGGCGGGATGTCCACCGGCGACGGCAGATAGTCCACCACCGCGTCGAGCAGGGGCTGAACACCCTTGTTCTTGAAGGCCGAGCCCGCGAGGATCGGATAGAAGGCGCCCGAGAGCACCGCCTTGCGCAGGCATTTCTTGATGACGTCGACCGAGGGCTCTTCGCCGCCGAGATAGGCTTCCATCGCCTCGTCATCGAGTTCGACCGCGTTTTCGATCATGAAGTGGCGGGCTTCCTCGCACCGCGCCAGCATGTCGGCGGGAATGTCTTCATCGCGATAGGTCGCCCCCAGGCCGTCATTGTCCCAGACCACGGCCTTCATGCGCACCAGGTCGACGATGCCGCGCAAGGTGGCTTCCGAACCGATCGGCAGCTGGATCGGCACGGCCTTGGCGCCCAAGCGGTCGCGGATCGACTTCACGCAGGCGTCGAAGTCAGCGCCGATCTTGTCCATCTTGTTGACGAACACGATACGCGGGACGTTGTAACGGTCGGCCTGGCGCCAGACGGTTTCGGTCTGCGGCTCCACGCCCTGGTTGCCATCGAGCACCGCGACCGCGCCATCGAGCACACGCAGGGAGCGTTCGACCTCGATGGTGAAATCGACGTGGCCCGGGGTATCGATGATGTTGAGCCGGTGGTTACTCCAGATCGCGGTGGTGGCGGCCGAGGTGATGGTGATCCCCCGCTCCTGTTCCTGCTCCATCCAGTCCATGGTGGCCGCGCCATCGTGGACTTCGCCGATCTTGTGGCTCTTGCCGGTGTACTAGAGAATCCGCTCCGTCACCGTCGTCTTGCCGGCATCGATGTGGGCCATGATGCCGAAGTTGCGGTAGTCCTCGAGTTTATGGGTGCGCGGCATCGCGGGGGGCCTCTAATTCGTTACCAGCGGTAATGCGAGAACGCGCGGTTGGCTTCCGCCATCCGGTGCGTGTCTTCGCGCTTCTTCACCGCGTTGCCGCGGTTGTTGGCAGCGTCAAGCAGCTCCCCCGAGAGCTTGTCCACCATCGTCTTCTCGTTGCGGCCGCGAGCGGCCGTAAGCAGCCAGCGGATGGCCAACGCCTGGCGGCGGTCCGTCCGGACTTCCAC
The DNA here is from genome assembly GCA_035548515.1 of Bauldia sp. GTDB lineage: Bacteria > Pseudomonadota > Alphaproteobacteria > Rhizobiales > Kaistiaceae > DASZQY01. Next base: position 8,827 of record DASZSW010000040.1, on the reverse strand, counting down.
CGGCACCTGGTACGTCGCACCACCGACGCGGCGTGAACGCACTTCGATCGACGGCGCAACGTTGTCCAGCGCGTTGCGGAAGATCGCCAGCGGATCCTGCTTCGTCTTCGCCTGGATGACGTCGAACGCGCCGTAAACGATCTGCTCGGCGACCGACTTCTTCCCGTGGCTCATGACCGAGTTCATGAACTTGGTCACGACCTCGTTCTTGAACTTCGGGTCGGGAGTGATCTCCCGTTTATCGGCGCGGTGGCGGCGTGACATGTGGTCGTTATCCTGGTGTCTTTAAAGACGCGAAAAGGCCGAAACTTACTTCGGCCTCTTGGCACCGTATTTCGATCTGCGCTGCTTGCGGTCTTTTACGCCCTGCGTATCAAGCACGCCGCGAATGATGTGGTAGCGCACGCCCGGAAGGTCTTTCACGCGGCCACCGCGGATCATCACCACCGAATGTTCCTGGAGGTTATGACCCTCGCCCGGGATGTAGCCGATGACTTCGAACTGGTTCGTGAGGCGGACCTTGGCAACCTTGCGCAGCGCCGAGTTCGGCTTCTTCGGCGTGGTCGTGTAGACGCGCGTGCACACGCCGCGCTTCTGCGGGCTCTGCTGCATCGCCGGCACCTTGCTGCGCGACACGGGCGCAACGCGCGGCTTGCGGATGAGCTGGTTGATCGTCGGCATGCTGCCCTTTCGACTCTTCTTCTCTTCTTCCCACGCACGAAATCAGTGCCGCGTACACGACACCAAGGGCGCCCGAGCCCGCGTAGCCTTGCGGGAGGCGCTCCCCAAAACAGAGGACCACGGCCAAAAACGACCGCGGTCGTGTTGCTCAAACGTCTGTTGCCAGATTCAGCCGCGTCTAGGACTTCTATTTCTGCGGGCTAGGCGCCCGTCGGAAGAAAAGACCTACTACCTGCCGAAAGCGCGCGGAACCTATTGACTCGAGTTCCGCGCGTCAACCCCTAAGAGTGAACGAAATCGCATGGGGCCGGTATCGCCTGCGCAGCCCCCTATGTGGGTGTGCGCGCGGCCAAAATAAGGTCCCGGACCTCGCGCCGCTTGGGTTTTCCCGAGTCCGTTCGCGGCACGGCCCCCACCCGGCGGATGACGCTGGGCGCCTTGTCAGCCAGCTTTTCGCGGCAAAAGTGGAGCAATTCCGCCTCGTTGAAGCGATCCGGCGCCACAACCGCCGCCCAAATCTCGTCGAATCCCATGGGTGTTGGCACGCCGAAAGCGACCGCGTCCGTGACGTCCTTGTGCTCCGACAGTACCCGCTCCAGCAGGTCCGGCGCTACAATGGACCCGCCGTAGTTGATCACCTCGGCCGAGCGCCCCGTGATCGTGACCAGGCCGTCGGCGCCAACGGTGCCTATATCGCCGGGATAGAACCAGCCGTTCCGGAACACGAGTGCATTCTCCGGCTGGTCGACGACATATCGCGCCTGCTCCGTCGTCCTGACCCGCAGCCGTCCTGCTTCACCTGGTTTGACCGGGCGGTCTTCGTCGTCGACCGCCTCGAGCGTTACCCACGGCAGCACGTACCCCGCGGTACCCTCCAGCGAAGCCAGCTGCGATGCCGGTGCGTTCGACATGCTGCCCGCCTCGGTCGAGCCGTATCCGAACAGCACGTTGGAGCAAAGCTTCGCCCGTGCCTCCTGCAGCAGCGGCAGTGCGATCTTGCTGCCGCCGAGGATGACAGTGCGCAGTGATGCCGGTGGCCGATCGCTGCCGAGCGACTTCAGCAGCCCCGGAAGCTGCACCGCCGCCGCAATCAGCAGGCCGACGTTGAACATGCGAATGACATGCAGCACCTCGCCCGGCTGCTGTGCGAAGCAAATGACACCGCCGGCAGCGAGTGCACCGAGCGTCGCCATGTAACCACCGATGGTCGAGAAACCCATCAGGCAAAGCACGCGCAAGCCCTCGAGGCCACCGCCGCCCTGCACGAAGGAAGCGTGCGCCAGCCGATGCTCGAGCATGGCCGAGGTGAGGCCCGTACTTTTCGGTACGCCCGTCGTCCCCGACGAGAAGATCACGCGAATGGTGGCGGCCTCATCGCCGAAGCCCGGCAGCGCGAACAGGCGCGCGTAGTCCACCGGCTGGGTAGGATCGACGACGAACCAGCTTTCGTCGATCGGCATCAGGTTGATTCCGGGCGGATGGTTGGCGCTGCTGTCGACCAGGATCACATCCGGCTTCAGGCCGGACAGCTCGACGTTGAAGCTCGTCTGCACAGAGGCCGAAACCATCCCGCAAAGGTTCAGGGCAAGGATCAGCACGGTGTGATGAAACGGATTGCGCACATCGATGGCGACAAGGGCACCGGCGCCGAGACCGCTCGCGCGGAGCTTGTCCGTGGCCGCCAGGGTGGCCGCGGCGAGGATGCTGTAGGTAGCGACGCCACCCGTGAAGGCGACGGCCGGCTCGCTCGCATGCGAACGGGCCTGGAACATGATCAGCTTGCCGAAATCCATGGAACTCCCTCACCGAAACGAACCAGAACCTTGCCTTAGGACAGAAGGTTCCAATCGCGACAATACGGCAACGGTCACTGGTAAAAACTGCGGAGCTCAAGATCTGTTCTTGCGCCTCAGCGCGCCAGCGCGAGGATGCCTGCAAACGCCATTCCGATTCAGGCAAGCTGCTTCACGCGCAGGGACTTTCTCGCCGTCACCGCTTTGGGCTCCGCCAGTTTCCTGACCGCCTGGTCGGGACAAGCGGCGGCCGGCGCGCCCCATTTCGACTGGGCCGGCCCTTATGTCGGCGCTTCAGTCGGCCTGAACGCTCTCGGCAAGCCCGCGAACTTCGCCTTCCCAACGACGACCGGCACCGACATTCAGTTTAATTCGAATCCGGCGCCGTTCCGCGCCTCGGGCACCGGCGGGCCCTACAGCCCGTACAATACCCTCCCGACCTCCGCCGGCACCTACGCAGCCCTGACCGGCACCTTCAGCGCCGGCCTGAATCACCAGAACGGCGCGGTGGTCTTTGGTCTGGAGGCGGATGCATCTTTCTCCGGCCCGGCGAAGTACACCTTCACCGGCAACGGCGGCAACGAGCAGTTTTCGACATCCGGTGGCCTGGAGTCGATGTTCACGCTGCGCCCACGGGTTGGCATCGCGGTCGACCGGCTGCTGCTGTTCGGCACAGGCGGTCTGGCCGTCGGCCAGGCCAAATTCGACACAAGCCTGCACCTCGGCGATGTCGGCAAGGGCATCGCGTCGGCCGACTGGTCCGGCTCCAATTCGGCCTGGAAGAGCGGCTTCACGCTCGGTGGCGGCGCCGAATACGCGGTGAACGACAAGCTGAGCGTCAAGTTCGAGGCCCTCTACTACAACCTCGGCTCGATCGACGTGACGGCGACCGGATCCGGAACGGGCAGCTCCAGCGACCCCGGTTCGCTCACGGCGACGCCCTACACCGGTACGATCCAGTTGCAGGGGACGGTCGCCCGCGTCGGCCTTACCTTCCACCTCTGATATTCGCCGACTCGCGTGAAACACGTTTGCAACGATGCCCGGTTGTAGCCGGCTGCAACGGTCGCTAGCCTTGGCCGGGTGCGGGAGGGCCGAAATGAGCGACACGCAGCCGTTTGACGCGACGCGCATCAGCCAGGCGCGCGCCGCTATTTCAGCGGCATTCTTCTTGTTCGGCATGGTGTTCGGGCTGTGGGGCGCGCACATTCCCACGATCGCCGCACGCGTTCATCTCGATCCTGCCGTGCTTGGTCTGGCACTTCTGATGATCGGATTGGCCGGCGTCGTCAGCCAACCGATCACCGGCTGGCTGACACCGCGCTTCGGATCGCAGCGCCTTGCGGTCATCCTCACCCCGGCCATGCTGGCCAGCATCCTGATCCCGATATTCGCGTGGAACACGGCGGCCGTATTCATCGGCACATTCGTCTTCGGCTTTATCTCCAGCGGCTGCAACGTTGCGCTCAATACGCAGGCCTCCGATATCGAGCGCGCCCGAGGCAAGCCGACCATGTCCTCCTTTCACGGCTTCTTCAGCCTGGGAGCGCTGGCCGGCGCCGCCCTGGGCGGAGGCATCATCGCGATTGGCTGGCAGGACGGACGCGGCGCCGCAGCGGCGGTGGCTGTCGCCGTTACTATCGTCGTGGTCTCGGCGCGCTTCTATTTGCCGACCGAGCCCGCGCGCGCGGACGCAACGAAGGGGCGGAGAGGTTTCTCACTTCCTCCGGCGATGGTTATCGGGCTGGCCGCAATCGCATTCGTGGCCAACATGGTGGAGGGTGCCGTCGCCGACTGGAGCACCCTCTATCTCAGTACCATCCGCGGCATCGACCCAGCCCTGGCGGTTAGCGGCTACGCGCTCTACTCGCTGGCCATGTCGATCTGCCGTCTTGGCGGTGGCCCGGTGGTTTCGGCGCTGGGCGAACGCAGCATATTACTGTTCGGCGGGCTGCTGATGGCAGCGGGAATGGCGGCCGTCGTGTTTTCGCCGTGGAACGCGCTGAGCCCATTCGGCTTCGCGCTCGTGGCGATCGGCGCAGCCAACAACATCCCCGTCCTAATTGGCGCGGCGGCCCGCGTCCCAGGCACGACTCCGGGCGCCGGAGTTGCCACGGCCGCCACCGGCGCCCTGCTTGGCTTTCTCATTGGCCCGCCCGTCATCGGCTTCATCGCACACGCAGCCGGCCTCGCGGTGGCCCTCGGCCTTCTCTGCCTCTCGGGGATCATTATCGCGGTTGCCGCTGCCCTCTATCGCTGGCCGGCGCCAGTGGTCCGTGAGGCTGTGGCCGCGTGAGCCGGCCTCGTTGTGTCGGCTGGCGGGCCGGCTTATGAGACGCACGCGCCAATAACCACGAGCGACATTCCCCCGATGGATACCCGACCGATTGCACAGCCCGATGCGCGTATGCTGGTGCGCGCCCGCATCGCGGTCTCCATCGCGTTTCTCGTGATGGGCACGGGCGCCGGCCTGTGGGGCGTCCATATTCCCGTCGTCGCCGAACGTCTCGGGTTGGCGCCGGCCACCATCGGATTGGGCCTGCTGTGCGCCGCGACCGGTGCGGTACTCAACATGCCGCTGACAGGCGCCGCCCTCACCCGCCTGTCTTCGCGTCCCCCGACTGCCGCCTTGACACTGGCTTTCGCGGTCCTGACGCCCTTCCCCATCCTGGCGCCGTGGCCCTGGTTTCTGTTCGTCTCGCTGTTTCTGTGGGGCGCGGCCATGGGCGGCCTGGACGTCGCCATGAACACGCAGGCGACCGAGGTCGAAGCGGCCCGGCGCAAACCAACCATGTCGTCGTTTCATGGCTTCTTCTCGGTGGGCGCGTTGATCGGCTCGAGTCTTGGTGGACTCATCGTGGGCAGTGGATGGGGCGATGGCCGCGGCGCCCTGATCGTGGCCGCCGTCCTGCTGGTGGCCGGCATTTGGTCCGCGTTCAACCTGTGGCCGAGCGCACCGCCCGATCACGCCGGCCCGCGCTTCACGCTGCCACCCGCGGCCGTGCTGGGCATTGGCGCGATCACCCTGCTCGCCTTCGCAGGGGAAGGTGCAGTCTCCGATTGGAGCGCGCTGTTCCTGTCGAAGGTGAAGGGCACCAGCGCCGGCGTCGCCGCGAGCGGCCTCATCGTCTTCTCCGTCGCGATGATCGTCTGCCGCCTCACGGGCGATCGCGTTGTTGCCGCGCTGGGCGCCACCACGATTGTCTTCGCCGGCGGACTGCTGATGGCGGCCGGCATCGCCATCGCCGTCGTGGCGCCCTGGCCGATCGTCTCCGCCCTCGGCTTTGGCATTGTCGGCATCGGCGCCGCCAACCTGGCGCCCGTCGGTTTCAGCGCAGCATCGCGCACCCCCGGCGTCCCGGCGTCGGTGGGCGTCGCCGCCGTCACCACCATGGGCTACGCCGGCTTCCTGGTTTCGCCGCCGACTCTCGGCTTTGTCGCCAACGCCTGGGGCCTGCCGGTCGCGCTCGGCATCGTTGCCGTGATGGGACTGGCGATCACGGCGTTGACCGGCGCAGTGCGGCGGTAGCCCCCGGCCTGTCTTCCCTGCGAAGGGAGGATCGACCCAAAGCAAAAGGGCCGCCCAAAGGACGGCCCTTTCGATTTCCCGTTGAGGCGGGAGCCTATTCCGCCGGCGCGCCGGAAAGCTCGGCGAGCTCTGCCATCGCTTCCTTGTCGCCGGTCTCCTCGGCCACCTTCTTGCGCTCCTCGACGATCAGCTCGTCGCGGTGCGTGGCAACCTGGCGGATGCGCGAGACCATGCCGCCGGTGCCCGCCGGAATGAGGCGGCCGACGATGATGTTCTCCTTGAGCCCTTCCAGCGGATCGACCTTGCCCTGAACCGCCGCTTCCGTGAGGACGCGGGTGGTCTCCTGGAAGGACGCCGCCGAGAAGAATGACCGCGTCTGCAGGCTCGCCTTGGTGATGCCGAGCAGGATCGGCACCGCCACCGCCGGCTTCTTGCCGTCGGCGTCGAGCTTCGCGTTCATCGCCTCGAAGTCGAGCTGGTCGAGCTGCTCGCCGGGGAACATCGTCGAGTCGCCTGCATCGGTGATCTCCACCTTCTGCAGCATCTGCCGGACGATGACCTCGATGTGCTTGTCGTTGATGGTCACGCCCTGCAGCCGGTAGACGTCCTGGATTTCGTTCACGAGGTACGCGGCGAGCGCCTCGATGCCCTTGATCGCCAGAATGTCGTGCGGAGCGGGATTGCCCTCCACGATGTAATCGCCCTTCTCGACCACGTCGCCTTCCTGAAGGTGGAAAGGCTTGCCCTTGGCGATCAGGTACTCGACCGCCTCGGCACCCTCCTCCGCCGGATCGACGATGATGCGGCGCTTGTTCTTGTAGTCACGGCCGAAGCGGATGGTGCCGCCCATTTCTGCGATAATCGCGTGGTCCTTCGGACGACGCGCCTCGAACAGCTCCGCCACCCGCGGCAGACCGCCGGTGATGTCGCGCGTCTTGGCGCTTTCCATCGGGATACGCGCGAGCACGTCGCCGGCCTTCACCTCGCTGCCGGGCTCGACCGAAAGGATCGTCTCGACCGGCAGAAGGTAGCGGGCTTCCGCACCGCCACGGCCGGACTTGCGAGCCTTCGCGTCCTTGCCCTTGACCACGATCGCGGGCTTCAGGTCGCTCGACCGCGGGTTGGCCCGCCAGTCGATGACCACGCGCTTGGTGATGCCGGTCGACTCGTCGGTCGCTTCCGACACCGACAGCCGGTCGATCAGGTCCTCGAAGCCGACTGTGCCGTCCACTTCCGAGATGATCGGACGGGTGTACGGATCCCACTCGGCCATACGCTGGCCGCGCTTCACCTTGTCACCCTCGTCCACCAGCATCTTGGCGCCGAAGGTCACGCGGTTGGCCGCGCGTTCGGTACCGTCGCGATCGACGATCACGATCTGCATGTTGCGCGCCATCGCGATGTTGTTCCCTTCGGAATCTTTCACGATGTTGCGGTTGCGGATCTCGATCTTGCCCTCGAACGAGGACTCGAGCGTCGACTGGTCAACCACCTGCGCCGTGCCGCCGATGTGGAACGTCCGCATGGTGAGCTGGGTGCCCGGCTCGCCGATCGACTGCGCCGCAATGACGCCGATGGCTTCACCGAGGTTGACCGGCGTGCCGCGGGCGAGATCGCGCCCGTAGCACTTGGCGCACACGCCGTTCTTGGTCTCGCAGGTCAGCACCGAGCGGATGCGGAACGCCTGGACGTTCGCCTGCTCGATCTTCTCCACGTCGCGTTCGTCGATGAGACGGCCCGCCTCGATCACGATCTTGCCGGTCGCCGGCGCCACGACGTCCTCCGCCGCGGTGCGGCCGAGAACGCGCTGGCCAAGCGTCGCCATGACCGTGCCCGAGTCGACCACCGCCTGCATGCGCAGACCGTTGGTCGTACCGCAGTCCGGCTCGACCACGATGCAGTCCTGCGCCACGTCGACCAGACGCCGCGTCAGGTAGCCCGAGTTGGCCGTCTTCAGGGCGGTGTCGGCGAGGCCCTTGCGGGCGCCGTGCGTCGAGTTGAAGTACTCGAGCACCGACAGGCCTTCCTTGAAGTTCGAGATGATCGGCGACTCGATGATTTCGCCCGACGGCTTGGCCATGAGGCCGCGCATGCCGGCAAGCTGCTTCATCTGGGCAGGCGAACCGCGCGCGCCCGAGTGGCTCATCATGTAGATGGAGTTCATCGGCTTGGTGCGGCCGTCGTCATTCTTCTGAACCGCCGAGATGCGCTTCATCATCTCGCCGGCGACTTCGTCGGTCGCCTTCGCCCACGCATCGACGACCTTGTTGTACTTCTCGCCGCGCGTGATCAGGCCATCGTTGTACTGCTGCTCGTAATCCTTCGCGAGCGTCGAGGTACGATCGACGATGCCCTGCTTGGTGTCCGGGATCACCATGTCGTCCTTGCCGAACGAGATACCGGCCTTGAACGCGTTGGTGAAGCCCAGCGTCATGATGCGGTCGCAGAAGATCACCGTCTCCTTCTGACCGCAGTGCCGGTACACGGCATCGATCATGTTGGAGATTTCCTTCTTGGTCATCAGCTTGTTGACCAGCGCGAAGGGAATGTTCGGGTGCTTCGGCAACAGGTCCGCCAGCATCAGGCGGCCCGGTGTCGTCTCATGGATCTGAGTGATCGGCTTGCCGTTCGCGTCCACCGTCTTGAAGCGGCCGCGGATTTTGGTGTGCAGCGTGATCGCCTTGGCGGCGAGCGCATGCTCGATCTCGCCCATGTTGCCGAACGCCATGCCCTCGCCGGGCTCGCCATCCATCATGATGGACAGGTAGTAGAGGCCGAGCACGATGTCCTGCGACGGCACGATGATCGGCGCGCCGTTCGCGGG
>DASZSW010000039.1:0-62510 GCA_035548515.1 Bauldia sp. | reverse complement strand
GCTGCGCCGGCGCCAGTCAGGGCAATCGTGATCGGATGAAGGCGTCGCGCCATGGAGCCGGCTGACCGCAAGCGCCACTTCACCATCTGGTACGTGGTCGCCGCCGTCGCCGGCGTGCTGCTGTTCCAGTACCTGTGGGCGAACTACACCACCGTCGAGACGATCCCCTACAGCCAGTTCGAGCAGCTGCTGACCGCCGGGCAGATTTCCGACGTCACCATCACGCAGGATTCGATCTCGGGCTCGCTCAAGTCGCCGCTGCCCAGCGGCCGCAGCGAGTTCTACACCAACCGCGTCGACCCGGATCTTGCCGACAAGCTCGCCGCCAAGGGCGTCACCGTCCGCGGCGTGCCGTCGTCCAGCCTGCTCGGCACCATCCTGTCGTGGGTCATCCCGATCGGCCTGTTCTATCTGGTCTGGGCCTACGCCTTCCGTGGCTTCGCCGAGAAGCAGGGGTTCGGCGGCCTGACCGCGATCGGCAAGTCGCGCGCCAAGGTCTACGTCGAGACCAACACCAGGGTGACGTTTGCCGATGTCGCCGGCGCCGACGAGGCCAAGGCCGAGCTGGTCGAGGTCGTTTCCTTCCTCAAGGACCCGAAGGCCTATGGCCGTCTCGGCGCCCGCGCGCCGAAGGGCATCCTGCTCGTCGGCCCGCCCGGAACCGGCAAGACGCTGCTCGCCCGCGCCGTCGCCGGCGAGGCCAACGTCCCGTTCTTCTCCATCTCGGGCTCCGAGTTCGTCGAGCTGTTCGTCGGCGTCGGCGCGGCGCGCGTGCGCGACCTGTTCGAGCAGGCGCGCAAGGCGGCGCCCTGCATCATCTTCATCGACGAGCTCGACGCCCTCGGGCGCAGCCGTGCCGCCGGCGGCTCGTTCGGCGGCTACGACGAGAAGGAGCAGACGCTGAACCAGTTGCTGGCCGAGCTCGACGGCTTCGACCCGAGTTCCGGCGTCATTCTGCTCGCCGCCACCAACCGGCCCGAGATTCTCGACCCGGCGCTGCTCCGCGCCGGCCGCTTCGACCGCCAGGTCCTGGTCGACCGGCCGGATCGCAAGGGCCGCGCCGAGATCCTCAAGGTTCATATCGGCAAGGTGAAGCTCGCACCCGGCGTCGATCTCGATGCCATCGCCGCGATCACCACCGGCTTCACCGGCGCCGATCTCGCCAATCTGGTGAACGAGGCTGCGCTCCTCGCGACGCGGCGCGGCGGCAGCGAAGTGACGCTCGCCGATTTCAGCTCCGCCGTGGAACGCATCGTCGCCGGGCTGGAAAAGCGCAGCCGCGTACTCAACACGGAGGAGCGCAAGCGCGTCGCCTATCACGAGCTCGGCCACGCCCTCGTCGCCGCCAACCTCCCGGGCGTCGACCCGGTGTTCAAGGTGTCGATCATCCCGCGCGGCGTCGGCGCGCTCGGCTACACCATCCAGCGGCCGACCGAGGATCGCTTTCTGCTCGGCGTTGGCGAGCTCAAGAACCGCATCGCCGTTCTGCTCGGCGGGCGCGCCGCCGAGGCCCTCGTGTTCAAGGAAATCTCCACCGGCGCCGCCGACGACCTGCAGCGCGCCACCGAGATCGCGCTCGAGATGGTCACCCGCTACGGCATGGACGACACGCTCGGCAACCGCATCTACGCCGTCGGCCGCGAGCAGTTCCTGGGGCCCGTCCCGGTGCAGCGCAGCGAAATCTCGGAAGAGACGACGCGCGAGATCGATCTTGCAGTGCGCCGCCTCATCGAGGAGGCGTTCGCCCATGCCACCGACATTCTCGCCATGCGCCGGCCGGATCTCGATGCCGGCGCGGCGCTGTTGCTCCAGAAAGAAACCATTACCGGCGACGATTTCGCCCCGCTCAAGGTCGCCGGGCGGGCGAACGTTCCGCAGCTTCCCGCGGCGGCAGGCTGAACCAGCCGTGGCCGGCAGGGCAGGAAGCGGGGCCGGGGCTGCTGGCGCCGGTCCCGCCGGTCCCTACCATGGGCCGAACGTGCAGTGCACGACGGCACAGCTGCCGCCAAATGTCGTGTTCGATTCGCACGCGAACATGGCGCGGTCGCTGGCCCGCTCGGCGACGATCGTCGGGAAGATGCCAAAGGCACGGGCGGTGAACGTTGCGCTGCCCGCGTCGTCGGCTGTGCACAGGGCCGAGGCGGCGGAAGCCGGCGCCGCAGCCAGCAGGCCGGCTGTCGCGGCTGCGGCTGCGATAGTCCCCAAAACTATGCGTTTCATGACGGAGTCTCCTCTCGCATGGAGCCTCCCAGCACAGTCAGAACTCGGCACACGGCGGCGGGTTGCCGCGCCGTGTGGCCGCAGTGCGCAATTTTCAGGGCATCTTCAGGGCGCGCGGTTGCCGCCCTGCATGCTGCGGCCGACGGCGCCCCAGATCAGCAGGATGATCACCGCGCCGACAACGGCACCGATGAACCCGGCCGCCTCGCCCGGCTGATACCAGCCGATCCCCTGCCCGATCCACGTGGCGAGCAGCGCGCCGACAATGCCGAGCACGGCGGTGAGGATGAAGCCTTTCGGTTCGTAGTTGCGGCCGGGGACGAGAAGCTTGGCCACGATGCCGGCCAGCAGCCCGATGATGATCGTCCAGATGATGTGCATGGAATCACCTCGCTTCGGGGCCTCGCTCGAGGCCTCGGCAATAATACCATCGTCGCCGCCGTCATCCAGAGACGGCGCCGCCGATATTGGCGATGTGGATCCCGCTATTCGGCGGCTTCGCGATGCGGCGGCTCGCTCTCGGCTGCGGGGCGTTCCGCGTGGGCGACCGGGCGCCCTGAGAGACTGGCGCCGGCGTCGGGACTGAGGCGGTAGAAGACGAACGACGACAGGCTCGAGATGATCGCGATGACCACGAAGGTCTCCGCGAAGGCGCTGACGGGAGGGTGATCGGCGGCGCCGCCGGCAAACACGTGGACCAGGAACGCGGACAGGGCGACGCCGACGGTCATCGACAGGCGCTGGGCCATGAACGTGAAGCTCGTCGCCTGGCTCATGTGTGCGGGCTCGATGTCCGCGAAGGCCAGCGTGTTGATGCTGCTGAAGCCCAGCGAGCGGAACACGCCGCCGGCAGCCAGGAGCGCCAGCATGACGACCACCGGCGTGTCGGCACGAAACAGCCCGTAGCTCGCCAGGAACACGCCGGCGATGAGCACATCCCAGATCAGCACGTTGCGATAGCCGAAGCGCGCCAGCACGCGGGCCGAAAAGCCGCGTATGCCAAAGGCGCCGGCGGACGCGGCGAACGTGATCAGGCCGGATTGCAGGGGCGAGTAGCCGAAGCCGACCTGCATGAACAGCGGCATCAGGAAGGGGATGGCGCCGATGCCGATGCGGAAAACCGAGCCCCCGCCGATGCTGGCGCGCAACGTAGGCACGCGCAGAAGTTTGAGATCGAGGATCGGATTGGCGACGCGGCGCGCATGGCGCGCGTACAGAACGAGAAAGACCACGCCGACGCCGAGCACGCTGTACGAGACGGCGGGAGGAAACGATTCCGTGGTGGCGCCATCGAAGCCGAAGAGCGCGGCGGAGAGCCCGATGCCGGAAAAGATGAAGCCCCTGAGGTCGAAAGCCTTGACGCTCTCGACGCGCGTTTCCTCGATGAAGATTCCGACCATAACCCAGCCGACAATGCCGATCGGCACGTTGACCCAGAAGATCCACTGCCACGAGGCGAAGGTTGTGATCAGTCCGCCGAGCGGCGGGCCGATGATCGGACCGACAAGCGCCGGCATGCTCATCAGGGTCATCGCCTTGATCAGCTCGGTCTTGGCGACGAAGCGTACCAGGATCAGCCGCCCGACCGGCACCATCATGGCGCCGCCGAGGCCCTGGCAGACCCGCGCCGCGAGCAGCATCAGCAGGCTGTCCGAGAAGCCGCAGGCCATCGACGCCAGCGTGAAGATGAGGATCGCGCTGCGGAACACGCGCCGCGCCCCGAAACGATCGGCCAGCCAGCCCGAGAGCGGCAGGAAGCCGGCCAGGCTCAGCATGTACGACGTCACCGCCAGATGCAGCCTGAGCGGCGGCTCGTCGAGGGCGCGGGCGATCGCCGGGATCGAGGTCGACAGAATCGTGGAGTCGAGCGTTTGCATGAACATCGCGAACGCGATGATCAACGGCACAACGACATGGCGCGGCAACGAGGCGAACGTCCAAACGGGGCGGCCGGTCGCTGGGCCGCCAATAACTTATCGGAGCGAATCCGTGTCTAGGCCCGTTCCGGCCCCGGCGCCAGACGCCGCGATGAAATTTTCGTGGTTAAGGATCGTCGCTCCCGCGCGCCTCGGACGTATCTTCTTCCGCCCATGCCGTGAGCAGGCGGTTGGCGATGGCGATCGGCGCCGGCGCGCGCAGGCCATCCGGATGCGTGCCGGCAAGCATGGCGCGCACTTCGTCGCGGCCGAACCAGCGGCAGTCCTCGAGTTCGGTCTCGTCGGGCCGGATCTCGTCGCTCAGCGCTTCGGCATGACAGCCGATCATCAGCGACATCGGGAACGGCCACGGCTGGCTGGCGTGGTACGCGACGCGCCCGATGGCGACGCCGGCTTCCTCAAGGGTCTCGCGGCGCACCGCATCCTCGATCGTCTCGCCCGGCTCCATGAAGCCGGCGAGCGCCGAGTACATGCCGGGAAGGAACTGCTTCTGGCGGCCGAGCAGGACGCGTTCGTCGGCGCCGGCGCCGCGGATGGCGATCATGATCACCACCGGGTCGGTGCGCGGAAAGTGCTGGGCGCCGCAGTTCGGACAGTCGCGCCGGTAGCCGCCGAGCGCCATCACGCTCCGCGCCCCGCACATCGAGCAGAAGCCGTGGCGGGCATGCCAGTTCATGAGGCTGCGCGCCTGCGCCAGGGCGCCGACGTGCTCCGCGGCGAGCGCGCCCTCGCTGGCCAGCGAGCGGAGATCGGAGGTGAGCACCGTGGGCGCCACCGGCGCCGCCTCGGGGACCAGCGCCGCGATGCGCGGCACGTCCTCGCGCCAGCCGAGCAGGATCGGCTCGCCGCCGGCCGCCCCGAGCCTCGCCGCCTCGGCCGCGCCGAACAACGGCTCGGACGGCGATTTCCGGAGCACCTTGTCGCCACGGAAGAGATAGAATTGGGCCGCCGGATCGGAGAGTGCGGCGGCGACGATCGCCGCGTCGCGATGCTCGCTCCGCCGTTCGATCAGGTTGCCGGCGAAGCCGACACGGCGGCTCGCTTCCACCGCCGGCAGGTGGTCGAAGAATCGCGTCATCAGGCGAGCGCGCCGCGAATGTCGCCGATCAGGCGGGCGCGCTCCGCGTCCGCATACGGCCGCGACGCTCCGCTGCCCCACACCGGCCCCGGCCAGGCGGCGTCGCCGGCAAAGCGCGCGACGATATGAACGTGGAGCTGGCGCACCTGGTTGCCGAGCGCGCCGACGTTGAGCTTGTCGCAATGGGTGGCAGCGCGCAGCGCCGCCGACGCCGCGTTGATTTCCTCGAACAGCACGGCGCGGTCGGGCTTGGCGAGATCGATGATCTCGGTCGCGCCGGCCCGCCGCGGCACCAGCAGCAGCCATGGGAAGCGGGCGTCGTTCATCAGGCGCACGTCGGAAAGGGAGAGTTCCGACACCGCCACGCTGTCGGCGGCAAGCACCGGATCGAGAGAAAATTCGGCCATGGGCGGATTTAGGCCGGCGCGCGCGTCGAGCGCAAGGCGGCCGGCCGCACGGGTTGCAGAGGCGCTGCCGTCGCGGCTTGCTTTCGGCCGCCCGACGGCCGATATGAAGGGCGGGAGGTTGGTGCTCGGACGGTCCGCTCGCCAACCGGGTCAGGTCCGGAAGGAAGCAGCCCTAACGAGTTTCGGCACGGGTCGTGTGCCAGCCTCCCACTTAATCCATCCGAAGATGCGAGCAGACCGGCGGAATGGCCAAGCGCGGCACCGATAGGGACGAAGCGACGATGCCCGCGGTCGCCAGCGGCTACCGTGTCCTCGCCCGCAAGTACCGGCCGCAGAGCTTCGCCGACCTCATCGGCCAGGAGCCAATGGTGCGGACGCTGACCAACGCGTTCCGAACTGGTCGCATCGCCCAGGCCTACATGCTCACCGGTGTCCGCGGCGTCGGCAAGACGACTACCGCCCGCATCCTCGCCCGCGCGCTGAACTACAGCGTCCCCGGTAAGGTCGATCAGCCGACCATCGACATGACCGAGCCCGGCGAGCACGACGCTGCGATCATGGAAGGCCGCCACGTCGACGTCATCGAGATGGACGCCGCCTCCCACACCGGCATCGACGACATCCGCGAGATCATCGAGGCCGTGCGCTACAAGCCGGCGATCGCTCGCTACAAGGTCTACATCATCGACGAAGTGCACATGCTGTCGAAGGCCGCGTTCAACGGCCTGCTCAAGACTCTGGAAGAGCCGCCCGAGCATGTGAAGTTCATCTTCGCCACCACCGAAGTGCGTAAGGTTCCGGTCACGGTCCTGTCCCGCACCCAGCGTTTCGATCTCCGCCGCATTGAGGCCAGCCGCCTGATCGAGCTGATGCGTGGCATCGCGGCGAAAGAGAGCATCGACATCGAGGACGCGGCGCTCACGATGATCGCCCGCGCCGCCGAAGGCTCGGCGCGCGACTCCCTTTCGCTGCTTGATCAAGCCATCGCCCACGGTACCGGCAAGGTCACTGCCGAGAACGTGCGCAACATGCTCGGCCTTGCCGATCGCGGCATGGTCATCGACCTGTTCGAGGAGACCATGCGCGGCGACGTAGGTGCGGCCCTCGCGCGCCTTAAGGAGCTGCACGATGTCGGCGCCGATCCCGCCGTTGTGCTGGAGGATCTCGCCGCATTCACGCATCTCGTCACGCGCCTCAAGTTGGCGTCGACCGCCGAAGACGATGCGGCGCTCACCGAGGAAGAAAAGACGCGCGGCAAGGCATTCGCCGAAAAGATCGCGCTTCGCGCGCTCGCCCGCGCCTGGCAGATGCTGCTGAAGGGCATAGAGGAAACCAAGGAAGCCTCGCGCCCACTCGCTGCCGCCGACATGGTCGTTGTGCGCATCGCCCACGCCGCCGACCTGCCGACGCCCGACGAGGCGCTGAAGTCGCTTGCCGAGAACGGCGGTGGCGGTGCCTCTCGTCCCCGCACATCCTCACCCGCGCCTTCCGGTGGCGCCCGCATGGCCATGGCCGCCGGCGGTGCTCGCCCGGCGGCGGTCGTCGCAGCACAGTCCGCGCCCGCCGATGTGCCGCGCCTTGCCAGCTTTGCCGATCTCGTCGCGCTCGCCGGCGCCAGGCGCGAACTGAAATTGAAGCACGCGCTGGAAACGACCGTGCGCCCCGTCCGCTTCGAGCAGGGCCGTATCGAGATCGCGCTCACCGAGCACGCCTCTGCCGGCCTCGTCGGCGAGCTCACCAAGAAGCTTGAGCAGTGGACCGGCGCGCGTTGGGTCATCACGGTGGTGCGCGACGGCGGCGCGCAGACCGTCGCGGAGGCGCGCAAGGAAGCGCGCGACCGCCTCGTCGATGATGCCCTCGCCGACCCGCTGGTCACCGCCGTGATGTCGCGCTTTCCCGGCGCCGAAATCGTCGACGTGCGCGTCCCGGCGTCCGAGGTGGCGACAGTCGTCGAAGGCGAGGCCCTGCCACTGCCGGTCGATGACACCAGCGAGGACGACTGAGCCATGGCAATGGGCGACCTGATGGGCATGATGAAGCAGGCCCGCGAGCTCCAGACGAAGATGGAGCAGCTCCAGCAGGAGGTCGCCGCGATGGAGATCGTCGGCACTGCCGGCGGCGGTCTCGTCACCGTCACCATGACGGGCAAGAGCGAGATGAAGGCGATCCATGTCGATCCCTCGCTCATCAAGCCGGAAGAGGCGGAGATCCTCGAAGACCTCATCGTCACTGCCGTCAACGACGCCCGCGCCAAGGCCGAAGCGGCGCTCGCCGAGCGCATGCGGTCGATGACCGGCGGCCTCCAGCTTCCCCCCGGCATGAAGTTGCCGTTCTGATGGCGCGCGGCGGGCTCACATGAAGAACCCGTGGCGCCAGGAACCGGAGGAGCGGCGGCCGCCGTCGTTCCTGCGCGGCGGTTCCGCGCCCGCGCCGGCGCCACCGCCCGTATTGATCGTGCGGCCGCGCCGCATGCGCACTTTTCTGATGCTGCTGGTTGCCGTCGTCGCCGCGCCTTATTTTGTGCAGATCGGCATCGCCGCGGACTCGCCGGAGTGGCAGAACGGAACTACGACCTGGCAGGGCGCGCTCATCCAGTCGATGCCGCCGCCGGCGCGCTTCGCCTTTTTTGAAATCTCTGCCGCGCTGATGGCATTGGCCGTCGTTCTGCTCGCGGCCCGTCCTTTCCTGCCGTACATCGCGACCGTCGATGCCGATGGCGTGAAGGCCTGGGGCGTCTTCGGCTATCGCAGCAGGCCGTGGCATGAATTCACCCGGATGTGGACGTACGGCAATAAGAAGTCTCCGACGCTGATCTTGTCGACGGTGACGGGACGGCGCACCAGCATGGCCAGCCGCCAATCGATCCAGCTCCTGGCCGGGAAGCTATCCGACACTTCGCTTCAGCAGGCCCTGAAGGTCGTCGCATTCTACCGTCCGGACATCGTCGCCGATTTCATCAAGCGGGCGCAGAAGCCGGCGCAGTTCGGCATCAGGCTCTGACATCGCATGCCCCGCTCCGTCGCCGGCCCCGAAATCGAACGCCTGATCCAGCTTCTCGCCAAGCTGCCCGGTCTCGGGCCACGTTCCGCCCGCCGCGCCGCGCTTCATCTGGTGAAGAAGAAGGACGACCTGCTCGTGCCTCTGGCGAAGGCGATGGACGTCGCCGTCGAGACCGTCGTCGTCTGTTCCACCTGCGGCAACATCGATACGTCCGATCCCTGCACCATCTGCTCCGATCCCCGCCGCGACCATCACACTCTCGTCGTCGTCGAAGATGTCGCCGACCTGTGGGCACTGGAGCGCGCCGGTGCGCTGAACGCGCGCTACCACGTGTTGGGTGGCGCGCTGTCGCCGCTGGATGGCGTCGGCCCCGACGACATCGGCATCGATCGCCTCATCGTCCGCGTCTCTGCGGAGGGCGTGGGCGAAGTCATCCTCGCGGTCAATGCCACCGTCGAAGGCCAGACCACCGCCCACTACATCATGGATCGCCTGGCCGGCAGCGACGTCAAAGTCTCGCGCCTTGCACATGGCGTTCCCGTCGGCGGGGAGCTGGATTATCTGGACGAGGGCACATTGTCGGCAGCCATCCGCCAGCGCACGCCGTTCTAGGGGAGGGGCGTTTGCTTCGCACATACACCGGGAGCTGCCACTGCCGCGCCGTCCGCTTCGAGGCGGACGTCGACATCAGCGCCGGCACCGACAAATGCAACTGCACCTACTGCGCCAAGGTCCGTCTCTGGTCGGTCGAGGCGACGCTCGACACGTTTCGCATCGTGGCCGGCGAGCACGAGCTCCACGACTACCACGGCGGCAACGAGGTCGCGCATCATCCCTTCTGCCGGCGCTGCGGCATCCATGCCTTCGATCGCATCGAGACGCCCAACATGACCGGCCGCACCTACTTCAACGTCAGCATCGCGTGCCTGGATGGCGTCGACATCGACGAGCTGATGGCCGCGCCGGTGCGCTACTACGACGGCTTGCACGATAAATGGGACGCCATGCCCCCGGAAGTGAGGCACCTGTGACCACGATCGATCGCGACACCCTTGCCGGCATCCACCGCTTCTGGTTCGGCGAACTGAAGTCGCCGAGCGAACCGCCGCCCCAGGAAATCATGGACCGCTGGTTCAGCGCCAAGCCCGAGTTCGACGCCGAGGTGCGCGACAACTACGAGCGCTACCTCGAGCCAGCGAAAGCGAAGGACTGGGACCTCGGCGCCTTGTCGCGCATCGAGCAGGTCGGCCTGATCGTCCTGCTCGACCAGTTCCCGCGCAACATCTACCGCCAGACCCACCACGCCTACGACTACGACCAGAAGGCGCTCGCCACCGCGAAGGCGCTGCTCGCCAACGGCGTCGGCGTCTTCTTCCCGGTCGAGCGCAACTTCGTCACCCTCCCGTTCATGCACGCCGAGAACATCGTCGAGCAGGATCGCTCCATGCTCTACATGGCGGAGGCGCTGAACGGCATCCCGTCCGAGATGCGCACCCAGATCCGCATCGGCATGGAGTACGCCTACAAGCACTGGGACATCGTGCGGAAGTTCGGCCGCTTCCCCCACCGCAACGTGATGATGGGGCGTGAATCGACGCCGGAAGAGATCGAATTCCTGAAAGGCGGCCGCGGCTTCTAGCGCTACTCCGCCGCCTCGAACGGCAGCTCCGGCCCGCGCGGCGGCGCCTGCCTGACGACGGCGGGGCGCGGCGGCTTGGCGGCGGCCACGGGAGGCGCGGCCTCGCCCACGTCGACCTGCGCGATCCGCGCCCCACGCGCCGTGACGCGCTTGGTCGAGACCATGATCTCGTCGATGTCCTTGTTCGCCTGCGTGAAGTGCGTCGCGAGACGCTTCACGCGCTCGTCGAGGCGGGCGACGTCCTCCATCATCTTGCCGACCTCGTCCTGGATGACGTGAGCCTGCTCGCGCATGCGCTGATCGCGCAGCAGCGACGTCACCACCTGGATCGACAGCATCAGCAGCGACGGCGAAACGATGACGACGCGCAGCCGGTGGGCCCTCTGCACGATGTCCTCGAAGCGCTCGTGGATGTCGGCGAAAATCGACTCCGACGGCACAAACATGAATGCCGTGTCCTGCGTCTCGCCCGGCACGAAGTAGCGGTCGGCGATGTCCTGGATGTGCTTGGTCGTGTCGCGGCGGAACTGCGCCTCCGCCATTTTGGTCGCCTCCGGCGTGCCGGCGCCGCGGATGCCGTTCCACGCCTCCAGCGGAAACTTCGCGTCGATGACGAGTGACGGCCCGCCCGGAAAGAAGATCACACAGTCCGGTCGCGTGCCGTTGGGCAGCGTGAACTGGAAGGCATAGGCGTTGGCGGGCAGGCCGTCCTTGACGATCGCTTCCATCCGCCCCTGGCCGAACGCACCGCGCGTCTGCTTGTTGGCGAGCACCTGCTGAAGCTCGACGACCTGGCCCGACAGCGTGGTGATCGTCTGCTGCGCCTTGTCGATGATCGCGAGCCGCTCGCCGAGCTTCGCCAGCGAGTCGTGCGTGCTCTTGGTCGTGTCGGTCATCGATTGCCCGATGCGCTGGCCAAATCCATCGAGCCGGTTGGAAAGCCCCTGGACGTGACCGGTGATCTCGCCTTGCGCCTTGATCAGCGCGGCCACGTGCTGCTCGATCGCCGACTTGCCGCCTTCCGAGGTGGCGAGAAGCTTCTGAGAGGCCTGCCACCAGGCATAGGCAAAGCCGGCAGCGAGAGCGGCAAAGGCGAGAAACGCCAGAATCAATAGAGTTTGGCTCATAGCCCGGCACCCTAGCCTGATTCTGTTACTAAGTACAAAACAGGAACAGTCTATTCCTCGCTATCCACTTCGCCGGGGTGCTTCGGTCGTCGCTTGTAGGTGCCGGGCCGTTCCACGACGCGTGGACGAAACTTTGCGGTCCGCAGTGCCTTGGCCAGCGGGTTGCGCTTGATCCTGACCGCCTTCGGCCGCTTGGGAGTCTTGGCCATCTGCCGCTTCTTCCGTTGACCGCGCGGGGCCGGACCCATATCTGAAGCCCGTGTCCAAACTCGGTATCATCACCCTCCCTGACCGCAAGCTGCGCCTGAAATCGGCCCCCGTCGAACGGGTGGATGACGAGGTGCGCGCCTTCATGGATTCCATGCTGGAAACCATGTACGCCGCGCCGGGTATCGGTCTGGCCGCTATTCAGGTGAATGTCCCCCGCCGCATCGTCACGATTGACGTGGCGCAGCGCGAGGACGAGACCGCCAAGCCCGATCCACTGTTCCTGATCAACCCGGAGGTCCTGTGGTCCTCGGATGAGCGCGCGATCGCGGAGGAGGGGTGCCTTTCGATCCCCGAATACTTTGCCGAAGTCGAGCGTCCGGCGAAGGTGAAGGTCGCTTACCTCGACCGCGAGGGAAAGCAGCGCGAACTTGATGCTGATGGCGTGCTGGCGGTCTGCCTCCAGCACGAGATCGATCACCTCGACGGCAAGTTGTTCATCGACCGCCTGTCGAAGCTCAAGCGCGACATGGTTATCAAGAAATTTGCCAAAGGCACGCGCCTGCCGGGCAAGAACGCGCTTTAAGCCTGCCGCAATTCCGTCACCACGGAACTTATCTCTGGAACCCGCGTTGAGGCGGCGTCCGTTCGGGCGGCTTAAGCCCGCAGCTTCCTGCCATTTTTTTGGGAGACACACATGAAGAAGCTCCTCATCGCAGCCGTGGCGGCCTCGTCTATCGGGCTTGCTGGCTGCACCTCTGACCAGGCCATTTTCGGTGGTGCTGTTGCCGGTGCCGCAATTGGCGGCGTGGCGACGAACTCCGTCGGCGGCGCTGTGGTCGGTGCGGCCATCGGCGGTCTCGCCGGCGCCGTTCTGGTCAACCACCAGGGCAACTGGTGCACCTACAAGTACAAGGGCCGTTACTACAAGGAGCGCTGCTACTAGCAGCGGCTTAAGCCTTGCCGTGGGGGCGGTGGCCGGATATGCCGCCGCCCCATGCGCATGGTCTTCTTCGGCACGCCGGCGTTCGCCGTGCCGACTCTCACCGAGATCGTCGGACAGGGCCACGAGGTGGTCGCGGTCTACACGCAGCCGCCGCGGGCTGCTGGTCGCGGCATGACCGAGCGCAAGTCGCCCGTCCACGACGTCGCTGATCGCTTCGCCATTCCCGTCTTCACGCCTGCGAGCCTGAAGCCCGCCGAGGAAAGTGCGCGTTTCTCCGCGTTGGCGCCGGACGTCGGTGTCGTCGTCGCGTACGGTCAGATACTCCCGCGCGCCTTCCTCGACGCGCCCGCAAACGGATGTCTCAACCTCCACGGTTCGCTCCTTCCCCGCTGGCGTGGCGCGGCGCCTGTCCAGCGCGCCATCATGGCCGGCGACGCGGAGACCGGCGTGATGGTCATGCGCATGGAGGCTGGCCTCGACACCGGCCCGGTCGCGATGAGCGAGCGCGTTGGCATCGCGCCGGATGTCACCGCCGGCGAGCTCGCCGATCGCCTCGCCACCCTCGGCGCTGACCTGATGGTTCGCGCGCTGGCGGCGCTGTCGCGCGGCGTCCTGAATTTCACCCCACAGGCTGCCGAGGGCGCGACGTACGCCAGGAAGATCGACAAGGCCGAAACGCGCATCGATTGGTCGCGCCCGGCCATTGAGGTTCACAACCACATCCGTGGTCTGTCGCCCGAACCGGGAGCCTGGTTTGACCTTGGCGGGGATCGCGTAAAGGTCCTGCGTTCCACGCTCGCATCCGGCAATGGCACCTCTGGCGCCGTGCTGGATTCCAGCCTGACTGTCGCGTGCGGCAACGGTGCTGTCCGCCTGCTCACGCTCCAGCGCGCCGGGAAGGGCGCGCTGCCCGCCGCCGAATTCCTGCGTGGCAATGCCGTGGCGCCTGGCACGGTTCTGACCTGATGCCGCGCTACAAGGTCACGATCGAATACGATGGCGGCCCGTTTGTCGGCTGGCAGCGCCAGGAAAATGGCCTCACGGTGCAGCAGGCGCTGGAAGAAGCGGTCGCCGCCTTCACTGGCGAGACAGTCGTCGTTAAAGGCGCGGGGCGAACCGACTCCGGCGTCCATGCCCTGGGCCAGGTCGCGCACTTCGATCTGGCGACGGAGCGAACCACCGATGTCGTGCGCGATGCGCTGAACGCGCACCTCCGCCCACACCCCATCGCAATCATTTCCGCCGAACGCGCCGCTGATGATTTCGACGCGCGCTTCTCCGCCGTCCGCCGCCACTACCTCTACCGGCTGAGCGACCGCCGCGCTCCACCCGTGATCGAGCGCGGCCGTGTTTGGTGGGTCGGCGGTCAGGTTCTGGCCGAAGGTCCGATGCACGAAGCCGCCCAGGCCCTCGTCGGCAACCACGACTTCACCACCTTCCGCTCCGCCGATTGCCAAGCGAAATCGCCGGTGAAGACGCTCGACCGTCTCGACGTCACGCGGGAAGATGGCGAAGTCGTCGTGCGGGCCACCGCCCGCTCGTTTCTGCACAATCAGGTCCGCTCGATGGTCGGCGCGCTGAAAAAGGTCGGAGAGGGCAGGTGGCCGGTGGCAGCGGTAGGCGAGGCCCTGGAAGCGCGCGACCACTCCCGGTCCGGCCCCGTCGCCCCGCCTGACGGCCTGTACCTGGTGGCGGTGGATTATTAGGGCGCCAGTCCCTCCGCGGAGCGGGGAGGGGAGAACCATCGCGAAGCGATGGTGGTGAGGAAACCTCAGCCGAACGGATCGACGCCCGTGAGCTTCGCCACCACGCGCACAACCGCGAGGCTGACCAGCACGTCCAGAACGACGTAGCCGATGGCGACGTCGAGATGGGTGGTCAGGGTTCGGCGCACCACCAGGTAGCTGAACCGCAACGAGTATGCGACCGCGGCAACCGAGGGGATAAGCAAGATATCCTCGCTTACCCCCAGCACCGATAGCAGTGAGATCGCCGCGAAAGGCGCCAGCATCAGCGGCGTCGCCCAGTTGCGCACCACGATGTAAGCCGGATAGGCGCGCTTGATTCCAAGCGGCCCTCCGATGACGGCGAGCAGCGCCGGCAGTGCGATCCAATCCAGTACCAGCGACAGGATCTCGGTCGCCCAAAATTTTTCGGGCGCGACCGCGGCACCGTTGGTGACCAGCCCCATCTGGTCGCTCAGCTCAGTGAGCAAGTACACCGGCGCCACGATCAGGATCGCCTGGAACGAACGCCAGAAGCCCTCAAGGCTTGTGTCGAAGCTGCGCATCGCGTCCGGCCGGCTGAGGAACACCTTCCATGCGCCGGTGAGCGCCTGCTCGATTTCCGCGCGTCCGATCAACGGGCGGGTCCCAGCATGCGGTCGAGGAAGCGTCGGTAGATCGCCGTCAGCATTTCGAGATCGGCGGTCGCCACCCGTTCGTCGACCTGATGCATCGTTTGGCCGACCAGTCCGAATTCGACCACCGGGCAAATTTCCTTGAAGAAGCGCGCGTCCGACGTCCCCCCGCCCGTTGTGGATTCCGGCACGATCCCGGCGATGTCCTTGATGGCGGCCGAGATCGTGTCGACCAGCGGCCCCGGCTTGGTCAGAAACCAGTCGCTGGCGCCCTTCTCGAACTGGATCTCGGCGTCACCTTCCTCCGAGATGACCCGCCGCAGCAGCGCATTCAGCGAGGTCACCGACCAATAGTCGTTGTAACGCACGTTGAACCGCGCCCACGCCGCCCCCGGGATCACGTTGAATGCACCGCTGTCCGTCGCCAGCCCGGTGAACTCAAGGTTCGACGGCTGAAAATCGGTATTCCCGTCATCAAGCCGCACCGCCGCCAGCCGAGCCACCATCCGCGCCAACTTCGGCACGGGGTTGTCGGCGAGGTGCGGGTAGGCGACGTGGCCCTGCACACCGCCGACCATCAGCGTCCCGGACAGCGATCCGCGCCGCCCGATCTTGATCGTGTCGCCGATCCGCCGCTGCGACGTCGGCTCGCCGACCAGCGCCGCGTCGAAATAGATGCCTTTGGCCTTCGCCCATTCGATCAGCTTCACGGTACCGTTGATCGCAGCGCCTTCTTCGTCGCCGGTGATCGCGAGCGACAGCGTGCCACGGCCGATCCCGCGCTCCGCCGCCGCGACAAATGCAGCGATGCCGCCCTTCATGTCGACCGCGCCGCGGCCGAAGATCATGCCGTCGGCAACATCAGCCGCAAATGGTGGGTGCGACCATCGCCCTTCGTCGCCCGGCGGCACCACGTCGGTGTGCCCGGCGAACACGACATGGGGCGAACCCGACCCCATCGTCGCGAAAAGATTCGGTACATCCGGTGTGCCGGGCTCCTTGAAGACCATGCGCTCGACACGGAACCCCGCCTTCGTCAGCACCCCGGCGAGATAGTCCTGCGCTCCGCCATCGGCGGGAGTCACCGAGCGACAGGCGATCAGCGCCCTGAGATGATTGGCGGCTTGCGAGACTTCGGTCATGGGTTGCGTGAGCGGCCCGGAGAGAAAGACGCGACGCGGTTTAGCCAGCCGGGCGGGGAAGCGTCAATCACTCCGGCTCGAACTCAGGCGGCGGGCCGTAGAGGTTGGCCGCCGGATTGCCTGGCAGGAAAGCCAACGCGAAGGGCCAGAACAGCCCGACGACCGGCACGAGGATCAGCAGGAAATACGACCCCGGCAGTCCCAGATCATGGCATCGCTTCGCCATCAGCACCGCCAGACCGATGAGAATGATCAGGTCGAACAGGATGAGCAGCACGATAGTGACGGGCGTCATCGTTTCGCGCACGATCAGATAGAACAGGATGGAGAGATTCAGCGAATAGACGACGCCGATCCCCAGCGCATATTCCTCGCGCCCGATGCGTCCGTCGATGCGGAAGAAGAACCGGAGTATCTGCTCGGTGCTGGCGGGAGCGGCCATAGGTCCATCCGAAGGGGTCGCCGCCCCGGCGTCAATCCATCAATCGCGAAGCAACTCGTTGACGCTGGTCTTGGAGCGGGTCTGCTCGTCCACCTTTTTCACGATAACGGCACAATAGAGCGACGGCCCGTAATTCTCGCCGGGCAGGTTCTTGCCCGGCAGCGAACCAGACACCACGACCGAGTACGGCGGCACCTTGCCGATATGAATCTCACCCGTCGCCCGGTCGACGACCTTGGTCGACTGCCCGATGAACACGCCCATTGAGATCACCGAGCCTTCGCCGACGACGACGCCTTCCACGATCTCGGAGCGCGCGCCGATAAAGCAGTTGTCCTCGATGATCGTGGGTGTCGCCTGCAGCGGCTCGAGCACGCCGCCGATACCAACGCCGCCGGACAGGTGCACGTTCTTGCCGATCTGCGCGCAGCTCCCGACGGTCACCCACGTATCGACCATCGTGCCGCTATCGACGTATGCGCCGAGATTGACGAACGATGGCATCAGGATCGCACCCGGCGCGATATAGGCCGAGCGGCGGACGATGGCGCCCGGCACGGCCCGAAAGCCCGCGCGGTTGAAATCGACGTCGCTCCAGCTCTGGAACTTGGAGGGCACCTTGTCCCACCAGTTGGAGCCGCCGGGCCCGCCGGAGATCGTCTCCATGGGGAAGAGGCGGAACGACAGGAGCACCGCCTTCTTCAGCCACTGGTGGGTCGTCCACTGGCCGTTGATCTTCTCGGCAACGCGCAGTTCGCCGCGATCGAGCAGCGTCAGCGCGTCCATCACCTCGTCGCGCAGCACCTCCGCGCTCGCGGGGTCGATCTTGTCGCGGCCTTCCCATGCCGCCTCGATCGTAGCCTTCAGGCCGGAATGTTCGTTCATCGCAGACGCCCCTTACGCTTTCCCCGTGGCATCAAGCACATCTTCGAGGAAGTGTGCCAGATCGTCGGTGACGAAGTCGACGTGGGGCGCATCGCGTCCCTCCATCTCCCAATCTTCGGTCAGCACTTCCTTCGTCCCCGACGGAGCCAGAAGGACCGTGGCCATCCCCAGCCTATGCGGCACCGCCAGGTTGCGTGCCAGATCCTCGAACATGGCGCCTTTGGCAGGCGAAATGCCAGTCGCCGCCACGAACCGCTCGTAAGTCACTGCATTGGGTTTCGGCAGCAACTCGGAGCGCACGATGTCGAAGATGTCGTCGAAGTGGCGCGTGATGCCCAAACGCTCCGCTACCTTCTCGGCATGCGCCCGGGACCCATTGGTCAGGATGAACTTGCGCCCTGGCAGCCGTTCGATCGCACTCCCTAGCCGTGGATCGGCGGTGACCGGCGAATGGTCGATGTTGTGCACATATTCGAGGAAATCGTCCGGCCTGATGCCGTGCTCCTCCATCAGGCCGCGCAGCGTCGTACCGTAGCGCTGGTAATACGCCTTCTGCACCTTCTGCGCCTCGGCTGGCGAAAGATCGAGCAGCCGCGCCACGTACTCGCGGATGCGGGCGTCGACCTGCGAGAAAAGGTTGATGTGCCGCGGGTAGAGCGTGTTGTCGAGATCGAACACCCACGCGTCGACGCCGGCAAAACGCCCGAGGTCGGTTCCTGTCACGGCGTGATCAGCGTGCCTGCGCCGTGATCGGTGAACAGCTCGAGCAACACGGCATGTGGCACCTTCCCGTTGAGGATCACGACGCCCTCCACGCCCTGCTTGATCGCGTCGATGCAGGTCTCGACTTTCGGTATCATCCCGCCCGAAATCGTCCCGTCGGCGATCAGCGCGCGCGCTCGCTTCACGGTCAGCTCCTTGATGAGCTGGCCGCTCTTGTCGAGAACGCCCGGCACATCGGTGAGGAACAGCAGACGCGCCGCGCCGAGGCGGCCAGCGAGGGCCCCCGCGAATGTGTCGGCATTGACGTTATAGGTGTGCCCGTCGTCTCCCGGCGCCACCGGCGCAATAACCGGGATCAGGCCGGCGCCGATCACCATGTCGATCACCGCGCGGCTGATGCGCTTGGGTTCGCCGACGAAGCCGAGATCGATCTCCCGCTCGATGTTCGAGTCGGGATCCTTCTCGGTGCGCGTCACCTTCTCGGCAAACACCATGTTGCCGTCCTTGCCGGAGAGGCCGACGGCCTTGCCGCCCTCGGCGTTGATCGCCATCACGATCTCTTTGTTGATCGAGCCCGCGAGCACCATCTCGACCACCTCGATCGTTGGTTTGTCCGTGACGCGCAGCCCACCACGAAACTCGGACTTGATGCCCAGTCGGTTGAGCATCTCGCCGATCTGTGGCCCGCCGCCATGTACGACGACTGGCCGTGCGCCCGCCGTTTCGAGCAAGGTGATGTCTCGTGCGAACGCCTTGGCCAGCGCCGGGTCGCCCATGGCGTGCCCGCCGTATTTCACCACCACGATCTTCTGGTCGTAGGCCAGCATGTACGGCAGGGCTGCCGAAATGAGGCGCGCCGTGAGCTCGGCGTTGGAAGTCTCGCTGGGGCTGTCCATTTTGGCCGTTCCGTGCGGTTTCGGGCGCTCTATAGCCGGTTTGGTTCCCAAGAAAAATGCGGAACTTTGCCTGCGTGAGGCGGTTAGCGGGGAGGCGAGGCGGGATCTTGCGAGACGCAAAGGAGTTTCGACATGTCACAGAGCGACCGTATGCCGCCGACCTATGTAAACCGTGAGGTTGTCGAGCGGGAAAGCTCAAACACCGGGATGATCGTCACGGCAATCGTCATTGCCGCAGTAGTGATCATCGCACTGTTCTATTTCGTTAACCGCAGCCCGGCTCCGGTTGGCGATACGAGCACCACGATCACCGTTCCCGCTCCGGCCCCAGTAGCGCCGCTGCCGGCCCCGACCGCGCCGACCACCGAACCGGCAACTCCGCCGGCGACAATGGACGCCGCGCCGTCGACTGAGACCGCCCCGGCTCCGGCTCCTGCCGCTCCGGCCCCGGCGACTCCCGCTCCGGCTCAGTAGTCGTAGCGTAACGAGTATACCCGAACGCCTCGCCCTTCAGTGGGCGAGGCGTTTCGCTTTACGTCAGCGCCGCGATCTCTGCGCGTAGGACCTCGATCCCTGCGCCGCTGTCGGCGGACGTTGCGATGATCTCAGGATGCGCTGCCGCGCGCTTTGCGATCGCGGCAGCCACGGCGTCAGTCACGGACGCGATCTCCGACGGCTTCACCTTGTCCGTCTTCGTCAGCACCACCTGATATGACACGGCCGCCTGGTCGATCAGCTTCACCGCTTCAAGGTCGTTGTCCTTGATCCCGTGCCGCGCGTCGATCAGCACGTAGACGCGCCGGAGGTTCGGCCTGCCGCGCAGATATGCGAACACCAGATTGGTCCACGCTGCCACTTCCGTCTTCGGCGCTCGTGCGTAGCCGTAGCCGGGCATATCGACCAGCGTCAGCGAGCTGCCGTCAGCGTGAAAGAAGTTGAGCTCGCGCGTTCGCCCCGGCGTGCTTGAGGTGCGCGCCAACGCCTTTTGCCCAACCAGTGCATTGAGCAGCGATGATTTTCCGACGTTGGATCGGCCGGCGAACGCCACCTCTATGCCCGTCGGGACGGGCAGGTTGGTGACGTTAGAGGAGCCCCAGAAGTGCTGCCAGGGCCGGGCGAACAATCGCCGCCCGGCTTCGATCCTCGGAGCGCCTTCCTGGTCAGGCTGGGTCACAGCGTGCCTCAGCCCTTGGCCTTCTCCGCCTTGGGTTTCTTGTTCTTCTGCGCTGGCGCGCGCATGTCATTGGCGGGAGCAGGAACCGCGGCGGCGGTTTGCGGTTTCGCCGCCCGCAATCCCAACGACTGGAGGATATTGCCCCACAGATCCACATCTGCGCCCTGGCGGCGCATGATGAAATATTGCTGCGAGACGGACAGCGTGTTGTTCCACGCCCAGTAGATCACGAGACCTGCGGGGAACGACGCGAGCATGAACGTGAAGATCAGGGGCAGCCAGGTGAAGATCATCGCCTGCGTCGGGTCGGGCGGCGGCGGGTTCAGACGCATCTGCACGAACATCGTCACGCCCATGATCAGCGGCCAGAGGCCCAGCATCAGGAAGTGCCCGATGAACGGCACCGAACCCGGGTCGTACGGGATCAAGCCGAACAGATTGAACAACGACGTCGGATCGGGAGCCGACAGATCCTGGATCCAGCCGAAGAACGGCGCGTGCCGCATCTCGATCGTGACGTACAGCACCTTGTAGAGCGAGAAGAAGACCGGGATCTGGATCGCGATCGGCCAGCAGCCGGCCAGCGGATTGATCTTCTCCTTCTTGTATAGCTCCATCATCGCCTGCTGCTGTTTGACCTTGTCGTCCGCGTACTGCTCGCGGATCGCGGCCATCTGCGGCTGCACCTTCTTCATCGCGCTCATCGACTTGTACGACTTGTTCGCGAGCGGGAAGAACAGCGCCTTCACCACGACGGTGACGGCAAGGATGGCGAGACCGAAGTTGCCGAACAGGTGGAAGAAGAAGTCCATCACCGCGAACATCGGCTTGGTGATGATCCACAGCCACTCGCCCCAGTCGATCAGCAGATCGAAGCGCGGGATGCCGCCTACCACCGCATCGCGGTAGCTGTTGACCACCGCCACTTGTTTCGCGCCGGCAAAAAGGCGGCTGCTTGCCTCGGTCGTGCCGCCGGCGCCGACGGAGACGGTCGTGCCGACGTAGTCTGCTTGGTAACCGGCCGGCGTCTCGATGCGCTCGAACTTGCCGGTGAATTCCTTCCCGGGCTCGGGGATCATCGCCGTCGCCCAGTACTTGTCGTTGATCCCGAGCCAGCCGCTCTTCGCCTTCTCGAGATCGACCACCATGTCCTTCTGGAGGGAGTGGTAATCCTCCTGCCGCATGCTCTGGCCTTCGACCACGCCGATCAGGCCGAGGTGCAGGATGTAGCTTCCGTTCTGCGGATCGCCGAAACGCGTGACACGCCCATACGGCGTCAGCGTCACTGGCTGGCCGGTGCTGTTGGCAACGTTATCCGTCACCGTGAACATGTACTTGTCGTCGATCGCGATTGTTCGCGTGAACACGAGTCCGGCGCCGTTGTCATAGGTCAGCGTCACGGGCGTCGCGGGCGTCAGCTTGGCGCCATCGGCGGCCTTCCACTGCGTCTCGGGTCCTGGCACCGGCGGTCCGCCGGCCGCACCGATCCAGCCAAATTCAGCGTAGTAGGGGCCCTTCGCCTCGATCGAGTGCGTGGGGTCGGCCGGCAGCACTGGCGTGCGTGCCGGAGACAACAGCACGATGGTCGGGCTGCTCTTGTCCACCGTCTCGTGGAAGTCGAGCAGTCGCAGATCGTCGATCCGCCCGCCCGTCAGGTTGATCGATCCCGCCAGCGTATCCGTCGCAATCGATACGCGTGGCGACAGAGCCAACGCCGCGTCGCGTGTCAGGGCAGGGGTCGTGGCGGCGCCGACCGGCGCCCCGCCGGCGGCAGCGGTCGTGGTCGTCGTTGTTTCTCCGCCCGTCTGTGCCGGCGTCGTGGTGTCGGTGACGGTCTGCTGCTGTTGCTGCTGCGCCTGGAGTTCGGCCTGCTTCCGCGCCTGCTCCATCTGCGGACCGGCGACGAAGAATTGCCATCCCAGAAGCACGGCAATGGAAAGGGCGATGGCGAGGAAAAGATTGCGGTTGTCTGGCATCAATCGAATCCGTTAGCGGACCTGGCCTGAGTGCCGCCGGATCGCGACAATACCTCGAACCCGCTCCTTAGATCGGTGACCAGCCGCTCGAATTGAAGGGTCAAAGCGGCGTGTCGGGCGACCAGCACATAGTCCGTGGCACTCTCGGCGTGACTCTCGACCCGCCTTACTGCTTCCCGGAGCCGCCGGCGGATCCGATTGCGCACGACCGCGTTCCCGATCTTCTTGGTTACGGTGAAGCCGAAACGCGGCGGCCGGTCGGCCTTGCCTCCCGGCACAGCCTCGGCCTTGAGGGCCTGCAACAGAAATCCGGGCTTGGATACCCGCCGTCCACCAGCAACGGCGACGAAAGCGGCGCGGCGTTTCAGGCTTTCCATCGTCTGCCGGCCCGCCCCGCCGGTTAGTGCTAGGCCGTCAGCTTCTTGCGTCCGCGCGCACGGCGGCCATTGATGACCTTGCGCCCGCCGGTCGTTTCCATTCTGGCGCGAAACCCGTGACGCCGCTTGCGCACGAGCTTGCTCGGTTGATACGTCCGCTTCATCTCGTTTCTCCGCGGGCTTGAATTGGGTGCGGCTTATAAGGACGCACCCGAATCGAGTCAACGCGGGCGAGGCAGTAAACCGCAGGGGAAAGGCGGGGTTTTCGGCGGGCAATGCGGCTTCTGACAGGCTAAAGGGGGAGGGTAATGGCGGATGAGCTCACCCCTGACATTTGCGTTATCGGAGGCGGCCCGGGCGGGATCGCGGCAGCAACGGCTGCTGCCGCCTCCGGCACCTCGGTCGTCCTGGTCGAAAAGGACCGCACCGGCGGCCATAACCTGACCTCCGGCACCGTCCCCGCGAAAGCGCTGGTCGCCGCCGCTTCGGTCTACGAGTCTATCCGGGCTGGGCGTGCCTTCGGGGTCACCGGCGCCCCCCTCCAGGTCGATTTTGGCCGCCTCCGCCAGCACATCGAGGAGGCCATTGCCGCGGTTGCCCGGAACACGTCGGCGGAACGCCTTACCGCCCAAGGCGTGAAAGTCATCGCCGGCAGCGCGCGTTTCGCCAATCCCGATCTGGTCGCCGTGGACAACACAACCATCCGCGCGCGCCGTGTCATCATTGCGACCGGCGCCATCCCGGCCATGCCCCAGATCCCGGGCCTCGACACCGTTGAAGCCATGACGATGGTTGACGGCTTTGCTCTCAACCGCCGGCCCACGCACCTCATCGTCCTCGGTGCCAATCGCTACGCACTGGAATTCGCCCAGGCGTACGCCCGCATCGGCATCGACACGACGGTCATCGACGAAGCGCCCGCATTGCCCGACGTCGATCCGGAAATGGCAACGGTTGTGCTCGATCGTCTGCGCGCCGAAGGCATCCGCGTGCGTGCCGGCATCAAGATCGGCGAGATCGCGCGCCGCCGCGGCGGCGTCAGGGTCACTCTCACGGATGCGGCCGAGGGCGAGATCAACGTCGACGGGTCGCACATCCTGGTGGCCGCTGGGCGTTGGCCCGATGTCGAGGGGCTGGGCCTGGCCGCCGCCGGCATCGAATGGAGCACCGGGGGTATCACCGTCGACCGCTACCTCCGGACGACCAACCGCCGCGTCTATGCCATCGGAGACGTCATCGCCGGCCCGCCGCTGGCGGCTCGCGCCGAGATACAGGCGGCCGGGGTTGTCCGCGCGATCCTCTACCGCGTGCCGGTCCGCGATGACACCGCAAACGTCCCAGCGGTCGCTTACACCGATCCGGGTCTGGCATCCGTCGGCCTCGATGAGGCCGCGGCGCGTCTCCACCATCGCGACATCCGCATCCTGCGCATGCCCTTCGCCGAATCCGATCGCGCCCAGATGGAACGCGAACCTGCCGGCATGCTCAAGGTCATCGCCACGGCAGGCGGAGGTCGGGTGTTGGGAGCCGCCATGGTCGGCCGCAACGCTGCTGAACTCATCGCGCCATGGTCGATGGCCGTCGCGAACCGCCTGAGCCTCGCGACGATGGCCGCACACGTGGCCCCTTA
Organism: Bauldia sp.; assembly: GCA_035548515.1. Lineage (GTDB taxonomy): Bacteria > Pseudomonadota > Alphaproteobacteria > Rhizobiales > Kaistiaceae > DASZQY01. The sequence goes on along the minus strand of DASZSW010000039.1, from coordinate 38,345 downwards.
TCCTTCACGCGCGGCGCTGAATACCCGCGTCGCCGCGGCGCTTAATCCCGCGGCCGCGCGTGCCGGTTTGACGCCGGCATGGCAGCGGAGCATCATTACCCTCTTCAGGAAGCTCGGCTGATCCAAGATATGAACGACCGCACCGTCAACGGCGAGGTCGAGACGGTCCGCTCCCCCACCATGGCCCAGCCACCGCGGCCGGCGACGCGCCGTGGCTTCGGCCTCTCCGCGCGCTTGTTCGTGCTGACGGTGCTTTTCGTCACCGTCAGCGAAGTCCTGATCTACGTTCCGTCGATCGCCAATTTCCGCATCAACTGGCTGGCCGACCACCTGACGATGGCAGACGCGGCGAGCCTGGTGCTGGCCGAATCCGACGAGCAGGCCGTACCGCGCGAGATCCAGAACGAACTGCTGAAGTCGGTCGGCGCCATCGCCATCGCGGTCCGCACCGGCACGGTCAGCCGACTGATCGCGACCGTGGAGATGCCGCCCGATGTCGATTCCATGGTGGATCTCCGAGTGATGAACCTCACCGCCGATATCAGCGACGCCTTCGCTACGCTGTTCTCGCCGACGCCGCGCACGATCCGCGTGGTCGGCGCGGCGCGCTCCGGGGCCACCCTCGAGGTCGTCATCAGCGACCGGCCGCTGCGCGACGCGATGGTGCGCTACTCTGTCAACATCATCTGGCTGTCACTGCTTATCTCCGTCATCACCGGCGTACTGCTCTACCTCTCGATCAACCGCCTGTTCGTTCGACCAATGCGGCGGCTGACCGACAATATGGTCGCTTTTTCTTCCGCGCCCGAGGATACGGCGAAGGTGATTGTGCCGAGCGGCCGCAGCGACGAGATCGGAGTCGCCGAGGAGCATCTTGCGGCCATGCAGGAGACGCTCCAGGGCACCTTGCGCGAGCAGCGCCACCTCGCCGATCTCGGCCTCGCTGTTTCCAAGATCAACCACGACCTGCGCAACATGCTGGCCGCGGCGCAGATCTTCTCCGATCGCCTCGGCAGCCTGCCCGACGAAAACGTGCAGCGTTTCGCGCCAAAGCTGATCGCCGCCCTCGATCGCGCCATCTCGTATGCCCAGACCACGCTCGCCTATGGCAAGGCGCGCGAGGCGGCACCCTCTCGCCGCCTCCTGGCGCTCGATCGTCTCGTCGATGACGTGGCGGATTCGGTTGGTCTGGCGAACCACCCCGCGATTCAGTTCGAGAACCGGGTACCCGCCGGTCTGGAAATCGACGCCGATCCCGATCAGCTGCTGCGTGTGCTGGTGAATCTTTGCCGCAACGCCGTCCAGGCGCTGGAGGGAGACTTCGGCCCGGCAGTCGTGCGCCGCCTGACGGTCAGCGCCAGCCGCACCAACGGCAGTGTCGCGATCCGGGTGGCCGATACCGGCCCGGGCATCCCGCCCAACGTGCGCGCCAATTTATTCCGTGCGTTCCAAGGCACCGCTCGCCCTGGAGGCACCGGCCTCGGCCTGGTGATCGCGGCCGAGCTTGTGCGCGCCCACGGCGGCGCGATTGCGTTGCTGGATACCGGTGGCGCCGGCGCGACGTTCGAGGTCGTGATCCCCGACCGCCCCAGCGCCGGCAGCCGCATGGGCTGACGCCGCCCTTGCCTTTGGCCGTCCCATTGGAGTAGCAAACCCGCCACGCGCCCGTAGCTCAGCTGGATAGAGCACCAGACTACGAATCTGGGGGTCAGGAGTTCGAATCTCTTCGGGCGCGCCACTCTCTGTATTGTCGGTACGTACTCGAAGCGGGTTGCGCTAGTTCCGCTCGAGCGCCCTCGCGACGCCGCGAAGCTCCGCGAGGCCCTTCAGCCGGCCGATGTACGAATACCCTGGGTTGGCGTTGCGGGTAGGGTCCGCTGAAAGCAGATGCCCGTGGTCCGGCCGCATCGGTATCGCAGCGTCGTCGCGTCCTGCATCGCGACGGCGGCGCTCCTCGGTCACCACGCCCTCTACCACCGCGACCATGTCGGTATCGCCGCCGAGGTGCTCGGCTTCGACGAACGACCCCGCCTCATCCTTCGAGACATTGCGAAGATGCAGGAAATTCACCCGCGCCGCGAACTCGCGCAGCATGGCGACTACGTCGTTATCCGCCCGTGACCCAAGCGATCCTACGCAGAACGTCAGACCGTTGGATGCGCTGGGCACGGCGGAGAGCAACGCGCCGATATCCTGCGCCGTGGAAACGACGCGCGGCATCCCGAACAGCGGGATCGGCGGATCGTCCGGATGAATGGCGAGGCGGATGCCGGCTTCCTCCGCCACCGGTAGCACCGCCCGCAGGAAGTCGATCAAATTGGCGCGCAGGTCGTCGGCTGAGAGGCCGGAGAAATCCGCGAGCGACCCGTGGAAGGCGCTTCGGTCGTACCCGAGCGTCGAGCCGGGCAGGCCCGCCAGCACGACGCGTTCCAGCTCCGCCTTTCGAGCCTCGCTCATATCCATGGCGCGCTTGCTTGCAGCCTTCACCACATCCGCCGAATAATCGCCGGTGGCCCCAGCGCGTCGCAGAACGAATGCATCGAAGGCAACGAAGTCGACGATATCGAAACGGAGCGCCAGACCGGACCGCATCGGGTAGGCGAGGTCGGTCCTCGTCCAGTCGACGATCGGCATGAAGTTGTAGCAAACGGTACGGACGCCAGCGCGGCCAAGTGCTCGCAGCGACTGCTTCCACGCCTCGATATCCGCCGACCATCCGCCTGTTCGCGACTTGACCGCGTTCGTGGTCGGGATGCTTTCCACCACCTCCCAGCGCAGACCCTCGGCCTCGATGAGCGCCTTACGTTCGGCGATCTCGGCATCCGTCCACGCCGTGCCGGGCGGGACATGATGCAGCGCTGTGACGATGCCGGTGGCTCCCGCCTCCGCTATCTGGCGCAGCGAAATCGGATCGCGAGGCCCAAACCAGCGCCACGTCTCGAGCATCTGAGTCTCCGCAATTCTCAGGGCAGCGCGAATTGTCGCTGCAGCCCGCCTCTGTCTAGCGGCTTGCCTGACGCGAGGCGAGCGGTCGCCTTAAGCGGGCTCGGGCGAATTGATTGGTCGCGCGAGCTGATCTTTGTCGGCCGACATTGCCGCAAAGACGAGCTCGCGAAGTCGTGCGGCAAGTGGACTGATCACCTGATTCTTGCGGGTGATCAGATAATACGGGTTGACCACGATGCTTTCTCTCAGGTCGAGCGCCGCGAGCTTGCCGCCGATGCCGTTGTCACCGAGCAACTCCGTAACTTCGCGCGGGACTGGCGCGATCGCGTTCGACGACGCCAGGAATGCGATGGTCACCAGCAGCGAAGTCGAATTCACCAGCTCCGCCGGCAGGCTTACGCCTTGCGCGACGAACGCCTCCTCGACCGCGTGGCGCATGGGAGTGCCATGCGCTTGGATCACCCACTCGTAGCCGGCGAGATCAGCAAGCGAGAGCGTTTCCCGCCCCGCGAGCGGATGTCCCTGACGGACGAGAAAATGGATCACCTCCACACGCCCCGGCAGGATGGCGAACTCGCGCGGGTCGCTGTCTGCCGGGACGCGCGCTAGGACGAAGTCGTAGTCGCCGCGGCGCAGCCCCGCGACCAGGGTTTCGCTGGGTGCAACCTCGATATGGATGTCCGCGCCTGCAGCAAGTCGCTGCAGCTGCTGGATCGCGGGGACGACGAATGCCACTGCCCCGCCGGTCACCGCGCCGACGCGCGCGGCGCCGCCGCGACCCGATACGACGGCATCCACGTCGCGCAATGTCTGATCCACGCCGTTCAGCAGGTTGCGTGCGTTGCGCGCCACGATCTCGCCGACGGCGGTAGCGGTCATGCCCTTAGGGTGTCTGCGAAACAGCAGGGAACCAAGCGCGTGCTCGATTTCGGACAGCAGACGCGATGCAGCCGGCTGCGTGATCGAAAGCTGGTCTGCAGCCAGCGCCAGTTGCCCGGATTCATGGATCGCCAGGATCAGCTGGAAGTCCCGCAGCTGAAGCCGGCGGGTCACCTTCGCCATATCTGCTTATCATTTTTGGTATGTGAAATGTCAATCTATTCATTTGAACGGCATGCAACACGCCAAATAGCGTCGCTGGCGGGCCGCGCCCCCTGAGCCGGCAAGCCGCGGCGACGGTGGCCGCCGTGCTGGACATCCAATACAAGCGGAAACAAAGCTGACGGTCGCAATGCGCTGGTTCCGCCGGTTGTTCGAAACGTCATGACGTTCACCCCCGCGAAATGGCCACGGCGCCTGCGGTCTCAGGAATGGTTCGGCGGGAACGGTCGCGACCAGATCTATCATCGCGGCTGGATGAAAAATCAGGGCTACCCGCACGACATGTTCGACGGGCGTCCTGTCATCGGGATCCTGAACACCTGGTCTGAGCTGACACCCTGCAACGCGCACCTGCGCGGCATCGCAGAAAAGGTGAAGAACGGCGTCTACGAAGCCGGCGGCTTCCCGGTCGAGGTGCCGGTCTTTTCGGCCGCCGAAAGTTCCTTCCGGCCCACCGCGATGATGTTCCGCAACCTCGCCGCCCTGGCGGTGGAAGAAGCGATCCGCGGCCAGCCGATGGACGGTGTCGTGCTGCTCGTCGGTTGCGACAAGACCACGCCAAGTCTGGTGATGGGCGCCGCGTCCACCGATCTGCCGGCAATCGTGGTCACCGGCGGACCCATGCTCAACGGATACTTCCATGGCGAGCGCATGGGGTCGGGCACGCACCTGTGGAAGTTTTCCGAGGCAGTAAAGGCCGGAGAAATGTCGGCCGACGAATTCCTCGAAGCGGAATCGTGGATGTCGCGTTCGGCCGGATCGTGCAACACGATGGGCACCGCTTCGACGATGGCCTCGATGGTCGAGGCGCTTGGGTTGGCGCTGTCCGGCAACGCCGCCATCCCCGCGGTCGACAGCCGCCGCCGCGTCATGGCGCAGCTTTCCGGCCGCCGTATCGTGCAGATGGTCAAGGACGACTTGAAGCCGTCCGACATCCTTACCCGGCAGGCGTTCGAGAACGCGGTCCACGCCAATGGTGCAATCGGCGGCTCCACCAACGCCGTCATCCATCTGCTGGCGATCGCCGGGCGGGTCGGCGTCGATCTCACGCTGGACGACTGGGATAGATGGGGGCGCGACGTCCCGACGATCGTCAACCTGATGCCATCGGGCAAATACCTGATGGAGGAATTCTTCTACGCCGGCGGTTTACCTGTGGTGCTGAAGCGCCTCGGCGAAGCCGGCTTGCTCAACAAGGATGCCCTCACCGCGTCCGGCAAGAGCATATGGGACGAGGTGAAGGACGTCGTGAACCACGACGAGAACGTCATTCTCCCGACGGACAGGGCGCTCACGAGCCACGGAGGCATCGCGGTCCTGAAAGGCAACCTTGCGCCCAAGGGTGCGGTGATCAAGCCGTCGGCAGCGTCGCCGCACCTGATGAAGCATCGCGGACGTGCTGTCGTCTTCGAGAACATCGATGACTACAAGGCGAAGATTGGCTCGGACGCCCTCGACGTTGACGAGACTTGCGTGCTGGTGCTGAAAAATTGCGGGCCGAAGGGCTATCCCGGCATGGCTGAGGTCGGCAACATGGGCCTTCCGCCCAAGGTGTTGAAGAAGGGCATCACGGATATGGTGCGCATCTCCGACGCCCGCATGTCGGGTACCGCCTACGGCACCGTCGTCCTCCACGCCGCGCCCGAAGCCGCCGCCGGCGGACCTCTGGCTATCGTCCGCAATGGCGACATGATTGAGCTCGACGTCGCGGCGCGCCGCATACACCTCGATATCTCCGACGAGGAGCTATCCGGCCGGCTGGCGAAGTGGCAGCCGCCCGCAGACCGCCCGACTTCCGGCTACGCCTGGCTGCATCAGAAGCATGTGCAGGGCGCCGACACCGGCGCCGACCTCGATTTCCTCAAAGGCTCGCGCGGCGCGCCGGTCGGCAAAGACTCGCATTGATGCCGATCAAGATTGCACTCGTCGGCATCGGCAAGATCGCGCGGGACCAGCATGTCCCGGTCATCGTCCAGTCGCCGGATTGGGAACTCGCCGCGACGGTCTCGCGCAATGCCTCGGTCGAGGGCGTCGAAGCGTTCGCCGACATTGGAACGCTGCTCACTCGCCGCCCGGACATCGGGGTTATCTCGCTCTGCACGCCGCCGATCCCGCGCTTTGCCGCGGCGGCCGCGGCGCTGCACGCGGGCCGTCATGTAATGCTGGAGAAACCGCCGGGCGCAACGGTGTCGGAGTGTCTCCAGCTCAAGGCCATGGCAGAAGCCAAAGGTGTGTCGCTGTTCGCCACATGGCATTCGCGCGAGGCAGCGGGCGTCTCGCGCGCGAAGGCGTGGTTGGCGAACAAGCGCCTGCGCCGTCTGAAAGTCACCTGGAAGGAAGACGTCCGCCGCTGGCATCCCGGCCAGCATTGGATCTGGGAAGCGGGCGGTCTCGGCGTCTTCGATCCCGGCATCAACGCCCTGTCGATCGTCACCGCGATCCTGCCCGATCCGCTGCACCTTTCCACGGCCACGCTTTACGTGCCGCAGAACTGCGAGACGCCGATCGCTGCCAGCCTCGCGTTCAACCATCCCGCGGGCGCCGAGGTCGGCGCCGAGTTCGACTTCCGCCAGCAGGGCGAGCAGATCTGGCGCATCGAAGCAGAAACCGACGGCGGCACGCTCGTTCTTTCCGACGGCGGCGCGCGCCTAGCGATTGACGGCGCCGCGGCGGCAGACGCCGGCGGCAACGCCGATGCTCTCGTCGGCGAATATCCGCGCCTCTACGCCCGCATGGCGGAGCTGGTTCGCGGCCGGCGCATCGACATGGACATCGCACCACTGGCCCACGTTGCCGACGCCTTTCTCCTCGGCCGGCACGTCACGGTCGAACCGTTCGTCGAGTAGGGGACAGGCGAGAGAGCACCATGAAAGACGTCCTGACCGGCATCCTTCCCGTCGCGCCCACGCCGTTTCACGCGGATGGCCGCGTCGATGAAGAGGGCATGCGCCGCGTCATCGATTGCATGATCGACCAGGGCGTCGATGCCATCTGCATCCTCGCCAACTACTCCGAGCAGTTCGCCCTGTCCGACGAGGAACGCGCCCTGCTGATGCGCGTCAGCCTCGAGCACGCCGCGGGGAGGGTGCCGATCATCGTCACCATCAGCCATTTCTATACGGGCACCGTCGTGCGCCGCGCCAAGGACGCGCAGGCCATGGGCGCGTCGATGGTAATGATGATGCCGCCGTATCACGGCGTTGGATTGTTCCCGGCGCCGCAGGGCATCGTCGAACATTTCGCCGCGGTGAATGAGGCCATCTCCATTCCGATCATGGTGCAGGATGCGCCGCTGTCAGGTGTGTCGCTGCCTGTCGATCTGCTCGCGCGCCTCTCCCGCGAGCTGGAAAACGTCTCGTACTTCAAGATCGAGGTGCCGTTCGCCGCCGACAAACTCGCGGCGCTGATCGCCGCCGCCGGCGATCGGGTCAAGGGTCCGTTCGACGGCGAGGAGGCGGTGACGTTGCTTGCCGATCTCGACGCGGGCGCCACCGGCACGATGACTTCTGCGATGTTTCCGGAACGCATCCGCCCGATCGTCATGGCCCATCGCTCCGGTGATCAGAACGCGGCGCTCGCCCAATGGACGAAGTGCCTGCCGCTGATCAATCACGAGAACCGCCAGTGCGGGCTACGCGCGACCAAGGCGGTGTTCGCCGAAGGCGGCGTGATCCGCAGCGATCACGTGCGCCATCCGTTGCGGCCATTGTCCGAGCGGACGCGCACGCGCCTGCTACAGCTCGCGCGCGACATGGATGTGCTGGCGCTCCGCTGGGGCAAGTGAGGAAGGACGGAAGTGGCGCTCGCCAGATGGAGCGACGCTGCCTGACGCGTGCATGCCGCATTGCACGCAAGCTGCCACCCTGACGATGCGTTTTGCGCCTTGCGCTCAAATAATATGATTATATGATTATTGGCGGTGGCGTGCTGCCTGGGAGGGCAGCTAGGGCCTGCTGCGCGACCGGCTGGAGCCGGCGCGGAAGCGCCACGAGAACCAAGGCTCTTACAAATGGGAGGAATTAATGCAGGGTTTGAAATGGCTCGGCGGCGCTGCCGTCGGCATGTCGATGCTGTTGGCCGGCTCGTCGGCGTTTGCCGTCACGATCGGTTTCTCGCAGGTCGGTGACGAGGGCGACTGGCGCCCGGCGTTCTCGAAGGACATGCAGGAAGAGGCCAAGAAGGAAGGCATCGACCTCAAGTTCGCTGACGCCCAGGGCAAGCAGGAAGAGCAGCTCAAGGCCGTCCGTTCGTTCATCGCCCAGGGCGTCGATGCGATCATCATCGCCCCGGTGGTTACGACCGGCTGGGATCAGGTTCTGAAGGAAGCCAAGGACGCCAAGATTCCGGTGTTCCTCGCTGACCGCGACGTTGACGTCACCGACAAGTCGCTGACCGTCACGCGCATCTCGGCCGACTTCAACCTCGAAGGCAAGATTGCGGGCGCCTGGCTCGCGCAGGCCTCGAAGGGCCAGTGCGACGTGGTCGAGCTGCAGGGCACGACCGGTTCTGCTCCGGCGATCGAGCGCAAGAAGGGCTTCGAGGCGGTTATTTCGCAGTTCCCGAACATGAAGATCGTCAAGTCGCAGAGCGGTGACTTCACGACGGAAGGCGGCAAGAAGGTGATGGAAGCCTTCATCAAGTCGACCGACAACCTGAAGGGCATCTGCGGCGTGTTCGCGCACAACGACAACATGCAGCTCGGCGCCATCCAGGCGATGAAGGAAGCCGGCCTGAAGCCGGGCAAGGACTTCCTGATGGTCTCGGTTGACTACGTGCCGGCCATGAAGGACGCGCTCGCCGCCGGCGACGCGAATGCCTCCGTCGAGCTGCGCTCGGCGATCGGCAAGTACATCTACCCGGTGGTGACCGACTACCTGAAGGCTCCGAAGGAGCTCGACCGGTGGATCGTGATCCCGTCGGATCTCCACACGGCCGCTACGCCGGGTAACTAGGAGTCCGTCGCACCTCCCTAGGACAGCGATGGGCGGCGTCCGGCGGGCCAATGGCCACCGGACGCCGCTACTGATCTCGTTGACTTGACTTGGTGGGAGCCGGCGCACGCACTAGCATGCGGCGGCGAGGGCATCTTGTGACCGAAACGACGACACCGCGGGTCGAGCTTACCGGCATCACGAAATCATTCGCCGCGATGCGGGCGCTCGACCACGTCGATTTCAAGCTCTACCCGGGCGAGGTCCACGCCCTGCTCGGCGAGAACGGCGCCGGCAAATCGACGCTGATCAAGATCATGACCGGCGCCGTCGCCGCCGACGAAGGCGAGGTCCGCCTCGACGGCGCGCCTGTCGTCATAAGAAGCCCGGGCGACGCTCGCGAGCACGGCATCTCCACCGTCTACCAGGAAGTGAACCTCGTCCCGACCATGTCGGTGGCGAAAAACGTCACGCTCGGCCGCGAGCCGCGGAAGTTTGGTCTGGTCAACTGGCGCGCTGCACGCGAACGCGCGCGCTCCCGCCTGGCCCGGCTTGGCCTCGACATCAACGTTGATGCTTTGCTGGGCACCTACTCGGTCGCGATCCAGCAGCTTATCGCGATTGCCCGCGCGCTCGAGGACGACACGCGCGTGCTCGTGCTCGACGAGCCGACCGCCAGTCTCGACGCCAACGAGACGAAGACTTTGTTCGACATCGTCCGCGACCTGAAAGCTCAGGGCATTGCGATCGTCTTCATCAGCCATTTCCTCGACCAGGTTTACGAGATCGCCGATCGCATCACGGTGCTGCGAAACGGCAAGCTCGTCGGCACGGCGCCGACGGCAGAGATGCCCAGCATGCGGCTCGTCTCGCTGATGCTCGGACGTGAACTCCAGAGCGTCGAGCAGCATCGCACCGCGACCGGCACGCGGACCTTTGCCGACGCGCCCATCCTCGTCGCCGCCGGCCTCGGACGCCGCCGCTCGATCGCGCCGTTCGATCTGTCGCTGCATGCCGGAGAGGTCATCGGACTGGCCGGTCTGCTGGGATCGGGCCGCACGGAGACGGCCAAGCTGATCTTCGGCGTGTCACGTCCGGATACGGGCGAGCTGAAACTGGACGGAGTGACCGTCAGTGTCCATTCGCCGCGTCAGTCGATCCGCCGCGGCATCGCGTTCTGCCCCGAGGACCGCAAGGCCGAGGGCCTGTTCCTCGACCTGACTGTGCGCGAAAATATCATGATGGCGCTCCAGACGAAGCGCGGCTGGCTGAGCCAGCTGACCTTCGACGAACGGGAGCGGATTGCCCGGGAAATGATCAAGGCCCTGGCGATCGCCACGCCCGATGCCGACAAGCCGGTTGGTCAGCTCTCCGGCGGCAATCAGCAGAAGGTGGTGCTGGCGCGGGCGCTGGTCTCGCAGCCGCGTATCCTCGTCCTCGACGAGCCGACCCGCGGCATCGACGTCGGCGCCCATGCCGACGTTGTGACGTTGATCCGCCGGCTGTGCACCGAAGGTCTCGCGCTGCTCGTGGCCTCGTCCGAGCTGGACGAAATCGTCGCGGTGAGCGACCGCGTCGCGGTACTGCGCGACCGCAAGAAGGTCGGCGAGATCGTCGGCGACGAGATCACGCGCGACAACATCATCCAGATGATAGCCGGCGCTCCATGACGCAGGAGTCGACCACCACGACAGCCGCCGTCGCCGGACCGAGCATGGGCCAGCGGTTGCGTTGGCTCGTCGCCCAGCGCGCCCTTTGGCCCTTCGTCGCGCTCGCGCTGATATTGGCGATCAACGGCATCGTCTCGCCGGGCTTCTTCAACGTCCGCATCGTCGAAGGCCGTCTGTTCGGCAACGTCATCGATATTCTCTATCGCGGCATGCCGACGGCGATGGTTGCTCTCGGCATGGCGATCGTCATTGGCACGCGCGGCATCGACCTTTCCGTCGGCGCGATCATCGCCATCTGCGGAGCCATGATCGCGTGGCGCATCCAGGCCGGTGACCCCCACTGGGTGGTGTTGCTCATCGCGCTCGCTACGGGATTGCTTTGCGGTCTATGGAACGGCTTCCTTGTCGCTATTCTCGGCATCCAGCCGATCATCGCGACTCTGATCCTCATGACCTCCGGCCGCGGCATCGGCTTAATGATCAATCTGATCTACGGCGGGACGAATCCGAGCTTCGAGAGCCCGTTCTTGCAATGGCTGTCGGTCGGCCGCATCGGCCTCGTCCCGACCCGCATCGTGATGGGCGTCATTGTCTTCCTGGCTTTGTGGACCTTTATCCGCCGCACCGCGCTCGGCCTGTTCCTCGAAGCGGTCGGCAGCAATCCCGCCGCAGCCGATCTCACCGGCATCAACTCGCGCATCGTCAAATACGCGGCTTATCTGCTCTGCGCCCTGCTCGCGGCATGGGCGGGCGTCATCGTCACCGCCGACACCCATACATCCGATCCGGTCAGCCAGGGCCTTTTCGTTGAGCTCGATGCGATCCTTGCCGTGGTTATCGGTGGCGGTTCGCTGGCCGGCGGCCGAATCTATCTCGCCATGACGGTCGTCGGTGTGCTGGTCATCCAGGCCCTGACCACTACCATCCTAACCAGCGGCCTGCCGCCGGAATACAATCTCGTGGTCAAGGCGTGCGTCGTGTTGGCCGTCCTTCTGCTCCAGTCCGAAAACGCGCGCGCGGCGATCTGGATATTCTTCGCCCGCGGGAGGAGCGCCAAGTGAGGCAACGCTACCTGCCGCTGCTGGTGACTTTCTCGGTTGTCGTCGCGCTCTTCATCACCGGCGGCATGATGTACAACCGCTTCTTCTCGACGCTGGTGGTGGGCCACATCCTCGCGGACAACGCCTTCATCATCATCGCGGCGGTGGGCACCACGCTCGTGATTCTCTCCGGCGGCATCGATCTTTCGATCGGCTCGATGATCGGCTTCGTCGGTGTGGTGATGGCCAACCTCGACGCTGTCGGCTGGCATCCTCTGGCATCTGCTGCGCTGATGCTGGCCTTCGGTGCCCTGTTCGGCGCGTTTCAGGGTTTCATCATCGACTTCTGCAAAGTCCAGGCGTTTATCGTGACGCTCGCAGGGCTTTTCCTGCTGCGCGGCGCCTGCTTCATGGTCAATCTCGACTCGGTACCGATCCGTCATCCGTTTGTGATGGCCTTCGCCGGCGCCAATATCCCGTTCCCGACCGGCGGCTTCCTCGCGAGTTCCGCCATCGTGATGCTGGTCGTTCTCGCCGCCGCGATTGTCATCGCGCACTACACGCGCTTCGGCACCTATATCTATGCGCTCGGCGGCGACTACACATCGGCGGTTCTGATGGGCGTGCCGGTGACCAAGACGATCATCGGGGTGTATGCGTTGGGCGGCTTCTATAGCGCGCTCGCCGGCGTCATCTACGCGCTCTACACCTCGTCCGGGTATCCACTGGCGGGCCAAGGCAACGAGCTCAGCGCGATCGCCTCGGTCGTTCTGGGCGGCACTCTCCTGACAGGCGGAGTAGGAATGGTGGCGGGCACGCTCTTCGGCGGCGTAATTCTGGGGTTGATTTCAACGCTCATCAACTTCAACGGCTCGCTGAACAGCGCGTGGATCATGATCAGTGGCGGTGTCCTGCTGTTCCTCTTCATCATCCTGCAGAAATCGATCCTCGGTTCTTTCAACCTTCGGCGCACAGCCTGAGCCATCCGGAGCGCGCCATGGCCTCGTCCGATACGAATACCCCAAGGGCGCGCCGAACCCGAGCGCAGCGCTCGGCTGATGGGCGCGCCATTGCAGCAAGGCCGCTGGCCGACCTGCGCGTTCCGAGCCGCCTCGAAGAGTCCCCGCTGAAGCGCAACATCCATGGCTTCCTCGCCAACAAGCTCGGCGAGGAAATTGTCGGCGGCGTATTCCCGCCGGGATCGCTTCTGCCCAATGAGGCCGAGATGTGCGCGCGCTTCAGGGTGTCGCGCACTGCGCTGCGCGAGGCGTATAGCGTGCTCGCCGCCAAAGCGCTGATCGTCGCGCGGCCCAAGATCGGCACGCGCGTCCGGCCGAAATCGGACTGGAACATGCTCGATCCCGAGGTGCTCGCCTGGCACCTCCAGACCGTGCCGACGGAAGAGTTCGTGTCCGAACTGCATGCGCTGCGGCAGATGGTGGAGCCCGGCGCGGCGGCGTTGGCCGCGAGGGACCCGACGCCGAAGACGATCGAGCGGATCACTGCCGCTTACGCGGCGATGGAGCGTTCCAAAGACGGGGAGGGCGATCTCATCGACGCCGACCTCCAGTTCCATCTCGCCATCCTGGAGGCGACGGGCAACCACTTCATCGGCGCACTGGGAGGCCTGATCCACGCCGCGTTGTTGACGACGTTCCGGCTGAGCTGGGAAGGCGCCGCGCGCATGCGCGATGGCCGGCTCCAGCAGCACAAGGCCGTATTCGAGGCGATCCGCGACCGCAAACCAGCACTCGCCCAGCAGCGGATGACCGATCTCCTGGTCGATTCCAGAAACGACGTCAGCCAGTTCCTGAGCCAGGGCGACAAGCGCGACGGCCGCCGTCGCCCGCGGGAGAAAAACGGATCGCACGACTAGGGTTCGTCCCGGCCGCGTAAAACGGCGGGCAGAGCACGAAGCCGGTCGCAAAATTTCCTGGAACCAAACCGTATCGAGAGCGTTTTTGCCGATCAGGGGCGGGTGTGTCGCCCTGTCTCTGATCAGGCAAAGCCTTGGCGGGGAAGGGGAATTCGCTCCGGCCCGGGTGTGCCTTCTTACGATCGGCACATCAGGAGGGCGTAGATGGTTCCCCCGCAATCCAGCCCGGTCGCCAATCCTGAATTGGTCGATCAGGTCGACGAAGCAGCGTCCCTTTACCGCCTGACTGACGCCCTCTACCGAGCCCGATCCTCCAGCGATGTCTATGATGCCGCGCTCGATGCGATCCTGGAGACGCTGGGCTGCGGCCGCGCCTCGATCCTCCTGTTCGACGATGCGGGCGTTATGCGCTTCGTCGCCTGGCGAGGATTGTCCGATGATTATGTGAAGGCCGTCGAGGGACACTCGCCGTGGAAGCCGGGCCAGCGCGACCCGCAGCCGATCTTCGTCGAAGACATCGACAACACCGACGAGTCCGACGCGATCAAAGCGGTCATCCGCCGCGAGGGCATCCGCGGCCTGGCCTTCATCCCGCTCGTCGCGAACGGCGCCGTCGTGGGCAAGTTCATGACCTACTACCGCAATCCGCACGTCTTTGCCGATCACGAGATCGACCTGGCCGTCACCATCGCGCGCCAGGTCGGCTTCAGTGTCGAGCGCGCCCGCGCCGACCAGGCGCGCCAGCGCGCGGAAGAAGAGCTGCGCGATTCGAACGAGCGCTTCCGGCTGATGTCGGAAGACGCGCCCGTCATGATCTGGATCTGCGATCCGCAGGGCAAGTGCCTGCACCTCAACAGCATGCTCCGCACCTTCTGGGGCGTCGATGAAGAGAGGATCGCGACCTTCGATTGGCGCGACACCATGCATCCGGATGACGAGGCCGGGATCACAGCAGAGATGGTTGGCGCGGTGATGGGCCAGCGCAAGGTCAACGTCAAAGGCCGCTACCGCGACGCGCAGGGCCGCTACCGCGTGCTCGAGACAAACGCGCGCCCGCATTTTTCGGCAAACGGCGATTTCCTTGGCCTGATCGGCGTCAATGTGGACGTCACCGCGCGCGAGGATGCGGAAGCGCAGCGGGATTTGCTGCTGGCCGAGCTGAACCACCGCGTAAAAAATACGCTCGCCGTGGTGCAGAGCATCGCCCACCAGACGTTCAACGGCCGCGACACCTCGCCGGACTTACGCAACGCCTTCGAAGGTCGCCTCGTCGCCCTGGCGACGGCACACAACCTGCTGACCCAGGCCAACTGGAAGGGCGCTTCGCTGGAGCGGGTGGCCGCCGATGTGCTCCAGGTGCACGACGCCAACCGGGACCGCGTCACCCTCATGGGTCCCGATGTGGCGCTGCGCCCAAAGGAAGCCCTGGCGATCGCCATGGCGCTGCACGAACTCTGCACCAATGCGACCAAGTATGGCGCGCTCTCCAACGATGCAGGCCGTATCTCGGTCGAGTGGGGCTGGCTCGATCAGCCCAACGGTCTGCGGCTGGTGTGGCGCGAGCGCGCCGGCCCGCCGGTGAAGCCTCCGACGCGCAGGGGCTTTGGCTCTCGCCTCGTCCAGCGTACTGTCGAGCAGGATCTCGACGGCGAGGCGATCATGGACTTCCGCGAAGATGGATTGATCTGCTCCCTGGAGGCTCATCTGCCGCGGCTAGCTGGTGAGCTTTGAGCCTTGCAGGAAAGCGCATCCTCCTCGTTGAGGATGAAGGCCTTGTATCGGCGATGGTCGAGGACATGCTGACCGACCTGGGCGCGGTCGTCGTGGGCACCGCGGCGACCATCGCCAAGGGCCTGCTGTACGCGAGCACCCTCGCTGAAATCGATGCTGCCGTCCTCGACGTCAACGTGCGCGAGGAGCGCATCGACCCCGTTGCGCGCGCGCTCCTGAAGCGCGCGGTGCCCATCGTGTTCGCCACCGGCTATGGCACGGCACCGGACGTAGGGGCCACGTCGGCGGTGGTCATCGACAAGCCGTATACCCGCGAAAAACTCGAGCGCGCGCTGAACACGGCCCTGGCGCGTCACTGATGCCACTCGCCAACGGGCGAGTAGCGCGGCATTGTCCCGCTCCATGACATTGCGCCGATTCCTGCGGATTCTCCCCGCCTACCTCGTCATGCTGCATGCCTTTGGCATGGCCGCGATGGCCGAGCCCGGCGCGTTGACCGACAATCCGCTTGGGGTCATTTGCACGATCGATGGCCACCAGTCGGCCCCGAGCGAGCCCGGTCATTCAGACGCACACCACGTTCCCTGCGCCCTGTGCGGTCTCGGGGCGTGTGCCGCTGCCACCCCATCGCAGGTCGCGGCGCCGGCTCCCACGCACCAGCCGGGAGTAAATGCCCGCCCGGTGGAGAGGCGTATCTCGCTTGCCGCGCACCACTACGTGGTTGCCCAACCGCGCGGTCCTCCAGTCGCGGCCTGACCGCTCGCTTACTCGTTTCAAATTTCTTCCATCACCAAGCGGGCAGCCGAAGTGCGCCTGCGTTCGGAGCTATTCAAAATGACCAAGCGTGTATTCATCGCCGCTCTTCTCGGCGCTTCTGTCGCGTTCCCACTCGCGGCGTCGGCGCACATCACCCTCGAGAAGCAGGAGGCCAAAGTCGGCGGCGGCTACAAGGCTGTCTTCCGCGTCCCCCATGGCTGCGCCGGCTCGCCAACGGTGGCGATCCACATTCAGATTCCGGAGGGCGTGATCAACGTGAAGCCGCAGCCCAAGGCCGGCTGGCAGGTCGCAACGGTGAAAGGCAAGTACGAGAAATCCTACACCCTCTACGGGAGCACGCTGACTGAGGGCGTGAAGCAGGTCGATTTCACCGGTGGTAACCTGCCCGATGACTTCTACGACGAGTTCGTGCTGAACACGACGCTCGCTGGCGACCTCCCGGCCGACACGACGATCTACTTCCCGGTTGTTCAGGACTGCACGTCGGGCACCGATCGCTGGATCGAGATACCGGCTGCCGGCAAGACCGCGGAAGACTACGAAAATCCGGCGCCTGGTCTGAAGCTTCTGGAAAAGTAGGCATGCGCCGCCTTTCCGGCATCATCATCGCACTGCTCGCGGTCTGCGCCGCGAGCAGTGCCTTCGCCCACGCGACGTTGCTGAAGTCTGATCCCGCGGACGGATCGGTGCTGCCGGCGGCGCCGGCGCAATTCACCCTCACTTTCAATGAGCCGGTTTCGCCGATCGCAATCCGCCTCATCGCCGGTGACGGCAAGGGGACCGACCTCGGGGGCGTGGAGCCGCACAATGAGGAAGTGTCCGTGCCGCTGCCTCCGTTGGAGCGGGGCACGCACACCCTGAGCTGGCGCGTGGTGTCGGCCGACGGCCATCCGGTCGGTGGCTCGGTGGTTTTCGCCGTGGGCGCGCCTTCCAGCATGGCCGTATCCACGCCATCAGCGACGCCAACCGGGCGAGCCGTCGCTATCTGGATCATGCGGCTGGCGCTCTACGTCGGCCTTTTTGCGGGCGTCGGCGGGGCCTTCTTCTCCGAATGGATCGCTCGCCAGCCGCCTCAAGCTCCGACGCACAACGTCGTTGCCGCGGCGCTTTGGCTGGCTCTCGTCGGCGCAGTCGGGTCGCTGGGCCTGCAAGGTCTCGACCTGCTCGACGCTCCCTTCCCGGCACTGTTGACCGTGACGCCATGGACGGCCGCGCTCCACTCCACGTACGCCTTGACGCTGGCGCTGGCCACGATCGCCGTTCTGCTCGCGATGACGAGCGACCGCTGGTCAGTTGCCTTCGCGCTTGTCGCTGTGGGGTTGGCGCTCGCATCAAGCGGCCACGCGTCCGATGCTCAGCCGCAGTATCTTACCCGTCCCGCAGTCTTCATCCATTCCCTCGCGCTGACATTCTGGATCGGCTCCCTTTGGCCGCTTGCGGCTAACCGCTCTCTGTCCACGCTTCAGCGTTTCTCGCGCATTGCTCCGTTGCCCATCGCCTTGCTCATCTTGTCAGGCGTCGCGCTCGCGGTGATCCAGATCCGATCGCCGGCTGCCATTGTCGGGACGCCGTATGGCCGCGTCTTCGCGGCGAAGATGACGGCGGTCGCAGTCCTGCTTGCGATCGCCGCATGGAACCGTTGGAGGTTGACGCCGCGTCACGACCAGCGGGCGCTCCGCCGCTCTATCGCTGTCGAGCTTGTGCTGGTCGCCGTCATCCTGGGGCTGGTGGCCGCCTGGCGGTTTACCCCGCCGCCACGCGCCCTGGCGTTGGCCGCTGAGGCGGCGCCGCCGATCCATGTCCACATCCACGGCGAGAAGGCCATGGCGGACGTCAGCGTCGCTCCGGGCAGGGCGGGGCCAGTCAGCATCTCGCTCGCGATCCAGGACGGCGACTTCGGCGCACTTGACGCGAAAACGGTGACAGTGACGCTGACCAATCCCGCCGCCGGCATCGAACCCATCCGCCGCGAGGCCAGGCATATCGACGGGGTCGTCTGGCGTGTCGACGGTCTCACCTTGCCGGTATCCGGCACCTGGCAGGCAAAGGCCGACATCCTCGTCACGGAATTCTCGCAGGTAACGCTGGAAGCGCCACTGACGCTGCCGCCATAGCGGCAGCCCTTGGCCAAACCCCGCGCGATGGTGTCTATTCGCCGGATAACGTCCGGGCGGCGAGGTTGGGAATGGCTGACGAAGCTGCGGCGACGCGGGAGAAGCACGCGATTGAGCGGGCCGCCCGTCTGCCGATCTGGAAGGGCAAGGTCGCTCCTGCGCGCCTGCCCGGCGGTATCACCAACATGAACTTCACGGTCGACGACGCCGGCGAGCGCTACGTCGTCCGGGTCGGCGACGACATTCCCGTGCACCAGATCCTGCGTTTCAACGAGCACGCCGCATCGCGGGCAGCATTCGCCGCGGGCCTTTCACCCGAGGTCGTCTACACCGAGCCCGGCATCATGGTGAGCCGCCACATCGCGGGCTCAACCCTGACCGCAGTTGACGTGCGCGATCCGGCGCGGTTGACGCGCATCGTCCCGATGCTGAAGCGCGTCCACCGCGACATGCCACATCATCTGCGGGGACCCTTGCTCGCCTTCTGGGTCTTCCACGTGATCCGCGACTACGCGCATACGCTCGCCGAACGCGGCAGCCGTCACGCGCCGCGCTTGCCGGAGCTGGTCGATACGGCGGAGAGCCTGGAACTGGAGGTAGGCCCCGTCGACTTCGTCTTCGGACACAACGATCTGCTGCCCTCGAACTTCATCGACGACGGCAAGCGCATATGGCTGATCGACTGGGACTACGCCGGCTGGAACTCGCCGCTATTCGATCTGTCCAATCTCGCCTCGAACGCCGAGTTCCCGCGCGAGCAGGAGGAGCGCCTGCTGACCGCCTACTACGGCCGCGCGCCGGACGCGCGCTTGTGGACCAGCTATACCGCGATGAAGTGCGCCTCGCTGCTTCGCGAAGCGATGTGGAGCATGGTCTCGGAGATCACTTCGCAGCTCGACTTCGACTACGCAGCCTACACGGAGGATTATCTCGGCCGCTTTATCGCCGCCGATGCCGCGCGGCGACAGCAACGTCGCGGTTAGGGCGTGCTCGACGCTTCGATGATTTTGGTCGGCTCGGCGGTCATGGTCACGGCAAAGACGACGGGATTGCCGAATATCTTCACGCCGATATCGCAGTTTCGTGCCTTCCGGCTGCCGCCGCAATTCCGCACCGAGACGATGTTGCGATACGTCACGCTGCATGTGAACCCACTATAGGCGAACCCCGCCGAGGCCTTGTTTTCCCGCACCTGCTTGTCCGTCGGCACCGCGCGGCCTGAGACGAAGTAGCCGCGCACGGAACCGTCAAGCTTCGTCAGTTGTATGTTGGCGCTTGCCCAGACGTAGGTCGCCTCGACGCCGAACTTCAGATCGTTCACGGCGACAGAGCTGATGTCAGCGCGATTCGGCTCGCAGTGAAGGATCTGCGCCTGCGTCAGCGGCCCGGCACTCGCTGGTGCGACATCCACTCCCAGCGCGCCCAAGCCCGCCGCGAGCAACAGACCCAGCCTCTTCATCTTTCCCCCAAAGCCTCGAGTCCGACGTGCGAATCGTCTGCGAACCGACGCTAGTCTCCCAATGTCTCAGTTTATCATGCCCGTTATCGTTGCGCTGTTGCAGCGCCGCCACTGTGACTTGCCGTTACGAATGACGGTTTTCCGTGCGATAAGCCCGACAAATGGGGGAGATGGGCAGCATGATTCCCGCGCATGCGGAGGTCGTCGTCATCGGCGGCGGCATCATCGGCTGCTCCACCGCCTATCACCTCGCGCGCGACCACAAGGCTGATGTTGTCCTGATCGAACGCGGCCGGATCACGGGCGGCTCGACCTGGCACGCGGCGGGCCTCGTCGGCCAGCTGCGCTCGTCCGCCTCGATCACGCAGGTGTTGCGCTACTCCGTCGACCTCTACACCAAGCTCGAAGCCGAGACCGGGCAGGCAACCGGCTGGCGCCAGACTGGCTGCCTGCGTCTGGCCACCAATGCCGATCGTTGGACCGAATTCCGCCGGCAGGCGACGACTGCCCGGTCCTTCGGTCTCGACATGCACTTGCTATCGCCGGCCGAGGCGAAGCACATGTGGCCGCTGCTCGATATCGGTGATCTCGTCGGCGCTACGTTCATGCCGAGCGACGGGCAGGCTTCGCCGTCCGATATCGCGCAGGCGCTGGCGAAGGGCGCCCGCAACCATGGCGCCAGGCTGCACGAAGGCGTCGCCTGCACCGGCTTCGAGGTGAAGGACGGGCGCATCGCCGCGGTGCTGACCTCCGCCGGACGCATCACCTGCGAGAAGGTCGTGGTGTGCGCCGGGCTGTGGTCGCGGCAGGTTGCGGCGATGGCAGGCGTCAGCGTCCCGCTCCAGCCCGTGAAGCATCAATACGTCATCACCGAGAAGATAGATGGTATCGCGCCCGGCATGGCGACTATTCGCGACCCCGACCGGCGCACATATTTCAAGGAGGAAGTCGGCGGGCTCGTCTTCGGCGGCTACGAGCCGAACCCGGTCGCATGGGTGACCGGCGACGCGCCCAATGACTTTGAGTTCCAGCTGCTCGACGACGATTGGGATCATTTCGAGCAGCACATGGAGCAGGCGCTCGCTCGCATCCCGGCGCTCGGCTCCGCCGGCATCAAGCAGATGATCAACGGCCCGGAGTCGTTCACGCCCGACGGCAACTTCATCCTGGGCGAAGCTCCCGAGGTGCGGAACGTCTTCGTCGGTGCCGGCTTCAACGCCTTCGGTATCGCATCCGGAGGTGGGGCAGGGTGGGTGCTGGCCGATTGGGTGAGCAAAGGCGAGCAACCGATGGACCTCTGGGTCGTCGATATCCGCCGCTTCTCGGATCTGCACCGCGACCGCGACTGGACGCGCGAGCGCACGCTGGAGGCCTACGGCAAACACTACACCGTCGCCTATCCGCTGGAGGAATACGAAAGCGGCCGTCCGCGCATTGTCTCGCCGCTCTACGAGCGTCTGAGCGCGCGCCGCGCAGTGTTTGGCTCCAAGCTTGGTTGGGAGCGCGCAAACTGGTTCGCGGACGCCGGCGATGAGGCGCGCGACGTCTACACCTTCGGGCGCGGCAACTGGTTCGATGCGGTCGGCCGCGAGCATCAGGCGTGCCGCGAACGCGTGGCGATCTTCGATCAGTCTTCGTTCGCCAAATATGAAATGCAAGGGCGCGATGCCGCCGAGGCGCTGTCGTGGATTGCCGCCAATGATGTCGCGAAAGCGCCGGGGCGACTTACCTACACGCAGATGCTCAACTCGCGCGGCGGCATCGAGTGCGATCTCACGGTCGCGCGCGTCGCGGAGGACCAGTTTTACATCGTCACCGGCACCGGCTTCCGCACGCATGATTTCGCGTGGATCAGGCAGAACATTCCCGCTGGCCTGGACGCCGTGCTCACCGACGTCACCGGAAAATTCGGCACGCTATCGCTGTTCGGTCCTCGCGCCCGCGATGTGCTGGCGGCGGTCACCGATGCCGATGTGTCCAACGCGGCCTTCCCTTTCGGCCACGTCCGCGAGATCGCCGTCGCGGGCAAACCGGTCCGCGCGCTCCGCGTCACCTACGTCGGCGAGCTTGGCTGGGAGCTGCACATGCCGATCGGCGACACCGGCATCGTCTTCGACGCGCTGATCGCGGCGGGCGCGCCACACGGCGTCATGACCGCCGGCTACCGCGCCATCGAATCGCTGCGCCTGGAGAAGGGCTACCGCGCCTGGGGGGCGGACATCACGCCTAACGACAATCCGTATCAGGCGGGCCTCGGTTGGGCCGTGAAGATGAAATCAGGAATGCCGTTCCTTGGTCGCGAAGCCGTGGCGAAGGCGGCCGCCGCGCCGCTGCCCAAGCGGCTGATGACCTTTACCGTCGCCGACCCGGCGATCATGCTTGCCGGCCGCGAGACGATCCTGCGGGATGGCCAGCGCGTCGGCTATCTCACCTCGGGCGGCTGGGGCTACACGGTCGGAGCCAATATCGGCATGGGTTATGTGCGCGATGCAGAGGGCGTGAGCGACGATTTCCTGGCAAGCGGTACCTACGAGCTTGAAGTGGCGACGGTGCGCGTTCCCGCGAAGCGACACGCGGGCTCGCTCTACGACCCGGCGGGCGCACGCATCAAGGCGTAGCTACTTCCCCGGCGCCTCGTTTATGTCGTCGGCGAACTTGCGCATCAACCGCACGAGTTCGTCTATGTCGCGCCGCTTCCATGTGGCGAAGATCGCCCGGCCCATCTTCTCGCGCGCGGCATCGACCAGATCGGTCATCGCCTTGCCCTTGGCCGTGATCCGCGCCTCGCGTACGCGCGCATCGTCGGCGCGGCCGCGCCGTTCCACCAGTCCCAGCTTCGCCAGCGTCGCGACTTGCCGGCTGACGGTCGTGTAGTCGCGCCCGGCGCGTTCCGCGAGATCCACCACGCCGATCGCACCGACTCGCTCGATCCCGACCAGCAGCGGAAATAGCGCGCGATCCAGCGGAATTCCCGCCGCCGCAATCAGAGCCTCGTCGCGCTGCGGCCGGTTCATGACGCTGATGATGTCGAGGAGCGCACCATGTAGCTCGCGCAGCTTTCCGCCGATATGTGTATTTTGCACTTTTTCTCTTGCAGCCATCGCAGTCTCCCTATATGTGCATCATACACATATTGTGGATGGGAGATATCCATGAAAGCCGCAATCGTGCGCGCAATAGGCGAAGCGCCAATCTATGCGGAAGTGGCCGAGCCGCTGGTGAGCCCAGGCGAACAGCGCGTCACCGTGACGGCCGCTGCCGTCAGTCATGTCACCCGGAGCCGCGCCTCGGGAACGCACTACAGCGCCTCGGGCGAGTTTCCCTTCGTCATCGGCATCGATGGCGTCGGCCGACTCGACAACGGTAAGCGCGTCTATTTCGTGCTGCCCGAGCCGCCGAACGGCGGCATGGCCGAGCGGACGGCCGTGGCGGACCGCCAATGCGTACCGCTGCCCGGCGACCTCGACGATGCGACGGCCGCAGCGATCGCCAATCCCGGCGTCTCGTCATGGGCGGCCTTCACCGAGCGGGCGAAGCTGAAGCGCGGCGAGACCGTCCTCATCAATGGGGCAACCGGGACAGCCGGCCGCCTGGCGGTGCAGATCGCGAAATACCTGGGCGCCGGCAAAGTGATCGCCACCGGCCGTAATGCCGGTGCTCTGCGATCACTTGCGGCTCTCGGCGCTGACGTGACCATCCCGCTGGTCGATGACGCGGACGCGCTGGAGGAGAGCGTCAGGCCGCATTTCGCCGCGGGCGTAGACGTAGTGATTGACTACCTTTGGGGCGTCAGCGCGGAGCGGCTTCTCATCGCCGGTGCAAAAGCGGGTGCAGACGATGTGCCGATCCGCTTCGTCGAGGTCGGCTCGGCCAGCAGCCAGACGATCACCTTGCCGAGCGCGGTACTGCGTTCCAGTGCCATCCAGATGATGGGTAGTGGCCTCGGCAGCGTGCCACCCGCCAGGATGCTGGCCTGCATCACGGACCTGCTCAAGGCCGCCCCGAAAGCACGCCTGACCGTCGCGACAAGTATCGTGCCTTTATCGAAAATTGAGGCGGTATGGGCACAGGACGACGGCGGGCGGCGAACCGTGCTCGTCCCCGATTCGGTAATGGCTTAGCACCAAAGCAGGGCCGGGCGCGCTATACTGGCCTCATGAGCGAAGCGGAATCGCTGTTTTCAGTGCTGCGCCGCACTGCCGATCCGGCGGCGGTTGCGGCGATCGAAGATGTCATCGCGCACGGCAGCGATCGCGACCTGTTCCGTATCAACCCCATCGCCTTCGCGCAGAAACGTGGCACCGACGTAGAAAAAACGATCGCCGCCTTCCTGCATGCCTCGCGCCTCGGCCTGTTCGAGCTCGGCTGGAACGTGCTCTGCCCCGGCTGCGGCGGCGTCCTCGGCGCAAATTCGACGCTGAAGACCATCCACCAGGACATCTATAACTGCCAGCTCTGCTCGGCGGGTTACGAGCCGACGCTGGACGAGATGGTGGACGTTACGTTCACGGTCGCGCAACGCGTGCGTCGTGTTGCCGGCCACGACCCGAACACGCTGCCTCCGCTGGAATACTGGCGGCAGATGTTCTGGGGCTCGGGCTCGGACCTCCCCGACGATCTCGACGAGAAGCTGCAGGAGTGCACGCTCGATTTCCTCGAACTCGCCGGGCACGAGAAGGCAACCATGTCGCTCCAGCTGCCCGAGGGCATGGTGGTCGTCTTTGAGCCGGTGACGCACTCGGCGCACTTCCTCAAGGTCATGGGTGAGCCCACGAAGGAGCGTCAGACGCTCGCAATCGCCTATAACAAGCTGTCCGCTCCGACCGGCATGCTCGAACTGCGCCCCGGCCCGTTGCGCATATCGTTCGAGAACCAGACCGACATGCGCACAATCCCGTCGGTGTGGCTCTATGGCGAGTCGCTTGCTTCGATCATGGCGCGCCGCCGTCCCTTTCTCACCGCCAAGCGGCTGCTGTCGAACCAGACGTTCCGCGACCTCTACCGCACCGACGCGCTCGACATCGACCAGAGGCTGAAGATTCTGTCGCTGACTTTCCTGTTCACCGATCTGAAG
Source organism: Bauldia sp. (assembly GCA_035548515.1). Lineage (GTDB taxonomy): Bacteria > Pseudomonadota > Alphaproteobacteria > Rhizobiales > Kaistiaceae > DASZQY01. The sequence goes on along the minus strand of DASZSW010000039.1, from coordinate 13,626 downwards.
GGCTCGACCGAGCTCTACGAGCGCGTCGGCGATCTCGCCGCTTACGATCTCGTCCGCTCGCACTTCCACGTCCTGCACCAGATTGTCGCGGAGGAAGCTGGCGCCGTGGTGAAGACCATCGGCGATGCCGTCATGGCGACGTTCGTATCGCCCGATCGCGCCATCGCGGCGGCGCTGCGGATGCGCGACGGCATGGCGCGCCTCAACGACGAGCGCGGCCACGAGGACCTGCTGCTGAAGATCGGCATCCATGAGGGCCCTTGCCTCGCGGTCAACCTCAACGATCGGCAGGATTACTTCGGCCAGACCGTGAACATCGCTTCACGCGTCCAGAATCTCGCGGTCAACCGGTCGATCTACGCCACAGAGCCGGTCGTCGAAGACCCGGCCTCCACCGCGCTGCTCAATCAGCACGGGCTTGTTCCGACTTCGCAGAGCGCCTCGCTCAAGGGCATCACCGAGCGCGTGAAAATCTACGAGATTCCGTAAGGCCAAGAATCCTCCCGCACTGCGGAAACTTTTCTCCACCTCGGGCGTTTCCTTCGGACACTGAAGGAGGGCCCATGCCTGCAGATCAGCCGACCAAACGACGGAGCGGGCCAAAGAAGGTTTCGTTCGTTGGTACCTACGTGCCGCGCCGTTGCGGCATCGCCACATTTTCGAACGATTTGCTCACCGCGCTATCGAAAGAAGCACCGAGCTCCGAGTGGTGGTCGGTCGCGCTGAATGACGGCGCCGAGATCTACGACTACCCGCCTGAGGTGCACTTCGAGATCGCGCAGAAAAGCCTCGCCGACTACCGCAAGGCGGTCGACTTCCTGAACATGAACCAGATCGAGGCCGTCTGCCTCCAGCACGAGTTCGGCATCTACGGCGGCAGCTCCGGCAGCTACGTCCTTCGCCCGCTCGAGCATCTGCGCATGCCCGTGGTGACGACGCTGCACACCGTGTTGAAGGAGCCTAACGCCGAGCAGCGCGACATCATCGCCGCGATCGGCGAATTCTCCGACCGCGTCGTCGTCATGAGCGAGATGGCGGAGCAGGTGCTGACGTCGGTCTACGGCATCCCGAAGGACCGCGTCGCGGTCATTCCGCATGGCGTGCCGGACATGCCGTTCCTCGACACCTCCTACAACAAGGACCAGTTCGACCTTGTCGGCAAGAAGGTGATCCTGACCTTTGGCCTCCTGTCGGAAGGCAAGGGCCTGGAATACGTCATCGACGCGATGCCTGAGATCGTGCGCGCCCATCCGGACGCGATCTTTGCGGTTCTCGGGGCCACGCACCCCGAGGTGAAGCGGCGCGAGGGCGAGGCCTATCGCCATATGCTCCAGCGCAAGGCGCGCGACCTGGGCGTCGCCGACAACGTCGTCTTCTACAACCAGTTCATCGATACTCCGACGCTGCTGGCTTTCCTGTCGGCAGCCGACGTGGTGGTCACGCCGTATCTCGGCCGCGAACAGATTGTCTCCGGCGTGCTGTCCTATGCGCTGGGCGCCGGCAAGGCGATCGTCTCGACGCCGTACTGGTACGCCGAGGAGATGCTCGCCGACGGTCACGGCGTCCTGGTTCCATTCCGTGACGCGCAGGCGACGGGCGAAGCCATCATCTCGCTGCTCTCCAACGAGACGGAGCGCAACGCCATGCGCAAGCGCGCCTACCTGAAGGCGCGGCCGATGATATGGAGCGAAGTTGCGCAAGGCTATCTGCGCGTCTTCCGCGATGTCCGTCGCGAACGCGGCGTGCGCCCGCGCGTGTACCGGACGCGCGCGGTCGAACTGGCGGCGCTCGAACTGCCCTATCCGAAGCTCGATCACCTGCGCGTGCTGACGGACGATACCGGCATCTTGCAGCACGCGCGTTTCGATATCCCCGACCGCGATCACGGCTACTGCACCGACGACAACGCCCGTGCGTTGATTGTGACCCTGCTGGCGCAGCAGGTGCTTGCCGACAAGGACAACGATCGCGGAGTCCTGGCGCACCGCTATCTTTCGTTCCTGCAGCAGGCGTTCAACGAGGGCAACGGCCGCTTTCGCAATTTCATGAGCTACGGACGCGAGTGGCAGGAGGAAGCGGGCAGTGAGGATTCGCACGGCCGCGCCATCTGGGCGCTCGGCCAGACCGTCCTTGACTCGCCTTCGCAGGGAATGGCGGCGGCTGCAATGAGTCTGTTCGAGCGCGCCTTGCCGCGTGCCATCGAACTGACGGCGCTCCGCGCCTGCGCATACGCGCTCCTCGGCATCGACGCCTATCTTCGCCGCTTCAGCGGCGCCACGGAAGTGCGCCGCGCCCAGGTCCTCCTTGCGGAGCGGCTCCACGAGGCCTTCCTGCTTGAGTCGCGGCCGGACTGGCCTTGGCCGGAGGAGATGCTGACCTATGCCAACGGTTTGCTGCCTCACGCGCTGATTGCCTCCGGCGTCCGCCTTGGCCGCCAGGAGATGGTGGAAACCGGCCTGAAGTCGCTCGAATGGCTGGCCGCCCTGCAGATCGATCCCAAGGGACATTTCGTCCCGGTCGGTAACCGCGGCTGGTTCAGCCGCGCCGGCGTCCAGGCCCGTTTCGATCAGCAACCGATCGAGGTCCAACACATGGCGGACGCGGCTCTCGAGGCGTTTCGCGCGACCGGCGAACACCGCTGGCTGGATGAGGCCCGCCGCTCGTTCGAATGGTTCCTTGGCCGCAACGATCTTGGCCAGGCCGTCTGCGACCACGCCACCGGCGGCTGCCGCGATGGCGTGCAGGCAGAAGGGCTGAACCAGAACCAGGGTGCGGAGTCGACGCTGGCGTGGCTGCATTCGCTGCTCGCCATGCACGTTGCCACCGGCACCGCCACGATCGCTGTCCGCGATATAGCCACGGCGCGTCGACCGTCAGTCGGCGCGCGCACTGCCATCCCGGAACGCGCCGCCAGCGCGCCCAGCCCGTGAGGTGCCGCCGATGCTTAAGAACGCTCCCTTCCGCGAACTCTTCATCCGCCATCCCGACAACCCGATAATCTCGACGAGTGATCTGCCGTACGCGGCGAACACCATCTTTAATCCTGGCGCCACCATTTTCGATGGTGAGACGCTGCTTCTGTTACGGGTTGAAGACCGCCGCGGCCATTCGCATCTGACGGTCGCGCGGTCGAAGGACGGCATCACCGGCTGGCGCTTCGACTCCACGCCGACCTTCGTGGCTGATCCCGATCGTTTCCCGGAGGAAATCTGGGGCGTTGAGGATCCGCGCATCACGTACATGGAGGAGGAGAAGAAATTCGCGGTCGCCTATACGGCGTTCTCCGTCGGCGGTCCGCTGGTCTCGCTTGCCACCACCACCGACTTCCGCACCTTTCAGCGCCTCGGCCCCGTGATGCCGCCCGACGACAAGGACGCCGCGCTGTTCCCGGTGCGGTTCAAAGGCCGCTGGGCCATGCTCCACCGGCCGGTCCCGACGATGGCGGCGACCGGCGCCCACATCTGGCTGTCCTGGTCGCCCGACTTGCGCCATTGGGGCGACCACCACATCCTGCTCCGCGCCCGCCGCGGCTCATGGTGGGATGCCAACAAGATCGGCCTTTCGCCGCCGCCGTTGCGCACGGCCGAGGGCTGGCTGATGATGTATCACGGCGTCCGCATGACGGCGTCCGGCGCGATCTACCGGCTCGGACTTGCGCTGCTCGACCTCGACAATCCGTCGCGCGTCATCTATCGCTCCGACGAATGGGTGTTCCAGCCCGAGACGGATTACGAGCTCTTCGGCGATGTGGACAAGGTCGTGTTCCCCTGCGGATGGGTCGAGGAGAATGGCGATGTCCGCATCTACTACGGCGCCGCCGATAGCTGCATTGGCGTGGCAACTGCCAACGTCGCGGAGCTGCTCGACTGGCTGCGTCAGACCGCAGCGCGTCCGCGTACTGACGACATCGCCTGATCTGATCGACGGAGACTTTCTCGCGTGATTGTTCCCGTCATCATGTCCGGGGGCGCGGGCACGCGCCTGTGGCCCGCGTCGCGCCAGGATGCGCCTAAGCCGTTCTTGCCGCTGGTCGGCGGCAAATCCAGCTTCGCGCTGACGTTGGAGCGTGTGTCCGATCGCGGTCGCTTCGCCGAGCCGGTGGTTATTACCAGCGTCGATCACCGCTATCTGGTCGAGCAGGCGCTGAAGCACGCGGGCGCGAAAGCAACGCTGTTGCTCGAGCCAATCGGCCGCGACACCGCGGCGGCTGTGGGTGCTGCCGCGGCTTACGTTGCCGCGAAAGACAAGAACGCCACGATCCTCGTCCTCGCCGCCGATCACGTCATCGAAGACGGCGACGCCTTCGCCCGCGTGGTCGATGCCGCGCTACCTGCCGCCGAAGCCGGACGCATCGTGGTGTTCGGCGTGAAGCCCACCGGCCCGTCCACGTCGTTTGGTTACATCAGGCCGGGTGCCGCGCTGGGGCAGGGCAGCGCCAAAGCCGTAGACCAGTTCGTCGAGAAGCCAGACGCAGGGCGCGCCGCCGAACTGGTGAAGGGCGGCTACCTCTGGAACTCTGGCATCTTCCTGATGCGCGCGGCGACCGCGCTCTCCGAACTGGACGCTCATGCGGGCGAAATCGGCGCCGCGGTGCGCAAGGCGATCGCGGCCGCCAAGAATGATGCCGGCGCGACGACCATCGACAAGGCGGCCTTCGAGACGGCACCCAAGAAATCCATTGACTACGCCGTGATGGAGAAGACGAAACTGGCAGCCGTGGTGCCCGCCGACTTCGACTGGAACGACCTCGGCACCTGGGGCGCGGTCTGGGACGAGAGCGGCAAGGACGGGAACGGCAACGTCGCCGCCGGCAATGTCACGTTCGTCGATGCGAAGGACAACTACGTTTCGAGTGAGACCGACACCGTCGGCGTCGTCGGCGTGGACGACCTGGTTGTCGTCGCGGCGGACGGCTCGATCCTCGTCACCACGCGCTCGCGCTCGGCAGAGGTGAAGGAGCTGGTTGCGGCGGTGCAGGCAAAGCCGGAGGCCAACTTCGGTGACTTCATCCGCCACTTCCGGCCGTGGGGCAACTACCAGTCCCTTGACCAGGGGCCGCGTCATCAGGTGAAGCGCATCGTCGTGACGCCCGGCGCGCGCCTGTCGCTGCAGAAGCACTTCCACCGCGCCGAGCACTGGACCGTCGTTTCAGGCATCGCCGACATCACCATCGGCCCTGACATGGACAACCTGAAAACGATCCGCGTGAACCCGAACGAGTCGGTGCACATCCCGCTCGGCCACATCCACCGCATGGCCAATCCGGGCACCGAGCCGATGACGCTGATCGAGGTGCAGATCGGCGACTACCTTGGCGAGGACGACATCGTCCGCCTTCAGGACGACTACGGCCGCAAGGACGCTTAAGGCCGGATCGCGCGACCTTCTTCATCTCGCGTAAACCACGTCGCGAGCGCACTGAAACCTCGCACGACCATATCCCGTTACTTCCGGGACTTGCCGCGGCGAAGGCTACGCATTGTTTACGCCTCGCGCGCTTCCTCCAGGTCCGACATTTTCGCGGGATCGCGCCCTTGGCTTCAGCCACGATATTGAAGATGCAGACGCCGGCGCCCGACGAAGAGGCGCTGCGGCTGTCGGAGTTGCTGAGCGCGCTCAGCCACGCGCTCGATCTGACGGAAGGACAGCCTCAGGGCCACTGCGTCCGCTGCTGCTGGATCGGCACCGCGATCGGCCGCGAGATCGGCCTCAGCGAGGTGGAACTGTGGGAGCTCTACTACACGCTGCTTCTGAAGGACGTGGGCTGCTCGTCCAACGCCGCGCGCATTTCCGCGCTCTACAAGACGGACGATCTTCTCTTCAAGCACGATGCCAAGATCGTCGGCACGAGCCTGCCGGCATTGCTCAACTTTGTCGTTACCCACACCGCCGGCGCTACCGGCTTCGCCGATCGCGTGCAGACCTTGCTCTCCGTTGTTCCGAAAAGCCCAGCCGTCGCGCATGAAGTCATAGCGACACGCTGCGAGCGCGGCGCTGACATCGCCCGCCGTCTCCGCTTCTCGGATCGCGTCGCCGACGGCATCCACGACCTTGACGAACATTGGGACGGCAACGGCCACCCTGCCGGCAAGAAGGGCGATGCCATCCCGGTGTACGCGCGTATCGCTTTGCTGGCGCAGGTCGTGGACGTCTTCAACACCGCTTACGGGCGGATTGAGACCCGCAAGGAGATCGGCCGCCGTTCCGGCTCGTGGTTCGATCCCGATCTGGTCGCCGCCTTTACGCGTGCCCAAGGCCGCCATGGCTTCTGGGAGGGGCTGGCCTCGCCGCATCTCGAAACGACAGTGCTCGACCTCGAACCCGCGCGCCACGCAAAGCAGCTCGACGACGACTTCCTCGACGACATCGCCGAGGCCTTCGCCGAGGTGGTGGACTCCAAGAGTCCGTACACAAGCGGCCACTCCTCGCGCGTCGCCGAATTCGCCGACATGATCGCCGCCGAACTCGATTTCGCGCCGGCCAGTCGCCGCTGGCTCCGCCGTGGCGCGCTGCTGCATGACATCGGCAAGCTCGGCGTCTCAAACGCCATCCTCGACAAGCCCGGCCCGTTGACGGCCGAGGAGCGGCAGGCGATGCGCCAGCACGCCGCGCTGACGGAGACCATCCTGTCCCGCATCACCGCCTTTGCTGAACTGGCGCGCATCGCGGGCGCCCATCACGAGCGCCTCGACGGCAAGGGCTATCCCCACGGCCGCTTCGGGGACGAAATCGCCATCGATACGCGCGTGCTCACCACCGCCGACATCTACGACGCCCTGACCGCCAAGCGGCCCTACCGCAGCGCCATGTCGCAGGAGGCGGCGCTGGAGATCATGGCGGACGAGGTGGGAACCGCGATCGATGCCCGCTGCTTTGCGGCGCTCCGCGTGGGTCTCGCCAAGCGGGCTTGAGCGGCCCCTTCATCCCGGCGTTGGCGCGCCTATCCTCGATGCGCTAGAACCGCGCGGCGATGTCCACGCCTTCCTCTCTCCGCCGCACGTTCGCGATCATCTCGCATCCCGACGCGGGCAAGACGACCCTCACCGAGAAGCTGCTGCTTTTCGGCGGCGCGATTCAGCTTGCCGGTGAGGTCAAGGCCAAACGCAACCGTGCCCAGACCCGCTCGGACTGGATGGCGATGGAGCGCGAGCGCGGCATCTCGATCGTCACGTCGGTGATGACCTTCGAGCACGACGGCCTCGTCTTCAATCTTCTCGACACGCCCGGCCACGAGGATTTCTCGGAGGACACCTACCGGACGCTCTCCGCCGTCGACTCGGCCGTCATGGTGATCGACGCTGCCAAGGGCATCGAGGCCCGCACGCTGAAACTGTTCGAGGTGTGCCGGCTGCGCGATATTCCGATTATCACCTTCATCAACAAGCTCGACCGCGACGGCCGCCATCCATTTGAGTTGCTTGAGGAAATCGAGAAGCGATTGGCGCTGGATACGGCTCCGCTCTCCTGGCCACTGGGAATGGGTCGCTCGTTTGCCGGCGTCTTCGACCTTGAAAAGAACGTCGTGCGCCGTCTCGATGACCTCGGCGAAGCGCCGCAGCCTGCAGGAAACCTCGACGCCTCGTCCTTCGCGCGCTTCCTGCCCGAAAACGAGGCGGAGACGGCCGCCGAGGAGGTGGCCCTCGCGAAAGCCGCCACACGCCCCTTCGACATGGCCTCGTTTCGCGAGGGCCACCTGACACCGGTGCTGTTCGGCTCGGCGCTCCGCAACTTCGGCGTCCGCGACCTCATCGAGCGGCTGGGCGCCATCGCCCCGGCGCCTCTGCCGCGCGCTGCCGAGGAGCGGAGCGTCAGTCCTGACGAGAAGGGCATGACCGGCCTCGTCTTCAAGATCCAGGCGAACATGGACCCCAACCACCGCGACCGCATCGCCTTCGTGCGCGTCTGCTCGGGAAGGCTGACGCGCGGCATGAAGGCGAAGCTGATCCGCACCGGCAAGACGATGAGCGTCACCGCGCCGCAATTCTTCTTCGCTCGCGAGCGCACGGTGGCCGATGAGGCCTACGCCGGCGATATCGTGGGCATCCCCAACCACGGCACCTTGCGCATCGGCGACACGCTGACGGAGGGCGAGACACTGAACTTCCGCGGCGTGCCGAGCTTCGCACCGGAAATCCTGCGCCGTGTTCGCGTCGGCGATGCCATGAAGGCGAAGAAGCTGAAGGAGGCGCTGCGCCAGATGGCGGAGGAGGGCGTCGTCCAGGTGTTCATGCCCCTCGACGGCTCGCCGTTGATCGTCGGCGTCGTCGGCGCGCTTCAGCTCGACGTGCTGAAGGCGCGCATGGCCGAGGAATACGACCTTGAGATCGACTTCGAGCAGCCACGTTTCACCGTCGGCCGCTGGATCAGTGCCGACAACATCGCCGACCGCGACGCCTTCATCGCCTCGCATCGCGGCGACATGGCCGAGGACCTCGACGGCGCTCCCGTCTTCATGGCGCCATCGGCGTTCATGCTGAACTACGAAATGGAGCGCGCGCCCAAGGTGACGTTCTCCGACGTCAAGGACTACCAGCGCCACACCGCGGCGGCGTGATGGGCGCGTTGATGCAGACCACAACGCGAGCTCCTCTCCCTTTGTGGGGGAGGGTTGGGGAGGGGGTCGCGGCCACTTCATGACGTCGCAGGAATACCCCCCTCTCAGCTCGGCTAGGCTCGCTGCGCTCGCCAAGCTCCGCTATCTCCCCCACAAGGGGGGAGAGGAATGGCGCTGATGCCTCCGTTGCTCCAGCTTCAGGACATCGCGCTGACCTTCGGCGGCACGCCGCTGCTCACCGGCGCCGACCTGTCGGTGAGCGAAGGAGACCGCCTGGCGCTCGTGGGCCGCAACGGCTCGGGCAAATCGACGCTGATGAGGATCGTCGCCGGCGAAGTCCAGGCCGATAGCGGGAGCCGTTTCCTGCAGCCGACGGCGACGGTGCGCTACCTGCCGCAGGTGCCGGATTTCGTGGGCTTCGACACCGCGCTCGCGTACGTCGAGGCGGGCATGACCGGCGGAGATCCCGCCCATCGCGCGCGCTACCTGCTGGAACAGCTTGGATTGACCGGCGAGGAGGATCCGGCGCGCCTGTCCGGCGGCGAAGCGCGCCGCGCCGCACTCGCCCGCGTGCTGGCGCCCGAGCCGGACATCCTGCTGCTCGACGAGCCGACCAACCACCTCGACCTCATCGCTATCGAACAGCTCGAAGTCGCGCTCAAGGAGTCACGCTCGGCGATCGTAATGGTCAGCCACGACCGCCGCTTCCTTGAGAATCTCTCGACCGCGACCGTCTGGCTCGATCGCGGCGAGACGCGCCGCCTCGACAAGGGTTTCGCCGATTTCGAAGCGTGGCGCGACGAAGTGCTGGCGGAAGAGGAGCTCGCCGCCCACAAGCTCGACCGCAAGATCGTGAACGAGGAGCACTGGCTGCGCTACGGCGTCAGCGCGCGGCGCAAGCGCAATCAGAAACGTCTCGCCGATCTCCACACGTTGCGCGCCGAACGCAAATCGCTCCGCGCCAATCGTCCGCAGGGCGACGTCGACATGGCGGTGCAGGAAACTCGGCAATCGGGCAAGCTCGTGATTGAGGCGACAGGAATCGCCAAAAGCTGGGCCGGACGCCCCGTCGTGCGCGATTTCTCCACCCGCATCGAACGTGGCGACCGTGTCGGTATCGTCGGACCAAACGGTGCCGGCAAGACGACGCTGATCAATCTGCTGACCGCGGCGCTCGCCCCCGATGCGGGCACCGTGCGCCTCGGCGCCAATCTCGAGATCGCTACGCTCGACCAGAAGCGCGAATCTCTCGACCCCGAGACGACCGTCGCCGATGTCCTGACCGATGGCCGCGGCGATGCAGTAATGATCGGCGGAGAGGTTCGCCACGTCATCGGCTACCTCAAGGATTTCCTGTTTCGTCCGGAGCAGGTGCGCACACCGGTCAAGGCGCTGTCCGGCGGCGAGCGCGGCCGCCTGATGCTTGCGCGGGCCCTGGCGAAGCCTTCGAACCTGATGGTGCTTGACGAGCCCACGAACGACCTCGACCTCGAGACACTCGATCTGCTCCAGGAAATGCTGGCGGCGTATCCGGGCACGCTGATCCTGGTCAGCCACGATCGCGATTTTCTGGATCGCGTGGTGACCTCGACGATTGCGTCGGAGGGCGACGGGCGCTGGCAGGAATACGCCGGCGGCTACAGCGACATGCTGCTGCAGCGCGGTCCGCCGCCTGCTGCCGCTCCACCCGCGAAGGAGAAGCCGAAAGCCGGCACGGCTTCGCCATCGGCACCGCCGAAGCAGAAGAAGAAACTGTCGTTCGCCGAGCAGCACGCGCTGAAGACGTTACCCGGGCGCATCGAAAAGCTGACGGCCGAGATAAAGCGGCTCGAGGAGACACTGTCCGCGCCCGACCTCTACCGAAAGGACGCGGCGACCTTCACCAAGACCACGATGGCGCTCGCCATGGCCAAGGCCGACCTCGGCAAGGCTGAGGAGGAATGGCTGCGCGTCGAGATTTTGCGCGAGGAGATGGAGGGGACCTAGGCGTTCTACGCGCGGCGTTACCTCTCCCCAAACGGCCACGGCCGTTTGACCCTCTCGAAAGGGAGGGTTCACGCGTTCAGCCGTTGGCGAATACTTTGCAACGCATGAGCCCTCCCTTGCGGGAGGGCCAAAACCGCGAAGCGGTTTTGGGGAGGGGCGACCTCGACACCCGCAACAACGCCCGCATGAACCGCCGCCCGCCCATTTGTTGCGCTTGACCTCCATTCTGGAATTTGTCCAAATGGACAAATCTTGGGACGGCAATTTTGCCGGTGAGCGCGGAGGGAATGGCCTATGGCCGTGGAGCGCGTGCCAGATATCGCCGCCGGGCGGCTTCTTGCCGAAGACTACGCGGCAAACTTCGGCGATCTGCATCCGCCCCTGGACACCCATCAGGCCATCGTCGAAGCCGATCGCTGCTACTTCTGCTACGACGCGCCGTGCATGAACGCATGCCCGACGGGCATCGACATCGCGATGTTCATCCGCCAGATCCGCTACGGCAATCCCAAGGGCGCGGCCGAGACCATCCTCGCCGAGAACATCCTCGGCGGCATGTGCGCCCGCGTCTGCCCGACCGAGACGCTGTGCGAGGAAGCCTGCGTGCGTGAAGCGGCAGAGGGCAAGCCCGTGCGCATCGGCGAGCTGCAACGCTACGCGACGGACGTGATGATGAAGGAAGACGGCCGCCAGCCGTTCGAACGCGCCCAGCCTACCGGCAAGCGCGTCGCGGTCGTTGGCGCCGGCCCGGCGGGCCTGTCGTGCGCGCATCGCCTCGCGATGCACGGGCACGATGTGGTGATCTACGATGCGCGGCCCAAAGCGGGCGGCCTCAACGAGTACGGCATCGCCGCTTACAAGTCGCCCGACAACTTCGCCCAGGCGGAGGTGGATTTCGTTCTGTCGATCGGCGGCATCACCGTCGAGACCGGCAAGGCTCTTGGTCGCGACCTTAGCCTCGCCGAGTTGCGCCGCTCCTTCGATGCGGTGTTTCTGGCCATCGGTCTCGGCGGCGTCAACGCGTTAAACATCGCCGGCGAGGACAAGTCCGGCGTCGAAGATGCTGTCGACTACATCGCCGACCTTCGCCAGGCCAGGGATCTCGGCGCGCTGCCAGTAGGCCGTCGCATCGTGGTGGTCGGTGGCGGCATGACGGCTATCGACATCGCCTCGCAGTCGAAGCGCCTTGGCGCCGAGGACGTCACCATCGTCTACCGCCGCGGCCCCGAGAAGATGGGCGCCAGCGCCTACGAGCGCGAGCTGGCGCAGACCGACGGCGTGAAGATCAAGTTCAACGCCATGCCGAAGCGGCTGCTGACCAACGCCGGCGGCAGCGTCGTGGGCGCGGAGTTCGAATACACCGCCGAGATGGACGGCCGCCTGGCCGGCACCGGCGAAACGTTCACTGTCGACGCCGACGTTGTGTTCAAGGCGATCGGCCAGACGCTGGTTCCTACCGGATTGAACGGCATGGCCGAGCCGATCGAACTTCAGGGCGGCCGCATAAGGATCGATGACGAGCGGCGCACCTCGGTGAAGGGTGTGTGGGCCGGCGGCGATTGTGTATTCGGCGGCGAGGACCTCACCGTGGCGGCCGTGCAGGACGGCAAGGTGGCCGCCGAATCCATTCACCGGGCATTGTCGGTATGAGCGCCCCCTCAGTCGGCTTCGCCGACAGCTCCCCCGTAAACGGGGGAGCACCGCGACGTGGTGGTCCTCCCCCGCAAAGCGGGGGAGGGGGACCATGCGAAGCATGGTGGAGGGGGCAAGCGCCTCAGGAGGCTGACCATGGCTGATCTCCGTTCCGAATTCGCCGGCATCAAATCGCCGAACCCGTTCTGGCTCGCCTCCGCTCCGCCTACCGACAAGGAGTACAACGTCGTCCGCGCCTTCAAGGCGGGCTGGGGCGGCGTGGTGTGGAAGACGCTGGGTGAAGACCCGCCGGTCGTGAACGTCGCCGGCCCACGCTACGGCGCCATCCACTCCGGCGATCGCCGTCTGATCGGCCTCAACAACATCGAGCTGATCACCGACCGCCCGCTTGATGTGAACCTCCGCGAGATCAAGGAAGTGAAGCGCGCGTGGCCCGATCGCGCGCTGGTCGTCTCGCTGATGGTGCCGTGCGAGGAAGCAAGCTGGAAGCGCATCCTGCCGCTGGTCGAGGAGACTGGCGCCGATGGCGTCGAGCTGAACTTCGGCTGTCCGCATGGCATGAGCGAGCGCGGCATGGGCTCGGCCGTCGGTCAGGTGCCGGAATACATCGAGATGGTCGCGCGCTGGTGCAAGCAGACGACGCGCATGCCGGTGATCGTGAAGCTGACGCCCAACATCACCGACATCCGCTACCCGGCGCGGGCCGCCAGGAAGGGCGGTGCGGATGCCGTTTCGCTGATCAACACGATCAACTCGATCACCAGCGTCGATCTCGATGGCTTCGCCCCCGAGCCGACCATTGACGGCAAGGGCAGCCACGGCGGCTACTGCGGCCCGGCCGTCAAGCCGATAGCGCTGTCCATGGTGTCGGAGATCGCCCGCGACGAAGCCACGGCCGGCATCCCGATCTCGGGCATCGGCGGAATCACGACCTGGCGCGACGCTGCCGAGTTCATGGCGCTGGGCGCCGGCAACGTCCAGGTCTGCACCGCGGCAATGACTTATGGTTTCCGCATCGTTGAGGAAATGACGGCCGGCCTGTCGCGTTATCTCGACGAACGGCAGATGAAGCTCGGCGATCTCGTCGCCCGTGCGGTACCCAACGTCTCGGACTGGAAGTACCTGAATCTCAACTACGTCACCAAGGCGCGGATCAACCAGGATCTGTGCATCGAATGCGGCCGCTGCCACGTCGTCTGTGAGGACACGTCCCACCAGGCGATTACGTCGATGAAGGACGGCCGCCGTCACTTTGAAGTGATCGACAGCGAGTGCGTGGGTTGTAATTTGTGCGTAAACGTCTGCCCCGTGGAGGACTGCATCACCATGGAGCAGATCACCGTTGGCGTTGATCCGCACACCGGTGCGCCGGCCACGGGCTACCGCAACTGGACCCAGCATCCCAACAACCCGTCGCGCGTTCCGGAGCCCGC
>DASZSW010000038.1:0-7898 GCA_035548515.1 Bauldia sp. | reverse complement strand
CGTGAACGCGCCGCTGGTGCAGGTCAACGCCGATACCTACGAGGATCTGACGGCGGCGAGCTTCAACGCGCTGCTTGACGAATTTGCGGCGGGGAAGAAGCCGAAGCCCGGCCCGCGCATCGAGCGGCAGCTCGCGGCGCCGGTGGGCCGGCCGACGACGCTGACCGGCGACATCTACCGGCCGGGTGCAGAGCCGTGGCGCGCGCCGCAGCCGGCGCTGACCGACTCGGAAGCGAAGAAGCCGACCGAAGGCGCGAGCAACCGCGAGTCTCCCGCGCCGAAGCCGCCGGTGCAGGCCAATCCGGAAGACAAGAAGCCCAACCCGGTGTCGAAGGTCTAGCGATGCTTTCCGACAAGGACCGGATCTTCACCAATCTCTACGGCCAGGGCGACTGGGGCCTGAAAGGCGCCATGTCGCGCGGCCAGTGGGACGGCACGAAAAACATCCTCGACGCCGGGCGCGACTGGATCATCAATGAGATGAAGGCGTCGGGCCTGCGCGGTCGTGGCGGCGCCGGTTTCGCAACCGGGCTCAAGTGGTCGTTCATGCCGAAGACCTCGGACGGGCGGCCGCACTATCTGGTCGTCAACGCCGACGAGTCCGAGCCGGGCACCTGCAAGGACCGCGAAATCCTGCGCCATGACCCACACACGCTGGTCGAGGGCTGCCTCGTCGCCGGTTTCGCGATGGGCGCCCACACGGCCTTCATCTACGTGCGGGGCGAATTCATCCGCGAGCGTGAGCGGCTGCAGGCCGCGGTCGATCAGGCCTACGAGGCCGGGCTGATCGGCAAGAACAACAAGAACGGCTGGGACATGGACATCGTCGTCCATCACGGTGCCGGAGCGTACATCTGCGGCGAGGAAACCGCGCTGCTGGAGTCCCTCGAAGGCAAGAAGGGCATGCCGCGCCTCAAGCCGCCGTTCCCGGCGGCGATGGGCGTTTACGGGTGTCCTACGACGGTGAACAACGTCGAGTCGATCGCAGTGGCGCCCACGATCCTCCGCCGCGGGGCGGCGTGGTTCGCGAGCTTCGGGCGGCCGAACAACGTCGGCACGAAGCTGTTCTGCATCTCCGGCCATGTCGAGAAGCCTTGCACCGTCGAAGAAGAAATGGGCATCACACTCCGCGAGCTGATCGAGCGGCATGCGGGCGGAGTGCGCGGCGGCTGGGACAACCTGCTGGCTGTGATCCCGGGCGGTGCGTCGGTGCGCTGTCTGCCGGCATCGCTATGCAACGACCTGGTGATGGATTTCGACACGCTGCAGAAGCTCCGCTCCGGTCTCGGCACCGCGGCGGTCATCGTCATGGATAAATCGACTGATATCGTGCGGGCGATCTCGCGGCTGTCGTATTTCTACAAGCACGAGAGCTGCGGCCAGTGCACGCCGTGCCGCGAGGGCACCGGGTGGATGTGGCGCGTGCTCGAGCGCATGGCCGATGGCAACGCCGAGAAGCGCGAGATCGACACGCTGCTCGAGGTGACCACCAAGATCGAGGGCCACACCATCTGCGCGCTCGGCGATGCAGCCGCCTGGCCGGTGCAAGGGCTGATCGCGCACTTCCGTCCCGAGATCGAACGGCGCATCGAGACGTACCAGGCGCGCGGCAAGTGGAAAGCTCCGGTCATGGAGGCGGCGGAGTAGCCATGGCCAAGATCAAAGTCGACGGCATCGAGATCGACGTACCGGCGGAATACACGCTGCTCCAGGCGTGCGAGGCCGCGGGGGCGGAGATTCCGCGCTTCTGTTTCCACGAGCGGCTTTCGATCGCCGGTAACTGCCGGATGTGCCTGATCGAGGTGAAGGGCGGGCCACCCAAGCCGCAGGCGTCGTGCGCCATGAGCGTTCGTGATCTGCGCCCGGGGCCGAATGGCGAGCCGCCGGAGATGTTCACTAAGTCGCCGATGGTGAAGAAGGCGCGCGAAGGGGTGATGGAGTTCCTCCTCATCAACCATCCGCTGGATTGCCCGATCTGCGACCAGGGTGGCGAGTGCGACCTGCAGGACCAGGCGATGGCCTACGGCGTCGACGGCTCGCGCTACAAGGAGAACAAGCGCGCGGTGGCCGACAAGTACATCGGCCCACTGGTCAAGACGTCGATGAACCGGTGCATCCAGTGCACCCGCTGCATCCGCTTCTCGGCCGAGGTTGCCGGCGTGGAGGACCTCGGCGCCACCGGACGTGGCGAGGACATGGAGATCACGACGTATCTCGAGCGCGCCATGACGTCGGAGCTGCAAGGCAACGTCATCGACCTTTGCCCGGTCGGCGCGCTGACGTCGAAGCCGTACGAATTCCACGCGCGTCCGTGGGAGCTGGTGAAGACGGAGTCGATCGACGTCATGGACGCCGTCGGCTCGGCGATCCGCGTTGACGTGCGCGACCGTGAGGTCATGCGCATCCTGCCGCGCCTCAACGAAGCGGTGAACGAGGAGTGGATCTCCGACAAGTCGCGCTTCATCTGGGACGGATTGCGTACGCAGCGGCTCGACCGGCCGTATGTCCGCCGTAATGGGCGGCTCGAAGCCGCGTCCTGGCCCGAGGCTTTTGCGACGATCGCGTCGAAGGTGAAGGGCGCGCGGGCGGAGCGCATCGGGGCAATCGCGGGTGACCTCGCGACCGTCGAAGAGATGTTCGCGCTGCGCGAACTGATGGCGTCGCTTGGCGTTAAGAACATCGACGGCAGGGGCGCCGGTGAGCGGCACGATCCGGCACTCGGTCGCTCGACGTATATCTTCAATCCGACGATCGCCGGCATCGATCAGGCGGATGCGATTCTCATCGTCGGCTCCGACCCGCGCCATGAGGCGGCGGTGCTCAACGCGCGCATTCGGAAGCGCTGGCGGCAGGGCGATGCGAAGATTGCGCTCATCGGCGAGCAGGTCGACCTGACGTATCCGTACGAATACCTCGGCGCCGGCCCGCAGACGTTGATGGATGTTGCTGATGGGAAGCTTGGCTTCAGCAAGATTCTGGCAGCGGCGAAACGCCCGCTGGTGATCGTGGGGCAGGGGGCGCTCGCCCGGGCGGACGGTCCGGAAATCCTGTCGCTTGCAGCCAGGATCGCGGCCGGCGAGGGGCGCGACGCCAACTGGAATGGTCTCGCCGTGCTGCACACAGCGGCGGCGCGTGTGGGTGCGCTCGACCTTGGTTTCGTGCCGCGCGACGGTGCGCTCGATACTATTGGCATGGTGGCGGCCTCGGCGACGAAGGCGTTGGACGTGCTGTTTCTGCTCGGCGCAGACGAGATCGCGATGAATGCGCTGGGCGACGTGTTCGTCGTTTACATCGGCAGCCACGGCGACGCCGGCGCGCATCGCGCGGACGTCATCCTGCCAGGCGCCGCCTACACGGAAAAGTCGGGCACCTTTGTCAACACCGAGGGCCGCGTGCAGATGGCGCGCCGTGCTGCGTTCCCGCCCGGTGACGCGCGCGAGGACTGGGCGATCCTCAGGGCGCTGTCCGATGTGCTCGGGCACAAGCTGCCGTTCGACTCGCTGTCCGAGTTGCGCGCGCGGCTCTACGCCAAGCATCCGCACTTCGCCCACGTCGACGAGATTGCGCCGACGTGGCCGGATGAGCTGCGCAACCTGGTGGCGCGCGGCGGCAAGACGATGCCGGAGCCGTTCCGCACCGTCGTCGAGGATTTCTACCTGACCAATCCGATCGCCCGCGCCTCGGCGGTGATGGCCGAATGCTCGGCGATCGCGGCCGGCCGCATGCCGGCGGCAGCGGAGTAGGCGATGGGCGGATTTTTCTCCACCTACGTCGTTCCGACCGCGATCATCGTCGCGGAGAGCCTGCTGCTGCTCGTCTCGCTGCTCATCTTCGTCGCGTACATCCTCTACGCCGACCGCAAGATCTGGGCGGCGGTGCAGATGCGCCGGGGCCCGAACGTTGTCGGCCCGTGGGGGCTGTTCCAATCGTTCGCGGATCTGCTCAAGTTCGTGTTCAAGGAACCGATCATCCCGTCGAGCGCCAACAAGGGCGTGTTCATCCTCGCCCCGCTGGTGACGGCGACGCTGGCGCTGTCGGCGTGGGCGGTGATCCCGTTCCAGGCTGGGCTGGTGATCGCCAATATCAACGTTGGCGTGCTCTATCTCTTCGCCATCTCGTCACTCGGCGTGTACGGCATGATCATGTCGGGGTGGGCGTCGAACTCGAAGTATCCATTCCTCGCGTCGCTCCGCTCGGCCGCGCAGATGGTGTCGTACGAAGTTTCGATCGGCTTCGTCATCATCACCGTTTTGCTCTGCGTCGGCTCGCTCAACCTTTCCGACATCGTGGTGGCGCAGGAAGACGGCCTCGGGACGCGGCTCGGGTTGCCCAACAGCCTGCTCGACTGGCATTGGCTGCCGCTGTTCCCGATGTTCATCATCTTCTTCATCTCGGCGATGGCTGAGACGAACCGGCCGCCGTTCGATCTCGTCGAGGCGGAGTCGGAGCTCGTCGCCGGCTACGCGGTCGAATACTCCTCGACGCCTTTCCTGCTCTTCTTTCTCGGTGAATACGTCGCGGTCTGCCTGATGTGCGCGTTGACCACGATCCTGTTCCTCGGGGGCTGGCTGCCGCCGCTGGCGATCGCGCCGTTCACGTGGATCCCGGGCATCGTTTGGTTCGTGCTGAAGGCGACGTTCGTCTTCTTCATGTTCGCGATGGTGAAGGCGTTCGTGCCGCGCTACCGCTACGACCAGCTCATGCGGCTTGGCTGGAAGGTGTTCCTGCCGATCTCGCTGTTCATGGTGGTGCTGGTTGCGGGTGTGCTTCAGGCAACCGGATGGGCGGTGCACTGATGCGGCTCGACCAGTCCGCCCGCTCGCTCTTCCTCGCCGAGTTCGTCTCGGCGCTGTTCCTGTCGCTGCGTTATTTCTTCGGCAAGAAGGCGACCATCAACTATCCGTTCGAGAAGGGCGCTGTCAGCCCGCGCTTCCGCGGTGAGCACGCGCTCCGCCGCTATCCCAACGGCGAGGAACGCTGCATCGCATGCAAGCTGTGCGAGGCGATCTGCCCGGCGCAGGCAATCACGATTGAAGCCGGACCGCGGCGCAACGACGGCACCCGCCGCACGACGCGCTACGACATCGACATGGTGAAGTGCATTTACTGCGGCTTCTGCCAGGAAGCTTGTCCGGTGGACGCGATTGTCGAGGGGCCCAACTTCGAGTTTGCCACCGAGACGCGCGAGGAGCTCTACTTCAACAAGGAAAAGCTGCTCGCCAACGGCGAACGCTGGGAACGCGCCATCGCCGCCAACCTTTCAGCGGACGCGCCCTACAGATGATCGTTTCCGCCCTCTTCTTCTACATCTTCTCGGCCGTTGCCATCGCCTCGGGCGTCATGGTCGTGGGCGCGCGCAATCCTGTGCACTCGGTGCTGTTCCTGATCCTTGCCTTCTTCAACGCGGCCGGGCTGTTCGTCATCCTCGGCGCCGAATTCCTGGCGATGATCCTCGTCGTGGTCTACGTCGGCGCGGTCGCTGTGCTGTTCCTTTTCGTGGTGATGATGCTCGACGTCGATTTCGTCGAGCTCCGCCAGGGCGTGCTCAACTACCTGCCGGTTGGGGCGCTGGTCGGCATCGTGCTTCTGGCCGAGCTGTTGATCGTCCTCGGCGGCTGGGCCTTCGCCCCGGATGTGGCGCAGACGGTCGTCGTGCCGATCCCGGGCAGCGGCGGCCTCACCAATACCGCGGCGCTCGGCGAGATTCTCTATACGCGCTACGTTTTCTTCTTCCAGTCCGCGGGCATCATCCTGCTCGTGGCGATGATTGGCGCCATCGTACTCACGCTTCGTCACAAGCCGGGCGTCAAGCGCCAGAACATCGCCGAGCAGAATGCGCGCTCGCCAGTGATCGAGGTGCGCAAGGTCGAGACCGGCAGGGGCCTGACATGACCATCGGCCTCTCGCACTACCTCACGGTTGCCGCGATCCTGTTCACGATCGGCATCTTCGGCATCTTCATCAACCGCAAGAACGTGATCGTCATCCTCATGTCGGTCGAGCTGATCCTGCTTGCCGTCAACATCAACCTGGTGGCGTTCTCTGCCTTCCTCGGCGATCTCGTGGGACAGGTCTTCGCGCTGTTCGTGCTCACCGTCGCGGCGGCCGAGGCCTCGATCGGGCTCGCCATCCTTGTCGTCTTCTATCGCAACCGCGGCTCGATCGCGGTCGAAGACATCAACGTCATGCGGGGCTAGGCGGGATGTACCAGCTCATCGTCTTCCTGCCACTGCTTGGCGCGATCATCGCGGGCGGCATCACCATATTTGGCGCGGCGCGCCGCTTGCCCGGCGGCGATGCGCCGGCGGGCGCGGAGGATCACGCCGACGATCACGGTCCCCACACGCGTTCGGCGCACGTGCACGGCGATGCCGGCGTCATCCACGAGTCGCACCACGAGCATGAGGGTCACGAGCCGGCGGCTGAAGGTTCGCGCGCAGCGGAGCTGGTGACCTCCGGCTTCCTGGTTATCTCGGCGGTGCTGTCGTGGGTCGCGTTCATCGGTTTCTGGCTTGCCGGATCGGAGCCTCTGCGCGTGCCGGTGTTCAACTGGTTCACGTCGGGAACGCTGGCGGTGGACTGGGCGCTCCGCATCGACACGCTCACCGTTGTGATGCTGGTGGTGGTGAACACCGTGTCGGCGCTCGTGCACATCTATTCGATCGGCTACATGGCGCACGACCCCTATCGGCCGCGCTTCATGGCGTACCTGTCGCTGTTTACCTTCGCGATGCTGGCGCTGGTGACGTCCGACAACCTGGTCCAGATGTTTTTCGGCTGGGAGGGCGTGGGCCTCGCGTCCTACCTGCTTATCGGGTTCTGGTATACGCGCCCTTCGGCCAACGCCGCCGCGATCAAGGCATTCGTCGTCAACCGCGTCGGCGATTTTGGTTTCGCGCTGGGCATCTTCGGCGTTTTCTTCCTGTTCAAGTCGGTCGATTACGAGACGATCTTCGCCAACGCGCCGTCGATCGTGGGCACGACCATCCACTTCCTGTCGTGGGATCTCGACGCGCTGACTGTCGTCTGCCTGCTCCTGTTCATGGGCGCCATGGGCAAGTCGGCGCAGTTCCTGCTGCACACATGGCTGCCGGATGCGATGGAGGGCCCGACGCCGGTGTCGGCCTTGATCCACGCCGCGACGATGGTCACCGCCGGCGTGTTCATGGTGGCGCGGCTGTCGCCGCTGTTCGAGCTGTCGGTCAACGCGCTGACCGTCGTTACTTTCATCGGCGCCACGACCGCCTTCTTCGCTGCGACCGTCGGTCTGGTGCAGAACGACATCAAACGTGTGGTCGCCTATTCGACCTGTTCGCAACTCGGCTACATGTTCGTTGCGCTCGGCGTCGGGGCGTATCCGATCGCGATCTTCCACCTGTTCACGCATGCCTTCTTCAAGGCGCTGTTGTTCCTGGGCTCCGGCTCCGTCATCCATGCCGTTGGCGGCGAGCAGGACATGCGCAACATGGGCGGTCTCAGGACGCACATTCCGCGCACATACTGGATGATGGTGATCGGCACGTTGGCGTTGACCGGCTTCCCGCTTACGGCCGGCTACTTCTCCAAGGATGCGATCATCGAGGCGGCGCACGCCGGCACCAACGCCTTTGCCGGCTACGCTTTCGCGTTGACGGTCGTCGCGGCGCTGCTGACGGCGTTCTACTCGTGGCGGCTGATCTTTCTCACGTTCCACGGCACCGCCCGGGCGCCGCGCGAGGTCATGGATCACGTCCATGAATCGCCGCCGGTGATGCTGGTGCCGCTCTACATCCTCGCCGTCGGCGCGCTGCTGGCGGGCGTTGTCTTTGCCGGCACATTCATCGGGCCGAGCAGCGAGTTCTGGCACGAGGCGATCGTCGCCGGCGAGCACGCGCCGATCCTTGAGGCGATGCACCAGT
>DASZSW010000037.1:0-197963 GCA_035548515.1 Bauldia sp. | reverse complement strand
GCGGCGCTGAGCACGAACATCGCGGCGATCGTCAGCGGGGCGGGATTGGCAAAGACCGAGAACGCCTGCTCGCGCGGCAGCACGCCCGTCGCGATCAGCGCGACGAACAGGGCGAGCGCCGTCAGATCCGGCGGAAACTTCTCCGCGACGAAGCTGAAGAGGGTCGCCGCGAGCAGCAGGAAGACGAGGGCGATCTGCCAGGTCATGGGCGGACAGCAAACGAACCGCGCCCGGCGACGCCGAGTGTAAAAATGGCCGCGGCCTGTCTTATCTCCGGGTTTGCGCGGCCGTGCGTTTATGCCACATTTTGGGCCGGCATTTCCCCGCCGGGCCGACAGGCTTTGTCTCAACCGTCAACCCATACTCCACGATCATGGCCAGAATCCATAACGACATCACGGAAACCATCGGCAACACGCCTCTCGTGCGCCTGAACCGCACGGCGGCCGCCCACGGGGCGCAGGCGGAAGTCCTGCTCAAGCTGGAATTCTTCAATCCGCTCTCGAGCGTGAAGGACCGCATCGGCAACGCCATGATCGAGGACGGCATCAAGTCCGGCAAGATCACGAAGGACACGGTTCTCATCGAGCCGACGTCGGGCAACACCGGCATCGCGCTGGCATTCGTCGCGGCCGCGCGCGGCTATCGCCTCATCCTGGTGATGCCGGAGACCATGTCGATCGAGCGGCGCAAGATGCTGAAGCTGATGGGCGCCGAGCTGGTGCTGACCGAAGGCGCCAAGGGCATGCGCGGCGCCATTGCCCGTGCCGAGGAAATCTTGCGCGAGACGCCCGACGCCGTCGTGCCGGGCCAGTTCGTGAATCCGGCAAACCCGGACATCCATCGCCGGACCACAGCCGAGGAAATCTGGAACGACACCGCCGGCAACGTCGACGCCTTCATCGCCGGCGTGGGCACCGGCGGCACCATCACGGGCGTCGGCCATGTGCTGAAGCAGCGCAAGCCGAGCATCCGCATCATTGCCGTCGAGCCGGCCGAGTCGCCGGTGCTGTCCGGCGGCAATCCGGGCCCGCACAAGATACAGGGCATTGGCGCCGGGTTCGTGCCGCCTGTGCTCGACACCAAGGTTTACGACGAGGTCGTGAAGGTGCCGACCGACGATGCCTTCTCGTACGCGCGGATGTGCGCGCGGGTCGAAGGCATTCCCGTCGGCATCTCGTCAGGCGCCGCGATTGCGGCTGCGGTGACGGTCGGACAGCGCCCCGAAATGAAGGGCAAGAACATCGTCCTGATCATTCCGTCGTTCGCGGAGCGCTACCTGTCGACAGCGCTGTTCGAGGGATTGGAATAGGCGAGCCGCAAGGCTCACGGGGGAGGGAACGTCATGGAGATCAGCTGGCTTGCAGTCATCGTCGCCGCGGCGGCGAAATTTCTGATCGGATGGGGCTGGTATTCGAACGCCGCGTTCGGGCCCAAGTGGCGCCAGCTGAACAACGCCAGCGAAGCTGATGTCCAGGCGAACATCGGTCCGGCTCTGGTGGTCGAGGCGATCACCGACCTGGTGATGGCGTACGTGCTCGCCCGCTTCGTCGCGCACTACGGCTATGGCTTCGGTATCGGCGTGCTCGTCGCCTTCATGGCGTGGCTGGGCTTCGTCGCCACCGTGCTCGCCGGGCAGGTGTTCTATGAGCTGCGACCGCGCCTCATCCCTGTCATCAACGGCGGCTATTTTCTGGTGTCGATGGTGATCATGGGCGCGATCCTCGGGGTCTGGCACTAGCCCGGCGACGCTGCGCGCAACGCTTGTGTCTGGGAGGTGGGTGCGATGAGCTTCAAGTTCACGGTCTCGACGGTCCTGCCGGCGAGCCCTCGCGTCGTCTACGACACGTGGCTGGACTCGCGGGGCCATGGCGCGATGACCGGCACGAAGGCCAAGGCCACGACCAAGGTCGGCGGCAAGTGGTCGGCGACCGATGCGTATTGCTGGGGCGAGAACCTCGAACTCGTTCCGGGCAGGAAGATCGTCCAGTCGTGGCGCTCCGCCGATTTCGAGGACGGCGACGCCGACTCCAAAATCAGCGTGACGCTCAAGCCGGCGCCCGGCGGCACCAAGCTGATCCTGCTGCATTCGGCCATTCCCGATAGCCAGAAGGATGGCGGCTACAAGGAAGGCTGGGTCGACTACTACTTCGACCCGATGCAGGCGTACTTCACCAAGCTGGCAGCGAAGAAGCCCGCGAGGAAGGTGAAGAAGAAGTAGCGGCGCTGGGGAGGGGTGCGCCCGCGGAGGCAGTACGCTGAACCCGCGGCTATCTCACCTCGTCGGTCCACACCTTGAAGCCGGCGAGCGTCGTCATCCCGAAGGAATTCGAGATGGCGACGTCGGACGCGTCGCGGCCGGCGGCGATCAGGATGCGGCCGATGCGCGGCTGGTTATGACGGGCATCGAAAGCGTACCAGCGTCCGCCGAGCCAGACCTCGAACCACGCCGAGAAATCCATCGGCGCCGGATCGGGTGGCACGCCGATGTCGCCGAGATAACCGGTGACGTAGCGCGCGGGGATGTTCATGCAGCGGCAGAAGGTAACTGCGAGATGCGCGAAATCGCGGCAGACGCCGCCGCGCTCGACATGGACATCGCTCGCCGACTTCGTCGGCCGCGCCAACTCGTAGCCGAACTTCACCCGTTCGTGGACGTAGTCGCAGATAGCCTGTACGCGCGCCCAGCCGGGGGGCGTCTTGCCGAACAGCTGCCAGGCGGTCTCGCTGAGCTTGTCGGTCTCGCAGTAGCGGCTGCCGAGCAGGAACACCAGCACATCGGAGGGCAGGTCGGAAATGTCGTGCTGAATGGCGTCGGGCGCCACAGGATCAGGCTGGCCCGTATCGTTGATGATGGCATCGGTGCGGAAATGCGTCGTGCCCGCCGGCAGTACGGTGCGGCTGCACAGGTTCCCGAACCCGTCGACGTATTCGGTAATCGCCACGGCGGGATCTGCCTGGATGATGTCCGGCTTGATCAGGTCGTGGGCGCGCGAGGGATGAACGCGGAGCGACAACAGGAAAGGCGTGCGCTGCGTGCACGTGTAGGCAATGTCGAAACCGATCCGGATCTGCATGAAGGAACCTTGGCGCGGCCTGGCTTTGGGGAGCAATGCAAGACGAGCGCCAAGCACCTCGTCAACTCCGGCATGAGCCGCTAGGTTCCGCTGCCATGGACCTCACCGCGGAGGAGATCGAGCGTTACGCCCGCCACATCGTGTTGATGGGCGTCGGTGGGCCGGGGCAGCAGAGTCTGAAGCGGGCGCGGGTGCTGGTCGTGGGCGCCGGAGGCCTGGGTGCACCCGCGTTGCAGTATCTCGCCGCCGCGGGCGTCGGCACACTTGGCGTCATCGACGACGATGTGGTGTCGCTGTCCAATCTCCAGCGCCAGGTGATCCACGATACGGCGGCGGTGGGCGCCGCGAAGGTCGCGAGCGCCGCCGCGGCGATCGCCCGGCTCAATCCGCACGTGAAGGTGGAGTCTCACAAGACGCGCATCGACGCCGGCAACGCTGCGGCGCTCGTCGGCGCGTACGATGTGGTGCTGGACTGCTCCGATAATTTCGCTACACGCTATGTCGTCTCCGACGCGTGTTTCCATGCGCGCAAGACTCTCGTCACCGCCGCCGTCGGCCAGTTCGACGGATCGCTGACGACACTGAAGCCACATGCGAAGGGCGCCGACGGATCGCCGAACCCGACCTACCGCTGCCTGTTCCCCGAGGCGCCGCCCGACGGTCTGCTGCCCACCTGCGCACAGGCGGGAATTCTCGGCGCGCTCGTCGGCGTTGTCGGCGCCCTGCAGGCGCTGGAGGCAATCAAGGAGATCGTCGGCTACGGCGAATTGCTGGTTGGCCGCCTCCTGCTGATGGACGCGCGCGACATGCGCTTCGAGACGGTCGAGTACCGCTGGAACCCGGCGAACCCGCTCAACGGGACAACCGAGCCGGTTTCGACGTGAGCCAAGAAGCGGCGGCCCGTGCCAATAAGGAACGTCTCGATTATCGCTTCGTTGACCGCGTCTTAACCCGCCGTTCCCCATAGTCAGCCCTTCGGGGTGTGTACGGGTTGCGTATCGGGAGCGGGGCGTATGCTCGGCAGGGGACTGGCGGCGCTGGCCGTCGTCGTGAGCGTGGCGGGCGGGGCGATTTTCATGCTCGAGGGTGGCCACGCGGCCGTCCTCTCGCCCCCGTCGGCGCCGGTGCAGAACGAGACGCCTGACCCCGCCGTCACCATCGGC
This sequence comes from Bauldia sp., assembly GCA_035548515.1. Taxonomy (GTDB): domain Bacteria; phylum Pseudomonadota; class Alphaproteobacteria; order Rhizobiales; family Kaistiaceae; genus DASZQY01. The sequence goes on along the minus strand of DASZSW010000037.1, from coordinate 193,723 downwards.
AAAAGCGGTCTCCCGCTGCCACGATTTGTCAGCCTGAAGGCGGGACGCGTGAACGTTCGCGTCGGCCCGGGCGAGGATTACAAGGTTGCGTGGGTATTCACCCGCTCGGCCCTGCCCGTCGAGGTGATCCAGGAGTTCGACACCTGGCGCCGCATCCGCGATTCCGATGGCCAAATGGGCTGGGTATTCCACTCCCTGCTTTCCGCCAAGCGCACCGCGATCGTGACGCCGTGGGCGAGCGGCGATCCGCTGCCGCTTCGCGCTGGAGGCACCGCCAACGCGGCAGTCACAGCCTATCTCCAGCCCGGAGTCGAAGCCGCCGTCGACAAATGCCGCAGCGGCTGGTGCGATCTATCGGGCACGGGCTTCTCCGGCTGGATCGAGCAGACACAGTTGTGGGGCGTTTATCCCGGCGAGGCGGTCGACTAGGAACGTTCCCTAGTCCCGCCGGATACGGCGGAGCCTTACGACCACGTCGATGCGGCTGATCTCATAGCCTGGCGGCGGAGTCGGCACGCGGCCGACGCCCATTTCGCCTTCCGGGATATCGATCACCTCGTTCGAATCTTCGACGAAGAAGTGGTGGTGATCGCCGATGTTCGTGTCGAAGTACGTCTTCGACCCGTCGACCGCGACCTCGCGCAGCAGCCCGGCTTCGGTGAACTGGTGCAACGTGTTGTAGATCGTCGCGAGCGACACCGGCACTTTGTCCACCGTCGCCTCGTCGTGGAGGCTCTCGGCGCTGATGTGCCGGTTGCCGCGGGCGAAGAGGATCTCGGCGAGGGCGACGCGCTGGCGCGTGGGCCTGAGACCCGACTTGCGCAGCATCGCGCGAATTTCCGGTCGCGTTACGACCGGGGCATGCATCGTTTCGTGGTTCATCGTCGTCTTTCTTAACTGCCGGCGTTCAAGGCGCCGGTGTCTCGGGGCGACCGTATACGCTGAAAGTATAGGTGGGCGACGCCGCCTAGGCAACGAAACCCGTCTCCTTGTGCCGTTCACAACGGCGGAAAGCAAGGCTTTGCGGCTGACGGTTCGTTCGCCCACAGCCTCGCAATCTCGAGGTGCAACCACCGCGCCCCTTTGTGGCGAGGAACCGGATGCTATGTTAATAGGGCGAACTAGGCCGGATTCCGGCCAGAGGCAGGCGGCACACTATCGGGACACGTGGGGACGGATGACACTGGCCATGCCTGATACGACGGACACGCGGGCGAACGCCTTCGACTATGAGGCGCTGCTCTCCTGCGGCCGCGGCGAACTGTTCGGGCCGGGCAACGCGCAACTTCCGCTCCCGCCGATGCTGATGTTCGATCGCATCACGACGATCGGCGAGGGCGGCGGCGTCCACGGCAAGGGTCACGTCCGGGCGGAGCTCGACGTTAAGCCCGACCTCTGGTTCTTCGCCTGCCACTTCAAGGGCGATCCGGTCATGCCGGGCTGCCTTGGCCTCGACGCACTGTGGCAGATGCTGGGCTTTTTCCTGGGCTGGCTGGGCGGGCAGGGCAGGGGCCGGGCGCTCCAGGCCGGCGAGGTGAAGTTTTCAGGGATGGTCCTCCCGACGGCGAAGCTGATCGAATACGGCATTGAGGTGAAACGGGTCCTGCGTTCCAAGCTGGTGCTGGGCATCGGCGACGGCTGGATGAAGGTCGATGGAAACACCATCTACCAGGCGAAGGATCTGAAGGTCGGCCTTTTCCAGGGCGCGGCAGAGCCGGTTGGCGGCTAGCCGCAGCTTCGTTCGGCCGGCGCTATGAGGAAGCTTGAGACATGAAGCGCGTCGTTGTCACCGGCATGGGCATCGTCTCCTCGATCGGCAACTCCACGCAGGAAGTGGTGGCGTCGCTGCGCGAGGCGAAGTCCGGCATCTCCTTTGCCGAGGAGTACGCCAAGCTCGGGTTCCGCTGTCGCGTGCAGGGCGCGCCTCAGCTCGATCCGTCGACGATGATCGACCGGCGCGCCATGCGCTTCCACGGCCGCGGCACCGCCTGGAACCACGTCGCCATGGACCAGGCGATCCAGGATTCCGGTCTCGAGGCGAGCGAGATTTCCAGCATCCGCACCGGCATCATCATGGGTTCGGGCGGCCCGTCCACACGCACGATCGTCGAGGCCGCGGACATCACGCGCGAGAAGGGACCGAAGCGCGTCGGCCCGTTCGCGGTGCCGAAGGCGATGTCGTCCACCGCATCGGCGACACTGTCGACATGGTTCAAGATCAAGGGCGTCAGCTACTCAATTTCGTCGGCCTGCTCGACATCGTCGCACTGCATCGGCAACGCCGCCGAGATGATCCAGATGGGCAAGCAGGACGTCATGTTTGCCGGCGGCTGCGAGGACCTCGACTGGACCATGTCGTCGCTGTTCGACGCCATGGGCGCGATGTCGACGCACTACAACGACACGCCGGCGAAGGCTTCGCGTGCATACGACGCCAACCGCGACGGCTTCGTCATTGCCGGCGGCGCCGGCGTGGTTGTGCTCGAGGAACTGGAGCACGCCAAGGCGCGCGGCGCGCGCATCTACGGCGAGGTGGTCGGCTATGGCGCGACCTCGGATGGCTTCGATATGGTGCTGCCGTCAGGCGAGGGCGCTGAGCGCTGCATGCGGCTCGCGCTGCAGAACGTCCACGACAAGGTCGACTACATCAACCCCCACGCCACATCGACTCCGGCGGGCGATGCCCCCGAGATCGACGCCATCCGCCGCGTCTTCGGCTCAGGCGAAAAGGCCCCGCCGATTTCGGCGACCAAGTCGCTGACCGGCCACTCGCTGGGCGCTACCGGCGTGCAGGAAACCATCTACTCGCTGCTGATGATGAACAACGGCTTCATCTGCGAAAGCGCCAACATCGACGAGCTCGATCCGGCCTTTGCCGACATGCCGATTGTCCGCAAGCGCATTGATAATGTGGAAGTGAACACCGTGCTGTCGAACTCGTTCGGCTTCGGCGGAACCAATGCGACGCTCGTTCTGCAGCGCTATAACGGCTAGAGTAACCGGACTGCCTCCGGGGGGAGACGGGTTCAGATGTCCAGTGGTCTGATGTCCGGGAAGCGGGGCCTCGTCATGGGCGTCGCCAACGATCATTCGATCGCGTGGGGCATCGCCAAGCGTCTCGCCGGCGAGGGCGCCGAACTCGCCTTCACTTACCAGACCGAGCAACTCGCCAAGCGCGTCAAGCCGCTGGCGAAGTCCGTCGGATCGGATTTCGTGCTGCCGTGCGACGTCGGCCTGCCACCGGACTCGGCCGATCCGCAATCGCTGTCGTCGGTGTTCGGCGCTATCGCGCGGCGCTGGGATGGCATCGACTTCGTGGTGCACGCCATCGCCTTCTCCGACAAGAACGAGCTGAAGGGCCGCTACGCCAACACCTCGCGCGACAACTTCACCCACACGATGCTGATCTCGTGTTTCTCCTTCACCGAGGTCGCGAAGCTTGCCGCCCCGCTGATGAGAAAGGGCGGATCGCTGGTGACGCTCACTTACGGGGGCTCCGTGCGCGTGATGCCCAACTACAACGTGATGGGCGTCGCCAAGGCCGCGCTCGAAGCTTCGGTGCGCTACCTCGCCGTGGATTTCGGCGGCGACAATGTCCGCGTCAACGCGATTTCCGCCGGCCCGGTGCGCACGCTCGCCGGCTCTGGTGTTTCCGACGCGCGGCTGATGTTCAACTACCAGAAGCGCAACGCGCCGCTCCGCCGCACGGTCACCATCGAAGAGATCGGGAATACGGCGTTGTACCTGCTTTCCGACATGGGCTCGGCGGTCACCGGCGAGATCCACTATGTCGACAGCGGCTACAACATCATGGCCATGCCGCGGCTGGACGAATTGAAGGCGGTCGACGTCGAAGACGCCGACGAAGCCGCCGAATAGTTTTCCACTGTTTCCCCCGCATCGTGATTTTGGACGACGGCGCGAGCCTGTCGACATCTATTGTCCGACATGGGCCTCGACCGGAGTAACGCGTCATGAATCTGCATGCCCCACTGCCTGATGTGGCGACACCGTCCATTCTCGATGAAACCATGGCCGCCGCGCGCCGCGATGAGGCGACGGTGACGGCGCAGGGAAAGGTCGTCGGCCGCCTAACGGAAGGGGTCAGCTTCTACGAAATACCGACGCACATCGACGAGCGCGGCAGCGTGGTTGAGCTCTACGATCCGCGCTGGGGCTGGCATCCCGATCCGCTCGTCTTCGCCCATGTCTGCACGATCCGGCCCGGCTACGTGAAGGGCTGGGGGCTGCACCAGGGTCACGAGGACCGCTACATGGTCCTCTCCGGCGAGGTACTGATCGTGCTTTACGATCCGCGCCCGGAGTCCTCGACCTACGGCGAGGTCTGCAAGATCGTGCTCAGCGAATACAATCGCCGGGTCATGAACATTCCGCGCTTCGTCTGGCACGCCCAGCAGAACATCGGGACGAAGGATTCGCTCCTGCTCGACTTCCCGACGGCGCCCTACAACCACGAGAATCCCGACAAGCTGCGCCTGCCGCCGAACTCGCCGCTGATCCCGTATTCGTTCGGTAGCGCGCCCGGCTGGTAAGCCGTGCCCGTTGCGACCGTCCTTATACCGACGCACAACCACGTAACTCCAATTCGCTACGCGGTGGAGAGCGTCCGCGCGCAGACCTTTGGCGACTTTGAGCTGTTCATCGTTGCCGACGGCGTTGGCGACGAAATGCGCAGAACAATCGGCGAGTTCGCGGCTGCCGACAGCCGCATTCGCGTCTTCGATTTCCCGAAGGGCGAACGGAAGGGCGAGCGCCATCGCCACGCGGCGCTTGCGGAAGCCAGCGGCGACTTCGTCGCCTACCTGGGCGACGACGATGTGTGGGCGCCGAACCACCTGGCGACGATGGCGCTGTTGCTCAACGGCGCCGACTTCGCCAACACAAACCATATCGGCGTGAACGCGGAGCGGCGGCTCTTCTGGATACCGTCCGATCTGAGCGACCAGACGATGCGCGCGCGGATGCTCGTCGATCCGCCGTTCAACCTTTTCGACATGACCTCCGCCGGCCACACCCTCGCGGCCTACCGACGCCTCAACATCGGCTGGGCGCCGCCCGTGAACTGCCCTTGGGCCGACCTCTATCTCTGGCGTCAGTTTCTCGCGGAGCCATGGTGCCGCGCGCGAAGCGCCCCCTTCGCCACCGCAGTATGCACGCACACGCACATCGGCCCCAATCTCAGCGACGCCGAGCGTGGTCGCGAGAGCAAGGCTCTACTGGCGTTGGTGAGCGACGCGGCTGCCTGGGGCGAAGCGTGGCGACGGCTTTCCGGGAGCGCGAGCCCAATCATTGTGCCGCCAACCCCGCGCCCGGGCCGGTTTCAGCGGATGTTCGCCCGCGGCAGCGGCCCCACGCGCTTGTAGAAATAGATTGTGTCGCAGTAACCGCCACCCGGCAGCAGCGCGTAGTCGGGAATGACGCCGACGCGCTGCCAGCCGAGATCCGTGTAGAGGCGCTCGGCGCCGTCGCTGGCGGTATCCAGCACGAGAAGCGGGCGTCCGCGCGCTGCCGCCTCCTTCTCCGCCGCGATCATCAGGGCACGCGCGAGGCCGCGCCGCCGCGCCTTGCGGTGCACCAGCAGCTTGCGGATATCGCCGCGGTGCGGCTGGTTGGGCGGCATGTCGTAGGCGACTTGCACGGTGCCCATCGCCACGCCATCGATCTCGGCAACGAGCACGCTGACCATGCCTTTCTCAGCCGCGTCGGCGATACGTTCGAAGAAGCCGCGCGCATCGTTTTCCGTGTAGGGCGCCATGAAGCTGACCGAAGCGCCGCCCGCGACACAGTCGGCGAGGATCGCGGCGAGCTCTGGCACCTTCTCGCGCACCTCCGCGGGCGTCAGTACACGCACGTTCATCGGGCACCCCGCGACAGCACGACGAAGTAGCGTGCCGCTTTCTGTGTCGGGTTGTGGAAACGGATCGATTGATCGAGACGCATGTACAGGCAGTCCCCCTTCTCGAGGCGGTAGGTCTTGTCGTCGACGGTCATCTCCATCGTTCCCGCAAGAACGACGACGTGCTGGTCGACACCGGCGAAACGCGATTGCGCGAACGACACGTCGGTGCTCGCCGGAAACTCGACCTCCACAATCTCGGAGGCCGAGCCCGTGTTGTCGGGCGACACAACGCGGCGCGCGTAGCCGACGCCGGGATCTGTCCAGGTCGCTTGCTCCACGCGGCGGCGGAGCGGCGACGTGGCGGGTGCAGCAGAAGCGAACAATGCGGAGAGCGTGACGCCCAGGCCGGCGCAGACGCGGTTGAGCAACTGCGCGGTCGGGCTCGATTCGCCACGCTCGATCCGCGACAGCATGGCGCGGCTGACGCCGGAGCGCTCCGCCAGCGCCTCAAGGGTCAATTTCGCGTCGCCGCGAAGCCCACGGATTCGGTCGCCGATGTCACGGTCGATCTGGGCTGTGGTTGGATCATCCATGAAATAAGAATAACATCCATTATATTGGAAATCAATGGAGGCCCTCTTTGCCTCGGTTGAGGTCGGAGCCAGGAACTGGTCGCGTTCGACCTCCAGCGTGGTAACCCCTCCCCGAAACTGCTTCGCAGTTTCGGCCCTCCCGCAAGGGAGGCCCACGCGCTGGAATGTTCACGCGAACGACGAAGCGCATGAACCCTCCCCTTGCGGGAGGGTCAAAATCGCGCAGCGATTTTGGGGAGGGGTAGCCCGGACGAAAAGGCACGGCCGCGATGGCAAAACCACGATGGGCCAGCCCCAGATTCGCGCCTTCCTGCCGGCGCGTCCGTCTGGTAAGAGCCGCGCCCGAGAAGGTTTCAGCATGACGACCGCGCCGCAAAGCCAGATCCGCAACTTCGCCATCATCGCCCATATCGACCACGGCAAATCGACGCTGGCCGATCGCCTCATCCAGACGACCGGCGGCCTGCAGGCGCGCGAGATGAAGGAGCAGGTGCTCGACTCGATGGACATCGAGCGCGAGCGCGGCATCACCATCAAGGCTCAGACGGTCCGCCTCAAGTACCGCGCGAAGGATGGCAGGGACTACGTCCTCAACCTGATCGACACCCCCGGCCACGTCGATTTTGGCTACGAGGTGTCGCGCTCGCTCGCCGCCTGCGAAGGCTCGCTGCTGGTGGTCGACGCCTCGCAGGGTGTCGAGGCCCAGACACTCGCCAACGTCTACCAGGCGATCGACAACAATCACGAGATCGTGCCGATCCTCAACAAGGTCGATCTGCCGGCGGCCGAGCCGGAGAAGGTGAAGCAGCAGATCGAGGACGTGATCGGCCTCGATGCTTCCGACGCCGTGCTGATCTCGGCCAAGACTGGCCTCGGCATCCAGGATGTGCTGGAGGCGATCGTCACGCGCCTGCCGCCGCCGAAAGGCGATCCCGACGCGACGCTGAAGGCGCTGCTCGTCGACTCCTGGTACGACGCTTACCTGGGCGTCGTCGTCCTCGTGCGCATCGTCGACGGCCACCTGAAGAAGGGTGACCGCATCCGCATGATGGGGACGGGCGCCGCCTACGACGTGGAACGCGTCGGCGTGTTCACGCCCAAGCTGACGGTGAGCGACGAACTGGGGCCGGGCGAGATCGGCTTCCTCACCGGCGCGATCAAGGAAGTCGCCGATACGCGCGTCGGCGACACGATCACCGACGATCGTAAGCCCACCGCCACCGCGCTTCCCGGCTTCCGGCCGGCGATTCCCGTGGTGTTCTGCGGCCTCTTCCCGATCGACGCGGCGCAGTTCGAGGACCTCCGCGCCGCGATGGGCAAGCTCCGCCTCAACGACGCGAGCTTCTCGTTCGAGGTCGAGACCAGCGCCGCGCTGGGCTTCGGCTTCCGCTGCGGCTTTCTCGGCCTGCTCCATCTGGAGATCATCCAGGAGCGCCTGGAGCGCGAGTTCAACCTGAACCTGATCGCCACCGCGCCGAGCGTCATCTACCGGATGCGGCTGACCGATGGCTCGGCGCTCGAGATTCACAACCCCGTCGACATGCCGGACGTGGTGAAGATCGCCGAGATCGAGGAGCCGTGGATCGAGGCGACGGTGCTGACGCCGGACGAGTATCTCGGCGCCGTCATCAAGCTATGCCAGGACCGCCGCGGCATCCAGAAGGAGCTGACCTACGTCGGGACGCGCGCGCTGGTGAAATACGATCTGCCGCTGAACGAGGTCGTCTTCGATTTCTACGATCGGCTGAAGTCGGTCTCCAAAGGCTACGCGTCGTTCGATTATCACCTCACCGACTATCGCGCTGCCGATCTGGTCAAGCTCCAGATCCTGGTCAACGGTGAACCTGTCGATGCGCTTTCCATGCTGGTCCACCGCACGCGCGCCGAGCTCCGCGGCCGCGCCATGGTGGAGAAGCTCAAGGAGCTGATCCCGCCGCACATGTTCCAGGTGCCGATCCAGGCCGCCATCGGCGGCAAGATCATCGCCCGCGAAACCGTGCGCGCGCTCCGCAAGGACGTCACCGCCAAGTGTTATGGCGGCGACGCCACGCGCAAGCGCAAGCTGCTCGAGAAGCAGAAGGAAGGCAAAAAGAAGATGCGGCAGTTCGGCAAGGTCGACATCCCGCAGGAAGCCTTCATCGCCGCGCTCAAGATCGAGGATTGAGCAGCTGGAACCGGCCGCTCAGGCCGCCAGCCATTCCTTCGCTGCGCCAATCTCGTCGGTCGAGAATATCCGGACCTTCGCCGGCATCAGGCCGTCGATCGCCTCCACCGAACGCGTGTACGGACCTTCGTCCGCGACGAACGCGATGCGTTCGAAATCGTGGAAATGGCGCGAGCCGAAGATGACGTCGTCGTAAAGGTCGCTGTGCTCGTAGCCGATGAAATCCGGCGCCGCGACGTAGAGCAGGCGAACCTTCTCGTTCGTTTCCAGCGCCCACTCGATCGTTTGCTCGAGGACACTGTGGCGGTCGGCATCGGTAACGCGGCCGTGAGCTTCGAACCCGACGGCGCCGTTGGGCAGATCTTCAATCGCTCTGAACATCGCTAAGGCCTCCTCATCGTCGTCCCGGCCCTGGAATGCACGTTTAGGCGCGCGCTGCGATGCTTTGGTGACAGCATCGTGGTCATACACGTGCGAAAATCTGGCCATTCGGCGGCGCTTCGCACCTGCGACACGAGGAGGGTTGTTGCCGGATATTTTCGCGCGATAATCGGAAGTGCCGGGCGGCGTTGCGGATTCGGGAAAAGAAACGATGCGGGCAATGTGGGTCACCGCCGTTCTTGGCGTCGCGCTCGTCGCCGGCGGTGTTGCGGGTGCGAAGGATGTGGCTGTCACGGCGAAGCAGCTCTTCGGCCATGTCTCGACGCCGAGCAGCGGCGCGACTCGCTCCATCGGTTTCTACGCCAAGGGATGCCTCGCCGGCGCCGTCCCGCTGCCGCTCGACGGGCCCAACTGGCAGGTGATGCGCCTGTCGCGCAACCGCCACTGGGGCACGCCCGAGCTGGTCACGTATCTCGAAAGATTCGCCGCCGATGTTTCCAAGGATGGCTGGCCCGGCCTTCTGGTCGGCGACATGTCGCAGCCGCGCGGCGGTCCGATGCCGACCGGACATGCCAGCCACCAGATCGGACTCGACGCCGACATCTGGTTCACACCCATGCCCGACTACACGATGTCGGCCGACGAGCGCGAGAAGAAGGGCGCAGTCTCGCTCCTGATGACCGGACGCCTGAGCGTCGATCCGAAGAAGTGGTCGCCGCTTTACGGACGGTTGCTGAAACGCGCGGTGTCATATCCGGAGGTGGAACGCATCTTCGTCAGTCCCGCCATCAAGAAGGAGCTGTGCGAGACCGTTCCGCCGAACGACCATGCCTGGCTCCGCAAGCTGCGTCCGTGGTGGGGCCACGACGATCATTTCCACGTGCGGCTGACCTGCCCCCCAGGCATGGCCGGCTGCGATGGCCAGGATCCACCGCCGGTCGGCGACGGCTGCGACGCCTCGCTCGACAACTGGTTCAAGCCGCCGCCTCCGCCGCCAAAGACTCCGGTGAAGCCGAAGCCGCCGCCTCCCGAACTGACGCTCGCGGATTTGCCAAAGGCGTGCGCGTCGGTGCTTTACGATGGCACCAGCCGGGCAGCCGCCGAGGCGGCGACCGTGCCGTTGCCGCGGCTGAGACCCGCTACCGCCGCTTCAGCCGATCCATGAAAGCGTCGGGCTTGCGCTTGTAGAGCTTCGCGCCGAGCGCGAAGGCTTCCGCTTCGAGCGCGTTCCGCCGCTTGGCGATGAGCGACAGCTGGCTCATCAGCGAGATGTCGCCGGTCGGCGACAGCGCCAGCTTCTCGGCAAGCAGCGCGTGGTCGTTGTCCTTGCCGAGCACCTCGCCGAGCCGTTCGAGGTCCGGAGCGATTTTCACTGCGTGTCTGGGCAGGCGCTTGCGGTCGAGCCGCAACAGGAACCAGAGCTGCTTGACCAGCTTGCGCCAACGGTGGAGGTCGGGCGTCGACAGGCTGGACTTCGCTTCCTCCATTACCTTGCGTCCCCTGGTGTAGGCGCGCCGCAGCGCCGCGTCGATCAACGCGTCGCCGTCGAAATCGTCATGGAAGGTGGCAATCGCGGAAATCGCGCCGGCGAGACCGCGGTTCACTTCGCCGATCGGCGTGCGCTCGTGGTGAGCCCGCGCCGCTTCCTCGTCGAGGTTGGAGACGACGCGCGCGAGACCGAGATCATCGCCCGGCACGGTCGTTGCGGCGAGGTCGCGCGCCGAAGCGGCAGCGACATCGGCATCACGCGTGCCGGCGAGCAGCCGCGCCGTCTCGCTAAGGTCGCGCCGGATGGCGGTGGCGCGCGCGCCGAACACGGGCTCGAGCACCCGCAGCACTGTACGCACCCGCTTCAGCCGCTGCCGCACGCGGTGCACCCGTTCCTCGCGCGAAGCAGCATCGCGGAAATCGCGCGCGGCTGCGGTGAGGTCTTCGAGGACCAGACGGAGCAGGGCCTTGGCCGGGTTCTCTTTTGTGCCGAGACGATGTGCCATGGGGCCGTTTTCTAGCGGCTGGCGCTCGCAGAAACCACCGGCAATGCACGCAAAAAACCCTCCGGCAGAGACCGCCGGAGGGCTCGAATACCCGTTACCGTTGGAGCTAGTTGACGCTGACGCCGGTGCCGATCTGGCAGGCGACGCCCGTACCGCCAAGACCGCAGTACCCGTTGGGGTTCTTGGCGAGGTACTGCTGGTGGTAGTCCTCGGCGAAGTAGAACGCCGGCCGTTCCACGATCTCCGTCGTGATCTTGCCGTAGCCCTTGGCGGCGAGCGCCTTGTCGTACTCGGCCTTCACCGCCTCGGCCGTCTTCTTTTGCGCCGCGTTGGCGAAGTAGATGCCCGAGCGATACTGCGTGCCGACGTCGTTGCCCTGGCGCATGCCCTGCGTCGGATCGTGCGCCTCGAAGAATGCCTTCACCAGCTGCGCGTAAGTCACCTGCTTCGGATCGTAGACGACCAGCACCACCTCGTTGTGCCCGGTGCGGCCGGTGCACACCTCGCGGTAGGTCGGGTTCGGCGTGATACCGCCGGCATAGCCGACGGCGGTCACCCACACGCCCGGAATCTTCCAGAACGCCTTCTCCGCGCCCCAGAAACATCCGAGCCCGAACACGGCTGTCTCCGATCCTTCCGGGTACGGTCCCTTCAGCGGGCGATGGTTGACGAAGTGCGTCTCCGCCGTCGGCAGCGCGTCGGCGCGGCCGGGCAGCGCCGTCTCGGGCGTCGGCAGGGAAAGGTCTTTGCGGCCAGTGACGAAGTCGAGAATGCTCATTCACGGACTCCTTTCGCCGGGATCACCGGCATCTTGTTGATTCTTGTTCGACGAAATCAGGCGTAGGCGATTCTGACGCGCCGCCGGCGGCCAAGGTAGGTGAGCAGGAAACCGAAAGCACCCAGCACAGCCCAGGTCGGCAGGAGGAGAATCCACTGGATCAAAGGATCCCAGACCCAACCGCCGATCTTCTGCTGTACGAATTCCTGCGTGGCCACCAGGCTGGAAGGCGCCAGGGTGAAGAGGGCTGCGCCGAGCGGCGTCATGGTCAGCGCCGAGGCGCCGATCGATTTGGCTGCGTCGACGACGATGGCCACCAGCGCCCCCGCCACGAACCACATCCCGACGAAACGCGACACAAACCCGATCATCCTGCGCCCCGGTTTTCCGCCATTTCCGGAGCCCGGAAGGGCTCCGTCAGCCATTTCCCCGGTGGCTTCGCATAAATGGTCATGGGGCATTTCTGCCGCAATGGCCGCTGCCGTCAACTCTACGCGATCCGCCCGCGAACCTTGCCAGAGGGGCACCCGCCGCTATAGTGCCCGGCCCTGACGGAGGGGTGGCCGAGTGGCTGAAGGCGCACGCTTGGAAAGCGTGTTTGCGGGAAACCGTAACGCGGGTTCGAATCCCGCTCCCTCCGCCAGTTTCACGAGACCAAACGTTCTCCCCTCAACGGAACGCGGCCAAAAGCCCAAGGAATTGCGCGTGTCGGGGGATCAAACCTGTTGACTGCGCTGGCGGCCACGAAGGCGACGAGTGTTCTCTCTCCGTCCTTTTTCTCCGAGGCTGTGGACTGCGCCGGTTTTGGTACGCGATTGCAAATCATTGAAACGTAATGGCTTCGCCGAACAAAGGGCGGCGGGTAGTTCGCTGCGCCCTCGCTGTCCGAGCCAGCAAGCAATTCTTGGTACGCCGCTGGCTAGACGGTCGATCGTTCCAGGAGGTCCTTTCGGCGCTCCCAATCGGGCATGAAACGGCGGAGGAGCCGGAAGAACCTGGGCGAGTGGTTGGGCTCGACGACGTGGCAGATCTCATGAGCAATCACGTAGTCGATGCAGTCCCGCCGGGCGGCTATAAGCGCGTCGTTGAGCAGAATGCGGCCTGATGGGGTGTGGCTGCCCCATCGCTTCTTCATCGGGCAGATCATTAGCGGCGGGAGTTTAAGGCCGAGGACCGCGGCCATCGGAGCGGCCGCCGCATATCGCTCCCTGAGAATCTCTCGGGCTCGTTGGCGCATCCAGCGCCGCAAGAGCGTTCGGGTCCATTCGCGGTCATCGGGCAGACGGGTCTCGACGACGAGGCGACCGGAGCGCACGAGAACCCGATCTTTCTCGGCTTGGTCGATTTTCAGGCGGTACTGTCGTCCAAGATAACGATGGGTTTCGCCACCCACGAACTGCCTTGGCGGCGTGCGGGGTCTATACTCAGCGAAGCGACGCTGCTGCCGAAGAATCCAGCGTGCCCGGCGCCTGACGCGGTCGTCCACTTCGGTTAGCTCCGCCTCTTCGGGCGCGGTGACGGCGACACCTCCGTCCGGCATGACCGAGATCGACAGGGAGTTGCGCGCCGACCTCGTCAGGCGGAATTCGATGATGGCGCTTCCGTATGTTGTCGTCCGTAGCATTACGCAGCCTGCCGCCGAGCCACCATCAGGAGCCGATCGATCAGTGCATCGATCGCCTCTGTCGAGAGAGCGACGTTGTGCTCCCCGCGGAGCACGTCGAAGACGTAGTCGTCGATATCGTTCTTGATGGCGTTTTCGACATCCGGATTGCCAGACCAGTCAACGCGCCGGTGACTGTGGACGATGTCGACAACATGCTTCGCAGCCTCGGCACTGATTTCATCAAGCTTCGCTGGAGCGGCGGAGCCATCGGCCTCGCGCACCGCCTCCTGAATGCAACCGAAGAACGCGCGGCCCAGGGCATCATCGCGAACCGCTTCGGGTAACGCGGTGGTGTCGCGGTGGATCATCTGATCGCGGATGTCCGTGACTCTCTTCAGGTATTCGAGATCGGAGATGCGCTTTGCCCGAAAGTCCTCGATGGCCTGGCGGATCAGCTCTGAGAAGCGCTTGAAGAACGTCGGGTCCTCTTCCCATCGCTCGTCGATGGTTCGTTTGGTCGCGTGTGCGATCGTGTCGGCTCGGCTGGCTGCGGATTCCTTCGAGCGCAGGACATCGGCGAAGGCACCCTCATCGAAGATGTTGACCAGGTCGGTGATCGGCCGCACGTCATCCGCCACGACATAGGTGTCCAGCAGCTTCTCGATGCGCTTGCGGTACTGACCGTAGTCGACGGCATCCTGGTATCTCGTTCCTACCGCGCGCCGTAGATTCTCGAATCGGCGGAGGTCGTTGCGGTATCCGGCAATCCGGCGTTGATTGGCAGGATCGTTAGCGAACTCGTGGCTGGACAGCGCGATGGCCAACGTCCGGGCGAACGCATTGAGGCGATCGTAGAACTCGTCCCTTTTTGCCTGATCGCCAAGGTGCTGTTCCAGCGCTTCCTCGTCTTGCTTGTTTCCAACGCCGCGGAAGACATCCCACAATTCCGAATGGCGCTGGCCCAGCTTCTCAGTCTCGGCCTTGATCGACATGACGGTTCCCGCCAGATCGGCCTCGTCGAAACCTTCGAGGGCGGAATAGTCCGTCAGTGCCTGATTGAGCTCCCCGAGCACGCTGCAATAGTCGACGACGTAGCCGTAGTCCTTGCCCTCGGCCACGCGATTCACGCGCGCGATAGCCTGAAGGAGATTGTGCTCGGAGAGAGGCCGCGCGAGATAGAGAACGGTGTTGCGCGGCGCGTCGAAGCCGGTCAGCAGCTTCGAGACGACAATCAGGATTTGCGGATCTTCCCGCTTCTTGAACGACTCGATGATGCGCGAGGTGTACGTGGCTTCGTCGCCGTAGCGGTCCATCATGGTCTTCCAGAACCGCTTGACCTCGTCGGACGACTCCTCGTCGATCCGTTCCTCTCCCTCGCGGTCGTCGGGCGGAGAAATGATCACCTCCGACGTGACCACGCCCAACTCGTCCAAAGCTCTCTTGTAGAGAATCGCGGAGCGCTTTGACGGGGTGACCAATTGGCCCTTGAAGTCCGTTCCCTTCCATGCGCGCCGGAAGTGTTCGGACACGTCAAAGGCGATCAGCGCTATGGTCTGTTCGGTTTGGAAGAGCCGTGCCGTCCGCGCGTATTTACGCTTCAGGTCCGCCTTCTGATCTTCGGAGAGGCCAACGCAAACGCGCTCGAACCACGCATCGATAGCGGCCTCGTCGACGCGCTGCTCGACATGCCGGCCCTCATAGAGAAGCGGAACGACCGCCTTGTCCCGCACCGCCTGATCGATGGCGTAGACGTCGATGATGCCGCCGAACTTGGCGGCGGTGTTCTTCTCGGCCTTGAGGATTGGAGTGCCCGTGAAACCGAGGTAGCAAGCGCTCGGGAAGATCTTGCGCATTCGGGAATGCAGCCGGCCGTATTGGCCGCGGTGGCTCTCGTCGACCAGGAGGAACACGTCCGCGGAAGGGTCGGCGAAATCGCGGACATTCAGAGCAGTGTCGAACTTGTTGATGAGCGTGGTGACCACGGCCCGCTTCTCAGTGGCGACGAGGTCGAGCAGGTTACGCCCCGTCGTGGCGCGCTTCGGTTCAAGGCCGCATGCCTTGAAGGTGCCCTCCAGTTGCTCGTCGAGGTCGATCCTGTCGGTGACCAACACGATGCGTGGGTCCGGTATCGACGGCTCGAGGCCCAATGCGCGAGCCAGCATGACCATAGTCAGCGACTTGCCGGACCCTTGCGTGTGCCAGATCACGCCCCCTAGCCGCCGGCCGTCGTCATCGCGCTCACCGGTCACCCGCCGCAGGATTTTCCGGACGGCGAAGAACTGCTGGTAGCGCGCGACCTTCTTCTCGCCGGCATCAAAGAGCGTGAACCGACGGGCGAGATCGAGTAGGCGTTCCGGCCGGGTGAGCGACCAGAGGACACGGTCCTGTTCTGTGACAAGACGATCGCCGTCTTCGAAGCGGGCATCGTAGGCTGCCCGGTCTTCCCGGAACCCATCGGCAAAGGTCCGCCGGTTCTCGTCGGCGTCGAGAGCCGAATTGACGGCTGCGAGCACGTCTGCGTCGCGGTCCTCCATCTCGGTCCATTTCGACCAGAACGGAGCTGGGGTCCCAACGGTGCCGTACCGCACCTGATTCTTGTTGGTCGCGACCAGCAGCTGGGCGGTGCGGAACAGGCCCGCGATCTCGCCATCCTGTTGATTGCGGATGTGCTGTGAGATCGCCTGCTCAACGCCGATCGACGGACCCTTGCACTCGATGACAGCGAAGGGGATGCCGTTGACGAACAGTACGATGTCGGGCCGGCGAGTCTCGGTCGTGTGCTCGCGCTCGACGTCAAACTCGGCGCAGGCGTGAAAAGCGTTGGCGCTGGGGTCCGTCCAGTTGATGAACTTGACCTGGAACGCCCGGGTGACACCATCGACCGTCTGCTCCACCGCCGTACCTAGGAGGAGGAGATCGGTCAGCTCCTCGTTGATCCGCATGAGACCAGAGGGGCGCGGTCGCTTCAGCCGCTCCATTGCCTCGGCCAATCCGCCTTCGGTGAAGGCGTGGGTTCTGCCGCGAAGCTCCACTCGGTTTATTCGCGCGAGGCTATCCTTGAGGATGCCGTCGAGGAAAACGTTGGCGCGCTTGCCGCCGCGCTCGCGGTCGGCTTCCTCGCGGGTAAGAAGCAGCCAGCTCGGCTGCATCTTCTGCAGGAGATGGAGCGCGGGAAGCTGGGAGAGATGCTTTTCGGTATCCTGGACTGGCGTGGCCATTGGCAACCCTCCCCTAACGCGCGAAGGCAGCTTTGGCCGCGCCACGTACGCGGAGCCGACCGGTGAGCAGCTCGGTGGCGAGAGCGTCACGCTGTTTTTCAAGCGCCGCCTGTTCGGCCATCAAGCTGAGGATTTCTCGCTCAGCGTCGTCGAGGACCTCGACAATGGCTCGCTGTTCGTCCAGCGGCGGCAGATGGAACTCAAAGTCGGCGAGGCTGGCGTAGTAGATGCGAACGCGAACGCTTCCGTTGCCGGCGATCGTCATGAAGTCCGACCAGGCTTTCGTCCGCCGCACATGGTTTAAGAAGCGTGGCAGTAGCCGACTTGCATCGCAGGCAAAGACGACGTAGTCCGGGCTGACAATCACATCCTCTTCGAACTCAGACATCGTGATCGAGCCGATGTTTATGCGCATCGGGTTATAGGCGAACCCGCCAGGGGGGAGGATCAGGTAGCGCCCGATGTCGTCGGCGATGACATGCTCCTTCATCGGCACGAGCCCGTCCGCCTTAGTGACGCCCATGACGCTGTTGCGATCGAAGCGCCCACTGTTTCGCGCGGACAAATTCTCGGTAACGTCTCCAAGAGAGACTACTGGCCAAGGCTTGAAGCGTCGCTTCATGCGAAGGGCGCCGCGAACCAGCGCCTCGCGCAGGTATGAGGTGGCCTCGTGCTTTCGCGCAATCTGCCGCGCGAGACACATCAGCGAATCGTCCCAAGTGGAAAGAACTTCCGTGATGCGCTTCTGTTCAGCCAGCGGCGGAATGAGGATCGGCAAAGACTGAAGAAAATCCGTGTTCAATTTACCGGTGCCGTGGCCAGCTGACTCCACGTTCTTCAGCAAATCCTCTTTCCTCGCGAGAAGAAGATTTAGGATGAAATCAGGATAGACCTCCCCCCGCGGAACAAGTCCCTTAACATCCTGATTGAAGCTTACGCTGCGTGTCGCAACCCCCATTGGAACATCCTTGTGGAGGGCCATTCCCCTGACGAGAAGCAGTACGGTGCCTGCTTCAACGCAGCGCGATCTTGTCGCTCCCTCTACGGTCAGATGGTCAGCGGAGTCGGAGATTCGGAGGCTCTTGAGGTCTTTCGCACTGACCCACGGGATGGCGCCTCCCCAAAAGCGGTCGTCATTCTTTGCTGGTGTACCGCCAGACTTGAAGTCGACGACTTCGCTGAGCGTCGTGGCCCTCCATCCAAGTGGCAACGTGGTGGAGGTCGTCACTTGCCCGTCCTCGGCTTGAGCGGACGTTTTGCCGCATCGGCCTCTATCTGCTTCAGCTCCTCGACATACTCGGCGTCGGCCTCGATCGCTTCGCGCTCGCCGCGGGCGGCATCGAACTCCGCGTAAACCTGGTGGGCGATTGTCTCCATCCGCTGGTGCGATACCCGGCCGGCGTGCGTGAGCACATCCCGTTCGTTGAAGGCCAGGAACCGATCGGTCTGCGCCGCCCAGTCGGCCATGTGCATGCGCTTGCGGCGGCGCGCCTGATCCTCGGCAAAATCAAGGAACATGGTGACGATGCGGTTGAGCTCGCTGATCTCCTCCTGATTGAGGTAGTTTTTCGCGGTGGTGACATCGCCCTTGCGGACGCGGTTGCCCTTCCAACTCGTCAGGCCCATGTTGGGCTTATCTACTTTGGCGCGCGCGACAATGATCTCTGCGGCGGTGTGCCCGGTCACTGCGTAGACCATCTTGTTCTGGACGGTCTTGAAGAAGAGCTGCGCCGTTTCAGAACCGCCGTCGTAGTCGACGCTGGTCGCGGCGAACACGTCCCGAACCTTCTGATAGAATCGCTTCTCCGACGCCCGGATGTCCCGGATGCGTTCGAGCAGTTCGTCGAAGTAGTCGAGGCCGCCCGGCTCCTTCAGGCGCTCGTCATTGATGATGAACCCCTTGACCAGGTACTCCTTGAGAGCGGTCGTCGCCCACTGGCGGAACTGGGTACCGCGGGGCGACCGGACTCGGTAGCCGATCGCGAGAATCGCCTCCAGCCGATAGAGGCGCGTCCGGTAGGCTTTGCCATCGGCGGCAGTTATCAAGTCTTCCTTGACAACTGCCGAGCCCTCTAATTCTCCCTCGTCGAGGACGTTCTTAATGTGCAGGCTGACGTTCTGCTTAGTCGTCTGAAAAAGCTCGGCAATCTCGGTCTGGGTCAGCCAAACGGTCCCGTCCTTCGCCCGGAACTGAATCTCGCTCAGACCGTCGGGAGTGCGATAAAGGATCAGCTCGCCCTCAGACATTGATGCCAAGCTCCTTCAGGTGGCGGCGCATCTTCACCCGCAGGTCGGTCAGCTCAGCTTCGAGTGAGTCGATCTCCTTCTGCACTGCTGCGATGTCGACCTCCTCAGGCGCCTCGAACGTGTCGACATAGCGCGGGATGTTGAGGTTGAAGTCATTCTCGGCGATCTCCGCGACCGGCACCTTGCGGGCGTAGCGTTCGACATCCTTGCGCTTGCTGTGAGTGTTGACGATGCGATCGACATGCTCGTCGAGAAGCTGGTTCTGGTTCTTGCCTGGCTGGAAATCGCGGCTGGCATCGATGAAGACGACGTCGCGACGTTTGGCGAAATCGCCGCCCTTCTCCCGCCGGCGATCGAACAACAGAACAGCGACGGGTATCGAGGTCGTCTGGAACAGGTTCTGCGGCAGGCCGACGACTGCATCGAGCAGGTTCTCCTCGATCACGGTCTTGCGAATGATGCCCTCCTTGCCGCCGCGAAACAGAACGCCATGGGGGACAACGACCGCCACACGCCCCTCGCGCGTCTTCGCCGCCTCGATCATGTGGGTGATGAACGCCCAGTCGCCCTTTGACTTCGGCGGCACGCCCCGAAAGAAGCGCCCGAAGCGATCCTTTTCCGCATTCTCAGCGCCCCACTTGTCGAGGCTGAACGGGGGATTGGCGACGACCACATCGAACTTCATGAGGCTCGCGCCGTCGATGAGCTTGGGGTCGTTCAGCGTGTCGCCCCACTCGAGGCGGGCGCTGTCGATACCGTGGAGGAACATGTTCAACCGGGCAAGGCCCCACGTGCCGCGGTTCACCTCCTGGCCGAAGAGCGCGAAGTCCTTGGTGCCGATTTCCTCCGCGGCCTTGATGAGCAGCGAGCCTGAACCGCAGGCGGGATCGCAGATGCGGTCACCGGGCTGCGGCGCCGCCAGCTTGGCGAGGACGCGGGCCACCTGTCGAGGCGTATAGAATTCGCCGGCTTTCTTGCCCGCTTCGGAGCCGAAGCGCTCGATCAGGTAGATGTAAGCCTCGCCGATCACATCCTCGGCGGTCTTGTGGCCCTGTCCATCGGCTGCGACGCGGGACGGCCGTAGGTCGAGCTTGGCGAAATCCTCGATCAACGACTTTAGGCGCCGATTGCGGTTCTTGGTGTCGCCGAGCTTGGTCTCGCTGTTGAACATCACATCGGCGAAGGCATCGCCGATCTTGGCCTTGTTCGCTTCAGCGATGGCGTCAAGCGCCTGGTCGATCAGCTCGCCGACATTGTCGGCGTTTCGCTGGCGATGAAGATCATCGAAGCTCGCGCCCTTCGGGATGACGAAGCGCTCGCGCGCCATCTTTCTGGCGACGCGGAGTTCGTCGCCCTCGTAGCGCTGGTCGGCCTCCTGGTAGTGTTCCTTCCAGACGTCGCTGACGTATTTCAGGAAGAGGAAGACGAGGATGAAATCCTTGTATTCGGAGGCATCGATCACCCCACGGAAGGTGTCGCACGCCGCCCACGCGATCCGTTTGACATCGTCGAGCGTTGTCTTCTCAGCCATTGTCCTCTCCTGCTGATTGGGCGTGCATCGCCTTGGGCACCGGCTTGCCGCTGGGTTCGAGGCCCGGAGCCTCGGCGTGCCTCCGGTTTTTCCTGCCAAGGTCCTTCAGTGCGAGACCGAAGAGCCGCGCGCGCGCGTCCCGGAGGCGATCCATGAGCTCGACTTCTCTGCGTTCGAGACGGACTAGATCGACGAGGGCCGCCTGGCTGGTGAGATCCGGAAGATCGAGGTGGAGGTTCGCGAGCGCCTGTCTGGGCACTTGCGGAACGTAGGTTCCAACTGCGGCTTGGCGCAGGAAGGCTTGCGACGCGGGCGAGCCGAGGAAGGCGACAAGGAACGCCGGCAGGACCATCTCAGGTTCCGTTCGAAGAATAAGCAGCGGCGCCGCGGCGACGGCCGTCGTCTTCGGATCGGTATAGGCGGCAGCCGAAAAGCGCGTGCCGCGCGGCTGCAAGACGACGTCGCCCGGCTGGAGCAGCCCCTTGGCGCCGCCCGGTCGCTGCCGAATCCGAACCGCGCTGTCTGTGACTACCTCACCATCCGGGCCCAGATCACGGGCTTGGACGACTGCGACAACGCCGCCGGCTTCGCTCTCGACTCGCGAGCGGAACGGGAAGCCTTGGTGGATATCGGCAATTTCGGACAGAATCATTTCTAAGGTCGCCAAGCCTTGGCTGATTTTCCGAAAGACAATCACATTCCTGGTATCTGGTCAATCCATACCAGAAAAGGCGTGTCTGCTATCAGGAAAGTCTTGACGGAACGGCTCTACGGGGCGGTTGCCAAGAGCTGCCGCTGTGCGTCCCACTCCATCGGCAGGGGTGCCAGGAGCGCGGCAAGTTGAAGACCAGGGGGTTGCCGTCCGTCCAAGACCGCCTCGACGACATCGGGCGCGAGGAGCGTCAAGCGTAGCACGCGGCAGAGATAGGACGGGTTGATCTGCTCGGCCTCGGCCAACTCGAGGAGCGATCCAAAGCGGCCACCTTCAATCAGCCTCTTCCACCGGTGCGCTCGTGCGAGGGCTTTGACGATAGTGCCGTCGACCCGGGGGCGCGCCGACTTCGCGCTGCCAATCTCGGGTGAAATAACCACCCGCCGACCGACTCGCCGTCGAAGAACTAGGGGCAGGCGTACCGTCACGGTGTGAACGCCCTGCGAGGAACGGCTGGTCATGCTGCCCTCCGCTCAGGGAGATCGAAGTCGCGCACGATCTCGCTCAGCCCATCGATCCGAAGCCTCACGTCGATTGCGTCACGGTCGACGTCAACGCGCTCGACCAGTAGCCGGACGATCCGAGTCTGCTCTGCAGGGAAGAGCTCGTTCCAAAGGTCATCGAATCGCGCCAGGGCCTCGCGCACGTCGTCCTCGGTCAGACCATCAATGTTCTCCCGAGCGACCCGCCACGTGGCGACGACGATCTCGGGCGAACGCACGAGAGTTCGTATCTGGTCGATTACCGCCGCTTCGATCTCAGCCGCTGGAAGCCGGGCGACCGGCGAGTCGTCGGCGCCACCTTTGATGGCCGTCTGGCTCACATAGTAGCGATAGAGCTTGTCGCCACGCCGCGTGTGCGTTGGTGACATTGCCCGCCCGTCCGGTCCAAAGATGAGTCCTTTCAGGAGAGCGGGCGTCTGCGCCCGCGTTCGTCCGGCGCGCACTTTCGGACTCTCGGCGAGAACCGCCTGGACCTTGTCCCAGAGCGCCTTGCTGACGATCGCCTCGTGCTCGCCCGGATAGGCGGTGCCCTTGTGGACGGCGTCGCCGACGTAGACGCGGTTATGGAGAAGCTTGTAGATGCGGCCCTTGTCGAGCTTCTGGCCATATTTGTTGACGAAGCCCTCGGCGGCCAGTTCACGGACAACGGTCAGAGCCGAGCGGCACTCGGCGAAGCGCTCGAAGATGCGGCGGACCGCCGCCGCCTCCGTCTCGTTGACGAGGAGCTTCCGGTCCTTGATGTCATAGCCGAGCGGCGCCCAGCCTCCCATCCACATACCCTTCTTCCGGGAGGCGGCGAACTTGTCCCGAATGCGCTCGCCGATAACCTCCCGCTCGAACTGGGCGAAGGAGAGCAGGATGTTGAGCGTCAGCCGACCCATTGAGGTCGTGGTGTTGAATGACTGGGTCACGGAAACGAAGGTGACGCCGTTCCGGTCGAATACCTCCACCAGCTTGGCGAAATCCATGAGCGAGCGACTGAGGCGGTCGATCTTGTAGACGACGATCACGTCGACGCGACCGTCCTCAATGTCGGCGAGCAGCCGCTTCAATGCCGGCCGCTCCAGCGTGCCGCCCGAGAACCCACCGTCATCATAGCGGTCGAGCACCAGCACCCAGCCCTCGGGCTTCTGGCTGGCGACATAGGCCTGGCAGGACTCGCGTTGGGCGTCGAGGCTGTTGAACTCCATGTCGAGGCCTTCCTCGCTCGACTTGCGCGTATAGACCGCGCAACGAAGTTTGCGGACGATAGGCTTCTTCATGGCCGGCCCCGCTGGTTCTTGAGCCCGAAGAAGATCCAGCCGTTCCATCGCGTGCCGGTGATGGCGCGGGCGACTGCCGAGAGCGATTTGTAGGGTCGTCCCCGATACTCGTAGTCGTGGTCTCGGACCGTGACGCAGTGCTCGACGCCCTGCCACTCCCGAATGAGCCGCGTCCCGCTGATCGGCTTTTCTTCGGTGCGGGTGCGGCGGAGGACGACGTCACCGCCGTCGAGTTGCCGACCGAGTGCCTCGAGGCGCTCGATGGTCTCGGGCTTCAACCCGCCATAAGCGAGTTCCTGGATGCGGTAGGCGAGGCGGCTTTCGAGGAAGCGCCGGTTGTAGGGCGGCGGCTCCGACTCGAAGAGATCGCGCCACTGCCGCTTCAGATCCGGCGTTGGCGTGGTCTTTAGTGCCGCCAGTCGGGCAAGGACGGTGTCGCTCACTCGGTGTCTCCGAGGTGCTGGTTCGGAGTGTCATGACCGCGTTGGTTGGCCGAGAAGTCGACGGAATTTTCTCCCCGGTCCTCAGATAGTCGCCTTGACTGTCGGGCCCGAAGGCGGACGAGCCCTTGGGCCAGAAGCTCGCCGATCTCGGCAATCCGTTCTGCGGCGGAAGCATGATCGGGCGATACGGGATTGGGAGTGGCTGGCGGCACCATGGTCGGACCCTGCGATCTGTCCGCCACATACCGGAGACCGGGAAATACTGTCGGGATGGTGCGAGAGATTGCTTGAGTCGCTCGACTCGTGGTTGAGTCAGAGAATCCCTCACTGATTCCCTGCAACTCTCCACGGCGGTAAAGCGCAATGGTGGCGTTCAGTCTCAGGAAATTTTCGAACCCCGATCTGCTCAAAACGATCGATCCAGGCAGATTGGTCGCATTCCTCGATCCTTGGCGCGAATACCTCGCGCGTCGGGGCCTGAAATTCCCGGTGAACGGTTCTGGCGGCGTCGATTGCGATGCGCTGGCCCGAATCCTCATGGACCCGGATACGAATGTCCCGAAGGACATGGTTGACGCGCTCTACTACGTGCACGAGACCGCCTCCGAAGAGGATATGGACGCGCTTCTCGACCTCGCTAAATCGCGCAAGGTAGAGATCGAGCACGACCCACAGACCACGGTCGCCGACGTCGCGATCCAGATGTGGCTCGCCGCGCCCGACACTCTCCGGGAACATCACGCCGAGGCGGTCGCGTTTCGCCAGAAGAACTTCCTCTACTACGGGGGAGCGCATGGCGAAGGGCAGCCCTTTCCCAAGGTCGATGAGGATCTTCGCCTCAATATCGAGAGTGCGCTCGACGATTGGTTCGAGCAACACAAGAGGGGGCGGGGCTGTCGCGTATTCTTGTTCCGCCAGTACAAGAAGGTCTGGATTCTCATCCGCCACGGACTGCCGATGCGCCGGGAGGCAAGTCATCAGGAGGACGGAAAGTCGACCACCGAGTTCTACCGGCCGCAGCAGCACGACGTGCTGATCTACGACGTGCCAACCGATGAGCTTGGCGTGCACGCCAACACGAAGGGCGAGGTCAAGCTCTACCTCACTTGCTTCGGCCGCCTCGTATTCGGCGATGAAAATTATTTCCCGCCGGCCGACAAATTCAGCCTCGACCCGCTCATCGACGATGGCGCGAAGTCGTTGCTCTGCGAGGACGTCGACGGACTGGATGAGGTTCGGCTTATCGAATACCGACGCTACTGGGGCGGTGCTTTCAAGGAGATTGAAATCCGGAAGGCAACCGATGTATTCGCCGCTCTCGCCGAACGGAAGCAGGAGTTCGGATCGAAAGGAAGGCTTGTCGGGGCGACCTTCAAAGTGAAGTTTACCGACTCGCCGAAAGAGCGGTCGGTGACCATCCGGCCCCCGGGCAACGCGAAATATGAGCGCAACGAGGACAGCGAACTGATCGACGGATGGTTGGCGAAGCGGGGCTTCATTCCCGAGCCGGAAACCGACGGTGATGGCGACGAAGAAGCCCCTAGCGCGGTTCTGGAAAGCGCTTGACGAGATTCCGGAGGCGACGACCGACCGGCAGGAGTGGTCTGTTCGCCTCGGAGATGACTGGGCTGTAGCGGCCACCTACCTGACAGCGATGGGTCGCCTCGCCAAGGAAGTCGCTTGTCCCTCGCCAGGTGGCGACGGCTGTCCCCGCAAGGTCGTGAAGCATGCGGACGGGCGTCTTCGCGCCGTCTGCGGCAACAAGCCGGCTGAATGCGATCCGGTGGACCTGACTCGCGACGAGGTCACGTGTCTCGCGCTTGATCGCTCCAAACTCGCGGCGACGGTCCGCGCGATGTTCAAGGCTGAGGAATCGGATCTTCCACCGGGCGACGGCGTCGCGATGCTGGTGGGTTCGCATGGCGTGGCGGCTGGCCTCGCTATTCCTATCGTTCTCGTAATTCCAGGGCCGATGACCATGGTCTCCGCTGAAACGCTATCCGCGTTCGGCCGGGAAGCTGGTCCCGTCGCTGTCGTCGCGCCGACAGCGCAATCGATCCCACAAGAGGTCAGGGCCGCCCTAGCTTCGCGAGGGCATCTAGTCCTTTCCCTCTCCGAGATCATCACCGTGAACGATCACCGCGTGGTAGGCACCCGCCCTGCAGACGAGATGCTCGCCACGCTTCGGGAGAAATTACTTACGGCACGGGTGCCAATGACTTCGGGGCGAGCATGGCTCTTACCGGCGGACGCTCGGTGGGATGAATTAACCTTCGAGTTCACAGCCGCCGACGTTATCAACGTGCGCTTTCGCAACGAGACGAAGCGCTTTGAGCCTGAGCATTTCCAAATGAAGGATCGCAGAACCGGAAAGCCCACAGAGCAATGGGCTCTGCTGAAGATCTTTGCAGCTCACGGAGGGAAGCTCGGTTGGACGGATTCTGGTGCAAAGGTGATGGTCAAGAAGCGCAAACAGGAGTTGGGAAAGAAGCTTCGCGCTTCGTTCGGCTTGCAGGCCGAACCCATCGTCTGGAAACGTGGCGCGAAGGTCTACCAGACCGCCTTCAGCATACGCGGCGACGTGCTCGACGACGGTCGCAGGGGAACCCGAGGGTGAATTTTCACCGGAGGCTTTTCGTCTCTCCGCAAAAAATCTTCAGCTCGTAAGCTATTGAATCTCAAGCGCCATCGGTCGACGAGAGCCGACTGGCTGCCCCCTTTTCGTCTCCTCCGGCGAAGTTTCGCGAGTCGCGAGTGATCGGGCCCAAGCGCCCGCCACTCGGACCTTGGCGAAACCCTCATGGAGACCAGCAGTCGCGATGGCGGCATCGATCGCCGCGTCATGAAGAATATCAGCTTCAACGCCCGCCGCCTCGCACGAGGGCAGACCGTGCCCGGCATGGCGGTCGAGGACTATGAGCAGGACCTTGTCCTCGATCTCCTGCATCGCAGGAAGGCGTTCGATCCAAAGCTCGCGTCATTCGCCACGTTCGCGGATCACGTCGTCAGCCACCGGATCAGCACGCTGTCCAGCCCAACCCCACGGCTCAAGGCAGAGCGGAAGGCGGTCTCCCTCGATACTCCTCTGGAGGACGAGGAAGGTAGCGAGGTCACCCTTCTCGATCTCCTACCGGACGAGGCGCCGCCGATCGACGAAGCGACCGCCATCAGGATCGACGTCGGCCGCTTCGTCGAGACGCTGGAACCGCCGCTCCTCGATTGCTGCGAAATCCTGCTTGCCGAGAGCATATCCGAAGGCGCTGAGGCCGTCGGAATTCACCGCTCGACGGTTTACGATCGGGCCGCCCGGTTGCGCGAACGGGCCGTGGCCAAAGGCCTGGGTGTCTACTTCACCGGCTTCCCCGACACTTTCGACCGCTCCCCGGTAGATGGGGAAGACCAGGCGTTTCCAACGCCGGCCTTCGATCTCGACCGGGAGGAGCAGTCCGCTATGAACGTCCGACCATCGTTCCCCGCTGTCCGTCTGGTGCTCAGTGAGGTCGAGCTGTGCGGTTGGCTCGGCCAGGCCGAGCCCGGCGATGTACTCGAATATTACCGCGGCTTCCTCGTGGTCGATGCTATCCCGCATGGGAGCCGGCTGCCGGAACTCGATCGGGTCGAACTCGGTCGGATTGCTCGACGAGCCTGGTGGGCCTCGGAGCGCGGGCTCGCGCACCTGATCCAGCGGCGTCACGGGCCGGACGACTACAGCTACATCATCGTTGCGCGGCCGAGGGCAGCGCCGTCGAAATCGCTCTCCGAACTGTTCTCGGCCGAGGTCGGTTGATGGCGTCGCCTTTTTCTCAGAAGGCGACATCGCAGTGACGTACGGCAGTGCTCCCGAACCGCCGCGCGGTCGAGTCGGGCGCTACGACCTCGACGACATTGCTGCTCGTCTTCGCGAGAGCGCGGAGGAGTGGGTTCCGGAACATTTTCCGCGTGGTCGTCGCGACGGCAACGAGTGGCGCCTCGCCAATATCAACGGCGATCCGCCCCGCAAGAACGGCTCCTGCGTGATCACCCTCACGGGAGATCACGCCGGCGACTGGATCGACTTCGACGGCGGCGAAGGCGGCGGCCCGATTGACACGCTGGCGCGCGCCACAGGGCGCGCCGGACGTGACCTTTACGAATACGCGGCGAAGCTCGTCGGAGCGGCGCCAGCGAACACCTTGTCGCGGCGGCGGCCGTCCGCCAAGGCTCGACCGCCGCGCCGGGATATGAACGGCGAGATCGATGCGATCGTCGTCGCGACGATGCCCATCGCCGGCACAGTGGCGGAGCAGTACCTCAAGTCCCGCGGGCTCGCCGACCCGGCAGTGGCCGATCTCCTGTTTCATTCGAACCTCGCCCACCGGGAGAGCCGCACCAGCCATCCGGCGATGGTTGCGGTCGTGCGGAATCAGGATGGCGACCGCATCGCGATCCATCGCACGTGGCTCAGCGGCGACGGCACCGGAAAGGCCAATCTCACGAAGCCCCGCATGATGCTCGGGCCGGTGGCCGGGGGCGCCGTCCGCCTGGCCGAGATCGGCGCCGACAACGTACTCGGCGTCACCGAGGGCATCGAGACGGCGCTCGCCGTTATAGCCGCCTGCCCAAACCTACCGGTGTGGGCGACGCTGTCCGCCACGGGTCTCGAAAGCGTCGTCCTACCCCCGGACGTCCAGAGTGTAGTCATTTTGGCCGACCACGACGCGTCCGGCGTCGGTTTGCGCGCGGCCGAGGCGCTCGCCAAGCGCCTCGGCGGCGAGGAACGTGGCGTCCACATCGCCATGCCTCCGGATGTGGGCGACGACTTCAACGACCTGCTGCAGCGGGAAGGTCCGGCCGCCGTCAAAGCGGTCGTCGATGCTGCCGAGGAGCGTCCGCGACCCCCTGCGGCCGCCGTCCCGGCAAGTGAGGTCGGCACCAATCGTCCGATCGGCTTCGCTGGTGCACCGCCCCGACGGCCTCGGCTAACCGCGGATGACGGGGATCTCGCGCGGCTGGTACGCCAGACGTGGGAAGTGATCCACGCATCGAACGAGCCGCCATGGCTATTCCGTTCCGGTGGTCTCCCGACCTGGACCGTTCGTGACGATGACGGGCTCGCAACGGCAAAGCCGCTTACCGAAGACCGTCTCCGCCACACGCTGGCGCAACTCGCGGACTGGCGACGGCACACCAAGAAGGACGGCTATGTGCCCGCGAACCCGCCGGCCGCCGTGATCAAGTCGATCCTCGCGACGCCTGATCCGTCGCTTCCCGTCCTCGTCGGGATCACGACGACCCCGGTCTTCGGGCGAAGCGGCGAACTCCTGACCAGACCCGGCTATCACGCCGACGCACGACTTCTCTACGATCCCCCACCCGGCTTCGTCCTGCCCGCCATACCCGCGGCCCCGACCCCGTCCGACATCGCGTCGGCCCGCCAACTCCTCCTCGACGATCTCCTCGGCGACTTCCCGTTCACCGGCGACCCGGAAAGGGCGCATGCGGTGAGCCTGCTTCTCACCGGGTTCGTGCGGGCGATGATCGACGGCGCGACGCCGCTTCATCTGATCGAGAAGCCGACGCCCGGCACCGGCGCGACGTTGATGGTCGATGCGGTCGCCACCATCGTCACCGGCGGTGGCGTCAGCGTGATGGTCGAGGGCCGCGACGACGAGGAATGGCGGAAGCGCATCACCGCCAAGCTTCGACAGGTCCCGTCGTTCATCCTGATCGACAACCTGCGCCGTCAGCTCGATTCCTCCGCGCTCTCGGCCGCCTTGACCGCACCCTTCTGGGAAGACCGGGTGTTGGGGATATCCGAGATGGTCCGGCTACCGATCCGCTGCCTCTGGGTCGCGACCGGCAACAATCCCGAGTTCTCGAACGAGATGGCGCGGCGCCTCGTCCGCATCCGCCTCGACGCCCGTGTCGACCAACCCTGGCGTCGGAGCGGCTTCCGCCACGCCAACCTCAAGGAATGGGTGATCGCCAACCGGGGCCGGCTTGTAGCCGCCTGCCTTACTCTCTGCCGGGCGTGGGTCGCGGCCGGCATGCCCCGCGGCGGCACCATCGTCGGCAGCTTCGAGGGCTGGGCGGCAGTGATGGGGGGAGTGCTCACGGTCGCCGGCGTGCCCGGCTTCCTCGCCAATGTCGACGAGATGCTCGAGGCGGCCGATGCCGAGGGCGCCATCTGGCGAGCCTTCGTCGCGCGATGGTGGGAAAGCCACCACGCCAGCTCAGTCGGCGTCGGCGATCTCTACAAGGTCGCGCTTCTCACTGAACCACCGATTCCGCTCGGCGACGGCAATGAGCGCTCCCAGAAGACTCGGCTCGGAAAAGCCCTCGGACGGATGCGCGACCGCATCTTCCATGTCGGCCCGACTGCTCTCCGGATTGCATCGGCCGGCATCCGGCACCAGGCGCAGCAGTGGCAGCTCGTCCGCGAAGACGACACCGCCTCGGCCGGGGAACGTGGTGGCGTCAGTGCCCAACCCTCCCCGGCACGTTCCCCCGCGCAAACCGAGGACGATCAATGGGATGGGGAAGGTGGGGAACGTTGGGAACGTTCTCCCACCCCTTTGGAAGATTTGGAGAAGACTCACACATGATCAGGGAAGCACCGGACAAACGTTCCCCAACCTCCCCACGTTCCCCGAGCCCTACGGCTCGCTGCATTTGCGACCGGGGAAGGTCGGGGGAACGTCCCCATCAACCTCCCCGGCATGACCGCGATGGGCCGACACCATGAGGTGGGCGCCACCAGGCTTCGGCGGCGCCCGTCGCTCGCCCGAAGAGGTCAAACGCGAAGGCTGGCGGGAGATGGGTGTGCTCGTGATCAGCACCGACGACCAACGACTGACGTGGCCCGAGCGCGAACTGGTCCGGCAGCTGGGGGAGAAGCTCTACGGCAACCAACAGCAAACAAGGGAGCGTCGCCGTGACTGAATGGACAGCAGAGCTTGTCGAGGAACGGCTCTTCGAAGCAGCCGATGTCATGAGGCGCCTGCCCGACACACGGGTGCAGGGCTACTTCTCGCTGTGGCCGAAGATCGTTCCCGAGTTCAGCGATCTCGTCGGTCGCGAACCCGAGAGGCTCCGTCGGCCGCCGCCATCGCCTGAAGCAATCAGCCGAATGGAGCGGACGATGCCGTGGCTGACGTGGCTCGAACCCGAGGACGCCAAGCTTGTCTGGGCTCGCGCCGAGGGCTCGCGGTGGAAGTTGATCTGCTGGCGCTTCGCGGTCAGCAGGGCCACGGCGCACCGGCGCTGGCAGTACGCCGTGAGCCTGATCACGTGGCGGCTGAACGGTCGGCAGGTGCCATCGAAGCGGTCACGCCGGCACCTCGTCGAGCGGGTCCGTTCCACGGTTGGAATGTGAGACATTTTCCGGTGGGACGGGCGAAGCCGAATCCGGCTATTTCTGCGCTAGGCTCGCGAGAGGCGCGTTCAGGCCCACTCCGCCCGCCGGCCCGGGTCCTTCCTGGCCGGTAACCTATGCTGGCGGCAATGGCGCGGAAGTTCGCCACTGACAGCCGCAAAATCTGAGTTACCAGTTACCACCCCAACGTTGGCCCCGCGTGCGCCACAGGCGCGCAACGGCTGGCTTTCCGGCGCAGTGCCGAGTGGTAACCCCACGTCGTAACCGACTCGCCCGGTTACCACCCCCAGCCACCCGCCACCAGTACCGTCCGAAAACTATCATGCCGCCCCGGCTGCCCGACACGGTCGAGCATTGGCCGCTTGACCGCCTGCGCCCCTATGCGCGCAACCCGCGCACCCACTCCGACGAACAGGTGGCGCAGATCGCGGCTTCGATCGTCGAGTTCGGCTGGACCAACCCGGTCCTGGTTTCGGGCGACGGGACGGTCATCGCCGGCCATGGTCGCCTCGATGCCGCCCGCCGGCTCGGGCTCGACGCCGTGCCGGTGCTGGTCCTCGACCATCTCTCCGAAGCGCAGCGGCGCGCCTATGTGATCGCCGACAACAAGCTCGCGCTCAATGCGGGCTGGAACGAAGAGCTGCTGGCGGCCGAGCTTCATGCCCTGAACGGCGACGGCTTCGACCTGGCGCTGACCGGCTTCGACGAAACCGAACTCGACCGCCTGCTGGCGCCACTCGACGAGCCGGACGACAGCGACGCGGCAGCGGACGGTGACGAGACGCCGGACCCTCCGCGGAATCCGGTCACGCAGCGGGGCGACCTCTGGTGTCTCGGTTCGCACCGGCTCCTGTGCGGTGACAGCATCAAACCCGAGGACGTGGCGCGGGTGATGGATGGCGAGCGTGCATCGCTCCTTTTCACGAGTCCGCCGTATGCCAACCAGCGCGACTACACGACCGGCGGCATCGGCAACTGGGACGCGCTCATGCAGGGAGTCTTCGGACGGCTCGCGGATGTGATGGCCGACGATGGACAGGTGCTGGTCAATCTCGGGCTGGTCCACCGCGACAACGAGTGGCAGCCCTATTGGCAGGACTGGCTGGACTGGATGCGCCAGCAAGGCTGGCGTCGTTTCGGTCTCTACATCTGGGACCAGGGGCCGGGCCTTCCGGGCGACTGGAATGGTCGTCTCGCGCCGGCCTTCGAGTTCCTCTTCCATTTCAATCGCGCAGCGCTAAAGCCGAACAAGACCGTCCCCTGCAAGTGGGCCGGCCACATCAACGATTCCCACGGCGGCATGCGCGACAAGGACGGTTCCGTCGGCGAATGGACTCACGCGGGTCAGGGCGTCCAGGAGACCCGGATCCCGGACAACGTCATCCGCATCACCCGCCACAAGGCCCGTGGTATCGAGACCGAGCACCCGGCGGTGTTTCCGGTGGCGTTGCCCGAGTTCATCATGAACGCCTATTCCGGCGAGGGTGACATCGTCTTCGAGCCGTTCGCTGGTTCGGGGACGACGCTGGTCGCCGGCGAGCGTACCGGTCGTCGCGTTCGCGCGATCGAGTTGGCCCCCGCCTATGTCGATGTTGCGATCCTGCGCTGGCGCTTGCTCCACCCGGCATCGCCCGTGACCCTCGCTACCGACGGACGGCCTTTTGAGGAGATCGCCGCGGAGCGCGGTGTGGAAGTCGAGCATGCCGCCTGACCTTGGCCAGATCGAACGCTGGCCGGTCGAGCGGCTGCTTCCCTACGCAGCCAACGCCCGGACGCATCCGGACGACCAGATCGCGCAGATCGCAGGCTCGATCGCCGAGTTCGGTTTCAACGTGCCGTGCCTGGTCGACGAGCGCGGCGTGCTGATCGCGGGGCACGGCCGCTTGCTGGCAGCGAGGAAGCTAGGCCTCACCGATGTTCCGGTCATCCGGCTCGACCATCTGACCGACGCGCAGGCCCGCGCCTTCCGCATTGCCGACAACCAGATTGCTGTGAATGCTGGCTGGGACGATGCGACGCTCTCGGCCGAGCTTGCCCGCCTGAGGGAGGACGGCGTCGACCTTGAGCTGCTGGGCTTCCCGGAAAGCGAACTTGATCGCCTGCTTGCCGGGCTCGCCGGAGAGTCGGGAGCGTCCGGCGATGAAGATGATGTTCTCGAGCCCCCGGTCGACCCGGTCACGCGCCCGGGCGATCTTTGGCTCCTCGGCGCCCACCGGCTGCTCTGCGGCGATGCAACAGTCGCGACCGATGTCGACCTTCTGCTCGGTGGCATCGTCCCGCACTTGATGGTCACCGACCCGCCTTACGGCGTTCAATACGATCCGTCCTGGCGGAACGAGGCCGGCGTCTCCGCGACCGCGCGCACCGGCAAGGTGAGCAACGACGATCGCGCGGACTGGCGGGAAGCCTGGGCCTTGTTCCCCGGCGACGTGGCCTATGTCTGGCATGCCGGCGTCCATGCCCGCACCGTCGCCGAGAGTCTGGAGGCGGCCGGCTTCCCGGTCCGCTCGCAAATCATCTGGGCGAAGCCGCGCTTCGTCCTCGGTCGCGGCGACTATCACTGGCAGCACGAGCCGTGCTTCTACGCCGTCCGCAAGACCGCGACCGGTCACTGGCAGGGTGCTCGTGATCAATCCACGCTATGGACGATCGGCGCCACTGGCGATGAGGACGAAGCGACGGTCCACGGCACGCAGAAGCCGGTCGAGTGTATGCGCCGGCCAATCGTCAACAACAGCGCCAAGGGTGAAGCCGTCTACGAGCCCTTCGCCGGCAGCGGCACCACGATCATCGCGGCCGAGACCGTTGACCGCCGGTGCCTCGCGATGGAGATCGACCCGCGCTACTGCGACGTAGTCGTAGATCGGTGGCAGAGATCCACGGGCGGGACTGCGATGCTCGAAGGCGACGGATCGGCATTCGACGAGGCCAAAGCGAAGCGAGCCGCTTGATCAACTGCGTTCGAGGTATCGTGTCGCCGTGTCGACGCGCGGCGGAATGCCGAGCCGGCGCTCGATGATGGTCCGCACGAGATAGTAGAACCGGCGATCCTCAACGTCGCGCTCGGGATCGCGGCAGATCCCGTAGACCAACGGCCAGGCTTCCCGCCCGTGCCGTGCGATCAGCGCTTCGGCACGAATGTTGGCGCGGCGCTTGGTTTCGGCTCGCCTCTTCAGAAATTCGAACATCGCAACGCTCGGCGAATTCAGCCCAACCGACAACTCGGCATGCCCATGCACGACTGTCAACCGAACAGGCAATCCAGAACCATGTCGCTTGTCGAAGCCTCCGCCAATGTCGCTGCCGGGTACGTCATGGCCGTGGTGACGCAGGCGGTCGTCTTCCCGTTGTTCGGCCTGTGGATGTCGATCGGCGTGACGCTGGAGATCGGAGCGATCTTCACGGCGGTCTCGATTGTGCGGAGCTTTACCCTGCGGCGCCTCTTCGAGACGCTCCGCATTCGGCGCGCCGAACGAGAAACCGCCGCCCGGTTAAGGGCGGCGGATGATCGTACGTCGGAAGTCGACTAGCCAACGATGCGGTAGACCCGGCCACGGCCCTCGATCTTCTCGGAGGTAACGTCGAGCCCGAGCTTCTTCTTCAGCGCCCCGGCGATGGCGCCGCGCACGGTGTGCGGCTGCCAGCCGAAGGCCTTGACGATTTCCTCGATGCTGGCGCCCTTCGCGGTCTTGAGCATCGCGATCAGTTGCGCCTGCTTGCTGTCGGAGCGGGTGCGGCCAGGCTTGTCCTTCTTCGCCTTCGCGCCCTTCGCCGCTCGGCTCCGCTTTGGCTTGGGCTCCGATGGCGGCGCGGCGGTATTGGTCGCCCCTCCGTCGTCCTGCTCGATGCCGAGGGCCTTGTAGGCAGCGGGAGTGGCATAGAGCGTCAGATTCCGCTCCTCGTCGTCCTGCCGCCAGACCGTCTCGTCGCGCTTGGCGCGGACTTCTTTGATCAGGCCCTTTGTGAGCAGGCTGGTCAGCACCTTGGCCAGCGCCCCGCCGTTAAGCTTGGTGGTGACGGGGTAGACGGCACCATCGAGACGCTCGCATGCCTTGCCAAGGATGACGAGTTGGGAATCGGAAAGCTTGGTCATGGGAATCTCCTTCAGGGTTAGGAAGGCCCGCGACCATCGCGCGCCTTCTACGACCCCAAGCCCCGACTGCCAGTCGGGGCGGAGGGTTTTCCCGGAAGGTCAGGCGGCGTGCTCGCCCTCCTTGAAAGCGGCATCGGAGATCCTGCGGAGCAGATCGGCATAGGATTGAAGCGTGCCGACATGGCCCCAATGAACCTCGTCGGGATGAACGTTGAAGTGGTCCGCGCTGAACGCCGCGAGGCGTTCGAGCATTTCGTCGATCTCGATCTTCTTCGCGATGAAGGCGTCGAGGGCTTTGCTTTTGTCGGGGCGGTTTTGCATCGGGATCACCATCGGTTTCGGTGCCCCATAGATGCGCTGTGCGGACCCAGAGCCAAGCGAATAAGTGCATCATTTCATTGCTTACTTCAGCCCTGAACGATCATGGGATTGTCCGTCCGCGCCTACGCAAAAGCCCGCGGCGTCAGCCACGTCGCCGTGCTCAAGGCTGCGAAGGCGGGACGCATCACGCTTGAGCCGGACGGCTCGGTCGACCCGGCCAAGGCGGACGCGGCATGGGAGCGCTCTACCGATCCCGGACGGGCCAAATCCAAGGCAAAAGCTAAGCCCGCTGCCGAGAAACTGAAGCCAGTCGCCGAAGCCGCAATGGGCTCGGTCCGCGAGACGCTGAAGGAACAGGGACTGCCCTCTGGCGGCAACGTCACCTTCGTCCAGGCCCGCACGGCCCACGAGATCGCCAAGGCGCATCTGGCGCGGCTTCGCCTGCAGCGCATGAAGGGCGAACTGGTCGATCGTGCGAGGGCGACGGCGCTGGTCTTTCGGCTGGCCCGCGAAGAGCGCGACGGCTGGGTCAATTGGCCGGCACGGGTCGCGGCCCTGATGGCGGCGGAACTCGGCGTGGAGGCGCATCCGATGCAGAAGATTCTGGAGACGCATGTCCGCGCTCACCTCGCCGAGCTTCCCAAGGTCCGACCCGAGTTTCGCTGATCTCTTCGCCTTTGAGGGCGCCGACGAGCTGCGGGGATCATGGCGCGACGGTCTGACGCCCGATCCGACGCTGACGGTCTCCGAATGGGCCGACCGCCATCGCATCCTGAGCCCGCGGGCTTCGGCGGAACCAGGCCGCTACCGGACGGATCGCACGCCCTACATGCGCGCGATCATGGACGCGCTGTCGCCGGCAAATGCAGCGCGGCGGGTCGTGTTCATGAAGGCGGCGCAGGTGGGCGCCACCGAGGCTGGCAACAACTGGATCGGCTACGTCATCCACCATGCGCCCGGGCCGATGCTGTCGGTCCAGCCGACCGTCGAACTCGCCAAACGCTTCTCGCGGCAACGCATCGATCCGCTGATCGCCGAGAGTCCGGCGCTTCGCGATCGGGTCAAGCCGGCGCGCTCGCGCGACGCCGGCAACACCATGCTGTCGAAGGAGTTCCCGGCAGGACTCCTGGTCATCACCGGGGCCAACAGCGCCGTCGGCCTTCGTTCGATGCCGGCGCGCTATCTGTTTCTGGACGAGGTCGATGCCTATCCGCCCTCGGCCGACGAGGAAGGCGATCCGGTTGCGCTCGCCGAGGCACGGACCCGTACCTTCTCGTGGCGGTCGAAGGTCTTTCTGGCGTCGACCCCGACGATCCACGGCATCTCGCGCATCGAGCGCGAATACGAGGCATCCGACCAGCGCCGCTTCTTCGTCGCCTGTCCGCATTGCGAGCATCGCCAGTGGCTCCGCTTCGAGCGGCTCCGCTGGGACAAAGGCAAGCCCGAGACGGCGCATTACCTTTGCGAGGGCTGCGACGGCGCGATCGAGGAGCACCACAAGACGGCGCTCCTTCAGGCCGGCGAGTGGCGGGCAACCGGGCAAGCGGGAGACAGCGGCACCATCGGCTTCCATCTTTCGGCACTCTATT
This sequence comes from Bauldia sp., assembly GCA_035548515.1. Taxonomy (GTDB): domain Bacteria; phylum Pseudomonadota; class Alphaproteobacteria; order Rhizobiales; family Kaistiaceae; genus DASZQY01. Next base: position 157,074 of record DASZSW010000037.1, on the reverse strand, counting down.
CGCCGGTCGGATGGTTCTCGTGGACCGACATTGCCCGCATGTGGGAGGCGGCGACGACCGACGAGGCCAAGCGCAGCTTCAAGAATGGTGTCCTCGGCGAGACGTGGATCGAGACCGGCGAGGCGCCCGACTGGCAGCGCCTGTATGAGCGGCGGGAAGAGTGGCTGGTCGGCACGGTGCCGAGCGGCGGGCTGTTCCTGACGGCCGGCGCCGACGTCCAGAAGGACCGCATCGAGGTTTCCGTCTGGGCTTGGGGTCGCGGCCTCGAAAGCTGGCTCGTCGATCACATCGTCATCGACGGCGGCCCCGAGCACGCCGCGACGTGGGGCCACCTTTCGCAGCTCCTCGACCAGACCTGGCCGCATGCCCACGGCGCCCGACTCGGTCTCGCCAAGCTCGGCATCGACACCGGCTACGAGGCGCCTGCGGTCTATGCGTGGGCGCGATCCGCCGGTTTCGCGCAGGTGGCGCCGGTCAAGGGTGTCGAAGGCTTCAATCGCGCGGCGCCGATCACCGGCCCGAGCTACGTCGACGCGACCGAGAGTGGCCGGAAAGTTCGCCGCGGAGCGCGGCTGTGGACGGTCGCGGTCGCCACTTTCAAGACCGAGACTTACAGGTTTCTGCGGCTCTTGTGGCCGACCGACGATGAGATCGCCGGGGGTGCCCGCAATCCGGCCGGTTACATCCACTTGCCGCACGGCTGCGAGGCGGAGTGGATCAAGCAGCTCGTCGCCGAGCAGTTGGTGACGGTCAAGACGCGTCGCGGCTTCCAGCGCCTCGAATGGCAGAAGCTGCGTGAGCGCAACGAGGTTCTCGACTGCCGGGTCTACGCCCGTGCCGCTGCCTGGATCGTCGGCGCCGATCGCTGGTCCGATGAGAAGTGGCGGGATCTCGAAGACCAAGTCGGGCCGCAGCCTGACGACGTAACGCAAACGCAGCACGGCGACGCAGCGGTGCCGGCCGGCGTGCTCGCGCGAGTTCCAGTAGAGGGCGGCAAGCGCCGTTCGGATTGGCTGACCGTCGACAAGGGATGGCTGAAGTGACGTGGAGCAATGTCGAACTCGACGCGCTGAAGCGCGCCTTCGCCTCCGGGACGCTCCGCGTCAGCTATGAGGGTAAGAGCGTCGAATACGGCTCGGCCGATGATCTTTTGAAGCGCATCCGGACAATCGAGCGCGAAATCGCTGCGGCGACGCCTTCGCCGCTCCCGCGCGCTGGCTTCGCCGGTTTCTCGCGCGGCGACGGCTGATGGCGGACGTGAGCTGGCTCGATCGGGCGATCGGCACGGTCGCACCGCGAGCCGGGCTGCGGCGCGTCCTCGCCCGGCAGAGCTTCGCGGCTCTGACTCGCGCCTATGATGGCGCGGCCAAGGGCCGACGCACGGATGGCTGGCGTGCGGCCGGGACTTCGGCGGATGCCGAGATTGCCGTTGCCGGGGGTCTTCTGCGGGATCGCATGCGCGATCTCGTCCGCAACAATCCGCATGCCGCCAAGGCGGTGTCGGTGCTGGTCAACAATATCGTCGGCGCGGGGATCATTCCGCGTGCCGCGACCGGCGACGACCGCCTTGACGCGGAGGTGAATAAGCTTTGGGAGAACTGGTCCACCCGCTGCGATGCGGATGGGCAGCTGGATTTCTTCGGGCTGCAGACCCTCGCCTGCCGGCAGATGATCGAGGCGGGGGAAGTGCTGCTCCGCCGCCGGCCACGGCGTCCGGGCGATGGGCTGGACGTGCCGCTGCAGGTTCAGCTCCTAGAAGCGGACATGCTGGACGCCGCAAGGAACGGCGATCTCGCCGATGGCGGGCGCATTGTCCAGGGAATCGAGTTCGACACGATCGGCCGGCGCCGGGCGTATTGGCTGCACGCGCAGCATCCGGGAAACGCTGTCGTCTCGTCGCGGCTGCGGTTCGACAGCCTGGCGGTGCCCGCGACCGATGTCCTGCATCTCTACGAGAAGCAGCGGGCGCAGGTTCGCGGTGTCCCCTGGGGCACGCCGGTTATGCGGGCGCTCCGCGATCTCGACGACTGGACGCAAGCCGAACTGGTCCGCAAGAAGACCGAAGCCTGCGTCGTCGGCATCGTGCTCGGCGCCGACGAGGCCGAGCAGGGTGTCGCGCCATCGGTGGTCGACGCCGATGGCAACCGTGTGGAGCAATTCGAGCCCGGGCTCATCGCCTATGCCCGCGGCGGCAAGGACATCAAATTCAATCAGCCGGCGACGAGCGCCGGTGTCGCCGAATGGCTGCGAGCGCAGCTGCACATCATCGCGGCCGGCTTCCGGCTGCCTTACGAGCTGCTGACCGGTGACCTCAGTCAGGTCAACTATTCCTCGATCCGGGCGGGGCTCGTCGAATTCCGCCGGCTGATCGACGCGGTGCAGTGGCAGATCTTCGTGCCGGTGTTCTGCCAGCCGGTCTGGGACTGGTTCACGGCGCAGGCGTGGGCAGCCGGGCGGCTTCGCTCGCCGACCGTTCCCGTTCAATGGTCGCCGCCGCGCTTCGAGGCAGTTGATCCGCTGAAAGACGCGATGGCCGATCTTCTTGCAATGCGGTCGGGCACCATGACTCTAGCGCAAGCCATCGCCCGGCAGGGCCATAACCCGGATGCGGTGCTCGCGGAGATCGCCGCGATGAACGCCAAACTCGATGCGCTCGGCGTCGTCCTCGACAGCGATCCGCGCAAGGTCACCAAGACCGGCGTGATGCAGGCCGAGACGACTGTGTCTGGCCCTGCGACGGATTAGTGGTCACCGCGAAGCGTCGCGGTACCAATGCAAAATGCGGTCGAACGCTTCGGACGGATGTTCAGAATCGGGCATTGGAGCATGCGGATTGAAGAACGCCTTCACAATGTGCCCTGCCATCTCTAGGGCTGGGCTCAAATCCGCAGAGGGGAAAAAGCTACTGCATGCGGTGAGCCGCTGAGAGGCGTGAGGATGCGTAGTCAAACCGCGTTGGATTTCATCGCCGAGCCCTATCCACGCGAGACCAGTGGCGCACGCTACCGAACGAAATTCTCGCCTTAGGTCCTCGGGAGCTTGTTCAAGCACCCATCGAGTCGCCCATTCGTCCGCCTCGCGCTCCTGTCGTATCCGAATCTCGGCGATGGTTGTCTCCTCATGGCCGAGATGAACATGGGCAATTTCGTGAAGGAGCACCCACGCGGTCGCGGCCAAGAACAGCTGGTTGACATACCATGCATGAGTCTCGATTTCGGCGTGTGGGTCGGGAAGGGCAAGGTCGGCGGGCCAGGTGGCGCTAGGATCGCGCAAAAGTTCCTTGGCTACCGCGACGAATCGTAGGGCTTCTGCGGCGGGAGAGCCTAGTGCCGCGCTGACAGCTCTCCTGCCGTTACGGGTAGCCTCCATCATCTCGCTCGCGAACAAGAGTGCCGCGTTTGCCGAGGCCCAAAGGCTGAGCAGAGCAAAAAAGCGTGCCTCCAGCAGCTGTTTGGAGGAGTAAGCGATGAACGTCGTTCGGTTCTGACCGACGGCGAAATCGAGAATCCAAGGGACTCGCTTGAAGATCACGTCGTTGAGTTCCTGGGCCCGCTCCGGGGCGACGGCAAATGGCGCGACTGACACGGCCGGTATGTATCCAGCCATCAATCTTTCTGCGTCGGTCACAACCGTTCCCCATTTCCAACCTTGCGGTGCCTAGTTCCGCTCTTGCCCGATAGGACAGCGTAACCCCAATGCGCGATACAATTGAACTACCCGCCTTCAGGCGGGCCGCTGACCTATTGCCCGCGACCATCGAAGAGAGTGACCGCTCAATCGACGTCGTTTGGTCGACGGGTGCTCGGGTCCGACGCCAGCCCTTCTTCGGCGAGCCGTTCGACGAAGAGCTGAGCATGGACCCGGGCCATGTGCGCCTCGAACGATTGAACGGCGGCGCGCCGCTCCTCAAGGTTCATAACCGTTTCGCGCTCGAATCCGTGATCGGCTCGGTCGTGCCGGGGACGGCGCGGATCGAAAACGGTCGAGGCGTCGCCCGTGTCCGCTTCAGTGACCGCGAGGATGTCGCGCCGATCTGGACCGACATCCGGGACGGGCACATCCGCGCGGTGTCGATCGGCTACCAGGTCCAGCGCTACGAAATCTCGAAGCCTGCCAACAGTCCCGAGCTTTGGCGGGCGGTCGACTGGACCCCTTTTGAAATCTCCGCGGTCCCGGTTGGGGCCGATCCGGCGGCCGGCTTCCGCGCGGTTGATCCCGTCATGCCCTGCGTCGTCATCCGGGACGACGCCCCGAACGCAAGGAACCTACCTATGGATAAGACCGACAACGCGCCGGCCACGCCGGCAACCGAGGTCGAGGATGAGGCGCCGCCCGTGCCTCCTTTGAAGGAGACGAACAGCGGTAAGCGCACCCGATCGGCCGAACGCGCTGCCGAGGCTGCGGCTCCGGTGATCGAGATGCGCCAGCCCGGGCCTTCCGCGGAGACCGAAGCGTTGATCGCTCGTGCCCAGGAGACCGAACGTGCCCGCGTCGGCACCATCTACGACCTTGCCGCTCGCCTCGGACTGGAGCGGACGATGGCCGAGGACCTGGTGTCCCGTGGCGTCGGCATCGACGAGGCACGCCGGGTCATTCTCGACAAGGTCGCCGAGAATTCCGAGCGGACGCGGACGTTCCCGCATGTCTCGGTGCCGCTCGGCGGTCGTGACGAGCGCGTCACCCGCCGCGACGCTGTGGCGAACGCGCTTCTCCACCGCTACAGCCCGACTCTCTTCCAGCTCTCAGAGCCCGCCCGCGAATATCGCGGCATGACGCTCCTGGAGCTTGCCCGCGAGTTCCTGGGATCGGCCGGCGTCAATGTCCGCGGCTTCTCGCGTGACGAGATCGCCACCCGGGCGCTGCACTCGACCTCTGATTTCCCCGAGGTGCTGTCGGCGGTCACCAACAAGACCCTGCGGCAGGCTTACGAGGTCTACCCGCGCACCTTCGTGCCCTTCTGCCGGCAGGTGCTTGCCACCGACTTCAAGGCCATGAACCGGGTGCAGATCGGCGAGGCGCCGCAACTCCTGAAGGTCAATGAGAGCGGCGAGTTCAAGCGCGGCACCATCGCCGAGTCGAAGGAAAGCTACCGCATCGAGACCTATGGCCGTGTGGTCGGCGTCACCCGTCAGGTGCTGATCAACGACGATCTTGACGCCTTCACCCGTATCCCGGCCATGTACGGCACGGCCATCGCGACGCTGGAGAGCGATGTCGTCTGGGCGATCATCACTGCGAATGCGGCGATGGCGGATGGCGTGGCGCTCTTCCATGCCACGCACAAGAACCTCGCCGGCACCGGCGCGGCCCTGAGCGTCACCAGCGTCGGCGAGGGCCGCGCTTCGATGGCCAAGCAGACCGGCCTCGACAAGAAGACGGTGCTGAACATCCGCCCCGCCTATCTGGTCGTGCCGGCGTCGCTCGAACTCGCCGCCGAGCAGCTGGTCGCCCAGAACCTCGTCCCGGCCAAGACCGGCGACGTTGTTCCGCAATCGATCCGGACGCTGACGCCGATCTCCGAGCCGCGTCTCGACGCCGTCAGCCTGACGGCGTGGTACCTCGCCGCAAGCCCGGCTCAGATCGACACTGTCGAGTACGCTTACCTCGAAGGCCAGCAGGGCGCCTACATCGAGACCCGCAACGGCTTCGATGTCGACGGCGTCGAGATCAAGTGCCGGCTCGATTTCGGGGCGAAGGCGATCGACTGGCGCGGCCTCTACAAGAACGCTGGCGCGTAATCCACACCATCATCGGTCTGACGAGACGGGCGGCCAAGGGCCGCCCTTCGTCATTTTAGAAGGACATCTCGCAATGAAGAACTACATCCAGCCCGGCAACACCATCACGCTCACCGCGCCCTACGACGTGAACTCGGGTGACGGCCTCCTGGTCGGTTCCATCTTCGGCGTCGCGACTGGCGCGGCGCTCAGCGGTGCGGCCATCGAGGCAGCGCTCGTCGGCGTGTTCGACTTGACCAAGGTCGGTTCGCAAGCCTGGTCGCCGGGCGACCGGGTCTATTGGGACAACACCGCCAAGCAGACGACCAAGACGGCGTCCGGCAACACGCTGATCGGCACGGCCACCGATGCGGTCGGCAATGGTGCCGGCGAGACCATCGGCCGGGTGCGGCTGAACGGCAGCTTCTGAGCTAGCCGTGTCAGCCTTTCCGCCTGTGATCGATGCGATCTTTGCTGACAACAATATCGGCGAGGGCGCGATTTGGCGGGCGGGTGGGGTCGGCGACGGTGTCGCCGTGCGCGTCGTCCGCAAGTCTCCCGACAAGATTGTCGGGTTTGGCGACAGCCGGGCGGTGATGCCCTCGGTTCTGGTCGACGTGCGGACTGCCGAGGTCGCGGAGCCGGCCGCGGGGGACACCATCGAGATTGCCGGTGGGGTCTTCGACATCATCGCCGAACCGATCGCCGACACGCTGCGCCTCGTCTGGACCTGCGAAGCGTCGCTGCGACCCTGATCCCATGCGCTTCGATCTCAAGGCCGACGATGTCGGTGCCGTACTCAACGGCGCGGTGACCGATGTCGAGCGGGCCGTCACCGCCGCCATGGACGACGTGACGAGCGGACTGAAAGCCGAACTGCGCGAGCAGGTGACCGGCTCTGGGCTCGGCGGCCGGCTTGCCAATACCTGGCGCGGCAAGCGCTATCCGGTCTCCGGTCTCAGCGCGGATGCCGCCGCCTTCGTCTGGTCGCGAGCGCCGAACATCATCGATGCCTTCGAGCGCGGCGTGACCATCCGCTCGAAGCGCGGGTTCTGGCTCGCCATTCCGATGCCGGCGGCCGGCGCCACCGGTCTCGACGCCGCGGGCGCGCGGAAGCGCGTGACGCCGGGCGGCTGGGAGCGGCGGACCGGTATGCGGCTCCGCTTCGTCTACCGGCGTGGCGCCCCGTCATTGCTCGTCGCCGACGATGCCCGCCTCGGCAAATCGGGCCTGGCACGATCGCGCGTGAGGAAGACGAAGGCCGGCGGCTCCTACGTGCCGCTCGCCGGCCGGCAGACCATCGTCGTCTTCATTCTGGTGCCGCAGGTGACGCTTCGGAAGCGCCTCGACGTTGAAGGCGCCGGCGAACGCTGGGCGGAGCGCGTCCCCGGCCTCATCGCGCAGCACTGGACATGATCGATGGCAAGCCGGCGGGAAGAAGTGCTGAACGCGGTCAAGGCGCTGATCGCGGCCGCGTTGCCCGGCGCGAAGGTCGAGCGTAACGCGGCGAAGCCCGAGCGCATTCCTTCGGGTGGGCTGGTGATCATCCGCGACGGTGACCCCGGCGATCCGGAGGTGACCCTGTCGCCTCTGACATACATTTACACGCACCGCATCCCTATCGAGATCGCGGTTCTCGCCGCGGCCCCGCTGACGCGCGAGCAGACACTCGACGCGACACTGATAGCGATCGGAGAGGCCGTCGAGGCCGACCGGACGCTCGGCGGGCTCTGCGACTTCCTCGAACCGGAAGCGCCTTCGACCGGCGACCTCGAGGCGACCGGCGCGGTCGCCGGCCGCTGGGCCGACGCCGTCATCCTCGCGACCTACGCGACTCCCAACCCTCTGACCTGACCCCAGGAGAATCCCATGGCTCGCGCACGCGGCGCCAACGCCATCATGGCGGCGGCGTATGAATCGACTTACGGCACGGTGCCGGGATCGGGCTTCAAGAAGCTGCCTTTCGTCTCGGCCGATATCGGCGAAGACCAGGCACTGATCGCCAGCGATCTCCTTGGCTATGGCCGCGATCCGCAGCAGCCGGCCCGAGACGTGATCAACAACGAAGGCAATATCGTCGTCCCGATCGATCTCCGGAATTTTGGCTACTGGCTGAAGCTCCTGATGGGAGCGCCAACGACCACGGTTGGCGTCGCCGCCACCGGCAACTTCGTCTTCAGCGCCCAGCCGGCGAACAACGCCACCATCACCATCGGTGGCACCGTCTTCACCTTCGTCACGGCGACGCCGGCCGGCAACCAGATCAAGATCGGCGGGACCCTCGCCGAGACCCTCGCCAATGCCGTCATTGCGCTGAACGCCAGCGGCGTCGGTGCGATCTCGGCACAGAGCTACAGCGCCGATCTCGCCGGGACGACGATCCAGATCGTTTCGGACACGATCGGCACCGCCGGCAACAGCGTCACGATCGTGGCTTCGTCGTCTCCCGCCTCGAACGCCACCGCCTCGGGCGCGACGCTCTCGGGCGGATCGGCGTCGGGCCCGAGCAATCACGTCTTTGTCGCCGGCGCTCTGTCGCTGCCGTCGATGTCGATCGAGGTCGGCATGCCGGACGTTCCATCCTATGGCATGAACTTCGGCGCCGGCGCCAATACGCTGGCGATCCCGCTGCAGCGCTCGGGGCTGCTCAACGCAACGCTCGGCATCATCGCCCAAGGCGAGACACGGTCCACGTCTTCCGGCGCGGGCGTACCGGCGGAATCGGTCATCGAGCGCTTCACCCAGTTCACTGGCCAGATCCGGCGCGACGGCGTGCCGCTCGGCAACGTCACCTCTGGCAACTTCAACTTCTCCAATGGGCTCGACAAGGTCGAGGTCATCCGACCGGACGGGCGGATCGGCGGCATCGATCCGGCGATGCTGGCGGTCACCGGCGAGGCCGTCGTGCGCTTCGCCGATACGACGCTTCTCGACCTCGCCACCGCGACGACGCCGATCGAACTCTCCTACGGCTGGTCGATCAGCGCCTCGAAGTCGCTCTCTATCATCGCCCACACCGTCTGGCTGCCGCGGCCGAAGCTGCCGATCACTGGTCCGAACGGCATTCAGGCGAGTTTCAGCTGGCAGGCGTCGGAGCATCCGACGCTCGGCAAGACCTGCACCATCACGCTCGTCAACGACGTGTCGGCTTACTGACCAACGTCCAATCTCCAAGAGGCTCACCATGCTCAAACTCGCCCTCGACCGCGAGCCGTTCTGGCTCGACCTCGCTGCCGGCGTTCGCGTCCGCTTCAAGCCGATCACCGTTGCCGCCATCCTGGTCGCCCGGCAGGCTGCGGCCCAAGTGCTCAAAGTCGACGGCGAGGACGCCACCACGATGGCCGGGCTTGCCTTCACCCGATCGCTGGCGCGCGCCGGCATTCTGGAGTGGGAGGGCGTCGGCAACGCCGAGGGCGAGCCAGTCGAGCCGACGCCGGACAATATCGACGCCTTCCTCGATCTCTGGCCGATCTTCGATGCGATCGACCGGCTCTACGTGGCGCCCGCCCTGATCGGGCTCGACGAAAAAAACGGCTCATCGCTCTCGCCGAATGGCACTTCGGCGGGGGCGACAGCTACTGCGCCGCGTGCCCGGAAAGCTGCGGCGACTGCCCGTACCTAGAACATGCACCGAAGACGCCTGACGGTATCGCCGCCTGGGGCGTCCTGCGGCGGGTCGCCGGACAGGTCCGCGCCGCCCATGCCGGTGTCTACGCTCTCGACTTCGCGGCGGTCCTTCTTCTCGCCGACGCGATGGGCGCTCTGAACAACCTTCTCGTCGAACTTCTCCCGGAGATCGAGCCGATCGTCGTCCGGGCCTATTCCAGGGACAGCACTCAATGACCCACCGGCAGGTGTCGATCCGCATCGGCGTCACCGGCAAGGACGACGTCAAGCGGGCCTTCGACGAGGTCGGCAAGGCCGGCCAAGACGCTTTCGCCAAGGTCGGCACGGCGATGGACACGGCCGGCGCCGCCGCCGACCGTGAGGCGCAGCGCCTGCAGCGGCTGGCGCAAGCCGCGAAGCAGGCCGCCGCGGCCGATGCCGCCCAGCAGAACTTCAACCGGGTGCTGGGAGTCGGCACCTCCAATGCCGGCTCGGCGCGCGATTCGGCCAAGGTCTTCGTGGATGCGGCCAAGGCCGCCGAGGACCTCGAAAGCCGCACCCGCGCCCTTCGTGCGCAGATCGACCCGCTCGGCGCGGCGCAGGCCCGGCTCAATGCCGAGATCGCCGAAGCCAACGCCCTCTTCAGGGCCGGCGCCATCACGGCGCAGGAACAATCGGCGGCGCATGCGCTCGCCCAGACGCGGTTCAACGGGACGGCGAAGGCGCTCGGCGCGGTCGGCGCCAGCACCAAGCTTACCTCGTCGCAGCTGGTCAATCTCAGCTACCAGTTCAACGACGTGGTCGTCAGTCTTGCCGGCGGCCAGCGTCCGCTGATGGTCCTCCTCCAGCAAGGCTCGCAGATCAGCCAGGTCTTCGGACCGGGCACCGGCATCACCGGCATCCTCAAGGGCGTCGGTCAGGCGCTTGCCACCCTGATCACGCCGACGACGCTGCTCGTCGGCGGCATTGTCGCGATGGGCGGCGCGGCGCTCTACGCCTATGGCAGCTTCGTCAGCTCGGAAAAGCGGCTTGAAGCAGCCCTCGGTGGTGTCGGCCGGGCGGCGGGCGCAACTGTCGGCGACCTGAACGAAATCGCCGACGCTGCAGCGTCGGCCGGTCGCGTGTCCGTCTCGGCCGCACGCGACATGGAGGAAGCGTTCCTCCGCACTGGCCGGATTGGTGTATCGAGCTTCGTCGATCTGATCGCCGTCGCCCGGAACTATGCCGCAACGACCGGCGAGGATGTCGACGAGGCGGTGAAGGAGCTGGCCGCTGCCTTTGCCGATCCAGGCAAGGGCGCCGACGCGCTGAACGCCAAGGTCGGCTTCCTCGACGACCGCACCCGGCAATACGTCAAGACGCTTGCCGCCCAGAACGACTTCACCGGCGCACAGCGGGTTCTGCTCGATGCCCTGAAGGGCAGCCTGGTCGACGCCAGCGAGACGACGACGGCGCTCGGCCGCGCCTGGGACTTCGTCAAGCGCAACGCCTCGAACGCGCTCGATTCGATCGGTTCCGGGATCGACCGGGTCTTCGCCGGCCCGTCGCTCGAACAGCACATTCGCGATCTGCAGGAAGAGCGCGCGATTGCCACTGGCCCATGGGGCGCGCGACCGGTCTTCACCCGCTCGGTGTCGACCATCGATGCCGAGATTGCCGCGGTTCAGGCGCAGCTCGATGCTCTTCATCAGCAGGTGCAGGCGGCGGCTGCCGACGCGGCCGCCAGCCGGACCTCGGTACTGGCCGGCGATATCGCTCGGAGCCTGACGCCGGGCTTCGAGGACTTGCAGAAGCTCAAGGAGGAACAGGCCAAGCTCAAGGCCGCCTTCGACGATCCGCTTGCCCGCCAGAAGATTGCCGACCTCGCTCAGGTTTCGGCCGCCTATGACGCGGTGTCGCGGGCGATCACGACCTGGCTTGGGCCGGCCGAGAAGGCCCGCCGTCTCGACGAACTAGAGATTGCAGCGCTGCAGGCGAAGACCCCGGCGCAACGGGCGGCTATCGCCGAGGAACGGCGGCGGATCGAGCTGTCCGGCGAGGCGGTAACGGCCGCCACGGCCGAGGCCGACATTGCCCGCTCCGGCGCCAAGGCGGCGGCCGATGCGACGCAGGCGATCCGTGACCAGTCGATCGCGCTGGACGTCAATACGCGGGCGACGCTCGCCGTTGCCGATGCCTGGCTGATGGGTGCGGCGGCTGCGGCGGAAGCCGAGGCGCGGCGAAAGGCGCTCACCGAGGCGATCAAGAACGGCGCCGATGTCGAACTCCGCACCCGCGAACTGCTGCAGGACCAGATCGCCGAGCAGGCGAGCCAGTCGGCGAAATCCGCCGCCGACCTTGATGCACAGGCGTCCGCGCAGAGACGCGTCAACGACGCGGTTGCGGCCGGGCTCCTCTCGTCCGAGCAGGCGCGGCGGGCAATGCAGACCGAGCAGGCGCTGCGCCCGCTCATCGTCGCCGAGGCGCTCGCCGAGGGCGATGCCAAGGAAACGCTGACCCGTGTCATCGACGCGCTTCGCGGCGCCTATGGCCGGCTCAATAGCGAGGAAGCCCGTGCCGCCGCCCTCCAGACGCTCGAAGGGCAGCACGACCAAATCGCTCTGCTGCAGAAGCAGATCGACTTGGTGGGACAGGGCGAGTCGCAGCGCGCTATCGTCATCGCACAGCTTCAGGCCGAGCAGCAGCTGCGCCAACGCGGCATCGCGATCACCAGCGCCGAAGGACAGGCGATCCTCGCCAATGCTGCGGCGATCGAGCATCTGAACCAGTCGCTGGCGGAAAGCCAGGCGGCGACGCAGGAGCTGCAGGGCCTCACCGATAGCGTCTTCGGGCATTTCGCCGAGCTGATCGCCGAGGGCAAGTTCGATTGGAACTCATGGGCTGATGCCGGACGCGCCGCCCTTCTCGACATCGAACAGGAGATGGTCAAGCTCGCGCTCCTCAATCCGCTGAAGAACCTTCTCTTCGGCACCAGCCTGCCGACGCTCTCATCGGTCGGCGGCATCTTCGGCTCGATCCTGAAGGGGATAGGTGTCGGGCATGCCGGCGGGATGGTCGAGCAGCTCGCCGTCACGCGCGATGTCCCACTGGCGGTGTTTCGCTTTGCGCCACGGCTGCACGACGGCGCCTTCCTGTCGCCCGACGAGGTGCCCGCGATCCTCCAACGGGGCGAGCGCGTGCTCTCGCGCGAGGAGACGCGCCGCTACGACGGGCGCGGTCGGGAGGCGCAGTCCGCGGTCTACGTCACCATCCAGACGCCCAGTCCGGCCGCGTTCCAGGCAAGCCGCACCCAGATCGCCGCCGATCTTGCTCGCGCCGTCCGCGCCGGCATGCGCGGGCTCTGATCATGCCGCAGCCGTTTCTCGACATTTCCTTTCCGCCCTTCGTTGCGCGAGGCGCGACCGGTGGACCCGGCTTCTCGACCAGCATCGTGACCCTCGGGTCGGGCGCCGAGCAGAGGAACATCCTCTGGGCCAACTCGCGCGGCAAATGGAACATCTCGACTGGCATCCGCTCGCGCGAGGAGATGCTCGCCGTCATCGGTCATTTCCACGTCGTGAAGGGTCGCGGCTACTCGTTCCGCTTCAAGGACTGGAACGACTACGACGCGGCCGACGTATCGATGGTCGAGGTCTCTCCGACCGTCTGGCAGTTGGTCAAACGCTACAATGTCGGCGGCTACGAGCACATCCGCACGATCACCAAGCCGATCTTGGGGACGGTAGCGATCAAGATTGGCGGCTCGCCGGTGACGCCGTCATCGATTGATCACCAGACTGGGCTGGTGACTTTCGGCTCCGCACCCGGCTCGGCGCCGACGGCGACATTCCAGTTCGACGTTCCGGTCCGCTTCGACACCGACAGCCTGCCGGTGCAGGCCAATGCCTGGGATCAGCAGATCGTCTCAGCCATCGATCTGGTAGAGGTGCTGGAGTGAAGATCATCGACGCCGCGCGACCGGATTTGACCCAGACCGGACGGATGCCCGGAACGGATAACTGTGTTGCGCCGACGCAAGTCTGCCTTCAGCTCCTCCACGCCTCTCCCAAAACCACTTCAATCGGGAACGCCACCTCACAAGTCTTACAAAGCCAGCCGCCTAGCTGCATTGGCTAAGTTGCGGACCCTCCTAGCCTGAACTTCGATGGTAGGGGAGCCTCTAGCTCCCCGACACAAGTTGCCGTTGACTGACAACACCTGCCCAGGTCCTTTTCGGGCTAGACGACCGTCAGGCCGCCGTCGACGGGCAAGTCGATGCCGGCGACGTAGCTGCTCTGATCCGAGGCGAGGAACAAAGCTGCGGAAGCGATCTCCTCGGGACGTGCCAAGCGCGCTAGAGGCGTCATCGCAGTGACTTGCTCTCTGGCTTCGGCGGCGCCTTCTTTGGACGGGAACTGGTCATCGAACATTGGCGTGTCGACCGCGCCAGGGCGCTTGCGGATTTAAAACTATTTCGTACGATAATCAGGCAAGAACGTCAGGGTCAAGGAAATTGTGAACTATTCCTTTAAGAATACCTTGGGAGGCCGAGGCTCGCCGCTTACCGCGATCATTTCGCCGCGACCAGCGCTCCTTCAGGACACCGCGCTTACGGATGCAGGGTGAGACAAGTCGGCGCCGGAGACGTTGACGACGGCCTGCCACGCGGCTTCCTGGTTTGTGTGATCGTGGAGGTGAGGGTGGCGCATCGCCTCGATTGGACCGGTGAGCTTCTTCGGAGCCGAGGCGAAGAATTGCCCGGAGAGGTCGGTTCCGAACTCAGATGCCTGAAGGTACCGACGCGCCGCGGCCTCCGGCGTCTGAGTCATGCCGGGGATGAGCTTCACAATTGGGATGAACAGGTACTTCAAGACCGCGGGAGCGTTTCGCGACGCCTTGGTGTCGGGCGCGCTGCCGGGAGCGACAGCGTATACGGCCATGCCGGACGGCAGCCGGCGGGCCAGCGCCGCCGCCCACCAAGCGATGATGAGCTTAGCGTCGGCATATGCCCGGTTGGCATTGTATTTCACGGTCGGTCCGCCGCGGAGCAGGGCTTCCACAGCGGCGCTTCGATTGCCCTTGTGATGCTTGGCTGCGAGGACCGCCACGTCGGTGAAGCTGAACATGGGTACGTCCCCCCGGGCAGGTTCCGCGCCGGCGATAACAATCCGCGCGTTGGGGCTCAGCAGGTTGGCGCGCAGTAAGCCGACAGTCAGTTGATGGTGGCCGATGAGCGGGGCTTCGGCCGCCTCGACGCCCGCGCCGGTGACGACTTGCTTCTTGCCCGGGACCATCCCTGCATTGAGCAGTAGGAAATCGATCGGCCGACCTCGCTTGACGAGTTCGGCGACGGCGGACTGAACGCTGGCGGGGTTATCCAGGTCCAACTCCAGGGGCGTGAAGGCCTGTTTTCTGGCCTCGGCCGCTAGCTGTGCGGCCGTTTCCTTGGCGTTAGCCAGTCTGCGCCCTGTGATAATGATCTCGCCCCAGCCCTCTTCGCCAAGAGCACGGGCCGCGGCATGGCCGAGCCCGGAGGTTGCGCCGGTCACAAGAGCGATCGAATGTTTCATGAGTGGGTCCGTGGTGAGGTGAAGGGAAAGGTGGAAGGAGCCTCCCGCAAAGCAGGGGCCGCCTTGTAATTTTTGAACTGTTTGGTTATATATCGGCACGAAGGTCGCAGTCAAGGAGTTTTGAACCAGATGTTTCCAAATACCGTCAGGCCGCGGGGGCGGCCGCGCAGCTTCGATGAGCGGCAGGCGTTGGAAAAGGCGACCCTGGTGTTCCGTTCGAAGGGTTATGACGGCGCGACGATCGATGATCTCGTCGCCGGGATGGGCGTGGGACGGCCGAGCCTGTATTCAGTCTTCGGCGACAAGCGGACGCTATTTTTGCGCGTCCTTCGAGCATACGCGGAGGCAAAGGGTGCTCGCGCCGCGAAGGCGCTGTTCGCGCCGCCGACTCTTCGCGACTCGGTCGCCGGTTTCCTGAGGCACGCCGTAGAAACTGCGACCGAGGAAGGTTCCGCCCCGGGGTGTCTCATCGAGTGCGTCGCACCCCTTGTAGACGACGCTGAGGTCAAGCAGTTCCTGAAGGACGCCGCAGCTGGCGCCGTCGCGTTCGTGGAACGCCGTTTCCGCGACGCGATCAGCGCGGGAGAAATCCCGCCTGACTTTCCCGTAGCCGCGCGCGCGAGCCAGCTCGTCGACCTGTCGCGCGGTCTGACGATGCGCGCGCAGATGGGCATGCCGCGCAAGACGCTCCTCAACGACGCCAAGGAAGCGGCGGAATTAGTCCTCCTACCGCGGCGGGGAAAAGCCACGCCGGAAGGTTGATGCTGGATGGGGTGGACGCGATCAAGGCGACATTCGGTAACGGCGTTCCCTTCTGAGAGACAGTCCCAAGGCAAATGCAAGCGGAGCCGGCAATAGGTAGCTCCCGCAATAGCCATCGTAAGGATGGCCTAGTTGCCGCCTCACGTTGCCCACATCTAAAGATCGCTTTTGGCGCATAGCCGACCCTAGGCTTCCTAGCGCCTTCGAATGAACTGACGCTTCGGGCGCGGACCCTTTTCCAATCTAACTCTCAGATTCTTCTATGAAATCTCTCGATCCTGGCCTCGCCGCCCATTTGGCTGGCGGGGTGACAACGCTTTGCCGCTGCTGGCAGGTCGAGCGGAAGGACGGGACCGTCATGGGCTTCACTGACCATGACCGGGATCTGGCCTTCGGCAGTCTGACGTATCGTGCCGCCAGCGGCTTCACCGCCACCTCGATCGAGGACCAGCTCGGGCTTGCCGTCTCCAATCTCGACGTGGAAGGGGCCCTCAGTTCGGCGGCGATCACCGAGGACGATCTTCACGCCGGCCGCTATGACGATGCAGCGGTGACGATCTATCTCGTCAATTGGCAGGACACATCGCAACGGGTCATCCTTCGTTCCGGCTACCTCGGCCAGGTCTCGCGCGGGACGCTCGCCTTCACCGCCGAACTCCGTGGGCTGGCTGCTCGCCTCGACCAGGCAGCGGGCCGCATCTTCCAGCGAAGCTGTGCCTGGGAGCTTGGCGACTCCCGTTGCACGGTCGATCTGACTGCTGTTGGCCGGCACGGAACCGGCGCGGTGGTTCAGGTGCTCGGCGCCTTCGACTTCACGGCGAGCGGCCTTGGCTCGCTGGCAACTGGTGTTTTGACGCGCGGCCGTCTGCTTTGGACCTCGGGCGCCAATGCCGGGCTAGCCGTGGAGGTGAAGGCACACACGCACGGGACGGGGTCGTCACGGCTCTCGCTCTTCCTGCCGATGCCCGACCCGATCACGATCGGCGATGCCTTCACCGTCACCGCCGGTTGCGACAAGACGCTGGCGACCTGCCGCGGCCGCTTCTCCAATGTGGTCAATTTCGGGGGCTTCCCGCACATGCCCGGCAACGACTTTGCCCTTTCCTATCCGACCAAGGGCGACGGCAATGATGGGAGCGCGCTCACGTGACGCGCGACACCATCGTCGCCGAAGCGCGGTCGTGGATCGGTACGCCCTATCGCCATCAAGCATCGCTGAAGGGCGTCGGATGTGACTGCCTCGGTCTCGCCCGTGGCGTCTGGCGGGGGCTCCACGGCAATGAGCCCGAGGCGCCGCCAGCCTATTCGCGCGACTGGGCCGAAGCGCGTCGCAGAGAAACTCTCGCCGACGCGGCCGGCCGGCACATGACGCCCATCGCAATCGCCAACATGCAGCCCGGCGATCTCGTTCTCTTCGCCCTCAATGACCACGCGCCCGCTAAGCATTGCGCCATCCTGGTCGCCCCCGACCGCATGGTCCACGGCATCGAGTCCCATCCGGTGGCCGAAGTTTCGCTCGGCTCCTGGTGGCGGCGACGCATCCGTTTTGTCTTCGCCTTTCCGGGCGTCGAGGACTGATCCGATCATTCCATGGCAACGCTTCTTCTCACCGCCGGTGCTGCGGCGCTGACCAGCGGCGCAGCCGCATGGGTCACGACCGTTGTCGGGGCATTGGCCACCGTCGCCGGCGGCTATATCGATGCCCGCCTCTTCGGCCCCGGTCCGCAGAAGAGCGAAGGCCCGCGTCTCGACAGCCTGCAGGTCCAGGCATCGACTGAGGGCGCACCGATCCCTGAGATTGCCGGGCGGGTGAGGATCGCCGGGCAGATCATTTGGGCCACGAAATTCAAGGAAGTCGCCAAGACCGAGAAGCAGGGCGGCAAGGGCGGCGGCGGAGGCGTGGAGACGACCACCTTCTCCTACTTCGCCAACTTCGCGGTCGGGCTCTGCGAAGGACAGATTGACCGGATCGGGCGCATCTGGGCGGACGGCAAGCCGCTCGACCGGAAGGGCGTCACCATGCGCGTCCACAAGGGCGGCGCAAGCCAATCGCCGGATTCCCTGATCGAGGGCATCGAGGGCTCGGCCAATACGTCGGCCTATCGCGGCGCCGCCTATGTGGTCTTCGAGAACTTCGCCATCGGCGCCTTCGGCAACCGCATCCCGCAGCTCAATTTTGAGGTCTTTCGCCGCGTCAGCCCGACCGACGGTTCCGGCCTCGAAGATATCGTCGAAGCGATCACCCTCATCCCGGGTGCCGGCGAACGGGTCTACGACACGGTGATAGAGACCCGGGACCTCGGCGGTGGCGCCAGCACCCCCGAAAATGCGTTCTCGGGCCAGGGCACCGCCGACTGGAACATTGCTCTCGACGACCTCCAGGACTCGCTGCCGAGCGTCAATACGGTTCTGCTGGTGGTCGGCTGGTTCGGCGACGATCTCCGCGCCGGCCATTGCACCGTCCGGCCGAAGGTCGAGGTATCGAGCAAGACAACGACGCCCGATGCCTGGAAAGTTCATGGCATCACCCGTGGCGGCGCGGCGGTGGTCAGCACAGTCGATGGGCGCCCGGCCTATGGCGGCACGCCGTCCGATGATTCCGTCGTCCGCGCCGTCCGCGACCTGAAGGCGCGCGGCTTCTCGGTTGTCTTCTATCCCTTCCTTTTCATGGACATCGCCGCCGGCAACACACTCCCTGATCCGTGGACTGGGACTACCGGCCAGCCGGTCTATCCGTGGCGGGGACGGATCACCTGCGACCCGGCGCCGGGACAGCTCGGCACGGTCGACAAGACCGGTGCGGCGACGAGCCAGATCTCCGGTTTCTTCGGTTCGGTGACGCGCAGCCAGATCAGCGTCTCGGTCAACGGTTCCACCAACGATGTGACGACCAGCTACTCAGGTCCGAGCGAATGGAGCTTCCGCCGCTTCATCCTGCACTACGCCAAGCTCTGCGACGCCATCAACGGCGTTGCGGCGAGCGCCATCGACGGCTTCATCATCGGCTCTGAGCTCCGCGGCGTCTGCGCCGTCCGCGACAGCGGCACGCATTTCCCGGCGGTCGACAGGCTCAAGGACCTCGCCGACGACGCCAAGACGATCCTCGGCTCGGGGGTCAAGGTCGGCTACGCCGCCGACTGGTCCGACTACGGCCGCTACCAGCCCTCGGACGGCAGTGGCGATCTCTTCTTTCACCTCGATCCGCTCTGGGCGGACTCGAACATCGATTTCGTCGGCATCGACCTCTACGTGCCGCTCTCCGACTGGCGGGATACACCCCATCTCGATGCGCTCACCGCCGCGTCGATCTACCAGCGCTCCTATCTGCAAGCGAACATCGAGGGCGGCGAGTATTTCGACTGGTACTACGCCAGCGACGCCGATCGCGACGCCCAGACACGGACGCCGATCACCGACGGCGCCTATGGCAAGCCGTGGGTCTACCGCGCCAAGGACGTGCGGAGCTGGTGGCTGAACCAACACTTCAACCGGCCGGGCGGCACCCAGAGCGGATCGGCTACCGCATGGACGCCGCAGTCGAAGCCGATCTGGTTCACCGAGTTCGGCGTCCCTTCGGTCGACAAGGGCACCAACCAGCCGAACGTCTTCTACGACCCGAAATCCTCCGAGAGCGCGCTTCCGTACTACAGCCGCGGCACGCGGGACGACCTGATCCAGCGCCGCGGCATCGAGGCCCTCCTCCAATACTGGAGCGCCGGTGCCGGCAACAACCCGGTGTCGTCCGTCTATGGCGGCCGGATGATCGGCACGGTCGCCGTCTGGACATGGGATGCGCGACCCTATCCTGCCTGGCCGGCACGCACCGATGCGTGGGGTGACGGACCGCTCTGGCCGCTCGGCCATTGGCTGACCGGCAAGATCGGGCTCGCCGATCTCGCGGCACTCGTCGCCGAGCGCTGTGCCCGGGTCGGCTTCACCGATGTCGATGTATCGGGTCTCTTCGGGGTGGTCGTCGGCTATGTGCGCGACCAGCCGATGAGCCCGCGCGCCGAGATCGAGATGCTGATGAACGCCTTCGCCTTCGATGCGGTCGAAAGCGAGGGGGTGATCCGCTTCGTGCCCCGTGGGCGCGCACCGGTTACCTCCATCGCCATTGCCGATTGCGTCCTTCCCGATCGCGGCGAGATCGCCACGCTGATTCGGGCTGAGGAGACCGAGCTTCCCAACATCGTCTCGATCACCTTCATCGACGGCAACGGCGACTACCAATCGGGCAGCATCTCGGCGAGCCGGCTTGCCGGCTGGTCCGACCGCAAGAGCGACGCCAGCTTCGCTCTCGTCATGGACGAAATCCAGGCGCAGACCATCGCCGACCGGGCGCTAGCCGAAGCGTGGATCGGCCGGGAGACTGCACGGCTCAGTTTGCCGCCGGCTCTGATTGCCATCGACCCCGGCGATGTCGTCGATCTGATCGTCGATGGTCGGTCGCGATCGTTCCGCCTGACCCGGATCACCGACAGCGGACCCCGCGCCATCGAAGCGCAGCGCACCGAGTCGGCCATCTATGCCGTCCCGTTGCCAGGGATCGCCCCGCCCACCTTCGTTCCGCCGACCGTCTACGGCCGCGCGATCCTGGAGATCATGGACCTGCCGGTCCTCCGCGATTCCGATATTCCCTTTGCGCCTTACGTGGCGACGACCTCCTCGCCCTTTGCCGGCGTCACGGTGATGGACAGCCCGACCGGCGACGACTTCGCGGTCGACACCGCCCTGCCGATCAAGGGGACGATCGGCGAGACGGTCTTCGACTTCTACGTCGGGCCGACCGACTACTTCGACGTGGTCAACACGCTGCGGGTCCAGCTCTATGCCGGCGAGCTGGCGAGCGTCTCTGAGGAGACGATCCTGTCGGGCCGGTCCAACGCCCTGGCGCTGCTCAACGCGGACGGCGATTGGGAAATCGTCCAGTTCTGCAATGCCGATCTCGTTGCGACCAGCACCTATGATCTGACCAGGCTTCTCCGCGGTCGCCTTGGCACCGAGCACGCCATGCGCGCGCCGCTTCCAGCGGGAGCGCTCGTGGTTCTTCTCGATGGCGCCGTGGACCAGCTCCAAGCGGCGCTCGCCGAGCGTGGTCAGGCGCGGTTCTACAAATGGGGCCCGACGCCGCTCGGCCTCTCCGACCCGGCGTGGCAGCAGGAAACCTTCACGGCCCGCGCCGTCGGCTTGATGCCATGGTCGCCGGTGCATGTCGCCGGTGCTCGCAACGGTTCCGGCGATCTCTCAATCAGTTGGGTTCGTCGAACGAGGATCGGCGGCGTCTGGGCCGATGGGACCGACATTCCGCTGAACGAAGAGAGCGAGCGCTACGAGGTCGACATCCTCAACGGTTCGACCATCGTCCGGACGATCCCGGTGATCAGTCCGGCCGCGACCTACACGGCCGCGCAGCAGACGGCGGATTTCGGGGCGCCGCAACCGTCCGTTTCCGTGAAGGTCTACCAGCTCTCCGCTACCGTCGGCCGCGGCCGGCCGGCTGCCGCCACGCTCTGAACACGCCCATCCGACAAGTCAGGAACAATTGCGATGCCGACGCCGCGCTTCGGCCTGCCCTACATCGCGCAGGGCCAGGCGCAGAAGGAGGTCACCCACAACGAGGCGCTGAACCAGCTTGATGCGCTGATCGACCTCTATTTCCTCGACCGCGATCTTGCGGCTCCTCCGGGAAGCCCGACTGACGGCGACACTTATCTCGTGGCGGCGAGCCCGACCGGCGCATGGGCGGGTCACGCAGGACAGATCGCCTTCTGCCTTGACGGTGCCTGGCGGTTCTATCCTGGCGAGCGGGGAATGCTTGCCTACCTTGCCGACGAGCTGCGGCTGCTGGTCTTCACTGGCTCGGTCTGGGTCGATCTCGTATCGGTGCTGGCGTTTCAGAACCTGTCGATGCTTGGCGTCAACACGACCTCCGACACGACAAACAAGCTCGCCGTCAAGAGCAATGCCGTCCTGTTTGCGGCCCTCGAGGTGGCCAATGGTGGCAATGGTGATCTCCGCTTCCTCGTCAACAAGGAGGCCGCCGCCAAGACGGCGTCGCTGCTCTTCGAGGATAATTGGTCGGGACGGGCCGAGATCGGTCTCCTCGGCAACGATGACTTTGCGTTCAAGGTCAGCCCCGACGGCTCGGCCTATTTCGTTGCCTTCTCCATCGACCGGACCTCGGGCCGCATACTCCCCGAGCCGGGAAAGCTGATCGCGACCGCCGAGATCAATCTCGGCACCGCCGCGGTGCATAGCGGCAAGTTCACGCTGACCGACGCGGCGATCAAGCCGACCTCGAAGCTCTTCGTCCAGCTCGCGCCCGGTCCTTACACCGGCAAGGGAACGCGCGCCGACGAGGCGCAGATGTACGCCGGCATCATCTTCACTGCGTCGCCCGGCAACGGCCTGGCGACCGTCTACTGGTCCGCCCCTCGGGGCGGGGCAGCGAAACGCAACATCAAGGTCAACTATCAGATCGGGTAATCATCATGGCAGTCCTCGAAGATCCCAATACCGGCAGCATGGCGGCCGTCGACGCGAGCAAGCTCGCGCTTCGCGCATCGCTCAGGCCGTTCGAGCTCACCGGCTATTTTGCCTTCGGCGCCCAGTCGGGCGCGCTCACCGGCGTCGCCGCCAATGGGCCGGTGTTCTCGCTGAGGAACGCCGCCGGCAATGGCGAACTCGTACTCGTTCGCCATATCGGTCTCGGCTTCCTGACAACGACGGCGTTCACGACCGCGCAGGCCGTCGACTACGGTCTGTTCTTCGCCCGGTCGTTTACGGCATCGGACTCGGGCGGCACTGCAATCTCGATTGCCGGCAACAACACCAAGGTTCGCACCTCGCTGGTCGCACCCAACTCAATGGACGCGAGGATTGCGGCCACCGCTGCCTTGACGGCCGGGACCCGAACCCTCGACACCAACCCGCTTGCGCAGATTGGCGCCTGGTCCGGTGGCGCGGGTCAAGGGCTGGTCCCTGTGCAGAACAATCTCTGGGATCAATACACCGGCGACCAGTTGATCGTGCTGGCGCCGAACGAGGGGCTCGTGATCACGAACCTGACAGCCATGGGCGCCGCCGGCGTCGTGCGCCTCTACGTGAACGTGGAGTTCGCGGTGGCCGCATCCTTCTGATCATTAGCAAGAGGTCGATCGGAGCGTCGCCGCCACCCACGGAGACGATCGGGCGCACCGAACACTCCACCGTAGCCGCGCGCTGCCGAAGGTATCATCCCTTGCCCTAAAAAGCCTTGGCAACCCGTAGTGTCGTTGTGCGGTTGCCGGTGCCTACGCCAGAGTGCGGCCGCCATTCACGACAATGGTTTGGCCGGTAATGAAATCCGCGCGTTGGGACGCCAAAAACACCACGGTTGCCGCAACATCTTCTGGCCGGCCGGTCCGTCGTAGTGCCACCATTCGGCGATAAGCGTCGAGAGTCTCTGGACTGGTGCCGCTGTGTCGCTCAACAGGGATCCATCCGGGAGCGACAAGATTTACGTTTATGCCGTCTGGACCGAGTTCGCGAGCCCATGATCGAGTCAGTCCAGCCATCGCGGCTTTAGCCGCGACGTAATGTCCGAAAGCGGGATCGCCGAGCTCAGCGGCCTCGCTCCCGATATTGACGATTCGACCGACCTTTCGCGCCCGCCAGTCGCCAAGGACAGTTTGTAGGATGATCAATGGAGCCTTAACGAAAAAGCGAAGCTGATCGAGGTGGTGTTGCCAAGTCTGCTCTTCAATGGGGAGCGTCGGTTGCGGACCGGTGGCGTTGTTGACGATCAGCTCAACGGGACCAAGCGTCTTCGCGATCTCCGCCATACCGATCCCCACCGCCGAATCGTCGGTGACGTCGAAGCGCGCGGTCTGCGCCCGGCCGCCGGCGGTAACGATATCCGCTGCGACGCGCGAAGCGCCTCCCGCATCGCTGACATAGTTGACGGCGACTGCCCAGCCGGAGTCAGCGAGCGCTCGCGCCATGCTCGCCCCGAGACCCCGTGAAGCCCCGGTCACAAGGGCGACCCTGCCGCGCGTGTCCGCCATCGCCCGACTTGCTCCCGTGTGTTGACCGCTATTCCTTTACCGCGCCGACAAGGCCGCTCACGAAGTAGCGCTGCAGTGGAATGAAGATCGCGATGATCGGCAGCGTCGATAGCAGAACCGCCATCATCGACAGGTTGGGCGTGACCAGCGAGCGCTGCGTGACCAGCGCCGAGAGTGCGATGGGCAGGACGCGGAGATCAAGATCGGTCGTTGCGATCAACGGCCATATGAACATGTTCCACGCCGTGAGCACGGTCACCGAAACATAGGCTGCGATCGCCGGTCGCGATAGCGGCACCACGATTCGCACAAATATCTGGCCGAGATTGGCGCCGTCCATCCGCGCCGCCTCCAGCAGCTCGTCGGGAAGATCGACGTAGAACTGCCGGAAGACGAAAACGCCGAAACTCGTCTGCGCAACGATCGGCAACACTAGGCCGGGCCAAGTGTCGATCCATTGAAGGTCGCGGACGATCAGGAACGTCGGTATGAGCAGCACTTGGAATGGCACGAAGAACGTGACGATGAACATCCAAAAGAGGGCGCGGCGGCCGGGAAACGGAATCTTGGCCAGTGCAAATCCGGTCGGCACGACGAGGAAAAGCTGGAGGAGGGTGACACTTATCGCGAAGATCACCGAATTGATCATGGACGTGGTCGACAGCAGCGCCAGCGCATCGGGAATGTTCTGCCAGCGGAATTCTCCTGGGAACCACGTCGGCGGATAGGCCGCCACCTCGACTGGCGTCTTCAGCGACGTGATCAGCAGCCAATAGAACGGCAACCCGACAACGGCGCCGACGAAAAGGATGAGGCCAATCTGGCCGGCGCGCCGGAAGGGATGGACGACCGTCATCCGCGAGCCCCGCGCATTGCCCTTGGCGGCGAGAGCAGCATGGCCATCGCCGCGACAATGATGAAGAGCGCGGTGGCAAGCGCGCTCGCGTAGCCGAGGCGGAGCTGGCTGAACGCCAGCTCGAAAATGTAGCGAATCAGGATGTCGGTGCTTCCGATTGGCCCACCGTCGGTCATAACCCTGACGACGTCGAAACTATCGAAGAGGATGCCGCGGAGGCTGACGATTGTGACCAGAAACGTGACCGGACGAACGTTTGGCCACAGGATGTGGCGAAGCTTGATCCAGGTTCCGGCGCCGTCGATCTCGGCGGCTTCGAGGAGGGCCGGGTTCACCGATTGCAGCGCCGCCAGGTAGAGCAGCATGCCTAGCGGAAACCGGAGCCAGACGGTGACGATGGCGATCGCCGGCATCGACCATGTGGTCGACTGCAGCCAGGCCGGGCCGTCAATTCCGAACCACGACAAGATCGTGTTGATTGGGCCGAAGCGGGGATCGTAGATGTATCGCCACAGCACTGCGCTGGCTACGAACGAGATCACCAGTGGCATCAGGTAGACTGTGCGGATCACCCTGATGCCAGGAAATGTTGTGTTGATGAGGACGGCGAGCAGGAAGCTTACCACCACCGTCGGAACGACGCCGATCAGAATGAGATAGGCCGTCTTGTAGATCGAGTTGATCGCCTTCGGATCGTTGGCGATGGCGAGATAATTGTCCAGGCCGACGAAAACGGCCGGAGACATAAGATCCCACTCGAAGAAACTAAGGCCAACAGCGCCGATGATTGGAATGATCGTGAAGATCGCAAAGATCGTCAGGTTCGGGCCGATGAAGAGCGCGATCCATCCCCAAGGCGAGGTTTCCCGTCGCCGCACGCGAACTCGGCCATCCGCCGGGGCAACTTGGAAAACGGAGCGCACGGAATTCAATGAAGCCCAACTGACTAGAGCTGTCGACTAGCCAAGTTCAATCGCTCGGCGTCGGTCGTGGACCGACCGACGCCAAGCCAGACTGAGCCGAGGAGAATGGGAGAGAAACCTGGCTTCAGCCCTTTTTCTTAAGTTCGGCCGCCAGAGCCGCATTGACGGCCGCGTCCGCCTTCTTCAGCGACTCGACCGGATCGGCCCCATTGAGGATCACCGAATCCTCGGCGTCGCGGAGCTCCTTGTTGATGATCGACTGGACGGCGTGCGGGATGGTGTTCGGGTTGATCGCGCCGAAATTGATCGAGTCGGAGAACACGCTCGTATTCGCCGGTGGGCCCGGCAGGTTGCGCCACGTGGGGCTGCTGTAGAGGCTCTCGACCGGAGGCACGATGGCGTAGGTCTTCGCGAGAATCCCCATCGCGCCTTCTTCCGAGTAGTACCAAGTGATGAAGTCGTAGGTGAGGTCCGGGTTGTTCTTGACGCCAGAAGGAGTGGCGTCGAGAGCAAGCGAACCCATGCCCGTCTTGTGGACGCCGTTGATTTTCGGCGTGAAGCACACGTCCCAGTCGTCCTTCATGTTCTTGCGGAAGGTCGGCACGAGAGCGCGCACCGTCTGCGTCATCGAGGCGAGGCCCGACGAGAAGGCCGTCCAGATGTCGCCGCCAGGCGCCTGCGTGTAGCTGGCGATGATGCCCTTCTTGATCTGGTCCCAGTACATCGTGAAGGTCTTGATCGCGGCTTCGCTCGACAGATCGATGGTGCCGTCATCGCGCAGGATGTGACCGCCCCAGGCTTCGATGCCCGGCACGTAGGTCGCCTGCCAGGGAACCTGCGCCGCGAGGCCGTAGCGGGTGGTCTTGCCGCCGTCGCGCTTGGTCAGCTTGTCGGCGATCGCGATCATCTCGTCGAACGTCCAGTCGCCGGTCGGGTAAGGAATGCCCGCGTCGTCGAAATGCTTCTTGTTGTAGAACTGAACCACCGTATCGGCGCCGTAGGGCAGGCCGTAGTAGCCGCCCTTCTTGGCGCCCGAGGTGATCAGGTACTGGTCGAGGAACGGCTTGGCGAAATACTTCTCGGTAACCGGGCCGCCCGACGCGAAGTAAGGACGCAGGTCGGCAGTGATGCCGGCGTCGGCGTACAGGGCCGCCAGTTCGTCGAACAGAAACACGATGTCGGTCAGCTTGCCGGCAAGGGCGCGGGACAGCATGAGCGGAATGAGCTCCACGTCATGCGACGGCGCCACCTGATATTCGATTTCAACGCCCGGACGGGCCGCCTTGTAAGCCTCGAACACCGGCTTCAGCGGCTCTTCGAGGAAGTCGAGAACGGTGATCGTCAATTTGCCGCTCACCGCGGCAAAGGCCCGCATCGAAAATGACGGAACCAGAAGCGGCGCTGCAGCCATTCCGGCCACCACGCTCCGCCGCGTAGGCTTCCACGACGCCACGGGCGTCTTGTTGTCGCTAGACATTTGCATTCCTCCCTATTTTCTTCGTTCGCGCCGCGCGGCGCGACGTACCCGCAGAAGTCCCACAGTCTTGACAGGTCGGACCTCACCTTTCCGACCCGCTGCATAAAGTCAGTATCGCCAACTTCGACTGGCACTGGCTTCGAAAACGTTTTCGACTATATTGCCTTTCGAACCTCTGTCAAGGAAGAGAGGTATGCTTAGCAACGTCGGGCGGGCTTGGGCGGTAGCCACATGAAGGGAATTCGGCATCTTGCTAAGCAGCTCAACGTCTCCATCGGCACTGTCTCGAAGGCGCTGAACGGCAGGCACGACGTCAACGAGAAGACCCGCAAGCGCGTACTCGCGGCGGCAGCCAAGCTTGGATACGCGCCCAATCAGTCGGGGCGCAGCCTGCGCCAGGGAAGCACGAATGCGGTCGGCTTCATGATTGAGTTCAGCCCCGAAGCCGCGGCCAACAGCGACAACTTCTTCGTCGGTCTGGTCGAGGGTGCACAGAGCGCGCTGGCCCGTCACGCGCTGGACCTCGTGGTCCTTCCGTACTCCACGCAGGAAGACTCCTTCGCGCAGCTTCAGCGCATCGTGGCGCGTCGGCTGGTCGACGCGCTGATCATTTCCGCCACGCTCAAGGTCGATCCGCGCATCGAATACCTGAGCCACGCCAACATCCCGTTCATTGCCCTCGGCCGCAGCGACTCAGGCGGCAGGCACCCCTGGATCGACTTGGACTTCGAGGGCGTCGCGGAGAGCGCGATCGACCGGTTGGTGGCTCGCGGCCACCGGCGGATCGCGGTGGCCCTACCCGACAACGAAACAAACCTCGGTTACGTTTTTTTGAGCTCCTACCGGCGCGCTCTGAAGCGGCACGGCATTCCCTTCGCGCCAAAG
Source organism: Bauldia sp. (assembly GCA_035548515.1). Taxonomy (GTDB): domain Bacteria; phylum Pseudomonadota; class Alphaproteobacteria; order Rhizobiales; family Kaistiaceae; genus DASZQY01. Next base: position 129,254 of record DASZSW010000037.1, on the reverse strand, counting down.
TTCGTCTTCCGCGGACCATCGAGCGAAGCAGGCGGATACCGCATTGGTGGCGAACTCGTTGCGCTGGAACAACGCCCGACCGCCATCCTGCTCGTGTACGAACTCCTCGCCATGGGCCTCTATCGCCGCCTCAACGAGGCGGGCCTGAGCCCGGGGCGAGACATAGCGGTGATCGGCTTCCGCGAAGGCCCGCAGGCGCGATTCCTGTCGCCGACGCTCACCTGCTTCCGGATGTCGCTGCACGACCTCGGTGTAACGCTGGGTGAGTCGCTGCTCGCAACGCTGCCTGCGTTCAGTTCGGCTTACCCCGTGGGAACCGTGCAGAAGATATGGCCACTGCAGTTGGTGCCCGGAGAAAGCGACGACTTCTCAGTCGGACGTGCCCGGACACTGTGAGAGCTCAAGACGGAAACCAAGATGAGCGACTGTCACGGCCCGGAGTTCGTCAGTGCAGCCCGCTTTGGCGCCAAAACACATACTCGAATAGGCCGAAATACGTAGCTTTGCTGACGCTCGGACGCCACCAACTAGAGGAAACGCCGATGGCAACTTCACCGCTTCACGTCCGACCCGACACGAACGCGCCGGATGGCAGGGTCATCCACGTCACGCCGGAAAGCGCCGGTTGGACCTACGTCGGCTTTGATGTCTACCGCCTCGCTAAGGGCGCCGGCGGCGGCGGCGATACCGCCTCGCGCGAGGCCTGCCTCGTCTTCCTTTCGGGCAAGGCCGAGGTTGCCGCCGGCGGCAAGTCGCTCGGCGTCGTCGGCGAGCGAATGTCGCCGTTCGACGGCAAGCCGTGGTCGGTGTACGTGCCAGCAGCATCGAGTTGGAAGATCGTCGCCGAAACCGATGTCGAAGTGGCGGTCTGTTCGGCGCCCGCCGCCGGACGCCGAGAGCCGCGGATCATCGACCCGAAAGGTCTCACCCGCATCGAACGCGGCGTCGGCACTAACCTCCGCCACGTCGTTAATATCCTTCCGGAAACCGACCCGACGGCCGAGAGCCTGATCCTCATCGAAGTGATCACGCCGGGGGGGCACTGGTCGAGCTACCCGCCCCACAAGCACGATACCGACGCGCTGCCGGCCGAGTCGGAACTCGAGGAAACCTACTACCACCGGATCGATCCGGCCCAGGGGTTCGCCTTTCAGCGGATATATTCCGACGACCGCTCGCTCGACGAGACCATCGCGGTCTTGGACGGTGATGTCACGCTCGTGCCGTTCGGCTACCACCCGTGTGCCGCCGCGCACGGCTACGACCTTTACTATCTGAACGTCATGGCCGGACCGCGCCGGACCTGGCGGTTCCGCAACGATCCGGCACACGAGTGGATACTGAACGAGCGAGCATAGCGCCTTTTTGTCAAGGGGCCGGGCCACCGTCCGACGCCGTCGTCTTGCGCGAAAGCCAAAGCTGACACCGGGTGGCCGTTGATCCCTTTCCTCAACGTCAACACATGCTAAGACGCCGCGGCGGCGCGCTCGCTCCCGCCCGGGGCTGCGCCCTCAGCGAAATGGCTAGGCCTTGACCGCGCCCGCCGTCAAACCGGCGACCATGTAGCGCCGGAAAACGTAGTAGATGGCGGCCGGCGGCAGAGCATAAATCAGCCCCGTCGTCATCAGGAGTTCCCACGGCGAATCGTCCGCCGCCAGGAAATTGCCGAGCGCGACCGAGAGCGGTATCGTGGTGTCTGCCGAGAGCAGTAGGAACGCATAGAGATACTCGTTCCACGCCAGAATCACCGCGTACGTGCCGATGGCCACCAGCGACGGGCCCATCAGCGGCAGGTACACGAACCACAATACCTGAAGGGTCGAGGCGCCGTCGATCACCGCGGCCTCGTCGAGTTCGTAGGGCAGCTTGTCCGACGCCTGCTTCAGTACCCAGATAGCGTATGGTGCCGCGAGCGTCAGCATGGCGAAAATCAGCGACCACTGGCTGTTGAGCAAACCGTAGATGCTCATCGTCCGGTACATGGGCACGGCAAGAAACGCGGCCGGGATGAAATAAGTGAGAAGCGCGAAATTCATCACCAGCCTGCCGCCGCGTACTCTGAGGCGGCTGATCGAAAAGGCCGCCAGCGTTGCGACAACGAGCGTGAGAATCCCGGTCATGGCGGAGATGAAGAACGAGTTCCACAACTGCCGCCAGAAGTGGGCGAGATAGTAGTGCTGCTGGCGGAAGACGACCTCGAAATTGTGCAGTGTCGGCTCTCGCGGCCACAGCCGGCCCGAAAGGGCCCCCTCCTTCGGGGATATGGCGAACAGCACCATGTGGTAAATCGGCAGCAGGGTCCACAGAAGCACCGGAATGCCGATGAGCAGAAGCTTCGCTTCGTTGGCGACCCCGCGCAGGGTGGGAAGCTTCATTTCGACAACCGTTTCATCATGAAATAAACGAGCGGAATCATGACCGGCAACGCGCAGACCACGGCTGCCATGTATAGATCGATCTGATCGAGGCGAAGATAGCGAATGCCGAGGGTCGCGAGCACGTGCGTCAGGTCGGCGGGGCCGCCTCCAGTCAGCAGGTACACGCTGTTGAAATCGCCGAGCGTCCAGATCGTCGAGAGCACCGTGCAGGTCAGGTAGAGGGTGCTCATCGACGGCCACGTGACGTAGCGGAATCTCTGGGCACTGCTGGCTCCGTCGATTGAGGCCGCCTCGTAGAGGTCGTGCGGTATGGCGAGCCGGCCGGCGAGCAGGATCAACGTCCAGAACGGCAGCGCCTTCCAGATGTGCGTCGCCATGGCGAGGGAAAGTGCCAGCCTGGGATCGTTGAGCCAGTTCGGCCCATCCTCGAAGGTCAGGCGGAATATCGTCGTGTTGATGATCCCCCATTCAGGGTTGAGCATGAACCGGATCGACAGGATCGTCGGGATTGACGGCAGTGCCCACGGAAGAATGAAGACGAGGCTGAGGATGCGGATCCACCAGCGTTGCTGAAGGAAGAACCCGGAGAGCAGCAGCGCGACGATCATTTTGAGGTTGATCGCCACGACCAGGAACACGATCGTATTGATCACGGTGCGCAGAAAGATCGGGTCGTGGACCAGTTCAACGTAGGTTTGCGGATGGCGCGCGAGCCAGAGTCCGTAGCCAATCGGGTAAACGACGAAGGCCAGGAATAGCACGACGTAGGGGACGAGCATGGCGAGGCCCCACATCTCCGCAGGAGAGAGCCGCCGGTGTGATTCCGCCGTCGCCGGGGCGAAGGCTCGCGCGATTTCCGCCTGTACCGCCATTCTGCCTCCCGTAGGCCGCAACCGCCCGCCCCGAGGGGCGGTCGGTTGCGCAACGCGCGATTGGCTGGTCGCGGCCTAGCCGGCCACTTCCTTGATCCGTGCGATTAGTTCGTCAACCGCCTGTTCGACCGGCACCTTGTCGTTGACGACGCGGTTCATGGCCTTCGCCCAGACGTTCTCGTTGTTGAGGATGGTGAATTTGTAGTTCTTTGTGAATTCGAAATTCACGGTGCCCGCGGCGAACTGGTCGCGAACCGAGCGGCGATGGCGATCGACATCCCAGAACGGGCTCTTCGTCGCCTTGGTCGTGACCGGGAACCAGCGGCCAAGCGAGCCTTCGACGTACGGCGTCAGGTTCTCCTCCTGCAGCATGAAGGACACGAACTTCTTCGCGAGTTCCTTGTTCTTGGAATCAGCGAAGATCACGCCCACCTTGACGGCCTGACGATACTGCATCGGCGAGCCGTCGGGCTTGTTCGGGAAGCCGGCGGTGGCGATGAGCTGCTCGTAGTTGGTCTTGGCCTGGGCGCGCTGCTGGTCAGTCAGCGTCGGATTGACCGAATCGTCCAGCCACTTCGCGGCGATCGAGATCGTCGCATTATGGGTCAGCACGATGGTCTTGTTGTGGAACGCGACGTTGTTGTCGGGGTCCTTCCAGGTCGTCGCCGACGGCGGCGTGCAGCCTTTCATGTAGGGGCTGACGTAGAAGCCGAGGGCGTCGATCAGGCCCTGCCGGACCTTCGGGTCGTCAACCTGCAGCTTGCCGTCGTCGTCAACCAGTTTGACGTTGTAGGCGTCCATGAACGTCAGGAACGAGTAGAACGAGTCGCTCGAGTCGACGCCCATTGGGAAACCGGTGCCGTAGATCTTCTCGCCGGTCGCCTTGCGGACGCCGTCCTGGACCTTCGTGCACCAGAAATCCCAGTAGTCGTTCCACCCCTTGGGGATGTCGGATTCCTTGTACCCGGCCTTCTCCAGCAAATCGATCCAGTACTCGATGTGCATGGTCTGCCGCTTGAGCGGGAACGCGTAGTAGGCGCGCTTCTTGTCCTTGTCGTTCCACAGGTAGGTGGTCGACACGGTGCCCGGCACGAACTGGTCGAGCATCGGAGTGATGACGTCGGAGATGTCCTCCAGCTTCCCGTCGAACGCCCACTTGGCGGCCACCTGGAAGTCGTACACGTCGGCGTAGGCTACATCCGGCGGGTTGCCGGAGTCGAGTGCCGCGACGGTCTTCGGAATCATGTCCTGGACCGGATACTGCGACAGCTCGACTTTGACGCCGGTCTGGTCCTCGAACTTCTTGATCGCCGCGAACAGCGCGTCGTCTTCCGACTTGTAGAAGCCCTTCACCCACCAGAGGGTGAGCGTGTCCTGCGCCAATGCCGGCAATGCCGACGACGCGAATACCGCGGCGACCGCCGCAGCCAAGAGTCTCTTCATCTGAAGTCTCTTCATCTGATTATTCCTCCCTGTTGCTTTCCACTCAGTTCAGCACAATGCCCTCAATACGAGACGTCCGGAAGTCTTCTGCCGCCGTCAAACTCCGTTTTGCAATCGGCTGATCGATTGGTCGGACATTGTCGAGGCGCTCCGGCGCGGGGTTTCCGGCACGGGCGTCAGCGGCCCGCGCCCGGCGAACCACGAAGTGAGATTGTCGAGCACCAACTGGCCCATCGCCCGCCTTGTCGTGACGGTGCCCGAGCCCACGTGCGGCAGCAGAACGACGTTGTCCATCGCGATCAACTCGCGGGGAACGTCGGGCTCGTTCTGGAAGACGTCGAGGCCGGCCGCCTTGATCCGCCCGGAAGCCAGCGCGGCCACAAGCGCCGGCTCGTCCACGACCGATCCCCGCGACACGTTGATCAGGATTCCCTCCGGGCCGAGCGCGTCGAGGACAGCCGCGTCGATCAGCCGGTCGGTTCCCGCCGCGCCGGGCACGGTCAAGATCAGCACGTCGGCTGCAGCCGCCAGCGCGGGCAACGACGCAAGGTAGCGGTAAGGCTGGTCGGGCTGCTCGGACCGCCCGAAGTAACAGACCTCCACGTTCATCGCCGCGCAACGCCGCGCGACCGCCTTGCCGATCCGCCCCAGCCCGACGATCCCGATGACGCGGTTCCTGAGCGAGTCCGACAAAGGGAAATCACCGCGCGGCCACCGACCCGACCTCACGAAGCGATCGGCGAGGATCATCTGGCGCGTGGTCGCGAGCATCAGTCCGACGGTCAGGTCGGCGACCTCGTCGGTCAGCACGTCCGGCGTGTTGGTCACGACAATCCCGCGGGCGCGCGCCTGCGCCACGTCGATCCGGTCGTAACCCACGCCGAAATTCGCGACGATCTCGAGGTTCGGCAGCCGCGCCATCAGCGTTTCGTCGATCTTCATCCGGCCGCTGGCCGCGATTCCCCTGATTTGCTCTCCGGTCTCGGCAAGAAACCCGTCGAGGTCGGCGATCTCCCAGGCGCGGTGCACCATCAGCGTGTCGTCGATGGGGCGGCTCGGGACGACGGCGCCGGTCATCAGAATCCCGACCGCTGCCCCTTCCAACGCCGGCTGTGGATCGCGCGCGCGGGTCATCGCGCCGGCGCGGCCGCAGTGAGCGAAATCGGCGGCGATGCATCGCCGAGGGCGGCGATCAGTCGGCCGAGCTCCGCCTGCTCCGACCGGTCGAGATCGACGAGGGGCGGGCGAACCGGGCCCGCCGGCCGGCCGATCGTCGTCATGCCGGCCTTGACGATGGAGACCGCGTAGCCCCTGCGCCGGTTGCGGATGGCCGTGTACGGCAGCACGAAGAGCGCGAGACCGTCGCCGACCGCCGCGCGGTCGCGCCGGCGCACGGCGGCGTAGAACTTCGTCGCGAATTCCGGCAGGAAGTTGAAGATCGCCGAGGAGTAGGTGTTCACCCCCATCTCCAGATAGGGGAGGGCGAAGGTTTCGGCGGTCGGAAGGCCGCCGATGTAAACCAGCCGGTCGCCGACTGTGGCGTGAATGCGGACCATCAGTTCGATGTCGCCGACACCGTCTTTCAGGCCGATGAGATTGGGGCAGAGCTCGGAAAGCTGCGCCACCGTGCGCGCGTCGAGAATCGCGTTGTCTCGGCTGTAGGCGATGACGCCGAGCTTCGTCGATTTGCAGACCGCCTCGATGTGGGCGGCCAGTCCGGCCGCCTCCGTCTGCACGAGGTAGGGCGGCAGCAGCAGGATGCCGTCCGCCCCCGCCGCCTCCGCCGCTGCCGCCATCTCGCGCGCGATGCCGATTCCGTAGCCGACGCCCGCCACGACCGGCACGCGGCCGGCGGTCTCGGCGACCGCGGCGCGAAGGACTGCATCGACCTCGCTCAGAGACAGAGAGAAGAACTCGCCGGTGCCGCCGGGGGCGAAGAGCCCGGCCGGCCGATGGTCGAGCAACCAGTCGATGTGGGCGCGGTAGCCGGTCTCGTCGAGCGACAAGTCGCCGCGGAAATGCGTTACCGGAAAGGAAAGAAGGCCGGCGGCGAGCTTCTTCGCCAGTTCCGAAGGCGACGTCCCTGCCATGCCTCTGTCCTTGAACGCGTGGCCTACAATGTGTTGGGCCCGAGGCCTGCTGCCCAACGCTTGCTGCGACGATAGCGAACCGATTGATACCGGTCTAAGCTATTCTCGGCATGAATTAATATCAGGAGAGCATCGTTGTTCGAATTGGTTCAGTTGCGCTCTTTCATCGCCGTTGCCGAGGAGCTGCATTTCGGCAGGGCGGCGTACCGCCTTCACATGACTCAGCCCCCGCTCAGCCGCCGCATTCAGCGGCTGGAGGAAATCCTTGGCGTGAAGCTGTTCAACCGGACTAATCGCCGGGTCGAGTTGACCGTGGCCGGGGCCGGCTTCCTCACCGAGGCCAAGCGCATTCTGCGCCTTGCCGAAAACGCCGCCCGCTCGGTCAAGAGGATCGACGCGGGCGCCGCCGGTCAAGTAGTCATCGGATTTACCGCCACGTCGGGCTACGAGTTCCTTCCGACGTTGCTGAAGCGGCTGACCCGCGCGTTTCCCGGTGTCGACTTCGTCCTGCGCGAAAACGTCAGTACCGAGCAACTCGACGCCCTCGAGGCAGGGGGTCTCGACCTCGCGTTCCTGAGGGCGCCGGTTGATCCACTCGTTTTCGAGACCCTCCGCGTCCACGCTGAGAGACTGGTAGTTGCGGTGCCGCAGACGCACGATCTGGCGTCACGCGATCTGCTGTCTGTAGGCGACCTCGCCGGCGAGCGAATCGTCTCCTATGCACCCATCGAGGGAAGATATTTCCACAATCTCACCGGGAAGGTTTTTGATCGCGCTGGCATTGTGCCGAATTACGCCCAGACGGTTTCACAGGTGCATACGGTTCTGGCGCTGGTCCAGGCGGGCATGGGCGTCGCACTGGTTCCGGAAGCGGCACGCGCCCTCCATTTCATGGGCGTGCGCCTCCTTCCGATCAACCACCTCCCGGAGGATTCCGTTGAACTCCTCGCCGCGTGGCGGCCCGACAACAGCAATCCCGCGCTGCGGGAGACCATCAAAGCTCTGCGTCGGCACGTGCGCACCGCGACCGCTGCCCATGAGTTCGCGGTATCGCCACAAGGCGGCCTTTCTGTCGACACAGCACGGGGGTGACTACCTTCCGAAACGCAGGGCGATTTCACGGCCCGCTGGGACTGACTGGCCCCCACCGCGTAGTCCGCCAGGAATGTTAGTTTACGGCTGGCACAAAGACTTCCGGAATTAGAGCGTCTCAGCCCGTCGCAGGCGCCTGATAGCGTTGTAATGGCGCCGCCAGCTTTCGATGACGATCTGGGCGCCGCAGCCCGCGTTGGGCAAACAGATAAACTCGAAATGAGGCCACTCACCGGAGGGCACAGCCGCGAAGGCGCTTCTAGTCCGCGAATACAGGCGTCAGGCACGTGCTAGGCGGATCTCTTTTCACCGGCGTCCATCTGGCTCTCAAAGAAGCGGAATCTGCCCCGACCTTCGGCTTTCGCAGCGTACAGTGCGATATCCGCGACCCGGGTAAGCGCCTCGACGGATGTGCCGTCCCCCGGCGCGACAGCGATACCGATGCTGGTTCCAATGTTGATCTCGCGTCCATCGATCTGAAACGGCTCATCCAGCCGCTGAACTATCCGGCTGGCGAGCCTTCCCGCGTCGTCGGCGGTCGCCGGGTTCTGTAACAGGACGACAAACTCGTCGCCGCCCGTCCGTGCGACGGTGTCCCCTTCGCGCACGCACGCGATCAGGCGTTTGGCGACGGCGTGAAGCAGTTCGTCGCCGCCGTGATGCCCAACCGAGCTATTGACAGCCTTGAAGTCGTCCAGGTCGAGAAAGAGGATGGCAAACGGTTCGCCCTGTTTCGCTCCAAGCTGCGCACGCTCAATTCTCTCCTGAAGCAATGCCCGGTTTGCAAGCCCGGTGAGCACATCATGGGTCGCAAGGAAGGCGATCTTCGCATCCGCTTCGCGTCGTTCGGTGATGTCCTCATGTGTCGCCACCCACCCACCATCGGGCGTTGGCTGATGGCGGACGGAAATGATCCGACCATTCTGGAGTTCGACGGTGAAGTCACGGACCTCGGCAATTCCCTCCCGCGCATTGATTGATGCGAGGTAGATGTCCGGCGCCACCGCAGAAGCAGTTCCAGCTGCGGTTCGAGCCTCGCTGATCTTTGAAAGGGAAACCCCGGGCTGAACGACTTCAGATGACAGACCGTAGATCTCTGCGAAGCGATCGTTGGCAACCTGAAGCCTCTGCGAACCGTCGAAAAAGCACACCCCTTGGGAAATATTCGACAGGGCAGCGTGAAGTCGCCCGCGTGCGGCATCCAGTTCGAAGTTCTTGTCAGTCAAAACCGCTTCCGAAGCCTGAATCCTAGCGTATTGGAACTGGATTCTGCGATACTGCCACGCGAACAGCCACAGGAGCAGCAGCACGGTCGCAATTGCCCCGGTGCCTCCTGCAACAAACCATGCCCACTGCTTATTCCAGTCGGCGAGTGCGAAATGCTCGAGGACAGTCGCCTCTACGACGAACGGCAGCTCAGGCAGTGGATTGACGGACGCAATGACCGATTCACTTCCCGGCGCGCTTTCGGAGATGTAGGTGCCGCCGCCGTTCGCAACACTGGCGCTCCACTGAGCTGAATTCGGCACCAATGTCCCGATGGCATCCGCCGTCAGAGGGTACCGCACGAGGATCACCCCGTCCCTTCGGGCCACGGACACCGAACGGTTCCGCGGCATTGCAACTTTGTAAAATTCCTCAAGCTCTCGCAGCGACAACTCGGCGAGGACGATTCCTGCAAATCCCCCATCGGCGCTATTGATGCGTCGCGCTAGGGCAGCCGTCCACTCGCCGTCTGTCCCCATCTCGCTCGGTCGCCCCACCGACGCATTGGTATCCTCGCTGACGGCCATCAGCTCGAAGAGCTGCTGCTCACCGAAGCGAAGACCGGACGGTGGCGACTCGCCGCACGAGGCGGCGACTTTGCCCTGCTGGTCGATCAGCGCCAAGGCATGGATGCCGACAAGGCGATTGCAATTGGCGACCAACGTCGCCGCAGCCGCCGGCCCGCGCATAGCCGTGGTGACCTGCTCCGGGCTCACGGCGGGCGCGGCAGCAACCAGGTCCCTCAGGCCGCGCAGCGACGCGTCAATGATCCCTAGCGATCTGGCTGTCTGGTGAGCCATGCCGACGCCCAGATTATTCACGGCAATGCGATAGGCCTCAATTGCGGATTTCCGCTGCGCGTCGATGATCAGCGTTGTCGCAACAATGATGGCCGCGACCAGAAACAGGCCAACCAACACGAACCGCCAGTGCGATGATTGCTTTGCCATAACGGTGCGCAACCGACCTTGCTTTGACACTCCTGCCGGGCCTTGCGGCTGCAGCCCGAGTCTCTGGCAACCTCACTGGTTTGTCAGCGTTCTGCAGGAGCGCTTGTGGACGGACGATGGCTTCGACACGTTTAATACTCGTTACGGAAGTGGGTTAACCGCTCCTTCTAGGACACCTTGCCAGTCGAGGCCATTTTTGGTTGAGGGGGCGCGGCCGCACGCCAAGCCCGTGGTGTCGGAGAATTTGGGCGCTTGGGTAGAAAGCCTCTCGATCGGACCCCTGACGCACGGGTGGCATGACCACTCTCATCGTAGCGTTTTGGTAACCACAATGCTCGGCTAGACTAGCCGCGGAGGGACGCTTCGATGGACGTGGGTCGGGCGTGCGCGACCCGAAGTACCGACGCCGTGGTTGTCGGTCGGATGTCAGACTTGCCAGCACCGCCGCTCTCGAGACTGGCTTGACTGCTGGATTGGGGAAACCGTGCGTAGTCCATCGGCTTCTGCGACTCTCCCACCGCCAAACCTCGACATCATTCGGCGGCGGGGCGGACCGGTGCAGCGTGCCATCGACCTCGGATTCCAAATCAAGGAACGAGAAAGCGCAATAGCGAGGACTGGGTAGTGGCGCGCCTTGCAATCATTGCCCCGCCTTGTCACGGCGGGAGCCCGTGGCAAAGCTACTTGATGGTGCCCACTACGACGCCTCTGGTCAGCGTGCGCTGGAAAATCAGGAAGAAGATCACGGTCGGCGCGATGTCGAGAAGTGCGGCGGCGGCGGTGGTCGTGGGATCGGAAGTGTATTGCCCAAACAGCACGCCGAGCGAGACGGTCACGGTCTGGTTGGCGTTGGAGGCGAGCAATACCAGCGGCAGCAGGAATTCGTTCCACGTCCAGATAAAGAAGAAGGTGGCCAGCACCGCCAACGTCGGCCGCAGCACCGGCACGACAATCAGCCACAGCACCTGCCAGCGGCTGGCCGCGTCGATCTCGGCCGCCTCGCTGATCTCGCGCGGAAAGGCCGTCAGCACCGCCGACAGCAGGTACGTGCCGAACGCGCTCTGCAGCACTGAGAAGATGATGATTACGCTGGTGAGTGAATCAAACAGGCCGACCGCCTTGGCCAGCGTGTACAGCGGATAGACCAGCGATTCCTGCGGAATCATGATTCCGATGAGCAGAAGCACAAGCAGCCTGTTGGCTCCCGGCAACCGGCCTATGCCGATGGCATAGGCGTTGAGAAGGCTGAGCAGCACGCCGAAGACGGCGACACAGGCGCTGACCAGGATGCTGTTGGTGAGCTTGCGGCTGAAGTCGACCTCGTTCCAGAACGTCTGCAGGCCAGTAAGGTCGATGGGGTGCGGGATTCTTGATCGCATTGAGGACGGCCAGCGCGAATGCTCGTTTCGCCACGGGCGGCAGCACCGAGAGTATCGAGGAGCAATGCGCCCCTCAGCTCGGGTGATAGTCTGTAGACCGAGACGAATTCGACGCCGTCGAGGTTTTCGCCGATTGAGCTTCCGCACGAAACGATTCAGCTTCGCCGCCGGAAAGTAGCCCGTGATCAGCTTGGCTGCGCCGATCGCCTCAAAAGCACGGCAAGGCGTTCGATTGCGGCCGCTTCAGCGGCTTCGCTGTTCAATGGTACGACCAGGTCGGACGAGCGCCGACCCCTGATCTCGAAGCGCCGCAAGATCATCGCGATCTCGCCTTCGGTACCTCGCGCGACTCCCGACATTGCTTCAAGGAATTCCGGATCGAGACATGTTGAGCGCTTGGCGGCATCTACCAACGGGTCAAGGGGTGATGGACCGCGTCCTTCGCTTTGGACGACGACCCATCCGAGGGCGATGATAAAGAGGTCGACCAGTGCAGCGAGAAGGAGTTAGGAAGATCGGGAGGCGGGAAGACGTTGCGGCAACCGTTGTGTTCCTGGCATCTCATCGCGCCGACTTCACTTCCGGTCAGACTTTTGCGGTAAACAGAGGCCGAACGTTAAGGTGACGGAGCCTACGGACAAAACAGACTAGGCAGAAATCAGCTATCGACGGAAGAAGCCGAGAAAGCGATGGCGCGGCTAGTCTTCGCTTGTGGCAGTTTCGTTGTCGTTGGGCGGAATGTCATCGAAGCCGAACGCTCTGATCCGTTCGCGACCGCCGCGTCTGAGAGCACCGCAAACCAGCAGGCCGGATCATCGCGTCAGGTGCTTGCCAGCGTCCCCGAGTTGCGGGGCAGGTCAGAGTCGAGCGTCGGTCAACGAGTCGAAAACGTGAACCTTGCCCGCATCGATCGACAGGCCGATCACGTCGCGAGCCTTAACCGAGCTCCGTCCGGTCTCCACAACCGTTAGTTCCGGGTCGGTCGCCGTCGAAATGTAGGTGGTGAAACCCGTCGACTCGACGATCCCGACCGGGACCCGCAAGGCCGCATCGCTGGCGGAGAGCGCCAGATGCTCCGGCCGCAGGCCCGCGATCACCTTGCGTCCGGGCTCCAGCGACCGCGACAGGCCGATCCTCTGCCCGCCGACGATGTCGACGACGAGGCTCCGTCCGTCCCCGCCCACCGTCGCCGGCACGAAGTTCATCGCCGGTGAGCCGATGAAGCCGGCGACAAACCGGTTGGCCGGAAAATCGTAAAGATCGAGCGGCTTTCCCTGCTGCTCGATGACGCCGTCACGGAGCACCACCACGAAGTCGGCCATGGTCATGGCTTCGATCTGGTCGTGGGTCACGTAAACCGATGTCGCCCCCAGCCGGTCGTGGAGCGCGCGGATTTCCTTCCGCATGTGAACGCGCAACGCCGCGTCGAGGTTGCTCAGCGGCTCGTCGAACAGAAAGGCCTTGGGGTTGCGGATGATCGCCCGGCCCATTGCGACGCGCTGGCGCTGGCCGCCTGACAATTCGCGCGGGAAACGCGTCAGCAACGCCCCGAGCCCGGTAGTCGCCGCCACCTCGCGCGCGGCCTCGCGCACCTTGTCCTTCTTCACTCCCTTCAAGCGGAGGCTGTAGGTGAGATTGGCCTCGACGTTCATGTGCGGGTAGAGCGCGTACGTTTGGAACACCATGGCCACGTCGCGCTTGCGAGGCGGCACGCGGTTGACGACCTGTCCGGCGATCTTGAGCGTGCCGCTGGAGATGCTTTCCAGTCCGGCGAGCGAACGCAGCAGCGTCGACTTCCCGCACCCGGACGGTCCGACCAGCGCCACGAAGCTGCCCTTCTCGATGGTCAGATCGATGTTCTTCAGCGCATGAAAGCTGCCGTAGTGCTTGTTGACACCCGACAGTTCGATCTGGGTTTCTGGAGTCATTTCAGCGCTCCGGATGTCAGGCCGGAGACGATCCGGCGCTGCAGCAGCACGAACGCCGCAAGTATCGGCGTAACGTAGATGGTGGCGTAGGCCATGATCTTGTTCCAGTCGTTGGTGTTCGGACCGAGGAACGAGTTGAGGCCGACGGTCGCCGGCTGCAGGGCCTTGTCGGTGATGATCGACTTTGCATAGACAAACTCGCCGAACGCCTGCATGAAGATCAGAATCGCCGACACGAGGATGCCGTTGCGCGCCAGCGGCAGGACGATGTTGAGGAAGGCGCCGACACGCGAGTTGCCGTCGACCAGCGCCGCCTCCTCCAGTTCCGACGGCACGCTCATGAACGTCGCGCGCACCAGGACAACGTAGAACGGCATCGCCTTGGCGGTCACCGCGAGGACGACCGCGAAGCGCGGGAAACTCAATAGACCGAACTGCGAAAAGCCCACGAACAGGGGCGTGATCATCAGCGACCCGGGCAGCACCTGCAGCATGAGGATGAGGAACAGCCCGACATCGACCCAGACGTTGCGGTAGCGCGCCAGCACGTAGGCGCACCCGGTCCCGAGCACGGCCGTCAGCGACATCGTGCCGAGGGCGATCACCACCGAATTCCACATGAACCCGCCCATGCCGCGCACGTTCCATGCGTCGATGTAGTTTTGCCATTGCGGCGATGCAGGCAGGAACGCCGGCGGCGTCGCGTACATTTCCGACCCGGCCTTGAGGCTGGTGACGTACATCCAATAGAGCGGAAAGAGGTAGAGCGCCGCCAGGATCAGCGCCGCCACGAGCAGCAGCCGCTGCCCCCACGTCGTGCTCATCCCCGAACCTCGTGCCGTGTGGAGCGTACGTAGATTACCGAGGCGATCATCACCACGGCGATCATCATCACGGAAATCGTCGCGCCCTTGCCGAAATCATACTGCTTGAACGACAGCTCCCACGCCCAGTATTGGGCAACGTTGGATGAGTTGTTGGGTCCGCCGTCGGTCATCGAGGCGAATAGATCGAACTGCTGCAGCGTGAAGATGAGGCCGAGCGAGATCACCGCGCCGATTGTCGCGCGCATCATTGGCAGGGTTATGGTCCAGAAGCGCTGCCACGCGTTGGCGCCGTCGAGTTCGGCTGCCTCGTAGAGGTCGCGCGGGATCGAAGCAAGGCCGACCGACAACAGGATCATGTTGAAGGCGAGGCCCAGCCATATGTTGGCGATGATTACCGCCCACAGAGAGAAATTGATGTTCGAGCGCCAGAAGATGCTGTCGTGGATGATGCCGAGCGATTTGAGCAGGTAGTTGAGAATGCCGAAATCGCCCGCGAGAATCCAGTTCCAGATGGCCCCGACCACGAGGCCCGGCATTACCCAGGAAACAAGGAAAAGGCCGCGAATGTATGACGCGCCGGGAAAGCGCATGTTGAAGAACAGAGCGAGAGCGAAGCCGAGGGTGAATTGCCCGGCAATCGACCCGACGACGAAAATGACGGTGTGGCGGATGATCGGCCAGGTTTCGGGCTGGGAGAAGATCGCGACGTAGTTCTTGAGCCCGGCCCAAGGACGGACGAAGGATGCGAGACTGAACATGTCCACATCCTGAAAGCTCATCACCACGTTGTACAAGAGCGGCGCGCCGGCTAGCGCCAGCAGAAATACCAACGGCACGCTGACCAGAGCGATGTCGAAGCCGCTACCGTCCCTCAGACTCTGCAGGGCATGCCGCATTTTCCGCCCCCGAATATGCGAAGGGGCTGCGCGGGCACTGTCCGCGCAGCCTCTCTCACGCGTTAGAACTTACCCGAGAATGCCTTTGATCTTCGCGGCTGCGGTATCGAGCGCATCCTTCGGCGACGCGGCACCGGTCAGGGCCGCCTGGATGGCATCCTGGATGGCCTTGGAGATCTTGGGCCATTCCGGGTGCGGACCGCGGGCCTGGGCGTACTTCATCTGCTCTAGGAAGACCTTGAGGGCGGCGTCTTTCTTCGCATCGCCGGTCTCGGGGATGGTGATGTCGTTACGCGCCGGCAACTGGCCGTAGTCCTGATAGAGAGTCTTGTCTCGGCTGGCGAAATATTCCAGCACCTGGAACGCTTCATCGGGATGCTTGGAGTTGGCGAAGATGCCCCAGTCGTAGTCGCCGAGAGCGGACGAACGCGGGCCGCCGGCAGTCTCGGCGGGGAGCAGGGCCACGCCCCAATCGAACTTCGCGTCGGTTAGCATGCGGCCGATTTCCCACGGGCCGGAGATGTCCATGGCAGCGTTGCCGGAGTTGAACGTGCCGGTCGAGTCCCACTGGCCACGGGTGAGCGTGTCGGGGGACGCGAGCTTTTCGTCGAGGATTGTCTTCCACAGTGTCAGCGCCTTCACCGAACCATCGGTGTTGATGTCCTTGTAGCTGGCGCCGGTCATCTGCGCCCAGGGCAGGAACTGGAACGTGCCCTCTTCGCTGGCGGCCGCCGAGAAGGCGAGGCCATAGACGTTGTTGGCGGGGTCGTTCAGCTTGCGCGCGTCGGCGAGGAGCTCGTCCCACGTCTGCGGTGGCTTGTTCGAATCGAGGCCTTTAGCCTTGAACAAATCCTTATTGTAGTAGAGGGCGATGGTGTTCGTCGCTTTCGGCACGCCGTAGATCTTGCCGTCCCACATGACCGAATTCAACGGGCCGGGGAAGTAGTTCTTCGGGTTTATTTCCTTCGATTTGGCGATGCGGTCGGTCAGGTCGAGGAACACGCCGCGCGACGAGAAGGCGGCGAATTCAGGATTGTCGATGGTGATGATGTCGGGCGCGGCGCCGCTCGCGTAAGCACGCATGGTCTCGCTGACCATGTCGCCGAACTGCACCGTGCGCACGTCGATCTGGATATCCGGATGAGTCTTGTTCCAGTCTTCGGGCAGCAGGTGACCCGGCTGGGTTTCGCCCTCGACGGTCCACAACGTGAGCCTCACCGGCTCGGCGGATGCGGAAAGCGGGAGCGCGGAGACGCCGGCGATGGCCAGCGCCCCGAGCAGAGCTAGACTACGAGACTTCATGGTTTTCCTCCCTATGCGGAACGTTCCGCGGTGCAAATCCTCGCCGGTGGCCCCTCCAGGCCGGCGGTGAGGGTCGTCATGCTGGATCGGCGATGAAGTCGCCGCCCCGTGCTTGCTTGAGGTAGTTGAGCGCGTGCACCTGACCGGTCATTTCGAGCGCGTCGCGATAGACCGGGTCGTGCCAGCCCTCAATATCGATCGAGCCGGACCAGCCGGCGCGCCGCAGCTCGGAAACGATGTCGGTCCAGTTGCTGTCGCCAAACCCCGGGGTCCGCATCCAGGCAAATTTCTGCTTGCCGAGAATGCCGTGCTGGCGAATGAGGTCCCAACGCACGGTCGCGTCCTTGCCGTGGATGTGGAAGAATTTGTGCGCCCATTTGGCGATCTGCGGCAGAGGGTCAATCATGTAGACGAGCTGATGGCAGGGCTCCCATTCGAGCCCGAGGTTGTCGTGCGGCGTCTCGTTGAACATCAGCTCCCAAGCGTCGGGGTTGTGGGCGATGTTCCAGTCGCCGGTCGCCCAGTTCCCGTCCATGGCGCAGTTTTCGAAGGCGATCCTCACGCCCCGGTCAGCGGCGCGCCTGGCGAGGTCCGACCAGACTTCGCGGTAGCGGGGAAGGCTCTCGGTCAGCGGCCTGCCGCGGATGCGCCCCGTGAACCCAGCGACGCAGGTGGCGCCGAAGTGGTGGGCGTTATCGATGCAATCCTTCCAGCCCTGGAGCGTCTGGTGATCCAACTCCTGATCCTCGAGCGGATTGCCAAACATCCCGATCGTGGAAATGGTGATATCGCGACTGCCGATAGCCTCCCGGCAGCGCTTGCCGAGATCCTCCAGATTTTGACCCCGGATGGTCTGCCAGAAAAACGGCTCGAAACTCTCGAAGCCCATGTCGGAGATCTGGCCGATCCGCTCGGCAGCGTTGCCCTCGGTCGCTTTGACCATGGTGCCGATACGGATATCGTTGCCGTTCAACGTCACGTCCTTCATGTTGCGATGGCGATCCGCTGACGTGCGCGCGCGCTTTCGATCGCGGCGAACACCATCGCGAGGCTGTTGATACTGTCGCTGCTGGCGGTCTCAGGCGCGCGCCGGGTCGCGATGGCATCGAGGAAGTCGGCGATAGCGCTGGCATGGCCATGCGTTTGTGCCGGATCGGCGGGAGCGGCGACCTCGACCGGCGCGAGCGGCCGCAGGAAGCCCGTGTCTTCGACTACCGCATTGGCTTCAAAACTGTCAGCCCCGTCCCAGAGCAGGGTGCCCTTCGTGCCGATGACCCGCCAGGAACTGTCCCAGCTGGTGTCGGCCCCCTCGGCGCACCACGACCCACGATAGGTGAAGATCACGTCGTCGGAAAACTCAAAGATCGCATTTGCGGCCGCGCCATGCGCGTACCATGAGCCCGTGGGATTGTACTGTTGGCAGTAGACAGCGATCGGCATCTTGTCGGCCATGAAGCGCGCAGCGTCGAACGTGTGGATGGCCATATCGAGCAGCAGTACGTTTTCCATCGCCTCGCGGAAGCCGCCGAAATGGGCTCCGACGAAGAAGTCGCAATGGAGAGCGGTGAGTTCGCCCAGGACGCCGCTTTCGAGAGTCGCGCGGATGCGGCGCACGCCTCGCTTGAAGCGGCGGTTCTGCACGACCGCGTGGATCCGGTCCGCCTTTTCGGCGAGGGCAATCAGCGCGCGGCCGTCCGCCAGCGAGGTCGCCATTGGCTTTTCCGAAAGGACGTGGCAGCCGTGCGCCAATCCCGTTGCGACCACTTGACGCCGCGCCGTCGGCACCACCAGATCGAAAAGGACGTCGGCATTGGCCTGGCTCAGAACGGTGTCGAGATCGGTGCCGATCAGCACGTCGCCAAGACCAAATTCCTCGGCGCGCCGTTCCGCGGCGGACTTGTCGAGATCGACGAGTCCGGCGATTGTGATGCGGTCAGACAGATTGGGCGCCCGCAGGAGCGCTTCGAGCCAGCCCTTGGACACACCCCCGCAACCGGCCAGAACGGGACGAAAATGCACGCGCTACCTCCCGTGGCGGTCCGTTCGTCCCCCTTCAGGGGGATAGTCGTCGGTGGGACCGTAAACGTTTACAACGCTATATGCGGCGTCCAATTCGTGTCAATGGCCGAATCGTAAACGTTTCCACGGAACACAATCAGGAGAGCCGATGAAGGGCATCAGGCGCGTCGCTCAGCATCTCGATATTTCCATCGGGACGGTCTCGCGGGCCCTCAACGGGCGGCGTGACGTGAGCGAATCGACGCGGCAACGGGTGCTCGAGGCCGCGGCTGAACTCGGCTACGTGCCAAATCAGTCGGGTCGCGCTCTACGCCAGGGCACGACCAAATCGATCGGTTTCATGATGCAAACGGGCCGGGACATCAACAGCGAGGGTGACTCGTTCTTCATGGGGGTGTTCGACGGCGTGCAGGCGGTGCTCCGCCGGCATGGCCTCGATCTCGTTGTACTACCGTGCAGCTCTGAGGAAGACCCGGACGCGTTTCTCCACCGAGTTGTCGCGCGCGGTTTCGTCGATGGACTTATCATCTCGGCGACCCGGCGCCACGACCACCGCATCGAGTACCTATCGCAGCAGCACATTCCATTCATCGCGTTGGGCCGCAGTCTGTCGGATGCCGGCCATCCGTGGTTCGACCTCGATTTCGAAGGCATGGCCGAAACCGCCATCGACCGGCTCACCGCCAAAGGCCATACCCGCATCGGCATTTTCGCGCCCCAGAGCGATGTCAACCTGGGCTACGTCTTTACTGGTCAATATGAGAAATCGCTCACCAGCCGCGACATTGCTTACGATCCGGCTCTCGTGTTTCGCGTACCACCCAACGAGGCGGGAGGCTACGCCATCGCCCGGCAGGTGGCGGCCATGCCCAACCGCCCGACGGCAATCATTCTGATCAATCAGGTGATGTCGATCGGGCTTTATCGCGGATTGTTGGAAGCGGGCCTCTGGCCCGGGCGCGATATTGCCGTAATCGGCCAGGACAGCCAGCACGCCCACTACCTGTCGCCGCGCCTGACCTGCTTCCGCCTTTCGTTGCGCGATCTCGGCATCGCGCTGGCTGAATCCCTGCTTGCCGTAATGCCGGCTTTCAAAGACCACTACCTGGGCGGCGTGGTGCGGAGAATCTGGCCAATGGAGCTGGTTTCTGGCGAGAGCGATTCCTTCCAACTTGGCGGTTGACCGAGGCGTAGAACACCAAAACGGCGCCCCAAAGTGGACCATCCAATTGCGGAACCCGAGAGGCATACAAAATCTGGTGCGGTGGATTTCGGCAGTTCCGTCAAAGACGGGGCAATCGGGTTGGCTTGGCGCAACCGCGGCGCCGGTGACGGTTGAGCGGGCGTCCTTCAGGCTGACGCAGATCGGATGAGGGCGGCGACAAGCCCCGTGCCGGTGAGGGCCCAACGGATCGATGCCCGCAAAACGGCGTGCCTGTCCGAAAAAGAGCAGAAATCAGTCATTTCTCCAGAGAATGTTAGACGCCAGTTTCTCTCCCTCCGCCAATATTACGAACTATCTAGTTGATTACCGGGGCGAACAACGTTCCGCCAGCGTTAACCGTCTAGGCGCGCGGCCCATGCGTAAGCTAGGCGCGCACCTCGAAGGACGAGTCGTCGACCTTGATGCGATCGATCTGTGGACGGTCGTTTCCTATTTCTTCTGGAGCAAGCGCGCCGGGCGCGATCGCTGTGTGAATACCGGAGGAATAGCCGAGACGCGGGCGACGACGTGCCTCGCCTTCGCCCCGGACGGCGACCGCATCCAGACGGTGGTAACGCCGACCTCCGGCCCGGTCGTCACCACCTGCATGCTGCGCTCGGCCGAGATCGACGCATCGGGCACCTGCATCAAGGGTATCGAACCCGGACGCGCGCATCGAAAGCAGTGGCTGTACGCAGTCTTCGGTCAGCGACGGCTGGAGCCGCGCTCGCTTTCAAACTCTTGTGTCAGCGCCCTGGCGCGCCGACGATTTAGCGCACCGGCTGTTGTGCGTCGCTTTCACCCGGTACCAGTTCGAGCGGCCATATTTTCTGCACGACTCCCTGCGGATAGACGGCCGCGAAGGCGGGCATGGTCGCGAGGAGGGATTCGCCGAGGCTGACGCCGAGGTCGCGGAGCGACATGCGGAAGCATGTCAGCGTGGGTGACAGGAACCGCGCCATGGGCGACTCGCGGAAGCCTACCACGGCAAAGTCGCGGCCCGGGACGATGCCGCCCTCGTTGAGGCGGCGATACACGCCCGTTGCCATCAACTCATAGATCAACACGACTGCTGTCGGCCTCTCCTTCATCGCAAGAAGCTGATGGGCGACCTGGTAGCCGCCCTGTTCGGATGATGCCGCGCGGATCACCAGCGATGGGTCGTATCGGATCTTGTGGCGCTTCAGCGCCTGCCTGACACCATCGAGGAAGGCAAAGCCGAGATTGATGTCGTTGCTGGGCAGCGCGACGGCGATGCGGCGGTGGCCGTTGGCGACCAGGCGATCGATCGCGCGATTGGCAACGCCCTCGAAATCGAGATCGATCCAGGGATAGCCGTCGCCGGATGTCGACCGGCCAAGCGTCACGAACGGCAGCCGCGCCCGCTGCAGCAGGTCGATGCGATGATCGACGCGATGCGTCGCGGAGACGATCATCGCGTCGACGGCGCGGCGCGCGACCATGCGCTGGAGGTATTCGGACGGATCCTCGTCGCTCGGGCAGGGCAGGACCAGCAGATCGAGATGATGGCGCGCGAGCACCTGCTGCACGCCGTCGAACACGCCCAGGAAAAAGTTGTCGCTGTTGCCAGTCGCCTCGACGCTGGATTCGATCATGAAACCGATCGCGTTGGTGCTGCCCTGCCGAAGGCTGCGCCCGGACTGGTTGGCGACGTAGCCCAGCTCCTTAGCCGCGGCGAGCACGCGCTTGCGCGTCTCGTCGTGAACGTCGGGCCGGCCGTTCAGGGCCCGCGAGACGGTGCCGATCGAAACGTTGAGATGTTTGGCAAGCTGCCTAATGCCGACCACGGTCGGACGTTCCTCCCCAGCGCTCTCAGCGTGAGTAACGCAGAAAATGGGTCGAGGCCAGTTGACTCGTAAACGTTTCCGGGAAAGTCTGTAAACGTTTCCGGAAGCTGACCCGCAGAGGTCCGGCCGGAAGCCGCCCGGCTCCGGCCGGGCTGTGATCGGGAGGGAATGCTGTTGGCTTTTCGGGCTGTCATTGCGGGCTGCGGACGCATGGCGCGCGGCTGGCTCGATGCCCTCGCGTCGCCGCAGCTTGCGCGAAAGGTTGAGATCGTCGGCCTGGTCGACACCGAACTTGCCGCTGCCCGCACGCTGCGGACCGAGGCCGGGCTCGGAAACATCCCGGCCGGCAGCGACCTGCGCGCGATGCTGCTGGAGACCAAGCCTGATCTCCTGTTCGACATCGTCGTGCCCGCGGCGCGCCGCGACGTGGCCGCGATCGGGCTCGCCTACGGATGCCATGTCCTGTCCGAGAAGCCGATGGCGACGTCGCTGGACGAGGCGCGAGAGCTGCGCGAGGTCGCCGAGGCCGCGGGCAGGGTGCACGCCATCGTGCAGAACCGTCGTTACATCGCCGGCGTGCGTCGTATCCGTCGGCTGATCGACAGCGGCGCGCTCGGCGCGCTCACGTCGCTCCACGCCGATTTCTTCGTCGGCGCCCACTTCGGCGGCTTCCGTGACGAGATGCGGAACGTCCTGCTCCTCGACATGGCGATCCACACCTTCGATGCGGCCCGCTACATGGCGGGAAGGGACGCCATCGCCGTCTATTGCCAGGAGAACAATCCGCGCGGCTCGTGGTACGCGCATGGCGCGGCGGCCAACGCCATCTTTGACCTCACGGACGGGATCACGTTCACCTATCGCGGCTCCTGGGCCGCCGAGGGCGCCAATACCAGTTGGGAGAGCAGCTGGCGGTTCATCGGAACGCGCGGGACGCTGCTCTGGGACGGCGCCGACGGCTTCGATGCCCGCGTCGTCGATGGCGGCGAAGGCTTCTTCCGCCCGCTCGCGCCCATCGAAGTGCCGCCGCCTGCCGACGCGGCCGAGACCCACGGCCACGCCAGCGTCATCGCCGAGTTCGTCGATGCCATCGAAAGCCGGCGCGCGCCGGAGACGGACGGCAGCGACAACATCAAAAGCCTCGCCATGGTCTTCGGTGCCATCGAAAGCGCCCGCGTTCAAAAGCGCGTCGACATGACGGTCAAGGAGCCAGCATGAGTGACCCCGCCAAGTCCATCCGCATCGGGACGATGATCAAGGCGACGGAAGGCGAAGCCGCGGAGAACATCGCGAGGATCGCCGATCTCGGCTTCGAGAGTTTCGAGCCCTTCTTCTGGCAGACGACGCGCGGGCAGGATCTCGCCGAAATGGGCAAGCGCTGCCGCGACGCCATCGGAAATCGCGACATCACGATCTCCACCATCGGCATGTTCGGCAATCCGCTCGAGACGGGCGCCATGGATCGCCAGACCCTCCAGGGCTGGAAGGATTGCATCGACAACGCCCACCATTTCGGCGCGACCTGCGTTGCCGGGTTCACTGGGCGTATCCGCGGCGTACCGCTGCCCGACAGCCTCAGGCGGTACCGGGAAGTGTGGAGCGAGCTCGGCAGGCGCGCCGCCGACAAGGGTGTCCGCATCGCGTTCGAGAATTGCGCGATGGACGGCAATTGGGCGAGCGGCGACTGGAACATCGCGCACAATCCGGATGCGTGGGAGCTGATGTTCAACGAGACGCCGGAGGATCATTTCGGCCTCGAGTGGGAGCCCTGCCACCAGCTCGTCTACCTGATCGACCCGCTTCCGCAGATCCGCAAGTGGGGCAAGAAATTCTTCCACGTGCACGGCAAGGACGCGACGGTGCGCTGGGAGGTGATCCGCGAGCACGGCGTGTTCGGCAAGGAGAAATTCGTGTTCATGCGCACGCCGGGGTTCGGCGACAGCAACTGGACCGACATCATCAGCGAGCTGCGCCTGGTCGGCTGGTCCGGCTCGATCGACATCGAGGGCTGGCACGACCCCGTTTATCGCGACGCGCTCGAGATGACCGGGCAGGTGCGCGCACTCAACTACCTCAAGCAGGCGCGCGGCGGAGAATACGTCGACGCCGCCTGAGGGATCGTAACTCTGCGCCACGGCACAGCGGACAGTCGCCGTCGCAGAGGGGAGAAACAAATGGTCCGCGAAGGAGGACAAGGATGACAAATTTGAAAAGCCTGGCGGTCGCCCTTCTCGCGACCGCAGCGTTCGCCGTGGGACCGGCCCACGCCGAAGGCAAGACGTTCAAGATCTGGTGGTACGAGCAGCCCGACAGCGCAATGGGCATCGCGTGGAAGGCGGCGCTCGACGAATTCCAGAAGACGCACCCGGACGTGACGGTTCAGTTCGAGCTCAAGACGTTCGACCAGATCGTCAAGTCAGGCAACATGATCCTCAACTCGTCCGAGGCGCCGGACGTGCTCGAGTACAACAAGGGCAACGGCGTCGCCGGCCTCGCCGCTTCGCAGGGCCTGATGGCGCCGCTCGACGACGCCGCCAAGCAGAAGGGCTGGGACAAGATCCTCAACGACGCCTCGACGCAGCTCGGCCGCTACGACAGCAAGGGCATCTACGGCTCGGGTCCGCTGGTCGGCATCGCCGACTACGGCGAGTTCGTGTCTGTCTTCTACAACAAGAAGATGTTCGACGATAACGGCATCAAGGTGCCGACCACGCTGGAGGAATTCGAGGCGGCAAACGACGCCTTCGTGAAGAAGGGGATCACGCCGATTGCCGAGGCCGCGAACGACTATCCGGCCCAGCACCTGATGTACCTGTTCGCCCTCTCCAAGGCCGACCAGATCTGGGTGAAGAATTTCCAGGGCCTGAAGGCGCCGCTCGACTCGGCTCCGTTCCTCTACGCCGGCCAGAAGCTGCAGGAGTGGGTCGACAAAGGCTACCTGTCGAAGGACTCGACGGCGCTCAAGGCCGACGACATGGCGGGCCTCTTCAAGTCGGGCAAGGCGCCGATGGTCGTGACCGGCTCCTGGTACAGCACCGCGTTCGGCAAGCTCGATTTCCCGACCGCGAAGTTCCTCTTCCCGAGCAAGATGGCGCCCGCTTCCACGGGCAACATCTGGATTGTCCCGGCGAGCGCCCAAAACAAGGATCTCGCCTACGACTTCATCGACATCACGCTCAGCAAGGAGAACCAGGCGCTGCTCGGCAATAGCGGCGGCTTGCCGGTCGCGGCCGATCCAAGCCAGATCACCGATGCGGTGGGCAAGCAGGATGCCCAGTTGTTCAACCAGCTGGTCGCGCAGGACGGCCTCGGCTTCTACCCCGATTGGCCGGTGCCGGGCTTCTACGATCTGATGCTCAAGTCGACCCAGGCCGTGATCGGCAAGACGATCACACCGGAGGAATTCGCCAAGCGCATCAAGGATGCCTATGACGAGGCGCAATCCTCGCAGTAGGCTCTGACCGATACTTGGGGCGGGGTGGCGCCTTCGCGGTGCCGCCCTGCTACTCGCAGGAGGCAACATGGCGGAGAGGCAGGCGCTGAAATCGCTCCCGGTCGTGCCGCATGCCTTTGCGTACCTGCTTCCCGGCCTGGCGGCCTTCGCCGTGGTCGTTCTGCTCCCGAGCCTGATGAACATCGGCATCAGCTTCCTGAACTGGAAGGGTGTCGGCGTGCCGAAGTTCGTCGGCTTCCAGAATTACGCACGGCTGCTGGCCGACGATGCGTTCTGGTCCTCGCTCCAGCATTCCGTCGCGTTCATCGTAGCGATGGCCGTGATCCCCACTCTGCTCGGCATATTTCTCGCGGCGGTGCTCTTCGACTACATCAGCGCGCAGTTCGGCGAGGGCTGGTCGAGCTTCTTTCGCGCCGGCTACTACCTGCCGCAGATCCTGCCGATCTCGGCCGCCGGGGTGTTGTGGGGCTGGATCCTCAACCCGATCGGCGCGCTGAACGCGATCCTGAACGCCCTCGGCCTCCACGATTTTGCCCTCAACTGGCTGGGTGATCCGAGACTGGCGCTGGGCACCGTGATGGGCGTCATGGTGTGGCTGCAGCTCGGATATTCGCTGGTCGTGTTCATGGCGGGATTGGCGCGAGTCGATCCGTCACTGTACGAGGCGGCGGAGATCGACGGGGCCAACTGGTTTCAGCGGTTTTGGTGGATCACCATATCCATGCTGCTGCCGGAGATTTTCGTGGTCGGGCTCACCACCACGATCGCCGCCCTCAAGGTGTTCGCGCCGGTCTTCGTGCTGACTACGGGCGGCCCGGACAACGCGACGATCGTGCCGTCGTATTTCGCGTACTACCATTTCTTCCAAACCTTCAGGGTCGGCTATGGCGCGGCGATGACCACCGCGCAGATGCTGCTCACCATCGTCCTGGGCATCATCTTCCTGCGGGTTCAGGCGCGGCAGACGGCGGAGGCACGCTGATGGCCGACGCCACCGGCGCCATCGGCGCGATCGGTTCGGTGGTCAGGCCCGCCCGGACCGAGTCCGTCCGCCGCAACCGCGGCCCGGGCCGATGGTTCGTGCTGGCCGCCCTCCTGGCGCTGCTTGCGCTGTTCTTGTTTCCCTTCCTGCTGGCGGTGACCAACGCCATCAAGTCCGCGGCCGACTATGCTGCCAACGGGCCGCTCGGCATTCCGCACAGCTTCTCGCTCGCGGCGCTCGGCGCCTTCTGGCAGCACGTGGATTTCACGCGCAAGCTGATCAACAGCACCGTGCTCAGCGGCGCGGTCGCGCTCATTGCCGTGGCGCTCAGCCTGCTCAACGCGTACGCGATCGGCATTGGCCGGGTGCGCGGCAGCCGCTTCATCCTCATCCTGCTGCTCATCGGCATCATGATTCCGCAGGAGGCGCTGGTCTACCCGCTGTACCTGATGGCGAAGGCGGCGGGCCTCTTCGATTCGCTCATCTCGTGCATCATCGTCTTTTCGGTGCTGCAGAGCGCCTTCGGCACCTACCTGCTGGCATCCGTGCTCACCGCCTTTCCGCGCGAGATCGTGGAAGCGGCGCGCGTCGATGGCGCGAACTCGTGGCAGATCCTGGTCTATGTCGTGACCCCGATCATTGCGCCCACCCTGGCGGTCCTCGCGACCTTCTTCTTCATCTGGACGTGGAACGAATTCCTGCTGCCCCTCGTGCTGCTCGTGTCGAACGACAATCAGACCGTGTCGGTCGCCATGGGCGTGCTGAGCGGGCAGTACGTGTCGGACCCGACCACCACGGCCGCGGCGGCCCTGCTCGGACTGGCGCCGACGGTGATCTTCTTCCTGATTTTCCAGCGCACGCTGACCCGCGGCGTGGTGGTCGGCGCCGTCAAATAGGACCGGTCGGCGCGCGCGCCGGCCCCGGCGGCCTGCCGGGCGCGGCGTTCGCGACACTTGCTTTTGCGGCCCAAAACGGCTTCATCCCAGGCCCCATGGTGACCTTGAAGGAAATCGCCAGCGCGGTGGGCGTCTCGACCGCCACCGTTTCGCGCGTGCTGAATTTCGACCAGACGCTGTCGATCGCGGCGCACAAGCGGCAGGCGATCATCGAGACGGCGGAGGCGCTGAACTACGCCACGCCGCGCGCGCGCAATCGCGCCAACAGCCAGGGGCTGACCAAGATCGCCATCGTGCATTTCCTGCAGCCCGAGCAGGAACTCATCGATCCGTACTACGTCAGTTTGCGGCTTGGCATCGAGAGCCGCTGCCACGCGCTAAAGATCGAGACGGTGAAGGTCTATCACACGGACTCGCTGCCCGAGGCCTCGCTGCTGCAGGGTGCCTCCGGCGCGATCGCGATTGGCATCCATCGCGAGGCGGAGATCGCCTGGTTGAAGCGGCACAGCCGTCATGTCGTATTCGCCGATCTCACGCCGGCGAGCGACAGCTTCGACGTCGTGCAGAGCGACCTGCCGCTGGCGATGCGCAAGCTCCTCACCGAGCTCGCGGCTGCCGGGTATCGCCGCATCGGCTTCGCCGGATGGGTGGAGGAGAACAGCACCGATCCGTTCGGCGAGATGCGCTGCCGTGCCTACATCCAGTGGGCGCGCGAGCGGAACGCCTTCGAGCCGGAGCTCTGCGCCACCGAACGCAGCGTCGAGCGTAACACTGAACAGACCGGCTACCACCTGGGCATGCGGCTTCTGTCGCAGAAGAACCCGCCGGATGCGATCGTGTGCTGCAACGACAACATCGCCGTGGGCGTTTACCGCGCCGCCCACGAGCTCGGGCGCGCGATACCCGACGATGTCGCAGTGGCGAGCTTCAACGACATCTCGGTGGCGCAGTTCCTCAATCCGCCGCTGACCACGGTGCACCTGCCGGCTGAGGAAATCGGGGAAACGGCGGTGGAACTGCTGCTCGAGCGCATGTCCGGGCGCGAACTCGCCAAGCGCATCATCCTCGCGAACGAGATCATCTGGCGGGGCAGCACGCGCCATCCGCTGAATGGCGGCTAAAATCGCTGATAAATATTTACTGAAATTATTGCGCGGCTGAATTTCCGCAGATAACGTCCCGTATCAGAGGCAGGGAGGAACCAATGCCTCACGACATGGGAGGATATGCATGACTCGCTACGCCAGTTGGCGCCGCGCGCTCGGCATTGCCGTAGCCGGCGTCGGCATGATGACGGCCTCGGCCGCGTTTGCCGCGACGACCATCACCGTGTGGTGCTGGGATCAGAACTTCAACGGCGCCGCCATGAAGGAAGCCGGCGACCGCTACACCAAACTGCACCCCGACGTGACTGTGAACATCGTCGTTACTGCCAAGCAGGACGACCTCATGCCCAAGCTGCAGACGCAGCTTTTGTCGGGCAATCTTCAGGGCCTGCCGGAGATCGTGCTCATCCAGGACGATCGCGCGCAGAAATTTCTGCAATCATTCCCGGGCGCCTTTGAACCGCTGAACGACAAGATCGATCTGTCGAAGTTCGCGCAGTACAAGGTCGCCTCGGCGACGCTCGACGGCAAGTCCTACTCGCTGCCGTTCGATTCCGGCGTCACCGGCCTGTTCTACCGCACCGATTATCTCGCCGCCGCCGGCCACAAGCCGGAGGATCTCAAGGACATCACCTGGGATCAGTTCATCGCCATCGGCAAGGACGTCAAGGAGAAGACGGGCCATCCGTTCCTCGACCTCGACCTCAACGACGACGGTCTCATCCGCATCATGATGCAGTCCGCCGGCCAGTGGTACTTCAACGAGGACGGCACGCTGAACGTCGTCGATAACGCCCCGCTGAAGGCGGCGCTGACCGAATACGCCAAGATCTGGCAGTCGGGCATCGTCAAGCCGGTATCCGGCTGGGGCGACTACACCGGCAGCTTCACCTCGGGCGAAACCGCTGCCGTCATCGCCGGCGTGTGGATGACCGGCACGATCAAGTCGAGCGCCGATCAGTCGGGCAAGTGGGGCGTGGCGCCGATACCGAAGCTGGACGGCTTCCCGAACGCGACCCACGCGTCCAATCAGGGTGGATCGAGCTGGTTCGTTTTCGCCTCGGCCCCCAACAAGGACGTAGCCATCGACTTCCTGAAGACGATCTGGGGAGGCGACGTTGACTTCTACCAGAAGATACTCGTCAACCAGGGCGCGGTCGGTTCGTGGCTCGATGCGCGCTCCGGCGACGCGTACAAGTCGTCCGACGCCTTCTTCAGCGGGCAGCCGGTGTGGCAGGACTTCTCGACCTGGCTCGGTCAGATTCCGGGCGTCAAGTACGGCATCTACACCTCCGAGGTTGACACCGCGCTGCAGGCCCAGCTTCCGTCCATCGCCAAGGGCGGCTCGGTCGATGATGCGCTGAAGGCGGCCAGCGCCCAGGCAGAAGCGCAGATGCAGTAAGGATATCCGGGGCGGCCTCCGGGCCGCGCCGGTCCGCCAGGCAGCCGCGCCGATGTTTCGGCGCGGCTCGGGCGCAAGGGTGGGGAGCCGGAATTGGCATCGGCCCGCATTGGGCGTGACGGACAGCTGAGCGGCTGGCTCTTCGTGGGCCCCGCGCTGGTCCTCCTCGGCCTGTTCATGATCTATCCGATCCTCTGGTCGCTCTGGATGAGCTTCCAGGTCGGCAAGGGCATGAACTTCCACTTCGGCGGGTTCGCGAACATCGTGCGGTTGACGCGCGATCCTGCCTTCCTTCGCGCGCTCATCAACACCTGCATCTTTCTGGTGATCCAGGTGCCGGTGATGCTGGTGCTGGCGCTTCTGTTTGCAGTCGCCCTCAACGACGCAACCCTGCGCTTCCGGGGACTGTTTCGCACGGCGATCTTCCTGCCCTGCGTCACATCGCTCGTCGTCTACTCGATGCTGTTCAAGTCGATGTTCTCGACCGAGGGCGTCATCAACCGCGCCCTGATGGCCCTGCACATCATCGGCGAACCGATCCCGTGGCTGGCCGACACGTTCTGGGCCAAGGTCGTCATCATCCTCGCCATCACCTGGCGGTGGACCGGCTACAACATGATTTTCTATCTGGCGGCGCTGCAGAACGTCGACCGCTCGATATACGAAAGCGCCCGCATCGATGGGGTGCCGGCGTGGGCGCGCTTCGTCTACCTCACGGTTCCGATGCTGAAACCCGTGATCCTGTTTACCTCGGTCGTTTCGACCATCGGCACGCTCCAGCTCTTCGACGAGGTCAACAACATCACCGTGGGCGGTCCGTCGGACGCCACCCTCACGCTGTCGCTGTACATCTACAATCTGACGTTCCGCTTCATGCCGAGCTTCGGCTACTCGGCGACGGTCTCCTACGTCATCGTCCTCATCGTCGCGATCGTAACTTTCCTGCAATTCCTGGTCGCTCGCGACCGGCGGGGCGCGTGATCATGCGCATCGTCAGCCGCGCATTGACCTATCTGCTGCTGTCGGCCGCAGCGTTCGTATCCGTGTTCCCGTTTTACTGGATGGTCGTCGGCGCCACGAACACGTCGAATGGCGTACTCACCGGGAAAGCCGGCTTCGGCGACCACCTTTGGGCAAATGCCGTCGGTTTCTTCACCCAGGTCGATGCGCCGCGGGTCTTTGCCAACTCCGCCTTCGTTGCGGTCGTCGGCAGCCTGCTGACGCTCGCGATTTCTTCGCTCGCCGGCTACGGCTTCCAGATGTTTCCGTCCCGCGTGCGCGAGCGGATCTTCGCGGTGCTGCTGTTATTTCTGTCGATTCCCTTTGCCGCCCTCATGGTCCCGCTTTTCGTGATGGTCGGGTGGTTTCACCTCACCAACACCCTGACCGCGGTCATCGTCCCGGGCATCGCCTCGATCTTCATCATTTTCTACTTCCGGCAGGCGACCAAGGCCTTCCCGTCCGAGCTGCGCGACGCCGCGCGCGTCGATGGCCTGAAGGAGTGGCAGACATTTCTATTCGTCTATCTGCCGGTGATGCGCTCCACCTATGCCGCGGCGATCATCATCATCTTCATGGCCAACTGGAACAACTACCTGTGGCCGCTGATCGTGTTGCAGACGCCCGACAAAAGCACGATCACGCTGGTCGTCTCGCAGCTCACAGCGGCTTATACGCCTGACTACGGCGTCATCCTTTTCGCCACCGTGCTCGCCACGTTGCCGACCCTTGTCATCTTCTTCGTTCTACAGCGCCGCTTCGTCGAGGGCCTGCTGGGCGCGGTTAAGTAAGGCTGCGAAATGCGTGCTGTAACGGCTTTCAACGACGGCTGGAAATTCGAGGGCGGGCGGGATGTTTCGCTGCCGCACACCGCGGTCGAGCTGCCGCTCGCTTACTTCGACGAGGCCGTCTATCAGCGCCCGTTCACCTACACCAAGACCTTCGCCAACGACCCCGCGTGGGCCGGCCGCGAGGTGTCGCTGCTGTTCGACGGCGCGATGGCGAACGCGGTCGTATCCCTCAACGGCCGGGAGGTAGGCGCCCACAAGGATGGCTACACGCCTTTCGTGATCAGGCTCACCGAGCACCTGAAAGCAGGCGACAATCTCCTGACCGTGGTTGTGGACGGCAGCGAGAATCCGGGCATCCCCCCGTTCGGTGGGCGCATCGACTACCTGACCTATGCCGGCATCTACCGCGACGTCTG
The DNA here is from genome assembly GCA_035548515.1 of Bauldia sp. GTDB lineage: Bacteria > Pseudomonadota > Alphaproteobacteria > Rhizobiales > Kaistiaceae > DASZQY01. The sequence continues at coordinate 97,754 of DASZSW010000037.1, read as the reverse complement.
GCTCAAGGTGACCGATCCCGTCTCGATCGGCAGCGTGAAGATCGAGACGCCTGGCGCACTCGCGCCGCGCAAATCCGTGCGCGCGAGGGTAGCGCTGGAAAATCCGCAGGGCCGTCCGGTCGCCGGCGACATTGTCGCCACGCTCCGCAACGCATGTGGCGAGGTCGTCGCGCGAGCCACGGTCTCCGCGTCGGCTACCACCGAGATCGCTTTCGACGACCTGACCGGCATCGAGCTGTGGGAGCTGGACAAGCCGGCCCTCTATCGCCTCGAGCTGGTTTTCGGCGGCGACACCGTCGTCCACACCTTCGGATTCCGCACTGCCGAGTTCACGCCCGAGGGATTTCGGCTCAATGGCCGGCCGCTGAAGATTCGCGGCCTCAACCGCCATCAGTCATTTCCTTACGCCGGCTATGCACTGGGGCGAGCGGCGCAGGAACGGGACGCCGAGATTCTGAAGCATCAGCTCCACGTCAATCTGGTCCGCACGTCGCACTATCCCCAGTCGCCGTGGTTCCTGGATCATTGCGACCGCATCGGCCTGCTGGTTTTCGAGGAGATTCCCGGATGGCAGCACATCGGTGGCGCCGCGTGGAAGGCGGAAGCCGTCGAAAACGTGCGGCGCATGATTGAGCGCGACTGGAACCGTCCCTCGGTCATCCTGTGGGGCGTGCGTATCAACGAGTCGCAGGATGACCACGACCTCTATGCCGAGACGAACCGGGTCGCGCACGCGCTCGACCCCACGCGCCAGACCGGCGGGGTGCGCTACATCACCGACAGCGAGCTGCTCGAAGACGTTTACACGATGAACGACTTCATCCTCGGCAACGAGGAGCTGGGCGGCAACCGCCCGCGCACGGCCCTAAGGCCGATCCGCGAGACCACCGGCCTCGATCGTCCCGTGCCTTACCTGATCAGCGAGTTTGGCGGGCACATGTACCCCACCAAGATCTACGATCAGGAGCAGCGGCAGGGCGAGCACGTGCGCCGGCACCTCGAGGTGCTCGATGCCGCCTACGGCAATTCCAGCATCGCCGGGGCGATCGGCTGGTGCGCCTTCGACTACAACACCCACAAGGATTTCGGCTCCGGCGACCGCATCTGCCACCACGGCGTGATGGACATGTTTCGCGAGCCGAAGTTCGCCGCGCACGTCTACGCCAGCCAGTGCGAACCGGCGGAGGAGGTGGTGCTCGAGCCCGTCACTTTCTGGGCCCGTGGAGAACGCAACATTGGCGGCGTCTTCCCCCTCATTGTCCTCACCAACTGCGACGAGGTGGAACTGAGCTACGGCGATAACCCGCCGAAGAGGCTGAGGCCCGACCGGGCGGCGTACCCGCACCTGCCGCATGCTCCGGTAATCTTCGATCGCGCCCACTTCACGGAAGACGAACTCGGGCGCTGGGGCATGGAATGGCGTGACGCGACGTTTACCGGGTATGTCGGCGGTGCGCCGGTGAAGAGCGTGAGTTTCACTGCTGCGCCGGTCGCAACCAGGCTGGAGGTACTCGCCGACAGCGCCGTCGTGGCCAGGGGCGAAAGCGTCCGCGTCGTGGTGCGCTCGCTCGACCAGACCGGCCACAAGCTGCCGTTCCTGTTCGAGCCGGTCGAGGTCTCGGTCAATGGCCCGGCGCATGTTCTCGGCCCAAGCCTGTTGTCACTTCGCGGCGGCGCAATCGGCTTCTGGGTAACGGGCGCGCGCGACGCAACGGGACCGGTGCGGATAAGCGTGCGTAGCGAACGTTTCGATACTGCGACCGTGCATCTCAAGGTGGAGTGAAGCATGAGCGGCCTCAGCCTGCGGGGCATACGCAAGTCATACGGCAAAGTCGAAGTCATCAAGGGCGTCGATCTCGATATCGCGGACCGCGAGTTCGTCGTCTTCGTCGGGCCGTCGGGGTGCGGCAAGTCGACGTTGCTGAGGATGATCGCCGGGCTCGAGCCGATCACGGAAGGCCAGCTGGAGATCGGCGGCGAGCGCATGAACGATGTCGATCCGTCGCAGCGCGGCATCGCCATGGTGTTCCAGTCGTATGCGCTCTACCCGCACATGACGGTGCGCGAGAACATGGGCTTCGCGCTTCGCTTCGCGCGGGTGCCCAGGACGGAGATAACCCGACAGGTAGACGCCGCGGCGAGGGTTCTTGGCCTCGAGCCGCTCATGGACCGCCGGCCGGGGGAATTGTCGGGCGGCCAGCGCCAGCGCGTCGCCATCGGCCGCGCCATCGTCCGCCATCCCAAGGTGTTCCTGTTCGACGAGCCGCTGAGCAATCTCGATGCCGAGCTTCGCGTCCACATGCGCATCGAGATCGCGCGCCTGCATCGCGAACTCGCCACGACCATAATCCACGTGACGCACGATCAGGTGGAGGCGATGACACTGGCCGACAAGATCGTCGTGCTCAACAACGGCCGCGTCGAGCAGGTGGGAACGCCGCTCGAGCTTTACGACAACCCGGACAACCTGTTTGTCGCCGGCTTCATCGGGTCGCCCAAGATGAATTTCCTGCGCGGTATCGTCGGCGAAGGCGATGTGCAGCTGGTCGATCACGGCGGCCAGCGCGTCCCGGTCAACGTGGCCGTGGCGCCCGGCACCGGGGTCACCATCGGCATCAGGCCGGAGCAGTTCAAGGCCGATGGACGGGCGAAGGTTGATGTGGAGGTTGAGATGGTCGAACACCTCGGCGCCGAGACCTATGCCTACGCCCGCTCCGGTGCAGGCGACACGCTGATCATCGCGACCCGCGACGACCGCTCGACACGTGCGGGCGACAGGCTGGCCGCGGCCTTCGACCCCGCCCATGTGCTTGTGTTCGACGCGGGCGGGCAGCGGTTACGCTAACCTTCATATTCGCCGAGTGTAGCGGGATTTGCTTTGCGCGGGCCATGCTGTCGGCTTCTCCGAGGGCTGCCGCCATCTTGCGTATCGACAGACGCATCGGCCGCTCGAAAGGCGACGCGCGGCGTCTTATCGCCGGAGACGCAGGTGCTGTACGCCGATGTCGCCGCGCGGCTGGTGCCGGTCAGTAAGGCAGGCCGACGTAGTTTTCCGCCAGCACCGTGCCCGCCGCCCGCGAATGCGCGAGATAGTCGAGCTCGGCTTCCTGGATCTTGTGGTTGAACGCGCCCGCCTCGGGAAACCGGTGCAGCGTCGCGGTCATCCACCACGAGAAGCGCTCCGCCTTCCACACCCGCGCCAGCGCGCGCGCCGAGTAAGCGTCGAGCCCCGCATCGGATTTCTCCGCGTAATGCCCGCGCAGGCCCTCGAAGAGATAGTGGATATCGCTCGCCGCGAGGTTGAGGCCTTTGGCGCCGGCAGGCGGCACAATGTGGCCGGCATCGCCGCACAGGAACAGGCGGCCGAAGCGCAACGGCTCGGCGACGAAGGAGCGTATCTGCGCGATCGACTTCTCGATCGACGGGCCGCTGGTCACCGCCGCCGCGGCGTCGGCCGGCAGGCGGCGGCGCAGTTCGTCCCAAAAACATCGCGTCGCTCCACGCTTCGACGCGCTCGCTGGCCTCGACCTGGATGTAGTAGCGGCTGCGCGTCATCGAGCGCATCGAGCAGAGAGCGAAGCCACGCTCGTGGTGCGCGTAGATCAGCTCCGGTGATGCGGGCGGCACGTCGGCGAGCACGCCGAGCCATCCGAATGGATAAACCCGCTCGTAGTGCCGCAGCGCCCTCGCCGGCACGCTCTGGCGGGCGACGCCGTGGAAACCATCGCAGCCCGCGATGAAGGTGCAGTCCAGCCGCTGCTCGACGCCGTTCTGGCGGTAGGTAACGAAAGGACGAGCGGTGTCGAAGTCGTGCAGCGCCACGTCGGCCGCCTCGTAGACCGTACTGCTGCCGTCCGCAGCGCGCGCGTCCATCAGGTCGTGCGTCACCTCGGTCTGGCCGTAGACGGTCACCCATTTCCCGCCCGACAGATCCGCAAGATCGAAACGGTGGCGCCGCCCGCCGAAAGCCATCTCGATGCCGTCGTGCCGTAGCCCTTCGCGATGTAGCCGTTCGGCGCAGCCGATATCCTCAAGCAGGCCTACGGTGCCCTGCTCGAGCACACCCGCTCGGATGCGCGACAGCACATGGCTGGCCGCGCTGCGCTCCAGGATGACGTTGTCGATGCCCGCGCGCGTCAGCAACTGCCCCAGCAGCAACCCAGCCGGCCCCGCGCCTATGATCGCCACCTCGGTGCGCACTAGGTCGCCTCGCCGATGCCGGAGATCTGCTCGAGCAGCATGCCGTTGGCGATCGGGCAAATCGCGATCAGCGGGTCTCCCTCGAAGTACATTTGGGTGATCAGCCGCTGCGCGAAGCCGGAACCGAAGATCGAGAAATGGATGTGTGCCGGCCGCCAGTCGTTGACGCCGTTGGGCCAGGGATAGGGGCCGGGACGCACCGTACGGAACGAATAGGAGCCGTCGTCGCCCGAGATCGTATGGCCGACGCCGCTGAAGTTTGGGTCGAGCGGCGCGAGGTAGCCGTCGTTCTTGTGCCGGTAGCGTCCGCCGGCGTTGGCTTGCCAGAACTCGATGAGAACGCCGGGCACCGGCCGGGCGCGCTCGTCGAGCACGCGGCCGTACACGATAACGCGCCGCCCGATCGCGCTCTCGCCGGGTTGCGCGTAGTTCAGCGTCAGGTCGTTATCGAACTCGCCCAATATCGAGTGACCGAACACCGGTCCCGTCATCTCCGACATCGTGTTGCCGAACGAGATGAGCGCCCGTTGCGGGGAGCGTAGCACCGATGTCTTGTAGCGCGGCGTCAGCGCTGGCGGGTGCCAGAGCCGATCGCGCTGGAAAAATGGGCCGGTCTCGGGCGCGTTGTTGGACATCAGGCGCCGTTCTTCGCCCGCATTTCAGCGAACACCTCCTTAGCAATGCGGAACGCCGAGTTCGCGTGCGGCACGCCGGCATAGATCGCAACGTGCAGCAATGCTTCGCGCACATCTGCCTCGGTCGCGCCGGTACGCGCCACCGCCCGGATGTGCATCGCCATCTCGTCGTAATGGCCAAGCGCGGCCAGCAGCGCGATGGTGACGATGGATCGCTGGCGCTTCGTCCACGTATTGCGCGACCAGACGCTGCCCCAGGCGCCCACGGTAATCAGTTCCTGGAACGGCGCATCGAAATCGGTCGTCGCCGCTTCCGCCCGGTCGACGTGTTCCTCGCTTAGCACCTCGCGCCGCGTCTCCCGGCCGCGTTGAAATATCGGCGACTTAGCTTCCGTGACTGACATGAGACGCCATCTCCATTCCTATGTGAGCGACGAACGCGCGCAGCAATCCGGAAAAGTGTTCCGGCTGCTCGACGCAGGGCAGGTGCCCACAATTGTCGATAGTTTCCAGCCGCGCGCCGGGAATGCTCCGGGCGAGGTCTGCCATGATTTGCGGCGGGATCGCCGAATCCATTTCACCGGTGATGCAAAGCGTCGGCACGTCGATCTTCGCCGCGTGCGCCGTGAGGTCGGCCGTCGCCAGCGCGGCGCAGGCCGCAATGTAGCCGTCGACCGGTTGGCGGATCAGCATGTTGCGATAGCCGGCAAACTCCGCGGGCCGTTTTGATTTGTAGTCCGGCGCGAACCAGCGGGCGAGGACGCTGTCCGCGACCGCGGCCATGCCTCCGGTTTCGATCGCCGCCATGCGCGCGTTCCAGAGCGACGCGTCGCCGATCTTCGCCGCGGTGTTGCATAACACCAGCGCCTCGACCAGATCGGGCCGCGCGGCATGGAGCTGTTGCGCCACCAGGCCGCCGAGCGAGATGCCGCAGACGATCGCTGATTGCACGCCGGCATGATCCATCAGCGCGGCGAGATCGTTGGCTAGCATCGCGATTGTGTAAGGCGTCCGGCAGACGTCGGTGAGGCCGTGGCCCCGCAGGTCGTAGGTCAGCGCGGTCGCGCCACCGGCGAGATGCGCGAGCGTCGCCTGCCAGATTCTGAGATCGGTGCCGAGCGAGTTCACGAAAACCAGGGCCGCGCGCGCGCCGGCGGCCTCGATAGTTTGGGTGTGAACCACTATGTCGCTCACGCGGACGAACTGCAAAGCCGAAATCCTTGGACGACACTTGGTTCCCTGGCTTCTGCGGCGTCCCGGAGTCTGCTCCCCGCACGCCGTCTTCATGCGGCCTATGTCGATGGTCGCGCCCGTGCGGTGGCCGGTAAAATGAAAGATATGGCGCGATCTATAACTCTAGAGTTATTATACAGGCAAAATTGGGGAATTGGCTGCTGTGGCGCGTCTGGTCGATCCGCGTATCAAGCTTCGTCATATCGTCTGTTTCCTTGAGGTCGCGCGGCTGAAAAGCGTGGTCAAGGCGGCGCACGAGCTGAACATGAGCCAGCCGGCGGCGTCCAAGACGATACAGGAGCTGGAGGAGATCCTCGGCGTCCCACTCTTCGATCGAAGCCGCCGCAATCTTTTCCTCTCGCCCGCCGGCGAATCCTTCCAGCGACATTCCACCGCGTCTATTGCCGCGCTCCGCCAGGGCGTGGACTCTGTGCTCGACGACAACGCGCCTACCGTCGTGCGCGTGGGGTCGCTGCCGACGGTGTCGGCGATGCTGCTGCCGCGTGCCGTCCAACGCTTCACGTCCGAGCAGAAACGCTATCGCGTGCGCGTGACGACCGGCCCCAGCGACTACCTGTTGTCGCTACTGCGCGCCGGCGAGCTCGACGTCATCATCGGGCGCATGGCAGACCCGGGCGACATTGCGGCGCTGGCCTTCGAGCACCTCTATGCAGAGCGCGTCGTCTTCGTCGTCCGTCGCGGCCATCCGCTGCTCAAGCGCCGGCGGTTCCGGCTCTCCGCCATTGCCGACTACCAGATCCTGATGCCGTCGCCGGGCGCCGTCATCCTGCCGAGTGTCGAGCGCCTGCTGACCGCTCACGGCGTGACGAACCTGCGTGACGACATCCAGACCGTGGCGGTGACGTTCGGCCGCCGCTACACCGCGACGACCGACGCCGTCTGGATCATTTCCGAGGGCGTCGTGGCGGAGGATGTCGAGGCCGGAGAACTGGCGTTGCTGCCGGTGGACACGTCCGAGACCTACGGCGCGATCGGCCTGACGGCGCGCTCGGGCGAGCGGCCGGGCGAGGGTATCGCCCTGTTCCTTGATCACGTGCGGGAGATTGCGGCCGGGCACGTCCCGATCTAGCGGCCGACGCTCAACAGGCGCTCGATCGTCGCCGGATCGGCCTCGAGTTGCTCCGGCGTGCCGGTCCACGCAATCCGCCCGCGCTCCAGGATGAACACCCGCTCGGCAAACGTCAGCGCGGCCCGCAGCCGCTGTTCCACGAGTACGATCGTCATCGAGCGCGCCTCCGCAAGGCGAGTGAACGCCGCCATCAGTTCGTCGCAAATGACCGGCGCGAGTCCCTCCAGCGGCTCGTCGAGCAGCAGCACACGCGGACGGCCAAGCAACGCCCTCGCCGTCGTCAGCATCTGCTGCTCGCCGCCGGAAAGCTGGCCGCCGAGGTTGCGCCGCCGCTCCGCCAGCCGCGGGAACATCGCGTAGGCCTCCTGCACGTCGCCGCGCGGCCGGTCTTTCAGTCCGGCGATCAGGTTTTCCTCGACGGTCAGTGACTTGAAGATATCGCGGGTCTGGGGGACATAGCCGAGGCCTGCCGCCGCGCGGGCGGCGCCGCTCAGGCCCTCGATGCTCGTCCCGCCGAGCCGGATGCTGCCGTCATAGCGGCGCGTCTGCCCCGCCATCGTCGCGAGAAGCGTGGTCTTGCCGACGCCGTTGCGGCCGAGGACGGCAACCCTCTCGCCCGCGCGCAACGCCAGATCGAGTTTGTCCACGATCCGCGTTTGGCCGTAGCCCGAGCTGAGCTGCCTTATCTCAAGCGGCGCCGCGGTCATCGGCATAGCTCCCGAGATAGGCGGAACGGACTTCCGGACTCCTCTGCACCTCCTGCGGCGTCCCGTCGAAAATCACCTTGCCCGACGCCATCACGATCACGCGCCGCGCGAAGCGGAACACGAAGTCCATGTCGTGCTCGATCATCAGCACCGCTAAGCCGGGATCGAGGTTGTTGATGGTCGCTTCAATCAGGTGCGTGTCGCCGTGCGAAATGCCCGCCGCCGGCTCGTCGAGCAGCAGCACCTTTGGCCGCATCGCCTTGACGATGGCGATCTCCAGCATGCGCTGCCTGCCGTACGGGATCTGTCGAACGGCAGACTGCGCGTCGCCGAGGAGATCGAGCTCGCCGAGGATCGCGTGCGCCGCCTCGACGATGTCGGGCATCCGCCGGTAGTTGCCGAGCATGCGCTCGGCCTTGCCCGCGCGCTGCAGCAGCGCCAGAGCAACGTGCTCCTCCGCCGTCATGGAAGGAAACAGCCGCGTGACCTGGAAGCTCCGTGCCAGCCCGCGGTGCACCCGGCCGGTGGGTCCGAGCCGTGTGATGTCGTCGCCGGCGAGCGCCACCCTGCCGCCGTCCGGCCGGAGGTGCCCCGTGATGAGATTGACCAGCGTCGTCTTGCCGGCGCCGTTCGGACCTATGAGCGCGGTGCGGTCGCCGGCCGCGAGGCTGAGCGACACGTCGTTGGCGACCACCAGGCCGCCGAAGCGTTTGCGCAGGGCCGTGACTTCGAGCAGCGCCGTCATGGCCGCTGTCGCGTAGTGAACAGGCGCGCGAACAAACCGGTCACGCCGGATGGCGCAAACAGCACGACCGCGACCAGCAGCAGGCCGACCAGGATCAGCCAGTGGAACGGGCTGATCACCGACACCTGATTTTCAAACAGGACGAAGATCACCGTGCCGACGACGGCGCCCGCGAGGTTTCCGACCCCGCCGAGAACCAGCATCACCAGAGCGTTGGCCGAAAGGTCGAACGAGAGACTGTCGAGCCCGACCACGCGCGTCGAGATGGCCGACAGCGCGCCGCCGAGACCGGCGACGACGCCGGAGATGAGATACAGGCGAAGCAGCGTCCCGTTGACCGATATCCCCATCGACTGGATGCGGACCGGGTCCTCCTTGATGCCCCGGCAGAGCATGCCGAACGGCGAGCGCATGACGACGCGCAGCGCGACCACCACCAGAACCACCAGCGCGACCGCGAACCAGAACGCGGTGCGGCCGAAAAGATCGAAGCGGAACATCCCGAACAGCGGATCGGGCGCGATGCCCGAGAGGCCGTCGCTGCCGCCCGTGATCGACGAGCCCTTGTTCGCCGCTTCGTGCGCGAGCTGCACGATGGCGATCGACAGCACGAGCTGCGTCAGGCCGCGGCCGCGCAGGATGACGGCGCCACACACCAATCCCGCGACGGCGCCCGCCGCCGCGCCCACTGCCAGCATCAGCAGCGGATCGGTCACGCCGTACTGCGAGGCCCCGATTCCCGCGGCATAGGCGCCCGCTCCGAACAGGGTCGCGTGGCCGAGCGTCGCGACACCGGCGTATCCGGTGACCAGGTCGAGCGCCAGCACCAGCAGCATGATCGAGATCATCCGCGTCAGCAGCGCCAGCATGTTCGGCATCACCAGGAAGCCGACGTACGCGGCGGCGAGCAGGGCGGCGACGAAGATCGCGTCGCGGACGTACTCGTGGTCGAGCAGGCCAGCCTCGCCGTGCCTTTGCGGGATGACGTTCACCGCGCCCGTCCAAGCAGACCGTTGGGGAAGAACGCCACGATGACGATGACTGCGAGGTAGAAGAAGAACTCGCCGTACTCGGGCACGAAGTAGCGCGCCGCCGTCTCGATCGACCCGAGCAGCAGGCACGCCAGGATAGCGCCGCCGATCGATCCCGCCCCGCCGACAGAGACCACCACGAGGAACGTCACCATGTAGCGCATCGCGTAATACGGCTCGATCGGCAGGAGCTGGGCGCCGACGACGCCGCCAAGCGCCGCCAGGCCGATGCCGAGCGCGAAACTCGCCGAGTAGATCAGCGATGTCCGCACGCCGAGTGCCTCCGCCATCGCGGAATTATCGACGGCCGCGCGCAGCTTGACGCCGAAGCGCGTGCGCTCGATCAGCAGCCATAGGCCGAGCGCGACCGCGAGGCCGACGAGAACGGCGAACAGCTTGTGGCCGGGGATCGTGCGGAAGCCGATGTTGACCGGCGCGTTGAGCAGGTCGGGCAGGCGAATTGTCTTGAGCGTCGGCCCGAGCAGGTAGTTCGCCAGGCCGATGATCACGAACGTGATGCCGATCGTCATCAGCACCTGCGTCAACTCCGACGCGCCGTAGATCCGGCGATAGAGTAGGCGCTCCAGCGGAACGGCGATCAGCACGGTCCCGGCGACGGCAGTCACTGCGGCGAGCCAGAACGGCAGCCCGGCCTGCTGGATGGCGTAGGAGGCGATGTACCCGCCGATCATCGCGAAGGCGCCGTGCGCGAGATTGACGACCTTCATCAGGCCCATCGTCACCGACAGGCCGATCGTGATCATGAACAGCACCATGCCGTACGCAAAAGCGTCGGCGCCAATGCTCAGGGCTGTCTGCATGATGCGTCGGAATCGCGCGGGGCGGCGGTCATCGCCGCCCCGCGGCTATTCATGCCAGACTTACTTCGGCTGGGCCATACCGGGATCGGTCTGGTTCTCGAAGGTCTGGATTTCCTTATTGTAGTAGGTGCCGTTGTCGGCCTTGGCGACCTCGCGCAGATAGATGTTCTGCGTGATATGCCGCGTGTCCTTGTCGATCGAGACCGGGCCGCGGGGGCTCGTCCACGCCAGTCCCTTGACCGCATCGACCGCCTTCTGCGCGTCCTGCTTGCCGCCGGTCGCCTCGATCATCTTGTAGATGACGTGCATGCCGTCGAAAGCGCCGACCGCGGGGAAGGTCAGGAGCGCCGGGTCGCCGATAGCCTTGCCGGCGGCTTCGACGAAGGTCTTGTTCTCCGGCGAATCGTGCGACACCGCGTAGTGGAACGTGGTGAGCAGGCCGAGCGCGGCTTCACCGAGCGTCGGCAGGTCATTCTCCTCGGCCAGGTCGCCCGGCGCGAGCAGCGTGATGCCGGCCGCCTTGAGGCCGTTCTCGTTGTACGACTTGACGAAGTTCAGCGTCGGCGGGCCCGCCGGCAGGAACGCGAACAGCGCCTGCGCACCGGAATCCTTGACGCGCTGCATGATCGGGCCAAAGTCAGTCGTCGACATCGGCATACGGATCGAGTCCACGATGGTGCCGCCCGCCGCTTTGAACGCCGTCGTGAACGCTTTCTCGGAATCGACGCCCGGACCGTAGTCGGAGACGACGGTGATGATCTTGTCGATCTTCTTGTCGCGCGCGACGCTGGCCATCGGCGTCGACGTCTGCCACGTCGTGAACGACGTGCGCACCGCGAGCGGGCTGGCCTTCATGATCGCCGACGTAGCAGCATTGAAGATGACCATCGGCACGTTGGCGTCTTTCAGCAGCGGCGCCGCCGCCATCGCGTCCGGCGTGAAGTAATAGCCCGCGAGATATTGCACGCCTTCCTGCACGACCAGTTCCTGCGACAGCGCGGCGGATTTCGCCGGGTCGGCCGCGGGCAGGTCGCGGTAGACGATCTCGACCGTGTGGTCGCCGACGGTTTTGCCGTTCAGCGCCTGATAGGCGTCGATACCTGCCTTGAAATTCTTGCCTTGCACGGCGAACGGCCCGGAGAACGGTCCGATGACGCCGACTTTGATCGTGTCGGCGTGCGCGACGCCGACAGCGAGCATACCGGCGAAGAGGCCGGCGAACAGCTGCTTCATATTCTTCCTCCCTGGAGCGGCGATGTCGGCCGGTTGCGGCAACGCAGCGGCATTTCTGGCTCCGATTGAACTGTGGCGCACGCTGTTTTTGCGGCCTAATGAATATCAGACGGCGATCTATAACTCCGGGGTTATTCGTCGCTTCCATGGTGCAAATGGACGGCTCTTCGCCAGCGAAGCGCACTTTGCAACTCGGCCTGCACGGCACGCATGGCGGCAAGAAACAGCGGCACAGATCGGCGAAGTCTCTTTGAGTCGTGGCGACTCCAACATTCATCACGGCGACGGTAGTGCCGCGCATGTTGAGTAGCGGATCGGCGATGAGCGTAGGCCCAACTCCTCCTCCTGATCGATGATCCCGTCGCCGGGCACGTGGTGCAGTCCGGCGACAATGCGGCTCGCCTAGTGAGCCTGTGGCGGGTGAGGGCGGCGGAACTAGCCGTTTTGCAGTTGAGAAATAGGGAGGGTGTAGCGTTTCTGCGTTCGCAATGGCTGAGCGCGAAGGCGCACTGATCTGAGCCGTAAATTCTGGATGCTCCAATCGAGCGATCCCCGACGGCTAGCAGGTAGTCGCTGCTTTCATGATGGCGGTCGAAGACATCGCCGACCACGTGGCAGAATTAGTTGATCTGCTTCGCTCTCAATGCGGCCGGCGGTACGTGCATCACGAGCCTCGACCTGCGGTTCCATTGGGGCTAATGACATAGTTCTGGTCTCCCAGCCGTCGCCCGGTCCGGCCAGCTACTCTGGAACCATTCAGACATAGACGGGCGCAGCATGAACGGACACATCACCGCCAGCGGCCAGCCGCTTCGCACCATGACCGCGACGACGCCATTTTCCGCACCGGAGGCGGCGCGCCGCGTCTTGCGGCTCGCGGCGACCGGCAGCCTCGCAACGCTCAGCGGCGACGGCGCGCCATTCGCTTCCCTGGTGACAGTGGCGACGACGATGGAAGGCGAGCCGCTGGTGCTCATCTCCGACATTGCGGTGCACACGCGTAACGTCAAGCGCGACGCACGCGTCTCGATCCTCCTGGTCGCTCCGGGCGGCGAGGCCGGCGATCCGCTCGCCGGAGCGCGGCTCAGCGTCAACGGCACGATCGCGATGGATGACGACGAGAATCACCGGCGGCGGTTTCTGGCGCGGCATCCGGAGGCCAAGGGCTACGCGACGTTCCGCGACTTCAACCTCTACAGGATCAATGCCACGGGCGGACATCTCGTGGCGGGGTTCGGGCGCATCGTCGATCTCGCGGCGGCCGACCTGCTCACCGATACGTCCGACTGCGCGGAACTCGCAGCGGCCGAAGCGAGTGCGATCGAGCACATGAACGATGACCATGCCGAGGCGCTGTCCCTCTATGCGACGCGGCTGCTCGGGATGCCGGCTGGCGAGTGGCAGACAACCGGCGCCGATCCCGAGGGGCTCGATCTGAAGGCCGGCGGCCTTCACGCCCGGCTCGAGTTTCCGCAGAAGGCGCGGAACGGCGGCGACCTGCGGGCCATTCTCGTTCACTTCGCGCAAGAGGCGCGAGCGAAGGGCTAGGTTCAGCGCAGGTCGAAGCGCACGGGCACGTTCACCGTGAGGCTCGCGCTGGCATAGCCGGCAGGAATCGGAGGGAACGGCGAGGCGCGGTGGACCATCGCAACCGCCGCCTGGTCCAGGACTGCGGCGCCACTGCTTTTGGCGAGACTCGCGCCGGTCACTGCACCGCTGCGATTCACCGTGAAACGGACGATCGCCGTGCCGGTGATGCCGTTGTCGCGCGCCTCTGCCGGGAAGGTGCGGTAGCGGCGCAGATGAGCCGCGAGCTTCGCCTGGTAGCTCGACAGACTGGCGCTGCCGCTCTCCTCGTTGCTGGCGCCGCCGGCGCCGGCAGTTCCCGGAAGCGGGCCGCGCGCTGCTTCGTTGGCGATGGACGCCGCGCGTTGCTCAGAACGCGGTGCCGGCTTCGGCTTCACGGCCGGCTTCGCCTGCGGCTGAGGCGTTGGCGGCGCCGGTTCAACGTCGGTTGCGGCGACCGCGGCATCTTCGGTGACGTCGGCGGACACGTCTTCAGTTGCCGCAACCTTGACGTCGTTGGCCTCTCTCGGTGGCGTGTCCGCGTCCTGTCTCGCGGCGATGTCCGAGGTCGACTTCGGACGATCGGAAGAGGCCGTTGGCAGGCTCCAATCCTCGATTGCGGTCGCTCGCTGTTCGGCAACGGCCGCCGCACCCTCGGTGTTCGCTGCGGGGGTAAGCGATACCTCGCCTGCGGATGAAGCGGGGGCATCGGCGACTAGAGCCGCACTGGCGGTGTCCGCGACCGGGCGATTTGGCACTTCGGTGGTTTTCGCCGCAATCGTCTCGGTTGGCGGTATGGCAACTGCCTCGGACGCGGGGCGCTCGATGGGAGTATCCGCCGCAACGGCGGCAGCATTGTCAGTGTAAGCATCCATCGCGACAGGAGCGGCGTCGTCGGCGGGAACAGCGCGGGTCTCGGCTGCCGGCGTGACGCTTGTGTCGCGCACCGGTGCTGGTGCGTCAGATGCGATTGTCGCGGGCGTTTCGGGGGCGGACGTGGTGCCGCTCTCGACCGAGGTTGCCCTTGTCTCGGTGACCCCTGCCGCCTGTGCCTCGGCGAGGGGCGCACGTGTTTCCGGTGCGGCGAGGGACGCTATCTGCGTCTCGGTAGCTTTGGCTTCGGGCAGTGAGTCGGAAGCTTCGGAAGCCAGGCTGTCGACCAGGATCACTGACTCGCCTTCGATGACGATCGTGTTGCTGGCGCCTCCCGCGGCGCGCGCTTCGCTGTCGGGCGCACGCTGCGCCCACCACCAGATGGCGCCGGCGTGGAGCGACGCGGAAACGGCGGCAGCGGCTATGATTTGCAGCGAGGAAAGCCCGCGGCGAGGAAGCGGAATCCTGTCCACGGCGGCGAGGCCGTAGAGCTCGGGCGCGCTGCCGATGGCGACACGTGGCTCCCGGCCGCCTTCGATCACGCGCAGCAGTGGCGCCGTTGCGGCCATTGTCCTCCGTCAGAACACGAACAGTGCGGGTGCGCGACTCGACAGCGCAATGGCCGCAAGGCACGAGGCCGGATCCAGATTGCCGCCCTCGCAGGCGGTGACGTCGTCCAGCACGAGCTTGCCGATGCTGTCGCAGGCGACGCCATCACCAAGATCGAAGCGAAGGACGCGGGTCTTGCCCACCGGCAGGGCGCCGACATCGAGCGAAAGGAACAGCGTGGCGTGCTCGTCCTTGTCGAAGGCGACGACGCGCAGCGCCAGTTTGCCAAGCGGCTGCGCGAGACCGTTGTTCAACACGAACACGGCGCGGCAGCCGCTCTCCGCCGGCTGGAGGTCGTTGAACTCGACCGCGATCTTGCCCTGCTCGGCCGCCGTCGCGGGAACCGCGGCGGCCAGGGCGAGGACGGCGAGCACAAGCCGGCGTGGACGCATCCGCATGGACCTCAGCCTCCGATCCGGCTCTTCAGCGACACCTTGAACGTACGCCCGGCACCGTTGCTCGAGATCGGCGAGCCCAGCGACGGGTCGATGATGTAGCCGGAGACGGGATCGGTGTAAGCGGTGTTGAAGACGTTATCGACATTGAACGCGAGGCTGACGTTGTCCGAAACTGTCCACGTCGCAAAGGCATTGAACAGGTTGTAGGCCGGCACGGTCGTGCTGTTCACGTCGATGGCCTTGCCGATGCCGATCCACGTCACGCCGTAGTCCCAGGTCCGCGCGTTGTTGCGGAAGCCGAGCGTGCTGGAGACCTTGGCAGCAGGCGTGGTGATGTTGAGACGCGAGCCGTCGCTGGCTTTGCGGGCATTGGTGTACGACCCGGCAACGTTCACGTAGCTCCAGCCGGCGTCGTAGGTGCCTTCGACCTCGACGCCGTCGACGAGTCCCTGGCCGACGTTCTGGTACTGCGACACCGTCAACGCGGGAGGGCAGGTCGAAGGGCAGACGCCGGAAACGATGTCGATGTAGTTGTCGACCATGGTGTGGAACAGCGTGACCTTGGCGCGGAAGGCATCTTCGGGCGTGACCAGGCCGTCGAGCTTGACGTTGAGGCCGGCCTCGAAGGTCCGCGCAGTTTCCGGCTTTAGATTAGGATTGGGTATCCACTGAAAGTCGTCTTGATGCGTCCCGCCGATAAACGTCTCGGTGATCGACGGCGCCCGGTAGCCCTCGGCGTATGTGCCATAGAAGGTGAAGCCTTCCTTCGGCGTAATGCCGACCGTCGCCTTCGGCGAAATTCGGCTGCCGGAGAGCGCGACCGGGTTGCCGCTGCCGTCAAGGCCGGAAAGATCGAACTGGTCGTAGCGGAGCGATCCCAGAACATCGAACCAGCCGCGGGTGGCTTCCCACTCGAAGATACCGCCGCCGGCACCGCGCACGCCCGAGCTGGTCGTGCTTGCGGTGGACCGCGGCGGCACCGCCGTCGTCAGGTCGCTCGAGCTATCCGCGACATCGCGGAAGTAGTCCACGCCATAGGTCAGCTTGTGGTCGAAGCCGCCGCCGTCAAAGCGTGACGAGTTGTGGAAGTCGACACCGGTCGTGTCGACCTGGAAATGGCGCTTGTCGCCGATTTTTCCCGACGATGAACTGGGGCTGGGGCCGCCAATCTTTACCTGGTCGGTGACGGTGCGGTTCCAGTATGCCGTGCCGACGAAGTCGAAAACGTTGTCGCCCGGCTTGGAGTAGCTCCACTTGCCGGTGACTGCCGTGTTCGACGTGTCGGTATCGTCGAGAGAGGCCAGGATAAACGAGGGCGGGGCGGTTGCGAGACCGGCCGAGCGGCTGGCCATGTACTGGTTGTAATACTGCATGCCGCTCAGCTCGATGGCGTGACCTTCGGCCGGCCGGAACGTCGCCTTCACCAGGCCAGAAACGGGCTCCTGTCCGGTGAACGGCACGGTCTCTCCGCTCGCGTTGGCGTAGTCGCCACTCTTGCGATAGACGGCGGCGCCGACGAGGTCGAAGGCGTCGTTGAAGCGCGTCGCGGCCTGCAGCGCCGTGAACCAGCCGTTGCCGTTGCTCTCGTAGCCGGTGTTGTTGGATAGCGCCCACTTCTCGCCGTCGCGCAGCACGTCGTCGGCATCGATCGTCTCGAACGCGACGACGCCGCCGATGGCGCCCGAGCCGTAACTGTTGCCGCTCGGGCCGCGCACGACCGTCACCGACTTCAGCAATTCGGGCTCGAGATAGAAGGTGCCGTTGCCGGCGTGGCTGTTGCGGGAGAAATCCTGGCGGGCGCCGTCGATGGTAACGGCGATGCGGCCGAAATTCTGAAGGCCGCGGATGTTCACCAGCGCGCCCTTGTCGTTGCCAAGCGTCGACGCGACGATGCCGGGCAGGGCGGCGAGCACGTCGCTCGGCAGCTTGCCCTGCATCTTCTGCAGATCGGCGCGCGACAGGTAGCTGACGCCGGCGAGCGCATCGATGGCCGCCTGCGTGGTCTTACCCGCGGTGATCGTGAGCACGTCGAGATTGATCGTCGATTGTGCGAGAGCGCCCGCAGGCAGCATGCACGCCGACATGAGAAGCAAAGTCCTGAACCGATGACCGGTCATCACGCCAACCCCCAGCTTTTGTCGTTTTGCGGAAGCTGGCTGACGGAGACGCAGGCGCTCGGTTGGCTGGCATTGGCGCTGCCTTGCGATGGGCAGCGTGGACCTGTGCGTAGGGCACTGGGGCGAATATAGTCAACAACTATTCACAGCGCACTTGAATATAGTCTTGACGTATGCCATTTGGGCCACGCGGCACATAGTCTATCTCAATATTATAAGAACTCGAAACTGGAAATAGTTTTGAATAAATCAAATGAGCCTGCCGTCAGGCCTGAAGAAATACGCGTCGTGCGTGTGGAGAAGGGCGAGATAGACAGTCGAGAACTATTCCAATCCGAACGTGAGCTGCTGATCCGCCACGACGGCAGCCTCTACCGGCTGCGTCTCACCAGCCTCAACAAACTGATCCTGACGAAATAGGAGTGCGCCGTGTTTCGCCTCGCGCTGGCTTTGTCGGCTGCGCTCTTCGCCACCGGTGCGGCAGCTGAACAACGCACGATCGTCGACGCTGCGGGCCGCAGCGTCCCCATCGCCGATACATCGCGCATCGTCGCGATCGGCGGTGCGGTGACGGAGATCCTGTACGCGCTGAGATTGGAAGACCGCATCGTTGCGGTCGATCTCACCAGCGATTTCCCTGAGCGGGCGCAGCAGAAGGCGAGTGTGGGGTACATGCGCACGCTGTCGCCGGAGGGCGTGCTGTCGGTTGCGCCATCGCTCGTGCTCGCCATCGAAGGCTCCGGTCCGAAGGAAGCCATCGACGTACTGGAAAAGGCGTCGGTGCCGTTCGTTCTCGTACCGGAAGCGCATGATGCTGCCGGCGTGGTCGCCAAGATCCGCTTCGTCGCCGACGTGGTCGGCGAACATGAGAAAGGCAAGGCACTCGCCAACGCCGTCGCCGCCGACCTCGCAACCGTTGCAGCGTCGCGGCCGCCGCAGGACCAGCGGCGCAAGGCGATCTTCGTGCTGTCAATGGCGGGAGGCGGACCGATGGTCGCCGGCGAAGGCACGAGCGCCGCCGACGTGTTCGCGCTCGCCGGCGTGCAAAATGCGCTGACCGGCGTGACGGGATACAAGGCGGCCAACGAGGAAGCGTCGATGCAGGCGATGCCGGATGCCGTTGTGATGATGTCGCGTGGCGAACACGTAGCCAATGCCGATGAAGTCTTCGCGTCCGCCGCGTTTGCCGGCACACCCGCCGCGCACGACAAACGGCTGGTGGTGTTGCCCGGCGAATATCTCCTTGGTCTTGGGCCACGGACCGCACAGGCGGCGCGTGATCTGTTCGTCGGCATCTACCCGGACCGCCCACCGCCGGCCGTGCCGGAACGCCCGTGGTCCACGGACACCGAATGACGACCGCCGTCGCCGGCGCAAGCATGACGCAACGGCGCACGCGCGACTTTGCCGCAATCGGCATCGCTGCGGCGCTGGCGGTGACCGCCGCGATGGCATCGCTGGTCATCGGGCCGATCGCGATCCCACCGCAACGTGTGGCAGCGATTCTGTTCGGCTTCCTCGACGGGACCGCAACCGCCGGGCGCGACGCCGTTGTGGTGCTGGATGTGCGTCTGCCGCGCACCGTGCTCGGCGTCCTTGTCGGCGCATCCACCGCGCTGGCTGGCGCGGTCATGCAGGGTCTGTTCCGAAACCCGCTCGCCGATCCGGGCGTGGTTGGTGTCTCCTCCGGCGCCGGGTTGGCGGCCGCACTCTGGTTCATCCTCGGCGCCGGCCTCGGCAATCTCGTGCCTTGGAACCTCGGCACGCTCGGCCTGCCGCTTTCGGCATTCGCCGGCGGCCTGATCGTTAGCGCGACGCTGCACCTGCTGTCGCGGCGCGAGGGTCAGACATCGGCGACGTTGCTGCTGCTCGCCGGCATTGCCATCGGCGCCTTCACGTCGGCCGGGGTCGGCGTGCTGGTGTTCATCGCCAGCGAGCAGCAGCTCCGCGAGTTCACCTTCTGGACGCTGGGCAGCCTTGGTGGCGCAACCTCGACCAAGATCGCACTGGTATTGCCGTTCGCGCTGGCGTTCATGGCGGTGGCGCCGCGCCTGGCACGTGGGCTCGACGCACTGGCGCTCGGCGAGGCCGAGGCTTTCCATCTCGGCATCGACGTCGAGCGGCTGAAACGCGTCGCCGTCATCGGTGTCGCCGCCGCCGTCGGCGCGTCGGTCGCCGTGTCCGGCGTCGTCGGTTTCGTCGGCCTGATCACGCCGCACGTCGTCCGCCTGGTCATCGGCCCGGCACATCGTTTGCTGCTGCCGGTCACGGCGCTAGCGGGCGCCACATTCCTGGTCACCGCCGACATCGTCGCGCGCACGATCGCGGCGCCGAGCGAGATCCCGCTTGGCGTGATAACCGCCGGCGTCGGCGCGCCGTTCATGCTGTGGCTCCTGCTGCGCCAGGGCTTGGCGCAACAGCTGCGCTGACGATGCTCGAAGCGCGCGGAATCAGCGTGCAGCTCAGCGGCCGCGAGGTGCTGACCGACGCCGACCTCACCATCGCACCTGGCCGCATCGTCGTTCTGATCGGACCGAACGGTGCCGGCAAATCGACGCTGCTCCGTGCCGCCGCCGGCGCGCTGAAGCCGGTCCGCGGAACAGTCACCATCGACGGCAAGAATATCTCGGGCTGGTCGGCGGCAATGCTCGCCGCGCGCCGAGCCGTGCTCGCGCAATCGGTGACGCTGACGATGGCGTACACCGCCGGTGAGATCGTGCGGCTCGGTGTGCCGGTGAGCATGCGCAACCATGAGGTGGACACGATCGTCGGCGAAGCGCTCGCAGCCGTCGAGATGGCCCACGCAGCGGAGCGGCTGATCAGTGCGCTATCCGGCGGCGAACAGCAGCGCGTGCACGCCGCCCGCGTCCTGGCGCAGATCGCGGCACATCGCGGCCCGACACAATATCTGCTGCTCGATGAGCCGACGACACACCTTGACCCCGCCCAGCAGCGGACCGTCCTGCAACTCGCCCGTCGCGTTGCCGCGAGCGGTGCCGGCGTCTTGGCGGTTCTGCATGACGTCAACGTTGCGGCCGCCATCGCCGATGAAATCGTGGTGCTCAGTAACGGACGTGTTGTCGAGCGAGGATCCCCGGCGGCGCTGACGCCCGAACTGCTGGGGAGAGTCTACGGGGTGCCGTTCCATATCGCAGAAAGCGCGATGATGCCTAACCTTGCCTGACGCGCTAACGCCGTTGGCATGACCGTGCGCCTGAGATTGCGTCAAGCGGACGCCTATCTCGCCTTCGCTAAGAATGCTGAAGCGCTTCCGCGAATAAGATCCTATCGCAGCGCTTCGGGGTGCGGATTCTGGTCGACAACGACGTCAACCTGGCGGCGCTGGGGGAGTGGGGAGCTTGGCGTCGGGCAGGTGCCCTGAGCCTGGGCTACATCACGATCGGCACCGGCATAGGGGCGGGGATCATCCTGGACGGCCAGATCTATCGTGGCTTCAACCATGCCACGGGCGAGATCGGGCATCCCATTCCGGGGGTGGATCATCTTGGCCGCCGGCTACGACCAGTTCGGGGCGCTGGAGCAGGTCGCCTCGGGTCATGGGCTGGGTGAGCTGGCGCGGCAGGCGCTGGGTCAGGCGGGGGCTTCCTCGTGAGTGCGGAGATGGTGTTTGCGGCGGCGGCGGAGGGTGCGCCGTGGGCGACCGCGCCGCGTGGCGGACGCTCGCGCTACGACGAAGGCCGGCACTACGTCCGGCTTGCCTTCGCTACGCCCGACGCGGCCGACAAGTTTCAAGATCGCTTCGGCGGTCGCTGTTTGACGGTGAGCAAGGTCAGCGGCCGATGGCGTGACGACTATCGGCCGGTGCCTATCGACATTGCCGAGTTATTTCCGCGCTCTCACGGCGCGGGCGCCTAGCGCCGTCGTCGTTCCTTGTCGCCGTTTCGTCTACTCAGTGCCGAACGACCGCCACGGAAACGTCCGCCGTTACATCATGGCGAGCGGCGACCCTGTCCACCTGCTCCTGCTGGACGGCGCCGCGGCTGCGACCGCCGTCGATCACACCCCGATCAAAACTCTGGCGCGACGCCGACACGAACGGCGAAGGCCTGTTCGCGCTTCTCGTCCCCAGAAGCTACGGCGACCATTTTGCAGGCATGCTCGTACAAGCAAGCCGCGAATTCGCTGCGAAGTGAAGGCTCGCGCTCATTTTCGCTGCGTGATTCCTGTGCACCCACCATTTCACTGAGGGTTATTATTGTTTCTTGACAGGATAAGCCAGCGTACCTAGCCTGAAATTATAATTTATAAATAATCGGCATCTCGCCTTTGGTGCCGATGCATTACTGCGAAGCGCATGTGCGAAGGGCCGGTCGGTGAATTCATTCATCCTGCACCCGGAGTATCTCCTTCTCGACCCCACCGCGGCGTACATCCAGTCCGCGGTCGCAATTTCCGATGGACGTATCGCGGCCATCGGTAACGCCGCCGAATTGCAGCTGCGATATCCGACTTTTCCAGTGCGCCGCCTGGATCGCTGCATCCTGATGCCGGGATTCGTCAATGCGCATCAGCACGGCCGCGGCATCAGCCAGATACAGCTCGGATATCGCGACGATTTTCTCGAGCCGTGGATCGCCAGCCGCCGCGCGCGTGGCGTTCTCGACGCCTACGCAATTGCGCGCCTTGCCGCGCTGCGCATGGCGGCGAATGGCGTGACCACCGCAATTCACGCCAACTACGCCTTTGGCTCCGGTGACTACGAGGCCGAAGTACGCGGCCAGATTCGCGCCTACCGCGAGGTCGGTATTCGCGTCGCGATGTGCATCGGAGCGATGGATCAAGGCATGATCGCCTATCCACCGCACGAGGCCTGTTTCTGCCAAGGTCTATCGCCGAGCCTGCGTGACTGGGTCTGCGGCAGTGGCAAGAACGCGTATGCCGGCGACGGCGTTGCGACCATCGCGTTGATGGACAGGCTGCTGGCGGATTTCGGAAGCGATCCCGGCGTCCGCCTTCTTTATGGCCCGGCCGGTCCCCAATGGGTGTCCGACGGGCTGTGGCGCGAACTGGCCGCCGATGCGCTATCGAAGAATCTAGGCATCCATTTTCACGGCATGGAATCCGCTGCGCAGCAGCTGGCGACGCGGGAACTATTCCCCGAGGGCGCCTACGCTCATCTCGAATCGCTCGGGGCATTGTCGCCGCGGACGACCATCGCGCACGCCGTCCGCGTTAATGATGCGGATATCGAGGTTATCGCCCGCACGGGAGCGACCGTAGTGCGCAACCCGGCGTGCAATCTGCGCGTTCGCAGCGGCATCGCGCCGATGGCGCAATTCCTGGCCAAAGGCATCAAGGTCGCGATCGGCACAGACAACATTTCCTTGCGTGATGACGAAGACCTGCTCGGGGAGTTGCGCCTGGCCGACCTGTTGGCGCGATCGCCCGCACTGGACGGCTTGCCGGCACCGTCTACCGCACAGCTTCTGGAGATGATCACGGTCAACGGAGCGCACGCCGCGGGGTTCGGCGATGAGACCGGAACGATCGTCGTTGGGCGCAGCGCCGATCTCGTTGCAGTGTCGCTCGACAGCACGCGCCATCCATACCTCGACGACGACATGCCGTTGATGATGGCGTTCCTGACCAAGGCGTCAGGGGCGGATGTTCGCATGACGATTGTCGCCGGTCGGATCGTCTATGCGGACGGCGAATTCCCTGGCCTCGATATCGCCGAGGTCGAGGCGAACGCCGTGGCCACAGCCATCGCAGCGCGTCGTGCGCGCGATCCGGAAGCGCCGGCGCGCACCGCGCTTCTGATGGGCGCGCTCAATAAGCACTATCGCGACCTGGCGAGCGCCGCCTCGAAAGGCAGCGCATGAACCTCAATTTCAACTCAAATCCGCGCGCCCCTTATGTGCCGACCACCGCACATCGAAAGCTCACGGCGCCCGATGGCAAGCCGCTCATCGTGCATGTTGTCGTGAACGTCGAATACTGGCCCTACGACGAGCCCACACCGCGCACGATCGTTATTCCCCCGCATGGGCGCAGCGTCGTGCCCGACCTGCCCAACTTCAGTTGGGCCGAGTATGGCAACCGCGCCGGCATGCCGCGACTGCTCAAACTGTTCGGCGATCGCAGCATTCCGGTTAGCGCCAGTATCAACGCGTCGGTCATCGACGTCTATCCGGAGTTGGCGGCTGCGATTCGCGATCTCGGCTGGGAATTCGTCGGCCACGGCGTTCGGCAACGAAACCTTGGCACCGAGACTGACGAACGCTCGCAGATACGTCTCGCCCTCGATAAACTCACCACCTTCTGCGGCCGCCGCCCGCGCGGATGGATGAGTCCCGGGTGGTCGGAGACGCTTGATACGCTCGATTACCTGAAGGAAGCCGGCGTCGAATACGTCTGCCAGTGGGTCATTGACGACATCCCGACGCGGTTGCGCACGAAGTTCGGTGACGTCGTTTCATTGCCCTACGGGCTCGACATCAACGACAGCGTGATTTTCGCGATAGAAAAACATGCATCGGCGGAGATGGCGCGCCGTATCGAGGCGACTATCGCGACGTTCCAACGCGAGATCGCCGAAACCGGCCAAGTGCGCATCCTCGCGATTCCGTTGCACCCGCACCTCAGCGGTGTTGCCCATCGCATCGGCTACCTGACCGATACCATCGATGCGCTCCTCGACCGCAGCGATACCGTCTTCATGAACGGCAGCCAGATCCTCGACTGGTATCTCGCCCAATCCTCCCAACAGATCAGCGGTGTCTCCCAATGAGAGCCGCGCTATCCGAGATCGACATCGGTGAGGGCCTTAAGGTCGCCAGCCAGATGCTCGCTGACATCGGCGCGCGCACGTCAGACGGCGTCGGCATTACCCGGACCGCCTACGGCGAAGGCGAGCAGCTTGCACATGACATGGTGGCGGCCCTGGCGCGCGACCTAGGCCTCGAGCCGCTCACCGATGCCGCGCTAAATCTCTACATCACGATGCCGGGATCGAGCCGCACCAAGGCTCCGATCTTCGTCGGGTCGCATCTCGATTCGGTGCCGCGCGGCGGAAACTACGACGGGCTCGCAGGTGTTGCGGCCGGCATGGCCTGCCTCGTGGCCTTCCACGCGGCTGGCGTCAGCCTCGAGCGCGATCTGACTCTGTTGGCCATTCGCGCCGAGGAAAATTATTGGTTCAGCGCCCAGCACGTCGGCAGCCGCGCCGCCCTTGGCACGCTGTCCGCAAGCGCACTGGCGACGGCTACCCGCGCGGATACCGGGCGCCCGCTCGCCGAGCACATGCGCGAGGCCGGGTGCGACGTTGACGCTCTTGGCAATGGCCGCGCGCTCATCCAACGGACCGCGATCGCTTGTTTCCTCGAATGCCACATTGAGCAGGGTCCCGTTCTCATCGACCGCGAAATTCCGATCGGCATCGTCACCGCAATCCGCGGCAACAGGCGCTGCAAGGAGGCGAGGTGCGTTGGTGCCTATGGCCACTCGGGCGCTGAGCCGCGCGCGCTGCGTCGCGACGCGGTCTTCGCCGCCGCCGAGCTTGTGGGCCGGGTAGAAGAATTCTGGATCGCTCGGGAGAGCGAGGGCGAAGACCTCGTGGTCACGTTCGGCAAATTCACGACGGATGCGTCTGCGCACGGCCTGACGGTGATCCCGGGTGAGGTCGTCTTCACCATCGACGTTCGTAGCCACTCGACGGACACATTGGATCGCACGTGGGCGTTCATCCAGGAGACGTGCGTCCATATCGCGGAACGGCGCAACGTCGCCTTCCGTTTCGAGGGCCAGACGCAAGAGGCGCCTGTTGCAATGGACGCCGAACTGCGTCGCGCCTTGCTCGACGTCTGTGCCGAAACCGGCGTTCCCGCCTTCGAGATGGCCAGCGGCGGTGGGCATGACGCGGGCGATTTTGCGGCCGCCGGCATTCCCGCCGCGATGATCTTCGTCCGCAATGCCAACGGCAGCCACAATCCGGACGAGGCCATGGATTTTGCGGACTTTGCCACAGTGGTCCGCGTCCTGGCGCGCACCATCCAGCACATCGACGGCAGGATGGCATGACGATGCGCAAGACCGTGTACGGCACCGAATTGTCGCTGTTGAACACGCCGGCGCTTATTCTCGA
The DNA here is from genome assembly GCA_035548515.1 of Bauldia sp. GTDB lineage: Bacteria > Pseudomonadota > Alphaproteobacteria > Rhizobiales > Kaistiaceae > DASZQY01. Next base: position 72,392 of record DASZSW010000037.1, on the reverse strand, counting down.
TCTCGACGCGTTCGACCGAAACGTGGCGAAGATGGCGCGGCAGAGCCGGGAGAGGGGGTTCGCCCTCCGCCCGCATGCGAAGTCGCACAAGTCGTCCGCGATCGCCCGCATGCAGGTGGATGCCGGCGCGGTGGGAGTCTGCTGCGCCACTATCGGCGAGGCCGAAGCCATGGCCGCTGGCGGTGTGGCCGACCTGCTCATCACATCGCCGCTAGTCACCGATGAAAAGATCGCGCGCTTGGTCCGGCTGATCACCCGTGGCTGCAACGCCTGCGTCGTGGTCGACAATTCTGCGGTCGTGGCCCGCCTAGACACGGCTGCGCAGCAGGCGAGCATCGTCATTCCGGTAATGGTCGACCTCGACGTCGGACATCACCGTACCGGCGTGATCTCGCCGACTGACGCTGCGGCGCTCGCGGTGAAGATTAAGCAAGCGGCTGGCCTCCGCATGTGCGGAATGCAGGCATACGCCGGCCACGTGCAGCACATCGGAGCGCTTGCGGAGCGGGCCAAGGCGGCCGAGGCGGTTCAGGTCCAGGTGAAGGCGGCACGGCGCGCGATCGAAAATGCAGGTGTCGGCGTGGACGTTGTCTCGGGAGAAGGAACCGGCACCTCCGCGCTGAGCAGCGGCAACAACGCCTTCACCGAGCTCCAGGCAGGTTCGTACATATTCATGGACGCCGAGTACCTGGCGCTGGAGTTCGATGGCGGTGCGCCGTTCGAGCCGTCGCTCACCGTCTTGACCACCGTCGTCAGTGCCAACGTGCCAGGCCAGGTCAGCACTGACGCCGGTACTAAATCCTTCGCCACCAACGGGCCAAGTCCGATCATTCGCGACGCGTCGCTGCGGGGCGCCCGGTATTCCTTTGCCGGCGACGAGCACGGCCGCGTGGTGTTGGCGCCAGACATGCAGGCTCCGGTCGTCGGCACAAAGATCGAATGTATCGTCTCGCATTGCGACCCGACCGTCGCGCTTTTTCCCGCGTATCACGCGGTGCGCGGCGGCAGCGTAGAGCAGACCATACCGATTGATGGGCGCGGCCAATGACTAACAAGCCGAAGCCCGTCGTCGACGGCATCAAAGTCGATCACGTCATTGACGGTCCACCTTACCATTCGATGTGGGACAATGCGCTGCCGCCGGTCCTGGAGATCGATTCCGGCGAGACGGTGCTGTTCCGCTGCATCGAGGCTACGGGCGGCCAGTATTCCGAGAACTCAACCGCTGAGGATGTGAGGCACATCGACCTCAGTCGGCTTCACACAATCACCGGCCCGGTCTTTGTCCGCGGCGCGACACCTGCGGACACGCTGCGTGTCGATATCCTTGGCATCGAGCCCGCCAAATGGGGCTGGACCTCCGTTGAGCCGAACTTCGGGATTCTGGCCGATCGTTTTGGCGCCGAGTACGCCCTCAGGATCTGGCATGTCGACGTTCAGGGGATCGCCAGGTTCCGTCCTGATGTCGGCGTGCCGATCGAGCCGTTCTGCGGAATCATGGGCGTGGCGCCGCGCGAGCCGGGAGCGATAATCACGATCCCGCCGCGCGCCATCGGCGGCAACATGGACAGCAAGCACCTGCGCGCGGGCGCTACCGCCTATTTCCCGATCCAGGTGCCAGGCGCGCTCTTCTCGCTCGGCGACGGCCATCTGGCGCAAGGCGACGGCGAGGTTTGCGGCACCGCCATCGAGGCATCGATGGCTGTGACTGTCCGGATATCCATCGTCAAAAACCGGACAATTCCGGCAGTGCGCTACGAAACGCCCGCCGGCGTATCGCCGATCGACTCGGCGGGTCATTTCGTCACGACGGCTGCTGGTCTCGATCTGCATCGGCTCGCGCGCGACGCGGTGAACGGCATGGTCGATCTTCTGACGGCCGAATTCGATCTGTCGCCGATGGACGCTTACGTGCTGTGCAGTGTCGCCGGCAACCTCAAGATCGCCGTGCCTGTCCTCGGTGCGCGGCACGCTGGCTTCGTTACGTTCCACATGCCGCGGTCGATCTTTGCTCAGACCCTCCGTCGGAGGCCGTCGTGACGGCAAAGAACAGATTCATCGTGCGCGGAAAGTTCATCGACCCTGGCGGGTTGATGGACGCGCAACGCAGCGCCGACAATTCGCTCACCAAGGTGTTGCCGAGCCAGGAGCTCCTCGACGCCTGGGAGAAATCCGGCCGCATAGTGGCCGGCGGCATTGTCGCCGGCTGCCGGGAGATCGTCTTCCTGGTCGACGTCGACACCAACGACGAACTCAGCGCGCTGATCGCGAGCCTGCCGTTCTGGGGACTTCTTACCTGGGACGTTCAGGCGTTGCAGACCTTCGCTGCGCGCGCGCAGCAGAGCCGCGCCGTCTACGGCGCTGACGCCAAAGCCAGCAAGGCAGGTGCAGCGTGACCAAGCTTCGGAACAGTGCGGGAGAACCACCGTGCCGCTAGGAAACAAGCAGCGCAACGACAACGCGGCTGAAGAACGCTCTGCCGGTGCCCTTGGGCACCGAAGCCTGGTCGAGGCCGTCACTAAGGCGGTGGCGCGGGAAATCCAGACCGGCCGTATCAAGCCCGGCGAGCGGATCATGCCCGGCGAATTAGCGAAGCGGCTGGATGTAAGCCAGACGCCGGTCCGCGAGGCGATGCGAACGCTGGAAGTCCAGGGGCTCGTGATCTTCGATCGGCGCAACACCTTCGCCAGCCCGTTGAGCCTCGAAAGCATCAACGCGATCTACGACCTCCGTCGCCTCATCGAATGCGATGCGGCGCGCGTCAGCCTCAAGCACCAGACGCCGCGAGACGTGGAACGCGCCAAACGCGCCTTCGAGGTCCTGAAGAAGAATGCGGCCGAACCCTACTCCGAGGCCTTCTGGGAAAGCCACCGCGAATTTCACTGGTCTATCTACCGCGCGGGCAGCAACTCGGAATGGCCGCGGCGCGTTCTGGAGATGCTGTGGCGTGAGGTCGAACGCTACGTGACGATTTCGATCGACACGGTCGGCGAGTTTGCAAGCAAGCGGCAGTTCGATGCGGCGATGGACGAGCACGCCGCGATCCTGAAGCTGTTCATCAAGAAAGATGCGCGTGGCCTTGTCGCGATGGTGCGTCGCCACCTCGAGCGCACCGCTGGGAATCTCGAAGAGAGCGTCGAGGAGATCGAGCAGGTTCGTTAGGTGAGGAAGAAAGAATCGCCGCGGAAGAGCGAAACGCCGTCGCGGTTTTCACGGCAACCAAACAGAGGGAATGGGAAAAAATGAGTCGCAACAAATTACCGCCATCCACCGATGGCATTGCAAAGAACGTCATCATCATGAACCGTCGCACCGTGCTGGGTACGCTTGGTGCGGCCGCGGCCTCAACCATGATCCTTGCCGCCACCGGCGGCAAAGCCGTCGCCAAGACCTTCAAGGCGGGCGGGATTTTCTACGGTCAGGTGAAGGTCGGCAACTTCGAGCCGACCGGTTACAACGCCTTCCAGGCGATGGCCAAGAAATACGGCATTGAAACCGAGTATGCCGAAAGCATCGACTTCGACAAGGCGAAGGAGCCGCTGACCGACTTTGGCAACCGCGGTTTCGACCTAGTGGTCGCGCACAGCTCTGGCTACCAGGCGGCGGTTCTGGACGTCGCGCCGAAATTTCCGAACACATGGTTCGTGCTGATGGTCGATGGCGACTCGACCGGCAACAACCCCAACGTCGCGGTCTACGGCTTCTCGACTTACGAGGTGCTCTACCTGCCGGGCGCGGTTGCCGGCCTGATGACAAAGACCAACAAGATCGGATTGATCGGCGCCATTCCGCTGCCGGGCATCCGCGCCGAAATGGCGGGCTTCATCGACGGCGCGAAGGCCGTCAACCCGGCGGTCGAGGTCGAATCGATCTGGATCAACAGCTTCACCGACGCCGCCAAGGCGAAGGAAGCATCCCTGGCCATGATCGGCCACGGCGCTGACGTTGTTGGTCACGCGGCGGATTCGGCCAGCGAGGGCATCTTCCAGGCCTCGCGCGAGAAGGGCACCAAGGCGATCGGCGCCTTCGCTGACGAAGGTCTCACCAACGGCGACGTCGTGCTGGTCAGCGGCCTCTACAACGAGGACCTCACCTGGGATCTGGTCGGCAAGGGCCTGACGGAAGGGTCGCTCAAGCCGACGATCACCTTCGGTGGCATCAAGGAAGGCTGGGTCTCGCTCGGCGGCTATCACGATGTCCCGCAAGACGTGCAGGACAAGATCGCCAAGCTGCGCGACGATATCGCATCCGGCAAGACGGTCCTGACGCCGCGCATGGTGCCGGAGAAGTGATGAACTGCGTGGCGCGTCACAGCGAAGCGACGCGCCGCGTCGGGCGGAAACTGGCTCGAGCGCCGGTCAAGCCATCATGACGGCGCTCACCCGTCCGCGCTCCTACGGCAACGAGGAAGACGCCATCGCGATGATCGATCGTCACGGCAAAGGCAACGTACCCCCTGCGTCGCCGGAGCCGCGGGACGAGTTGATCGCTGTGCGTGGCGTTTCAAAATCGTTCGGCGCCCTTAAGGCGCTGAACGATGTCGATTTAACGCTGCGTGCCGGAGAGGTGCACTGCCTGCTAGGCGAGAATGGCGCTGGCAAATCGACTCTCATGGGTACGATCTTCGGCATCCACCGCCCGGACGCCGGAGAAATCAGGATCCGGGGCAGCCGCGCCGCGCTCAAATCGCCACGAGACGCCATCGATGCCCGCATCGGCATGGTGCACCAGCAATTCATGCTCGTGCCGACGCTGTCGGTCGCGGAGAACATCATTCTCGGTGAGATCGGCCTGTTTCAGGCCGCCCGTAATCCTGCGCGCGTGTCCCGGTTGGAAGGCCTCGTCCGTGAATACGGCTTCGACGTCCGTCTCGACACGAAAGTTGGCGCGCTGTCCCTGGGTCAGCGCCAGCAAGTCGAGATATTGAAGCTGCTCTACCGAAATTCGGAAGCATTGATTCTCGACGAGCCGACCAGCGTTCTCACACCTGCCGAGGTCGACAAGCTGTTCATCACGCTGCGCACGCTGGTTGCGCGCGGAATGGGGATCATCCTGATCACCCATAAGCTGCATGAGGCTCTGTCCTTCGGTGATCGCGTCACGGTAATGCGCGCCGGCAAGGTCGTTGCCACCGGGGTGACGGCTGAGCTGACAAGGCCACAGCTACTGGACTGGATGTTCGGACAATCGACCGGCGCCCAGAGTGCTGCAGGCGTGCTCCCGACGGCGGCGCTTGGTGCACCCGAGTCAGGCCTGAGCATAGACGACGTCAGCGTGGCGGCGGATGCCGGGAATACCGTGGTACGCTCGGTTAACCTCCGTGTCCGTTCGGGGGAAATCGTCGGCATCGCTGGCGTGAGCGGCAACGGCCAGCGCGAATTCGCCGAGGCGATCGCGGGAGTCCGCCCGCTGTCCGCGGGATCGATCCGGCTGCGCGGCAATCGCGTCGACGGCCTTCGTCCGCGGGCGCTCCGCGAGCTCGGCCTGGTCTATGTCCCCGAGGAACGGTCGGCCGGCCTCGCGCACGATGTCTCAATCGGCGAGAATCTCACGATTGCCGACTACCATCACCGTCGCTTCACCCGCCTCGGTGTCCTGCGGCACAAGGTGTTGCGGGAATTCTCACGTGGGCTGGCCGAACGGTTCAATCTTCCGATCGAGCGACTGGCGAAGAGCGTGCGCGTTCTGTCGGGTGGCAACCAGCAGCGGGTCATTCTTGGCAGGGCGCTGGCGCATGATCCGGCGTGCATCATCGCATCTCAGGCGACGATCGGCCTCGATCTCGCGACCAGCGTCTACGTCCATGAGACTCTGCGTGCGTCAGCACGGGCGGGCGGCAGTGTCCTCTACATCTCGACCGACGTCGATGAACTCATCGGCCTCGCCGATCGCATTGCGGTGATGTTCGAGGGGCGGATCGCCGGCGTCGTTGAACGTTCCGACTTCGACAAGAACACCATCGGATACCTGATGGCGGGTGGGCAGAGCGCCACATGAGCGAATCCCTCACCCTGACTGAAGACAGCAGGGTCCGCCTGCTGAATGCGATCGCCTCGGCATCCCTGCTTTGGGCGGTGTTAGCGGCAATCGTGCTGGGCTCTGGTCTCATTCTCGCGGCCGGCCTTAATCCCGTAGACGCATATAGGCGGATCTTCGAAGGCGCGTTCGGTGGCTTGTATCAGTTGTCGGTAACGGTGCGGTTTTTCATTCCGCTGTGTCTCGCGGGACTGGCGGTCGCCATTCCCCATCGCTGCGGGTTGTTCAACATCGGCGGCGAAGGCCAACTCATTCTGGGCGCCGTCGCGGCCACCTACGTCGCGTTGTTCGTGCCGGCGCCGGCTTACCTTCACATACCGCTGGCACTGCTGGCTGCTGGAGCCGCTGGCGCGGTCTGGGCAGCGATCCCGGCGCTGATGTTGGCCTACCGCAACGTCAACGAGGTGCTGTCGACGGTGATGATGAATTTCGTCGCTGCGTTCATCGTCCAGTATCTCGTACGTTCGGTGTGGCGCTCGAGCGACGCGATGTTTCCGGTGACCGCCGACTTTCCGGACACAGCGCAATTCGCCACCTTCGGCGCAACCATGGCCTGGCATACGGGTCTATACGTCACGCTACTGGCGCTCGTTGCGGCGATGCTCGTCGTCTCCAAGTCCAGTTTCGGCTTCTCGATGCGGATCCTCGCTTCCGGCGCCCAGGTCGCCCGCAACATCGGTATCCCGATCAGGCAAACCATCGTAATTGCCATGCTGACCGGGGGAGTCTTCGCGGGCCTCGCCGGCGCGACCGAGGTGATGGGCGTGCAGCACAACCTGTCGCCGCAATTTTCGCCCGGCTACGGCTTCACGGCGGTGATGATCGCCATGCTCTCGGCAGGCAGCCCGCTGCGGGTTTGCGCCATCGCCTTCCTGTTCGCAGCGTTGCGCAATGGCGTCAGCTTCATGCAGAGGACAGAGGGCGTGCCCTCCGCCATCGGCCAGGTGATCATCGCGCTCGTGGTCATTTTCTTCGCCGTTGAAACCGCCCACCGGTATTTCGTCAACCGGGTGAGGGCGCGATGAGCGACCTTCTCAACCCTGAACTCTTCAGCGCCAGCGTGCGCCTGACTACGCCGCTCCTCCTTGCGGCGTTGGGCGCGCTGATCGTCTGGCGCGCCGGCATCATCAACCTAGCGATCGAAGGCTTCATGCTGATCGGCGCGCTCTCCAGCACGATCGGCGCGATCTGGAGCGGATCGACCGCAGCAGGGTTGCTGATCGCGGTCCTCGTCTGCGTAGCCTTTGGCGCCGCGATGGCGGTGGCGATCGTAATCTACGGCGCTAACCAGATCGTCGTGGGGATTGCGTTCAACATGGGCGCGATCGGGCTGACCGACTACGTTGCCTCAGTGGCTCCGCAAATGCTGGGCACGAACTCCCTTCGCGTGGCAACAGTGCCGAACATCCGGATTCCGAGGCTCGCCGAGATACCGTGGATTGGCGAGGCGCTGTTTCAGCAGAGCATCTTGTTCTACGTCGCCATCGGCGCGGCAATCCTGATGTGGTTCGTCTTGTATCGGACCGGCGCGGGCATAGCGGTTCGCGCCGTCGGCGAGAATGCGCGAGCCGCGGACACTGCGGGCGTCTCCGTCGCGCGCATCCGATTTGTCACCTACCTGCTCAGTTGCGCCTTTGCAGGCTTGGCCGGCGCGTTTCTTTCGATCGGCTACCTTGGCAGCTTCATCTCCGGGATGTCCGCTGGCCAGGGCTACATCGCTCTGGTCGTCGTCATCCTTGGACAGTGGAATCCGCTCGGCACCGTGGTCGCGTCCGCGCTGTTCGGATACGCGCAGGCGCTGACCGTGCGCTGGCCGAGTTCGAACATGCTCTTCCCGATCGAGATCATCGCATCGTTCCCCTACGTCCTCACGCTTGTCGTCGTGACGTTGGTGGGCAAGGCAAAGGGACCGGCGGAAGAGGGCATCCAATACTACCGGGCAGGCTGACGAGACATGAGTGACGTGTACTTCGCGCGTGCCAATGCGGTGTATCGCGACCAGACGGCCCCAAGCCTCGAGCGCGAATACAATCTGATCGCGCTTCGACCGGATTTTCAAACCGCGATCGCCAGCGCCTGGAAGACGCGCAGCGCTGCCTTCCGTGCCGCTGCCAACGCCAAACTGGATCTATCATTCGGCGCGGACCCGCGCGATCTCCTCGATTTATTTCCGGCCGGCAATGGCAGCGGTCCGTTGGTTGTCTTTCTGCACGGCGGCTATTGGCAGCGCGGTTCGAAGGACATGTATTCCTTTGTCGCCGCGCCCTTCGCGGCCAACGGCATCTCGACCGCGGTGCTCGACTACAATCTCTGTCCGAGCGTGCGCATCAGCGAGATCGCGCCGCAGGTTGCCCGCTCGCTGGTGTGGCTGTGGCGGAATGCGGCAGCGCTGGGTTTCTCGCGCGACAAGATCATCGTTACGGGCGCGTCTGCCGGCGGCCATCTCACCGCGGCGATGCTCACGACGGACTGGGTGCGCGTCGGTGCTCCGGACGACCTGATCAAAGCTGCCATTCCAATTTCCGGAATCTTCGACCTAGAGCCGCTGCGCTTCACATCGATCAACGATGCAGTGCGCATGGACGCCGACGAAGCGCGGGCCGAGAGCCCGTTGTTCAAGGAGCAGCCGCGAAAAACACGTCAACTCGTCGTAGTCGGCGCTCTTGAGACCACCGAGTTTCACCGCCAATCCGACGAATATAGCAGTCGCCGGCGCGCGGCCGGCATTGAGGTCGAGCGCTACAGCGAGCCGGACGTGGACCATTTCGACGTCGTCAATCGATTTGCCGACGAGCGCAGCCAGTTTTTCGCCAAGGCGCAACGCCTGATCGCCGAAGCGACCGGGAGCTCGAGCTAATCTCATGATGGTGGAGCAGCCAGGCGGCGCTAAGGGCGTTGGGGCGCGCGTTCTGCGAAAGGAGGACGACCGTTATATGCGCGGTCGCGGCCAGTACATCGCCGACATCGGCTTCGTCGGCGTGAAGGATGTTGCTTTCTACCGCAGTCCCGTTGCGCACGGCCGGCTAAACGGAATCACTTTTCCTCCCCACCTCCGAGGGCGTGTCTTCACCAACGCAGACATGGTGGGCGTGAAGCCAATTACAGCCCTGACCGCGCTTCCCAATTTCAAGCCGTCCGTGCAGCCGCCATTGGCCACAGGCAAGGTGCGCCACGTCGGCGAGCTGGTGGCGATGTGCCTGGGCGACACGCGCGCCGAGGCCGAAGACGTGGTCGCCGAGCTACAGGTCGACATCGACGAACTGCCGGCCGCGGTCGATATCCTTGAGTCTCAGGCAGCCGATGCCCCGCTTGTCCATGACGAATGGGGCGACAACATCAACCTTACATCGACCTGGGAAAGCGACCTGGCGGCTGCGAAGGCGGCCGCGACGCACGTCGTCAGCCGCGAGTTCCGTACCAATCGCCAGTGCATGGTGCCCATCGAGGGCAGGGGCGCCGTGGCCGAATGGAACAGCCGTCTCAACCAGCTGGTGCTGCACTCGTCGACGCAAATGTCCCATCTGGTGCGCACCGGGATTGCGGAGTGCCTCGGCCTGGAGGAGGCGCAGGTGCGCGTGGTCGCGCCCGATGTCGGTGGCGGCTTTGGCTACAAGGGCATCATGACGCCGGAGGAGGTGTGCCTCGCCTGGCTCGCCATGCAATGCGGCCACCCGGTGCGATGGCTGGAGGACAGGCGGGAGCATCTCACTGCCAGCGCCAACTGCCGCGAACACCACTATCGCATGACCACGTACACCGACGATCGCGGCCGCATACTGGGTCTCGAAGGCGTTACCGCCGTCAACGTCGGCGCCTATTCTTCCTATCCCGTAAGCTCAGGGCTCGAGGGCGCGCAGATCGTCAGCAATCTCCCAGGCCCCTACGTCGTGCCAGCTTATCGGTGCGTGAATTACTCCGTCGCGAGCAACAAGCCGCCGATCCTGCCGTATCGCGGGGTCGCGCGGACCGGTGTCTGCTTCGCAATGGAATTGATGATCGACGCCATCGCGCGGGCTGTGGGACGCGAGCCGAGCGATGTGCGGCTCGAGAATCTCGTACCCCCATCGGCAATGCCGTACACGAGCGTCACCGGCAAGAATTTCGACAGCGGCGACTATCCGCACGCGATAGGGTTGGCGGTGGACGCCATCGACCTGGCTAGCGTTCGTCGTCGCCAGCAGACGCGGGAGCCCGATGGACGCCGGATTGGCGTGGGCTTCTCGTTCTTTACCGAGCAGGGCGCCCACGGCACGTCGATCTTCCACGGCTGGGGCATCCCAATGGTGCCGGGACACGAGCAGGCCGTCGCACGCTTGACGCCGGACGGCTCGCTTGAGCTGCGCATCGGGGCGCATTCGCACGGTCAAGGTATGGAAACGACGCTGGCACAGGTCGCGCACGAGGTGCTCAGCATTGACCTTCAGAAGGTGAAGCTCGTCCACGGCGACACGGAGTACACGCCTTATTCGACCGGCACGTGGGGCTCACGCGGCGCAGTTATGTCCGGTGGGGCTGTCGCGGTGGCGTGCAAGGAACTCGGACAGCGCATCACCCGCATTGCCGGCCATCTCATGCAGACCGACCCCGCCCAACTGCGTTTTGCAGACGGCGCCGTCGTGGGGCCGAACAATCGCATGAGCATCCGCGAGGTCGCGGAGATCTGGTACCACAAGCCGCAACTGCTGGCACCCGATGTCCATCCGGGCGGACTGGAAGTCACTGCCGGCTACAAGCCGAGGGTCGACACGGGCACGTTCAGCTACGCCTGCCACGCCGTCGTCGTGGCCGTCGACGTGGAATGCGGATCGGTGGAGATCCTCGACTATGTCGTCGTCGAGGACGGCGGCAAGCTGATCAATCCGATGGTGGTTGATGGCCAGATCTACGGTGGCGTCGCGCAGGGGATCGGCACCGCCCTCTACGAGGAAATGCCCTTCGACAGCGCGGGTCAGCCGCTCGCCTCCACCCTCGCCGATTACCTTCTGCCGGGTTCGGCGGAGGTGCCGGCGATCCGCCTAATCCACATGGAGACGCTATCGCCGAACACGGAATTCGGCGTGAAAGGAATTGGCGAGAGCGGCGCGATTGGGCCGCCGGCAGCCATCGCTAACGCCGTCAACGATGCACTTCGGCCGCTGGGCGTCGAAGTGGCGGAGGTCCCGCTCACGCCGCACCGCATATTGTCAGCGCTCGCCGCCGCGCGTGTCGGATCGCCTTCGTGAAACCCACAGCGTTCGAGTACGCGAGGCCGTCTTCCATAGAGGAGGCCGTCAGGCTTCTTGCCGAAGCGAACGGCGCGGCCAAGGTCCTCGCCGGCGGGCAGTCTCTCGGCCCGATGATGCGATTGCGGCTGGCAAAGCCAAGCATGCTGGTCGACGTCCGTCGCATTCCCGAGATCACAAGCATCACGGCTGGCGAAGGAGATCTCAGCGTCGGAGCGGCGCTGACCCATGCCGAGGTCGAAGATGGAAAACTTCCGGATACGACGCGCGGCATGATGCGGTTTGTCGCTTCCGGCATCGCCTATCGCGCTGTGCGCAACGCCGGCACTATCGGCGGCAGTCTCGCCCACGCCGACCCTTCCGCTGACTGGATCACATGCCTCTCCGCGCTGGGCGCGAAGGTCAGCGTTACAGGGCCGAAGGGTACGCGCCAGATACCCGTCGATCAGTTGATGGTATCGGCGTTCGAGACGGCGCTGGCGCCATCCGAGATCATTACGCGGGTTCACATCCCGAACCTGTCCGCTCGCGCCCGGTGGGCCTTCAACAAGTTCTGCCGCAAGACCGGCGAACTGGCCGTCGCCATGTGCGCCGTGGTGATCGATCCACTGCGCGCCGTTGCCCGCGTTGCGATCGGTGCAACGGAATCGCGGCCCATCGTCATCGCCGACGCGACGTCGTTGTTATCCTCTCCGATGACCAGCCGGTCGATCATCTATGAGGGCGGCCACGCATTCTCGCCCGCGACCGCACAAATCCACGCGACGATTCTCCGCCGTACGCTCGAACAAGCCGCGCGGCCATGACCGACGTCACCTTGACCGTGAACGGTACGATCCGGCGGGCAAGCGTCGAGCCGAGGACAAGCCTGGCCGACTACCTGCGCGACGACCTGAGGCTTACCGGCACGCATCTTGGCTGTGAGCAGGGCGTGTGTGGCGCGTGCACAATCGTCGTTGGCGGTAGGCCGGTGCGCTCCTGTCTCGCGTTTGCCGCTGCCTGTGATGGTGCGGACGTTCGCACCATCGAGGGTCTCGACAGCGACGCAACGATGGTTGAGCTACGCGCTGCTTTCACGGCCGAGCACGCGTTGCAGTGCGGCTTCTGTACGCCCGCAATGCTGATAACGGCGCGCGACATCGTGCAGCGGTTGCCGCATGCGGACGACCGCCGTGTTCGTCTCGAGCTTGGCGGAAACCTTTGCCGGTGCACTGGATATGTCGGCATAGTGCGCGCCATCCGCAAGGTGCTCGACGCCCACGCCGCGACCCGACCGGGAGCGCCGGAGTTGCCGCAAGCTGCCGAAATGGCGCGAGACGTCCGCCACAATACGCCGTTGCCGGTCGTTTCGCCGATGCCGTCTGCCTCGTCATCACCGCCGAGCGCCAAAGAGTCTCAGCCGGGTGGTGGCGTCGAGATACGGGAAAGTTTCGAAATACATCGGCCACGCGAGCATGTCTGGTCGCTATTCGCCGACCTCAGGCGCGTCACGAGCTGCGTCCCGGGCGCGGAACTGCTGGAGCAGGCCGGCGAAAGCTTCAAGGGAAGGATAAAGGTAAAGCTCGGCCCCATCGTCGCAAACTTTATCGGCGACGCCGATCTCCACCTGGATCCATCCAGTCATTCTGGCGACGTCTCAGGCAGAGGCGCCGACAGCGGCAACGGCTCGCGAGCGCAAGGCAAAATGGCCTTCACGCTCTCCTCAATCGATGCGACGTCGACGAAGGTAGACGCCACGATCACCTATTCGCTGACAGGATCGCTGGCGCAGTTCGGCCGCCCCGGCATCGTGAGGGCCGTCGTACAGCGCCTCATGCAGGACTTCGCTCGTGCGGTCGAGGACGATTTGGCCGGTGGGGCGGCAAACGAAGGGCGCAAGCCAGCGCGAACCGAACTCAACGCAATTTCGCTCGCGGTATCAATTTTCCGAAGCGAGATTCGGTCGTTGTTCTCGCGGTTCACCAGGCTATTTCGACGAAAGTAAGCGATGCCTCACGCGTTTCGAAACGCCGCCACGCGTCAGGCTGACTCGGAGCCGAACATGGCTAAGATTGTGTGCGTGCTCTACGACGATCCGGTCACCGGATATCCGAAAACCTACGCGCGGGACGACCTCCCGAAGCTCGACAAGTACCCGGGCGGCCAGACGCTATCGAAAAAGCAGAGGGTTATTGTGTGAACCGTTGTTCCCAGCCCGTGTTGAAAAGATTCATGTAGTTGCGCGTGCCCGGTGGATAGCGGTCGATCAGCGCTTCATTGACCCCGACACTGATACCGGGACCCTCCGGTACGGTCAGATATCCATCCTTGATTTTAGGAATGCCGTCGAACAGATCGCGTGCCCACGGCACGTGGAAATCATCGAAGGTTTCCTGCAGGAAGACGTTTCGCGTTGCCGCATCGACATGGACGTTGACCGCCGTGCTGAGCGGGCAGCGTGCGTTATGCGGCGCGATCATAGCCTGATAGGACTCTGCCATCGCCGCGACCTGGCGAAGACGATGGACGCCGCCAAGCTCGACATATTCCGGCTGCACGACGTCGACGCGACGTGTTGCGAGCAAATCGGCGAAATCAGCCAGATTGGTGAAGCGCTCGCCGGCAACTATGCGGAGCGGCGTCGCCGCGGCGACGCTCGCCAGCGATGCGGTGTCAGTTGACCAAACCGGTGCTTCGACCCACAACGGCCGGAATTCCTCCAGCTCGCGGCAGATGCGGATCGCTTCCGGCACCGTCAGCCGATCATGCACCTCTATCATCAAATCAACGCCGTCGCCGAGGCGCTCGCGCACTGCGCGCACGATATCGAGGCTGATCTTTCTCTCGGCCGGGTCGAGCACGCGAAACGCTGAGCCGAATGGGTCGAACTTCAGCGCCCGATATCCAAGCGCCACCACCTCGCTCGCCTTGTCGGCGAATGCGCCGGCCGAACGCGGCCCGTTGTACCACCCGTTGGCGTAGGCCTTGATCCGGTCGTGGACGCGGCCGCCAAGAAGCTGATGGAGCGGCACGTCGAGCGATTTTCCCAGCACGTCCCAGCATGCAGTCTCGATGCCAGCCATGGCCGAAAGCAGCGTGCCATCGTTGGGGAGGTAGAGCGTGGTGAAAAGCGCCTCCCACAGCCGCTCGATCTGGCGCGGGTCTTTGCCGACGCAGAGCGGCGCCATCTCCTCGATGGCGCCAAGCACCGGCTTGTAGGTCATGGGCGTAGTGGCGTCGCCCCAGCCGATGATGCCATCGTCGGTGACGAGCTTGACCAGTACCCAGTTCTTCCACGGGTTGCCGAGGACCCGTGCCTCAAGCGACGCAATTTTCATCGATAACTCCTGAACAACCGCTGTATCAGTCCTGGCCGACCGGTCCGGCGACGTCTGAAATCATCGCCCACAAATGCCCGCGCATGAGTTGGCGGGCGCTCGCCGTGTCGCGTTCGCGTAGCGCCGCCAGCACGCGCCGATTGGACGCAATCTGCGCCTTCTGGGCTTCGCGGCTGTCATTGAGCTGTCGCAGCTTGTTCCAGCCTGCCTGCGCTCGCGCCTCGATGATCAGTTCGAAGATGCGCACGAGCAGCGGGTTACGGGTCGCGCGCGCGATCTCAAGATGGAAGGCATAGCCTGCCTCGCGGAAACTGCGCTGATCGCGAGCACGCTCCAGCCGCTCAAGATGCTCCTCCATCCGCTCGAAATCGGCCTCTGTCGCACGCGCCACCAGAAGATCGGCAAAGCCAGGCTCGACTGCCATGCGCGCTTCCAGCACATCGAGCGGGCTGACCGTGCGACCGTCGGCATTGGTCGACATGGTTGCGGTCGTCGCGACGTAGGTGCCGCTGCCCATCTGGCGCTGTATCAGTCCATCCTCGACCAATCGCGAAATCGCTTTGCGAACGGTGTTGCGCGCTGCTGCAAACTGCATCATCAGGCGCCGCTCTGTCGGCAGTCGGTCGCCGGGAGCGTAGGTGCCGCGTTTAATCCCTTCGAATATCTGACGGTAGATCAGGTTTCCGAGGTACTCCGAGCGTTCGCGAACGTTCAGCTGCTCCTGAGCGTCGGCGGCGTCCGCTGGTAGGCCGATGGATGGCTGATCAACCATCGGCGGCAAGGCCGAGGATGTTGGGGGGATTGATCCGCGCTCGCGCCCCCATGTTCTCAAGGATGGTGATCAACTCCAACCGGTCGGCGTCGTCGAGGTCGGGATTGTCGTCGCGGTGGCGCGGAGAATCGATGATGCCCATGCGATGCAAGATGAACTTTGTCGCCGGCGTGCGGAAGACGCTCTCGAAATTGAGGAGCGGCAGAAGCGCATTGAACAACCGCCGTGCTTCGGCGCGATCGCCAGCGGCAAAGCGGTCATAGAGCGCGACATGCAGCGCGGTGAATTCGCAAGCCGGCATGGTGCCGACGGCGCCGCGCGCAAGTTCGTCCAGCACAAAGCGCCCGCCAGCGCCGCCGAACACCCCGGCAAGCCCGCTCGGCATCGCCCTCAACAGCTTGGTGATACGCTGCCCGCAAGGCTGCGTCTCTTCCTTGACGTATTGAATGCTCGGCACTGCCTCGACGATGAGTCGCACCGCATCGGCGGACAGTGCCGGCCCCAGCGGTCCCGGAGCGTTCTGCAAAATGATCGGAAGCCCGCACGCCGCCGCGACCGCACTGAAGGCGTCGCGGATGGCGCCGGGATCGCGCGCATCGGAGGGCCGCGGCATCAGCATCACCCCGGCGGCGGCGCGCGTCGCAGCGTGATTGGCCAGAGCCGCGGGAGAAGTATGATCATCCGCGGATGAGATGCCGACGACAACCGGCCGGCGCCCGTCAGTCACCGCGATGACATGATCGACTGCAGTACGCCGCTCATCGGCGCTCAGCGTCTGAAATTCGCTGGCGATGGCGGGATAGACCAGGCCATGTGCGCCGCTGCCGATTATGTGCTCAACGACGTTCCCGAGGCCGTCGACGTCGAGCCGTCCGGCACCATCAAAAGGCGTGGTCACGATCGGCCATACGCCCGAAAGGGGGGCCTGTTCGTCGCGGACGTTCTGCTTCACGGCACGTCCTTGTCGCTGGGGAACGTCCTGAACCGATACCGAACCACTTCCGCCTCTCCGATGGCGCTTCTTAGCCGCTAAAGGCCGCAGATTAAAGCTACCTTGACAGGAATTCGCCAATTTGGTCAAGATTGGATCGGAAAAGGTTCGGAAGTGAACCACAACTCCTTTCACGGACGTGGCGAATCTCCCGTACCTCTCATGCGCTGGAGTAGCCTGTGGCAGCTTCCGTTTCCTCGGCGTTCAGGCTCGATGGTCGTCGCGCGTTGGTGACAGGCGCCAGTCGTGGGATCGGTCGCGCCATCGCGCTCGGCCTCGCTACGCAAGGCGCTGAAGTCCTTCTCCACTACCATCAAGACAGCGACGCCGCCGGAAACGCGCTCCGCGAGATCAAAGCTGGCGGAGGTGCCGGCGCCATCGTGCAGGCCGATCTGATTCAGCCGGCCGGAGCCGATGCCCTGGCGAAGCAGGCGCTCGCCGGCGGCAAGCTCGACATCCTCGTGCTCAATGCCTCGATCCAGGAGCGCAAGCACCTCACCGAAGTCGACCACGCCCTCTTTCAGCGTCACGTCGACGCAAACCTGTGGTCGGCGCTCCGACTGATTCAGGCGACGCTACCCGCGATGGCTGAGCGGCGCTGGGGGCGCATTGTCGGCATTGGCAGCGTCCAGCAGGTGCGCCCCAACCCCAACTTGCTTGCCTACGCCGGGCTTAAGAGCGCGCTATCGACGATGCTGCGCAGTCTGGCGCGCGAATACGCTGCGCAAGGGGTCACCTGCAACGTGCTGGCGCCCGGCCTCATTGATACCGACCGCAATGATGAGTTGAAGCAGAACGACGCGCTTTACCGCTCCATTCTCGCTCGCATCCCGGCCGGACAAGCAGGCACTGCGGAGGACTGCGTCGGCGCCGCGCTGCTGCTTTGCTCCGATGCCGGCCGCTACATCACGGGTGTCGATCTGCTCGTCGACGGCGGGATGCACCTGCCATGAGCGCCCATGCCCTCGCCGCCCCGATGCCGGTCGGCGCCGTTCGGCGGCGTGTGCTCTACCCCTATCTCGCCATCGCGCCGGCGCTGATCCTCATCGCCGCGGTATCGTTTGCGCCGCTTGGCTATGCGTTGGTGCAGAGCGTCTACAAGTCACGCTACCTGGATCTTGGGCAGTTTGTCGGCTTCGCCAACTACGCCGATTTTCTGTTCGGCAACGCTGCGTTGGCCCGCATCGGCAATTCCCTCACTTTCGTTTTTGGCACTGTTGCCGTTGCGACGCCGCTCGGCGTGGGCTTCGCCATGCTGCTCAATCAGCCCATCCGCTTTCGCGGCTGGTTCCGCACGGTCCTCATCCTGCCGTGGCTCGTGTCGGCGCTGGTCGGCGGCCTGCTTTGGGCGTGGCTGATAAACCCGAGCTTCAGCCCAGTCATCCAGGACATCGAGCGGCTATTCCACCTCAGCATTCCGAGTCTGCTCACCAGCTTCACCTGGTCGATGCCGGCGCTGATCCTCGCACACTCGTGGTCGTCCTATCCGATGATCATGGTCTTTACGCTGGCAGCGCTGCAGACCGTACCGAACGAACTCAACGAGGCCGCTGTCATCGATGGCGCCGGTCCCTGGCAACGGTTCGCCCACGTCACCTTTCCTCACATCCGCAGTACGTTGCTCGTCGCTCTCGTGCTGACGACGCTCAACACTTTCAATCACGTCACCATGGTTTTGGTCATGACCGGGGGAGGGCCGGTCGGCAGCACTGAGACGATGGCGCTGAAGGTGTTCCTCGAGGCCTTCAAATACTATCGGATGGGTACGGCAAGCGCCGGCGCCGTCGTCATCTTCGCGGTCAACGTGATCTTCGCGCTGATCTACGCGCGCATCCTTCGCGACGAGGCCGCATAGTGACCACGGCGTCGTCATCGCGCGCGGCTGCGGCGTTCACCTACGCTGGCCTTGGTGTCGGCGCCGTATTCGCCGCGCTCCCGGTCCTCTGGGGCGTCTCAACGTCACTGAAGTCGGTCATCGACGTCAACGCGTTCCCCTCGGAGTGGATTCCGGAAACAGTGACTTTCGGCAACTGGGTGACGGCAGTTTTCAGCGGCCGCTACAGCCACTACCTGGTCAATACCGTCATCGTAATCGCCTTCACGCTCGTGCTGAGCCTCGGTCTCGCCGCTCACGCTGCCCACGCCACCGTCCGCCACGCCTTCGCCGGTCGCAAGCTCACCCTCAACCTGATGTGGGCGACCGTGATGATTCCGGGCATCGCCATCATCGTTCCGCTCTACTCGCTGGCCGTTCACCTCGGTATCTACGACACGCTGATCGTCCTCGTTCTCGTCTACAGCGCCTGGCTGGTACCTACCCTGATCTGGCTGCTTCGGGGTTTCGTCGCCAGTATCCCGAACGAGCTCGAGGAAGCGGCGCGCGTCGACGGCTGCTCGCGGCTCGGCGCGTTCTATCGCGTGACGCTGCCGCTGTTGCGGCCAGGGCTGCTCGCCGGCGGTGTTCTGGTCTTCATCCACATCTGGAACGAATTCCTTGTCGGCTACAGCCTCGTCCTCAGCGACCAGCATCGGTTGATCCAGGTAGGCGTCTATTTCTTCGTTACCGAAAACGGCATCGCGTGGGGACCGCTGACTGCGGCCGCGACCGCCTCCGTTATTCCTGTCGTGCTCGCCTATGCCTTCCTCCAGCGTTCGTTCATCCAGGGCCTGACCAGCGGCGCGGTGAAGGGATGACGGCGGTTTTCACGAATAGCTGTCCCTCTCGCGATGCGACATCCGCGAGATGGGCAGAAGCGATGCGGATGTCGCAAGAATCAACGCCAAGAAAACCAGTGGGAGAGAGAACAATGAAAAGAACCATCCGCCAGGCGGCGCTAGCCGGCGTCGCCATCTTTGCCTCCAGCTTCGCGCCAGCCCACGCCGCCGATGTGGCGCTGTGGAGCTTCCTCGATCCGGCCGGCGACGGCGCCCGCTCGGCGGCGCTGACCGACGTCATAGATGCGTTCGAGAAGGCGTCGCCCGGCACCAAGGTCAACACGAACATCGTCGAATGGGACCAACTCGTCCCCTCGCTGATGCGTGCCGCTCAGGCAGGCGGTACCCCCGACCTCGCCATGATCTATTCGCCGAATATGCCGGCGCTGATTGCATCCGGTGCGCTGATGCCGCTCGATTCCTGTTTCGGCAAGATCTGGTCCGACGCCGACCGTAAGGATGTCGTCGTCCTCGCGGCAGCCAAGGGAAAAGATGGCGCCGCCTATGGCGTCCCTTATGAGCTGCGCGTCTTCGGTTTCTACTATCGCGCCGATCTTCTGGAGAAAGCCGGCCTGAAAGCGCCGACCAGCTTCGACGAACTGCTGACCACCGCGCAAAAGGCGGCACAGCCGGGTCAGGCGCCGCTCGGCATGACCTTCAGCGCTGGCGGCGGCTCTGTCGAGGCCATCGAATGGTTCGTGCCGATGGTCATTGGAGCGGGCGGCAAGATCCTGAACGACGACGGCTCCGCGGCGTTCAACTCGCCGCAGACCGTTGACCTGCTGAATCGGCTGCACAAGGCCGTGCAGGACAAGATCCTGCCGGTTGACGTTGCACTGAGTTCCACCGATGACGTCGAGCAACTTGGTCAGTCGGGCCGTGCTGTGTTCGTCGCCGAAGGATCGCAGGAGGCTTCGTCGTTCCAGGAGACGGCGACCGACGGCGCGAAGTGGACGTTCATCGCTCCACCCGGCCTTCAGGCTGGCACCACCTCACCAGCGGCTCTGAACGGCTGGAACCTGGTTATCCCAAAGGCGGCAAAGAATCCCGACGCCGCGTGCGAGATGATCAAGAGCTGGACCTCCACCGACTCACAGCGCGATCAGGCGCTGAAGGCCGGCTACCTCCCGGTGCGGGCGAGTCTCTCCGGCGACGCCGCGCTTCAGGCGCCGGCGATCGCGAGCGTGCCGACACTGTTGAACTACGCCAGCAGCAACCCGCTCGCCTTCAATTGGCCGGAGAACACCGACCTCTTAAACGAGGTCCTGAGCACCATGATTCAGCAGGTGATCACCGACAAGATGGCCCCCGCGGAAGCCATCGCGGCCGCCGAAAAGGACTACAATTCGCGTCGCCAGTAGTTGGCAGCAGTAGCGCGGCGGCGGCTTCGGGCCGCCGCCGCTTTTCATAAATTCGGAGCACCGAAAATGAAAATAGCCAGCGTCGAGGCGATCCCGCTTGTCGCGCCCCTCGACGAAGAGTCGCAGCGCACGGCGCTCGGAGGCCGCCCCAATGCGGCACTCGTGCTGGTCGTCATCAAGACCGACGACGGCATCGTTGGCTACGGCGAAGCGCTCGCCCGTTACAGCTTGCGTTCTTACGTTTCAATCATCGAGGACCTGTTGGCGCCGATCGTCATTGGCCAAGATCCTTTTGAGGTCGAGCGCCTCTGGCAAAAAATGTCCCACGTCTTCACCGGCAAGATCAGTGGCTTGCTGCTGGAGGCGGTAGCTGCCGTCGACATCGCCCTTTGGGACATCATGGGCAAGTCGGTCGGGCTTCCGGTCCATCGCCTGCTCGGCAGCATGGGCCGCGATCGGATCAAAGTGTATGCCTCCTCGATTTCGTGGGGAGCGGATAAGACGGCGAAGGCGCAGACCGAGGCCGCCGTGCGTCAGGGCTTCCCGATGATCAAGATCAAGATCGGTCCCACAGTGGAGAAGGCGCTGGCCCGTGCCCGGTTTGTTCGGGAAATTGCCGGCCCCGAAATACAGCTCTGTGCCGATGGCAACTGTGCGTTCGATTTCGACGACGCTCTTGCCGTCGCGCGCGGGCTTCACGAACTTGGCTTCTATTGGTTTGAGGAGCCGGTCATTGTCGAGGACATCGAAGCCTACCATCGGCTTCGCTTGCAAAGCCCGATCCGCATCGCTTCTGGAGAGAGCGAGCACACCGTATTCGGTTGCCGCGATATAATCGCCCGCGGTTCCGTCGGCGTTATCCAACCCGATGTTGCGCGCTCGGGCGGCATCACTGAGACGCGCCGGATTGCCGCGCTGGGCTACGCCTTCGGCGTTCCGTTCGCGCCGCACGTCGGCTTCTCGGGTGCTGTCTGTGTCGCCGCGAGCCTGCAACTCTGCGCCGCCGCGCCAAACTTTCTGACCTTCGAGTGCATGACTTTCCCGAATCCGCTTCGCGAGGAACTGGCTACCCTGAACCTTGGCGATCCGGATAAGCTGATCGACGGATGTGTCGCTCTGCCGAGTGGTCCCGGGCTCGGCATCGAGATTCCGGCAAGGAACATTGAGAGATTTCGCGCGCGTTGAGGCCTCTGCAGGATAGTGAAGAAAATCGCACGGCCGGACTGTGTCTAGTGGCGTGACGGTGGAGACCCGACGCCCGCATCGTGACGGTCTCCTGTATCTGACCAATGGATCGCTGAGCGCAGCAATCGCCCCGTTGGGCGCAGAATTGCAGTCGCTTCGTTCCTCCAACGGACGCGAGTGGCTATGGCAGGGAGACCCCGCATATTGGTCGGGACGCTCCCCGATTCTCTTTCCGGTCATCGGGCCGAGCCCCAACGGACACATCTCTATCGGCGGGCAATCGTTCCCGATGCGCAGCCACGGAATCGCGCGGACGAGCATGTTTAACCTGGTCGATCGCGACGCACGCTCGTGTCGTCTGCGGCTGGTGGATACCGCGCAGACCAGGGAGTCGTTTCCGCGGGCGTTTCGCGTCGACATCATATTCGTGTTGTTCGAACAAACCTTGGCCATCACCGCTGAGATAGAGAACACGGGCCCGGTCGTGATGCCGTTTTCCTTCGGCTTTCACCCTGGCTTTCCTTGGCCGCTGCCGGCCGCCTCGGGTAAGCCGCATCTCTTGAGACTGGACGACGGCGCCGAACCGAAAATGCGACGCATGGATGCGCAAGGTTTTATCGGAGATGCGGAGTCTTCTTTTTTTAGAGAAGGGCGCATGCATCTCGACCCGACCCAATTCGAACGCGGGGCGATCATTCACGAAGCGGATTGGGGGAACCGCATTGTGTTCGGCGTCGCAGGCGGTCCCGAGGTCGCAATAACGGTCGCTGGCCTGCCCAGTCTGGGACTGTGGACGCGTCCCGGCGCTCCGTTCCTGTGCATCGAACCTTGGCATGGCCTGCCGGTGCGCGCAGGTGCTGGCGACGACATCGAAGAGCGACCCGGAATCATCTTCCTCGACGCAGGCGACACGCGGACAATGAGTCTCGCTATCGCGGTCTCTGGCTAGGACCGCGAAAAGCAACAATCACGGCTATGACGCCCCTGCGTCCTCGGAGAAGCGTGCCTCCCCAGCCCGGGTTGAACAGGTGAGATGTTGGCGGGCAGAGGCGCCTGCAACTTGCGCCAGAGCGTGGCTTCGGCGGGGTGACGCCACCATCATCGTAGGCAAGGAGCCGCCCTAGACGAGCCCTAGCATGGACACCCGTGGGCGTTGAATTGTCTCGACTACGCCGAACGAATTCGTCCTGTCGCCATCACTAATTGGCAAGCGGCCGGAGATGCCGTTTATGCCGCCTTTATGATCGGCCGCTGATTTCCCAATCGATCCCTGACGCCGCAATTTCTAGCTTCCCGAGCGGACGGCGCGCAGCCACCCGAAGGGATCATCCAATGCTCGATATCGTCTTTCTGGCGCTCGGTCTCGGGCTTCTCGGACTGATGGGCTTGTACGCTCGCTGGGCCGCGAACGCCTGAGGCCGGACATGTTTGATCTCGCCCTTGGCGGCATCGTCGCCTTCTGCCTCGCTGTGTACCTCGTTTACGCGCTGCTCCATCCCGAGAGGCTGTAGCCCATGACCTTCAACGGTTGGATACAGGTAGTCCTGATGTTGGCGTTGGTCGCCGCCACGGCGCGCCCGCTGGGCGTCTTCATGGTGGGCGCCATGGAGGGACGGCGCTCGCCGCTATCGCCGCTGCTGGCGCCGGTCGAACGCGGCTTCTACGCCTTAGCCGGCGTTGACGAGAAGCGCGAGCAGACGTGGCTCGCTTACACGATCTCGCTGCTGATGTTCAGCGTCGTTGGTTTCGTCACGCTCTATGCGATCCTGCGCCTGCAATACTTTCTGCCGCTCAATCCGCGTGGCCTGCCGGGACTCAGCGAGCATCTCGCGTTCAATACGGCGATCTCGTTCGTCACCAACACCAACTGGCAGAGCTATGGCGGCGAGACGACGATGTCGTACTTCAGCCAGATGGCGGGGCTGACGACGCACAACTTCGTCTCGGCGGCGACCGGCATTGCGCTCGTCGCGCCGCTGGCGCGTGCGTTCTCGCGGACGCGCGCCGAGACGGTCGGCAACTTCTGGGTCGATCTGACGCGCGCCACGCTCTACATCCTGCTGCCGCTCTCGATCGTGCTGGCGTTGGTATTCGTCGCGCTCGGCATGCCGCAGAACCTCCATGGCTATGTCGAAGCGACGACGCTGGAGGGCGCGCAGCAGACGCTTGCGCAGGGGCCGGTCGCGTCGCAGATCGCGATCAAGCAGCTCGGCACCAACGGCGGCGGCTTCTTCAACGTCAACTCGGCGCACCCGTACGAAAACCCGAACATCTGGACGGGCGTGCTGTCGCTCTGGGCGATCTTGGCGCTGTCGCTCGGGCTCGCCATCAGCTTCGGCCGCATGATCGGGCGGGAGCGCGAAGGCTGGGCGCTGTTTGCGGTGATGATGCTCTTCCTCGTCGCCGGGTGCGCGGTCGCCTATTGGGCAGAGGCCTCCGGCAACCCACTGATGCACGCGCTGGGCATCGCGGGCGGCAACATGGAAGGCAAGGAGGTGCGCTTTGGCATCGCGCAGTCCACCACCTGGGCGACCTTCACCACGGGCGCCTCGAATGGCTCGGTCAATGCGATGCACGACTCGTTCATGCCGCTCGGCGGGCTGGTGCCGCTGCTGCTCATCCAGATCGGCGAGGTGGTGCCCGGCGGCGTCGGCTCCGGAGTTTACGGCATCGTCGTGTTCGCCATCATCGCTATGTTCGTGGCGGGACTGATGGTCGGCCGCACCCCGGAGTATCTCGGCAAGAAGCTGGAGGCGCGCGAGGTGAAGATGGCGATGCTGGCCATTCTCATCATCCCGGCCGTCACGCTGGGCTTCACCGCCATCTCAACCGTGCTGCCGGTGGCGCTTGCGGGGCTGAACAACCCCGGTCCGCGCGGCTACACCGAGATCCTCTATGCATTCTCGTCGGCCGTTGGGAACAACGGATCGGCCTACGCCGGGCTTACGGCCAACGCCGCCTGGTACGACACCACGCTCGGCATCGCGATGCTGCTCGGCCGCTTCGGCATCATCGTGCCTGTGATGGCGATCGTGGGGTCGCTGGCGGCCAAGCCGCGGCTGGCGCCGTCGGCGGGCACGTTCCCCACAAACGGCGGGCTGTTCATCGGGCTGCTCGCCGGCGTGATCGTCATCGTCAGCGGCCTCGAGTTTTTCCCGGCGCTCGCCCTTGGCCCGATCGTCGAGCACTTCCGGATGCTCGCCGGCAAGACATTCTGAAGAAGGAGCCGCAACAATGGCCCGCACCGGCACCCAATCGTCCTCCACCAACCCGGCGCTCCTGACGCGCGCCGCGGCCGACGCCTTCCGCAAACTCGATCCGCGCACGCTCATCAAGAATCCGGTGATCTTCGTCACCGCCGTCGTAGCGCTGCTCGTCACGGTACTGTTCGTGCGCGACCTCGCCGGTGGCGCGCCGGCTTCGTTCGACGGGCAGATCGCGGCGTGGCTGTGGTTCACCGTGCTGTTCGCCAATTTCGCTGAGGCGTTGGCGGAAGGGCGCGGCCGGGCGCAGGCGGATTCGCTCCGCAAGGCGCGCACCGAGACGCGCGCCAAGCGTCTGGTCATGCCGGACAATCGCGAGGTCTGGGAAGGCGTCAGCGCCGAGGATCTGGAGGCCGGCGATGTGGTCATTGTGGAGGCCGGCGACGTCATCCCCGGCGACGGCGAGGTAGTCGAGGGCATCGCTTCGGTCAACGAGGCGGCGGTGACCGGTGAATCTGCCCCCGTCATCCGCGAGTCAGGTGGCGACCGCTCGGCTGTCACCGGCGGTACTACGGTACTGTCAGATTGGATCGTAGTGCGGATCACCTCGTCGGCCGGTTCGTCGTTCCTCGACCGGATGATTTCGCTGGTGGAAGGCGCCGAGCGGCAGAAGACGCCGAACGAGATCGCGCTCAACATCCTGCTTGCCGGCCTCACCATCATCTTCCTCGTCGCGGTAGTAACGCTGACCGGCCTCGGCGCCTATTCCGGCACCAACGTGCCGGTCCCCATCCTGGTGGCGCTGCTGGTCACACTCATTCCAACGACGATTGGGGGACTGCTTTCCGCGATTGGCATTGCCGGCATGGACCGGCTGCTCAAGTTCAACGTGCTGGCGGTGTCAGGGCGCGCAGTCGAGGCAGCGGGCGATGTCGATACGCTGCTGCTCGACAAGACTGGCACGATTACCTTCGGCAACCGGCTGGCGTCGGCGCTCGTCTCGGCGCCCGGGGTGCAAAACCGGGCATTGGCCGAAGCCGCGCTGCTTTCGAGCCTTGCCGACGAGACGCCGGAAGGCCGGTCCATAGTTGCCTACGTCAAGGAGCGTTTCGACGTACTGGAACCTGACCTTGCGCATGTCCAGGCGACTCCAATTGAGTTCTCGGCGACCACGCGCCTGTCCGGCATGGACCTGCCGGGACGCAGTTTTCGCAAGGGCGCCGTTGACGCCCTGCTGGCGCACATAGGCTTGGCGCCGGGAGCCGCGCCGGCAGCCTTCGATGCGGCGGTCGCGGAGATTGCCGAGACCGGCGGAACGCCGCTGGCAGTGGCCGAAAACGGGCGGCTGCTCGGCGTCATCCACCTCAAGGATGTGGTGAAGGCGGACATCAAGCAGCGGTTCGCGGAACTGCGCCGCATGGGCATCCGCACGGTGATGGTGACGGGCGACAATCCCATCACGGCAGCAGCGATCGCGTCGGAAGCCGGCGTCGATGATTTCATCGCCGAGGCTACGCCGGAGGACAAGCTTCGCTACATCCGCAACGAGCAGACCGAAGGCCGTCTCATCGCGATGTGCGGCGACGGCACCAACGACGCACCGGCGCTGGCGCAGGCCGACGTAGGTGTCGCCATGCAGACGGGAACGCAGGCCGCGCGTGAAGCCGGCAACATGGTTGATCTCGATTCCGATCCGACGAAACTCATCGAGATCGTTGGGATCGGGAAGCAACTGCTGATGACCCGCGGCACGCTGACGACCTTCTCCATCGCCAACGATGTCGCCAAATATTTCGCAATCATCCCGGCGTTGTTCGTCGCCTCGCTGCCCGAGCTCGGCGCGCTTAACGTGATGCATCTGGCGACGCCGCAAAGCGCCATTCTGTCGGCTGTGATCTTCAATGCGTTGATCATCATCGCGCTGATCCCGCTGGCGCTCCGCGGCGTGAACTACCGGCCTCTCGGCGCGGCGGCGCTGCTCCGCCGGAACCTGCTGGTCTATGGCCTCGGCGGGCTGGCGGCGCCGTTCATCGGCATCAAGATCGTCGATCTGGTCGTGTCGGCGCTCGGGATCGCGTGAGGAGTGATACCGTGCTCAACCATCTTCGTCCCGCAATCGCCATGCTGCTCGGCTTTACGCTGCTCACCGGGGTTGCCTATCCCCTGGCTATCACCGGCATCTCCGCTGCCGTGTTCCCCTCGGCGGCGAACGGCAGCCTGGTGGAGCGCGACGGCCGTGTCATTGGGTCCAGCCTGATCGGGCAGGAGTTTGCGTCGCCGCGCTACTTCCATCCGCGGCCATCGGCGGCGGGCAACGGGTACGATGCCGGCGCGTCGTCGGGCTCCAACCTCGGGCCGATAACGCAGAAGCTGATCGACCGGGTGAAGGCGGACACTACGGCGCTCCGCGGCGAAGGCGTCACCGGCGACATACCGGTCGATGCGGTCACGGCTTCCGGCAGCGGGCTCGATCCCGACATTTCGCCCGAGAACGCGCTGATGCAGACGGTGATTGTTGCCAAGGCGCGCGGGCTCGACGCCGCGAAGGTGGAAGCCCTTGTGCGCAGCCAGATCCAGGGGCGGGCGCTGGGCATCTTCGGCGAGCCGCACGTTAACGTTCTCGCGCTGAACCTCGCGCTCGACGCGCTGCCGCCGTAAAATGCAGGCATGCCGGTGGCCACGGAGCAACGCGCCTCGCCCGACGCCCTTCTTGCCCTAGCCGGGAGGGAAGGGCGCGGTCATCTCAAGATTTTCCTCGGCGCATCGCCGGGCGTCGGCAAGACATATGCGATGCTTTCCAATGCGCGCACGGCCAAGGCCGATGGCCGCGATGTTGTGGTCGGGCTGGTGGAGACGCACGGCCGCACCGACACCGAGGCGATGATAGCCGGCCTCGAGATATTGCCGCGGCGGGCGACGGCCTATCGCAACCGAATCGGCGACGAATTCGATGTCGATGCAGCGCTGGCGCGGAAGCCGCAGCTTCTGCTTGTCGACGAATACGCCCATACCAACGTGCCGGGCAGCCGTCACCCCAAACGCTGGCAGGATGTCGAGGAACTGCTCGCGGCCGGCATCGACGTGTGGACGACGCTGAACATCCAGCACCTCGAAAGTCTGAACGACGTGATCCAGAAGATCACGCGCGTGCGCATCCGCGAAACAGTGCCTGACAGTGCGTTCGAGGACGCCGATGAGATCGTGTTGGTCGATCTGCCGCCGGACGAATTGCTGAAGCGGCTCGCCGAGGGCAAGGTCTACGTACGCGACACGGCGCAGCGAGCGGTGGAGAATTTCTTCAAACCGCAGAACCTCGCGGCGCTGCGCGAACTGGCGCTGCGGCGTGCCGCCGAGCGGGTCGACTCCGATCTCATCGAGCGCATGCAGGCACAGGCAATTGCCGGGCCGTGGGCAGCCGGCGAGCGCATCCTTGCGTCTGTCGGCGCCGACGCGGGCTCGCCGGCGATCGTGCGGGCCGCAAAGCGGCTGGCCGACCAGATGAATGCGCCGTGGATCGCGGTGACGGTCGAGCGGCCCGGGCAACGGCTTGCCGAGGCGTCGCTGCGCAAAGTCACCGACGCGCTGCGGCTGGCGGAGAGCCTTGGTGCCGAGACCAAAACGCTGGTCGGTACCGACATTCCGGACGAACTGCTGCGGCTCGCGCGCTTCGAGAACGTGACACAGATCGTAATTGGCCGGTCGCGTGGCGGGTTCGTGTCCGAACTCTTCGGCCGCTCGCTGCCGCACGAGCTGTTGCGCCGCGCCGAGGACATTGCGGTTCACGTCGTGACCCAGCGCGACGAGGGTCCAGCCCCGCCGTGGTGGGCGCGCTTCGCGGTCGCACCGCATTTTCGCTGGATGTCGTTCGCGTGGGCAACGGTGGCGGTGGCGCTGGCGATCGGCGCAGGGCGGCTGCTCAACTTCATCACGCCGTTCCCCAATCTTTCGGTCGTGTTTCTGCTGGCGGTGCTGTTTTCGGCACTGAGACTTGGCATCGGTCCCGCGATCTATGCCTCGCTGTTGTCGTTCGTCGCCTACAATTTCCTGTTCATCGAGCCGCTCTACACACTGACGGTGGCGCGACCATACGAGCTGCTGGCGCTAGGCACGTTCCTCATCGTCTCGGTGCTGACATCGGCGGCGGTGGGACAGGTGCGCAACCAGGCGCGGAGCGCGGCCGACCGCGTGCGCGCGACGCGGCGGCTCTACGAGTTCACGCGCCGGCTGTCGGGCCTTGCGACACCCGATGCGGTGGCCGAAGGCGCGGCCAGCGAGATCCACACCAGCCTCGGTCGAGCCACAGTGGTGCTGCTCGCCGACGGCAATCTCCTGAAGCTGCGGGCGGCGTGGCCGCCTGAGGATGCGCTCGACGCCGCAACGATGACGGCGGCGCGCTGGGCGTTCACCCACAACGAGGCGGCGGGCGCGGAGACCGGTACGCTGCCCACCGTGCCGTGGCTTTTCCTGCCGCTGAGGACCGCGCGGGGATCGGCGGGTGTCGTCGGCGTCGCGCAGGTGCCCGGTGCAGCGCCCCTCGACCCCGAGGCGCACACGCTGCTGCAGACGCTGGCGGAGCAGACGGGCGCAGCACTCGATCGTGCGGCGCTGGCGCGCGAAATTGCCGACGCGCGCACCGCGGTTGAGACGGAGCGTGTGCGCAACACGCTGCTCGCTTCGATCTCGCACGATTTCCGCACACCGCTGTCGTCGATCCTCGGTTCGGCGACCAGTCTACAGGACTACGGCGACAAGCTTCCGGCGGCTGAGAGGACCGGGCTGCTCTCCGACATAATGGGCGAGGCGCGGCATCTCGACGAGATGGTGCGCAACCTGCTCGCTATCACGCGGATCGACGCCGGCGCGCTCGAACTCCGGAAGGAATGGACCGATCTTAAGGAGATCGTCACGCGCGTCGTCAACGCTGCCCGGCGGCGTGAGCCGGAAAGGAAGATCAGCGTCGCGCTGCCGGCCGAGTTGTCGCTCATCGAGGCGGACGCGCTTCTGGTGGAGCAGGCATTGTCCAACGTCGTCGGCAATGCGGTCAGCCATGGCGGGTCTGACGCGGCGATCGTGATTTCATGCAGCGTCGATGCGGGCTCGATTTCGCTTTCCGTCACGGATGACGGACCGGGTATACCAGCGGACATGCTGGCGCACGTCTTCGACAAATTCTTCAGCGGCGCCTCCGGCGCGCGTCGCGCCGACGGTGGCGAGAGCACCGGCCTTGGCCTCGCCATCACCAAGGGGATCGTAGAGGCGCACGGCGGCTCGGTGCGGGCCGAAAGCCCGGTGCGGCAGGGCCGCGGTGCGCGGGTCACGCTTGCCTTTCCGCTGGGGCGGCAGCCATGAGCAAGCCGCGCGCCCTTCTGGTTGACGATGAACCGGCGATCCTGCGCTTCCTGAAACCGGCGTTCATCGCCAACGATTACGACATCGTCACCGCGGGCACGGTGGCGGAGACACTCAGGAGCATCGCGGCGGACTCGCCCGACATCGTGGTGCTTGATCTCGGTCTGCCCGATGGCGACGGCAAGGAAGTGATTCGGAAGGTGCGGGAGTGGTCGGACGTGCCGATCATCGTGTTATCGGCGCGCGATCGTGAGACAGAGAAGATCGACGCGCTCGATCTCGGTGCCGACGATTTCGTCAACAAGCCTTTCGGCGTCGGCGAACTGCTGGCGCGCGTGCGCACCGCCATGCGCCACCGCATCCGCAAGAACAGCGAGACGCCCTTGCTACGCGTCGGCGACGTCGAAATAGACAGCGTCCGACGGCGCGTCACGCGAGCCGGCAGCGAGGTGAAGCTAACGCCGAAGGAATACGACCTCCTGTCATTCATGGCGCGACATGCCGGGCGGGTGATCACGCATCGCCAGATTTTGACGGCAGTTTGGGGACCGGCACACACCGAAGACACGCAGTATCTGCGCGTCTACATCAGCCAGCTGCGCGAGAAGATCGAGGCGCAGCCGTCCGATCCCGCGGTCATCGTCACGGAACCAGGCGTCGGGTATCGCGTGGCGGATGGCTAGCGCCCGCCGCCCACCGGCGACCGCCGCCGTCAGCTGCCTAGCGGATGGTTCGCCATGAGTTCGATGGCCTTGACCAGACCTGAATGGTCGAGCTCGGCATCGCCCGCGGCGGCGCATACGTTGAAAAGCGTCTGGCACGCGGCAGTATTTGGCAGCGGACACCGAACTTCATGCGCCGCTTCGAGAGCAAGCCTGAGGTCCTTCTGGTGTAGCGCGATCCGAAAACCGGGAGTGAACGTCCGCTTGAGCATGCGCTCGCCATGCACCTCGAGTACTCGCGAAGCGGCAAAGCCACCCAAAAGAGCGCTGCGAACCGGCGCGGGATCTGCGCCGGCCTTCGATGCAAAGACCAGCGCCTCAGCGACCGCTTCGATGGTCAGCGCCACGACGATCTGATTGGCGATCTTCGCGATCTGTCCGTTGCCCGAGCCGCCGATCAGCGTGACGTTCGTCCCCATCGCGTCGAACAGGGGCTTGGCTCGCATGAAGGCCGCGGCGTCGCCGCCCACCATGATGCTCAACGTACCGTTGGTAGCCCCGACCTGACCCCCAGATACCGGAGCATCAAGGTAGCCGCAGCCGAGGGCCGCAATGCGTTCCGCAAAAATTCTGGTGGCGGTCGGCGAAATGGAGCTCATGTCAATGACAAGTTTGCCCGGCGCGAGTCCTGAGGCGATGCCGTCGGCAACGAACAGAACGGCTTCGACGTCAGGCGTGTCGGGCAGCATCATTATGATGACCTCGGCGGTCTCGGCGACCGCGCGGGCAGACAGCTTCTCGACCGCCCCTCGATCCTTCAATCCTGCCGGCACTCCACTTCGCGAGAAAGCGATCAATCTGTGCCCGGCCGCGATAAGGTTGGCCGCCATCGGCTGACCCATGACGCCAAGGCCCACGAACCCAACATCCATTGTTTCCACTCTCCCTGAAGGCACGCGCAGCGGACGAAAAACCCGTCGGAGTCGCTACAAGTCTCTTCTCTGCATCTGGCGATAGAGATAGCCGGCCGAGAAATTCAGGCCGCGTTGTTTTGCTTCCGTAGCGGCGCGCTCGCTGGCCTCAAGTTGTGCGTTCATTGCGCTCGCGCCCTCGGCGACGAGTTGCTCCTTCAACTTGCGCGCCGCCTCAACGGCAGCGCGCAGTTTCTGCTTGCGCGGGAGATCGGCAGCCGGGCCGAGATTCGATTGCTCGATTTCGTTTTTCATGGCTCTGAGTCTTTCCAGCGGGGGCTCAACGTTCGGCGCCGGAGCGTTTCGCCGGCCAAGCGGGCGGGAGAGAGTCGACCCTCCAGGTTCCCGCAAAATATTCCCAAAGACTTTCAGCGAATCCGCGCAGCAACATCAGTTCGAACGCGGTGTCCGATACCCGCGTCACATGCGCCGCGATATGACCAAACAGCGAGGTCGTCGAGGTGCCGACGGGAAAGACCGCGAGTGCCAGATCCGCGCCGGTGAATGCGCTGAGCGCGCGCTCGACCCTTGGCCCGCTGACGAGAATGCGAACCCGTCCGTGGCTCTGATCGACGCACGATGCATGGGGTGCAAGCCGCTGCTCGAGAGCGTGAAACTCCGCACGCGAAAGCGGTTCGTCGCCGACGAGGAACCATTGCCCCGGCGCCGCGCGCCGCACCGAGCGTCGCTCGGCGGATAGTTCGTTCAGAAGCGGCGACAGCTCAGCATCCCACCCGCCGAGCAGGTGAACGACGTACCCCTCGGGCAGCGCGCGCATGCTGACGCCATCACCGTTCAGCGGCTTCTTGCCGGCCAATGCAGGCCGTGTCGACGCGCGCATATCAGGCATGAAGTCTTTCGCCCTCCGGGTCGAGAAAGACCGGGTCGCGAAGGCGTCCGGGTGTGAACTCGCCGCGCAGGCCGTTCCAGACGAGGATTTCCTCGCCGTGCCGTTCCGCGCCCCGCTTTACGAGCGCCAGTCCGATGGTGGAGCCGACATGGGGAGAGAAGCAGCTTGACGTGACGTAGCCCTGATCGTTCTCGAGCGTCGCGGCTGCGCCCTTGGCAAGGATGTGCGCGCCGCTGCGGAAACTGGTCCGGGGGTCGAGAGGCTCGACACCGACAAGCTGCGGCCTGTCCGTTGCCGTCAGGCCTTCGCGCGAAAGCATGTGTTTGCCGATGAAGTCTGGCTTGGCCGAGGAAACCATCCGTCCAAGGCCGAGGTCGGCAGGGACGACCGTGCCGTTGATCTCGCTGTGCGTAATATGTCCCTTTTCGATGCGCAGCACGGTGAGCGCCTCCACCCCGTACGGTTGGATGCCATGCTCCTGTCCCGCCTCCATGAGTGCGTCGCCTACCGACTCCCCGTAGCCCGCGGGGACAGCCAACTCGTAGGCCAATTCGCCTGAGAAAGAGATGCGGAACAGCCTCCCATGAAGCTGCCCGCCGAAGAGCGAGACTTCCCGCGCCGCCAGAAACGGAAAGGCGTCGTTTGAGATGTCGTCGTCGACGATCTTCTGGAGGACGAGACGCGATTTCGGGCCGGCAACCGCCATCTGCGCCCACTCGTCGGTCACCGACGACAACTGCACGTCAAGCTCGGGCCACAGTGCCTGGGCGCAGAATTCCAGGTGGTTCATCACGCCGGCAGCAAGCGCGGTGGTGGTCGTCATGTAAAAGCGCGATTCACCGATCCGGCTGGTCGTGCCGTCGTCGAAGATCATGCCGTCTTCGCGCAGCATCAGGCCGTAGCGCGCCTTGCCGACGGGCAACTTGGCGAAGGCGTTGCAGTAGACGCGGTTCAGGAATTCGGCGACGTCGGCGCCGCAAAGTTCGATCTTGCCCAGCATCGACACGTCACAGAGCCCGACGTTCTGCCGAACGTTCCTCGCTTCCCGATCGACGCTCTCGCGCCACGTCGTCTCGCCTGCGCGAGGGAACCAGGAGGAGCGATACCAGAGCCCCGTCTCTACGAATCTCGCACCATGTCTCGCCGCCCAGCCATGCAACGGAGACTTGCGCGCCGGTTGAAAATGGTGGCCGTGCGCAGCGCCTGTCAGAGCACCGAACGAGACCGGCGTATAGAACGGCCGGAACGTCGTCGTGCCAATTTCCGCTGGCGAAACGCCGCGCGCTTCAGCGAGCAGCCCGATGGCGTTGACGTTGGACAGTTTGCCCTGGTCGGTCGCCATGCCGTTGGTGGTGTAGCGTTTGGCAAGCTCCACATGGCCATAGCCCTCCTGAACGGCGAGGCCGATGTCCTTGCTCGTGACGTCGTTCTGGAAATCGACGAACGCCTTGCCGGTCACACCCGGCACCCTCCAGACCGGCGGCGTTGGCCCGGCGACGATGTCGCCGGCAACCTCGCCTAACTTTGCCGGTCGCGCAGCGAAGCCGAGTTCGGAGAGGATCGAGGCCGCTGCGGCCACGCCGTCTTCGAGACAAACCGCGATGCCGGCTCTGCCCGCAGCCGCGCCGGCCAAAGCCAGGCCCTTGAGACGGGGTGGCGCGAGGAAGGCCGCATGTTCGTCCGACCAGACCGGCTTGCCGCCACGATGGCAGGCTAGGTGGATGACCGGATTGAATCCGCCCGACATGGCGAGCGCATCGACCGCTATGGTCTCGGTCGCGCCATCCTTCCACACGCGGATGCCGGACAGAGATTTGCCGCCGAGGGCGTCGCTGACGAAGGCGCCCGGGATCACCCGCGCCTTGCCGGTCCAGGCAAAGTTGGTGTCGGCCCGAGTGTCGACGACGGCCGCGACATCGACGCCGGCCGCTTCCAGGTCGCGCGCGAGCGCGTAGCCGGCGTCGTTGGTGGTGAACACACCCGCCGTCCTGCCGAAGGCAACACCGTAGCGGTTGAGATACGCACGCGCCGCGGATGCCATCATCACGCCGGGCCTGTCGTTGCCGCCGAAAACGAGCGGCCGCTCCTCCGCGCCTGTAGCAAGAAGCGCCCGCCTTGCAACGATTCGCCACAGTCGCTCCACGGGTGCGGATGCGCTCGGCTGGCGGATATTTTTCTGCACGCGCTCGACCGCGCCGAACACGTTGTCGTCGTACCAGCCGAAGGCTGTGGTACGCACCAGTACCTCGACGTTCGGCATGGTGGCGAGCTCCGCCACCGCCTGTCGCGCGAAATCGGGCGCGGCGATACCGTCGATGGTCGCGCTGTCCGACAATAGGCCGCCGCCGGGTATCGGGTGTTCATCGACAAGCACGACGCGGGCGCCGGCGCGCCCCGCGGCCAGCGCCGCGGCAAGGCCAGTCGCGCCTGCGCCGACAACGAGCAGATCGCAATGCGCCCAGCATTTCTCGTAGGTATCGGGATCGGCTTCGTAGGTCGCGCGGCCGAGGCCCGCGGCGCGGCGAACGAAAGGTTCGTAGAGCCGCTCCCAGAGATGCGCGGGCCACATGAACGTCTTGTAGTAAAAGCCCGCACCAAGAAACGGCGAGAGCAGCCCGTTCAACGATCCGATGTCGAAGCCAAGCGACGGCCAGCGGTTCTGGCTGCGCGCTTCGAGACCGTCGTAGAGCTCCTGCATCGTTGCGCGCGTGTTGGGCTCGGTGCGGCCGCCGCGGCCGACGGTAACGAGCGCGTTGGGCTCGGCGGCACCTGCCGTCAGAATGCCGCGCGGCCGGTGATACTTGAAGCTCCGCCCGGCCAGGCGCTGGCCATTGGCGAGCAGCGCGGAGGCAAGGCTGTCGCCTGAGTACCCAGCGAAGGACCTGCCGTCGAAGCTGAAGCGCAGCGAGGATTGGCGATCGACAAGCCCGCCGCTCGCCAGGCGATACGACGTCATGCGCGCCCCCCCGCAGAAGTGAGCGCCGCGTCGCGGCACGCTTCGATCTCGTGGCTTGCGGTATCGCGCGTGACGACAAGCCAGCGGCGGCAGCCCGAAGTGTGGTGCCAATATTCCTCGTGGCGCCCGCGCGGATTGGCCCGCTCGTACACGTACCGCAGCCAGGCGTCGGCCGGCGCGTCGGGAGCAGGGCGCCTCAGCGCAGCGCCTTTGATAGTGAATTCTTCCTTCGGCCGGCTGCCGCAGTGGGGACAAGGAACAAGACTGGCCATCGTCTCTGTCCTCGCCGCTCAGTGCAGGTTCGGCTGGGCGCCCGCGCCCCGCTCGTCGATCACCCGGCCCCGCGCAAATCGATCGAGCCGCATCTGGCGGGTGGTCGGGTGCGGTTCGTTGCGCGCGATGAGATGGGCGAAGCAGAAGCCGGAGGCCGGCGTCGCCTTGAAGCCGCCGTAGCACCAGCCGGCGTTGAGGTAGAGATTACCGACAGGTGTGCGGTCGATGATCGGCGAGCCATCCATCGACATATCGACGACGCCGCCCCACGAGCGCAGCAACCGCACGCGCGACAGCGCCGGGATCATCGCCTTCCCGGCTTCAACGACGTGCTCGACCGCGGCGAGGTTGCCGCGCTGCGCATACGAATTGTAACCGTCGAGGTCGCCGCCAAAGACAAGGCCGCCCTTGTCGGACTGCGAGACGTAGAAGTGTCCCGCGCCGAAGGTGACGACGCAGTCGATGAACGGCTTGAGGCCCTCGGAGACGAATGCCTGAAGCACGTGACTCTCGATCGGCAGCCTGAGCCCCGCCATCTCCGCGACGCGCGACGAGTTGCCCGCCGCTGCGAGCGCCAGCTTGCCGCAACCGATGAAGCCTTTGCTCGTTTCGACACCGACCGCATCGCCGTTCTCGCGGCGGATGCCGGTCACCTCGCATTCCTGGATGACATCCACGCCACGCATGTCGGCGCCGCGCGCGTAACCCCACGCGACGGCGTCATGGCGCACGGTGCCGCCGCGCGGCTGCAGCAGGCCGCCCTGAATCGGAAAGCGCGCGTTGTCGAAATCGAGGAACGGCAGCATCCGGCGAACCGCATCACGATCCAGAAGCTCCGCGTCCACCCCATGCAGCCGCATGGCGTTGCCGCGCCGCGTGAAGGCGTCGCGCTGGGCGTCGGAGTGATAGAGGTTGAGCACGCCGCGCTGCGAGACCATGGCGTTGAAGTTGAAGTCCTGCTCCAGCCCTTCCCAGAGCTTCATCGAAAGCTCGTAGAACGGATTATTGCCATCGAGCAGGTAGTTGGAGCGGATGATCGTCGTGTTGCGGCCGACGTTGCCCGAGCCGAGATAGCCTTTTTCCACGACCGCGACGTTCGTGACGCCGAATTCCTTGGCAAGGTAGTAAGCAGTCGCGAGCCCATGCCCGCCGCCGCCGACAATCACGACGTCGTAGTGCGGTTTGGGCTGCGGCGTGCGCCACGCTGGCCGCCAGTTGGCGTTGCCGCTGAGGCCATTGAGAAAGACCGATAGCGCGGAGTAGCGCACGAATTTTGGCCTCCGGGACACGCGCAACATACGCGCGGCCTCGCGTTCCGTATTGCAGATTAAAGACATAAAGGAATAGAAAGAGGACATGGCTGATTCTGCCGCCACGCAGCGCATAGGCTTCGCGCTCATCGGAAATTTCGCGCTGATGTCCTATGCCTCGGCGACCGAGCCGCTGCGCGCCGCGAACCTTCTGTCGGGCGTTCCGCTCTACGACATCCTGCCGCTGTCGGCAGATGGCCGGCCGGTCGCGAGTTCGTCGGGAATTGCCGTCGACTGCGCCCCGATCGCCTCACGAGGCAGGCGCTGCCACACCATCTTCGTGTGCGCCGGTGGCGGCCTCGCCGATTGGCAGGGCCAGGAGACCATGATCGCGTCGCTGCGCCGTCTTGCGCGCCAGGGCGTGCGCATCGGGGCGATTTCCAGCGGCGCTTACATCCTCGCTGCCGCCGGATTGCTCGACGGCCGCGACTTCACCATCCACTGGGAACACGCGCCGGTGCTGCGCGAGACATTCCCGCATCTCAATCCGCGCCAGGCGCGCTACGTGATGGACGGCGATCGCATCACCTGCGGCGGCGGCGTGGCTCCGCTCGACATGACGCACGCGCTCATCGCCGAACGGATGGGCTCTCATTTCGCGCGCCGCGTCAGCGACTGGTATCTGCACACCGCGGTTGCCGAGCCGACCGCGCCGCAGCGTGGTTCGGCGGCCGAACGCTTCGGGACACATCATCCCAAGCTTCTCGCCGTCCTGGAAAAGATGGAGGCGACCGTCGAGAGGCCGTTGTCTCGCACGGCGATGGCGACATTTGCCGGCGTCAGCGCGAGACATCTCGATCGACTCTTCACGTCGCACCTCGGCGAGAAATTCCTCGCCGCCTACCACCGGATTCGCCTCGATCACGCGCGGCGCCTGCTGGAGCAGAGCCCCTTGTCGATCGCACAGATTGCGTTCGCCACCGGCTTCTCCAGCGCCGCGCATTTTTCCCGCATCTTCAAGGGCGCCCAGGGCGAAACGCCCCGCGAACGCAGGGAGACGATTTTTCCTCACGGCTAAGTCTTGGCCGATCTATTGTTCGAAGACCAAGCCCGGAGAGTCCAAATGGCTGCAAAGGCCGCAAAGGCCGCAAAACGGAACCGTCGAACCAAGGCGGAACCGGTCTTCAAACAGGATCCGCATGCGGTGCGGGAGCCGCGTGAAAACAATCTCGAGATGGCGATTGGTCACGAGGTCCGCGCGCTGCGCACCAAACTCGGCCTCACCATCACCGAACTCGCCGCGGCGACCGATATGTCGGTCGGCATGCTTTCCAAGATCGAGAAGGGCAATACCTCTCCCTCGCTGACGACGTTGCAGGCATTGTCGAAAGCCCTCGGCGTGCCGGTGACGACTTTCTTCCGGCGCTTCGAGGAGAGCCGGGGAGCCACCTTCGTCAAGGCCGGCGAGGGGTTGAACATCGAGCGTCGCGGCACGCGCGCCGGTCATCAGTACAGTCTGCTTGGAGCGATCGAGAACAATTCCAGCGGCGTAACGGTGGAGCCCTACCTGATCACGCTAACGACGGAGTCGGACGTCTTCCCGACGTTTCAGCACGATGGCCTGGAGTTTCTCTACATGCTCGAGGGCGAAGTCCTGTACCGCCACGGTGACCGGCTTTACGCGATGCAGCCGGGCGACAGCCTCTTCTTCGACGCGGATGCCCCGCACGGGCCCGAGAAGCTGGTGAAGCTTCCATCCCGCTATCTGTCGATCATCTCTTATCCGGGCTGAACACCATCCGGCGCGCCGCCGTGCTTGACTATCAGGAAAGATTTATTCCTAGCAGTTGCGGTGCAGGCGCATTGCTGATAGGTCTTCCGGGCACCTCCCAACGGGGATCGCCTGGACATGTGCGGCATTGTTGGTCTGTTTCTGAAGGACAAGGCGCTGCAGCCGAGGCTGGGCGAGCTTCTCGCAACGATGCTCGTCACGCTGAGCGATCGCGGCCCCGATTCCGCGGGCATCGCTATCTACGGGAAGGGCGGCGGCAAGACCAAGGTCACGCTGCAATCCGGCACGCCTGAAGCGGATTTCGGCAGCCTCCACGCCGACCTCGCCGCCGCCGGCATCGGCGCGACGGTCACGATCAGGAGCACCCACGCCGTAGTCGAGACCGGCGGCGACATTGCCGGCGTGCGCGCGTTCTTGGCCGCGCGACGCCCAAACGTCCGCCTCATGGGTTCTGGCGACAACATCGAGATCTACAAGGAAGTCGGCCTCCCGGAAGATGTCGTGACGCGTTTCGGCATCCGCGCGATGGCAGGGACGCACGGCATCGGCCACACACGCATGGCGACCGAGAGCGCGGTCACCACGCTTGGGGCGCACCCGTTCTCGACCGGCGCCGATCAGTGCCTGGTGCACAACGGATCGCTGTCCAATCACAACAACGTCCGCCGCGAACTGATCCGCGAAGGCATTGGCTTCGAAACGGACAACGACTCCGAAGTCGCGGCCGCTTACCTGACGGCGGCGATGGCGAAGGGTAAGAACCTGCGCGATGCACTTTCCGGCGCGCTCGAAGATCTCGACGGCTTCTTCACCTTCGTCGTCGGCACCAAGACCGGCTTCGGCGTGCTGCGCGATCCGATCGCCTGCAAGCCGGCGGTGATGGCCGAGACCGATCAGTACGTGGCGTTCGGCAGCGAATACCGCGCGCTGGCCGGTTTGCCGGGCATCGAGAAGGCACGTGTGTGGGAGCCGGAGCCGGCCACCGTCTACTTCTGGGATCACAAGAAAGCAGCCTGACCGCAGGGTACCGAGTTGTGGGGCCTCGCTTTCGCGGGTCCCGAATAGGGACGTCATGCCGACCTTCGATCTATCCGTTCAGACCCTGCGCGAACTCAACGGCGCGCTCCACGCGCTTCCTGCGCTCGCCAACGACACGAACTTCGAGGTGCTCAATCCGCGCGGAAGCCATTCCGTGGGCGTCGGCATCGACCGGCCGATCGTTGTCGAGGTGAAGGGATCGGTTGGTTACTACTGCGCCGGAATGAATGACGGCGGCATCGTAACCGTCCGCGGGTCCGCTGGCCCAGGCGTTGCCGAAAACATGATGTCGGGCGTCGTCGTCATCGAGGGCGACGCCAGCCAATACGCCGGCGCCACGGGCCGTGGCGGTCTGCTGGTTATCAAGGGCAATGCCGCCTCCCGCTGCGGCATCTCGATGAAAGGCATCGACATCGTCGTGCACGGCTCGATCGGGCACATGTCGGCTTTCATGGGGCAGTCCGGAAACCTGGTTGTCGTTGGCGATGCGGGGGAGGCCATGGGCGACTCCCTCTACGAGGCCAGGCTGTTCGTGCGCGGGTCGGTGAAGAGCCTCGGCGCGGATTGCATCCAGAAGGAAATGCGCCCCGAGCATCTGGCCAAGGTCGCTGAGTTGCTCGATCGGGCAGGCGTCACCGGCGTCAAGGCCGAAGAGTTCAAGCGCTACGGCTCTGCCCGCAAACTCTACAACTTCAACATCGACAACGCCGACGCGTACTGAGGCGGACGACACTGCATGGCTTACCATAATCCTCACACGCCGCCGCGGAAGTCAGCGACCTTCGACGACTACACGCTGGCCGAAATCCGGCGTGCGGCGGCCACGGGCATCTACGACATTCGCGGTGCCGGCGCGAAACGCAAGGTACCGCATTTCGATGATCTGCTGTTCCTGGGCGCGTCGATCTCGCGCTACCCGCTCGAGGGCTACCGCGAGAAATGCGAGACGGCCGTTACCCTCGGCACGCGCTTCGCGAAGAAGCCCATCGAACTGAAAATCCCGATCACTATCGCCGGCATGAGTTTCGGCGCGCTGTCGGGGAACGCTAAAGAAGCCCTCGGTCGCGGCGCGACGGCAGCGGGCACGTCGACCACGACGGGCGACGGCGGCATGACCGACGAGGAGCGCACGCATTCGCGGACGCTCGTCTACCAGTACCTGCCATCGCGCTACGGCATGAATCCGAAGGATCTGCGCCGCGCCGATGCGATCGAGGTTGTGGTAGGGCAGGGCGCCAAGCCCGGCGGCGGCGGCATGCTGCTCGGGCAGAAGATCTCCGATCGCGTCGCCAACATGCGCAACCTCCCGAAGGGTATCGATCAGCGATCGGCCTGCCGCCATCC
Organism: Bauldia sp.; assembly: GCA_035548515.1. Lineage (GTDB taxonomy): Bacteria > Pseudomonadota > Alphaproteobacteria > Rhizobiales > Kaistiaceae > DASZQY01. The sequence continues at coordinate 31,105 of DASZSW010000037.1, read as the reverse complement.
CGACTGGACGGGCCCCGACGACCTCGAAATCAAAATCGCGGAACTGCGGGAGATCACCGACTGGGAGAAGCCGATCTACGTCAAGGTCGGTGGCGCGCGTCCCTACTACGATGCTGCGCTCGCGGTGAAGGCCGGCGCCGACGTAGTGGTGCTGGACGGCATGCAGGGCGGCACCGCCGCAACGCAGGACGTCTTCATGGAAAACGTCGGTATGCCCACGCTCGCCTGCATCCGCCCAGCGGTGCAGGCCCTGCAGGACCTCGGCATGCATCGCAAGGTGCAGCTGATCATTTCAGGCGGCATCCGTTCCGGCGCCGACGTGGCGAAGGCCCTGGCCCTCGGCGCCGACGCAGTTTCGATCGGCACAGCGGCGCTTGTCGCGATCGGCGACAACGATCCGAACTGGGAAGACGAATACCAGAAGCTCGGGACGACCGCGGGCGCTTACGACGACTGGCACGAGGGCAAAGACCCGGCCGGCATCACGACGCAGGATCCCGAGCTCGCGAAGCGTCTCGATCCGACGATCGCCGGTCGCCGTCTGGCGAACTACCTCAAGGTCATGACGCTGGAGGCGCAGACCATCGCGCGCGCCTGCGGCAAGAACCATCTGCACAATCTTGAACCTGAGGACCTGTGCGCGCTGACGCTAGAAGCGGCCGCAATGGCTCAAGTGCCACTCGCTGGGACTAACTGGCATCCCGGCAAGAATGGGTTGTAGCGGCCCAAGAGAAACCGGCACCGCCGGGAGGAAACGCGACTCGGAGTGCGAGACGACAGAGAGAAGGGAATTCCCGTGGCAGTGGATCTCGCAGCTTTCGCAGTAGACGCCGGCGTCAAGTATTTCATGATCAGCTACACCGACCTGCTGGGCGGGCAGCGCGCAAAGCTCGTCCCGGCTCAGGCGATCGCCGATATGCAGAAGGGCGGCGCTGGTTTCGCCGGCTTCGCGACCTGGCTTGATCTGTCGCCCGCGCATCCGGACCTTTTCGCGATGCCGGATGCCTCGTCCGTCGTCTGCTTGCCCTGGAAGAAGGAAGTCGCGTGGGTCGCCGCCGACTGTATCATGGAAGACAAGCCGGTCGGACAGGCGCCTCGTGTGGTGCTGAAGAAGCTGATCGATGAGGCCGCCCGAGAGGGGTTGAGGGTTAAGACCGGCGTCGAGCCGGAATTCTTTCTCCTCTCGGCCGACGGCTCGAAGATATCCGACGAATACGATGTCGCGGAAAAGCCCTGCTACGACCAGCAGGCGGTGATGCGGCGGTACGATGTAATCGCCGAGATTTGCGATTACATGCTCGAGCTCGGTTGGAAGCCCTACCAAAACGACCATGAGGACGCGAACGGCCAGTTTGAGATGAACTGGGAGTACGACGACGCGCTGAAAACCGCCGACAAGCATTCCTTCTTCAAGTTCATGGTGAAGTCCGTCGCGGAGAAGCACGGGCTGCGCGCGACCTTCATGCCCAAGCCCTTCAAGGGGCTGACGGGCAACGGCTGCCACGCGCACATTTCTGTTTGGGACATCGAAGGCAAGGCCAATGCCTTCGCCGACAAAGCGATGCCATTCGGCCTGTCGGACAAGGGCCGCAACTTCCTTGGCGGCATCATGAAGCACGCGTCCGCGCTGGCGGCGATCACCAACCCGACGGTGAATTCCTACAAGCGCATCAACGCGCCGCGCACCGTGTCGGGCGCGACCTGGGCGCCAAACACCGTCACGTGGACTGGAAACAATCGCACGCACATGGTGCGGGTCCCCGGGCCCGGCCGCTTCGAACTGCGTCTGCCGGATGGCGCAGTAAACCCATACCTGCTCCAGGCCATCATTATAGCTGCCGGGCTTTCCGGCATCCGCAGCAACGCCGATCCCGGCCGCCACTACGACATCGACATGTATCGCGACGGTCATACCGTCACGAACGCGCCGAAGCTTCCGCTCAATCTCCTCGACGCATTACGCGCCTACGAGCAGGACACGGAACTGCAGGCGGCGCTCGGTGCGGATTTCTCGTCAGCGTACCTGAAGCTCAAGCACGTTGAATGGAACAACTACTGTTCCCAGTTCACCGCTTGGGAACATCAGACCACGCTCGATATTTGATCCGCGCCGCCGAAGACTCCGCGATGCAATTCGTTCTGACCGTAACCTGCAAGTCCACGCGCGGGATCGTAGCCGCTATCGCCGGCTACCTCGCAGACTGCGGCTGCAACATCGTCGATTCCTCGCAATTCGACGATCTCGATACCGGCAAATTTTTCACGCGCATCTCGCTTGTCTCGGAAGAGGGCGTTGGCCTCGGCCGCATTGCGGAAGGCTTTGCGCCGGTCGCCGAAAAATTCGGGATGCACTACGAGTTCCGCGACGAAGCGCAACGCATGAAGGTCCTGCTGATGGTCTCGCGCTTCGGCCATTGTCTCAACGACCTGCTCTACCGCTGGAACATCGGCGCGCTGCCCATCGATATCGTCGGTGTCGTCTCAAATCACCTCGAGTATCAGAAGCTGGTCGTGAACCATGACATCCCCTTCCATCTCATCAAGGTGACGAAGGAGAACAAGCCGCAGGCAGAAGCTCAGCTCATGGAATTGGTGGAGCAAAGCGGCGCCGAGCTGATCGTACTCGCCCGGTATATGCAGGTTCTGTCCGACGATCTCTGCCGGAAGATGTACGGCAAGATCATCAACATCCACCATTCGTTCCTGCCATCCTTCAAGGGTGCCAACCCCTACAAGCAAGCCTATCAGCGCGGTGTGAAGCTCATAGGCGCGACGGCCCACTACGTGACGGCAGACCTCGACGAAGGCCCGATCATCGAGCAGGATGTCGCTCCGGTGACCCATGCACAAAGCCCGGACGACTACGTCGCGCTAGGCCGCGACGTCGAGAGCCAGGTGCTGGCGCGCGCCGTCCACGCTCACATCCATCATCGCACCTTCATCAACGGCAATCGCACAGTCGTTTTCCCGGCCAACCGCGGCAGCTATGCCTCGGAGCGTATGGGCTGAAGCATGGTTCGGATTATCGACGGGAAGGCTATGGCCGCGTCGGTAGTCGCGGCGGTAAAGGCGGAGGCGGCGCGCCTCGTACATAAGACCGGCGTCAAACCGGGCCTCGCGGTGATCATTGTGGGCGACGATCCCGCCAGCCACGCGTATGTGGGTGCAAAGAGTCGCACGGCCCAAGAGTGCGGCTTCGACTCGTTCCAGTACACGCTGCCGGCGGCCATCAGCCAGGCGGAGTTGGCGGCGCTCGTCGCCAGGCTGAACGACGACCATGCCGTCCACGGCATTTTGGTGCAGCTGCCGCTGCCCAGGCCGCTGCAAAGCGATCCGATCATCCAGTCGATCAATCCCGAGAAAGATGTCGACGGGCTACATGTCGTGAATGCAGGCAAGCTCGCCACGGGCGATCTCGACACCGGCATGATCTCATGCACGCCGGCGGGCGCGATGCGCCTCGTTTGCAGCATCTACGGTTCCGACCTCTCGGGATTGAATGCGATCGTCATCGGCCGCTCCAATCTGTTCGGCAGACCCATGGGTCAGCTTCTGCTCCACGCAAACGCGACAGTCTTCATGGCGCATTCGCGCACAAAGGAACTGGCCGCGCTCACACGGTCGGCCGACATCGTCGTGGCGGCGGTCGGTCGGCCGGAAATGGTCGGAGTGGAGTGGATCAAACCGGGCGCCACCGTCATCGACGTCGGGATCAATCGCGTGCCGGCGCCCGAAAAGGGCGAAGGTAAATACAAGCTCGTTGGCGACGTCGCTTTCGCGGAAGTTGCCCGGGTTGCCGGCGCGATCAGCCCAGTCCCGGGCGGCGTCGGGCCCATGACGATCGCAATGCTGATGGCCAATACGCTGGCCGCCGCGGCCCGCACGACGCGATTCAGTTGAGGCGCGAGATCGCCTCAGTATGACGGGCCGCGATGCGGCGCAGATGGCGTCACGGCCCGCCGGCTATTTCGCCGTGATGTCCGCTCACTCGTTCCTGTCGAGAGACATCCACGCGAAATATTCGGATGGCGCGTCGTGCTCGCGCAGGATTCGTACGATGGCTTTCCGCAGTCGCGCCTCTATCACCTCGTCCTGTATGGGCTGAAGCTGATTGGGGTCGCGCGCGTTGTGGTAGATCGCGGAAACGAAATTTCCCCATCTCTCGCCGTTCATCTGCGGTGGCCGACGCGTGTCGTTCAGCGCGTCGTACCGCAGGATTGTCTGGCCCTTGGTGAAATCGAAAGGCGGGGCAAGCCTCGCCGTGGAGAGTTCCTGCAGGTTGAAGAACCCGGTCGGATGCATCGGCATCAGCGTGTATTCGCCAAGCTGCTCGTCGAAGAGATTCGGGGGATAGCGGAAGTAGCTGTATTCGCCGTCGGTCACGCCGATCGGCCCTCCGAAGAAGCCGAATATGATCGCCTCCGGTCCCGCCGCTCCGCCGATCAGGGGCAACACCGAACGTCCGGTAACCTCCCGCGGCGCTGGTTTACCGAACATGTCGAGCATCGTCGGCATGATGTCCGTCGTCTGCGTCAGCGCTGCCACGCGCGTGCCCGCCCGATCCGCCCGGCGCGGATCGTGTACGATAAGCGGGATGTGCGAGATTTCCTCGTAGTACGGCGTCAGCGTTTTGCCCCACCAGTCGTGCTCGCTAAGCAGCAGCCCATGGTCGGTGGTGAGCACCAGACAGGTGTCCCGCCAAAGGTCGTGCGCATCGAAGTAGTCGAGCAGCTTGCCGAAATAGGCATCGCACATTGCGACCAGCGCCGCGTAGTTGGCTCGGATTTCGGCGATCTCCAGGGCGCTCTCGCGCACCGGGGCGTACTTCGGCCAATCGAGGATCGGCCCATTGTAGGCCGTGCGATACGCATCCTTGTACTTGTCCGGCGCATCGAACGGCTCGTGCGGGTCGAAGCATTCGAGATGCAGCATCCAGTTGTCCGCGTCGCGGTTGTCGTCGAAGAAGCGGAAAGCATGCTCGAAGCATTTGGGGCCGGGAAAATCCTCTTCCATCAGGATCTTCTCGCGGTTGATCTGGTGCTGCCGGGGTTTGGGCGAGTCGTATTGCTTGTCGGAGTACATCTCCTTGAAGCGCTTCAGCGGCGGCTCGACCATCGCAATCCACGGGTCGTACTCCTGCCCGCGAATGAACTCCCAGGTGTTGTAGCGGCTGTGATAGGTGGCGCCACCGTCCTCGAAGTAGTGGAAATGATCGCTGATGAGATGGGTATGGATGCCGGCCGATTTCAGGATCTCCGGCATCGAGTTGTCGAACGGCTCCAGCGGTCCCCACGAGCGGTGCATGAAGCTCAGACGCCCGGTGTGAATGTCGCGGCGCGCCGGCATGCAGGGCAATGACCCGACGTAGTGATTGTCGAACGTGACGGCGCGCTTCGCGAAGCGGTCGAAATTCGGCGTCGCTATCTGTTCGCCGCCGTAGCAGCCGAGCGCCTTGCGGTTCAACGAATCGAAAAGCATGAAGACTGCGCGCATGGCACCTACCTCGCATTAAGTGGGAGCAAGACGAAAGCCGTGGCAAACGGCGGTAGAACGACGGTCTCGCTGTTGGCCGGCGGAACATCGTCAAGCCAGCGCTCATTGGCGATGGCGTCGGCAAAGCTCAGCGCGTCAAGCGAGCGAATGCGGCCCCGCGCGGGCAGGACCACCGTTCGCGTTGTTTGGCCGAGGTTGGCGAGCACCAGTACGGTGTCGTCGCCCCGACGCGCTGCAACGCCGTAGAGCGGCGGCGTGACGCCGCTGACGTCAAGGCGCGGCGCGCCGGACAACAGCATGAATTGCCGCACGACATGGAAGAGCGGAAAGACTCTCGGAGACGCACCGCCGTATCCAGGCTGCGGCCATGGTTCCTGCACGAAAGTCATCCCGTGCGGGCCGGTGAGAGTTGCGAGCGCGATGCTCTGCACGGGAAATCCGGCGCATGCCGCCATCGCACCAACGGCGAACGCCGCAGCAAATATGCCGCGCTGACGGGGGTCCGCGGCAACGGCCGGCAGGCGACGCTGGTCCGGATTGTCCGGCGTCGCCGTGGCCGCCGGAAAACGCCGCAATCCGATCGAAGCCAGGCCAATCCGCAGCGGTCGCGCGCCGGCAGAGCGAGCGGCGTCCGCAAACACCTGAGGCAGGGCAGTCAGCGTCTCCACTACCCGATCGTCGTCCGCGTCGTGGACGACGCCGGCGGTAGCGAATGTTATGAACTCGGCGTCCGCCGCCGCAGGTGCGCAATTGAGATCGGCGAAGTCGCTGAGCGGGCCGCCGCCGATTCTTGCGCTGGGAAACAGATATCGGAGTCGGGGCAGCAAGCGCTCCGGCGTCGCAATCCCGTCGGTTTTGCCGAGGTGCGGGTGCCCGCGCGGAACGGCGACCACGTGTCTCGGATGCAGGCCAGCCTCGTCGATGCGGCCGGCAATCGCATCGAGCGCGGCGAGCGCCCTGGCGTATGCGTCGGGGACGATCAGTTCGAGATCGACACTTGCGACGGCAAGATCCCGCGTCGTCTCACGTATCTCGCGGACGGTCTCCGTCCCATCGAGGCGAACGAGCATGTGCTGCTCGCCTAGCGCCGCCAGCACACCCGCTTGCGGCAGCCGCGAACCTGGCTGGATGGGCGTGGCGATAGCGGGGAGCCTGCCGATGGGGCGATCGGAAAGCGCAATCCGTGCGGCTTCCTGCGCTTCCGCCGGCCGGTACCCAGCCGCCTTGCCGTCGAATCTTGCTACCAGCCTCTGTCGTATCGGGGGAGCGGGAGGGGGCAGCAGCGCGAACGGATGCTGCCACGAAAGCGGCCGCGAATAGGTCTTGAACGATGCATCGGTCCAGTTGCGCTGGTCTTCCATCTCGAAGACCTCGCCCTCGAGCGCGATCTCGACCGACGCGGTGCCGCGCCGATAAGCAATGCCCCGGATATCAGTCGCCGGTGCCGTCACCTGGATCGCGTCCGGGAACATTCCAACGGATTTGCCGTCGCCATGTTGAATCTCGAAGGCGGTACCCGCGAGTTCCAGCGGATGCAGAATGACCAACCCAGCGCGGTTCACCACCATCTCCTCCGTGGGAGCGACTTCGGCGTCGATGGTAAGCGTGTCGTTCGTTCCCGCGACGACGCGAATGGTGCAAGCGGCTCCGGGAACATCGAACCGGCAATCGTACGCGGCGCCGCTGTCCGTTGCGTCGAGCTTTTCCGCGGCGACATTCGCCGGAAGCGTTCCGCCGCGCGGGTCGCGGACAAGCAACTCCACTCCGCGGATCATCTCAACGCCGTTCCAGCGGACCTTCCGGACCTTGCCCTCGCACACCTCGAAGGTCAGCGCGCCGACCTCGACGGCCCGCCACCGTCGATGGGGCTGGGTGCTGCCGAATAGAACGACGTCAGGCGAGGTCTGACCCATAGAACGGTATTCCGTCGAGGCACCGGCGCGTCTCGCGCTGGCGCGGCTCATCGAGAACTTGGTGCCTTCGGACGGCTCTTGGTCTTTGACGATGTCTTGCGCGAAGAACCGGTCCCGGTGACCGCGCGCATATGTTCCAGCGAATTGGCAAGACCGGTGCACAGCGATCCAACGTCGTCGCCGGCCAGGACCATGGTGGCGCCGAGCTTGATCATGCGGCGCGTCTCGCTGTCGGAAAGGTCGATGCCAAGGCACGCCGGCAGCTTGCGGGTCTTGGCGGCCTTGAGGACGGCTTCGATCGCCTTCACCATGATCGGATGATCGAATTGCCGAAGCACGCCAGCCGTGCCCGACATGTCGGTCGGCCCTAGGCACACGATGTCAATGCCCGGCACTTCGAGTATCCGCTCGATGTCGCGCGCCGCATCGATGTGCTCGATCTGCGGCATCACGATCACCGAGTCGTTCGCCTGGGCAAAGTATTCGTTCGTTTTGCGACCGTAATCCGCCGCCCGCAGCGGGCCCGCGCCACGCGTTCCGACCGGGGGATACTTGCATGCTGCAACGGCGGCACGGGCCCCTTCAACCGAATTCACCATGGGGATCATGATGCCGTCGGCGCCCATATCCAGCACCTGCTTGATCGGCACGGGATCGTTGGAAGGCACGCGCACGATCGGCACGGTCTTCGATCCGCTGAACGCCATCAGAACGGACTGGAGCGACTCGTTCCCGAACACGCCGTGCTCGGTGTCGATCAGGGCCCAGTCGAACCCGACACCGGCGACAATCTCGGCGACCGATGTGTTGGCGATGCCGAGCCAGGTACCAAGAGTGACCTCGCCGGCCCGCAACCGCTTCTTCAAGTCACGCGCTCGAGAGTTGATCATCGCATCCTCGTTTTTTGCCGGGAGAGCCTGCGCTGAAGCGCTCGGCCGCTAGCCAATTCCAATTTCGCGCAGATATTGCCGCGTCCGTCGCGCTATCGGCAGCGGCATATCGAACGGTACCGGGAAGACGTCCTGCTCAAAGATGGCGAATCCCCTGAAGTCGATCTCCTCGAGCGTCTTGCGCAGCGCGGCAAAATCGACGACGCCCCGGGAAAGCTCGACGAATGTTCCTATCGCCACCGCCTGCGCGAGCGGTATCTTCTCGGCCGCCACCTTCGCCCTTATCTCGCTGTCGAAGCTTTTCAGGTGCAGGTAGGGAATGCGGTCGGCGTGGCGCTTGAGAAATGCGGAAATGTCGCCGCCGCCGTAGGCGTGGTAGCCCGTGTCGAGAACCATCGACACGAGCTCGGGTTCGGTCCGGCGCAATAGCTCCTCGACCTGTTCCTCCGTCTCCACGTGGGTTTCAGCGCCGGGATGGAAGAGTAACTGTAGCCCGTATTCCTTCCGGGCGATCTCGGCGACTTTGCGCGTCGTATCGATCAGCCGCTGAAAGCCAGCCCTGTCCAGCTGGGGCGGGCTGACCAGCTTTCCGGTCAGCAAGTCCGTGTAGTTGTCATCGACAAGCAGAAGGAATTTGGCCCCAAGCTCACTGAGTAAACGCCCCTGGCCGTGAAGCTGCCGTTCGATCGAGGACCAAGACTTACCCGGCTCCGCCAGGTCGCCCGCGACAAACGCGGAAGCCGCGCGGAGGCCACGCCTCGCCAGCTCCGCTTTGGCGACGGCAGCGTCGGAGGGGAGATAGCCGAACGGACCGAGTTCGATCCATTCGTACCCGGCCGCAGCGGCTTCATCGAGATACCTGGCCCACGGCGGTTGCCGGTCGTCCTCGGGGAACCAGATGCCCCACGTATCAGGCCCGACGCCAACCGTCACATCCATGATAGTCCCCACCGTCGCGAGCGCGCCAAGGTTCTCGCAAGTAACACGACGGCGAACCGTGTTGCAAGCGCTTGCAAATATCGTCGCGGTCGCTTACGACTGTGGCCGAAGGCACCCAGGCGGCTCCGTCCGCCATGGAGTCGGCGGCGCCTCTGGAACTGGTGCGGTGACGAACCGAGGGAGCGGCCGCAGGATCGCTCCGGCGGGCTCCGCGGTTTGACAGGCGTCCTGCAGGGTCGCAGGTGGGGAACAGGTTCGGATGAAGGCACTCTACACGGACGCGCCCGGGTCATATTCCCTGGTCACGCGTCCCGATCCGCGCCCGGCGCCCGACGAGGTAATCGTTCGCGTCGGAGCGGTTGGCTTCTGCGCCAACGATCTCAGGATTCGCGCTGGAGTGCTGCGCTGCCCTTATCCGATGATCCCCGGCCATCAGTTCGCCGGCACCGTCGTCGAGCGCGGTACGGCGGTGAAATATGCGGCGGTCGGCGATCGCGTCGCGATCCACTCCTACGTGCTGTGCGGACAATGTGAGGGATGCCGCGCCGGCCGGGTCCACGAGTGCGCCAACTTCCAGACCCTTGGGCTGTCGCGCGACGGCGGACTGGCTGAATATTGTGCGGTTCCCGAACGCTGCCTGTACAAGCTGCCGGCCTCGGTGACGCTGGAGGAGGGATCGCTGCTGGAGAATCTCTCCAGCGCGGCAGCCATTTGCCGCGTCGCCGACCTTGGGATTGCTGAGCGCGTCGTAATTCTGGGAGCGACACCGGTTGGCTTGCAGGCCTTGCAGGTCGCGAAGCTGTATTCGCCGGAGGCGTTGGTGCTGGCCGGAACTGGGGAGCGCAGGCTCGAGCTGGCGCGAAGCCTCGGCGCAACGCACGTTGCCGATCTGGACGCGCCGAATGTCGCTAGCCAGGTCGCGGAGATGTTCGGCGGACGTGGCGCGAGCGTCGTCCTGATGTGCGACTGGACGGGCGCAAGCACAGAACTGGCGCTGCGTTTGGCAGGACCGAGCGGTCGCGTCGTCATCGAAAGCCATGTCCCGGAAAATCTCGAGATCAGACTCGCGGCGTTCGAGGTGCTTATAGCGCGCAGCGTTGCCCTGCGGGCAAATCAGGGTTGGACCACTGCGGACTACACGTTGGGCTACGACCTCCTGAGGGAGGGCAAGATCAAAGTCGCACCGCTCATCACCCATCGCTTTCCGCTGCGCGAGTGGGAGACCGCATTCGAAGCTTTCGTCGATCGCGACGCAGACGCCGTTCAGGTCGTGCTGACGCCCGAGGACACGCGGTGAAGCCAATTCGTCTCATCATCACTGGCTCCGACTACGCCGGTAAGCGATCGGTGGCCGTCGAGCTGTCGAAGTGGCTGATTGCGAATTCGCACGAGCGCGAGGTGCGCTGGCACAGCCACTTTGTCTCGGCTCGCGCGAATACCCACCTCGTTGTGTCGGTGGATGACCGGGGCGTGTTCGGAGCCGCCGAAATGATGGACGGTGCCGAGTTCGATGATGGCGATGTATCGCAGGTTAAGACGATGCGGCCGAACGTGCTCGAGCAATTCCGCCGCCACATGATCTGGCGCCATTTCGCGCCGGATATGTACCGCGATCCGCACCACCTGCTCATCGACTGGTATTATGCGGAGGCCGTGTACGCGCCGCTGTACTATGGCTACGGCGAGGACGGGACGTTTTCCGATCGTCGACGCCGTGCCCGCGAGTGGGACGCAGAGGCCCTGAGGCTCGATCGGCAAACCGCGCTCCTGCTCGTCGAGGCGTCCCCCGAACAAATCAGGGCGCGGATGACGCGTGATCCCGATCCCCACTGCCCGCTCAGGCAACAAGACGTCGAACTCGTGCTCGGCCGCTTCGCGCAGGAGTATGAGAATTCGTTGATACCCAATCGACTGCGGCTGGACACCAGCCACGCAACCCCCGCCGACACCGGCCGACAGCTTGTCGAATGGCTGCGCCAAATTCCCGCTCCAGCGAGTGAGAACTAGATGACGAAGAAGGTACTGGTATTGGTCAACGAGACCGTCGGGCGGCCCGCGCCCTATTTCGAAAGATTGCGCTCGGCCGGTTTCGAGGTCGTCCACTCGGGACTCTCCCGCGGACCGACCGAGGACGAATTGATCGCGCGGCTACCCGGCATGTACGCCACGATCGCCGGCGGCGAGCCGTACAATGAGCGCGTCTTCAACTCCGCGCCGGACCTCAAGGTCGTCGCGCGCTGGGGCGTGGGTTACGACCATGTCGATGTCCCGGCCGCCACGCGCCACGGCGTTGCGATCGCAATGGCATTCGGCGCGAACCACGAGTCGGTGGCCGATGGCGCGTGGGCGCTCATGTCGGCCGTCGCGACCAATCTTCCGGCCGGACACAATCAGGTAAAGGCGGGAGGATGGGGAAGCGATTTCCACACGGGCATCTGGAAGAAGACGATCGGCATTCTCGGCCTGGGGAGAATTGGCCGGGCGCTGGCGCGCCGCGCCAAGGGGTTCGACATGCGAGTCCTGGCCTATGACGCGAAGCCTGACGCAGCGTATGCCGCGGCGAATGGCATCGAACTCGTGGATCCCGAAACGCTGTTGCGCGAGGCCGATTTTGTCAGCCTCCACATTCCGCAAACGCCCGAGAATGAGAACTTCATCAACACCGAACGCCTGTCGCTGATGAAGCCAACTGCATTCCTCGTGAACACTGCGCGCGGCAGCGTCGTCGACGAGGACGCGCTCTACGTCGCACTGAAAAACCGCCGCATCGCGGGTGCTGCCCTCGACGTCTTCAAGAAGGAGCCGCCGATCGGCTCCCCGCTCCTGACCCTCGACAACATCGTGCTGCAGGGGCACTGCATTGCCGACGACGATACGGGCGAGCACGCGACCGCAAACATGTGCGTCGACGCGATCCTCGCTATCGCGGAGGGCAAGGATCCCGGCGGCGGCCGCGTGCTCAACCCGTCCGTTATCGGACGTACGTGACGGCACCGAACTCCGCCGTCCCGCACGGGATTGCCGGGTTTCGGCAGCACTGGCTTGTGCCGCCACTGTAGATTGTCTTTGCAAGCGCGGTCAGCAATATGCTGCCGCATTGCAGGGGCGAATCGGGCGTCATGGCGAAGGTCAAGAAGACACGCAGAGCCTCCGATCGGCGGATCACCTCCAAAGAGGTCGCCGACCTGGCGGGTGTTTCATTTTCTGCCGTTTCTCGGACCTTCACCAAGGGGGCGAGCGTCTCGGCGAAAACGCGTGAAAAGGTATTAAAGGCAGCGCGAAAGCTCGGCTACCAGCCGAACGTCCATGCACGCAGCCTGATGACGCGCCGCACCGAGCTGATCGGCCTTATCTGCAGCAACTTCGACAATCCGGTGTTCATGGAGGTGTTCGACCTCTTCACACGCCGACTGCAGATGCAGGGCCTGCGCCCGCTGATCGCCAATCTTTCCAGCGGACAGGCCGATGACACGCTGGACACGCTCCTTCAATACAGCGTCGACGGCGTGATCGTCGCAACCTCAAACCTGCCCGCCGATTTCGCCCAGAGGTGCAGGCGGGCAAACCTTCCTGTCGTGTATGCCTTCGGGCGTCCGAAGGCGCCGGGAGCCGCAAACATCATCAGCTCCGACTTCCTTCAGGCCGGTCGACTGGCGGGCGACCTTCTTCAGGAACGTGGGTATCGCAAGATCGCGTTCATTGGCGGGCCAACGACGACGGTTTCGACTGGAGACCGACTTGCCGGCCTGACCGCAAGCCTGGAGGCGAACGGGCTGGAGCCCCACACAACCGTCTACGGCAACGCCTATACGCACGAAGCCGGCCTCTCGCTGATGCGACAACTCATTCGAACCGGTGGCATGGACGCGGTGTTCTGCGGTGACGATGTGGTCGCGCTGGGAGCGCTCGACGCCTGCCGGGAGGCCGGCATCAGGGTGCCCGGCGATATTGGCATCATCGGCTTCAACGATATCGCGATGGCCGGGTGGTCCGCCTACCAGCTGACGACGATTCGCGAGCCGATCGCCGACATCATCGGGACGGCCATCGACCGCGTGATCGAACTGATCAACCAGCCCCAGAAGAAGCCGAAGACCGTGCTGTTCGACTGCAGCGCGGTCATCCGCAATACCCTCAGACCCTTAGTCTAGCCGTCGGGAGGCGCCGCGACGGCCGCTCAGATCATTTGCAAGCGCTTGCAAATTGCGTCCGCTTTGGCTAGGCTTCCGATCAAAAGGCGTGGGACGTCCGGCGAGGGGGGAAATTGTCGACGGGTTCAGAGAATTACGTTGGGCTGACGACCGCCCAGGCACTGGTCAAGTATCTGACCGCGCAACAGATTGCGGTCGATGGCGGTGCGCAGCCTTTGTTCGGTGGTGCATTCGCGATCTTCGGTCATGGCAACGTCATTTGTCTTGGCGAAGCGCTATACGAAGCGCGCGGCCAGTTGCCGACCTGGCGCGGGCAGAACGAACAATCCATGGGACTGGCGGCTGTGGCCTACGCCAAGGCGCACCTCCGCCGCCGCATCTGCATCGCGACGTCGTCCATCGGTCCGGGCGCAACGAACATGATAACCGCCGCCGGCGTGGCCCACACGAACCGCTTGCCGGTGCTCTTCCTCGCGGGCGACACCTATCATCATCGTCTGCCCAATCCGGTGTTGCAGCAGGTCGAGCACTTCGGCGATCCGACGATATCGGTGAATGACGCATTCAAGCCGGTCGTTCGGTATTGGGACCGCATCACGCACCCGGCCCAGTTGATCCAGTCGCTGCCGGCCGCCGTCGCGACCATGCTCGATCCTGCCGATTGCGGCCCCGCGTTCCTCGGATTGCCGCAAGATGTGCAGGGCGTCAGTTATGATTTTCCGGCGCGCTTTTTCGAGCCGCGCGTGCACCGGATTCGACGCCTGCATCCGGATACGGACGAGGTCATCGCCGCGGCGGATCTCATTCGCCGAGCGAAGCGGCCGGTGATTGTGTCGGGCGGCGGCGTCCACTACGCGCTGGCGACGAGGCAACTAGCGGAGTTCGCAGCGAGCCGCGGCATCCCCGTCGTCGAGACGATCGCCGGGATGTCGGCGCTGGACGATCGGCATCCCGGCAACTGCGGCCCCCTCGGCAGCACCGGCGCCGATAGCGCCAACACGGTTGCAGGCGAGGCGGATCTCGTGCTTGCAATCGGCACCCGCCTTCAGGACTTCACGACCGCGTCGTGGACCGTGTTCGCGAAAGACGCACCGATCGTCGCGCTGAATGCGGCCCGCTTCGACGCGGCGAAGCATTTCGCCGCGCCGGTCGTTGCCGACGCAAGGGAAGGGCTCGCCGCACTCGCCGCGGCCCTTGGCGAGTGGAAGGCGGACGCGCAGTGGACCAGACGGGCGCGCGAACTGCGCGATGGTTGGCACGCCCGCGTCAATCAGCGCACGGCGCCAACGAATTCCACGCCCACGTACGCGCAGGTGGTTGGCGTCGTGAACCGTCGGACCACGGCGGGCGATCGCGTCGTGACCGCAGCCGGCGGCCTTCCCGCCGAGCTCTCCATGAACTGGCGCTCGACTTCCGGCACTGCCGTCGATGTCGAGTTCGGTTTTTCCTGCATGGGATATGAGATCGCCGGCGGCCTCGGCTCACGCATCGCGCAGATGGAGCGCAGTGACGCCGGCGATACGATCGTGCTTGTAGGCGATGGCTCGTATCTCATTCTCAACTCGGAGATCTACTCGAGCGTCCTCGCCGGCCGGAAGCTCATCGTCATCGTTTGCGACAACGGCGGCTTCGCTGTGATCGACAAGCTTCAGCGCAACACCGGCAACGCGTCGTTCAACAACCTGATCGCCGACAGTTCCCCGTTGACCGAGCCGTTCTCCGTCGACTTCGCGACCCATGCGGCTGCGATGGGCGCGCGCTCCGAAACCGTGGGAACGATTGCCGAACTTGAGATGGCATTCGACCGCGCCCGGCAGTCGGATCGCACCTACGTGATCGAGATCAAGGTCGATCCCAACGGATGGACTGACGAGAGCAAAGCGTGGTGGGAGGTTGGCACCCCCGAGGTCAGCAAGCGTCCTCAGATACTGGCGGCCGCTGCGCGGATCGGCGAGGGCCGCGAGCGACAGCGGCGAGGCGTCTGACATGAAGGTCCCGCTGGATGCCTCCCGGCCCTTGGGGGCGATCGTGGTCGGCCGGGCCGGAATGGACCTTTACCCAACGCCCGACGGAACGCGCATCGAAGAGGCGACCAGCTTCGCCGCCGAGATCGGAGGAAGTGCCGGCAACATCGCCGTGGCAATCGCGCGTCACGGTTTCCGAACCGCGCTGATCACTTGCCTTTCCGATGACGCGGTCGGGCGTTTCGTCAGCGCCGCCCTTGCCCGCCTGTCGGTCGACACCGGCAGATGTCGCCTCGTCAAGGGAGACTATCGCACCAGCCTCGCGCTTGCCGAGACGCGTAAGGAAGACTGCAGCGTCGTCATCTATCGCAATCAGGCAGCGGACCTCCAGCTTCGCGCAGATGACTTTGATCCTGCGCAAATCGCCAGCGCGGCCGTGCTCGTCGTCACCGGCACAGCCCTCGTCGGCGACCCTTCGCGATCGGCGGTGATGCACGCGCTTGCATTGGCGCGCGCCACCAACACGTTCACGATCCTCGATATCGACCACCGGGCCTATTCGTGGCCGTCAAATGAGGTAGCGGCCAAAGTTTATCTCGAGGCCGCGCGCCTCTGCGACGCCGTCGTCGGCAACGACGACGAGTTCGCGCTTCTGGCGTCGGGGGAGCCGATAGCCGCAGCGAGAGAATTCGTCGCCGGCGGCGGCAACTTTGCCGTCCTCAAGAAAGGCGCCGGGGGGTCGACGACTCTAACCAGCCGCGGCGAGACGGATGCCGGGATCTTTCCGGTGCAGGTGAAGAAGCCCTTCGGCGCGGGGGATGCCTTCCTGGGCACGCTCGTCGCCGGTCTTTTGTCGGGCGCCGACCTGCAGGCAGCCGTGGTGCGAAGCTCTGCCGCCGCGGCCTTCGTCGTCTCGCGCCGCGGCTGCGCCTTTGCGATGCCGACACCCGCCGAACTGGATCAATTCATTGCCGAATATCCGACGCCAAAGGCCGCTCATGCACATCCCGCCGTACGACAATAGCAATCGTCCGATCGTCGGCAGCGGCG
Source organism: Bauldia sp. (assembly GCA_035548515.1). Classification (GTDB taxonomy): domain Bacteria; phylum Pseudomonadota; class Alphaproteobacteria; order Rhizobiales; family Kaistiaceae; genus DASZQY01. Next base: position 14,705 of record DASZSW010000037.1, on the reverse strand, counting down.
ATCCGGATGTGCCGCTGGCCTACCTCAACGTCGTGCATCTCAAGAAGGGTGAGCGGTTTTCCTCCGGCGTGCCGGGTTACGAGACGTGCCTCGTCCCGGTGCACGGAACCATCGACGTCCAGGTGGAAACGGGGAAGGGACCGTTCTCATTCGATGCCGTCGGCGAACGCAAAACCCTGTGGGAGGGCGAACCGTCGGGCGTCTACGTGCCGCTGGGGGCGACCGCGAATTTCGTCTGCGTTTCCGACAACACCGAGGTGTTCGTGGCGGGCGCGCGTTGCGATGAGGCGTATCAGCCGTTCGTCGTTCGCCCGGCCCACATCGATTTCGTCCAGTACGGCTCCGACGAAACGAAGACCCACCGCAAGATCAAACACATCCTCGGCCGCAACCCCCCGGGGCAAGTCGGCCGCCTGCTGGTCTCCGAACTCTTCACCGTCGGGGCAGGGGGCTGGTCAGGCTTTCCGCCGCACAAGCACGATACCGATCGTCTTCCCGACGAGACGCGGCATGACGAAGTTTACAACTTTCGCTTTCGCCCCAATCACGGTTTCGGCCTTCAGCTCCTGCAGGAGCCTGATGCACGGGTCGGTCGGGCATTCCACGTCGTCGAAGGTTCGACGTTCAAGATCAGGTCAGGTTACCACCCCTGCGTCGCGGCGCCCGGCTACGAGATGTACTATTTCACGGTGCTCGCCGGCGCCACCCAACGGCCACTCGTCCAATATTTCCAGCCGGAGCACGCTTATCAGGTCGAGACCATCCCCGGCATCAAGGACATGATCGCGAAATTTCGATGATCGCGAACCTCCGCGATGTCCTGCAACCTGCTCTGGCTGGGCATTACGCCGTCGCCGGACTTGTGGTGCTTGGCTGGGAAGATGCGCTTGCTTACGTCGAAGCAGCCGAGGTCGCTGCCAGTCCGGTCATCCTGCAGGCGGGGCCAAACTGCCGCAAGCACACGCCACTGGCGATACTCGCCACGATGTTCCGGCACTTGGCCGAACACGCGCGCGTGCCAGTCGTCTCGCACCTGGATCACGCGTCCTCGCTCGACGAATGCCGCGAAGCCATCGACCTTGGCTTCACGTCGGTAATGTACGACGGCTCGCGACTGCCGTTGCATGAGAACATCGAACGGACTCGTGCTGTCGTCGAGCTGGCCCATCCGGCGGGCGTTTCCGTGGAGGGCGAGGTTGGCATCGTCGGCTACGCCGGTGGGGAAGCTTCGATCCCGACCAGGCCCGACGAGGCCGCCGCTTTCGAGCGCGAAACAGGGGTCGACGCAATAGCCGTCGCGATCGGCAACACGCACCTGCAGTTGAACGCTGCCAGCGAGATCGACATGGACGGCGTACGCGCTATCGAAGCCGTGACGGTGACGCCCCTGGTTGTTCACGGCGGCAGCGGCCTCTCGGCGGTCGCGCGGCGCGACGTCGCGCTGCACTCGCGCGTCTGCAAGATCAATTTTGGCACCGAACTCAGACGCACGTTCGGCATGGCGCTCCGCGCGCACATGGCTGCGGATCCCGCGGCCTTCGATCGTATCGCGCTCCTCGCTCCGACCATCCCGAAAGTTCGCGACGCAGCGCTGGAAATCCTTACGCAGTTGAGGTGACCGATGACCCCGCCCGCATCCGGCGACGAAATGAACGCCGCGGATGGTATGCCGCAGGTTTACACCGTCGGACCGATCGGCGGCCGCGATGTTTTCGCGTTGATCGGCGGTGTGCCTTATCAGATCACTTCCTCCGGCGATAACTTTTCGCCGTCCGTCACATCCCGCCGAATAAACTACGTCAGCGCCGCCGGCGGTGTTCATCAGGAATCGGTCACCCTGCCGGCCGAGGGTTCGGTCGCGCCATTCGCGACGCGGCTGCTCCATATCATCAGTTCGGGTCAGTCGCTTTCGATGGGCGGCACCAGCGACGCCGTAACAATGCGGCCACCGGTCGCCAACCGGCTTTACACGATCTTTGACGGCGTCCGCCTGACCGACCAGGACGCGACGCTGACACCAGCCATGGTGACGCCGTTCAAGCCGCTGGTCGCAAAGCTTAGTGAGATACCGCTGGTGCAACTCTCGGCACAGCTAAACCGCCTGCGCGGTCTGCCTTCCGACGCGGCGCTTCTGTCCAGTGCGCACGGACGAAACGGCAAGGACATTGCGTCTCTTGGCAAAGGCACGGTCTACTACAACAACGCCATCACAGCTGTGACCGCGGCGAGGGCGGAGGCAGGCCGTCTCGGGCTCGGCTACCGCGTAGCGCTGGTCGACTGGATCCAGGGCGAGGACGATTGCGGCCGGCCGCCGGGCGCATATCTCGCCGACCTGGTTCGGCTGCAAGCCGACTATGACACCGACATGCGCGCGATCACCCATCAGAGCGAGCGGGTGCCGATGCTGCTCGATCAGATCAGCAACTGGACGAGCTACGGCATGACCGACTGCCTGGTGCCGCTCGAACAGCTTCAGGCGGCCCTCGACTTTCCCGACCGTTTCGCATGTGCCGGCCCGAAATATTGGGTGCCGACGAACACCGACGGCCGCCATCTCACCAGCGACTCTTACACGCGCATCGGAGCGATGCACGCGCGCGCCGCGATGGGCATGATCAGTGGCGACGCATGGAAACCCACCCACGCGATCTCGGCCAAGCGCTCGGGTGCGACCATCATGCTGTCCTTCCACACGCCCTTCGGTCCGCTTGTGAAGGACGACGTTAACGTCGGCGATCCAGGCAATCTGGGCATCCGCTACATCGATGACAGCGGCAGCGCCGCAGTGAAACGCGCGCGCGTGCTAGGCGACAACGTCGTGGAGGTCGACCTGACCGCCGTTCCGGATGGCGCCAATCCTTACATAGGCATTGCCGATGCCGGCCAGTCCGGACAGCCCGGTGGCCCGTTCACCGGCGCACGCTCGTGCCTGCGCGACAGCAGCCCCGACCTCGATGCTCACGGTCGCCCAGTGTTTAACTGGGCTTGCCACCAACGCATCCCGGTGACGCCGACGTGATCGCTTCACAAAGCATTCGGAAGATTGTTTGCCGGATGGGCGCGACGCTCGCGCCGATGTTCACGCCGCAACCTTTTCCGCAATCGCCGCGGCTTGGATTTGCTTTTCTCCGGCGAGCGAAAATTTGTAAGCCCTGACTTTGCGAAACACGACGGATTATGTCGAGATGTTCGGCAGCATAGTCAGACTCGTTCACTTCCCGAACGGTTCGCGTCTGCACGCCGCATCTTAGGGAGCCGTTGGGGGCCGTCTCACGTCCAGATGCGGGATTGTGCAAGCGCATGCACTGGAGCCGGCTTAATGCGATTGACATTGCAAGCGCTTGCAATTTGCGCCGTGCATGGCTAAGATTTTTGAATTGGCAGACGGGCGTATGCCTTTGGCGGCTTCCGCCTCCACAAACGGGTTGCGCGCCCGACAAAGGGGAGAGAGAGGATGTCTGGACGCTGGATTGCCGGCCTCAATCAGGCGGGCATGGTGGTTGCCTTTGCCGTGGGCATAGGTCTTTCGTCACTGGTTCCATCGTACGCCGACGATCCGCCGCTGGCGGATGTGGCACGACAGGACACGCTGATCGTCGGGTCGTGGGCCGAAAATGCATGGAAGGACCCGACGCTCTACAATCCCTTCGCGATTGGCTCCAGCCTGGTGACCGGCCAGGGCTCCGTGTGGGAGGGACTGGCCTATTGGAACGCATTCAAGGACGAGACGATCTTCTGGCAGGCGTCGGGCTACGAATATAACGACGACTTCACGCAGCTGACGATTCACCTGCGTCCGGAAGTGAAGTGGAGCGACGGGCAGCCATTTACGGCGCAAGACGTCGTCTTCACTATGCAGAGCCTCATTGACCTGAACGGCAAGGTTCGCTTCAGCAAGGATCTGGCGAATATCACGAAGAGTGTCGAAGCGACCGACGATCACACCGTCGTCATCAAGATGAAGGCGCCGGCGCCGCGCTACTTCTTCAATTTCTTCACCTGGAAATGGAACGCGGGCGCGTTCCCGATCGTGCCGAAGCACATTTTCGAGGGTCAGGACTTCGCGACCTTCACGAACTACGATCTCCAGAAGAAGTGGCCGATAACGACCGGCCCGTTCAACGTGGTCGCCTCGAACGCCCAGCAGAAGATTTTCGATACCCGCGACGATTGGTGGGCGTCCGTCTCCGGTCTCAATCATCCGCTCGCGTTCAAGCGGGAGGTATTCCTGGCCGCGGGTACAGATCAGACTGTTCGCAGTCAGATGGTAGTCAACGGCGACATCGACATCACCGTGCTCGCGCCTGCGGCGGCAATTTCTGTCATTCAGCAGACTCCGGACGTGACTTTCCATTCGGGCCGCAAGCCGCCGTACGGGTATGAGGATACCTACACCCAGCAGCTTTTCGTTCCGACGCAGACCGCGCCGTTCAACAGTGCCGATCTCCGCTGGGCGATCAGCTACTACCTGGATCGCAAGCAGATCGTCAGCGTGGCCTGGATGGACACGACGACGCCGGCGCCGGTGCCTTATCCGGATTTTGCCGGGCTGAAGAAGTACACCGACTCGATCCCGGACCTGTTGGGGAAGTACAACACCAACGAATACAACCCGGCCAAGGGTGACGAGCGAATGAAGGCTGCCGGCTACACCAAGAACGCCGACGGCATGTGGGCAGATGCCAGCGGCAAGCAGCTGAAGCTGCAGATCGCCGGCTGGGACGAATGGGACGCGACCGGCGAGATCGTGGTCGAGCAACTGCGGCGCGCCGGAATTGAGGCGACCTACAGCGATCCGCCGGATGCTGCCGATCAGCTCGCCCGAGCGCAGTACACTTCGGTGATCGCTGATGGCGCGCAGGGAGCCTTCCGCGATCCCTACGAGGCGCTGGTGCCCTTCACCTGCGCCCGGACCGACCCGTCCGGCGTCCGCGTGGTCGGCGGCAACAAGACCCAGTGGTGCAATGCCGACTTCGACGCACTCGTGGATCAGATGGCGCTGATTGACCCGTCGAACGAGGCGGCCCTGATGCCTCTCTATCGCAAGGCGATGGAAATCTGGCTTCCCGATCTGCCGAGCATTCCGACCTTTGAGTGGATGCACAACATCGCCATGGTGACCAAGTACTGGGACTGCTGGCCGACGGTCGACGGTAAGCTCGGCGAATACGTAAACGAGCAGCCGCGGATTCTGGGATTTGGGCTGGTCCTGCACAATCTGTGCAGGGCAGGCTCGAACTAGCCGCCGTCATCCGTCCAGGACGGGGAAGCGAAGTGGAAACTGTCAAATATCTGGTACGCCGCTTCGCTTTCCTTGTCCTCGTAGTCTTCGCGGCAGGGACCCTGAATTTCTTCCTGCCGCGATTGACCGGACAGGATCCTATCCGGTCGCGCCTGCTCGATGAGATGAAGAACGGCGCCTCGTTCGCCTCGGGAATTTCCGATCTTGTCAAAGTGTACGACGAGAAGTTCGGGCTCGATCTTCCGTTGTGGCACCAATACCTGAACTATCTCGGCGATATGTCGAGGCTGGATCTGGGTCAGTCTTTCACAAGCTACCCGCGCACGGTGGCGCAATTGATCGGCGATGCCTTGCCTTGGACGGTCGGTCTGCTGACGGTCACCACGCTCGTGTCGTTCGCACTCGGAAGCCTGCTCGGCGCGCTAGTCGGGTGGCCAAAGTCGCCGGCGTGGATACGCGCTATCGCGCCGCCGGTCTTTACCCTGGCCGCGATTCCCTACTATCTGCTCGGTCTCGCCATGCTGTGGCTGTTCGCATTCGAGCTGCACTGGCTGCCGGGCTCCGGCGGCTATCGCATCGGCACCATTCCCAGTCACACCTGGAAGTTCGCCTTTGACGTGCTGCAGCACTCGGTGCTTCCCGCCCTCTCGATCATACTGTCCAGCGTCGGGTTCTGGGCGCTCTCGATGCGAAGCATGATGGTCGGCATCACTTCGCAGGACTACGTCGCGATGGCGGAGGCGAAGGGTCTGACCAACCGCACGATCCTGGTGCGCTACGGTTTGCGGAACGTCATGCTGCCCCAGATCACCGCACTGGCGCTGGAGCTCGGCTATGTCGTGTCCGGCACCATCCTGGTGGAAGTGGTCTTCACCTACCCAGGCATCGGCCTCCTTCTGTTCAATTCGATCAAGCTTGCTGACTTTCCCGTCATTCAGGGAATCGTGTTCACCTTGATCGTGTCGCTCGCGGTGGCGACACTCATTCTGGATCTGGCGCTACCCTTCCTCGACCCCCGAATTCGCCGGAGGGCGTGAGAATGGCGGACGCAACAATCGCCAACACGACAAACGAGCCGAGAAAGGCGTCGGGATCAGCGGTGAAAGAGGTGCTCGGCTACCTGCGGCGCAATCCGGCCCTCGCCTGGGGTATCGGCCTCATCCTGCTGCTTGTCCTGTTCTTTGTCTTTGCGACTCTGCAGGTGTCGTCGTTCACCGAGTACCGTCCGCTTTCGGTGCGCCCCCGCCTTCCGCCGTCTCTACAGTATCCATTGGGGACCGATACGCAGGGCCGCAACTTGCTCGCGCTGAACGCGCTCGGGCTTTTGGGAACGTTGTCTATCGGCCTGGGCGCGGGGTTCATCGGTGTCGTCGTTGCGACCCTCTTGGCGTTCATCGGGGCCTATTTTGGCGGCCGCATCGATGCCGTCATCCGGCTGGTGGTGGATATCGGGTTGTCGATCCCGACAATCCTGCTTCTCGTCATTATCGCTATCGCATTCCACGGACTTACCCTGTGGCAGATGGCGCTTGTCGTTTCCATGACGGCGTGGATAAGGCCAACCCGTATCATCCGCTCGCAGGTCCTCTCGCTCCGGGAAAGGGCATATGTCGAGGTGGCCCGCATGTCGGGAATGGGCGGCCTTGAGATCATTCTCAAGGAACTCCTGCCCAACCTGATGCCGTTGATTTTCGCGAATTTCGTGGCGAGCATCACGCACGCGATCCTCGCCTCCATCGGACTGGAGGCATTGGGCCTCGGACCGGCGGACAATCCCAGCCTCGGCACCATCATTTACCGGGTGATCCTCTACCAAGGCATCATTCAGGGTCTGTGGTGGTGGTGGCTCGCGCCGATCGTCTTGATCATTCTGATCTTCATCGCGCTGTTCTTGATCTCTGTCGGCCTGGACGAACTAGCCGACCCCAGGCTGAGGACAACGTCGTGACGGCGCCGATCCTTCAGGTCCGCGACCTCCGGGTGCAATACCGCACGCCGCGTGGCGTGGTGCAGGCTGTCGACGGGCTTTCCTTCGACCTCTATCCCGGCGAACGTTTGGGGTTGGTCGGCGAATCCGGTTCGGGCAAAACGACGGCCGCGTTGAGCCTCCTTCGCCTGATCAAGCCGCCGGGACATATAGTTGGCGGCAAGGTTGTGCTCGATGGGCAGGACTTGCTGGCACTGCCGGAAGAAGGGATGCGCCATGTGCGGCTGGCGCAAATCGCGCTCGTGCCGCAGGGCGCGATGAGCTCGCTCAACCCGGTTCTGCTCATTCGCGAACAGATATTGGATGGGCTGCGCGATCACGAGACCGGCCTTTCCTCGCGCGCTCAGACAGCGCGCGTGAACGAGCTGCTCGCCGGCGTCGGCCTCGAGCCCGCCGTCGCCGGCATGTATCCGCATCAGCTCAGCGGCGGCATGAAGCAACGCGTATGCATCGCCATTGCGATCAGCCTGCGGCCCAAGGTTATCATTGCCGACGAGCCGACCAGCGCGCTGGACGTGGTCGTTCAGCGTCGCGTTATGGAAACGCTGGGCAAGGCGCAGGAGGAAATCGGCGCGGCGGTCATCCTGGTCGGTCACGACATGGGGCTGATGGCGCAGTTCGTGAACCGCATTGGGATCATGTACGCCGGCCAGCTCATGGAACTCAGCCCCATGAAGCCGATGTTCCAGAAGCCGCTGCATCCCTACGCGCGCGCGCTCATCGAGAACACGCCGTCGCTGGCCGTGAAGGCCATACCGCGAAGCATCGACGGCTCGATGCCATCCTTGATGGAGTTGCCGTCGGGATGTCTCTTTCATCCGCGTTGTTCCTACGCGCTCGCGGCATGCACCACGGAGCGGCAAACGCTTCGCGAGGTCCGTGCGGAACGTCGGGTCGCCTGCTGGCGCGCCGAAGACATCGCCGCTGGCGCACCGGCCAATGCAGGTGCAGCGACGGCCGCTGGCGCCCTGTCCCCCGATGCGGCTCCCGAGAAAATTGGGCTAAACGCATGACCGCGCTGCTCGAAGCACGTCGCGTTTCGAAGATTTACGGCGAGCACCGCATCGGGCGCCCGCGTCCCGTCGCGCTGGAAGATTTTTCGCTGGTGATCGATACGGACCATCCGTCGATCACCGCAGTTGTCGGCGAAAGCGGCAGCGGCAAGACGACGCTCGCGCGCCTCCTGCTGGGTCTGGAAACTCCCACGACCGGTGAAGTTCTGTACAAGGGCCACAGCCTGCGCAGCCTTGGCGCCAGCAACCGGCACGCCTTCCGTCGCGACGTGCAGGTCGTCTTCCAGAATCCCTTCGAGGTCTACAACCCGTTCTACACGGTCGATCACGCCCTCGAGGTGCCGATCGCCAAGTTTCTCTCGATCCGCTCCAAACAGGAGCGGCGCGCCATCATGATGGATGCGCTGGCGGCGGTCGGGCTGCGGCCGAACGAAATTCTCGGCCGCTATCCGCATCAGCTGAGCGGCGGTCAGCGTCAGCGGATCATGGTCGCCCGCGCGCTTCTCTTGAAGCCGAAAGTGATCATCGCCGACGAGCCGGTTTCGATGATCGACGTTTCGCTGCGCGCCACCGTGCTTGGCAACCTTCAGCAGCTCAAAGACGAGCTTGGCATCTCGATCATCTACATCACCCACGATCTCGCCACCGCCTATCAGATCAGCCGGAACATCATCGTGCTCTACTCCGGTTCGGTCGTAGAAGCCGGCGACGTGAACCGCGTGGTGCCGGAACCCCAGCATCCGTATACGCAGCTCCTGATAAATTCGGTGCCATGGGCCGATCCTGAGCGTCACTGGACACCCGAACCCTCGCGGGCGCATCCGATGGCCGCCGGCCCGGACGCGTGCAAGTTCGCCAACCGCTGTCCGAACACGATGCCGCGATGTATCGAGCATGCGCCGCCGTTGTATCGCACCGAGCCGTCGCGGTTGGCCGCCTGCTATTTGTACGACCAGGCGCCGGTCAGCGGGCCCGATGGTCTGATGGCCGCATTCGGAAGGCTGGACGAGGCTGACGGGGCAAAGAGCGATGCTGCTGCATAACAAGGTGGCGGTCGTGACCGGTGCCGCCGAAGGCATCGGCCGCGCGATCGTCGAACTGTTCGCCAGGGAAGGGGCCCGCGTCGTTGTCGCTGACGTCAACGCGCAGCAGGGCGAGGCGGTCGCAGAGGCCGTTCGGACCGCCGGGGGCGAGGCGATGTTTTACCGCGTGGACGTGGGTCGCATGGACGAGGTGCGCGCCCTGATCGAGGCGACGATCAAGCAGTTCGGCCGGCTGGATGTCGTATGCAGCAACGCGGCGGCTTACTCGATGGGCAATGCCACGGAAATCACTGAGGCCGAGTGGGATCGCACGCTGGCGGTCTGTCTCAAGGCAACATGGATGCTCGCGCATTACGCCGTGCCGATCATGCAATCGCAAGGCGGCGGCAATATCGTGGTGACCGGGTCGCTGCAGTCGATCCGCGGTTCGACCCGCAACGTCGCCTATCAGGCAGCGAAGGGCGGCGTGGTCGCGCTCGTCCGATCGCTTGCCGCGGATTACGCGCCGGCGATCAGGGTGAACGCGGTCCTCCCGGGCGGCGTCTCGACCAACATGAGCCCGCGCGCTTCGGACAAGGCGGAAGAAGAGAGCCTCAGCCGGATCCCGCTCGAGCGCTATGCCACGCCGGACGAGATAGCCAAGGCGGCGCTTTTTCTCGCCTCCGATATGTCCAGCTACGTGACGGGCGCGTCGCTCGTCGTCGATGGCGGCATGAGTGCGATCATTCCAGAGCCGGGCGGCCAGACGCGGCCCCGCCGCCGGCATCACATGTCTTAGGCACGGGCCAGTACGCGGATCGGTAAGGGCAGATGAGCAGCACGGCACGGAGACCACCGAATATCGTTTGGTTCTGCACGGACCAGCAGCGTTGGGACACGCTGGGCTGCTTCGGAAATCCGTTTGTGCGGACACCCAACCTCGATCGGCTGGCCAGCACAGGCGCTGCATTCGAGCGCTTTTACACCCAGTCGTCGGTCTGCCTGCCGAGCCGCGTCAGCTTTAATACGGGACGCTATCCGCGCACGACCCACGCCCGCAGCAACGCCGACAGCATCCCGACGGGCGAAAGGCTGATCACGCGCATTCTGGCGGACGCCGGCTATGTCTGCGGACTCTCAGGCAAGCTGCACGTGTCGGGTGTCGATCCGGAAACCGGCCTGGAGCGCCGCATCGACGACGGCCTCAGCGAGTTCTACGAGTCGGAAGCGCCTGGCCCGCACTGGCCAGGCGACGTGCTTGGCGCCATGGACGCCAAATACCGCGCCGAGACGGAATCGACCAACCAGTACACCGGCTGGCTGGCGAAGCGGGGCCTCTCCTACCAGCCAGGGCCCCATGAAAGCTCGCCTTGGGTGGAGGTCGGCATGCAGCCGGAAAGCCACCAGACTACCTGGTGCGTAGATCGCGGCGTCGACTTCATCCAGGAGCAGCCGAAAGACCAACCGTGGCTGCTCGCGGTGAATCCGTACGATCCCCATCACCCCTTCGACCCGCCCGCCGAATATCTGAAGCGCTACCTCGATCATCTCGATGAGCTTCCCTTGCCGAACTATCGGCCCGGCGAACTCAACGAGAAGCCTGCGCCCTATGAGACTTGCCACCGCGGCGCCTATGGCGCGCCGGGCAAATTCGCTTACTCCGATATGACGGATCGCGACCACCGACTGATCCGCGCCGCCTACTGGGCGATGATCGACCTCATCGACGTGCAAGTCGGACGCATGATGCAGGCGATCGCCGACCTTGGACAAGCCGACAACACCTTGATGCTGTTCATGGCCGACCATGGCGAAATGCTGGGCGACCACGGCGTCTATCTCAAGGGCCCATTCCTCTCCGACCCGGCCGTGCACGTCCCGCTGGTCATCCACGGCGCCGGCGTCCAGAGGGGACTGCGCAGCCGCGCCTTGGTGGAAGCCGTCGATTTGGTGCCCACCGTTCTCGACGCAGCAGGTATTGCGATCCCGGCTAACGTTCAGGGCAAATCGCTCTGGCCGCTGCTCACCGGCAAGGTCGACCCGGATCATCACCGCGAGGACATCTACAGCGAATATTACAATGCAGCCGGAATGATGCAGCGGTTCAACTGGAAGCTATCGCTGCTCCGCAACGATCGCTACGCGCTGATCTCGATGCGCGACCACGACGAGGGCGAACTGTACGATCACCAGAATGATCCGCTGGAGAGCTACAATCTTTGGGATGATCCTGCACACCAGGCAATCAAAGCCCAGATGCTGAACCGGCTCTGCGATCGACTTGATTGAGCGCTGAGCGCGCGCCCGCTGAAACGTCGCAGGATCCTACGGTCCAATGGAATTGATCCGGATCGAGGACGCCCACGCGCGTTTGGAAATAAGCCCGGGGCAGGGTGCCCAGATAACCCGCTACGACGCATTCATCGCGGGTGCATCCGTGCCGATTTTCAAGCCGGGCACGTCCGAAGTCAGCCATGGCTGCCAGTTGCTGGTTCCATGGTCGAATCGAATGTCGGGGGGCGGGTTCGAGTTTGAAGGACGGTTCCATCCCGTCGAACCGAATGTTCCCGGCGTGCCGTTCCCATCGCATGGCGATGGTTTTCAGAAGCGCTGGCGTGTTGTGAGCACGACAGCGACGCGCGCGGAGCTTGCGCTCGACGATGGTTCCATCGGTCCCTACCGCTATTCCGCTCGCGTGGTCTACGCGCTCGACAACGGAGCGCTCGTCGCGTCGCTGCACGTCGAGAACCGCGCTGCCTTTGCCTTGCCTTACGGCCTTGGATTTCATCCCTGGTTCTTACGAACAGCCGGCACGCAGCTCAGGGCGCCGGCGGAGCGGGTCTGGATAGTGGACGAACGCAATTTGCCGACGGGCGTTGAGCACCTGGCAAGCCGCTCCGATTGGAATTTCTCCGCACAAGCCCGGCTACCGCGGGGTCCTGTAAACAATGGCTTCGACGGCTGGAACGGGAAAGCTGAAATCATTCAGCAAGACGACGGAATCGTCATATCCATCGATGCCTCGTTGGAGCTTCGTGTCTATGTCCTCTACTCTCCTTCGGAGGAAGACAGCTTCTTCTGTTTTGAGCCGGTCTCGCATCCAGTCGATGCACACCACGGCGCCGGACTGAAGCGGCTCGCTCCCGGCGAAACCATGCAGGCAACGATGCGCGTAAGCTGGCGCAATATGTCCCCGCATGGCGATCAAGTTGCCTGAGCGCCGAGGATTTCCCTTCGCCATTCGATGGTCTTCGGGCTGCGTTGCAGCGCCAATGTTGTCGCGTTTCTCGCTTCTCCGGCCTCGGAGTACATTGCCGGCATGAATCTCGACGAGATCGCCGCTTCGCTGGTCGACGGGCGAACCAAGGGTATTCCGGACGGCCCGCCGTTCATGCTCCGCGACATCGGAAGCAAGGGCTGGAACGTCCTGCGTGGCGACCTGCCACTGCCTGTCGCCGTCCTCAAGCAATCCGTGATCGACCACAATAGCGATTGGATGCGCCGTTTCCTTGCGCAATCCGGCGCCAGCATCGCGCCGCACGGCAAGACGACGATGAGCCCGCAGCTCTTTGCGCGCCAGCTGGCAGACGGTGCCTGGGCCATCACAGTTGCCAACGTCCAGCAGATGGCCGTTGCCGTCGCGGCCGGATGCCGACGCATCATCATCGCCAACCAGGTGGTCGGCGCAGCCGAGATCCGCGCCCTGTTCGCCGCGCTTCGCGACCACGTCGATCTTGCCGTGTATTGCCTCGTCGATTCCGTGGCGGGAGTGAGCCAGCTTGCCGCCGCAGCACGCGCGGACAGTGGCACCAACGTCTTGCATTGCCTTGTCGAGGGCGGCGTCGCGGGCGGGCGCACCGGATGTCGTTCCGTCGCGGAAGCCCTTGCCGTGGCAAGGGCGGTCAACGCCGCGGGTCCGAGGTTGGCGCTGTCGGGCGTCGAGGGCTTCGAGGGGATCGTAACTGCGAGCACCCCCGGCGGTACGGTCGCCGCTGTCGAGGTGTTTCTCGATTTTCTTGTGGCGATCGCCCGTACGCTCGAGGACGCGCATCTTTTTGCCGATGGTGAGCTGATACTCAGCGCCGGCGGCTCGATGTGCTACGACCTCGCAGTCGAGCGCCTTGCAGCCGCGGGCCTGAAACGAACCACGCGCGTCGTTACGCGCAGCGGCTGCTATCTGACACACGACTCCGGGCAGTACGGCGAGGGCTTCGCCGAACTGCGCAAGCGTCGGCCGGAGATCGACGCGCTGGGACCAGGTCTCGCTCCCGCATTGTTCGTGTGGGCCTATGTACAATCGCGGCCGGAACCGAAAAAAGCGATAGCGACGCTGGGCAAGCGCGATGTCTCATTCGACGTGGCACTGCCGCAGCCGGTGGCGCGATATCGGCCGGGAAGCGGCGTCGGCCCCGTGCCAATACACGGGACGACAACGGTCGGCCTGAACGATCAGCACTGCCACCTTGCGTTAGCCGACCACAACGATCTGGCAGTCGGCGACGTCCTCTGCTTCGGCATCTCGCATCCGTGCACCACGTTCGACAAATGGAAGGTCGTCCCGCTGGTGGATGACGACTGGAACGTAACGGACGCTGTCCGCACATTTTTCTAACCCCGCGCAAATGCCGTGGCGGATTGGCGAGCTGTCAGACGCTTGCCGTCGACCGGAACGCGACGTTGTGCGCGTCGGAGGGGCGGCACCGCACTCAGCAGCAAGTGCCCCACCGCCTGCGGTTCCCTCGGCCACGAGCAGCAGCCAATCGTTCATGGGCGCACATCGCGGGATCCCGAAAACGCCAATGAACTAGAGAGGAAGAATTTATATAAGAAACTTGCTTAATTAAATGATGGTGCTAGTTTCGTCGCCGGCAGCGGGGCCTGCGGAGGAACTGATCATCAACGGTCAGCAGTACGGGATCATCGGCGTTGATCTAGGTGGATCGAAGAGCTACGGCACGATCACCAACCTTGCCGGTGACATACTTTACGAGGTTTACGCCGAGCACCGTCGCGAGCGTAACGGCGACGCGCTGGGCGAACTCATGGCGTTCATCGAGAAGCTGATGAGCCTGCCGGGGAAGGGGTTGCCGGAGATCTGGGGGATCGGGATCGGCGTTCCGGGGATCACGGTGCGTCCGGACGGGGTGGTGGTGTACGCGCCGAGCCTGGAGTGGCGGGACCTGAGGCTGCAGGAGATCTTATCGCAGCGCTTTGGGGTGCGCGTGCTGGTCGACAACGACGTCAATCTGGCGGCGCTTGGGGAGTGGGAGTTTGGCATCGGGAAGGGTGCCCAGAGCCTGGTCTATATCACCATCGGCACGGGCATCGGGGCTGGGATCATCCTGGATGGCCAGATCTACCGCGGCTTCAACCATGCGGCGGGCGAGATCGGGCATCTCATACCCGGGGTGGATTATCTCGGTCGCCGCTATGACCAGTTC
>DASZSW010000036.1:0-28107 GCA_035548515.1 Bauldia sp. | reverse complement strand
GGGCCACTCCGCTCATCGCCCTGAGCGCGTGCCTTACTGACGGCAGCCCGTCCCACGCACCGGGAGGCCGCGCCTCTCGGCATCATCGGCGACCGGTCGTAGTGCCGGCCGGCGGGCTAGGGGGCCTCCCGATATCTCCGGTCCGTTAGGCCGCAGACAGCGGGCGCCACAGCGCCACCCCGCGAAGCCGGACGGTACCGGTCACGACCCTCGGGCGGATGACGCTGCGTCGGAATATGAGGGCGGTTGGTAGGGCCGGGGATATCTTTTTTGTTGTCCCCGGGGTTGGTGCGCCGGCCCCCCTCCACCATGCTTCGCAAGGTCCCCCTCCCCCGTTTCACGGGGGAGGATCGCAACGTTGCGGGTGCGTGGCCGACTGAGGGGCATGCGCCGTATTAACCCCGCCTTCAGCAGAATGAGCGCCGACTCGCGCCATGTCCGACGCCCTGCTCATCACCGCTGAGCCCGATCTGCTCGATGCCGCCAGGCGGTGGCAAAAGCACCTGGCGTCGGAGCGGCGGTTGTCGCCGAAGACGGTCGAGGCGTACGACCGCGACGCGCGCCAGTTCTTCGCGTTCCTTACCGCGCATCTCGCGGGTCCGCCCAAGCTCGCCGATCTAAGGCGTATCGCGACCACTGACATTCGCGCGTTCATGGCCTCGCGGCGAAATGACGGCGCCGGCTCGCGGACGCTCGCTCGCGGCATTGCCGGCATCCGTTCGCTGATCCGCTTCCTGGAGAGGGAAGGTGCAGCCAATGGCGCGGCGCTCCGCGCCATCCGCCCGCCGCGCCAGAAAAAGTCGCTGCCGAAGCCGCTGCCGCCTGTGGCCGCGATGGCGGTGGTGGATGCCACCAACAGCCTCGACGAGGAGCCCTGGATCGCCGCGCGCGACGCCGCCGTGCTGGCCCTGCTCTACGGCGCGGGCCTGCGCATCTCCGAGGCGCTTGGCCTGACGCGACGCGATGCGCCGACCGACGCGGACCGCACACTGCGCATCCGCGGCAAGGGCGGCAAGGAACGCGTGGTGCCAGTGCTGCCGGTCATCGCCGATGCCGTCGCCGCGTATCTCCGGGTGTGCCCGTACGTCACCAGCGCGGATGCACCGCTGTTCATCGGCGCGCGCGGCGGCCCGCTATCGCCCCGCATCGTACAGCGCACGCTGGAACGGATGCGCGGCGCACTCGGCCTGCCGGAAACCGCAACGCCGCACGCGCTCCGCCATTCCTTTGCGACGCATCTGCTGGCGAATGGCGGCGACCTCCGCACGATCCAGGAGCTGCTCGGCCACGCGAGCCTCTCGACGACCCAAATCTATACGGATGTCGATTCCGATCGCCTGATGGCGGCATATCGCGCCGCACATCCGCGGGCCTAAGCTACGCGCCGAGCGCCTCGATCGCGCGCGACACGACCTGATCGACCGGCTGCTCGATCGATACGGTGATGACGCGCTCATCCGACGTCGGCCGTTCGAGAGTCGCAAGCTGGCTGTCGAGCAGGCTCGCCGGCATGAAATGGCCGCGCCGTCCACCAATGCGCTTGCGCAGGGTCGCGAGCGATCCGTCCAGGAATACGAACTCGATCGGCCGGCCCGCCGCCTTGACGATACGGTCGCGATACACCCGCTTCAGCGCCGAGCATGCCACCACGATGCTCTCGTCGCCGGCGTCATGGATCGCCTTGCCGATGGCATCCAGCCATGGCCAACGGTCGGCATCATCGAGCGGGATTCCCGCCGACATCTTCGCGACATTCGCGCTCGGGTGAAATTCGTCGGCGTCGCGGAACCGGATACCCAGCCGGCGCCCGATCCCTTCACCCACGCTTGTCTTGCCGCTACCGGCGACCCCCATGACGACGATCGCCATTCGCTCCTTCCCCGCCTTCATCCGCCTTCCATAGCGTACCAACGGCGATGGTTGCCAGAGGCTGCCCCGGCCATCGGGAATATTGCCGGTTCACAGATGAATTGGCTTCGACCACGCTGCGAACGCCGCCTCGCGCACGGCCTCCGACAACGTCGGGTGGGCGTGACTGACGCGGGCAAGATCCTCGGCTGCCCCTGCGAATTCCATCAGGACGCCAATTTCGGCGATCAGCTCGCCGGCGAACGGTCCGATGATATGGCCGCCGAGCACGCGGTCGGTCGCCGCATCGGCGAGAATCTTCACGAAGCCATCCTTCTCGCCCATCGCGCGCGCCCGGCCGTTGGCGCTGAACGGAAACTTGCCGGCGCGATATTCGATGCCGGCCGCCTTCAGCTCCTCCTCGGTCTTGCCGACCGAGGCGATCTCGGGGCTGGTGTAGACCACCGACGGGATGACGCCGTAGTCGACGTGCCCGGCCTGCCCCGCAACGATCTCGGCGACGGCGACGCCTTCATCTTCCGCCTTGTGCGCCAGCATCGCGCCGCGGATCGCATCGCCGATGGCGTAGATGCCCGGCACATTCGTCTGGAAATGATCATCGACGTTGACGCGGCCGCGCTCGTCGCGCGCCACACCGATTGCTTCCAGGCCGAGCCCCTCGGTATAGGCGCGCCGCCCGATCGCGACCAGGACGACATCCGCCTCCAGCGTCTCGGCGGCGCCACCGGCCGCCGGCTCGACCGCAACCTTCAGCGTCTTGCCCTTCTTGTCGACGGCCGCGACCTTGGACGAAAGTTTGAAGGCGATGCCCTGGCGCGTGAGGATGCGCTGCGTCTGCTTCGCAACCTCGCCGTCCATGCCCGGCAGGATGCGGTCGAGGTACTCCACCACCGTCACCTCGGAGCCGAGCCGCCGCCAGACGGAGCCGAGCTCCAGCCCGATGACGCCGGCGCCGACCACCACCAGCCGTGCGGGGACCTGCGGCAGCGACAGCGCGCCGGTCGAGGTGACGATGCGCGTCTCGTCGGTCTCGACGCCCTTCAGCGGCATCGACTCCGAGCCGGTAGCGATGACGATCGCCTTGCCCTCGAGGGTCTCGGTCTTGCCGTCGCGCGACGTGACGGTGACCTTGCCCGGCGCCGCGATGGCGCCGGTGCCGATGTAGGCGTCGATCTTGTTCTTCTTGAACAGGAACGCGACGCCCGAGGTGTTGGCCTCGACGACGCTGTCCTTGTGGGCTTGCATCGCCTTGAGGTCGAGCTTGGGCGTGCCGACCTTGATGCCGAAGGTCTCGAACCGCTCGCCGGCTTCTTCGAACAGCGCCGAGGTGTGCAGGAGCGCCTTCGACGGGATGCAGCCGATGTTGAGGCAGGTGCCGCCGAAGGTGGCCATCTTCTCCACCACCGCGGTTTTCAGGCCGAGCTGCGCCGCCTTGATCGCCGCGACGTAACCGCCCGGACCGGAGCCGATGACGATGAAATCATAGGGGGAAGCCAAGGCCGCATGTCTCCCGTGGGTCCGCGCGCGAAGACAAATAGACCGTCGTGGCGGCGCTGTCAGCGCCCGAATGGCGCATGGCTACTGGGCAGCCACCGCCGCCTTGATGCGCGCGACCGAATCGGGCGCCCGCGCCGCGATGTCGCTCGATGCATCGTTGAGGTTATCGGCAAACCTCTGACAGGCGGCCACCTTGTCCGCCTCGCCGGCGATGTCGAAGGCGATGGAATTCCGCACCTGGACGACCATGGCGGCGATTTCTTCCGCCTTGGCCACCTTGGGCAGCAGCGTGCTCGCCGCCAGTACGGCCTCGGCGTTGCGCTCCTGCCAGGCGGCGGAGGCGTCCTTGAACGCCTGGCGCTTCTCGATCTCGTCGTAGCAGTAGTCCATCGCGCCGACCGAATAGAGCCGGTAGCTCATCACCACGCCGACGTCGGCCGCAACGTCGGCTTGGGCATGGGCGGCGGGCACGGCCGCGAGCAATGCGGCGAAGGCAAGCGTCGCAAGTCGAAACATCAGTTGGCATCCTCCGCCGGCGGGGGCAGCAGTTTGTCGATATCGGCGCCGAGAGCCGCGAATTCCAGATTGTAGAGGCGCCGGTTCCAGGCTTCCTCCTTGGCGCACGACGCTTTCAAGGCAGGCACAGCCTCCGGCGGAGCACGATGCCAAAGGACATTCGCCTCCGCCCCGCTGATCAGTGCCGTCACCTCGTCACGCGGCAGACCGGCGGCAATCAGCTTGGTCGCGACCTTGGCCAGCATGTCGTCCCAGTCGTGAACGGAAATCGGCATCAGCGACGGCAGGATCACGGCGGTGCATTCCAGCATCCGCTTCTGCGCCGGGAGGTCCGCGGCGACGGCGTCCTTGATCGCCTTCCACTGCGCGGCGCTTACCGGACTGGCGATGGCGGCAATGTCGAGGCCGGAGAAGACGCGGGCAATTTCCTTCGGCCAGCCCGACTTTTCCACGTAGCCGAGATCGGACGCGGTGGTGGAGTCGGCGCAGGCTTCCTTCGACGGCGTGACCGGCGCGTCGAGGCGCGCCTCGGCGCCCTTGATGAAGTCGGGCGCGAAGCCGTTGGCCCACAGCGTCGCGACGAACGAAGCCTTGGCGCGCTGCCACGCCGCCTCGTCGAGCGCAGGCGAATCCGGTTTGGAACAGGCCAAAGCCGCCGCGCGGTCCTGCAGGATCGCATCGACGTAGACGCCAAGCGCAGGCGCCAGGGCACCTGGCAGCACGGTGGCGGGATCGGCGTTGGCTGGGACGGAAAGGCAGACCACAGCGACAGCGGCGAGCAGGAGACGCATCGCCGCGGCCGGGCCTAGAGGTCGAGCACGATGCGCTGCGGGTCTTCCAGGCTTTCCTTGACGCGCACCAGGAACGTCACCGCCTCGCGGCCGTCGACGATGCGGTGATCGTACGACAGCGCCAGGTACATCATCGGCCGCACCTCGACCTTGCCGGCGACGACCACCGGCCGTTCCTGGATCTTGTGCATGCCGAGGATGCCGGACTGCGGCGCGTTGAGGATCGGCGTCGACATCAGCGAGCCGTAGATGCCGCCGTTAGTGATGGTGAAGGTGCCGCCCTGCATCTCGGCGAGCTGCAACTGGCTGTCGCGCGCCCGCTTGCCGAGGTCGGCGATCGTCTTCTCGATCTCGGCGAGCGACTTGTGCTGCGCGTCGCGCACCACCGGCACGACCAGGCCTCGGTCGGTCCCGACCGCGATGCCGATGTGGTAGTAATTCTTGTAGACCAGGTCGGTGCCGTCGATCTCCGCATTGACCGCCGGGATCTCGCGCAACGCCTGAATGCACGCCTTCACGAAGAAGCCCATGAAGCCGAGCTTCACGCCGTGCTTCTTCTCGAACAGCTCGCGGTAATCGGTGCGGAGCTTCATCACCGCGCTCATGTCGACTTCGTTGAAGGTCGTGAGCATCGCGGCAGTGTTCTGCGCTTCCTTGAGACGGCGCGCGATGGTCTGGCGGAGCCGCGTCATCGGCACGCGCTCTTCGCGTGAGGCGTCGTCGGCCGGGGACGGTGCGCGCACGGTGACCGGCGCGGCCGGAGCCGCAGCCGGGCGCATGGCGGCGGCCGGCGACGCGCCAAGCGCATCGGCCTTGGTGATGCGGCCGTCCTTGCCGCTGCCGTTGGTTGGCGTCACGCCCCGTTCGGCCATGATCTTCTTCGCTGCCGGTGATGCAGCGGCCTGTTCCGCGGCCTTGGCGGCCTGCTCCGCGACCGGGCGCAGCTTGGGCTCCTCCGGACCTGCGTTGATCGGCTTGGTGGTGGAGGTCTTCTGGTCCGGTGTGCCGGTCGGAACTGGCGCCGCCTTCGCGGCAGCCGCAGTGGCCTTCGCATCCGCATTGAGCGTGGCGAGCAGCGCGCCGAGGCCGACGACGGTGCCCTGCTTGGCCTCGATCTTCTCGATGACGCCGGCCGACGGCGCCGGAACCTCCAGCGTGACCTTGTCGGTCTCGAGCTCGACAATCGGCTCGTCGGCGGCGACCGCGTCGCCCACCTTCTTGAACCAGGTGCCGACCGTCGCCTCTGTCACCGACTCGCCGAGCGTCGGTACGCGGATTTCCGTAGCCATGGTTACCCAGTCCCCGTTTCGCTATTCCGCGAAGGCCTCGTCCAGGAAAGCATTGAGCTGCGCGATGTGGCGCGCCATCAGGCCGGTGGCCGTCGCCGCCGCAGCCGCACGCCCGACGTAGCGCGGACGATCGGCCTTACCGCCGACCTGCGCCAGCACCCATTCCAGATACGGCTCGACGAAACTCCAGGCGCCCATGTTCTTGGGCTCCTCCTGGCACCACACGATCTCCGCGTTCTTGAACCGCGACAGCTCGGTGATCAGCGCCTTCGCCGGGAAGGGATAGAGCTGCTCGACGCGCAGCAGGTAAACGTCGTCGATGCCGCGCTGCTCGCGCGCCTCGTAGAGGTCGTAGTAGACCTTGCCGCTCGTCAGCACGACGCGGCGGATCTTCTCGTCAGCGGCGAGCTTGATCTTCTCGCCCTTGAGGTATTCGGCGTCGTCCCACAGCAGGCGATGGAATGAGGACTCCGGGCCGAGCTCGGCCAGCGTCGACACCGCCCGCTTGTGGCGGAGCAGCGACTTCGGCGTCATCAGGATCAGGGGCTTGCGGAAATCACGCTTCAACTGACGGCGCAGCGCGTGGAAATAATTCGCCGGCGTCGTCAGGTTGGCGACCTGCATGTTGTCCTCGGCGCAGAGCTGGAGGTAGCGCTCCAGCCGTGCGGAGGAATGCTCCGGCCCCTGCCCCTCGTAGCCGTGCGGCAGCAGCAGCGTCAGCCCCGACATGCGCAGCCACTTCTTCTCGCCCGACGAGATGAACTGGTCGATGACGACCTGCGCGCCGTTGGCGAAGTCGCCGAACTGCGCCTCCCACAGCGTCAGCGCGTTCGGCTCCGCCAGCGAGTAGCCATACTCGAAACCGAGCACCGCCTCCTCCGACAGCATCGAGTTGATCACCTCGTAGCGCGCCGCGCCGTTGGCAAAAGAATTGAGCGGGATGTACCGCTCCTCGGTGTCCTGATCGAACAGCACGGAGTGGCGCTGCGAGAAGGTGCCGCGCTCCACATCCTGGCCGGACAGGCGGATCGGGTGGCCTTCCTTGATCAGCGACGCGAACGCCAGCGCCTCGCCGGTCGCCCAGTCGATGCCGGCGCCGGTTTCGATCGCCTTGCGGCGGTTTTCCTGGAAACGCGCGACGGTCTTGTGGAGGCTGATGCCTTCCGGAACCTCGGTCAGCGCGGCCCCGATCGACTTCAGCTCCGCGATCGGCAGACCCGTCGTGCCGCGCCGCGGCGCGTCGCCCGTTTCGGCAATCTTCAGGCCAGCCCAGGCGCCATCCAGCCAGTCGGCCTTGTTCGGGCGGTAGTTGAGGCCAGCCTCAAGCTCGGCCTCGAGATGTTCGCGCCAGCCGGCCTTCGTCTTTTCGATGTCGGCCTCGGTGACCAGGCCCTCGGCGACGAGCTTCTGGCCGTAAATCTCCAGGGTCGTCGGATGGTTGGCGATGGCCTTGTACATCAGCGGCTGGGTGAACGCCGGCTCGTCGCCTTCGTTGTGGCCGTGGCGGCGGTAGCAGAACATGTCGACCACCACCGGCTTGTGGAACTTCTGCCGGAACTCGGTCGCGATCTTCGCCGCGTAGACCACCGCTTCGGGATCATCGCCGTTGCAATGGAAGATCGGCGCCTCGACCATCTTCGCCGTGTCCGACGGATAGGGCGAGGAGCGGCCGAAACGCGGGTTGGTCGTGAAGCCGATCTGGTTGTTGATGATGAAATGGATGGAGCCGGCGGTGCGGTGACCGCGCAGGCCCGACAGGCCGAAGCACTCCGCGATGACGCCCTGCCCCGCGAAGGCCGCATCGCCGTGCAGCAGCAGTGGCAGCACGCGCTCGCGCTGTTCCAGCGGGACGATCTCGCCGCGCGGCTTGTCGGCGAGCTTGTCCTGCTTGGCGCGCGCCTTGCCGAGCACCACCGGATCGACGATCTCGAGGTGCGAGGGGTTGGCGGTGAGCGACAGGTGCACCTTGTTGCCGGCGAATTCGCGGTCAGACGACGCACCGAGGTGATACTTGACGTCGCCCGAGCCCTCGACATCGTCCGGCGACGACGAGCCGCCCTTGAATTCGTGGAAGATGGCGCGATGCGGCTTGCCGAGCACGTTGGCGAGAACGTTGAGGCGGCCGCGATGCGCCATGCCGACGACGATTTCCTTAACGCCAAGCGCGCCGCCGCGCTTGATGATCTGCTCCAGCGCCGGAACCAGTGCTTCCGAGCCGTCGAGGCCGAAGCGCTTGGTGCCGGTGAACTTGGCGTCGCAGAACTTCTCGAAGCCTTCCGCCTCGACCAGCTTGTTGAAGATCGCCTTCTTGCCTTCGGGCGTGAACGCGATGCCCTTGTCCGGCCCCTCGACGCGTTCCTGGATCCACGCCTTCTCGGCCGGATCGGAGATGTGCATGAACTCGATGCCGAGCGTCGAGCAGTAGGTGCGGCGCAGAATGTCGACCATTTCGCGCACGGTCGCGAATTCCAGCCCGAGCACGTTGTCGATGAAAATCTTGCGGTCGAGGTCGCCCTCGTTGAACCCGTATGACGCCGGATCGAGCTCCTGCTCGTTGCCGACCAGCTCCAGGCTGAGCGGATCGAGGTTGGCGTGGAAGTGGCCGCGCACGCGATAGGCGCGGATCATCATTATCGCGTGGATCGAATCCCGCGTCGCCTGCGTGACAGCGCTGTCACTGATTTCGACGCCGCGCGCCTGGGCGGCTGCCTTGATCTTCTCGGTTGTCTTGGTGGCGGTCTCCGCCCAGTTGCCGTCGAGCGCGGCGGTCAGCTCGCCGTTCGCCAGCGGCGGCCAGCCCGGGCGCTGCCACGACGGCTTCGCCTCGGGGGCGTCCTTCAGCCCCTCGAAGAACGCCTGCCATTCGGCATCGAGCGACTTCGGATCGCGCTGGTACCTGGCCTGCAAATCTTCGAGGTAGGGCGCGTTGGCGCCGTAGAGGAAGGATGTCGCCGCGAATTCCTTATTCGCGTCCTGCCGTGCCATCTCTTGGGTCCGCGGGAGGTCTCCCGCGCTCTCAGTTCCGCGCAGCCACGAGCCACGCTCTAAAGGCCGATCGCCTGACAATCAACCTGCTTTTTTGTGCCCCAGATGTGGGGCGCGAAGCCACTCACCTCAAGACTTCGACCAGAGTGCGGCCGATGCGGGCGGGCGAGTCGGAGACGGTGATGCCAGCCGACCGCATCGCCTCGATTTTGTCCTCCGCCCCGCCGTGCCCGCCGGCAATGATCGCGCCGGCGTGGCCCATACGGCGGCCGGGCGGCGCAGTTCGCCCGGCAATGAAGCCAACCACGGGTTTCTTACGCCCGCGTGACGCTTCATCTTTCAGAAACCGCGACGCCATTTCCTCGGACGAACCGCCGATCTCGCCGATCATCACGATCGAGTGAGTGGCCGGATCGGCGAGAAACATCTCCAGCACCTCGATGAAGTCCATGCCCTTGACCGGGTCGCCGCCGATGCCGACCGCCGTGGTCTGGCCGAGCTTGACGTTGGTGGTCTGGAACACGGCTTCGTAGGTCAGCGTACCCGAGCGGGAGACGATGCCGACCGAGCCGTTGGAGAAGATGTTGCCCGGCATGATGCCGATCTTGCAGGCGCCCGACGTCATCACGCCCGGGCAGTTCGGCCCCACCAGCCGCGACTTCGATCCGGTGAGCGCGCGCTTCACCTTGACCATGTCGAGCACCGGGATGCCCTCGGTGATGGTCACGATCAGCGGTATCTCCGCCGCGATCGCCTCAAGGATCGCATCGGCCGCGAATGGCGGCGGCACATAGATGACGCTGGCGTCCGGCTTCACCGCCGCGACCGCCTGCTCAACGGTGTCGAACACCGGCAGGTTCAGGTGCGTCTGCCCGCCCTTCCCCGGCGACACGCCGCCGACCATCTTCGTGCCGTAAGCGATCGCCTGCTCGGAATGGAACGTGCCGTTCTTGCCGGTGAAGCCCTGGCAGATGACCTTGGTGTTGGCGTCGATGAGGATGCTCATTGGCCGTCCAGATAGAGCTTGAAGTCAGGCGGCGCGAACTCGCTGACGAACGCCAGGCCGGCAAATCCGTCAATCGCCTCCATTGAGCCGTAGATGGGGTTGTAGAGCAGGCTGACACGCCAGGCTCCGCCGACGTCCTTGGAAGGATCGTAGTACAGCCACGCTCCCTCCTGCGAAACGTTGCTGTGCTTGGCATTGGGCTTGCCAACCCAGGCTTCCAGCTCTTCGCGGCCCGCTACTTTCTTCCCGTAAAAATCGTAGATGCCGCACGTGTGGAAATACCCACCCGCGCCATCGTCGTAGCTCTTGTCGAGCAGGAACGCCTCGCCGTTGGACAGGGTCTTGCTGTAGGTGATGACGGTGTCGCCGTCCTCAACAGTCTGATCGACCAGCGTCCTGAGATTCGAATCGTCGTCGGGCGTTACCAAAGTCCAGCCATCCGCCTCCGCGGCAGCAGCAACCGCATCGGAGGTATTTCCTGGATTCCCGGCGCACAGCGACCGAAATGCGGCCAGCCGCGGATCTCCTGCATGTGCGACACCGGCCGAAGCTGCCAGCACGAAGACCGCGACGATGGCCGGATGGATGGTCACGCTGCCTTCCCCACCGCGGCAACGACCTTCTGCGCCGCGTCGTCGAGATCGTCGGCGTTGATCACGTTAAGCCCGGACTCGGCGATGATCTTCTTGCCCAGTTCGACGTTGGTGCCTTCGAGACGCACCACCAGCGGCATGTTGAGGCCGGTCTCCTTGACCGCGGCGAGGATGCCTTCCGCGACGATGTCGCAACGCATGATGCCGCCGAAGATGTTGACCAGGATGCCCTTCACCTTCGGGTCGGCGGTGATGATCTTGAACGCCGCGGTCACGCGCTCCTTGGGCGCGCCGCCGCCGACATCGAGGAAGTTCGCCGGGGCGCCGCCGTAGAGCTTGATGATGTCCATCGTCGCCATGGCAAGGCCGGCGCCATTGACCATGCAGCCGATGGTGCCGTCGAGCGCGATGTAGTTCAGCTCGTTCTTCTGCGCCTCGACTTCCTTGGGGTCTTCCTCGGTCTCGTCGCGGAGCGCGGCGATGTCGGGATGACGGAACAGCGCGTTGTCGTCGAAGCTGATCTTTGCGTCGAGGCAGAGGACCTTGCCCTGCTTCGTCACCACCAGCGGATTGATCTCCAGCAGGCTCATGTCCTTGGCGACGAACGCCGCGTATATCTGCCGGATCAGCGCGCCGCACTGCTTCACCTGGTCGCCGTGGAGGCCGAGCGCGTAGGCGATGGTCTGGCCGATGTGCGGCGAGTAGCCGGCCGCCGGATCGACGCTGACCGTGATGATCTTCTCCGGCGTCCTGGCGGCGACTTCCTCGATGTCCATGCCGCCGGCCTGCGAGGCGATGAACGCGACGCGCCCGCTGGCGCGGTCAACCAGAGCGGAGAGATAGAGCTCGCGCTCGATGTCCGAGCCTTCCTCGATGTAGAGGCGCCGCACGACGCGGCCCTCGTGGCCGCTCTGCTTGGTCACCAGCGTGCGGCCGAGCATCTGCTTCGCGTTCGCTGTGACATCGGCGACCGACTTCACGACGCGTACGCCGCCCTTGTCGCCCGCCTCGGCTTCCTTGAACTTGCCCTTGCCGCGCCCGCCGGCGTGGATCTGCGCCTTCACGACATAGACGGGACCGGGCAGCGAGCGCGCCGCCTTCTCCGCTTCGTCAGCGGAAAAGATCGCGACGCCGTTGGCGACGGGCACGCCGAATTCGCGCAGCACCGCCTTCGCCTGATATTCGTGGATGTTCATCGCCCGCCCACTCCTGCCGGCACCGGCGACGCTACTTCGTCAACGACGGCGAAATCTTCAGACACGCCTCGATCAGCCCTTCGACCGCAGCCAGGGAATGGTCGAACATCGCGCGCTCGGCCTTGTTGAGGTCGATCTCGATGACACGCTCGATGCCCTTGGCGCCGATGACGGCCGGCACGCCGATGTAGCGGTCGCGCACGCCGTATTCGCCCTTGAGCGACACGGCGCATGGCAGCACGCGCTTCTTGTCCCTGAGGAAGCTTTCCGCCATCGCAATCGCGGAATGGGCGGGCGCGTAGAAGGCGGAGCCGGTCTTGAGCAGCGCCACGATCTCGGCACCGCCATCGCGCGTGCGCTGCACGATCTCGTCGATGCGCTGCTTGGTCGTCCAGCCCATGGTCACGAGGTCCGGCAGCGGGATGCCCGCGACCGTGGAATAGCGCGTGAGCGGCACCATCGTGTCGCCGTGGCCACCGAGCACGAACGCCGTCACGTCCTCTACCGAGACGTCGAATTCCGACGCCAGGAAATAGCGGAAACGCGCCGAATCCAGCACGCCGGCCATCCCGACGACCATGTCCTTCGGCAGGCCCGAAAATTTCTGCAGCGCCCACACCATCGCGTCGAGCGGGTTGGTGATGCAGATGACGAACGCCTTGGGTGCGTATTTCTTGATGCCCGCGCCCACCTGCTCCATGACCTTGAGGTTGATCTCGAGCAGGTCGTCGCGGCTCATGCCCGGCTTGCGCGGCACGCCGGCGGTGACGATGCACACATCGGCGTTCTTGATCGCGGCGTAGGCAGAGGTGCCGGCGAATTTCGCGTCCGAGCCGAACACCGGCGTCGCCTCGGCGATGTCGAGCGCCTTGCCGTCCGGCACGCCCTCCATCACGTCGAACAGGATGACGTCACCGAGTTCCTTGAGGCCAACCAGATGGGCGAGCGTCCCGCCAATCTGACCGGCTCCGATCAACGCGATCCGTGCACGAGCCATGAGCGGGTTTCCCTTTTACTGATCGGGAAGCGGACCGCAGGACAGCGGCCCCGAAAGGACACGGCGGTTGACCTATCCCTATTGATGGTGCGGTGCAAGAGGTCCGGAGCGTTGAGGTCCGTACCCGGCGAAAAGATTTCGGGAACGACCGCGCCCGGTCCTCAGCGCGTGGCGAGGCGTGACGGCCGGATCAAAACATCCGCCGATATTCCCAATGCGCCATGCACACGCCGGATCATCGAGATCGACAGGCTGCGACGCCGGTTGAGCACTTCTGCAACCCGGGTCCGGGTTCCAATCAGCGTCTCGAGGTCCTTGCGCGACAGGCCCTGCTGCTCCATGCGAAACTTGATCGCCTCGATAGGATCGGGCGGGTCGACCGGCTCGTGCACTGTTTCATAGGCGTCGATAAGGGTCGCCAGCACGTCGAGACGATCGCCAGCGGGCGTGCCTAGCTTCGCGCCCCACAGGCTCTCGACTTCGGCCAGCGCGCGCTCATGGTCCTTTCTCGTGCGGATAGGTTTGATGTCATTTTTCATGCTTCACCTCTGCCGCATCGATCCGGTCGTAGGCGCGATGATCGCCCAGCCACTTGATCCACACGATACCCTTCTCGAAATCGACCGCCACGATAAGGCGGTAAGCGTTGCCCTTGATATTGAATACGATCCGTTCGGCACTGATGACGCTCGCGGTCGCGTATCGACGTTTCACGTCCGATGTCGTCCGCCACCGCGCGCGGCGGACTTCCTCGAACCAGGCCTCCAACGCAGCCTTCAGCGCTGGCTGGTCCTTGTGCCCGACCCTTGACGCAACGTAGGCACGCAGCGTTCGGCGGGCGATGATCCGCATGGCCGGAAGATACCATGTGCCCAAAATGGGCGCAACTAGGCTCCGGCCCCGTGCGCCGCGCCGAGATACGCCGCCGACCGCATCTCCATCAGCCGCGACACCGTGCGCTGAAAGGCGAACGCCTCCTCGCCGTCGGTCGCGGTGTAAAGCTGCGCCGGCTCGACCGCGGCAGAGGCGATGAGATTCACCCGGTGATCGTAGAGGGTGTCGATCAGCAGGATGAAGCGGCGGGCGACGTCGCGCCGCTCGTCCGCGATGACGGGGATGTCATCCACGATGACGGTGTGGAACGCGCGCGCGATCTGCACGTAGTCGTGCGCGGCGAGCGGCGCCTCGCACAGGTCGGCGAAGCTGAACCGGGCAACGCCATCCACCGCCTGCGGGATGCGGATATCACGGCCGCGGGTGCGGAGCGCGGTCGGCTGGCCGTGGGTCGTCCCGGTTAGGCGCTGCCACAACGCATCCAATGCCGCACGGGCTGCGGGACCGAGCGGCGTGACGTAGACCTGGGCGCCGCCCAGTTTCGCCAGGCGGTAGTCGGTCGGAATGTCGAGATGGAACACGTCCGCGTGCGTCTCCAGCAGCGCGATAAACGGCAGGAACAGTCCGCGGTTCAGCCCGTCCTTGTAGAGCTCCGACGGCGGCGAATTGGACGTCGCCACCAGCACCAGCCCGCGCGCGAACAGCGCCTCGAACAGGCGCGACAGGATCATCGCGTCGGCAATGTCGGTGACGGAAAATTCGTCGAGGCACAGCAGCCGCGCCTCGTTCACCACCGCATCGGCCACTGGGGCGATCGGATCGGCAGCACCGCCACCTCGCGCCGTGTGCAGCCTGTCCTGCACCTCGCCCATGAATTCGTTGAAGTGGATGCGCCGCTTGGGCATGTCGGGCGCCGCCGCGAAGAACGCGTCCATCAGCATCGTCTTGCCGCGCCCGACGGCACCCCAGACGTAAAGGCCGCGCGGGGCAGACGGAGGCGTGCCGCGCAACCGGGCCAGGAGCCCGACGCGTGGCGGTGGCGCGCGCAAGGCATCGAGCAGCGCATCAAGACGGGCCGCGAGCTTCGCCTGTTGCTGGTCGAGAATGAATTTGCCGGCCGCGACCCTGGCGGCGTAGTCGGCGGTGAGCGGGCCCCCTGCTCCGCTCATGGCATCGCAATCAGCGATAGAACGTGACGCCCTGCCCGTTGGCCTGGCCGTCGAAGCGGTTGTTGCCGGAGGACGCCAGAGTAACGACCGGCGCTCCGGTCTGGCCGGCGAGGATGACGCTGCTGCCCTGAAGGTTCCAGGCCGAGATCGACTTCAGCAACGGCGTCGTGCAGCCTTTGGTCGACGCGCGATAGCCGCCGGTCCACGACGTCAGCGTCATGAACAGCTGGCACGAGTCGTTGCCCGAGGTGATTGTCCAGCCGCCGAGGAGATCGGTGCGGCCGATGGCGCCACCCGAACCACTCCCGGTCGGCGCATCCATCGCCGTGGTCGTGCCGGTCGGCGGCGCCAGCGGCTGATCGGCAGCGCTCGTGCCGGCATCGACCGGCAGGCCGCCAACCTGATCGACGTTGCCGGATGGCGACGGAGCGCCGAGGTCGCTGCTCTGTACGGAATCGAC
The DNA here is from genome assembly GCA_035548515.1 of Bauldia sp. GTDB lineage: Bacteria > Pseudomonadota > Alphaproteobacteria > Rhizobiales > Kaistiaceae > DASZQY01. The sequence goes on along the minus strand of DASZSW010000036.1, from coordinate 12,905 downwards.
GGTGCTCGTGGACGAAGGCAGCGGCGGCGGTTCCGGCTTCTCGCGCTTCCACGGCAGGCCGATGGCGCCGAATGATCCGCACCCGGCGAGCGCGATCACGAGCGTGACCGGCACCACAATTCTGAACGCCATCGACTGGTCCTTCTGACGGCGGTTTCCGCCGAATCATTTCCCGTTTGCGCGGGAAAAGCGGCGCAATCTAGACCGCGCCGGGCGGCGGTTTCCAGCCCCTGAACGCCGCATCAGACGCGCCGTTCCACCATCATCTTCTTGATTTCCGCGATCGCCTTGGCCGGGTTCAGGCCTTTCGGGCAGGTCTGGGCGCAGTTCATGATGGTGTGGCAGCGGTAGAGGCGGAACGGATCCTCGAGGTTATCGAGACGCGCTCCGGTCGCCTCGTCGCGTGAATCGATCAGCCAGCGGTAGGCCTGAAGCAGCACCGCCGGGCCGAGGAAGCGCTCGCCGTTCCACCAGTACGACGGGCACGACGTCGAGCAGCAGGCGCACAGGATGCATTCGTAGAGCCCGTCGAGCTTGACGCGATCGTCGTGGCTCTGCCGCCACTCCTTCTCCGGCTGCGGCGTCTCGGTCTTCAGCCACGGCTCGATCGAACGGAGCTGCGCATAGAAGGTCGAGAGATCGGGGACGAGGTCCTTCACCACCGGCAGATGGGGCAGCGGATAAATCTTCACCGGCCCGTCGATATCGTCCATCGCCTTGGTGCAGGCGAGCGTGTTCGAGCCGTCGATGTTCATGGCGCACGAGCCGCACACGCCCTCGCGGCAAGAGCGGCGGAATGTGAGCGTAGGATCGATGTTGTTCTTGATCCAGATGAGCGCGTCGAGAACCATCGGCGCCATCTGGCCACGATCGATGGTGTACGTGTCGACGCGCGGGTTCTCCGCGTTATCCGGGTCGTAGCGGTAGACGCGGAATTCGGTGAGCTTGCCCTTCGCGCTCTCGGGCGCGGGCCACGTCTTGCCGGTGCCGACCTTGGAGTTCTTGGGGAGGGTGAACTGGACCATGTGCCAGCCTCTATAGCCGACATATCGGGGATGTCGAGCGGACGCGTGGTCTCAGGCGAAACTGCGGCGTAGCGAGACCCCCACCCACCGCCTTCGGCGGTCCCCCCTCCCCGCAAGGGGGAGGGATGGAGTCTCATTCTGACTCTTTGCACGAGGGACCACGATCATCCCTCCCCCTTGCGGGGAGGGTGCCGAGCGATAGCGAGGCGGATGGGGGTCGCACTGCCCTCTCCGCCTTCAACTGGCAGTGCGCCGCTACCTGAGGTGAACCGGGATGACCAGCTTCAACCCGGACCAAATGTCGTCGACTGCCGCGACCTTCACGTCGACCAGGTCGATCTTCAGCGCCTCGGCGCGCACCACGTCTTCCGTGATGTCGGTCGCGACCTTCGCCGCCTTCTTCGGCCACGAGATCCAGATCATGCCGTCGGTGTTGAGATACTTGCGCAGCTTCGGCAGCCCGGCGGCGAGCTCGGCGCGGCTGCGCGTGAACGCGTGGATGGTGTCGTAGGTCTGCGGGCCGAGCGGTCGCGACCAGTCGCCACGCTTGGCGACTTTACCGAAGTCGACGGAGCCGGGCAGCTCCGACAGATCGTCGGGCAGCGCCACGAACGCGATCGTCGAGCCGGGCTTGTAGCCGAGTTTCTCATGCAGCGGCTTCACCGAGTAGCCGGACTGCGAAAGTGTGGCGAGCGCCATATGCCTAACGTCCTTCAGGCCAACGCGATGTACGGGAGCGCTCACAACGAACGCTCATTCTGACGAAACGGACGGGTTCGGAAGAAAACCGCTGTAAGGCGCGGATATCTTTACGAATCCTCGCCGTCTCGGGCCTGACCTGAATGTAGGAGATCGGCAGCCGGTTTTCACGAGAAATCGGCGCTAACCCACTGAAATGGCTAACCGACGGTCGTTAGCCGCAACATCTTGGAATCATTATGGGATTTGGCCGAAGCGTAACTCGTGCCCGTTACAACCGGTGGAACAATGCATTGAAATGTAAGGCTATTTTCGCGGTCAGGCGGCGCTACGCTCGCAAAACCGGCGGCGCCTTCCCATAGGAGTGGCGGCGCCTCGGGGACCCGCGGCGCCCTTCAGTACACCCGAGCCTTCGGCTCGATGTACTGCACCTCGTTGGTGAGCGTGTGCGTGTGCACGGGGCGGTCGTCCAGCTTCACGCTGCGGTTGGCCGGATCGATTACCGCCAGCGAATGCTTCATCCAGTTCTTGTCGTCGCGCTCGGGATAGTCCTCGCGGGCGTGGGCGCCGCGGGACTCGGTGCGTGCCAGCGCCGAGTCCATGGTCACGACGGCCTGGACGATGAGGTTGTCGTACTCCAGCGTCTCGATCAGGTCGCTGTTCCAGATCAGCGAACGGTCGGTGACGCGGACGTCCTCGCTGCCGCCCCACAGGTCGTGGATGCGCTGGTGCCCTTCCTGGAGGACGTCGCCGGTGCGGAACACGGCGCAATTCTCCTGCATGATCTTCTGCATCCTCAGGCGCAGCGCCGCGGTCGGCGTCCCGCCCTTGGCGTTGCGGAAGCGATCGAGCCGCGCGAGCGCATTGTCGCCGGCGTCCTTGGGCAGCTCGCGATGCTTCGAGTCTTTCTCGATCGTCTCCGCCGCGCGCTTCGCCGCCGCGCGCCCGAACACGATCAGGTCGGTGAGCGAATTGGAGCCGAGCCGATTGGCGCCGTGGATCGACACGCACGCCGCCTCGCCGACCGCCATCAGGCCGGGCACGATGGTATCCGGATCGCCGTTTTTCTTGATCAGCACCTCGGCGTGATAGTTCGTCGGGATGCCGCCCATGTTGTAGTGCACGGTCGGCAGCACCGGGATCGGCTCGCGTGTCACATCGACGCCGGCGAAGATGCGCGCCGACTCCGAGATGCCCGGCAACCGCTCGTGGATCACCTTCGGGTCGAGGTGCGACAGATGCAGGAAGATGTGGTCCTTGTGCTCGCCAACGCCGCGCCCCTCGCGGATCTCGACGGTCATCGAGCGTGAGACGACGTCGCGCGAGGCGAGGTCCTTGGCGTGCGGCGCGTAGCGCTCCATGAAGCGCTCGCCCTCTGAATTCGTGAGATACCCGCCCTCGCCGCGCACGCCCTCGGTGATGAGCACGCCGGCCCCGAAGATGCCGGTCGGGTGAAACTGCACGAACTCCATGTCCTGCAGCGGCAGGCCGGCGCGGAGCACCATGCCGTTGCCGTCGCCCGTGCAGGTGTGGGCCGAGGTGCAGGAGAAATACGCCCGGCCGTAGCCGCCGGTGGCGAGGATGGTCTTGTGGGCGCGGAAGCGGTGCAGCGAGCCGTCTTCCATGCTGAGCGCCACGACGCCGCGGCACTCGCCATCCTCCATGATCAGGTCGATGGCGAAGTACTCGATGAAGAACTCCACCGAATGGCGGAGCGACTGGCCGTAGAGCGTATGCAGGATCGCGTGACCGGTGCGATCGGCAGCGGCGCAGGTGCGCTGCGCAGTGCCCTTGCCGTAGTTGGTCGTCATGCCGCCGAACGGCCGCTGGTAGATCTTGCCTTCCTCGGTGCGCGAGAACGGCACGCCGAAATGCTCGAGCTCGTAAACGGCGGACGGCGCCTCGCGGCAGAGGTATTCGATCGCATCCTGGTCGCCCAGCCAGTCCGACCCCTTGACGGTGTCGTACATGTGCCAGCGCCAGTCGTCCTCGCCCATGTTGCCGAGCGCGGCGGAGATGCCGCCCTGCGCCGCGACGGTGTGCGAGCGCGTCGGGAATACCTTGGAGATGCAGGCCGTCTTGAGGCCGGCCTCGGAAGCGCCAAGAGTGGCGCGGAGGCCCGCACCGCCGGCACCGACGACGACCACGTCGAAGGTATGATCGATGAAGGTGTAGGCGCGGCCGTTGACGGCCGGCGCGGGAGTTCCGTCGGCCATCTTCAGCCTCCGACCGCGAGTTTCAGGATCGCAATGATCGCCACCGCCGCGACAGTCACCGAGAAAAACCGCGACGCCGCGAGCAGCACGATCTTCGCCGCTTCGTTCTGCACGTAGTCCTCGACGATGACCTGCATGCCGATGTGCATATGTATGGCGGCCGACACGAAAAGCAGCACGAACAGCGGCGCCACGAACGGCGAGCCGATGAGCGCCGCGACGTCCTCGTAGGGCCGGCCTGCCGCATATACGATGATGAGCGCAGTCGCGATCACGAGGATCGCGTTGGCGGCGCCAGTGAGACGTTGGCGCCAGAAATGCTCCGTGCCCTCGTGAGCCGAGCCAAGATGCTGCACGCGGGAAAGCGGTGTGCGCATCGCTACGCCCTCAGCCACAACGCCACCGCCCAGATGAGGATGGTGAGGACGATCGAACCGACGAGATTGGCGAGCGCGATCTGGTCGCGCGCCGGCTTGCCGAGCGCGAAGCCGAAATCCCAGCTGAAATGGCGGAAGCCGCCGAGCATGTGGTGGATCAACGCCCAGGTGTAGCCGAACAGGACGAGCAGCCCGAGCCACGAGCCCAGCACCCAATTGGCAAATGCAAACGACCCCGGCCCGGCGGCGAGCGACACCAGCCACCACGCCAGCAGCACCGTGCCGAAATACAAGGCCCCGCCGGTGATGCGATGCAGGATCGACATCAGCATCGTGATCTTCCAGCGGTAGATCTGAAGATGCGGCGAGAGCGGGCGATTTGCCTTGAGGTCGGCGCTCGGCATTGGCCCGGGTATCCCAACGGACGGCGTGAAAACGGAGCCGTTCTAAACCCGCTGCGGCAGTGCGTCAAAACTGCGGATCGTCACGGGCGCCAGCCGTGTCGATCGAGCCACGCCAGCTGCCGCGCGCGGGGTTATCCCCGCTGTTCCCAGCCGCACACCGTTGTCGCGAAGGCGAGGTGTTGTTTCCATCGGAGCGCGTCCCGAGCAGCATGCCATTTGGCTTCGGGCACGCCGAATTTTTTTGCGCATGCAGCATTGCCGGGGGCGCGAAATGTCCGGACCGAGACGGCTTCTCTGCGCATTCCTGCTCGCAGGCGTCCTGCTTTGCACATCCTTCGCGTGGCCGCCACAGATCTCCATAAATTCGACCGCCGCGGGAGCCGGTTTCCGGGCTGCGGCGTCAGGCAACCAGCCCGGGAGTTACCCGACCGGATTCCATCGCCTGGTCATCGGGCGCGACGGTCGCCCGCGGGACGACGGAGCAGCCGCCGGGTTCTGGGCCTTCGGTGCGCCCTCCGCCGCTCTGGACCCAGACATGGTCCCGACGATAGGCCGCGGCAGCGGCACGATCCCGGCGGCCGGCTCGGTGCCCGATGTGACGCTCAGTCTGCGCTAGCGCGGGACCCCGCCGTGCCGTGTGTTGCCGGTGGCTGGCCCGCCTTGCGTTTCGCGGGATGCGCCGGTAGGCAACGCGAGCCAACCGAACGGAGCCCGCCTGCCATGCCGACGCATCATCTTCTCCTCCTGCCCGGCGATGGCATCGGGCCCGAGGTGATGGCCGAGGTGAAGAAGGTGCTCGCCTTCCTCAACAAGGAGGGCGAGGCGACTTTCGAGACGGAGGACGATCTCGTCGGCGGTTCGGCCTACGACGCCCATGGCAAGGCCGTATCCGAGGAGACGATGCGGAAGGCGCTCGCCGCCGACGCGGTGATCTTCGGCGCGGTCGGCGGGCCGAAGTGGGACAAGGTGCCCTACGACGTGCGCCCCGAGGCGGGGCTGCTGAGGTTGCGCAAGGACCTGGAGCTGTTCGCCAACCTGCGCCCCGCGATCGTCTACCCCGCGCTCGCCGATGCCTCGTCGCTGAAGCGCGATCTCGTCGAGAATCTCGACATCCTGATCGTCCGCGAGCTGACCGGCGGCGTCTATTTCGGCGAGCCCAAGACGATCACCGACATCGGCAACGGCCAGAAGCGCGCCATCGATACGCAGGTCTATGACACCTACGAGATCGAGCGCATCGCGCGCGTCGCCTTCGACCTCGCGCGCACTCGGCGCAACAAGGTGACGTCGATGGAGAAGCGCAACGTCATGAAATCGGGCGTGCTCTGGAACGAGGTCGTCACCGCAACTGGGAAGCGCGAGTATCCCGATGTGACGCTGGAGCACATGCTGGCCGACGCCGGCGGCATGCAGCTGGTGCGCGCGCCCAAGCAGTTCGACGTCATCGTCACCGACAACCTGTTCGGCGACATGCTCTCCGACGTCGCGGCGATGCTGACCGGCTCGCTCGGCATGTTGCCTTCGGCATCACTCGGCGCCCCGGACGCCAAGACCGGCAAGCGCCGCGCGCTCTACGAGCCGGTGCATGGCTCGGCGCCCGACATCGCCGGCAAGGGCATCGCCAACCCCATCGCGATGCTCGCCTCGCTGGCGATGGCGCTCCGCTACTCGTTCAATCTCGGCGTCACCGCCGATCGCCTCGAGCGCGCGATCGCCGCGGTGCTCGACCGCGGCTTCCGCACCGCCGATATCTGGACGGAAGGCAAGACCAAGGTCGGGACCACGGCGATGGGTGACGCCATTCTCGCCGAACTCGCCGGCACCGCATGACCCCGATCTATCGCAACACCGGCGTCTGGACGCGCAGCGCTGCGTATTTCGCCGTCGTCGTCGCGGCGCTCCTGTGGGGCTGTTTCGAGCTGTGGCGCGGCGCCCACGCCGAGGGCGGTGAAGCGCAGAGCGACGCGCTGTTCGGCGTGCTGTTCATCGGCGGCGGCATCTACGCGCTGTGGCAGATCGTGGCCGAGTGGCGCGACGTGATCGTGGCGCTCGATCGCGATGACGCGGGTGGGCTCGTCGCCACCGTCTGGGGGCCGACCGGGCCGAAGAAGATCACCGGCGAGTTTCGCAACTGGCGCTACCACGTGGTCGTCGTCGGCAAGCGGGGCGAGCTGCCCTTCATCTTCGTCGACAACGCCGCGGTGCCGCGCCCGTTGCGCGTCGACCTGCGATTCAAGGGCGACGTCAGCGGTCTCCGCGCGGTCGCGCCGGAGGCGGTGACGGAATACGAGCGGCGCCGGCCGATGGGGAAGTAGATCTCGCGCGGGCGATCACTTCTCCGCCGCCATCCCTCCGCCTCCCCACGTCATCCCCGCGAAGGCGGGGATCCAGTAACCGCCGCCAATGCAGGATGAGACACGACGGCGGATACTGGGTCCCCGCCTTCGCGGGGACGACAGGAATAGGCTGCCCCTAAGAAGTTCTATCCCGCGAACGTGTCGTACAGCAGCTTCACGTTCAGCCCGACGATGATCGCCGCCACGACCCACGCCACCACCGCCACCGGCGTGTTGATCGCGAAGGTGCCCATCTTGCGCTTGCTCGAGACGAAGCTGACCAGCGGGATCACCGCGAACGGCAACTGCATGGACAGGACCACCTGCGAAAGCACCAGCAGCCGCGCCGTGCCGCTCTCGCCGTAGAGGGCCGTGACGATCACGACCGGTATGATGGCGAGCGCACGGGTGAGCAGCCGGCGCGCCCAGTGGGGCAAGCGCAGCCGCAGGAAGCCTTCCATCACGATCTGGCCGGCGAGCGTCGCCGTCACGGTCGAGTTCAGGCCCGAGGCGAGCAGCGCCACGGCGAACAGCGTCGAGGCGATGCCGAGGCCGAGCAGCGGCGACAGCAATTGGAAGGCCTGGCCGATCTCCTCGACGTCGTTGTGCCCGCTGGTGTGGAACGTCGCGGCCGCCACGACCAGGATCGCCGCGTTGACGAACAGCGCCAGCATCAGCGCGACGGTGGAGTCGACCGTCGCCCACTTGATCGCTTCGCGCTTGCCCGCCTCCGTGCGCTCGTAGGCGCGGGTCTGTACGATGGACGAGTGCAGGTAAAGGTTATGCGGCATCACGGTGGCGCCGATGATGCCCATGGCGATGTAGAGCATCTCCGGGTTGGTCACGATCTGCGGGGACGGGATGAAGCCCGCGAGCAGCGCCGCCACCGGCGGCTGTGCGGCGATGATCTGCACCGCGAAGCATCCCGCGATGACGATGAGCAGAGCGATGATGAAGGCTTCCAGGAATCGGAAGCCGCGATTCATCAGCAGCAGAAGCAGGAACGCATCCGCCGCCGTGATCAACGCACCGTAGAGCAGCGGGATGTGGAACAGGAGCTGGAGCGCGATCGCCGTGCCGATCACCTCGGCGAGGTCGCACGCGATGATCGCCAGTTCGCACGCGATGTAGAGGACGAAGTTGACCGGCCGCGGATAGGCATCGCGGCACGCCTGCGCGAGATCGCGCCCGGTGGCGACGCCGAGGCGCGCGGCGAGCGCCTGCAGCAGGATCGCCATCAGGTTGGAGATCATGATGACGGTGAGCAGCGTGTAGCCGAACTTGGAACCACCCGCGAGGTCGGTCGCCCAGTTGCCGGGGTCCATGTAGCCGACCGAGACCATGTACCCCGGCCCGACGAAGGCGAGCAGCCGGCGGAACCACCAGCCGCCGGTCGGCACCGGCACGGACGCGTTCACCTCCGGCAGCGACGGACGATCGACGGCCACGCGCCAGCCCTCGGCGCGCACCACGCCCCCGGTCTCGGCTGCCGTCTCCTCGCGCATTCCGCGCTTCCTGCGAATGATAATGCGAACTATTCGCAAATATGGAGGACGAGCGGGGATTTGGCAAGCGGGACGGGAGATTGGCGGAGGCCCCAGGCGCCAGTGCGACCCCCACGCGGTCCCCCTCCCCGCAAGGGGGAGGGATGGCGCCTTCTCCGGAGAGGTCGCGATCATCCCTCCCCCTTGCGGGGAGGGTGCCGAGCGTAGCGAGGCAGGTGGGGGTCGCACTGCCCTCGCCGTCCTCGGACTCGGCACCAACGAAAAGAGCCCGGCATCGCTGCCGGGCTCCGTATCGTTCGCGTTACGCGCGAAGCCTTACTCCCAAGTGACGTACTGGATCGTCAGCTTCTTCGGCACGCCGCCGGTGATGCTCTGCACCCGGAACTGGCCGACGCGACCCTGGTTGGTGGCCACGCAGACGTAGCTGCCGGGTGGCACCGCCGCGAGCGACACGGCGTTCGGACTGAATGCCTCCGCGGAGCAGCCGTCGTAGCCCCGGTTGGACCGATCGCCGACCGCCAGCTGGGCGCCGTTCATCGGCTTCAGGAACAGCTGGCTCGCGGTGACCGCCTGGAACCAGAGGTCCACGTCGGGCCCGCCGCTGAGGTTGCCCTCGTCGAGATCGACGCTGAACGTCTGCTGGATCTGCAGCGTGTCCTGCGAGTGCACGGGCTGCGGAGCGGGCGGGAGGGGACCGGGGCCAGGACCGGCAGAGGCCGACCACGTGGTGTGGTCGAAGTAGATGGTCATCGGCAGCGGCAGACCCGGGATGCCGTTGATGTTGGAGACACGCAAGCGGCCGAAGTTGCCGTCGCTCGTCTTGACGCAGAGCCACACGCCGACGGGCAACTGCGCCTGCGCGATCGGCGCCGCCGAGTAGGGCGCCGTCTGGCACTCAGCGAATGTCGGCTGATGTGTGCCCTGCGGGCTGAACCGGGTGTTGTTCAACGGCTCGACCAGCCGCAGGAACGGATTGTCGGCGCGCAGCCGGATGTCCGGCGCCCCGCCGGCGTCGAGATCGGCGACGTTGTTATCGGCAAGCGTGATGAGACCGTCTGAGACGACGTCGGCGGACGGGCCGGGCGGCGGAGCGGCCGGCACGCACTTGAACTTCTGCCCCGGAATCTTGACGCAGTTCTGGTTGAAGGGGGCGGCCCGGGCAATCTGCCCGGCAGCGCCGTAGGTACAAACAAGCCGCTGCGAGCCGCCGGTATTGTCGACCTTGTAGTCGGTGACCGGACTGACCTGCGCGTTCGACGACCAGCCGGGCGGCAGCGGATTGGTGATGGCCCGCGTCGCTTGCGGCAGCGGACAGGAAACCAACACATCGGCCTTGGCCGATAGCATCGAGACTCCCATCGCGAACCCCGCGACAGCGAGCGAGACAACAAGCCTGCGCATGAATGATCCTCCCTTTCGGCCGAGAAGCCGACCGATGGATACTAGCCTAGGCGGCGTCCGCTGAAACCACGGTGAACCACATATTCATCGTGCCTTCATGACGGTCGCCGGTTTGACTATTCCGGCGGTTCCAGTAGAAGAAGCGCCGGTTTTCCTGAGGACGTACATGAACTTGCGCCTCGCCCTGCTCGCGCTTTTCGCCCGCCCGGCTCTCGCCGGCGGCCGGACGGCTGCGCGGAAAACCACGACGAAAACCACGAAAACCGCTTAGTCCGTCGCTCCCGCCGCTATCCCCTCTCCCCGGCGCTGGGCGAGGGAAACGGGCCGGAGTGCGGCTCGAAGACCAGGCGGAGGGGAACGGAGTTACGGCAGCCATGGGCTTCAAGGTCGCGATCGTAGGCGCAACCGGCAATGTCGGGCGCGAGATGCTCAACACGCTGGATGAGCGCGGTTTCCCGGCCGACGAGGTCGTGGCGCTCGCTTCGCGGCGCAGCCAGGGCACCGAGGTCTCATTCGGCGACGCCACGCTGAAGGTGAAGGCGCTGGACAACTACGACTTCTCCGACACGGACATCTGCCTGATGTCCGCCGGCGGCGCCGTGTCGAAGGAATGGTCGCCGAAGATCGGCGCGCAAGGCTGCGTCGTCATCGATAATTCCAGCGCCTGGCGTTACGACGCCGACGTGCCGCTGGTCGTTCCCGAGGTGAACGCCGACGCGATCGGCGGCTTCACCAAGCGCAACATCATCGCCAACCCGAACTGCTCGACCGCACAGCTCGTCGTCGCGCTGAAGCCGCTGCACGACCGCGCCAAGATCAAGCGCGTCGTCGTCGCGACGTACCAGTCCGTCTCCGGCGCCGGCAAGGACGCGATGGACGAATTGTTCACGCAGACGCGCGCGGTGTTCGTCTCCGACCAGATCGAGAACAAGAAGTTCCCGAAGCGCATCGCCTTCAATCTCATTCCGCAGATCGACGTCTTCATGGACGACGGCTACACCAAGGAAGAGTGGAAGATGGTGGCCGAGACAAAGAAGATCCTCGACCCGAAGATCAAGCTGGTTGCGACCTGCGTGCGCGTGCCGGTTTTCATCGGCCACTCCGAGGCGGTCGCGCTGGAATTCGAGAATCCGATCACCGCCGATGAGGCGCGCGACATCCTGCGCGAGGCGCCGGGCTGCCTCGTCATCGATAAGCGCGAACCAGGCGGCTACATCACCCCGGTCGAGGCGGCCGGCGAGGACGCGACCTACATCAGCCGCATCCGCGAGGACCCGACGGTCGACAACGGGCTGATGCTCTGGGTCGTCTCCGACAACCTCCGCAAGGGCGCGGCGCTGAACGCGGTGCAGATCGCGGAAGTCCTGGTCAACCGCAAGCTGATCCAGCCCAAGCGGAAGGCCGCCTGACGGGGCTCAGTCCTCCGCCTCGGTGAACACCTCGGCGCGCCGCCGGGCGATCTGCGGCAGGAAGACGACCGCCAGCACGATTGCGGCGGTGACGAGCAGCGCCGCGCTGATCGGCCGCTGGAAGAAGACGAGGGCGTCGCCGCGCGAGATGATCAGCGCGCGGCGGAGATGGTCCTCGAGCATCGGCCCCAGCACGAAGCCGAGCAGCAACGGCGCCGCCTCGCAGCCGAGGCGGACCAGCGCGTAGCCGAGCGCCGCGAAGACGGTCACTGTGTAGAGGTCGAATTCGTTGGTCCTGACCGCGTAGACGCCGATCGAGGCGAAGGCGAGGATGGCCGGGAAGAGCGCGGTGTAGGGGATCGACAGCAGGCGCACCCAGACGCCGATCAGCGGCAGGTTGAGCACGACCAGCATCGCGTTGCCGATCCACATCGACGCGATCACGCCCCAGAACAGGTCGGGGTTCGAGGTGATGACGTTCGGGCCGGGCACGATGCCCTGGATGATCATGGCGCCGATCATCAGGGCCATCACCGGGTTCGCCGGGATGCCGAGCGTCAGCATCGGGATGAAGGAGGTCTGCGCCCCGGCGTTGTTGGCCGATTCGGGCGCGGCGACACCTTCGATGGCGCCCTTGCCGAAGGCTTCCGGCGTCCGCGAGACGCGCTTCTCCACGGTGTAGGCCGCGAAGGAGGCGAGGATGGCGCCGCCGCCGGGCAATATGCCGAGCACCGAGCCGAGCGCGGTGCCGCGCAGCACCGGCGCCACGATCCGCCGGAGGTCGTCCTTCGTTGGCCACAGGCCGGTGACGCGGCTTTGCAGCACGGTCCGGTCGGCTTCCACTTCGAGGTTCCGGAGAATCTCGGCAAAGCCGAAGACACCGACGGCGACGGCGACGAAATTCAGCCGGTCGGCGAGTTCCGGGAAGTCGAAGGTGAAGCGCTGCGCACCGGAATAGAGGTCGGCACCGACCAGACCAAAGAGCAGGCCGACCACGATCATGCCGAGCGCCTTCATCACCGAGCCGTGGGCGAGCGCCACCGCCGAGATGAGGCCGAGGACCATCAGCGAGAAATATTCGGGCGGCCCGAACTTCAGGGCGAAGGCGGCGAGCGGCGGCGCGAACCTCGCAAGGATGACGGTCGCGACCGTCCCGGCGAAGAACGAGCCGATCGCGGCGGCGGCGAGCGCCGGCCCGGCACGTCCGCGCCGCGCCATCTGGTAGCCGTCGAGGGCAGTGACGGCGGAGGAGGATTCGCCGGGAAGGTTGATCAGGATCGCGGTGGTCGATCCGCCGTATTGCGCGCCGTAATAGATGCCGGCGAGCATGATGAGCGAGGTCGCCGGGCCGAGCTGGAAACTGACCGGCAGCAGCATGGCGATGGTCGCCGTCGGCCCGATCCCCGGCAGGACGCCGACCAGCGTGCCGGCGAGAACGCCGATGAAGCAGAACAGGATGTTCTGAAGGCCGAGAGCGACACCGAAGCCGAGACCGAGATTCGAGACGAGGCCGCTCATTCGCCGATCCCCGCA
>DASZSW010000035.1:0-13477 GCA_035548515.1 Bauldia sp. | reverse complement strand
TGCCCTGCGGCGCGTTCTGCCGGTGCACGGCCGGGTCGTGACAGGCGAGACGCAGCGCGAGCGAGTCACCGATACCGCGCGTAATCGCGATGTCCTGCGCCGTCAGCTTGCGCGGCGGCTCGGGCAGGCGCGCCTTGTGGCCGGACAGCGACGGACGGTCGGCGGCGAAACCCACCTCGAGATCGGGCTGGCCGGAGATGGCGCGCATGCAGCCGACGACCGCCCGCTTGAAGGGCTCGGCCGGTCCTTCCTGAGGCTTGGCCTTGGTCGGTATGTCGTTCGGCAGGGCCACCAGGCGGCTCCCGGCTAGCTCATCACCACGTTGGCGCTGGACTCGGGCAGCTCGGCGTTGAAGGCGCGCTGGTAGAATTCCGCGACCAGCGAACGCTCCAGCTCGTCGCATTTGTTGACGAAGGTGACGCGGAAGGCGAAGCCGATGTCGCCGAAAATCTCCGCGTTCTCGGCCCAGGTGATCACCGTGCGCGGGCTCATCACCGTCGAGATATCGCCGTTGATGAAGGCGTTGCGGGTCATGTCGGCGACGCGCACCATCTTGGCGATGTTCGCGCGACCCTTGTCGGTGTTCCACGACTTCACCTTGGCAGCGACGATGTCGACCTCGCGATCGTGCGGCAGGTAATTCAGCGTCGTGACGATCGACCAGCGGTCCATCTGGCCCTGGTTGATCTGCTGCGTGCCGTGATAGAGGCCGGACGTGTCGCCAAGGCCGACGGTGTTGGCCGTGGCGAACAGGCGGAAGCTCGGGTGCGGGCGGATGACCTTGTTCTGATCGAGCAGGGTGAGGCGGCCGGAGACTTCCAGCACGCGCTGGATGACGAACATCACGTCCGGGCGGCCGGCGTCATATTCGTCGAAGCAGAGCGCGATGTTGTGCTGGAGCGCCCACGGCAGAATGCCGTCGCGGAACTCCGTCACCTGCTGGCCTTCCTTGAGGACGATGGCGTCCTTGCCGACCAGGTCGATACGGCTGATGTGGCTGTCGAGGTTGACGCGCACCATCGGCCAGTTGAGCCGCGCGGCGACCTGCTCGATGTGCGTCGACTTGCCGGTGCCGTGATAGCCGGTGACCAGCACACGGCGGTTGCGGGCGAAGCCGGCGAGGATGGCGAGCGTGGTCTCGCGGTCGAACAGGTAGTCCGGATCGGTATCCGGCACGTGCTCGTCAGGTTCGGAATAAGCTGGAACCTCGAGATTGGTGTCGATTCCGAAGACCTGGCGAACCGAGATCTTCATGTCGGGCAGGGGGGCGGCAACGTCAGTCATGGGTCATCCGATGCGCTCAAAGCGCCGTTTCTTCAGGTATAGCGTGCGATACCGGCCGTATTAGCAGAAACCGGCGGCTTTCAGGTAGTGGTACGCCTGAATGATCTGTCGCAGCCGGTCCTCCGACGAGCGGTCGCCGCCGTTGGCGTCCGGGTGGAGCTGTTTCACCAAGGCCTTGTAGCGGGCCTTGATCTCGGTGCCGCTTTCGCCGCCCTCGAGGTCAAGGGTGGCAAACGAACGCCGCTCCAGATTACGCAGCGGGCGGCGTTCCGGTTCCGGCGCCTTCTGGTGATGGGCGCCGCGCGCCTCGCCGCCGCCAAAAATTCCGAAAGGATCGGAGAAGGCGCTGGCCCAGGCGCGGTTGGGGTGGAACTTCTGCGCCTCGGCGCTGTCGGCGTTGACGCCCATCGTCCAGGTCGGCCGGTGGCCGATGTTGGCGGAACGCTGATAGGCGATGATGTCGTCGTCCTTCATGCCCGCGAAGTAGTTGTACGACTTGTTGTACTCGCGGACGTGGTCGAGGCAGAGGTTGTAATACTGGCCCTCGCGGTCGCGGCCCTTCGGCGCGCGGTACCCTCCAAGATTGTGGCATCCGTGCCACTCGCACGGACGCGCGTCCGCATTGACCGGCTCGTCAGTGGCCGGGCTGATGCGGATGCGGTCGAAATACTTGGAGTTCAGATTCATCGCCGGATTATGGTCGCCAGTGGCGCGCCGGACAAGGCGCTCCGACGCTCGGAGAGCCCTATGACGGTCGCTGATCGGATCACGGTGAAGTTAACCGAGGCTTTTCGCCCGGATGCGCTTCAAGTGGTGGACGAGTCCCATCTGCACAAGGGCCATGCGGGCCATCGGCCCGAGGGCGAAAGTCATTTCCGCGTGAAAATCACGGCCGAGGCCTTCCGCGGCAAGAGCAGGGTCGCGGCGCACCGCATGATCTACGACGCACTAAGTGGCGAGATCGCCGAGGGACTGCACGCGCTGGCGATTCAGGCTAGGGCGCCCTAGCGCCTATCCCTTCTTGTGGTAGGTGAGCCAGGTCGCGAGGTCCCACGCATCGCGGATGCCGAGGAGCAGCAGCGCCATGGCCCCGGCTGCCACCGCGTACTCGCCAAAGCCGCCGCCCTGCCACACGGCCCACGCAGCGATCACCAACCACACGTGTCCGATCGCGGGCAGGACGCCGTAATAGAGATAGTCGGTCCAGTGCGTGACATCCAGTTTGCCGCTGGTGAGCGTCCGCAACGTGATGCCCGCATTGACTGTTCCGACAACTCCGGGAATGGCGATCACAGCGGCCATCGCAGGCGGAGGCAGTGTCGTCACCACGGCCGCGCAGCTGATCACCATGACAGCGACGAAATGGAATATCGTCGGTGACAGGAACGTGCGCTGGGCGATGCTTCCCCGGTCCGGATCGAGTTCCCCGCTCAGCGTGATCACGACGAACAGCAGGCCGATCAGCGCGCCGGCAGACGAGCCGACCATCAGGTAGTAGGTTTCCCACGCCTCAGGCATCGAACGATGCTACCGGGCGTCTCCGCGGCTGGCTACCGCCCTCTGCGGCGCCTCCGACTCCATCCAGCGCAGATAAGCCTCGCGATCGATGCCCGCGTCGTTGCGGCGGTGGAAGTAAAGCCGCTCGGCGATCCGGCGCATCGGGGCCGTGGCCAGCGCCGCGTCGATCAGGAAATTCGGCGGCGTCAGGTCGAGCGCATAGCGGAGCGCACGCTTCAGCCCGAAGCCGGGCACCTCGCGGGCGAGCGCCACCTCGGGCGCCGCGCCGCCGATCTGCAGATGATCGGCGATCAGTGCCGCAGCGCGCCGGCCGTACTTGAAGGCGAGGCGAATGCCGCCGCCGGTCATCGGCGAGACCCAGCCGGCGGCGTCGCCGATCAGCAACACGCCGGGCGCGGAGGTGCGTGACCGCGGCCCGGCGGCGGGGATCAATCCGCTGCGGCGGCCGACGACGCGCAGCTTGCTCCACCCGAACATCCTCTCGGTGTGAGCGATGAACGCAGCAAGGTCGGGCTTCCGCCCGTGGCCGACGGCGAGGCCCAACTGGATCACGTCGGGTCCCGGCGCTGCCCAGGCGATGTATCCCGGCGCAAGCTTCGAGTCGGCGAAGCAATGGAGGAAGCGCGCGTCGACCGCGTCGCTGGGCTCAAGCTCGACCTCAAGGCCGGTGAGGAAGCGGCGGTTTTGGGACAGCCCGAAGGCTTCGGCGACACGCGAGCGCGCGCCATCCGCGCCGATCAGGTAACGGGCGGTGACGTTGATGCCGTCGAGGCGGATGCGGCCGCCCTCGCGGGTCGCGCCGGCGAAGCGCGTCGCATACAGGATCTGCGCGCCGGCCTCGCGCGCCTCGTTCGCCATCCAGCGCAGCAGCTCGGCGGTATCGGTGGTGAAGAACGCGTAACCGGGCGAAAACAGGTCGACGCTTTTCAGGTTCGGCGAGTAGAGCCGCACGCCGGGCACGCGCCGCGTCAGGCGATGCGGTATGTCGATCTCCTCCATCGCCTCGCGCACGAGGATGCCCGAGGTGTGGACCCGCGCACCCGGCTCACGCTTGGCTTCGATGACGGCGACGGACAGACCGCGCGAAGCGGCTGTCTTGGCGGCGGCAAGCCCGGCAAAGCTCGCGCCAACGATCACGACGTCGAAATGCATGGATGTCGCCTCCCGGTTCTGCACCCGCCAGCATACCGCCATGGGATTGCGGCTGATTGAGGCACGCGTTGTGGCAGTAGGGTGGCGGCCCCCTCCGTCGGCGCTTCGCGCCGGCCACCTCCCCCGTAAACGGGGGAGGACCACAACGTTGAGCTTATGGGCGCCGGTCCTCCCCCGCGCAGCGGGGGAGGGGGACCATGCGAAGCATGGTGGAGGGGGCGCCGCCCTACGCCTTCGCCACCATTGGTGCCGACGCTGCCTTCGGCTTCACCTGATCCACCGCGGTGATCCTGAGCGCCGTGATGCGGTTGCGGTTGCGCCTCAGCACCTGGAAGCGGAAGCCGTGGAAGGTGAACGCCTGGCCCGGCTCGGGAATGATGCGGGCCTCGTGGATCACCAGCCCGGCGATGGTGGTGGCTTCCTCGTCGGGCAGCGCCCAGCCCATGACGCGGTTGAGGTCGCGGATCGGCACCGAGCCGTCGACGTTGACCGAACCGTCGGGCTGCCGGCGGATGCCCTCCGCCGTGACATCGTATTCGTCTGCGATGTCGCCGACGATCTCCTCGAGGATATCCTCCAACGTCAGCAGGCCCTGCACTTCGCCGTACTCGTCGACGACCAGCGCGATGTGCAGCTTGCGCTTCAGGAACGCGTTGAGCTGGTCGGTGAGGCTGGTCGTGTCGGGCACGAACCACGGCTTCTTGGCGATGGCGCGGATGTTGATCTGCGAAAGATCGCCGCCGACGTTCTTCATGCGGCTGAGCAGATCCTTGGCATGCAGCACCCCGATGATGTTTTCCGGTTTGTCCTCCCACACCGGCACGCGCGTGTAGGCGCTGGCGACCACCTCGTCGACGACCTTGTCGATCGGATCGGCGACGTTGATCGTCTGCATGTTGGTGCGATGGACCATGACGTCGGCGACTTCCAGCTCGCCGAAGCGGAACAGGTTGTGGATGTATTCCGCCTGCGTTTCTTCGACCTTGCCGTGCTCGGCCGAGACATCGACGAGGCCCTCGATCTCGTCCGGCGCCAGGATCTCCTGATGCGATCCTTCGCGCACGCCGAAAAGCTGCAGGATGCCGCGCGCCGCGTTGTTGAGCAGCCAGTTCAGCGGGTAGAAGACGATGAACGAGACGTGGAGTGGATAGGCGATCCACTGCGCGACCGGCTCGGGCTCGCGGATCGCCAGGGTCTTCGGCACCTGCTCGCCGAGCACGATGTGCAGCGATGAGAAGACGAGGAAGCCGACGAGGAACGCCGTGAAGTTCACCGCCGATTCCGGCATGCCGAGCGGCAGCAGCAGAGGCTCGAGGATCGCGGCCACCGTCGGCTCGCCCACCCAGCCAAGGCCGAGGGACGCCATGGTGATGCCGAGCTGGCAGCAGGCGAGATACGCCTCGACGTTCCGCAACATCTGCTGCGTCAGCGATGCGCCGAAGCGTTTCTCTTCCGCCATCGTGTCGATGCGGAAGCCCTTCGATTTTACCAGCGCGAATTCCGCGGCGACGTAGAAGGCGTTGGCGCCGAGCAGGAAGAGGGCGAGGATGAGATTGAGCAGCGTGACGCTCATCCTCTCACCTTCTCCTCGAGGAAGTCGGCGACCGTCGTTGCCGGTATGTCGTTGGCGATGAACGCCTTGCCGATGCCGCGCGTCAGGATGAACGTGAGGGCGCCACGCTTCACCTTCTTGTCCTGATGGATCAGCTCCATCAGGCGCCCGGCGACCATCCGTTCGCCGGCGATGTCGCCAATGCGGGTCGGCAGGCCCACCTCCTTGAAGTGCGCGGCGACGCGTGACGGGTCCTCCTGCGGCGCGAGGCCCAGACGGACGGAGAATTCGTGGGCGAGGACGATGCCGATGGCGACCGCCTCGCCGTGAAACAGGCGCTCCGAGAAGCCGGCCGCAGCCTCGAGCGCGTGCCCGAACGTATGGCCGAGGTTGAGCAGCGCGCGCTCACCCTGTTCGCGCTCGTCGGCGGCGACGATCGTCGCCTTGGCCTTGCAGGCGATGGCGACGGCCTGGTCGCGCTCGGGCCAGCCGGCCGCCATGGCGCGCCAGTTGCCTTCCAGCCACTTGAAGAAGCCGGCGTCGTTGATGAGGCCGACTTTGGCGACCTCGGCGTAGCCTGCATTGAAGACGCGCGGCGGGAGAGAATCCAGTACTCCGGAGTCGGCCATCACCAGCGAGGGCTGGTGGAAAGCGCCGACGAGATTCTTGCCGCGCGCGGTGTTGATGCCGGTCTTGCCGCCTACCGATGAATCGACCTGCGCCAGAAGCGTCGTCGGCATTTGCACGAAGCGCATGCCGCGGCGGACGATCGCGGCGGCGAAGCCGGCGAGGTCGCCCACCACGCCCCCGCCAAGCGCGATGACGATGTCGTTCCGCTCGATGCGGCTGCCGAGGATGCCGTCGACCACGCGAGTCAGTTGCGTGAAGCCTTTCGATTCCTCGCCGGCGGGAATGATGATCGTCGTCTGGTCGATGCCCTTGGCCTTGAGGCTCGACTGGAGTTCGGGAAGGTGCAATTTGGCGACTGTCTCGTCGGTGACGATGGCGGTGCGCACCCCCGGGAATCGCCGGAGAATCTCTTCACCAGCCCGCTTCAGGAGCCCGCGCTGGATCAGGATGTCGTACGAGCGCGCGCCGAGCTCGACCTTCACAGTGGTCGGCGTGCGGGAGGTCACTCCCTCGTCGGCCATGGCGCTCAGACTTTCTCCAGCTCCTCGCGGCTGAGGTAGTCGCCGAGGGCCACGAGGATGTCGTCGATGACGGCGTCGTGCGCCACGTCGCGCGACTGCACATGGATCGCCGCTTCGGCGTAGATGGGGTAACGCTCGGTGATCAGCCGCTCGATGATCTCGGCCGGATCGCCGCCCTTGAGCAGCGGGCGGTTGCTGCGCCGCTTGACGCGCGAGAGCAGCAGGTCGCGGTCCGCCTTCAGCCAGATCGAGATGCCGGCTTCCTGGATCGCCTGGCGTGTCTCGGGCTGGATGAAGGCGCCGCCGCCGGTGGCCAGCACCTTGGGCTTGCCGTCGAGCAGGCGGCGGATGACGCGGCGCTCGCCGTCGCGGAAGTAGGCCTCGCCGTGCTGCTCGAAGATGTCGGGGATGGATTGGTTGGCCGCCTGCTCGATCTCGGTATCGGCGTCGGCAAAAGCCATGCCGAGGCGAGTCGCCAGGCGGCGGCCGATCGAGGACTTGCCGGCGCCCATCATGCCGACCATGACAATGGTGCGTCCGCCAAGGAGGCGCGCGACCTTGGTTTCGATAGGTTCGCTCACGTCCCTGGCAGAGCCGGTCCTGGCCACGTTCTGGTCCCTCTTGGGAAGATATGGTGCGTGCGGAGGGTAGAGCCGCTTTCGGGCTGTTCTGTCAAGGATCGCGGCGGTTGCTTGGGCGTTGCTGCCGCTATCCTCGGCAATAGTAACGCCGCATTCGGAAAAACCCGCGATTATTGGCGTCCCATGCCGAGTCTCGTCCGCTTCCTCGTCGTCGTCGCCGTTCTGGCCGCCCTGTTGGGCGCTGCCACGGTTTACCTGGCGTTTTTCGTCCACCCGAACCAGCGGGAAATGACCATCCGCGTCCCCGATTCCAAATTCGAGAAGCCGCAGCAATGACCGGGGGACATCTGGTTGACGCCTTCCTCGAAATGATGAGCGCCGAGCGCGGCGCGGCGGCCAACACGCTCGCCTCTTACCGGCGGGACCTGGAAGACTACGGCGCGTTCCTGTCCAAACGCGGCGCCCGCTTTGCCGATGCGGATGCTGAGGCGGTGCGGGCGTATCTCGGCGACCTCGACGATCGCGGCTTTGCGGCGACCTCTGCCGCGCGAAGGCTGTCGGCCGTGCGCCAGTTCCACCAGTTCCTGGTGTCGGAGCAGGCGCGGACCGACGATCCTACGGGGATCATCTCGGGACCCAAGAAGGGACAGCGGTTGCCGAAGATACTGTCCGAGAAGGACGTCGAGACTCTGATCGAAACGGCTGCGGCCGAAACGCGCCGCGCCGATCTGTCGCCGGGAGCGCGGCTCAGGGCACTCCGCATGCATGCGCTGATGGAGCTGCTCTACGCAACAGGCCTGCGCGTGTCCGAACTGGTGGCGCTGCCGGCGTCAGCCGCCCGGCGCGAGGTGCGGTTCCTCACCGTGAAAGGGAAGGGCGGGCACGAGCGCATGGTGCCGCTCACCGACAAGGCCCATGCGGCGGCAAGCGTCTACCTGATCCACCGCAAGGACGGGCCGACTGCCGATAGCCCGTGGCTGTTCCCGTCGCCCTCCGACAGCGGCCATCTCACCCGCCAGGCCTTCGCGCGCGACCTCAAGGATCTCGCCGCGCTCGCCGGCATCCCGACGGCGAAGGTCTCGCCGCATGTGCTCCGCCACGCCTTCGCCAGCCACCTGCTCCAGAACGGGGCGGACCTCCGCGTGGTGCAGCAGTTGCTCGGCCATGCCGATATTTCCACGACGCAGATCTATACCCATGTGCTGGAGGAACGGCTGAAGGCTCTGGTCACCCAACACCATCCTTTAGCGCGGAAACCGGCCGCCTGAGCCTTGACTCGCAAAGCCGCCTAAACCATCACTCCTCCCTCGTTTCGGCCACTTCACGAGCCCTCGTTGCGCAGTTACCTCGACTTCGAAAAGCCCGTCGCTGACCTGCAGGGCAAGGTGCAGGAACTGAGGTCGCTCGGCGATAACGGCGACGCGGTCGCCATCGGCGAAGAGGTGGCGAAGCTCGAGGGCAAGGCCGCGCAGGCGCTGGCCGAGATCTACGCCAAGCTGACGCCGTGGCAGAAGACGCAAGTCGCGCGCCATCCCGACCGCCCCCATTTCGGCGACTACGTCAAAGGCCTGATCGAGGATTTCACGCCGCTTGCCGGCGACCGCTCCTTCGGCGAGGACGAGGCGATCGTCGCCGGCCTCGGCTTCTTCCGCGGTCGCCGGGTCGCGGTCATCGGCCAGGAAAAGGGCAACGACACCGAAAGCCGGCTCAAGCACAACTTCGGCATGGCGCGTCCGGAGGGCTACCGCAAAGCCATCCGCGTGATGCATCTCGCCGACCAGTTCGGCCTGC
The DNA here is from genome assembly GCA_035548515.1 of Bauldia sp. Classification (GTDB taxonomy): domain Bacteria; phylum Pseudomonadota; class Alphaproteobacteria; order Rhizobiales; family Kaistiaceae; genus DASZQY01. The sequence goes on along the minus strand of DASZSW010000035.1, from coordinate 4,448 downwards.
CGGTGGTGGCGCTGGTCGATACCGCCGGCGCCTATCCCGGCATCGATGCCGAGGCGCGCGGCCAGGCCGAGGCCATCGCGCGCTCGACCGAGGCTTGCCTCAAGCTGGGCGTGCCGAACGTCGCCGTCGTCATCGGCGAGGGCGGCTCTGGGGGAGCCATCGCTATCGCCACCGCCAACAAGGTGATGATGCTGGAGCACTCGATCTACACGGTCATCTCGCCGGAAGGCGCGGCGTCGATCCTGTGGCACGACTCCAGCCGCGCGCAGGACGCCGCCACCGGCATGAAGATCACGGCCGAGGATCTCGTGCGCTTCGGCGTCGTCGACAAGGTCGTGTCCGAGCCGGTCGGCGGCGCGCACCGCGAGCCCGCCGCGACGATCACGGCAACCGGCGACGCGATCGAAGAGTCTCTCGCGTCGATGGACAACCTGCCGGCCGATGAAATCCGCCGGCAGCGGCGCGACAAATATCTCGCCATCGGGCGGTCGCTTTAATCCAAGCTCGCAGAACAGAGCACCCAACCCTCCCCTTGAGGGAGGGTCAAAACCGCGAAGCGGTTTTGGGGAGGGGTGCGCCGCCCGACGCGGGTGTGACCGTCCCAGCATTTCACCCCCTCCCGAAATCGCTTTCGCGATTTCGACCTCCCCTCAAGGGGGAGGTTGAAGTCGCGATTGTCGCATCACTGTCGGGTCGCCGCGCCACACTCCTTAACGTCATGCGGCGGTTGACGAATTGTGAGAATCCCGGTCTAAGGCGAACCGGGCTGGCTGACCGAATCTGATACGAGACACCGATGGGGTTTCAGCCGTTGCGGAAAGCTGCGTTGGGGCAGTGGCTTGCCATTGGGCTGGCCGCCGTGTGGCTTTCGGCCTGCCAGGATACCGGCGTTCCGAAGGAATTGCGGCCGGTGCCGCCGGTGCTCGTCGCCAAGATGCATTCGCTCGACATGAGCGAGACCTCGCCGATCTTCGTGCGGCTCTACAAGGAATCCTCCGAGCTCGAAATCTGGAAGCAGCGCGACAACGGCGACTACGCGCTGCTCAAGACGTACGAGATCTGCAAGTGGTCCGGTAAGCTTGGGCCCAAGATCAAGGAAGGCGACCGCCAGGCGCCCGAGGGCATCTACATCGTCGGGCCGGGCCAGATGAATCCGGCGTCGCACTACTACCTGTCGTTCAACATCGGCTACCCGAACACCTACGATCGCTCGCTCGGCCGCACCGGGTCCAATCTGATGGTGCACGGCGCCTGCTCGTCGGCGGGCTGCTATTCGATGACCGACGAAGACGCCGGCGAGATTTTCGCACTGGCGCGCGATTCCTTCCGCGGCGGCCAGACGTCGTTCCAGATCCAGGCGCTGCCGTTCCGCATGACGGCGGTGAATCTTGCCAGGCATCAGGACGATCCGAACATGCCCTTCTGGCGCATGCTCAAGGTCGGCTCCGACAACTTCGACCTGACGCTGCGTCCGCCGAAGGTCGATGTCTGCGACCACAAGTACATCTTCAACGCCGATGCCGGCCCGGCCTTCGATCCGAACGCCAAGTGCCCGGATTACACGCAGCCGCAGGCCCTGGTGACCGCGCTCCTCGACAAGCAGAAAGCCGACGATCTGGCCTTCACACAGGCGGTCGCCGATCTCGGTGCGCAGGAAAAGGCTGCGGCCGATAAAGCCGCCGAGGTCGCGGCGCGCGCGCAGAAGGTGGCCGAGCAGCCTTCGCTGGTGGATCGCATCTTCGGCAAGCAGCCCAAGCCAGCCGCGGGCGCAGCCCAGCCTCAGCCCGTGGCACTGACGGCACCGGCAAGCCCGGCGCCGAAGGTCGTCGCGAGCGTGCCGACACCGCGCCTGCGCCCCGAGCCGAAGGCTGCCGTCACAACCGTCTCCGCCCCCGCCGACACCGGCGCAATCCAGCCGACGATGACGCCGGACATTCCCGAAGTCGGGAAGTTCGTGAAGAAGAAGTTCGTCTGGCCGGGCGACGGCGACGACACCACCGACGACAGCGGGACGTCGGGGTAGGGCGCCCCCTCACCCTGCGCCTCTAGTTCGCTTCGCTCACAAGATGCGCAGCCCTCTCCCACAAGGGGAGAGGGGACCTGATGCACTACGTTTCAAGGCAAGGCATCCCCTCTCCCCTCGTGGGAGAGGGCTTCCGAACTTGGCGAACGGAGTGAGCCTAGTGAGGAAGGGTGAGGGGGCGCCGGCCACCGTTGGCAGCGCCGCCCCCTTAAGCCAGCCTGCCGTGGCAGTGCTTGTACTTCTTGCCCGAGCCACACGGGCAGGGGGCGTTGCGCTGCGTCTTGCCCCAGGTGGCGGGATTGTTCGGGTCGATCTCGCCGGCTGCCGTGCCCGTCGCGGCGAGCGCCGCGAGCCGCGTCCCCTGCGAGGGCTGCGTGCGGAGGGCCGAGCCCCATTCGTCGTCTCCGGCCTCGTTTTCGCCTGTGTTCGGATCGGCGTGGACGGCTTCCAGCGCCTGGATGTCGCCCTCAGGCGCCAGCGGCGGCGGGCGCTGCACGATCTCGACGCGCATCACCTGGTTGGTCACCGCTTCGCGCAGGTGCGAGAGCATGCCCTGGAACAGCTCGAACGATTCCGTCTTGTACTCGTTCAGCGGATCGCGCTGGGCGTAGCCGCGGTAGCCGATGACCTGACGCAGGTGGTCGAGCGTGACCAGATGTTCGCGCCAGAGATGGTCGAGCGTCTGCAGCAGCACGGCCTTCTCGACCTGGCGCATCACCTCGGGCGAGAAACGCGCGGTGCGCGCCGCGGCGGCTTCGTCGGCGGCGCGGGTCAGGCGGTCGCGCACTTCGTCCTCGGCGATGCCCTCTTCCTTCGCCCACTGGTCGACCGGCACGTCGATATTGAGGTTCGCCTGGATGTCTTTCTTCAACCCCTCGACGTCCCACTGCTCGGCGTATGCCTTCTCGGGGATGTGCTTCTCGATCAGCTGATCGATCAGCTCGCCGCGCATCGAGGCGACGGTCTCGGCGACGTTTTCCTGGCCCATCAGCTCGATGCGCTGGTCGAAGATGACGCGGCGCTGGTCGTTCATCACGTCGTCGAACTTGAGCAGGTTTTTGCGGAGATCGAAGTTGCGCGCTTCGACCTTCTGCTGCGCCTTCTCGAGCGCCCGATTGATCCACGGATGGATGATCGCTTCGTCTTCCTTGAGGCCGAGCTTCTGGAGCATGCCGTCCATGCGCTCGGACCCGAAGATGCGCATTAGGTCGTCCTGCAGCGACAGGAAGAATTTCGAGTGGCCGGGATCGCCCTGGCGGCCCGAGCGGCCGCGGAGCTGGTTATCGATACGCCGGCTTTCATGCCGCTCCGTGCCGAGGACGTAGAGGCCGCCGGCGGCCAGCGCCTTCTTCTTCAGCTCCTCGATCTCGGAACGCATCTTGGCGATGCGGGCGTCGCGATCCGGACCCTCGGGAACTTCGGCCAGTTCCTGCTGGATACGCATGTCGAGGTTGCCGCCGAGCTGAATGTCGGTGCCGCGGCCGGCCATGTTGGTGGCAATGGTCACCGCGCCCGGCACGCCGGCCTGCGCGATGATGAAGGCTTCCTGCTCGTGATAGCGCGCGTTCAGCACCTGATGCGGGATCTTCTCCTTGGTCAGGCGGGCGGAGAGTTCCTCCGACTTGGCGATCGACGTAGTGCCGACCAGGATTGGCTGGCCGCGCTCGCGGCACTCGCGGATCAGCTTGACGATCGCCTTGTACTTCTCGTCGGCCGAGCGATAGACCTCGTCGTCGTCGTCGATGCGGACCATGTCGCGGTTGGTCGGCACCTCGACGACCTCCAGGCCGTAGATGTCGGCGAATTCGTCGGCTTCCGTCAGCGCCGTGCCGGTCATGCCGGCGAGCTTGTCGTACATGCGGAAGTAGTTCTGGAACGTGATCGAGGCCAGCGTCTGGTTTTCCGGCTGGATCTTCTGGTGCTCCTTGGCCTCCAGCGCCTGGTGCAGGCCTTCCGAGTAGCGGCGGCCGGGCATCATGCGGCCGGTGAACTCGTCGATGATGACGACTTCGCCGTTCTTGACGATGTAGTCCTTGTCGCGCTCGAACAGGCGGTGGGCGCGCAGCGCCTGCTGGATGTGGTGGACGACCGTCACGTTCTCGACGTCGTAGAGCGAGTCGCCCTTCAGCATCCCGGCGTCCGAGAGCAGCTTCTCGAGCTTGACGTTGCCGGCCTCGGTGAACGAGGCGGTGCGCAGCTTCTCGTCCACCTCGTAGTCCTCGGCGGTGAGCCGCGGGATGAAGGTGTCGATGGTGTTGTAGAGCTCGGAACGGTCGTCGAGGGCGCCGGAGATGATGAGCGGCGTGCGCGCCTCGTCGATGAGGATCGAGTCGACCTCGTAGACGATGGCGTAGTGGTGCGGGCGCTGCACCATCGTCTTCAGCTCGTACTTCATGTTATCGCGCAGGTAATCGAAGCCGAACTC
>DASZSW010000034.1:0-27341 GCA_035548515.1 Bauldia sp. | reverse complement strand
CACGCCGGCGGCGCGTTCTTCCAGAATAGCCACGGCCGGCAGGCGCTTGCCCTCGACGAATTCAAGGAATGCGCCGCCGCCGGTCGAAATATAAGAGATGCCGTCCTCGACGCCGTACTTTTCGATCGCCGCGAGCGTGTCACCACCGCCTGCCAGCGAAAAGGCCTTGCTGCGGGCGATGGCGTTGGCGATGGCGCGCGTACCCTCGCCGAACTGATCGAACTCGAACACACCGACCGGGCCGTTCCACACGATGGTGCCGGCCTGCTCCAGCATCTTGCTGAAAGCTTCGGCGGTGTCCGGGCCGATGTCGAGGATCATCTCGTCCGGCTTGACGGCATCGACCGAGCGCACGTCCGCATGCGCGGTGGCCGCGAACTCGCGCGCGACGACGACGTCCGTCGGCAGCGGAATCTCCGTGCCCTTGGCTTTCGCCTGAGCGAGAAGCTTGCGCGCGACGTCCAGCATGTCCGCCTCGTGCAGCGACTTGCCGACGTTCACGCCGATGGCGGCGAGGAACGTGTTGGCGATGCCGCCGCCGACGATGAGCTTGTCCACCTTCTCGAGCAGCGCTTCGAGCACGGTGAGCTTGGTCGAGACCTTCGAGCCTCCGACGATCGCGACCAGCGGCCGCGCCGGCTTCTCGAGCGCACGCTCGAGCGCCTCGAGCTCCCCGACGAGCAGCGGCCCCGCGGCCGCCACCTTCGCGAAGCGCGCGACACCGTGCGTGCTCGCCTCCGCGCGATGCGCGGTGCCGAACGCATCCATCACGAACACGTCGCAGAGCGCCGCCATCTTGCGCGCGAGCTCCTCGCTGTCCTTCTTCTCGCCCTTGTTGAAGCGCACGTTCTCGCACAGCACGGCGCTGCCGGGAGGACAGTCGACGCCATCGAGCCAGTCCTTGCGCAGCGGCACGGGCTTGCCGAGCAGCTCCGAGAGACGCGCGGCCACCGGCGCGAGCGAGAACTGCTCGTCGTACACGCCCTCTTCCGGCCGCCCGAGATGCGACAGGATGAAGACCTTCGCGTTCTGATCCAGCGCGTAGCGAATGGTCGGGAGCGCCGCGCGAATGCGCGCATCGCTCGTCACCACGCCGTCCTTCACGGGCACGTTCAAGTCTTCCCTGATGAGGACCCGCTTCCCGCGCAGGTCCGTGTCCGTCATCTTCAGGACTTTCATGATGCTTTCGACCAGGCGATGGTCGTGTCGATCATGCGGTTCGAGAAGCCCCACTCGTTGTCGTACCAGGCGCAGACCTTCACGAGCGTGCCGTCGATCACCTTGGTGAGCGTGGCGTCGAAGGTGGCGGAATGCGGGTCGTGGTTGAAGTCGATCGACACGAGCGGGCCGTCGCTGTACGCGAGAATGCCCTTCCACGCGGCGGCGCCGGCCGCCTCCTTCATGATGGCGTTCACGTCCGCTACGGAGGTGGAGCGCTTCGCGGTGAACGTGAGGTCCACGAGCGAGACGTTGATCGTCGGCACGCGCACGGCGAAGCCGTCGAGCTTGCCCTTCAATTCCGGCAGCACGAGGCCGACGGCCGCGGCCGCACCGGTCTTCGTGGGAATCTGCGACATCGTCGCGGAGCGCGCGCGGCGCAGGTCCTTGTGGTACACGTCGGTCAGCACCTGATCGTTCGTGTACGAGTGAATCGTGGTCATGATGCCGGCGGCGATGCCGAGCTTGTCGTTCAGCACCTTCGCGACGGGCGCGAGGCAGTTGGTCGTGCACGAGGCGTTGGAGACGACGGTCATCTCCTTCTTGAGCTGATCGTCGTTGACGCCGTAGACGACGGTCATGTCGGCGCCGTCGCCGGGAGCGGAGATGAGCACGCGCTTGGCGCCGGCGGTGAGGTGCATCGAGGCCTTGTCCTTGGCCGTGAAGATGCCCGTGCATTCGAGCGCGATGTCGACGCCGAGATCCTTGTGCGGGAGCTGCGTCGGATCCTTGATCGCGGTCACCTTGATCGGCGCGCCGCCGATCGAGATCGAGTCGCCGACGACCTTCACCTCGTGCGGGAATTTGCCGTGCACGGAGTCATGGCGGAGCAGATGCGCGTTGGTCTCGACCGGGCCGAGGTCGTTGATGCCGACGACCTGGATGTCCTTGCGGCCGGACTCATAGATGCCGCGCAGCACCAGACGTCCGATGCGGCCAAACCCGTTGATGAAAACCTTGACGGCCATGACTTCTCTCCAGACCTCTAGTCTTTATCCGTTGTGACGCTTGGCGATCGCATCGGCGACGGCCTCGGGCGTGATGCCGAAGTAGGCGTAGACGTCCTTATATGGGGCGCTCGCGCCGAAGGCTTTCATGCCGACGAACAGGCCATCCGGCCCGATGATCGCATCCCAGCCGAAGCGCACCGCGGCCTCGACGGCGAGCTTGATCGGCGCATCGCCGAGAACCTTCTTGCGCACGTCTTCCGGCTGCTCGAGGAACAGCTCCAGCGAGGGCACCGAGACGACGCGGGCCGCGATGTTGCGTGAAGCGAGCAGCTTCTGCGCGGCGATCGCAATTTCGACCTCGGAGCCGGTGGCGAAGATGGTCGCCGCCGCCTTGCCGCCAGTGGCGGGCGAGACTTCATAGGCGCCGGTGGCGCAGAGGTTCGACGCGTCCGGCGTCGTGCGCGCGGGCGTCAGGTTCTGGCGGGTGAGGGCGAGGACCGTCGGGCCGGCGGTGCGTTCGAGCGCGAGCTGCCAGCATTCGGCCGTCTCGATCGCGTCGGCGGGACGGAAGACGCGCATATGCGGGATCGCGCGGAGCGCGGCCAGGTGCTCCACCGGCTGGTGGGTCGGGCCGTCTTCGCCGAGACCGATGGAGTCGTGCGTCATCACGTAGACGACGGGGATGCCGGCGAGCGCGGCGATGCGCATCGACGGGCGGGCGTAGTCAGTGAATACGAGGAAGGTCGCGCCGGCGGGCTGGATGCCGCCGTGGATGGCGAGGCCGTTCATCGCGGCGGCCATGCCGTGCTCGCGGATGCCGTAGTGGATGTAGCGGCCGCCGTACCGCGACGGCTGGATGTCGTCGAGGTTCTTGGTCTTGGTGTTGTTCGACGGCGTCAGGTCGGCAGAGCCGAGGATCAGTTCGGGCATCACGGGCGTGATGACCTCCAGCGCCAACTCGCTTGCCTTGCGGGTCGCGACGGTCGGCTTCTCGGCGGCGAGCTTGTCCTTCAGGGCGGCGATGGCCTTGGCGAGATCGGCCGGGCGCTTGTTCGCCAGCCGGCGCTCGAACTCGGCCTTCTTCGGCGAGGCGGCGAAGCGCTTCGTCCAGGCCTCGCGCACGGACTTGCCGCGCTGACCGGCGGCGCGCCAGTCGGCGAGGATATCGCTCGGGATTTCGAAGGGCGGCGAGGTCCATTCCAGATTCTTGCGGGCGCCGGCGATTTCCTCGTCGCCCAGCGGCTCGCCGTGCGCCTTCGAGGTGCCGGCCTTCTTGGGCGCGCCGAAGCCGATGGTGGTCTTGCAGGCGATCAGCGTCGGGCGATCCGAATTCAGAGCGATGTCGATGGCGCCAGCGATGGCGTTGTGGTCTTGGCCGTCGATGCGGCTGGCGTTCCAGCCCGCAGCCTTGAAGCGGGCGACCTGGTCGACGGAGTCGGCGAGGCTCAGCGGGCCGTCGATCGAGATGCCGTTGTCGTCCCAGAGGAAGATCAGCTTGTTGAGCTTGAGGTGGCCGGCGAGGGCGATCGCTTCGTGGCTCAGGCCTTCCATCAGGTCGCCGTCGGAGCACAGCACGAAGGTGCGGTGGTCGACGATGTCCTCGCCGAACTCCGCGGCGAGGATGCGCTCGGCGAGCGCCATGCCGACGGAGGTGCCGACGCCCTGGCCGAGCGGACCGGTGGTGGTCTCGACGCCGGGGGTGACGAAGTTTTCCGGATGGCCGGGAGTCTTGGAGTGCAGCTTCCGGAAATTCTTGAGCTCGTCGATGGTCATCGCCTCGTACCCGGTCAGGTACAGAAGCGAATAGAGCAGCATCGAGCCGTGGCCGGCGGAAAGTACGAAGCGGTCGCGGTCGGGCCACTTCGGATCAGCCGGATCGAACTTTAGGTAGCGGCTGAACAGAACCGTCGCGACATCGGCCATGCCCATCGGCATGCCGGGGTGGCCGGAGTTGGCCTTCTGAACCGCATCCATCGCGAGCGCACGGATCGCGTTGGCCATGCGCGTATGCTTCACGAGATCGGTCATTTGCTGGATCGCCCGGCCGCCGGAGAGGAAATCTGCCGCCAAGCGGCCGGTGGCAGGGAATAAGCACATGGTTCCGTCGAGTCAATGAGGTGCGCCCGTCGGAACATGGCCCCTGCGGTTGACGCCTTCACGACCCTCCGCCTAATCTGAAAACAGTGTGCGTAGAGGCGTCTATGGCCGAGTCTTTATCCATTGACGAAGCTTTGCGGCGTCTGGAGGCGGCCGTCGCCCAAATCGAGGATTCGCTCGATCGCCAGACCGAGGGCGCCGCTGCGGTGGCGGGCCTGGAAGGCGAGCTGCACCGGCTGGGCACGGACCGCTCGCGTCTCGCCCAGGCGCTGGATGTCGCGGAAGCCAAAGCAGCTAGGCTCGAAGACGTAAACGCGCAGGTTTCACGGGGTCTGGTCGACGCCATGGAATCCATCCGCGACGTGCTCGTGCGGCACGGCGTCTAGCCATGGCGCAGGTCAACGTCACCATCAGCGGCAAGACTTACCGGATGGCCTGCGACGATGGCGAGGAGGCGCATCTCACCAGCCTCGCGGAGCGCCTCAACCGGTCGGTCGAGCAACTGCGCGCCCGGTTCGGCGAGATCGGCGACCAGCGCCTGACGGTGATGGCCGCGATCACGCTCGCCGACCAGCAGGCAGAGACCGAGCGCAAGCTCAAGGCGGCGGAGGCGGAGATAGCGGCGCTGGAAGACGCGCACGCCGACCTCGCCGGGCGGCAGCAGGCAGTGGAGGCCAACGTGGCCGGCTCGATCAGTTCTATCGCCGAGCGGCTGGAGGAGATCGTCGCGCGGATGGCGAGCGGAAATGACCGCAACGGCCGCTAGGCGCTGGCGTGGCGTGTATGGCGGCCCTATATCTCGGGTCGGCGAAGCTGCGGGGTACGACAGGAGACTAGTACTCCCGGGGCTTATCGATCCAAACGGGAGCTGTGCCTGTGCGGGCCCGTGGGCTCGCGCATACGGCGCCCACCTACTTCGTAGGTCTCCGGGGTCGATCTCTCCATCGGCCATCGTGGCTTCGCTCACTACCGTCCAGGCATGACCGCACCTCCCGCCGCAATCGTTTCCAAGGATACGCTTCGCGCGGAGGCGATGGCGCGGCGCGACACGATCACAGCCGCGGATCGTGCTGACGCGTCGGCGGCAATCGCGGAGCGGGTGACATCGCTCGCCGCCGTCGCGGGCGCCCGCTCGATCGGGGCGTACCTGCCCATCTGGAGCGAGGTCGAGACGCGCGACATTCTCGATTGGGCTTTTGCGCGCGACATTGAGGTTGCCCTGCCGGCGGTGATCGACGCGATGACGTTCGTCTACCGGCGCTGGCAGAAGGGTGACGCGCTGCTCACGGGCCGGTTTGGCACGCGGGCACCAGGCGACGATGCGCAGGTCCTGGCCCCCGACGTGATCATCACGCCGATGGTGGCGTTCGACCGCCGCGGCACCCGGCTCGGGCATGGGCGCGGGTACTACGACCGCGCGGTTGCCGGGATGCGCGCCGGCGGGCATGAGCCGCTGCTGGTTGGCGTGGCCTTTGCAGCGCAGGAAGTAGCTGACATACCGTCCGAGCCGCATGACATCGGCATGCATTTCATCGTCACCGAGCGCGAGACGCTCGCCCTGCGCAAAGGATAGACAGTGCGGCTTCTCTTTCTCGGCGATCTGGTCGGGCGCTCGGGCCGCAACGCAGCGGTCGCCAAGCTGCCCGGGCTGATCGCGGACCATCATCTCGACTTCGTCATCGTCAACGGCGAGAACGCGGCCGGCGGTTTCGGCATCACCGAGGATATCCTGCGCAGCGTGCTCGATGCCGGCGCCGACGTCGTCACCACCGGCAACCACGTCTTCGACCAGCGCGAGGCGCTGCAATTCGCGACGCGGCAGGAACGGTTCCTGCGGCCGCTCAATTTTCCCGCAGGGACGCCGGGGAAGGGCGCCGGGCTTTACATGGCGCGAAACGGAATGCGCATCCTCGTCATCAACGCGATGGGCCGCGTGTTCATGGAGCAGCTCGACGATCCGTTCACGGCGATCGAGCGCGAGGTGGCGGCGGCGCCGCTCGGCGAGCAGGCGGATGCCATCGTCGTCGATTTCCACGCCGAAGCGACGAGCGAGAAGCAGGCGCTCGGGCATTTCCTGGACGGCAAGGTGACGCTGGTGGTCGGCACGCACACGCACGTGCCGACCTCCGACTACCACATCATGCGCAACGGCACGGCGTTCCAGTCCGACGTCGGCATGTGCGGCGACTACGACTCGGTGATCGGGATGAATCATGAGGAGCCGCTCCGCCGCTTCCTGGAAAAGGTGCCGGGGGAGCGGTTCACGCCCGCCGACGGCGAGGCGACGCTGGCGGGCATCGCGGTCGAGGTGGACGAAAGCACGGGGCTTGCCCTTGCCGTTGAGCCATTCCGCGTCGGGGGCGTGCTGTCGCAGCGGTTGCCGTCTTTCTGGCTGGAGTAGGGGACTTCTGGCAATCGCGGCGGATTGGTAATCTCCCGTGCGCGCCTGCCGGAGTCCCATGAAGCCGCCCCTCCTTTTCATCCACGGTGCCTTTACGCGGGCCGAGCGCTGGGAGCCGTGGCTGGCGTATTTCCGCGCGGCCGGGTTCGCGTGCCTGGCGCCGTCGTTGCCCGCGCACGATCCCCCGGACATGGCGGCGCTCGCCAGCCTCACCTTCCGCGACTACGTCGATGCGATGAAAGCGGCGCTCGCGACGTTGTCGTCGCCGCCGGTGATCGTCGGATCGTCCATGGGCGGGCTGATCGCGCAGCATGTTGCGGCCGAAACCCAGCCGGCAGGGCTGGTGCTGATCTCGTCAGCGGCGCCATGGCGTGGCGGTGGCAAGCTCGCGGCGTTGCAGTACGCGCTGGAATACACGGTGCCGATCGCGGCGGGCTGGGCGCTCCGCGGCAACAAGGCGGCGGCGCGGAAGCTTGTGCTGCATGACCTGTCGCCGGAGGAACAGGACTTCTTCCTGCGCATCTTCGCCGACGAGTCCGGCAAGGCGTACCGCACGATGGTGACCGGCACCGCGCCGGTCGAGAAGGGCGCCGTTCGCTGCCCGGTGCTGGTGCTTTCGGCAGCGGGGGACCGGCTGTTCAAGCCGAGCGTGGCCGAGAAGATCGCAGCCTTCTATGGGGCCAAGCACCTCGTCTTCCCGGGCGGGCATACGCTGGCGTCCGAGGCGCTGCTCAGACCCATCGGCGATGCGATCGTTGCGTGGATCGGGGAAGTTTCGCCGCCTTCCTTTCGGCCCGCCGGAATCGTATAACCCGGCCGAATTTCACGCCTTGAGGTTGGACTATGGCTGGCCATTCCCAGTTCAAAAACATCATGCATCGCAAGGGCGCCGCGGACGTGCGGCGCTCCAAGCTTTTCTCCAAGCTTGCACGCGAAATCACGGTGTCGGCCAAACTCGGCGTGCCTGATCCGAACATGAATGCGCGGCTGCGCCTCGCCATCCTCAATGCGCGCGCCGAGAACATGCCCAAGGACAACATCGAGCGCGCCATCAAGAAGGCGGCGGGCAACGACGGCGAGAATTACGAGACCATCCGCTACGAAGGCTACGGTCCGGGCGGCGTGGCGATGATCGTCGAGGCGCTGACCGACAACCGCAACCGCACGGCGGGCGCGGTACGCTCGTATCTGACGAAAAACGGCGGGGCGCTCGGCGAAAGCGGCTCGGTCGCATTCATGTTCAACCGCATCGGCCAGATCGTCTACAAGCCGGGCGCCGGCGACGCCGACAAGGTGCTGGAGGCGGCGATCGATGCCGGCGCTGACGACGTGCAGAGCAATGCCGATGGTCACGTCATCACGACATCGTTCGAGGACCTCAGCGAGGTCGCCAAGAAGCTCGAGGCATCGCTTGGCGAGGCCGAGACGGTGAAGGCGATCTGGAAGCCGCAGACGACCACCAGTCTCGACGAAGACAAGGCGGCGGCGATGCTGAAGCTGATCGACATCCTCGACGAGGACGACGACGTCCAGGAAGTCTACGCCAACTACGAGATACCGGACGCCGTTCTGGCCAAGCTGACGGCGGCCTAGCCGCCGGGCTTCATCGCCTTCAGCGCGTTGATCTTCATGCCGCCGGGCATGAGCATCTCGCCCGGAGCGAGGCCGCTGCAGGCGCCTTCCCAGGTCGCGGTCTGCGTGATCTCGGAATGCTTCGGCAGTTGCGCCGGCCCGCCGACGCGATCGGTGGTGATCTTCATCGTGTAGGACGACTGGAAGTCGCCGCTCATCTCGACGTGCGACGTAGTCTTCATGCCACCGAAGGTGCAGACGGAATCGAAGCCGTTGCCGCTTTGCGTCGTGGTGCACTCGGGCGTCATGCCAATGCCGGCGCTCATCAGTTGCTTGTCGGTGTTCTCATCGAGACAAAGCTCAGTGGTCATCGCCTTGCCGCCGCCCATTGGCAGGTTCATCTCGATCTTCCACTGGCCGGCCTTGCGCGCGGGCACATCGAAGCCGGCGGCGAACGCCGGCACGGCTGCGATGAGCGAAACCGCGAGGATGATCTTCCGCATTTGACTTAACTCCTGTCGAAGCCCGCGCCCCGGCAGGAGTATAGCCCACGTCAGATGTAGGCGTCGAAGCGATCGTCCTTCGGTGCGTCGATCACCTTCTGCTTCACCATCTCCGGATCGATCTGGAAGACTGACGAGATGATCTTCGCATAGAGCGAACGCGCGTCGATGGTCGCCTTGAGGTCGCGACCTTCGTAGAGGTTCTTGGTGGCGAGGCCGGGCCAATCGGCGACGACGCCCGCCTTCTTCAGCAAACCTCCGGTGACGAAGATCGCGCTGCCCCAGCCATGGTCGGTGCCCCACGAGCCATTCTCGGCGATGGTGCGGCCGAACTCGGTGACGGTGACCACCAGCGTGTCCTTCCACCGGTCCCTCATCCCCTTCTGGAGGGTCGCGATGGCGGTATCGAGGCCGCGCAGCTTTGATGCCTGCTGGCTGTCCTCTTGGGAATGCGTGTCGAAACCGACATAGTCGAGCACCGCGACACGCGGGCCATCCGCCGTCACCAGACGGGAGGCGGCATCGCGGGCGAGTGTGCTGAGGGCGGTTTCGCCTTCGCTTGTTTTGGTGATCGCCATCGTGTTGGTCGGGTGCAAGATCTCGTCGCGGATCTGGTCGCCGAACGGTGCGATGACGTCGTCCGCCGCCCACAACGGCACAAGTTTGCTGTAGAGCTCGGGCGGGGGCTGCACCATCCAGGTTGGATAGCGGCTCTCGGCGAAATTCTCGCCGCGCAGCACGAGCGGCACTGGCAGCGACATGGTCACGCTGCCGTACCCGGCGACCTCGAGCGCTCGCCCAGCCCAGCCCGACTTGGAGGCATACGGCGTGAGAAGGCCGGTCTGCATGATGTCCTGGCCTTCGAAGTGCGAGCGGCCGGTATAAGGCACCGATATGCCGTGCACGAGGAGCGCCTGATTGTCCTGGTAAAGCTGATGCAGCGTCTTCAGCGCCGGATGCAGGGTGAAGAAACCGTCGAGCTTGAGCAGGCCATCGGTGACGAGATGGCGCCGGCGGGAATTGAGGTTCTTGTCGCCAACGGGCGGCATGGAGAAGAGGCCATCCATGCCGCCGCGCAGGAGGACAATCACCAACCGGCGGTCGTTGACCTCGGCGCTCCACGCCAGGTCCGGGAGCCCGGCAAGCGTCAGGATCGCGCTCGCCTTCATGAACGAGCGGCGCGAAAGGCCGCCTTCGATGCATTCCGTGGGAGGCGTCATGGCCTGCCTCATAGCCAGAGGAATTGGGGGCTGGTGAGCAGCGTCGCGATCGCGAGCGGCATGCTCTCGGCACGTTTCACCGACAACGCGGCGGCGGAGTCGACGCCCATCAGACGATCGGCGTAGGAGCCGAGCGCATCGGGCAAGAGATCCTGCGTGGCGGTGCCGATGAGGTAGGCAGTCCGGACCCGGCGATCGAGCAGCGCCTTGGACAGCCAGTCCGCGGCCAGTTCGGACCAGCCGTTCGGCTGCGGGCTCTCATCCAGAGGACGGCCCAGCTCCTTCATGATCAGGTCGATGGAATGGCCGGGGGGCTGCGCTGGATCGATCGGCGTGCCCGTCACCTTGTAACACTGAAGCAGCCACGTCATCGGCGTCGCCAGCTTGCGGGTCGAGGGGCCGAGGGTGAGAACCTCCTCGATCACCGCCGTATGAATCGCGACGAGATCGCCATTGCTGTCGGCGAAGACTTTGGCGATGCGATCGACGCTGTCCTGCGGCGGCGTGTCGGAGATGAACGCTTGGGCGAGCTTCATCGACAGGTGCGCGATGGTCGAGGGATGCGCCGCGAGGTCGTTGACCAGATCGCGGAGCTGATTGGCACCGCCGTCCTTCGGCTTGTAGTCCTTGCCCATGATCTTGCGCACGCCCGGCTCGTGGCGGTTGGTGTTGAAGATCGTGCCGAACTTCTTGCTGTCGCGGTACCAGGGTACGAACGACCAGCCGGTCAGGGCCAGCGCGGCCTGGACGACGTCATCCTGCGTGTAGCCGGCCGCCGGGCTGACGGTGTGCAGCTCGAGCAGCTCACGGCCAAGATTCTCGTTCAGCGTCTCGCCGCTGTTCCTGCCTTCACGGGACTTGGGCCCGACCGAGGCGGCATTGTCGAGGTATAGCAACATCGCCGGGCTGGTGATGACGTCGAAGGTGAGGTCGGCGAACGAGCCCGTCATGCGCGCGCGAATGAGGCGCATGTAAGCGTCCTGGAGCACCTTGCCATTGTTCTCGGCGGTCGAGACCGTGAAGTGATTTACCCAGAAATGCCAGAAGCGCTCGAAGACGGGCGACTGGCCGTTCACCGCCGTCAGCGACAGGGCGAGCGTCTGGCGCCAGCGCGGCAGCGCTTCGTAATTCATCCACATCACCATCTGGATGGTGTCGTTGAACTTCTTGGTCTGCTCGTCGTCCTTCTGCCGCATGTCGTTCCACTGCGAGCAGGCGTCGGCGAAGTTGTCGATCGGCTGGGCGTCCCGGGGCAGGTGAAGCGTGGCGCCGTCGGCGCCGAAAAAATCGAGAGGCGGGACTGAGCGGAGCTGATCCAGCGCCCAATCGCGCGGCGCGCCCGGCAAATCTTCGCCGGCTTTCAATCCGAAGCCGAGGCGTCGGGCAACGAACAGCTTTTCGTCCACAGCCATCTGCGCGACCCCTCCCTAGGCACAACAACGGAGCGAGTATCGCCTGCGACAAATTGGACTGTCCAGTGCCCGGAACCCGCCATTCTGGCGGCTTCCCCAGAACCGCGGTAGGCCTAGTCGATGGCAGCGATTCGCATCCTTGGCGTGGACCCCGGCCTGCGGCGGACCGGGTGGGGTGTCGTCGCCGTCAGCGGAAACACGCTGTCGTTCGTTGGGGCCGGCACGGTCAGGGCGCCGCTCGATGGCGAACTGGCGCAGCGTCTCGCCGAGCTGCACCGCGGGCTGACGGACGTCGTTGGCGCGTGGACTCCGGATGAGGCGGCGGTCGAGCAGACCTTCGTCAACCGCGACGCGACGGCTACGTTGAAGCTTGGCCAGGCGCGCGGCATTGCGCTGCTGGTGCCGGCGCAGGCGGGCCTGGCGGTTGCCGAATACGCGCCGACCGCGGTGAAGAAGGCGATCGTCGGCTCCGGACACGCGGAGAAGGCACAGATCCGCGCGATGGTGCGCGTACTGCTGCCGCGCGCGGAGTTCGACACCGATGACGCGGCCGATGCGCTGGCGGTGGCGATCTGCCACGCGCATCACCGGCAGTGGGCGCGGACGCTAGCGAAGGCGGGCTAGCGGAAACGGTAGAGGTCTGCGTCGGAATCGGCCCGTCCGGAAAGCGCAGCGCTGATGATGTCGGCGGCGATACGGCTGTAGGTGATGCCGTTGCCGCCGAAGCCCAGCACAGCCCAGCAGTGCGGCTTATGCGGCACCGGGCCGATCAGCGGCAGTCCCGTCTCGGTGGTGCCGAACGAGCCCGCCCACCGGTATTGCGGCGTCACGTCGAGTGCGGGGAACAGGCGGTGGAGCTTCCGCCCGAGCGCAGCCGCCTTCGCGTCGATCAATGCGTCACGTTTTTCTTCATCGGCGAAGTCTTCATCTTCGCCGCCGCAGATAACGCGGCCGTCAGCCGTCGTGCGCACGTAGAGGTAGGGATCGGAAGCCTCCCAGACGAGTGCTTCGCCGGGCCAGAGGTTGCGGCGTTGTGGACGCGTCGCAATGGCGTAAGTCGAAACGATGCGGTGGCCGTCCTGGGGGATCAGCTTGGGCACCTCGTAGCCGGTGGCGAAGATCAGGCTATGCGCCGATATCGCCGGCCCGTCTTTGGTGAACGCCATTACACCGCCGCCATGGCTTTTCACGCCCATCACTTCGACCGGTGCATGGAGGCGGGCGCCGCGCGCGACGGCGGCGCGAAGGTAGCCGGCGGTCAGGCGCCTTGGATCGAGGACGAAGTCGCCGTGCGAGAGGAGGGCGGCGGCACGCTCTATGCCGAAGCGATCACGCAAGGCCGCGCGCGACAGGAAGTCCGTTTCGAGGCCGATGGAACGCCGGGCGTCGCGCTCTTCTTTCAGTCCAGTAGCGTCCAGCACATTGCCGGCAAGGTAGAGCGTGTCGCGATTCATCTGGTCGCAGGGGACGCCGAGCGCGCGTGTGCGGGCAGAGAGGGCTTGCAGCGCGAGATGAGAGCGGCGCCAGGCGCGGGCCGCGTCGGCCGCACCGATCTCCCGGGTGAGCACGGTGAGCGGCGTGTCGATCTCGTATTCGACCAGCGCGGTGCTCGCGGCCGTTGAGCCTTTCACGGGCCCGCGGCGATCAATAATGACGACGCGATGGCGCTCGCTCAGCGCCTCGGCCACGAGCGCGCCCGAGATGCCGGCGCCCACGACGAGGACGTCGGTCTCAACGTCGCGTTGCAGCCGCGCCGACGGGACCCGCGGCATCGGACGACTTTGCCAGTAGGTGGTGCCGGTGCGGAGATCGCGGTGGCGGGTGAGCATGCGCGGGGCATAACGCGCACGGGGGAAAATAGGCTCCCTTGCCACTGTTGCCGGAATGTTCTATTTCTTACTTCAGACGGTAAGAATTCGAGGCGATCATGCGGGTGACATCCAAGGGGCAGGTGACCATTCCTAAGGCCATCCGCGAGAAAGCGGGCATCGGCGCGGGAAGCGAAGTCGAATTTCGAGTCGACGGAAGCCGCATCGTTGTCGAGCGCGCAGCGGGCCGCAAGCGGCCCGGCATGACGCGTGGGGAGAGGCTCGTCGATTCCATCAGGGGGACGCGGACGCGCAATCGCGAGCTGTCCACGGATGAACTCATGAAGCTGTTGCGCGGCGATGACTAACACGCTCGTCGATACCAACGTGCTGCTCGATGTGAATGGCGACCAATCCGAATGGCAGACGTGGTCAGAGCGGCACATGGCGGATGCGGCCGACCGTGGCGAACTTCTTATCAACCCGGTGATCTACGCCGAACTCGCTATCGGATACGCGACGCGCGAAGACATCGACGGTCTGCTGGTGCACGGTCGGCTCCAGCGCGAAGCTATACCTTGGGATGCCGCATATATAGCCGGACATGCGTATGTCTCCTACCGACGCCGGGGCGGAACGCGTTCGCTGCCGCTGCCCGATTTTTTCATCGGCGCGCATGCGGCCGTGCGCGGCTACACGCTGCTGACGCGCGATCGCGGCTACTACGCGACGTATTTCCCGACGTTGAAAATCATCTCGCCCGAGACGCACCCGTGATCGGCAAACTTTCCGGCGTCATCGACTCCTACGGCGAAGACTGGGTCATCGTCGACGTCGGTGGCGTGGGCTACCAGGTGCATTGCTCGGCACGGACGCTGCAGGCGTTGCCGCCGGTCGGCGAGCGCGCGACGCTGTCGATCGAGACGTATGTGCGCGAGGACATGATCCGACTGTATGGTTTTGCCACCGATCTCGAACGGGAATGGTTCCGTCTGCTGCAGACCGTGCAGGGCGTCGGTGCCAAGGTGTCACTCGCGGTACTGGGCACGCTGAAGCCCGGCGATCTAGCGAGTGCGATTGCGTTGCAGGACAAGGCCGCGCTGTCACGGGCGCCGGGCGTCGGGCGCAAGGTGGCGGAGCGCATCGTCACGGAACTGCGCGACAAGGCGCCGGCATATTCCAGCGCCGATCCGGTTGTGGTGCGGCTCCAGGCGGAACTCGGCGACAAGCGTGCCCCGCGGCCGGTGGCCGACGCGGTGTCGGCGCTGGTCAATCTTGGCTACGCGCAAATCCAGGCGAGCGCCGCTGTCGCTGCGGCGGCGCGTTCCGCGGGTGAGGCGGCGACGGCGGAGCAGCTCATCCGCCTCGGCCTGAAGGAGTTGGCGCGATGAGCCGTGTCGTCGCACCCGAAGTGCGCGAGGATGACGCGCCGGACACGGTGCTGCGCCCGCAGACGCTCGCCGAGTTCGTCGGCCAGGCGCAGGCGTGTGCCAACCTCAAGGTGTTCATTGACGCGGCGCGCGGGCGCAAAGAGGCGCTGGACCATGTCCTTTTCGTCGGGCCGCCGGGCCTCGGCAAGACCACGCTGGCGCAGATTGTGGCGCGCGAGCTTGGCGTAAACTTCCGCTCGACCTCGGGGCCGGTGATCGCCAAGGCCGGCGATCTGGCGGCGCTGCTCACGAACCTCGAGGAGCGCGACGTCCTTTTCATCGATGAGATTCACCGCCTGTCGCCACAGGTGGAGGAGATTCTTTATCCCGCGCTGGAGGACTTCCGCCTCGATCTGATCATCGGCGAGGGCCCAGCGGCGCGGTCAGTGAAGATCGAACTCGCGCCATTCACGCTGGTTGGCGCGACGACGCGGCTCGGACTGCTGACGACGCCGCTTCGCGATCGCTTTGGCATCCCCATCCGGCTCAATTTCTACGAGGTCGCGGAACTCGAGCACATCGTGCGCCGTGGCGCGCGCATCCTCGGTGTCGAGCTGACCGCCGACGGCTCGACCGAGATCGCGCGGCGCTCGCGCGGCACGCCGCGTATCGCGACGCGGCTGCTCCGCCGGGTGCGCGACTTCGGCGCGGCGGCTGGCGCCCGCGTCATCGACGCGAAGGCGGCCGACAATGCCCTGCAGCGACTCGAGGTCGACGGCATGGGCCTCGACGCGCTCGATCGCCGGTACATGACGCTCATCGCGGAAAGCTTTGGCGGCGGCCCGGTCGGGATCGAGACGATTGCCGCGGCGCTCTCGGAGCCACGCGACGCTATCGAGGAGATCGTCGAGCCATTTCTGATTCAACAGGGGTTCGTCCAGCGCACGCCGCGCGGCCGACTGCTCACCGGCGGGGCGTTCAAGCACCTCGGCCTGGTGCCGCCGGTGCGCGACGCGACGGTGCAGATGCCGCTGTTTTCGGACGGCGACGATGACTGACGCTGTCGCCATCGTCGCGGCGATCATCCGCGATGCGCGCGGACATCTGCTGCTGGTACGCAAACGCCGGACGGTTTCGTTTATGCAGCCAGGCGGCAAACGCGAGGCGGGCGAGGATGATCTTGCCGCTTTGGCGCGCGAGCTCGAAGAGGAACTCGGCTGCGGCATCGTTGCCGGGTCGGCGGTATCGCTTGGTCGCTTCAAGGCGCCGGCGGCGAACGAAGCCGGCCGCGAGGTCATCGCCGACGTGTGGTCGGTCGCGATCGACGGGGCACCGGCAGCGTCAGCCGAGATCGCGGAGATGATCTGGCTCGACACCAATGCTCCCGGAGACACGGTGCTCGCGCCGCTGACGCGCGATCACGTGCTGCCGTTGGTGCGGAGGCGCGCGGCGTGAGCGACTGGCTGGACATTGCCGGCAAGATCGAAGGCGGCGTCCATCGCCTGCCGGTGCGCATCTATTTCGAGGACACGGATTTCTCCGGCGTGGTCTATCACGGCAGCTATGTGCGGTTCCTCGAACGGGGACGCACAGATTTCCTCCGCGTGCTGGGCGTCGGGCACGACGCGCTCGACAAAGGTGCGCACGGCGAGCCGCTTGCCTTCACCGTGCGGCGCATGTCGCTGGAGTTTCTGAAGCCGGCGCGCATCGATGACGTCGTGGTGGTGGAGACGAAGCCCGGCGAGATAACGGGCGCGCGGGGGATTCTCAGCCAGCGCATCCTGCGTGGTGACGACGTGCTGGTCACCGCTGAAGTGACGGTTGCGATGATAAACGGGGAGGGCAGGGCGCGCCGATGGCCCGACTCGGTGCGCGAACTCCTCGCCGGCTCAGTCGAATAGTCAGTCCGCCGCTTTAACCTATCGTTAATACTGCCACCCCTACGAATCCTTTGATTTCGGCTGCGTGGGCGCGGCGTCGCGCCCTTGTTTGGCCAAATTGGCTGGCAACAAAGCCGGCGCAAAAGCGAAGCCCAGCCAACGGCTTGCCAGGTCACGCGTTGCGCCTTAAGCCGCCCTTCGGGGCGCATACAGCGAACAAGGGGCGGGACAGTCGATGAACGACACGGTGACGGAGGTCGTTCTGCCTTCGGTGAGCGGCGACATCTCGCTTATCTCTCTCTTTCTCCAGGCGCACATCGTCGTGAAGTGCGTGATCATCGGTCTGCTCCTCGCTTCGGTGTGGAGTTGGGCGATCATCGTCGACAAGACGTTTCTCTACCGCCGCGTCCGCAAGTCGATGGACCGCTTCGAGAAGGTGTTCTGGTCCGGCCAGTCGCTTGAGGAACTCTACCGCTCGCTTTCCGGACGCACGCCAACGGCCATGGCATCGGTGTTCGTGGCTGCGATGCGCGAGTGGAAGCGCAGCTTCGAGGCCGGCGCGCGTTCGCCGATCGGCCTCCAGACGCGCATCGACAAGGTCCTCGACGTTACGATCGACCGCGAGACCGAGCGCCTCGAACGCCGCCTCCTGTTCCTCGCCACCGTCGGATCATCCGCGCCGTTCATCGGCCTGTTCGGCACGGTGTGGGGCATCATGACGTCGTTCCAGGCGATCGCGGCATCGAAGAACACGGCACTGGCCGTCGTCGCGCCGGGTATCGCCGAAGCGCTGCTCGCGACCGCGCTCGGTCTGCTCGCCGCTATCCCGGCGGTCATCGCGTACAACAAGCTGTCCAGCGACTCCGGCAAGATCAGTCAGCGGCTGGAGGGCTTCGCCGATGAATTCTCGGCGATCCTGTCGCGTCAGGTCGACGAGCGGGTGAGCTGAGCCATGGCTGGCGCACCCATCGGGGCGGGAGGAGGGCGGCGCAAGCACCGCCGGGCACACCGTCGCCCGATGAGCGACATCAATGTGACACCGTTCGTCGATGTGATGCTGGTGCTTCTGATTGTGTTCATGGTCGCTGCGCCGCTGCTTTCGGCGGGCGTGCCGGTCGATCTGCCGCAGGCCCAGGCGAAGCCCCTGGCGCTGGAGAAGGAGCCGGTGTCGGTGACCGTCGACACCAAAGGCCGCATCTTCGTCAAGGACGCGGAAGTGACGATGGAGAGTCTCGTGGCGACGCTGACGAGTGCCGTCCAGGGCAAGCTTGACGACCGCATCTACGTGCGTGGCGACAAGGCCGTGAGCTATGGCCAGATCATGCAGGTGATGGGTGTCATATCCAGCGCCGGTTTCACACATATCGGACTGGTGGCGCTGAAAGAGCCGGAGGGCGGCTGATCCGATGAAGGGTGGCGGGCTCGCAGTTTCGGCGATTGCCCATGCGGCCCTGATCGCGTGGGGCATCTTCTCACTGCCGTTCACCAAGCCGCTCGACACCAGCCAGATCGAGCAGATCCCCGTCGACTTCGTCGAGATGGCGGACGAGACCAAGATCAACAAAGGCATCCAGACCGCGGCGCTCGTGCAAGACGTGCCGGTCCCCGAACCGGCGCCTAAGGTGAAGGAAGACGCGCCGCCGCTGCCGAAGCCGGACCCGGCGCCGGAACCCGATCCCGCTCCGCCCTTGCCGCCGCCCCCGGCACCCGCGCCTCCGCAACCGACCCCGCCCGAGCCCGAGCCGACGCCGGCCGTGACTCCGCCTGCGCCGGCCGAGCCCACGCCACCGCCGCCGGAGCCAACGCCGGAGGCCGAAGCGCCACCGCCTCCGACGACCGCCTCGATCACACCGCCGATGAAGGACGTGCCGCTGCCGCGCATTCGGCCGACGCAGCCGCAGAAGCCAAAGCAGGCGCCGCCCGACGCGACGTCCGACATCGACCAGATCACGGCGCTGCTCGACAAGCGCAAGCTGGAGCAGATGGCGGCGGCCGAACCCGAGGTCGCCAAGCCGACGGTCGGTTCGGCGACCGGCGCTGCGTCGGTATCGAAGATGACGGCGAACGAGCTCGACCTATTGCGCGCCCGGCTGGCGCAGTGCTGGAGTCCGCCGCTTGGCTGGACCGATCCGGCTGAGGTGCGCGTCGTGCTGATGCTGGAACTGAACGAGGACGGGTCGGTCGCGGGGACGCCGCAGGTGCTCGAGGCGCCGCCGGGTTCTTACGCCACGACCGCGCCGGAGAGCGCGCTCCGCGCAGTGCGCCGCTGTGCGCCATACAATCTGCCGGCCGAGAAGTATGATGCCTGGAAACAGGTGAAGGTCACTTTCGATCCAAGGGACATGGGCGGCGCCTGACAAACATGCGGTGGGAATTCATGGGGAAGTCGTCGCTTCATCTTATCGCGGGCGTGTTTTTCGCGGCGCTCGCTTGCGGTTTCGCCGCGCCGGCCTCGGCGCTCGTCGAGATCGACATCACCCGCGGCAACATCGAGCCGCTGCCGATCGCCATCCCGAATTTCCAGGGGGGCGGGCAGGACGCCAAGATGGGAATGGACGTCGCCGCGGTCATCACGGCTGACCTCAAACGGTCGGGCCTGTTCCAGCCGATCGACCCGGCCACCTTCACGCAGCCGAACATCGGGCCGAACGACACGCCGCGCTTTGCCGACTGGAAGGTGCTGGCGGCGCAGGCGCTGGTGACCGGCGGAGTGCAGCGGCAGCCGGACGGGCGGCTCCGCGCCGAGTTCCACCTGTGGGACGTGTTCGCCGGCCAGCAGATGGCCGGTCAGCAATTTTTCACCAGCCCCGACAACTGGCGGCGCGTCGCGCACATCATCGCCGACGCGATCTACGAGCGGCTCACGGGCGAGAAGGGCTACTTCGATTCGCGCGTGGTGTTCGTCGACGAGACCGGTCCGAAGGACAATCGCGTCAAGCGGCTCGCCATCATGGACCAGGATGGCGCCAACGTGCGCTACCTGACCGATGGCAAGAGCATCGAGCTGACGCCGCGCTTCTCGCCGTCGAGCCAGGAGATCACGTACATGTCGTACGCCAACGGCGGCCAGCCGAAGGTGTACATCCTCAACATCGAGACGCAGCAGCGCGAACCGGTCGGCGATTTTCCGGGCATGACGTTCGCGCCGCGCTTCTCGCCGGACGGGCAGAAAGTGATCATGAGCCTGCAGCCGGGCGCCAACGCTAATATCTTCACGCTCGACCTGCGCTCACGTCGCACGACGCGGCTGACCGACGACGCGGCGATCGACACGAGCCCCAGCTATTCGCCGGACGGGTCGCAGATCGTGTTCGAGTCGGACCGCGGCGGGCAGCCGCAGCTCTACGTGATGGGCGCCGATGGTTCCAATGCGCACCGCATCACCTTCGGGCAGGGCTCCTACGACACGCCAGTCTGGTCACCGCGCGGCGACCTCATCGCCTTCACGCGGCGGAGCGGCGGCCAGTTTGCGATCGGCGTCATCCGGCCGGATGGCTCGGGCGAGCGTATCCTGACGGAGGGCTTCCACAACGAGGGACCGACCTGGGCGCCGAACGGGCGGGTCCTCATGTTCTTCCGCAACACGCCGGGCGCGAACGGTGGGCCGCAGTTGTGGACCATCGATCTCACGGGTTACGGCGAGTATCGCGTGCCCACTCCGGCATTCGCGTCCGACCCGGCCTGGTCGCCGCTGCTCAACTGACTTGCCCTCCCGAATCGCGAGGGTTAGCTTGCCGGCGGGGTAGGGTGGCGCGCGGCTGATTTGCTCGGCCGTCACAAGGGTGAAGTACGCGTTAACCACCTTCCTGAACCGCCGTTTAACCACCGGCGCCTAGACCAGCCCGAGGCGGCATGGTGCACGAGGAGTTACCCCTGATGGTGAATTTTCTGAAGGTTTCGCGGAGCGCTGGTTTGATCGCCACTGTCGCGGTCGCCATGCTGCTCGCGGCGTGCGCCAAATCGCCGAACGGGGAGCCGGGCGGGCTCGGCGTCGGGGTCAACGGTGGCGCGGGCGCGGCGACGCCGGGTTCGACGCAGGACTTCGTCGTCAACGTCGGCGACCGCG
This sequence comes from Bauldia sp., assembly GCA_035548515.1. GTDB lineage: Bacteria > Pseudomonadota > Alphaproteobacteria > Rhizobiales > Kaistiaceae > DASZQY01. The sequence continues at coordinate 6,844 of DASZSW010000034.1, read as the reverse complement.
TGTTCTTCGAAACCGATTCGCCTGAGCTGACGGCTCAGGCGCGCGCGACACTGGATCGCCAGGCGCAGTGGCTGAACCAGTACTCGCGCTACACCTTCACGATCGAGGGCCACGCCGATGAGCGCGGCACGCGCGAATACAACATCGCGCTCGGTGCTCGCCGCGCGTCGGCCGTGCAGGATTATCTCGTGTCGCGCGGCGTCGCGGCCAACCGCATGAAGACGATCTCCTACGGCAAGGAACGTCCGGTCGCCGTTTGCGACGACATCTCATGCTGGTCGCAGAACCGGCGCGCGGTGACTGTCATCAACAACGCCGGCACCTAGTCGATAACGACATTACGGGGCGCTCCACGCGGCGGCCTAAGGGCCGCCGCTTTCCGTTTGGGTGCCCAAATTTGGCCGAACTGGGCTGCGCTATGCTAAGAAAACCCCACTCGGGCGGGAAAGCGCATCTCATGTTCGGGAAGGCACGGATTTCGACGACCTCACTTGCCGCCTGCGCGGCCCTGGCGGTCGCGCTCTCGGCTGCCACGACCGCCAATGCCGCGTGGCCGTGGCAGAAGCCGGCGCCGCAGCCGACCGATCAGTCGGTGACCGTCGCGCAGGCCGACGGCGACCGGCTCAATCGCGTCGAGCAGCAGATGCGGACGCTGACCGGACAGATCGAGGAATTGACGCATCAGCTTCAGGTGCTCCAGGACCAGCTGAAGAAGATGCAGGACGACAACGAGTACCGCTTCGGTCAGCTGGAAGGCGGCGCCCCCACCAAGCCGGCCAACACGATCACCCCGCCAACCAACACCGCCGCTGCAGCACCGCCCGCAGCAACCCCGCCCGCCGCGAAGACACCCGCAGCCCAGGTGGTTGATGCGGCGAACGCCCCGGCCGACACGACCGGGCTCGGCGCGCCGCCAAAGGCACTCGGGCAACTCACGCTCGACGCACCGCCGGTGATCGATGCGCCGCCGGCGCAGCAGTCGCCGCTCGATCTGTCGTCGCTCGCGACCGGCGATGTACCGCCTGCGAACGCCGGTCCCCCACAGCCGGCCACCGAGGTCGGCAATGGCGCGCAAGTCGCGTCGCTCGCGCCGACCGGCGATCCGCGTGCCGACTACGACCAGGCGTACAAGCTGGTGACGGCCGGCCGCTACGATGTCGCCGAATCGGCGTTCCGTCAGTTCCTCACGTCGTACCCGAGCGACGAGCTGGCGCCGGACGCGCAGTACTGGCTCGGTGAAAGCCTCTACGCGCATGGCGACTACGCCGCGGCGGCAGAGGAGTTCAAGGCCGGATACCAGAAGTATCCCAAGAGCCGCCGCGCGCCAGACTCGCTGTTGAAGCTTGGCCTGTCGATGGCCGGCCTCGATTACCGCGACGAGGCCTGCAAGATGTACGCGCTCGCGCTGAAGCAGTACCCGCAAATGTCGAACGGGCTGCGCTCGCGCGTCAAAGCCGAACAGGCCAGTGCGAGCTGCACCTAGGGCCGATGCGCCTCTAGCCGACGCCGAAATCGATTCTCTTTTTGCGCCGCTCGCGGGCGCTTCGCACGTCGCACTCGCGGTTTCGGGCGGTGCGGATTCGCTTGCACTGCTCGATGCGGCGGTTCGCTGGGGGGGAGCGCGACGCGTCACGGTTCTCACCGTCGACCATCGCCTGCGGAAGGGATCGCGCGCCGAGGCGCTGGGCGTCGTCGAGATTGCGAAGGCGAGGGGACTAGAGGCGCGCGTTTTGACCTGGCGGGGATCGCGCCCGGAGAGCGACGTCGAGGCGCAGGCGCGGGCCGCGCGCTACCGTTTGCTGATCGAGGCTTGCCGGGAGCTCAGTGCGACGCACCTTGCGGTGGCGCACCAGCAGGACGACGTCGCCGAGACGTTCCTGATGCGGCTGAAACGCGGATCGGGAATCTTCGGGCTTGCAGCCATGCGGCCTGTGCTCGACGCCGGCGGCGTCACGCTCGTACGTCCGTTCCTGTCGGTGCCACGCTCGCGCCTTGCTGCGACCACGAGAGCAGCGGGGCTGACGCCGATCGCTGATCCGATGAACGAGGATCCGAAATACGAGCGGGTGCGGGTGCGCCGTTTGCTCGCGGAAGGCGAGATCGACCCGGCCGCCGTTGCCGGCACCGCCATCCGGTTGGCGGATGCCGCCGATGCCATCGACGTGGCCGCGACCGCGCTGCTCGGCGACGTCGATGACGCAGGCGTGGCGTGGCTGTCTGCCGCATCGTTTGCCGCCGCGTCGACGGAGGTGCGTATGCGCGCGCTCTCGCGCATGCTCCTGGCGATCGGCGGCGACGACTACCCGCCGCATCGTCAGAAACTCGGCGCGCTGGCGGATGCGATGCTTGCCGATCGCCCGTTCAAACGAACGCTGGCAGGTGTCGTCGTCCAGGCGCGCGACGGCCGGGTCGCCTTTTCCCGCGAGCCGGGCAGGGCAGGGCTGCCGACGGTGGCTCTCCGCCCGGGCGAGAGCGTTACCTGGGACCGTCGCTACGCGGTGAGCGTCACAAAGCAGGCGCCGCCGGGCGTGTCAGTCGGTCCGCTCAGTCCCGCCAAGCCGATTCCGGTATTGCGCCGGCGCGGCCGGGTGCTCGAGCCGCTGCCGGAATGGGCGACCATCCGGCCGATCCTGGCCGAGCGGCTCGCTCGCCCGCCGCTCTTCCCCGACCTCGCGGCTGGGCGCTAGGTCCTGTTCACCCTTCGCAGAAAGCTGCCGTTCCGCCCCATTCCGGTCGTGATACGCTGGGAGACTTGTTTTTATTGGCTTCGTAACGGCGAGCACCTATCTTAACTAAAGCTCAGCCTCACATCTGACGTTGGCGGCTTCTCCCGGCCGCCTCCCGAGGGACAAAATGAACGCGAATTTCCGCAACTTTGCGCTGTGGGTGATCATCGGACTCGTCCTGATCGCCCTGTTCAACCTGTTCCAGAACACGGGGACGCGCACAGTCGGACACGACATTGCCTACTCGCGCTTCATCAGCGACGTCGACCAGGGCCGCGTCCGCGATGTCACCATCGCGGGTCAGCAGATAACCGGCACCTACTCGGACGGTTCGGCTTTCCAGACCTTCGCGCCCGACGATCCGGACATGGTCAAGAAGCTCGAAGATCGCGGCGTGTCGATCGCGGCGAAGCCGCCGACCGAAGGCGGCACGTCGCTCATCGGCATGCTCATCTCGTGGTTCCCGATGTTCCTCATCCTGGCGGTGTGGATTTTCTTCATGCGCCAGATGCAGGGGACGGGCGGCAAGGCGCTCGGCTTCGGTAAGTCGAAGGCGAAGCTGCTCACCGAGGCGCATGGGCGCGTGACGTTCGAGGACGTCGCCGGCGTCGACGAGGCCAAGGAAGATTTGCAGGAGATCGTCGAGTTCCTACGTGACCCGCAGAAGTTCCAGCGGCTGGGCGGGCGCATCCCGCGCGGCGTGCTGCTCGTCGGCCCGCCGGGCACGGGCAAGACGCTCATCGCGCGCGCCGTCGCGGGTGAAGCCAACGTGCCGTTCTTCACTATCTCCGGCTCCGACTTCGTCGAGATGTTCGTTGGTGTCGGTGCGTCGCGCGTCCGCGACATGTTCGAGCAGGCGAAGAAGAACGCGCCGTGCATCATCTTCATCGACGAAATCGACGCGGTCGGTCGTCACCGTGGCGCCGGCCTCGGCGGCGGCAACGACGAGCGCGAGCAGACGCTCAACCAGCTGCTGGTCGAGATGGACGGTTTCGAGACTAACGAAGGCATCATCCTGATCGCGGCCACCAACCGGCCGGACGTGCTCGACCCGGCGCTGCTGCGGCCGGGCCGCTTCGACCGCCAGGTCGTGGTGCCGAACCCCGACATCGTCGGCCGCGAACGCATCCTCAAGGTGCACGTGCGCAAAGTGCCGATGGCCCCGGACGTCGACCTGAAGGTCATCGCACGCGGCACGCCGGGTTTCTCCGGCGCCGACCTGATGAACCTCGTCAACGAAGCCGCGCTGCTCGCCGCCCGCCGCGGCAAGCGGCTGGTGACGATGGCCGAATTCGAGGACGCCAAGGACAAGGTCATGATGGGCGCCGAGCGGCGTACCCTCGTCATGACCGAGGACGAGAAGCGGCTGACGGCTTACCACGAGGCCGGGCACGCGATCGTCGCGCTGCACGTTGCGGCGACCGATCCCGTGCACAAGGCGACGATCATCCCGCGCGGTCGTGCGCTGGGCATGGTCATGCAGCTGCCCGAGCGGGACAAGCTGTCGATGTCGCTCGAGCAGATGACCTCGCGTCTTGCTATCATGATGGGCGGGCGCGTTGCCGAGGAGATCATCTTCGGGAAGGAGAAGGTCACTTCCGGTGCTGCGTCCGACATCGAGCAGGCGACGCGACTCGCACGCATGATGGTCACCCGCTGGGGCCTGTCCGACGAGCTCGGTCCGGTCGGCTACGGCGAGAACCAGGAGGAGGTCTTCCTAGGTCACTCCGTCTCGCGTACGCAGAACGTCTCCGAGCAGACGGCGCAGAAGATCGACTCGGAAATCCGCCGGCTGGTCGAAACCGGACTCGCCGAAGCGCGTCAGATCCTCACCGCGCATGCGGCCGATCTCGAAGCGCTGGCTCAGGGCCTGCTCGAATACGAGACGCTGACCGGCGACGAAATCCGCGGGCTGCTCGCGGGCAAACCGCCGGTGCGCGAGACGCAGGAGGAAGCCGCCGCTACCAAGGCATCCGCTGTGCCGCTCACCAAGAAGCCGCGCCGTCCTTCGGGCGAGCCCGACGCCGGCGGGCTGGAGCCGCAGCCGCAGGCGTAACGCCTCGCACGATTGGAGTTTGGAGCGGCGGGAGATTTTCTCCCGCCGTTTTCGTTTGGGCTCCGGCTCCAGTTGCCGCCCCGCTCACCGCCTTCGCGGGAAGGGGGAGGCCGGCAGGTGGCAGCTCAATCCCTACGAATACTTGCGACGAGCCCGCGTTTACCTTCCGTTAAGGTAAAAGAACGTGGTTAAGCAACGTAGTTAAGCGTGTTTTAAACTTTCCCGTTCAAAGTCCTGAGCATCGCCCGCGGCCGGTGAAGTCCGCGCGTATACGCGGGGGCCACAAGGAAAGGACTTTGTCATGGGCCGTTCAAAAATTTACGCGCTGCTCCTCGCAGGAAGCGCGCTCGTTCCCGCCAGTGCTGTTTTCGCCGCCGACATTCCGGAGGTTCCGCCGCCGGTGCAGTTCCACGGCGGTTGGTACCTGCGCGGCGACATCGGCTTCAGCAACCAGAAGGTCGGCAGCCTGTTCAACATCCTCTATGACGATGCCGCCTCGGTCACCAACGTCAGCAAGGAATTCAGCGCCGCGCCGCTGTTCGGTCTTGGCGTCGGCTTCCAGGCCACCGATCACGTCCGCTTCGACCTGACCGGCGAATATCGCGGTGGTTCGGTGTTCCGCGGTCTCGATATCTATACGACCACAGACGCTCCGCCCCTCACGGGGACTGACGAGTACACGGGCATCAAGTCCGAGTGGACCTTCCTCGCCAACGGTTACTGGGACATCGGTACCTGGAAGGGCTTCACCCCGTTCGTCGGCGCGGGTGTCGGCTTCAGCTACAACACGATCAGCGCGTTCACCGACATCAACACGCCGAACAATGGCGTTGCTTACGGCGCCACGGCCTCCGAGTGGAACTTCGCCTGGGCACTGCACGCCGGCCTGTCCTACCAGGTCAACGATCGCCTGACGATCGAAGCGGCGTACCGCTACATCGACCTCGGCAACGCGCACTCCGGCGACCTGATTGCCTTCGACGGCACCAACAACGAAGACAATCCGATGGAGTTCCGCCACCTCACTTCGCACGACTTCAAGGTCGGCTTCCGCTGGGCCTTGGATGTTCCGCAGCAGTCGTACTACCCGCCTGTCGTGAAGTACTAGTCTCCTCACCTCCGCGTCCCGGAAACGCCGCCTGTCACCCCGACAGGCGGCGTTTTCGTTTGTGGGCGGGCGGCGCCCCTCCGTCGGCGCTTCGCGCCGCCACCTCCCCCGTTGCACGGGGGAGGACCACTGTGCCCGACGTCGTGATCCTCCCCGCGCAGCGGGGAGGGGGACCGCCGAAGGCGGTGGAGGGAGCAGCGCCATCGGCCGCACCTCCGCCCGATTGACTCAGATTGCCGCCCCGCGTATCTCCGCCGGCGGGACACCTCCCCCCAACGGGAGGCTAGCTATCTGAGAGGGTAGACACGATGACGACCCCCGCAATGCCGGGCCAGCGGCCCACCAATCCCAATTTTTCATCCGGACCGTGCGCCAAGCGACCAGGCTGGTCGCTGGATGCCCTGAAGGGCGCTGCCCTTGGCCGTTCACACCGCGCCAAGATCGGCAAGCAGAAGCTCAAGCAGGCGATCGATCTCACCCGTGAGGTGCTCGAGGTGCCCGCCGACTATCTTATCGGCATCGTGCCGGCCTCCGACACCGGCGCCATGGAGATGGCGCTATGGTCGCTGCTCGGCGAACGCGGCGTCGATGTGCTGGCCTGGGAGTCGTTCGGCCTCGGCTGGGTCACCGACGTCGTCAAGCAGCTCAAGCTCAAGGACGTCCGCACGATCAAGGCGGATTACGGCAAGCTGCCCGACCTGAAGCAGGTCGATTTCAAGCGCGACGTCGTCTTCACCTGGAACGGCACCACGTCGGGCGTGCGCGTGCCGAACGGCAATTGGATCGCGGCGGATCGCGAAGGCCTCACCATCTGCGATGCGACCTCGGCGGCGTTCGCGCAGAACCTGGCGTTCGACAAGCTCGACGTGGTCACGTTCTCCTGGCAGAAGGCACTCGGCGGCGAGGCGGCGCACGGCATGATCGTGCTCAGCCCTCGCGCGGTGAAGCGGCTGG
>DASZSW010000033.1:0-6654 GCA_035548515.1 Bauldia sp. | reverse complement strand
CAGTGCCGAGACGGTGTTTGCGGCCGCCGCGGACGGGGCGCCGTGGGCGACCGGGCTTGTGCGCCAGGCGGCGGATCATCTGGCGATAGCCATTGCGGCGATCTCGACGGTGCTCAACCCCGAACTGGTGGTGCTGGGCGGTGGGGTGATGAAGTCGGGCGAGCGCCTGGCGGAATTGATCCGCGAGCGTCTGGCCGCGGCCATCCCCTACGTGCCGCGCATCGAACTGTCGCGCATCGGCTACCGCGCCGGCGCCCTCGGCGCCATCGCTTTCGTGCTCGATATGACTACCGATCAGGTCAGGTCGGAGCATGCCGGAGTTTTGGAGGCTTCATAGGGACGCCGCTTGATCGTCAAAACGTGCGTCAAACAAGAAGGGAGCTTGGAAATGACCCACACACTCAGCCGTCGAAACGTGCTTAAGGGCGGCGCCGCCATGGCCGCGGGCGCATTGGCACTGCGCCCCCCGCGTGCGGCAGCCCAGGAGAGCGTAACCATCACGCAGGTGACGTCTTCCGATCAGGTGCCTTACTGGCAATTCGTCAATGACCAATTCAAGCTCGAGCATCCCGAGGTGAAGTTCGAACTGATCGGCGTCGGCTACGACCAGATGCTGTCGAGAATCGTATCGCAGATCACCTCGGGGGCGCCGCTCGATATCTACGCGCTCGACATCATCTGGGTTGGCCAGTTTGCCGGCCAGGGCTTCACCTTGCCGCTCGATGCCGAGCTGAATGCCGCTGAGCGCGCGGCTTTCCTTCCCGGCACACTCGAGGGTCTCCAGGCGGGCGGCAAGCAGGTCGCGCTGCCGGCGGCGGCATGGTTCAAGAACCTCTTTTACAATACCGAGCTCGTCCAGAAGATGGGCCTGACCAAGCCGCCGGCGACCTATGAGGCACTCGTCGACGCCTGCAAGGCTGCCGAAGCGAACAAGGTCCTCGCGCGGCCGACGGGCTGGGGGTTCAATCAGTCCGAGGGAATGATCTGCGACTGGACTCTCATCCTGCATGCCTTTGGCGGCCAGTGGTTCGACAAGAGCGGCGGGTGGGCGGTCAACAACGACAACGGTGTCGCTGCGCTGACCTACATGGTCGACAACGTCAAGAACGCCGTGTTCGACCCGGCATCGACCACCTTCAGCGATCGTGACGTTATGAATCCCTATCTGGCCGGCGACTATTTCGCCGCCGCGGGTTGGGGCCTCTATGGCTGGAGCCTGGCGAACAGCGCCACCGATTCCAAGATCGTCGGTAAGGCCGATGTCGGCCTGCTCTATGGGAACGCCGCCGCCGGCACCGTCAGCGCGACATGCTCCGGCGTGAGCGGCATAGCCATCAACAAGGACGCACCGAACAAGGATCTTTCGGTGCAATGGATACGCTCGTTCACCGGCATCGGACATCGCGAGAACGTACAGAAGGCGATGGACTTGTCGGGAATGCCGCCTGTCCAGGCGTGGGCGTGGCAGGATCCCGACCTCGTCGGCAAGAACCCCGCGCTGCCAAAGCTTGCCGAACAGGCGAAGTATATGTTCGCCCGGCCTTCCGCCAACGTGGCGCGCTACACCGAGTGGTCGTCTATGGCCCAGATCGAGCTGAGCAAGGCGCTCACCGGGCAGGTCGCGCCCAAGGCCGCCCTCGACACGATCGTCGCCAACGGCAATCGCGACTTCCCCGGCATCAACTTCTAGCCGGCAGCTCGCACGGAGAGGCAAAGGCCACTGGTCTTTGCCTCTTCTCCGCGGCAGGCTTCGCCCATAGCCAAGTCAATCGAGCCGTGACCGACATCCTTCTGCGTCTGCACCGTCCAGTGAACCGCGAGCGCACGCTCGCGGCGATGCTGCTGCTGCCCACCTTGATCATAGTTGGGACGATGGTCGTGGTGCCGCTCGTCTACGCGTTCTGGCTAAGTCTTCATGACGTACAGGCGAGCCCGCGTGCCGAGCGTCCGTTCGTCGGATTCGCAAACTACATCGCGATCCTCGCGTCACCGGCCTTCCAGCACGCACTGTGGAATACGGCTTACTTCACCGTCGTCTCACTTGTCGTTCAGGTGCCGGTCGGTTTGGCGATAGCCATCCTGCTTGATCAGAAATTTCCCGGCCGCGGCATTGTGCGGGCGATGATCCTCATACCGTGGGCGCTGCCGACCATCGTAAACGGCGCGCTCTGGCAATGGATATACAACCCCTCGTACGGTGCTCTGAATGGTCTGTTGCGGCAACTCGGCCTTATCCACGAGCCGGTGCTGTGGCTCGGCTCTCCGATTGCGGCGATGAATGCAGTTATCGTCGCCGATACCTGGAAGATACTGCCGTTCTACGCGGTGATGTTCCTGGCGGGACTGCAGACGATACCGCGCGAGCTGTTCGACGCCAGCACGGTCGACGGCGCGACGCCGCTCGACAAGCTCCGCTACGTGATCATTCCACTCCTCAAGCCCTTTTTTCTCGTCGTGCTGGTTTTGCGCACGACGGAAATGTTCCGCGCCTTCGACCTCATCTACATGCTGACATCGGGCGGTCCGGCGGGCGGGACGACCGTCGTCGCCTACTACGCCTACCAGGTCACTTTCCAGAGCCTGCGCTTCGGCTACGGATCGGCGGTGTCTTTCATCATCGGCGCAGTCGGCCTCGCCTTTGCGCTGATATACGTGCGCGTCATCAGGGCGGGCGAAATCCGATGAGCGTCGCGCACATGGCGTCGGGCGAGCGGAGGCCCTTGCGTGCCGCCCATTTCCCCGTCCACGCGGTGCTGATCGCGGCCGGCGTAGCGCTGCTCGTGCTGTGGACGCTCGCGCCCGTCTACTGGATGATCGTCACCAGCATCTCACCCGGCAAAGATCTGCTCACACCGGTTCCGCACTGGATCCCGCAGGATCCGACGCTCGTGCGCTATCAGGGCATCTTCTCTTCCGGCCAGGTCGCTCTGTTGAGTGGCACGACGAACTCGCCGGGCATGGCCATTCTTCAGGGCGTGCTGCACAGCCTTTTTGTAGCGGTGGCCACGACGCTGCTTTGCCTGTTTTTCGGCCAGCTGGCGGCGTACGCGATGTCGCGGCTGCAGTTCCGCGGCAAGCGGGCGCTCATGCTGTCGCTGATCGCCGCCCAGATGCTCCCGGCGATCGCGCTGGTGATCCCGCTCTTCTTTATTGTGCGGACGCTCGGCCTGGTCGACACGCCGCTCGCGCTCATCCTCACCTATAGCGGTTTCACCATCCCGTACGTCGTCTGGGTAATGACGGGATACCTGGACGGCATACCCTTCGAGCTCGAGGAGGCTGCGCTGCTCGACGGCTGCTCGCGGCTGCAGACGATGGTCTTCGTAACACTGCCGCTCGCCGTGCCGGGTCTGGTGGCCGTCGGCATCTTTTCCTTCCTCATCGCATGGAACGAGTTTCTCTACGCCCTCACGTTCACCTACACGTCGGCGTCCAAAACTCTGACGGTGGTGATCTCCGAATTCAGCACACAGTTCGGCCTCGACTACGGCATGGTGGCGACCGGCGGCGTCATCGCCAGCGTTCCGCCCGTCGTGCTCGCACTGTTTTTCCAACGCTACATCGTCAGCGGTCTGTCGGCAGGCGCCGTCAAAGGCTGACGACCACAACAATCCAACGCAGGGAGCAGTCGATGCGTATCGCAGTGGTGATCGCCCATCCGGACTATGTCGCGACGATTATCGGAGGCACGCTTGCCAAGCATGCCCGGGCTGGCGACGAGGTCTCGGTGCTGGTGTTATGCCCTGGCGAACTGGGGCCCGGCACCATTGTCTACCCGAACAAATCGCGTGAGGAGCTGGTGCGGCTCCGCGTCGATGAGCTCGATGCGCTGGCCAAGACCCAGCGGTTCAAGTCGTTGCGCGTGTTGCGCGAGCCGGACACCGAGATCACGAATTCGCCCGCGCTTCGCCTGGCGATCGGCAACTGGCTGCGCGAGACCCGCCCCGACATTCTGCTCACGCACTGGATCAAGGATGCCCATCCCGACATCAGGGAAGCGGGACAGGCCGCTATCGACGCCTGCCTGATCTCGGTTCTGGGATACCTGAAGTCGGACTTGCCGCCGCACGAAGTCACCAAGGTCTACACCTTCCCGATCCGCACCGCGATCGACTTCCAGCCCGACACCTTCGTGGATATCAGCGACGCCACGGACGCGAAGTTCGCCGGGATCGCGTGCCTCGATTCGGTGGTGCGCGAGCTGCAGATCTTCAGCGCGGCGACCGGCGATCCGAACCGCTGGAAGGAGCACATCCTCGCCGCCGATCTCTTCTGGGGAAGGGAAAGCGGCGTGCGCTATGCGGAAGCGTTCCGGCAATGGAAGCAGCCTGAAGGCCGCCGCGCCCTCGCTGCGCTTCCCCTCTGAACGTCGACGCTGGAGATCGCGACATGACCGCCGACAAACTCGATCAGCTCAAGCCGCGCTGGCGCGCGCTGGACGACGCCGTTCGTTCCTGGTGGGACGCCGACATGCGAACGGCGCATGAGCCTGACATCTGCAATAGTGGCGTCGACTGGACCTGGATCGAGACGATCTCGAAGATCAGCGGCCGCAAGCCGGACGCACCGCCGGACAGCCGGACGCTTCTCTTCCTGCCGTTTCCTTTTAGTCCCGCGGCCGGCAATCAGGGCGCCTTCCCCGAGATGTTCGCCTGGGACAGCTACTTCATCAATCTCGGGCTGCTTGCTCATGAGCGGTACGACCTGGTGCGCGGGCTTCTTCTCAACCAGCTGTTCATGATCATGCGGCACGGCAAGGTGCTCAACGCCAATCGCACATATTTCCTGACGCGCTCGCAGCCGCCGCTTCATCCCGATGCGCTGTGGCGGTATTATCAAGTGACGCGCGATCGCGAGATGCTGCTGCTCGCCTATCCCCTTCTCTCGCAGGAGTACCGCCTCTATTGGGGCAACGCCGATCATTCCACGCCGACCGGACTCACGACTAACAATGATCCGCACGATCCTTATCTGAGATCCGAGCTGGCATCGGAGGCGGAAGCCGGCCTCGATTTTTGTCCCCTGTTCGAGGGCGATATCCGCCGCACCGTTCCGCTTGCGACCAACGCGCAGCTGGTCCGCTACGCTGACGTGCTAGGCCTGATCGCCACGGAGCTTGGTTTCGTGGACGAGGCCGCGGAGTGGCGGCGCAAGGCGGAGACGCGCGCGCGCCTCATACGCGAACTCTGCTGGAATGAGCGTGAAGGTTTCTTCTTCGAGTACGACCACGTGCGCGGTGAGCAGATTCCGGTCTGGTCGTTGTGTGGCTACTGGCCGTTGTGGGCAGGGGTTGCTACCGAAGCGCAGGCGCAAAGTCTGGTGAAGCACCTCGCGCGCTTCGAACACGATCGCGGCCTGACATTCACTGACAGGATTTACCCAAGCCCGTTCCCGGAATTTCCCGTGCTCCAGTGGTCGTATCCGTACTGCTGGCCGCCGACGATGACCATGACGGTCGCCGCTCTGGCAAAGGGAGGGTACCGGGAAGAAGCAAGGCGCGTTGGCGTCAAGTATCTCGACTGGGTCGTCACCGAGCACGAGAAAACGGGGAAGCTGTGGGAGAAGTACGTGGTCGTGCCCGGCGTTGCCGAGGATGCGGTCGAGCGGTACGACGCGCCAAGCTTTCATGGCTGGGCATCCGGCTCGGTCGCCGCGATCGGGCGAATCATCGAGCTCGACAAATGAGGGCACGCTTCCGCGGCCGGATGGACCCTCGCGATCGCAGGCAGCGCGCAAGGATGCCCGGCGTAGCTATCGGAGCCAGCCGGAGGCAGCCCGGTGCACGTTTTCTGGGCTACGCCATGCGATTGGCGCTCGACATTTCCATGGTGGCTTCTGTAGGAGAGCCACCATTTGGCGCACGGCGATTAGGGGATTAGGTGCGTGCCATCATCGGGGCCGGGCAATGTTCAGCGCAAGATCAATCGCTCCGCCGTCCTGAATTATATCAGGCGGCACGGGCCGATTTCGCGCCCCGCCATTTCAAAGCAGCTCGGTCTCAGCCTGCCGACCGTGCGGAAGATCGCCGACGATCTGATAGCGGAAAAGCTGATTATTTCCTCTGGCTTCACCGGGGCGGGGCTCGGCCGGCCTGCGGAGGAACTGATCATCAACGGTCAGCAGTACGGGATCATCGGCGTTGATCTGGGTGGATCGAAGAGCTACGGCACGATCACCAACCTTGCCGGAGACATACTTTACGAGGTTTACGCCGAGCACCGTCGCGAGCGTAACGGCGACGCGCTGGGCGAACTCATGGCGTTCATCGAGAGGCTGATGAGCCTGCCGGGGAAGGGGTTGCCGGAGATCTGGGGGATCGGGATCGGCGTTCCGGGGATCACGGTGCGCCCGGACGGGGTGGTGGTGTACGCGCCGAGCCTGGAGTGGCGGGACCTGAGGCTGCAGGAGATCCTGTCGCAGCGCTTTGGGGTGCGCGTGCTGGTCGACAACGACGTCAATCTGGCGGCGCTTGGGGAGTGGGAGTTTGGCATCGGGAAGGGTGCCCAGAGCCTTGTCTATATCACCATCGGCACGGGCATCGGGGCTGGGATCATCCTGGATGGCCAGATCTACCGCGGCTTCAACCATGCGGCGGGCGAGATCGGGCATCTCATACCCGGGGTGGATTATCTCGGTCGCCGCTATGACCAGTTC
>DASZSW010000032.1:0-179176 GCA_035548515.1 Bauldia sp. | reverse complement strand
GGGGGGGGCCCGGCGACGGTGCCGTGGCGTGCCCCCTCCACCATGCTTCGCATGGTCCCCCTCCCCCGCTTTGCGGGGGAGGACCGGCCCCAGCGTTGCGCGCTATGCCGGCGTCGCCATGTTGAGCCGCACTGCCGATTCCCTGTTCTGGCTGGCGCGTTACGTCGAACGCGCGGACAACACTGCACGCATCATCGATGCTGCGTCCCGGCTGGCGGCGATGCCAATTTCCTATGCCGGCGCGTCCAACGAGTGGGAGTCGGCGCTGGCTGGCGCCGGGGCGCTCGGCGCCTTTACCACCGCGCATGCGGGGCCGCCCGACCGAGATCGCGTCATCGACTTCCTCGCCTTCGCCGCGGAGAACCCCTCGAGCATCAAGAATTGCCTGGGTACCGCGCGCCACAACAGCCGTGCCGAGCGCACGGCACTGACCGCCGACATGTGGGAAGCGATTAACGCCGGCTGGCTAGAGCTGAAGCGGTTCGATGGCGCGCGCATGGATCGCGACACGCTCACTCAGTTCCTCGGCCGCGTGAAGGATGCCTGCCTGCTGTTCGATGGCTCCGCTTACCGCACGATGCTGCGCAACGACGCGTATTTCTTCCTGCGGCTCGGCGTCTATCTCGAACGCGCCGATTCCACGGCCCGCATCCTCGACGTCAAGTACCACCTGCTGCTGCCGGAAGATGCCAACGTTGGTGGCGGGCTCGACTACTTCCAGTGGGCGTCGATCCTGCGCTCAGTCTCGTCGCTGACAGCGTACCGCTGGGTCTACCACGAGAGCCTGAAGCCATGGCTGATCGCGGACCTGCTGGTGCTCAACGAGCAGATGCCGCGCTCGCTCGCCTCCTGCTACGCCAACCTGTGCGACTTCCTCGACTCGCTGTCGCTCGCCTACGGCAGGCAAGGACCAGCGCAGCGCGTCGCGCGTTCTATCCGCACGCGACTGCAGAACGCTTCGATTTCCGACATCTTCCAGAAAAAAGGTTTGCACGAGTTCCTGACCGAGTTCATCGCCGACAACGGCCGCCTCGGCCACGCCATCACCGAGCAGTATCTGACCTGACGTCATGCGCATCAGCATCCGCCACGAGACCGCCTACACCTACGCCGTCCCGGCAAGCCGCGCGATCGAGGTGCTCCGTCTTTCGCCGCGCGGCCACGACGGCCAGTTCGTGCTCGACTGGCGCATCGACGTGGACCGCGACTGCAGGCTCGATCAGTCGTCCGATCCGTTTGGCAACACGGTGCACACCTTCACTGCGGAGGGCCCGCTCGAAGGTCTCACCATCGTCGCCGAAGGCCAGATCGAGACCAGCGATACCAACGGCATCGTCACCGGGCAGATCGAACGATTCCCGGCACAGGTGTTCCTGCGCGACACGACGTTGACCACCGCCAACGCCGCCATCTGCGAGTTCGCGGACGGCATCGCCACACGTACGGCCGGCGGGGCACCGCTGGAGGTGATGCATGCCTTAATGGCGGCGATCCGCGAACGTCTGCGCTTCGACGTCGACGCCACCGACACCGGCACCAGCGCGATCGAAGCTTTCGGCATCGGCCACGGCGTCTGCCAAGACTTCGCCCATATCTTCATCGCCGCCGTCCGCCATCTGGGCATTCCGGCGCGCTACGTATCCGGGTATCTCTGCCGCCGCGACTACATCCAGCAGGAAGCCGGCCACGCTTGGGCCGAGGCCCTCATCCCCGATCTCGGCTGGGTGGGCTTCGACCCGGCAAACGGCATCAGTCCCACCGACGCCTATGTCCGGGCCGCGATAGGGCTGGATTATCTGGGTGCCGCCCCGATCCGGGGCGTTCGCTACGGTGGCCGGGGCGAAAGCCTGGCGGTACACGTGCATGTAGCGGACATCACCCGCGGCCGCTGAAACCATGCCCTGCTTTTTTCGTTGCGACTCGGCCTCAAAACCGCACAATCCGGCGGCGGTTTCGGGGGCCGGGGCGGGTTGCGCAGCTATGACGCGGGCAGGGCCATGACCTATTGCGTGGGCATCCTCGTCCGCGAAGGTCTCGTGATGATCGCCGACACGCGCACCAACGCGGGTCTCGACAACATCGCCACCTTCCGCAAACTGCACGTATTCGAGAAACCGGGTACATGCGCCCTGGGGATTGCCACTGCCGGCAACCTCGCGGTCACCCAATCGGCGCTGACGCTCGTCACGGAGGGCATGAAGAACCCGGAGACCGGCAAGCTCGAGACGCTGACCGACATGCCGTCGATGTTCGCCGCCGCGAAGTTTATCGGCCGCGCGGTGCGCGAGGCGCAGGATGAGATCGGCGCGACCGTCGAGCAGGAAGACCGCAGCAACTTCTACGTCTCGATGCTGTTCGGCGGCCAGATCGTCGGCGGCCGCACGCGCCTCTTCATGATTTACGCCGCCGGCAACTTTATCGAGGCGACGCCCGACACGCCCTACCTTCAGATCGGCGAGCACAAGTACGGCAAGCCGATCCTCGACCGCTCGGTGACGGAGTCGACGACCCTCGACGAGGCGCTGAAGCTTGGTCTCATCTCGATGGATTCGACCATCCGCTCGAACCTGTCCGTCGGCCTGCCCATCGACCTCCTCACCATCCGCCGGGACACCGAGCGGGTCGAGCTGAGCTACCGGGTGGAGGCGGCGGAGCCGTACTTCCACGACCTGCGCGAACGCTGGTCGGCGGCGCTGCGTGCCGCGCACAAGGCGATCCCCTCCCCGCCATACAAATCGCAATGAGCAAAGTCGCGCTGGTCACCGGCGGCGGCTCCGGCATTGGCAAGGCGTTGGCGCTCGGCCTCGCCCGCGCGGGTTACGCCGTCGCCATCGCCGGACGCCGCGCTGAACCGCTGGAGACGGTAGCCCGCGAGATCGGCAGCGGGGCGCTTGCCGTACCGACCGACGTCGGCGATCCAAAGGCAGTCTCGGCGCTGTTCGCCAAGGTGAAGCGGACGTTTGGCCGTCTCGATCTTTTGTTCAACAACGCAGGGGTCGGCCTGTCGCTGCCGATCGATGAGATCACCTTCGAGCAATGGCAGACCTCTGTCGCCGCAAATCTCACCGGGCCTTTCCTGTGCACACAGGAAGCAGTCCGCCTGATGAAGGCGCAATCGCCGCAGGGCGGCCGCATCATTAACAACGGCTCCATCTCGGCGCACGTGCCGCGGCCAAACATGGCGCCCTATACCGCGACGAAACACGCAATCACAGGCCTCACCCGCGCGACCGCGTTGGAAGGCCGCCAGTGGAACATCGCCTGCGGGCAGATCGACATCGGCAACGCGGCCACCGACATGACAACGCGCATGCAGACCGGCGCGCTTCAGGCCAACGGCACGACCGCGAGCGAGCCGCGGATGGACGTGAGCAATGTGGTGAGCGCCGTGCTTTACATGGCCGGCCTGCCGCTGGACGCCAACGTGCTGTTCATGACGGTGATGGCGACCACCATGCCGTACGTCGGACGGGGATAGCCTCGCCTAGTGGAGCCTGAGTTCCGTCGTCGCGAGGCGCACCTCCGTCGGCGAGATCAGCCGCCGATGGGCGACCTTCACGGAGTGCAGCGGGCCCTCGAGCTTGGCCTCCCAGAAATCCAGAAAATCGCGGAGCTTCGGGAAACGTGGAGCAAGGTCGTAGCCCTGCCAGACGTACGTCTGAAGCAGCGAGCGATGATCCGGCAGGTGGTAGAGGATCTCGGCGGTGGTGAGCCCGTAACTGTCGAGGTTGCGCAGATCGAGTGCAGCCATGGGAGAAGCCCGACTCCTATGAGGACAGGTTCACGCCGTCGCCATGCAAATGCAACGCCGATTTCGGCGATTCGTTCGCAGAATCAAGAGATTGGCAGCCAGCCGGCAAGGCTGCTGACAGCTACCGCGGTGGGCGTTCGCCGTGGGCGGCGGCGAGATTGGAGCGGTTGAGCTTCTCGCGGAGACTGCGTTCAACCGCGAGTTCAACGGCGTCCTGCAATTCAGCGTGGCTGTCGAGCAGGCGATAGAGCCGGCCCGCCTCGAACCCGAGGTAACGCACCGGCGTCGCACAAACGGCGGTGGCCATGGCAGCCTCGCCGGTGGAGATCCCGGTCTCGCCGACCAAGGATCCCGGACCAACCTCCGCGATCTTGCGGCCATCGACGACGATATCGACCTGCCCGCGCACGACAAACACGAGTTCCGCGATGCGCTCGCCGGTCTTGGTCAAAACCGTGCCCGGCACAACCTCACGCCAGCGACCCACCGCCAGGAGCCGACGAACCTGCCCGGCGTTGAGCCCAGGCACGGCCCGCTCGTGAAACATCTGAGCCTCGTCGCTGAGGCGGCCGCCCATGCGCCAGTTCGAGGCGAGGACCACGCGCAGCAGCGCGACGACCACCAGCAGCGCCCACCAGAAGCCTTCGGTCGCGTTGTAGCCGAGCGCGATGGTAGCGACGCCACCAACGACGCCGGCCGCCAGCGCCAGCCAACGCACCAGGGCGATCGTCGGCATGGCGATGGCGACGACGATCAGGAACAGCGCCACGTGGTGGAGCAGCGCTACGGGCGACAGGACGTCGGTGAGCCACAGATTCATGCCGCGCTCATATGCATGGCGGCGCCGGGAGGCGTCAACCGGGCTGCCCGCCGACAGCAGCCAGAGCGTCCGGTGTATCCACGTCGAGGGCAACGTCGGCGCCGAGTTCAACCTCGATAACCATATCGCGATGCTCCTCGATCAGGCGGCGGCCTCCGGTGTCGCCTGTGACCGCCATCAGCTCGGGGAAGAAACGGCGGGGCCATACGACGGGATTGCCCCGCTGCCCGTTGAACACCGGCACGACGATGCTGCCGGGACGGAAAGCTTCGACAAGACGGTCGACGGTAGCCGACGTGATCGCTGGCATGTCGGCCAGCAGTACGACCGCACCGTCGAGGTCGTCGCCGAGCGACGCTATGCCGGCGCGCAACGACGTGGAGAGACCGCCTGCGAAATCCGGATTGTGAATTCGGTCCACGTCGAGCCCGGCCAGCGCGGTTTCGACCTCCTGCGGCGCGTAGCCGGTGACGACGGTCAATGACTGCGCCGCAGAGCCAAGGGCGGCTTCCGCGGCGATTCGGACCAGCGCGCGGCCGCCGATGGTCGCGATCATCTTGTTCGCGTCGCCCATGCGCCGCGAAGATCCGGCGGCAAGCAGCAACGCGGCGATGCGCGATGCGTGGCCGGAGCGAGGCTGGGGCCGTGACGCGATCTCAGTGAGCAGACCGCCGACACCCATGCTGGCAATGTCATCAGACGTGACCGGGATGCCGGCGAGCGTGCGGGCCAGAACCCAGTCGAAGCCGTTCTCCTTCGGACTGCGTGCGCAACCCGGTGCGCCGATCACCGGCACGTCCCCGATGTGGCCGAGCACGATCAGGTTGCCCGGATCGACGGGCATGCCAAGCCGCGTGACTTCGCCGCCGGCTTCACGAATCGCAGCGGGAATTACGTCGTCCCCATCAACGACCGCAGACGCGCCGAAAGCGATGAGCAGATCCGCACCCGCGCGCGCCAGCGCCATGAGCGAGGCGGCCACCGCCCCGGAGTCGTGCACCACGCGATCTTCGCGCATGACTGAAGCGCCGGCGGGCGCAAGACGGGCGTCGAGCAGACGCCGGGTCTTGTCCATCACCGCCGGCTTGAGCGCGGGCAGCGTGGTTGCGACCAGCCCGACGCTGGCCGCGTGGAAGGGAGCGACGCGCAGCGGGACCGCCGCAGCAGTGGCGGCGGCAAGTCGCGCCTGAGATACCGCGAACGGAATGATCTTCACCGTCGCGACCATCTGGCCCGCCGTGACCGAGGCGTATTCGGGCACGGTCGCGACAGTGATCGCGGGGTCGATGCGGTTGAGCCGGTCGATCGCGGCGCGGTCGATGACGACTACACCCGCCACCTCGGCAGTGAGATTGGCGCGGCCGGTGAAAGGCCGCTCGGCGCGCACTCCCTGCCCCGCGAGCGCCGCGGCGACAGTGGCGGCGGCCTGATCCTCGTGAACGTCATCGACATCGAGGCGCGCCACCACGACTTCAGCGATGCCCGCGGCTGCCAGCTGCGCGACATGCGCGGCAGTAAGGGTCGTCCCCTTGCGCAGCGACCCATCCGGCAGGCGAACGGAATGGGCGAGGATCGCCCCCGCGGCCTCGACGATCCGCACGGGCCCGAACTTCACGCGGCCGCCTCGTTGGCCGCGACACCGCGGCTGCGCAGCGCCTGGATCACCTCGGCGAGGATGGAAACTGCAATCTCGGCCGGCGATTGCGCGCCGATCGGCAGGCCAATCGGGCCGCGGATACGCGCCACCTGCCGCTCGTCCAATTCCAACGCACGCAGTCGTTCATGCCGTTTGGCCTGCGTCTTCCGGCTTCCGAGCGCGCCGACATAGAAGCAGCCCGCGCGGAGCGCGGCGGCGAGCGGACCGTCGTCGATCTTCGGATCGTGGGTCAGCGCAGCCAGGGCGGTGAACGGGTCGAGGCCGAGTTTGGGGATCGCGTCTTCGGGCCATTCCGCCATGAGCGCCACATCGGGGAAGCGATCAGGCGTGGCAAACGCGGTACGCGGATCGACGATGGTCATGTCGAAGCCGGCAAGCCTCGCCATCGGCGCCAGCGCCTGACTGATGTGGACCGCGCCGATGACGATCAGGCGCGGTGGCGGCAGGTGCACGGTGAGGAACGTATTGGCCTCGGCGAATGTGCCCGACGCGCCAGACGCGAAGCGACGGCGCAATTCCGCCGCCAGCGGGTCGGCATCGTAGCCTTCGGCCTCAAGCACGACGCGCACGTGGCCAGTAGCCAAATCGGTGACGGCAATGGCCGCCCGCCGCTTCTGGCGCGCCGCGTTCAGCCGCTGGAGCACGTCGAGTTTCATGGGTGTCAGTCGAGCTTCTCGACGTAGACCTTGATGCGCCCGCCACACGACAGGCCGACGCGCCATGCGGTCTCGTCGGCAACGCCGAACTCCAGCATCTTCGGCCTGCCGTCCGCGATCACGTCGATCGCTTCGCCGACCACCGCGCCCTCGACGCAGCCGCCCGAGACACTGCCCTCGAAGTTGCCGTCAGCGTCGACCACGAGATGGCTGCCGACTGGGCGAGGCGCGCTGCCCCATGTCTCAACGACCGTAGCGACGGCCACGTCGCGGCCGGCCTTGCGCCAGGCTTCAGCGGTGGCGAGGACGTCGAGGTTGGGGGTGGGCATCGAGATCGTCTCTGCGAAATGTACGCTGGAATATAACGCTCCACACCCTGCCCGGCCATGACGGTCGGTCGATTACTTCGCGACCGACACCCGCCAGATCGTATTGTTGCCGTCTTCGCTGACCAGCAGCGCACCGTCCTTGGCAACCGCGATGCCAACGGGCCGGCCGTCGACGGTGTCGTCGGAGAGGACAAAGCCCGTCATGAAATCTTCGTAGGCGCCTGTCGTCACGCCATCCTTCATCGGGATGCGCACGACCTTGTAGCCGGTGCGCGAACCGCGGTTCCACGAGCCGTGCATCGTGGCGAACAGGTCGCCGCGGTATTCCTCCGGGAACATGGCGCCGTCGTAGAAGATGAGGCCGAGCGGGGCGGAGTGCGGTGCGAGCAGCACGTCGGGCACAGTGATCTTGCCCTTGAGGTCCGGCCGCTCGCCCTGGTGGCGCGGGTCCTCGTTGTCGCCGATGTAGTACCAGGGCCAGCCGTAGAAGGCGCCGTCGGTTATGTGGGTGACGAAGTCGGGCGGGACGTCGGCGCCGATGCCGTCGCGCTCATTGGCAGCACACCACAACGCGTTGGTTTTGGGCTGGATCGCGATACCCGAGCAGTTGCGGATGCCGCCGGCGATGATGTGGCCCTCGTTGCCGGACGGATCGAACGTGAAGATCGAGGCGCGCCCCTGCTCGCCGGACCACGCGGCACCGGTGCCGAGCGCAGTCTCGAGCAGCGCGATCTCCTCGGGCGTCTTGATCGGCAGGCCTTCGGCAGCGTTGGTGAGCGAGCCGACGGTGAGATACATGAGCCGGTTGTCGGGCGAGAACAGGATGTCGCGCGTGTTGTGGCCCTGCGCGGGGATGCCGCCGAGCACCGTGCGCGGGCGTGCCGATGCCTTCAGGTCGCCGCTCTTGTAGGCGTAGCGGATGATGCGCCCGCTTTCGGCGACATACAGCCACACCGGCACGTCGCCAGCCGGGTAGAACGCAATGCCATACGCGTAGCCGAGACCTTCGGCGTAGACGCTCCGATCGGTGATGTTGCCGGCAGCGTCGGTGCGGAACACGGTGATGCGTCCGGCGGCGCTCTCCGCGACGAAGATATCGCCGTTCGGCGCGACGCGGATGACGCGCGGGCCCTGGAGGCCGTCGGCGAAAAGCTTCGCGGTGAAGCCCGGCGGCACGACGGGGCCGCCGCCTGACGGGACGGGCGCGATCGCCGCCTGCCTGCCCTCGCCGTTCGCCTGCGTGAATTCGGCCTTCGGGAGATCGGCAGGCGTGATCAGACGACGGACACCCGGGCGATCGGCATGCCAGTCGCCGAACGCGTCCTTGCCGGTCAGCGTGTCGTCGGCAAGCGCGCTGCCGGCGAGCAGCAGCAGCGGCGCGGCAACCTTCAGCACGCTCGTCAGCATGGCTACTCCCAGGAAAAGAAAGCCCGGCGGTTCTGCCGCCGGGCGCCTGTTCTTGTCGCGGCTCGACGAGACTACGACGGATTGGCCTGGTGCGAAACGCGCCAGATCGTGCCGCTGCCGTCCTCGGTGACGAACAGCGATCCATCCTGCGCCACGGTGACGCCAACCGGACGGCCCCAAACGTTGCCGTCGTCAACGACGAAGCCGGTCATGAAGTCTTCGTACTCACCCGTCGGCTTGCCATCCTGGAACAGCATCCGCACGACCTTGTAGCCGGTGCGGTTGCCGCGGTTCCACGAGCCGTGCAGCGTCACGAACGCGCTGTCCTTGTACTCGGACGGGAACATGCTGCCTTCGTAGAAGGTGATGTTGAGCGGTGCCGAGTGGGCCTGGAAGAGCACGTCCGGCACCGTCACCTTGCCTTTGAGGTCGGGGCGCTGGCCCTTCAGCGGATCGCGCGGATCTTCGTTGTCGCCGATGTAGTACCAGGGCCAGCCGTAGAAGGCGCCTTCGTTCACGGCGGTGGCGTAGTCGGGCACGAGGTTGTCGCCGAGACCGTCACGCTCGTTGGTAACGCACCAGAGTGCGTTCGTCGTCGGCTGCAGCGTCATGCCCGAGCAGTTGCGGATGCCGGTCGCGAAGACGCGACGGTTCTTGCCGTCGGGATCGAAGGCGATGACCGCGGCGCGGCCCTGCTCCTCGCCCCACATCTCGCCCAACGAATGCGCCTTCATGAAGGCGTCGATGCCGTTGCCCGGTTTGTCGGTGACTTCCTCGGCGATGTTGGATCCGGAGCCGACCGACAGGTACAGCGTCTTGTCGTCCGGCGAGAAGACGATGTCGCGTGTCCAGTGATGGTTGGCGGGGACGCCGGAGATCACCTGCTCGGCCTTGCCGCTGGCCTTGAGGTCGCCCGACTTGTACGGGAAGCGCACGACGCTGTCGGCGTTTGCGACATAGACCCACTGCGGATTGTCGCCAGCCGGATAGAAGGCAATGCCATAAGGCTGGTTGAGGTTCGCAGCGAATTCGGACTTCTGCCCAAGCTTGCCGTTCTCCATGCGCAGCACGGTGACGGTGTTGGCCGAGCTGTCCGCGACGAACAGGTCGCCATTCGGCGCAGTCCGGATGACGCGCGGCTGCTGGAAGCCGTCGGCGACGAGATCGACGCTGAAGCCATCGGGCACCGTCGGCTTGGCGCCCTCCGGCCGGTCCACGGTGCCCGGCGCGTTGCTGGCCGACTTCGTGGCAAACGGGGCCGGCAGGTCGCCGGGCTTGATGAGATAGCGCAGGCCCGGCTTGGCGTCCTTCCACGTGACGAAGGCATCCTTGCCCGTGAGAGTCGTGGTGTCCGCACTCCAGCCCGAGACCGGCAGGGCGATGGCAGCGGCGGATAAAGCGAGTGCGATTGCCGCGGAGCGTTGCATCGGTATGATCCTATGGTTAGTGGCCACACACGGGAAGTAGGCCGAGCTTCCCGCTGCCATCAGTGCAGCCAACCTCTTCCCGCGACGGAAAGCAGCGGCGTCGCTAACGGTTCCTGAAACCGCCAACACGAATGCGTGAGACAATGCCTGCGGACTTCATAAGCGTATCAGATCCGGCAGACCTGCTCGCCTGGTACGCCGAGGTGGGCGTCGACGTGGCGCTGGAAGAAGAGCCGGTAGATCGCTTCGCCACGCCGCGTCCGACACAGGCTGCGCCCCCGCCCCCGGCACCGCTGGCCTTCGACCGCAACGCGCCACTGCCGTCCCCGCGCACCCTGATCGCGCCTGCAACGCAGACCGCCGCACCGCCTGACGAGACCGAACGCGCTGCGCGCGCCGCCGCGCAAGCCGCGAACTCGCTCGACGAATTGCGCACCGCGCTGGAAAAATTCGAGGGTTGCGGACTGCGCAAGACTGCGACGCAACTGGTCTTTGCCGACGGCACGGCCGGCAGCCGCGTCATGCTCGTCGGCGAAGCGCCTGGCCGCGACGAGGACATCCAGGGCCTGCCGTTCGTCGGCCGCTCGGGGCAACTGCTCGACCGCATGCTCGCGGCGATCGGTCTCGACCGCAGCAGCGTCTACATTGCCAACGTCGTGCCCTGGCGGCCGCCCGGCAACCGCACACCGACGCCGCAGGAGACCGCTGCCTGCAGGCCCTTCACGCTCCGCCAGATCGAACTCGCCAATCCCGATTTCCTGATCTGTCTCGGCGCACCGTCGGCGGCGGAGTTGATGGGCAACACCGTCGGCATCCTGAAATTCCGCGGCCGCTGGCAGGAATTCGACACCGGCACGCGCAAAATCCGCGCAATGGCGACCCTGCATCCGGCTTATCTTCTGCGCCAGCCTTTGCAGAAGCGGCTCGCCTGGCGCGACTTCCTCATGCTGCGCCAAGCCTTGAATTCCGGCGCCGACGCGGGGAAGACTGCGGGCTGAGAATCACGGCCACCTCGCAGTAGATGCCCTCCCAACTCGTCGCCGTCGCTTCGTTGCTCCTCGGCTCCGCGTTCCTGCTGATTGCCGGCGGGCTGCACGGCATCCTGCTTCCCATCCGCGGCGCCGAGGCTGGCTTCAACCTCGCTGAGCTCGGCCTTTTGGGCACCGGCTGGTCGGCGGGTTTCATCTCGGGATGCCTGCTCATTCCGCACGTCGTGCGTCGTGTGGGCCACGTGCGCAGCTACGGCGCCCTCGCCTCCGTCGCGGCAGTGACCATCCTGCTCAACGTGCTTTTCATCGATCCGGTCGCGTGGATCGCGTTTCGCGCCCTCAACGGCTTCTGCTTTGCCGGCGCAGCCATGGTTGTCGAAAGCTGGCTCAACGAGCGCGCGACCCGCGAGAACCGAGGCACGCTGTTTTCCGTCTACCAGATGGTGAACTTCGCCGCCTCGACGACGGGCCAGCTCCTGCTCGTGATCAAGCCGCCGTCCGATTTCTTCTTTTTCGCCATCGGCGCGATCTTCTACTGCCTGGCGATCCTGCCGACGGCCCTGTCCACCGCCAAAAGCCCGCAGCCACTGACCGGCGCGCGCATCGACGTAAAGCGGCTCTACGAGATTTCACCCGTCGGCGCCGTCGTCTCCTTCCTTATCGGGCTGGTGAACGGCGCCTTCGGCACCCTCGGCCCGGTATTCGGGCAGCAGATCGGACTGCCGGTGCGCGATATCTCCTTCATGATGGCCGGCGCACTCATCGGCGGGTCGCTGATCCAGTTCCCGCTGGGCTGGCTCTCCGATCGCACCGACCGGCGGCGCGTGCTCATCGGTGTCGCTGTCGGCGCCGCGGTCATCGGCACCACCTTCGCCATCTTCCACCCGCACACGCCGGCGGTGGTGACCGTGATGGCCATCCTCTTCGGGGCGATGATCTACCCGATGTACGCACTGACGGTGGCGCACGCGAACGACTTCGCCGCATCGGACGAGTTCGTGAAGATCGCATCGAGCCTGCTGCTGCTCTACGGCATCGGGACGATGCTGGGGCCGCTCGCCGCCGCCTACGCCATGGGCCATTTCGCGCCGGAGGGCATTTTCGTCTTCACGGCCGCGGTGCACATCACGATCATCGGTTATGTCGCCTACCGGATCACGCAGCGCCCGACGTTGAACCGCGTGCTGCGCGACGCCTTCCAAGGCCTGCCAGTCGCCAAGACGGCAACGCCGGAAAGCGCCGTCCTCGATCCGCGCTCCCCCGCGCCCGCCGAGCCGGTGGAAGTTGGCGCGCCGGCACCGGCAAAAGAATAAACACGCGCCAGTCAGTGCCGAAAGAATGAACAGGCGCCGGCGGCGCCACAGTTGTTTTGTCCCTTGCGGGTTGATAACCCTAATAAAAATGGGAAGCCGGCTCGTCCGGACTTCCGGCCGTTAAGGCCAGGAACAGGGGACCGGGGCGGATGGAATACTTTCTCCAGCAGCTCATCAATGGAATTACGCTCGGCTCGATCTATGGGCTGATCGCGATCGGCTACACGATGGTGTTCGGCATCATCGGCATGGTGAACTTCGCGCACGGCGACGTCTTCATGCTCTCGGCGTTCATCGCACTGATGGTGTTTCTGATCGTTACGACCTGGCTCGGCATCGCGTCGGTGACCATCGCGCTGATCTGCATGCTGATCGTCGGCATGGTCCTGACGGGCGCGTGGAACTGGGCGATCGAGAAGGTCGCCTACCGACCGTTACGAGGATCGTTCCGCCTGGCGCCATTGATCTCCGCCATCGGCGTATCGATCACGCTGTCGAACTTCGTCCAGGTCGCGCAGGACCCGCGCAACAAGCCGATCCCGCCGATCGTGCGCGACGTGTTCACCGTCTACCAGGGCCCCACCGCCTCGGTGACGATCTCGCTGAAGCAGATCATCATCGTGCTGCTCACCACCGCGTTGCTCGCCGTGTTCTGGTACGTGGTTCAGAAGACGCCGCTCGGACGCGCCCAACGCGCCTGTGAGCAGGATCGCAAGATGGCGGCGCTGGTCGGTGTCGACGTCGATCGCACGATCTCGCTGACGTTTGTCATGGGCGCCGCCCTCGCCGCGGTTGCCGGTACCATGTTCCTGATGTTCTACGGCGTCGTGAACTTCTCCGACGGCTTCTCGCCGGGCATCAAGGCCTTCACCGCTGCCGTGCTCGGTGGCATCGGCTCCCTGCCCGGGGCCGTGCTCGGTGGCATCCTCATCGGCCTCATCGAGGCGATGTGGTCGGCGTACTTCTCCACCGATTACAAGGACGTCGCGGCGTTTTCGATCCTCGCCATCGTGCTCATCTTCCTGCCGCAGGGCATCCTGGGCCGGCCCGACGTCGAGAAGGTGTAGGCCGTGGCCGAGACAGCCCCCACCGCAGAATTCCGCCCCGAGGGCGCGCAGATCGAAGATGAGGCGCGCATCGCGGCCGCTGAGGGCGAGCCGCCGATCGTCGGCGAACATCGCGCCAACTTCCCGAACGCGCTGAAGGAAGGCCTGATCGCGGGCGGCGTGGCCCTCGCCCTGTTTGGCCCGTTCCTGGGCCTCCTCACGGCGCAGAACGTCCGCAACGAGTTGATCCTTGTCACGCGGCCGGGCTTGCTCGCCATCGCCGTCGCCATTGTCGGCATCGGCCGCTTCCTCATCGCGTATTTCTATCAGCCGTATGCGGCAAGGCGCCGGGCGGCACCGACCGTCGTTCGCCCTGCGTCGCCTTGGCAGGTCTGGCTGCGCCGGTACTTCGCGCCGCTCGCCATCGTGCTCCTGGTGCTCTACCCGCCGATCGTCCTCGGCACCAGCGGCATCCAGGGGTCGATCAAGTGGGTCGACAACTTCGGCGTCCAGATTCTCATCTACGTGATGCTGGCCTGGGGCCTTAACATCGTCGTCGGCCTCGCCGGCCTGCTCGACCTCGGCTACGTCGCCTTCTACGCGGTCGGCGCTTATTCCTACACGCTGCTCGCGATCCACTTCGATCTTTCGTTCTGGATCCTGCTGCCCATCGCCGGCCTGCTCGCCGCGTTGTGGGGCGTGCTCCTCGGTTTTCCGGTGCTGCGTCTCCGCGGCGACTACCTCGCCATCGTCACCCTCGCCTTCGGCGAGATCGTGCGCCTGGTGCTGATCAACTGGCGCGACGTCACCAAGGGTGGCTTCGGCATCACGTCGATCCCGAAGATCACCTTTTTCGGCATGCCGTTCGACGCCTCGCCCGCGGGCTTCGCCGCCCACTTCGGGCTGCCGCTGAGTTCCGCCTACTACAAGATATTCATGTACTACCTAATCCTCGCGCTGGCGCTCCTCACCGCGTGGATCACGATCCGGCTGCGCCGGCTGCCCATCGGCCGCGCCTGGGAGTCGCTGCGCGAAGACGAGATCGCCTGCCGCTCGCTCGGCATCAACACGACTTCGACGAAGCTGACCGCGTTCGCCACCGGTGCGATGTTCGCGGGTTTCGCCGGCTCATTTTTCGCCGCCCGCCAGGGATTCATCTCGCCGGAGTCGTTCACCTTCATCGAATCCGCGATGATCGTGGCGATCGTCGTGCTGGGCGGCATGGGCTCGATCATCGGCGTCGCCGTCGCCGCGGTGGCGATGATCGGCGGCATCGAAAGCCTGCGCGAGCTCACCATCCTGAAGCAGGTGTTCGGCCAGGAATTCGAGCCGACGCAATACCGCATGCTGCTCTTTGGCCTCGCCATGGTGTTGATCATGCTGTGGAAGCCGCGCGGCTTCGTCACCGCGCGCCAGCCGACCGCATTCCTGAAGGAACGCCGAACCATATCCGGTTCGCTGACCAAGGAAGGGCACGGCTGACATGGAGAGCGCAGCCGACCAGCCGATCATTGCCGTCGATCATCTGACGATGCGCTTCGGCGGCCTTGTCGCCATCAACGACTTCTCGTTCCGCGCCAGGCGCGGCGAGATCACCGCGCTCATCGGCCCCAACGGCGCCGGCAAGACGACGGTGTTCAACTGCGTCACCGGCTTCTACAAGCCGAGCGAAGGCATGATCCGCATGGTCCAGCGTGCGGGCAAGGAATTCCTGCTCGAGCGCATGCCGGATTTCCGCATCGCGTCCCGCGCCAAGGTCGCCCGAACCTTCCAGAACATCCGCCTGTTCGGCGGCATGACAGTGCTGGAAAACCTGCTCGTCGCCCAGCACAACAAGCTGATGGTCGCCTCGGGCTTCTCCCTGTTCGGCATCCTCGGGCTGCCCAGCTACCGCAAGGCCGAGCGCGAGGCGATCGAGAAGGCTCGCGTCTGGCTGGAGGAAGTCGGCCTCGCCGATCGCGCCGATGATGCCGCCGCCGATTTGCCCTACGGCGCCCAGCGCCGCGTGGAGATCGCGCGCGCCATGTGCACCGATCCTGAGCTGCTCTGCCTCGATGAACCCGCCGCCGGCCTCAACGCGCGCGAGTCGGCGCAACTGAACGAGTTGCTGACCGGCATCCGCGACAAACACAACACCTCGGTTCTGCTGATCGAGCACGACATGTCGGTGGTGATGGAAATTTCCGACCACGTCATCGTGCTGGAGTACGGCATCAAGATCGCCGACGGCACGCCGAGCGAAGTGCGCAACGATCCGAAGGTCATCGCCGCGTATCTCGGCGTCGAAAACGAGGACGTCGACGCCGTGACCCGCCAGCTCGACAAGGCGGAGGCCTAGGCCATGGCGAGCAACAACGGCAGCGCTCTCCTTTCGATGCGTGGCGTCACCACTTTCTACGGCAAGATCCAGGCGCTGCGCGGCATCGATCTCGACGTCCACGCTGGGGAGATCGTTGCGCTCATCGGCGCCAATGGCGCCGGCAAGTCGACGCTGATGATGACCATCTGCGGCAATCCGCGGGCTCGCGACGGCCGCATCGAGTACGACGGGCAGAACATCACGAAACTGCCTACCCATGAGATTGCCCGCATGCGTATCGCGCAGTCGCCGGAAGGGCGCCGCATCTTCCCGCGCATGTCCGTGATGGAAAATCTCCAGATGGGCGCCTCGATCGATGGCGGCAAATACTTCGAGGAGGACGTCGAAAAGGTCTTCGCCCTCTTCCCGCGCCTCAAGGAACGCATCATGCAGCGCGGCGGCACGTTGTCCGGCGGCGAGCAGCAGATGTTGTCGATCTCGCGCGCGCTGATGGCCCGCCCGCGCCTCCTGCTCCTCGATGAGCCGTCTCTGGGCCTCGCCCCGATGATCGCGTCGCAGATTTTCACTTCGATTCGCGAGTTGAACCAGTCGCAGAAGCTGACAGTGTTCATCGTCGAGCAGAATGCCTACCAGGCGCTGCGACTCTCGCATCGTGGTTACGTGCTGGTGAACGGCAAGATCACGATGTCGGGCACCGGCAGGGAGCTGCTCGACCGCTCGGAGGTTCGCGATGCGTACCTCGAAGGCGGCGTGAAGCATTAGGCGCCACAGGAGCAGAGCGATGCAGGGCGTCATCTACGAAGGGCAATCTTGGGTGCTCTTCATCTTCGTCACGTTCATCCTCGGCGGGGGCGCCGCGTGGGTGACGGGCCGCTCCGCGGCGCAAAGCTGGCGGCCGTGGGTGATTTTGCTCGTTTCGTGTCTGGGCCTCGGCGTCGCGGCCCGTTTCATTTACTACGCCCTGTTCGGACAGACGTTTTTCAGCCTGCACTACTACGTCGTAGATACGATCATTCTGATGATCATTGGCAGTATTGCGTATCGACTGACGCTCGCCCGCCAGATGGTGGCGCAATACGGTTGGCTGTATGAGCGCAGCGGCCCGTTTTCGTGGCGCTCGCGCAGCGGTGGTGCCGCAGCTGCTAACGAAAGCAAGTGACAAACCTATAAAAACCGGGATAAATCCGCGGTCATGGAGGCGGGCTGGGGGCCTGGCCCTCAGGCTTGCCTGCAAGTACCTGATCTAAAACTAAAATCCTTCCATTACTGGTGTAACAGGGGAACTACACATGAAGTCAAAACTTCTCTCGGGCGTGGTATTTGCTGCCGCGCTCGCCTTCGTGGCGCATGCTTCGGCGGCTGAGATCAAGCTCGGCGTTGCCGGCCCGCTGACCGGCCCGAACGCCGCGTTTGGCGCGCAGCTCCAGAAGGGCACCGAGCAGGCCGTCAAGGACATCAACGCCGCTGGCGGCGCTGCTGGCAACACCTTCAGCCTCTCGCTCGGTGACGACGTTTCCGATCCGAAGCAGGGCGTGTCGGTCGCCAACAAGTTCGTCGGCGACGGCGTGACCTACGTTGTCGGTCACTTCAACTCGGGCGTCACCATCCCGGCCTCGGAAGTTTACGCCGAGAACGGCGTGCTGATGATCAGCCCGTCGGCCACCAACCCGCAGGTCACCGAGCGCGGCCTCTGGGACGTGTTCCGTACCTGCGGTCGTGACGACCAGCAGGGCGCAGTTGCCGGCAAGTACATTGCCGACCACTTCAAGGACGGCAAGGTCGCCATCCTGCATGACAAGACTCCGTACGGCCAGGGCCTCGCTGACGAGACCAAGAAGGCCATGAACGCCGCTGGCGTGAAGGAAGTCATGTACGAAGGCATCAACGTCGGTGACAAGGACTTCTCGGCCCTCATCGCGAAGATGAAGGACGCGGGCGTCACCGTCACCTACTGGGGTGGCCTGCACACGGAAGGCGGTCTCATCGTTCGCCAGAGCGCTGACGCCGGCCTGAAGTCGCAGTTCATCTCCGGCGACGGCATCGTCTCTGACGAATTCGCCTCCATCGCCGGCCCGGCTGCCGAGGGCGTGCTCAACACGTTCGGCCCGGATCCCCGCAACAACCCGGCCGCCGCCTCCGTCGTCAAGGAATTCCGCGACGCTGGCTTTGAGCCGGAAGCCTACACGCTCTACTCCTACGCCGCGGTTCAGGTGATGGCCGGCGCCATTGCCAAGGCCGGCACGACCGACACCAAGAAGGTTGCCGAGACGATCAAGTCCGGCGGCCCGTGGAACACGGTCATCGGCGACCTGTCGTACGACGAGAAGGGTGACCGCAAGTCGCTCGACTACGTCATGTACATCTGGAAGAAGGGCGCCGACGGCAAGATCACCTACGTTCAGCAGTAGGCCGATCTAGTCCATCTCGGACTTACGGAAACCCCGGCGGAAACGCCGGGGTTTTTGTTTGCGCTGGCGCATGTCACTCTCCCGCCGATGCGCCGCCCTGCCCTGGCCCTCGCCGCGATTCTCGCCGCCGTTCTTCCGGCACGCGCCGACATCGTCATTGGCGTCGCCGGCCCGATGACGGGCGAATTCGCTCCGCTCGGCGCGCAGATGCGGGCTGGCGTCGAGCAGGCAGTGGCCGACGTCAATGCGGCGGGCGGCGTCGCCGGACAGAAGCTTACGCTCGAAGTCGCCGACGACGGCTGCAACGCCAAGAAAGCGGACGCTGCGGCAAGCGCGCTCGCTGCCAAAGGCGCGGTCATGGTCGTCGGCCATCTTTGCCTGAAGGCTTCGCTTGCCGGCTCGGCGGTGTACGCGACCGAGCACGTCATCGAGATTTCGCCAGGCACCACCTTCGCCAAATACACCGACGATCGCCCCAGTCCCGGCATCTTCCGCCTGTGCGGTCGCGACGACGCCGAGGGCGCCTTTGCTGGCGCTATGATCGCCAGACGTTTCGCCAGCCAGAACATTGCAGTCATCGACGACGGCACCGCGTACGGCAAGTCTCTCGCCGACGCGGCCGCCAGTGCGATCGACGCGGCCGGCCGGCCGATCGTCCTCCGCGACGCCTACACGCCCGGCGCCAAGGAATACAACACGCTCGCCTCGCGCATCGCCGCTGCATCAGCCGACGTCGTCTATCTCGGCGGCAGCAATCCCGAGGCCGCGATCATCGCGAAATCGGTCAAGGAGCGGAACGCCGCCGTCACCATCGTCGGAGGCGATGCGCTGCTGACATCCGACTATCCCGATCTCGCCGGCGTGGCCGCGGAGGGGACGCTGGTGACGTATCCCGCCGATGCGCGCAGCTTTCCCGAGGCAACTGCAGTAGCAGCTGCCCTGAAGGCAAAAGGGACCGAACCGGCAGGCTATACCCTGCCCGCCTACGCCGCGGTACAAACCTGGGCAGCGGCCGCCACCGCCGCGGGCGGCGCCGAATTCGACAAGGTCGTCGCCGCGCTCCACAGTAGCCCGTTCAACACCGTGATCGGCAGCGTGGCCTTCGACGAAAAAGGCGACCTTCGCGATCCACGCTACGACTGGTACGTCTGGAAGGACGGCGACTATGCGCCGGCCGGCTTCTGAAACCGGGGGCGGCATGGTAGGCCGCGCGTCATGAACAGACCCGTGCTCATCGCACCGTCGATTCTCTCGGCTGATTTCGCCCGCCTCGGCGAGGAGGTGCGCGCCATCGACGCCGCCGGCGCGGACTGGATCCACGTCGACATCATGGACGGCCACTTCGTGCCCAACATCACTATGGGCCCGAACGTGGTGAAGGCGATCCGCCCGCACACCAGCAAGACGCTGGACGTGCATCTGATGATCACACCCGCCGCGCCGTATGTCGGCGCATTTGCCGATGCCGGCGCCGACCGTATCACGGTGCACGTCGAGGCCGATCGCGATGTCGGTTCGGTGCTGGCCGCCATCCGCGCCAAAGGCAAGAAGGCGGGCATCACGCTGAAACCGGGCACGCCGGTGTCCGCGATCGCGCCTTTCATCGCCCTGGTCGATCTGGTGCTGGTGATGAGCGTCGAGCCGGGCTTCGGCGGACAGGCGTTCATGTCGGCCGCCCTGCCCCGCATCGCCGAGGTGCGTGCGATGCTCGGAGCGCGCGACGTGCCGGTCGAAGTGGACGGCGGCATTGGCGCGGCCAATGCCCGCGACGTCGCGCACGCCGGTGCATCGGTACTCGTCGCCGGTTCGTCCGTCTTTAGGGGCGACGCGTCCGAATACGCGCGGAATATTTCCGCGATCCGCGACGCCGCCGAAAGGGAGTGACCATGCGCCTGATCCTCGCCATGGCAGCCCTGGTTGGCCTCGCCCTCCCCGCCCACGCAGTCGACTACGCCGAACGCCTCGTCCTGGGGTTCTCTCCCGACGGACGCTACTTCGCCTTCGCCGAATATGGCGTGCAGGACGGCTCCGGCTTCCCCTACGCCAACGCCTACGTCATCGACACGTCGACCGACACGTGGGTGAAGGGCACGCCGGCATGCGTCCTACTCGAGGATGAGGACCACACCGAGTTCGACGCGCTCGGCAAGGCACTGGAGAAGATCGACGCCATCGTTGATGAGCACGACGTCCAACGCCCGCCCGAGGTGGTCGCGCACAATCCGCTGACGCAGGTGAACGCTGATCCGTACGAAGTCCGCTTCCTGCGGCACATGATGAACACGCCAACTGCGGAATACATCTACACGCTGCGTCTCAGCGAACGCGTCCTCCCGAAGCCGGCGAGCTGCCCCTCGGACCTTGGCGACTTCCAGGGCATGACGCTCAATCTGATCGCCCCGGACGGTACCGAACGAAAGCTGGTGGACGACAAGCAGATCCCCGACAGCCGGCAATGCCCGTATGGCTACCGCATCTCCGAGGTGATGTTCTCGCCGGACGCCCCGGTGATGGCGGTGCTGATCGATATCCGCTCGCTGGGCTTCGAAGGCTGGGACCGCCGCTTCCTGGCGGTCACCGCTAACGTCCCGGAATAGCGTCGCCGCCGATTGTGATGGGCGCGCACGTCTGCTAGACCGCGCGCGGCGTTGCTGAGGGAGTGCCGGGCGACATGATTCCGCGCTATTCGCGCCCAGAAATGGCGGCGATCTGGTCGCCCGAGACGCGGTTCCGCATTTGGTTCGAGATCGAGGCGCACGCGCTGGACGCGATGGCGGCGATCGGTATCGTGCCCAAGGCCGCGGCGAAAACGGTACGCGCCAAGGGCGACAAAGCCACCTTCGACATCGCGCGCATCGACGCGATCGAGCGCGAGACGAAGCACGACGTCATCGCCTTCCTGACCCATGTCGCCGAGATCGTCGGGCCAGAGGCGCGCTATCTGCACCAGGGGTTGACGTCGTCCGACGTGCTGGACACGGCGCTGGCGGTGCAGCTGACCCGCGCGGCCGACCTGCTGATCGCCGACGTCGACGCGCTGCTCGATGCGCTCCGCCGGCGCGCCCACGAGTACAAGGATACCCCGACGATCGGGCGGAGCCACGGCATCCACGCCGAGCCGACGACGTTCGGGCTGAAGCTCGCCTCGTTCTACGCCGAGTTCGTGCGCGCCCGCCGGCGGCTGCATGCCGCGCGGGAGGAGATCGCGACCGCCGCTATCTCGGGCGCCGTCGGCACCTTCGCCAACGTCGACCCGCGCGTCGAGGAGCACGTCGCCCGCGCGCTGGGCCTACGCCCGGAGCCGATCTCGACCCAGGTGATCCCGCGCGACCGCCACGCGATGTTCTTCGCGACTTTGGGTGTCGTGGCTTCATCGATCGAGCGGCTGGCGACGGAAATCCGGCACCTTCAGCGCAGTGAAGTCGGCGAGGCCGAAGAATATTTCGCGCCCGGCCAGAAGGGCTCCTCTGCCATGCCGCACAAGCGCAACCCGGTGCTGTCGGAGAATCTGACCGGCATCGCGCGGCTGGTGCGCGGCATGGTGACGCCAGCGTTGGAGGACGTTGCGCTGTGGCACGAGCGCGACATCTCGCACTCCTCGGTCGAGCGCGTCATCGCGCCGGATGCCATGATCGCGCTGGACTTCGCGCTGGCCCGCCTTGCCGGGATGATCGACAAGCTCGTGGTCTATCCGGAGAGAATGCAGGCCAATCTCGACCGGCTTGGCGGCATCATCCATTCGCAGCGCGTGCTGCTGGCGCTGACCGAAAAGGGCGTGAGCCGCGAAGACGCGTATGGGGCCGTGCAGCGGAACGCAATGGCCGCGTGGCAGGGCAAGGGCGACTTCGCCACGCTGCTCAAGAAGGACAAGGCGGTGACCGCGCGCTTGAAAAGCGCCGAGATCGACACACTTTTCGATCTCGCCTACCACCTGAAAAACGTCGATGCGATCTTCCACCGCGTCTTCGGTCTGGAGCCGGCGAGGAAGCCGCGCCGCAAAGGATAGCCATGAAGCCGATCTACGAAATCAAGGCGCCGCGCATCGACGGGACGCCGGCCTCGCTGGCCGACTACGAAGGCAAGGTGATGCTCATCGTCAACGTCGCCTCCAAATGCGGGCTGACGCCGCAATACGACGGGCTCGAGAAGCTTTACGCCACATACAAGGACAAGGGTCTCGTCGTGCTGGGCTTCCCGGCGAACAACTTCGACGGCCAGGAGCCCGGCACCGACGAGCAGATCGCGGACTTCTGCCGCTCGGTCTACGGCGTCGATTTTCCGATGTTCAGCAAGCTTAGCGTGCGCGGCGACGATCAGGCGCCGCTCTACAAGGTGCTGACTGACGCGCAGCCGAAACGCACGCTGAACGCCACGCCCAAGCCGGGCGCAGTGGCCAAGCAGACGCAAAAGGACGTGCGCTGGAACTTCGAGAAGTTTCTGGTCAGCCGCAACGGCGACGTCGTTGGCCGCTTCGATCCGGACCTGGTGCCGCTCGATCCGATCCTTGTCGGGGCCGTCGAGCGCGCGCTGAAAGCCTAGATCTACTTCGCCTTCAGCGCGGACAGCGACGTATCGATCGACAGGCCGACCACCACGCGCGAGTCACACTCGTTGCCGTTGGCGCCGTAATTCGCGCCGCAGTCGGCGGTGGAGAGGTTGGTCGCGGAGTAGCGCACGTCGATCTTCGCCCACTCCACCGGATTAAAATAAACGCCGGCGTTCCAGGTCGTGTACGGGGCCGTGTCGTTGTTCACGATGCCCAGCGCGCCCGACACACCGAAATTGTGCGGCAGAGTAATGTCCGCGTTCGCTTCCGCGTAAGTCGCCGATGTGACCGGGTTGACGTAGAACTGCCCGCCGATGGTGACGTTGTCGTTCGCCGTGACATCAGCCTTGGCGTAGAACTCGCCACCGTTATTGGCGGGCATCTGCACGTAGGTGGCGTAGTTGTAGCCGAGGTCGAATGTGACCGGCCCGACCTCCGGACGAACACCGGCGTAGAAATCCACCTCGGTGTCAGTGTCCGGGTCGAACTTGACGTTCGACGCCCACACGCCGGCATACAGCGCGCCGGCGCTCGGCTCGACGTAGCCCTGGATTGCCGCGCCATGTTCCGTTTGCGTGATGCCGCGGGAGATGTAGTCGCTGACAGCCGCCACCCCAAAGGCGATGTCGAACTTGTTCTCCGTGTCCCCCGCAAACGCCGGAGCAGTCGCAAATACGGTCGCGCCCACCAGAGCCAGACGGCTCACCCCAAGAATCGCCCCATAACCAATCATGTGAATTGCGCCCCGATTCACGTTGACACACAGGAGACCACACGCGCGGGGGCCCGGGAAAGCGCTAATTGCCTGTCTAGAATCAGTCGAATCGTCTCTGTTGCCTAATGGCAACTACGCCCGGTACGCGGAAAGCATCGCCTTGGCACCATTCGCAAGGTAGGCGTGGTCCGCCCCCATGGCGATGAAGCGGAAACCGAGGTCGCGGAAGTGCCGTGCACGGTCGGGCGTCGCCGCGTAGATGCCCGGAAACTTGCCCCGTTTCAGCGCCGCATCCGCAATCCTGCGGAGGTGCGGGTCGAGGTTGGGATCGAGCGGGGCGATCCGGGCGCCGTCCGACAGGGTGACGGAAAGGTCGGAGGGCCCGACAAACAGCCCATCGATGCCGTCAACCGAGGCGATCTCCTCCAGCGCGTCCAACGCTCGCCGTGTCTCGATCATGCCGAAAGTCACCGAAACGGCGTTGTCGGTCGTGAGATGCTGCTGGGGTTCCGTGCCGCGCATGGCAAGCACCCGGTTGGGGCCCCAGCTGCGCTCGCCGAGCGGCGGGTATTTGGTCGCGGCCGCGAGGGCCCTGGCCTCGGCGGCCGTGTTGATCATCGGCGCGATGACGCCTTCCGCACCCATGTCGAGCACGCGGCTGGCGGTGGCATTGTCGCCAACCGGCACCCGCACGATCGCCGGAGCGCCACCGAAATTCACCGCCGCAATGCCACGCATCACCGAGCCGATGTCGTGCAGTCCGTGCTGGACCTCCAGCACCACCGCCTCAAAGCCGGCGCGCGCCACCGACTCCGCCACCAGCGGCTCGGGCATGCCACACCAGCCCGCAACGATCGTCTCGCCGGCGCGGAGCCGCTTGGCCAGCACCGGCGTAACGAGCATGGATCAGCTTTCGCTTTGAATCTGGCCGATCGCGGTTTGCATCAGATCGTCCATCGTGCGGCGGATCTGATGATCGGACTGCTCGACGCCGGCAGCGTCAAAGTCACGCCGGATCTTGCCGAAGACATCGCTGTCGCCGGCCTTCTCGAAATCCGCCGCGATGACTTCTTTGGCGTAAGCGTCAGCCGCCGAGCCGGTCTTGCCGAGCAGCGCTGCTGCCCACAGTCCTAGCAGCTTGTTCCGCCGCGCCTCGGCCTTGAACTGCAGCTCGGCGTCGTGCGCGAACTTGTTCTCGAAGGCGTCCTTGCGCTTGTCGAACGTGGTCATGAAAGCGGCTCCTAGCCGGTCTGGCACGACGGAAAAGGTGGCCTTGCATATCGCCTGCAACAGCCTAAATCAACGCTTCGCCAGCAGCCATTTTCCGCCCGTTCCTTAGGCATTTGCAGCCCTCTCGCCGCATTGTGCTGATCGGATCGATCGAATAGGGTCCGCGACATGGCGGCAGGGTCAGCCGTCATGTGAGTCGGCGGATGGCCATGTCACGACTTCGTATCGACACCGGAACCCCGACCGAATGGATTTCCTCAAACCGCGGTATGTGCCCATGAAGAATCGTCGGCGCATCTATGAGGGCAAGGGCAAGATCCTGTTCGAGGGTCCCGAGCCCGGCACGCTCGTGCAATTTTTCAAGGACGACGCGACCGCCTTCAACAAGAAGAAGCACGAGATTGTCGACGGCAAGGGCGTGCTCAACAACCGCATCAGCGAGCACATCTTCAACCATCTGAACAAGATGGGCATCCCGACGCATTTCATCCGCCGGCTGAACATGCGCGAGCAGTTGATCCGCGAAGTCGAGATCATCCCGCTCGAGGTGGTGGTGCGCAATGTCGCCGCCGGATCGCTGTCGAAGCGCCTCGGCCTTGAGGAAGGCACCGTGCTGCCGCGCTCGATCATCGAGTTTTATTACAAGAACGACGAGCTCGAGGACCCGATGGTCTCCGAGGAGCACATCACGGCGTTCGGCTGGGCGAGCCCGCAGGAAATTGACGACGTCATGGCGCTCGCCATCCGCGTCAACGACTTCCTCTCCGGCCTCTTCCTCGGCGCCGGCATCCAGCTCGTCGATTTCAAGATGGAATGCGGGCGCCTCTGGGAAGGCGACATGATGCGCATTGTCGTCGCCGACGAAATCTCGCCGGACTCGTGCCGCCTTTGGGATATCCAGACCAAGGACAAGCTCGACAAAGACCGCTTCCGCCGCGACATGGGCGGCCTGGTCGAAGCCTACCAGGAAGTGGCACGCCGGCTCGGCATCCTGATCGAGCAGGAACGGCCAAAGGGCACCGGCCCGGTGCTCGTCCAGTAGGTTCGAATCGGCTATCTGACGGCCGCCCGCGAGGCGGCCGTTTCAGTTTCGAGGGGAGAGCATGAAGGCGCGGGTTACCGTCACGCTGAAACAGGGCGTCCTCGACCCGCAGGGCAAGGCCATCGAAGGCGCCCTCGCCTCACTGGGCTTCGCCGGCGTGGCGAGCGTCCGCCAGGGCAAGGTGTTCGACATCGAGACGGGCGAGACGGACAAAGGCAGAGCCGAAGCGGCGCTGAAGGCGATGGCCGACAAACTGCTGGCGAACACCGTGATCGAGAAATACGAAATCGCGCTGCTCTGAGGTCGCGCATGAAATCCGCCGTCGTCGTCTTCCCGGGCTCCAATCGCGATCACGACATGCTGCTCGCGCTGGAGGCCGTAACTGGCGTGAAGCCCGCCGCGGTCTGGCACACCGAGACCGCGCTTCCACCTCTGGACCTGATCGTGCTGCCGGGCGGATTCTCCTACGGCGACTACCTTCGCTCCGGCGCGATCGCTGCGCGCTCGCCCGTCATGCGGGCGGTCGCCGACGCGGCGGCCAAGGGCACACGGGTGCTCGGCGTTTGCAACGGCTTCCAGATTCTGTGCGAAGCGGGTTTGCTGCCAGGCATATTGATGCGGAACGCCAGCCTGAAGTTCGTGTGCCGCGAAGTACGGCTGCGCGTCGAGACGACGGCGACCGCGTTCACGCGCCGCTACTCCAAGGGCCAGGTGATCCGCACCCCGGTCGCGCACGGCGACGGCAACTATCGCTGCGATGACGAGACGCTGGCGCGACTGAGGGGCGAGGATCGCGTGGCCTTTCGGTATGCGGATGGCACCAACCCCAACGGCTCGCAGGACGACATCGCCGGCATCGTCAACGACAAGCGCAACGTGCTGGGCCTCATGCCGCATCCGGAGAATCTGATCGAGCCGCTCCAGGGCGGCATCGACGGACGGCAACTGTTCGCGGCGCTCGCAGCGTGAAGCTGCTCCCGCTCGCCACGGCAGCGTTCATCCTCTGCGCCGGTCCCACCATGGCAGCCAGCACGAGCGACGCGGCACATGCGCTGGCCGGCCATCTCGCGGACACGATGAAGAAGTGCTGGTTCAGCGGCGATAGAGGTTTCGCGCCTTACGCCTACACCCCTGAGGTCAACGCAGGCGCGCCCCGCATCCTCCTAGTATCGCGGAAAGAGCCGCACGGACGCCCTCTGCTCGTCGTCGAACCGACGGGCTCGAAATCGGCAGACGCCTACGGCCCGCTGCTCGCCGGAGCCCTCGCGCCCCGCATTATCGCGGACCTGACCCGATGGCTGAAAGGCAATGGCGACTGCGTCTAGGCGGGTTGCAGCCAACCCCGGTACCCCACGACCGGCCCGACGATCGGCAGGACGACATCGACGTGGAAATTGAAGCGGCCATCCGCGTCATGCTCGAAGGCCTCGCCCTTGGGCAGCATCCACCGCGGCATCGGAATGCCAAACGCGGTCCCGCGCCGTTGCACGAGACGGAGCCGCCCATCTTGCACGACCACAGCCATGGCAAACGCCATCGGACCAAACCGTTCAACCAGCAGGCCCTCGTCCTCGCCGTATCCAAGCCGCTGGACGCTGGAGAAACGGTGGCCGGCAAAATCGCGCTCCCAAAGCTCACGGTCGTCCTGACGCGTCAACGTCACCGTAACGGGCACGCGCTCGCCGGCCGGCGGGAAGCCAATGATCCTCGCAACGAACTGGGACAGAACCCCTCTGCCTCGCGTGACAGTCGCCTCACCGCGAAACGTGCGGCTGGCGGTCACCTCATGCAAGTCGCGGATCGGCTCGGCGAGCCGCTCGTATGCCGGACCGAGAAGCTGACGATAGATCGGCGCAGCGCTATCGGCCGGCGCAACAATCGCCGAAACGATGCCGCGAGCACGGAACCGCGCTTCGTATTCTCCAAGCGAGACGCTGCCGACGGCAGAGCGTGCGCCCGGTTCAGGTCGCCGGCCTTCCAGGCAGGCGCGGACCAGAATCTCGATCGCCATCGAGGGGATGAGCGGCCCGCTGTCGCCTTCCGCCAGCATGTGCCAGCGTCGCACGACGGGAGTTCCGGCAGCGTCGGCGCCCTCGACTTCCACGAACATGCCACCGCGATGTTCGCCCCAACGCACGTGATTGGTGACCCAGTTCATGAGCGGCGCCAGCCACAGCAACGAAGGCAGGATGCGGACATGGACCAGCCAGGCGAGTGCTCGGAGCAATGCGTGAAGCGGCCGCGGCGCCGGACCTGCGCCCGTGAAAACCTCCCGCAGCGTCGGGAACGCAAGCGGCAGCGCCACAAGATCGGGCACGTCGACCAGCGCAAACCGCAAGCGCGGCAGGGGAATACGGCCGGGCACGGTAATCGTGCGGCGGATGCTGTCGACCAGGCCGACGCCAGCCGTCCACCGGCCCTCACGCAACCGACGCACCGGTTTACCGGCGTACGACGCAATGGCGCGGATGACGTTGAGACCGACGCCCGCGAACGGTGACGGGGCGATGCCAGCACGCACGATGTCGATGCGCGTGAGATCGGACGCGATGGCCTCTGTCACCGCCGCAGTAAGCACCGGGAAGCTCGAAACGCCGCTGAGCACGAAGCGCCCCGCTGCCCGCGCCTCGGCATCGAAGGCGCCGATGCCGGCGACGAACGCGGAGCCATCGGCGAGATCGAGGTAATCGGCGCCCGCCGCCAGCGCTGCGCGGACTGCGACATAGGGATCGCCGGTATACACCTGCCATGGCCCGCTCGCATCGACCACGATGTCCGGAGCGTGCGCCGCGATCGCCGCCGCAAGGTTCGCGGCGCGGTCAATCGCGGCGGGCACCAGACGAGCGCGAGATGGCCGGGTGCAAAACGCGGTCGCCTTCTCCAGCGATCGCCCAGCCACGATCAGGCGCAGCCGCGGCCCGTCGGCCAGCAGGTCGCAAAGCCGTCCGCCAAACGTGCCGTAGCCGCCAATGATCAGGACCGTCAGCTCGTCGGCCTGCTTCACGTCCACGAATCTCCCAAAGTTTTCAATAGCCTGCCGTCACCATACCAATCGCGGCTGGCATCCTCTATGCATCGTCTCACCGCAGGGAATCGGGAGCCGCAGTCCGCGCATGAACGCGCCCGTGCAGATCACGCCGACCGTCATCGCAGCGCACGGCCTGAAGCCGGATGAATACGACCGCATCCTGAAGCTGATCGGGCGCGAGCCGTCTCTGACCGAGCTCGGCATCTTCTCGGCGATGTGGAACGAGCACTGCTCGTACAAGTCTTCGAAGCGCTGGCTGCGCACGCTGCCGACGAGCGGACCGCGCGTCATCTGCGGGCCGGGCGAAAACGCCGGCGTGGTCGACATCGGCGACGGGCTCGCCGTCATCTTCAAGATGGAGAGTCACAACCATCCCTCGTTCATCGAGCCGTACCAGGGCGCCGCGACCGGAGTTGGCGGCATCCTGCGCGACGTCTTCACGATGGGCGCGCGGCCGATCGCGGCGCTGAACGCGCTTCGCTTCGGCGCACCGGAGCATGCGCGCACGCGCCATCTCGTATCGGGCGTGGTCGCCGGCGTCGGCGGATACGGCAACTCGTTCGGCGTGCCGACCGTCGGCGGCGAGGTCAACTTCCACCGCGGCTACAACGGCAACATCCTGGTCAACGCGTTTGCCGCGGGAATCGCGAAGGCCGATGCGATCTTCTATTCGAAGGCGAGCGGCGTCGGCCTGCCGGTCGTGTATCTCGGCTCCAAGACGGGGCGCGACGGCATCCACGGCGCATCGATGGCCTCGGCCGAGTTCGACGATGCGTCGGAGGAGAAGCGGCCGACGGTGCAGGTCGGCGACCCGTTCTCGGAGAAGCTGCTGTTGGAGGCGTGCCTTGAGCTGATGCAGACCGGCGCGGTGGTCGCAATCCAGGACATGGGTGCGGCGGGCCTCACATGCTCCGCGGTCGAGATGGGGGCCAAGGGCGATCTCGGCATCGAGCTCGACCTCGACAAGGTGCCGACGCGCGAGGCGGGCATGACCGCTTACGAGATGATGCTCTCGGAGAGCCAGGAGCGGATGCTGATGGTGCTCCGCCCCGACAAGCAGGCGGAGGCGGAGGCGATCTTCCGCAAATGGGGGCTGGATTTCGCCGTTGTCGGCAGGACCACCGACGACCTGCGCTTCCGCGTGCTGCACAAGGGCAAAGTCGAGGCCGATTTGCCGATCAAGGACCTCGGCGACCAGGCGCCGGAATACGACCGGCCGTACGTGGTGAAGGATCGGCCGAGCCCCCTGCTCCGTAAGCTGAAGTCGGAGGACGTCGGGCTCGATCTGCTGCGTATCCTCGGCTCGCCAGACATGAGCTCGCGGCGCTGGGTGTGGGAGCAGTACGATCACCTGATCCGCGGCGACACCATCGTGCGGCCGGGCGGCGATGCCGGCGTGGTACGTGTCGCCGGCAAGAAGGGGCTGGCGTTCTCACTCGACGTGACGCCGCGCTATTGTGCCGCCGATCCCTATGAGGGCGGCAAACAGGCGGTGGCGGAGTGCTGGCGCAATCTCACCGCGGTCGGCGCCGAGCCGCTGGCCATCACCGACAACCTCAATTTCGGCAACCCGGAGAAGCCCGAGATCATGGGCGAGCTGGTCGCGGCGATCCGCGGCATCAGCGACGCCTGCCGCGCGCTCGCCTTCCCGGTCGTGTCGGGCAATGTCTCGCTCTACAACGAGACCAACGGCGCCGCGATACCGCCGACGCCGGCGATCGGCGGCGTCGGATTGGTGGAGGACATCACGAAGGTCGCAACCATCGCCTTCAAGGGCGAGGGCCAGGTCGTGATGCTCGTCGGCGCGCCCGACCAGTGGGGCGTGCACCTCGGCCA
Source organism: Bauldia sp. (assembly GCA_035548515.1). Lineage (GTDB taxonomy): Bacteria > Pseudomonadota > Alphaproteobacteria > Rhizobiales > Kaistiaceae > DASZQY01. The sequence continues at coordinate 148,656 of DASZSW010000032.1, read as the reverse complement.
GTCAGTCTGGCTGCGCGAGATCATGGGCGGCGAGGATGGGCTGCCGCCGCCGGTCGATCTGGCCCACGAGAAACGGTCGGGCGATTTCGTCCGCCGCCTGATCCGCGACGGCATCGCCACGGCCGTGCACGACGTTTCCGATGGCGGCGTCGCGGTCGCGCTGGCCGAGATGGCGATGGCCTCCGGCATCGGCGTCACGACGACGGAGCTGAACGACATCCCGCCGGTCGAGTCGTTCTTCGGCGAGGATCAGGGCCGCTATCTGGTCACGCTCCACGAGGAAGACTTCGACCAGGTAGTCGCGGTGGCGGAGGAATCCGGCCTGTTCACCCCTTGGATCGGGACGACGGGCGGCAGCGAGGTAAAGCTCGGCGAGGCGACCGCCATTCCTGTTGCAAAGCTGCGCGCCGCCCACGAAAATTGGTTCCCGGCCTATATGGCCGGACCCTAGAGGCTGGAGGCCCCGTCATGGCGATGAATGCGGGCGACATCGAAGCCCTGATCAAGGCGGCGCTGCCGGATGCGACCGTGACCATCCGCGACCTCGCCGGCGACGGCGACCACTACGCCGCCGAAGTCGTCTCGGCGTCGTTCAAGGGCAAGACGCGCGTGCAGCAGCACAAGCTGGTGTACGACGCGCTGCGCGGCAACATGGGCGGGGCGCTGCATGCCCTCGCCCTCCAGACCAGCGTGCCGCAGGAAGGCCAATGACGGCAGAGCCGGTGGAGATCGAGCGCCTCACCGAGGACGCCGCCGGCGAGAGCCATTTCGACAGCTTCACCGTGGAGCGGCCGCTGATGGAATTCGCGCCGCCGGCCCTGCCCTTCTTCGCTTCGTCTGTCCAACCCGCCAGGGGCTTCGTCCACGTGCGCATCCCCAAGGGCTGGGTCGGCGCGGCTCACCCTGCGCCGCAGCGCCAGATCTGCTTTTGCCTTGGCGGCGCGCTGAAGGTGACGGCGAGCGACGGCACGGTGCGCACCATCGGCCCGGGCGATGCGTGGCAGATGATGGACGTCACCGGCAAAGGGCACGCCGCCGAGGTGGTCTCCGACGTGCCCTTCGATGCCGTGATGGTGCTGCTGCCCGAGAGCAGCTAGCTCCGCGATCCGATCGCGACGGAGCCGTAGTAGCGCTGGAGCAGCCACGCTGCCGCCGCCAACGCCGGCAGTGGCAGCAGTAGCGCCAGCGCGACGGGTGCGCCCGCTGCGATCAGACCGGCCGCGACGAGGCAGCCCGCGGCGCAGCCGACGTCCCATCCTCCGTCGAGCGCGATGTAGAACCGCAGCGAGCACGGCGCCGTCCTGGCGAGATTGTAGGTCGCCGTGCCGAGCACCGGCATGTAGAGAGGCTGGACGATCGCCGCGGCCGCGTTGGCGATGACCGCCAGCCATGGCAGCGAAGCGCTCGCCGCGCGGAAGACGACGACGGCGCCTGCAACGCTGAACGCGAGTGCCACTGCGCCGCGGCCGCGGCCGGCATCGATGTTGCGACCGACGAACAGGCCGTACGCGGCGCCGACCAGGCCGGCGAGCGCCATCGCGCCACCGTAAGCGCCATAGCTCTGGCTGAGCACCAGAAACAGCACACCCTGCCACAAGAGGGCGGAGGCGCCGTACCATCCGTCGAGCGCGAGGAGGACAGCGCTGAACCGCGCCGCCCTGAGGACGCCACGGGCTTCGGCGATAACCGGAACGTTGGGCAAGCCGAGCAGCGGCAACACTGCGCATAGCTGGATGATCGCAACGCCGATGAACGCCACGTTCGGGCCCGCTGCGACCAGCGCCCAGGTGCCGAGCAACGGCGCGACGATACCCACGATCGCGCTCAGCGCCTCGCGCGCTGCGATCTGCCGCCCGCGTGCCTCGACATCGCCGAGCGTGGCGAAGTACGCGTGATACGCCGGCCAGTAGAGCACCTCCGCCACCGCCATGATCGCCAGCACGAGCCACAGCACCGGGCCGAAGCCGGCGATATGCGGCAGCAACGGATAGTGCAGCCCCATGCCGATCGTGCCCGCCATCACCAGCGGCTTCAGGCCCAGCCGCTTGCCAAGCGGCAGGATCGCCGGCCGGATGATGAAGCGGACGATGAAGGCCAGCGCCTGCGCCACCATCGCCATGGGCAGCGACAGTCCCGCCTTGAGCATGACGGCGGTGAAGAAGATGCCGCCGGCAGCCATAGCGAAGGCGAAGATGCCGGTGTGGAGGTTGACGCGGTTGACCGCACTGTTGCCGAGGTAGCTCATGCTGGCACCATCGCGGTGCGCGAGCCGTAGTATTGCCACAGCAGGCGCGCGGCGATCGCGACCGCGGGCAGCGCGAGCAGGATCGTCCAGCCGAGCGGCACGCCCGCGGCGACCAGCGCCGCGGTGATGAGGCAGGCCGAGGCGCAGCCGACGTCCCACCCTGCCTCCAGCACTAGATTGAAGCGGAAGGTGCAGGGTGCAGCCTTAGCGAGGTTGTAGGTCGCGGTGCCGAGCGCCGGCAGTAGCAGCGGCCACAACGCCGCGCCCGCCGCGTTGGCGATCACCGCCAGCCACGGCAGGTCGAGACTGACGGCACGCAGCGTCGTCAGCGCGGCGGCGACGGTGAAGGCGATGGCCACTGCGCGCCGTCCGCGGCCGCTGTCGATGATGCGCCCTAGGAACAGGCCGCACGCGCCGCCGACGAGACCCGCCAGCGCCATCGCACCGCCGTACGCCGTGAAGCTCGAGCCCAGTGCTACGAACAGCGCGACCTGCCAGATGATGATGTACAAGGCGTCGAACCAGCCATCGAGCGCGATGAGGATGCCGCCAAGCCTGGCGGCGCGCAGTGCGCCCGGCGCCTCGTCGACGACCGCGACATTGGGCACGCCGATCAGCGGCACCGCCGCCAGCGCCTGCACGACGCCGACCGCGGCGAACGTGGTTCCGGCCCCGATGGTCACCAGCGCCCATGCGCCAAGCAGAGGCGCGACGACGCCGACGATCGCGACCACCGCCTCGCGGGCAGCGATCTGGTGGCCGCGATGCTCTGCATCACCCAGCGATGCGAAGGCGGCGTTATACGCCGGGTAGTACAAAATCTCCGCCAGCGATACGACGACCAGCAGCGCGACCAGCGTCGGCCCGACACCGTGAACGGTGGCGAGCAGCGGGTACTGGAGCGCGAGGCCGAGCGTGCCGGCGATGAGCAGCGGCTTCAGCCCGACCCGCTTCGCCAGCGGCAACACCGCCGGGCGCAACAGGAACCGGCCGCCGAGGATCGCCGCCTGTGCGATCAACGCATGCGGCACGCTGATGCCGGCACGAAGCAGGAAAACCAGGAAGAAGATGCCGCCGGCGCCCTGCGCGAGCGCAAGGATGCCAGTATGGACGTTGACGCGATTGATCGCGTCATTCCCGAAGAATGCCATGTTGAAGATTCACCGAAAGAAGAAAGACCAGGGAGACCGGCTACTGGCCGGTCGGCGTCAATGCGCTAGGTGTTGATCCCAGTGGTCATCGGAAGTTCCTTCCTTCGATGGGCCGCCTTATGCCCAAAAGCCGGGCGGGATGCAAGGCCGCATTGCACCGGCTCGACTCACTTCCTATGCTATGTGCACGAAATCATTTGGAGGTTCGCCCGTGAGCGATATCCAGGCCTGGATCGATAACGAGGTTAAGACGAACGACGTGGTGCTCTTCATGAAGGGCACGCCGACGTTCCCGCAGTGCGGCTTCTCGAGCCAGGTGGTGCAGATCCTCGACTACCTCGGCCTCGACTATAAGGGCGTCAACGTTCTCGAGAACGCCGACATCCGCCAGGGCATCAAGGAATATTCCAACTGGCCGACGATCCCGCAGCTCTACGTCAAGGGCGAGTTTGTTGGCGGCTGCGATATCGTCCGCGAGATGTTCCAGGAAGGTGAGCTGGCGCCGCTGCTCACCGGCAAGGGCATTGCCGTCGCCGCGACGCCGACGACCGCCGCCTAGAACCGGAACGTGAGGCGCGCCCGCGCGCCGTGATCTGACGCGCCCGATGCGAGCTGGCCGGTATAGGCCAGCGAGAACGTCGAGTGCGGGCTGATGTCCCACTCGAGCCCGGCCTCAAGTTTCAACGAATCCCGCTGCCGCGGCACGCCCGCGACTGTGAACGGTGTGCCACCGCTAAAGGCGAGGTTTGCGGTTGGCGTCATGTCACCGAAGCGATGCTGCCAGGCGATGAGCGCTGTCAGCCGCGCATGCATCGCCGGCAGCGGCGCTGTGAAGCGCGCGCCGAACGACGCCAGCGTCATCGCGTGGTGCTCGGCGCCCGCAGTGAGCGCCGCGGCCCCGCCCGTCTCCGTGAAGCCGTCCGTATCGACCGCCACGCGGGCCACATTCGCAAACGGCTCGACGTCAATGCCGCCGAGCCGCGCGCGATACGCCGCCTCGGCGAAAAGCTGCCGCGTGCGGATGCCGTAATGCGCGGCGAGCGTTTCGCTGAAGGCGCCGAAGATGTCGTTACGCACGCTGTCAACATTGCCGCTGCTGAGCGCGCCACCGAAGCGAAGGGCCACCGCGCCCTGCTCGACACCGCCGTAGGCCGCGACCTCGTAGCTGTCCACCGCCGCCGTCGAAGCCCGGTCGGGCACCGAGATTGTCGCGCCGCGATATCCGATCGCGCCGCCGACCTGCCAGGCGCCCGCCTCGCCGGTGTCGATGCCGGCAACGAACCCTCCGATGGACCGTGTGTAACCAGCGGCGTTGCCATCGCCGACGCCGGCGCCGCCACTGCCATAGGCCTGACCCCACGCCGCCCAGCGCGCCAGTGCCGGATCGGCGCCACCGCCGCCCTCGCCGCCGCTGGCGAACGCATCGTTGAGCCGGGCGAGGATCGCGTCGCGGACGAAACGGCTGTCGTCGAGCACGATGTCCTTCGCCGTCGCGTGAATCTCGCCAGAAGAAAGGTCGAAAGCATGCCGGGCCGCCTCGGCATCGAGCGGCACAATCGCATTGAACAGTGGCGTTCCCGGTCCCTGCTCGTCTATCCCGCCCGCAGCCGCGATCTGGTTCGGAGTGTCGGCGACGTCCGGTAGTTCGGCCGTGAGCGCGCCGACCAGCCACACCTCGCCCGCGATCGACTGGTCGAGCGTGAAGTCGATGAAGGCGGAGTTGTCCACGACCGTCGGCGAAAACGCGCCGTTGCGCGTGGCGGCGGTGAGAATCTGCCAGCGATATCCGTCCGTGTAGGTGCCGGACCCCGTCACGACGACATGAACTTCGGCCGTCGAGTCGATCGTAGCGGTCCCGGTGACGACGAGCTTGTCGCTCGTGGTCGCGTCGACCTCCACCTCGTAAACGGCGCCGCCTTCATAGGTCGCGGTTCCGCCGGTCAGCGTGCCGATGGAATTGCCGGGCGCCAAAGTCCCGCCGGAAGTGACGGCTACAGACTTCAGCGTCCCGACGCCGCCCAACGTCGCGCCATTGGCGACGGTGAATTCTGTCCCCGAAACATTCGCGTTGACGGCAAGGCGCCCGGCGCTGACGCCGAACGTCGGCATCAGCGCGGTGTTGGTGCCGGTCAGCGCCCAGGTGCCCGCCCCCGTCTTCTCGCCGGCTTCGAAGTTGAGGATCTTCGCCACGTCCAGCGTCGAGGCCGTCCCCGCCCCGGTCAGCTCAAGCTTGTCGGTACCGCCCTTGCCGTCGACATTACCCGTGATCGCCGAATTGGAGCGCAGGATGACGGTGTCGGCGCCGTTCCACATCAGCACGTTGCCCTTCACGGAGCCGTCGTTATCGAAAGTCGCGGTCGTCGTGCCGAGGAACTCGACGGCGGTTCCGCCTGTACCGGTCACCGTGCCAGCGTTGGTGACCTTCGCGTTGCCGTTGGTCTCCTGCAGCCGAATCCCGGCGTCGACGCCGGCAACCGAAGCATTGGCGTTCACCGTGATCTGGTCGTTGCTGCCGTTGACGACGATACCACGCGACTGCGTACCTGTTGCCTCGACGATGCCCGCAACGACAACCGTGTTCGTCGCGTACAAGCCGCCGCCGATGCCGGCAATGTAAAAGCCATCCGCCTGGGCCGCTGAAGTTTTGACGCTGCCGGTGCTTTTGACCGTGATGGTCGCCGTGCTGGTGCCATCCGGCCGAAGATAGACACCATCGCCCCCCAACGCGCCCGTCTTCACCGCGCCGAATATTTGGAGGTCGATCGTGCCGTTGTAGGTGCCGGCGTAGATCGCGTTGGCGGCCGGGCCCTGCACGTCGATATCGCCGGCAAGAATCTGCAGCAGTCCGGCGTTGGGCTTGTTCTGGATAAGGTCGCCGGCCGTGGCGCCGATGCCGTCGGCGCCTTTCCCCGTTGTCGTGATCTTGCCGGCACGCGTATCGATGGTCATCGCGGAATTTGGGCCGGTATTGCTTGCCTGGATGCCGTAGCCGTAGTCGCCGGATGTGTTGACGATGCCCGACGTGATCGAAACGACGCCACTGCTGCCGCCGACGCCGATGCCGTCCGCGCCCGCCCCCGTCGCGGTGACCGTGCCGCCGGTCGTGTTGATGGTGACCTTGCCGATGCCCGCGTTCTGCGTGCCGTTGCCAGACTGGGCGCTGATGGCCGAGGCCGCCTCGCCGGCCGACGACACGTCCTTGGTCGTGATCTCTACGTCGCCACCACCCCAGCTCACGGCGTAGATGCCGTTCGGCGGATAGTTGCCCTGCGTCTCCAGCGGCGTGAGGTTGAACAGGTTCTGGCCGGAGGCAGACACCTTGCCGAGCGCGTTGATCGTGATCTTGCCGTCCGCGCCGCTGCCATACGTCTCCGCGCTGATCGCAGTGCCGAAGTCGCCGGTGGTTGTCACCGTGCCGGTCTTGATGTCGATGGCACCACCGCCGACCACCGTGTTGGGAACGTTCGGGCCAACGTACTGGAGCATTCCACTCACCGCGACGATGCCGCGCGACTTGTAGCCGGATGCGCTCACTGTCCCCAGCGTGTTGGGCGTTGCTCCGACGGACGTGTCGATGTTGATCTTGCCGTTGGCGCCCGCGCCGACGTTGAATACATCGATCGCGTCGGCCTCATCCCCGATCGAGTAGTACTGATTGGGCGCAGTGCCAGAAGGCACGGTCTTTCCGGTTGCAACGACGGAGTTGGCGGTGATCGTGATTGCGCCGCCGGCGGTCGGACCCGATCGCGTGCCGTTGTAGACGTGGATGCCGGTGGAGTTGTCGCCGCTGGTCTCGACGGCGCCCGCGTGCACCGTCACCGTTCCCGCAAGCTTGTCGATGTTGACGCCACGGGCGGCCTGTCCTGTTGTCTTGATCTTTCCGGCGGTGCTATCGACCGTGACGTTCCCCGCCGACGTTACCGGCTGTATGCCGTGCGCGCCGTCGCCCTCCGTGGTCACATCGCCGGTCGTGACGCTCAACGCGCCGGTGCCCGTGGCGTAGACGCCGTACGCCCCGCTGCCCTTTGTGGCGATGTCGTTCGCAGTGATAGTGACGGCGCCCGATGTGCTGTTGGCGCGGATGCCATAGGCAGCACCCGTGCCTGTGGTCGTCACGTCACCGGCGTGCACAGTGACGAGCCCGCCGCTGGCTGCCGCTGTGTTGTTCGCGAAGATGCCGATCGCTCCCGCCCCTTCCGTCTTCACGGTGCCTGCGGTGCTATCGACGGTCACCGCGCCGGTCGCTCCCGTTCCCCGCGATTGCGCGTATACGCCGTCCGCATTGGCGGCTTTGGTCGAGACGTTTGCAGTTGTTACCTTGACGGGGCCGCCACCAGCGCCGGAGGCGTTCTCCGCGTAGATAGCGTGTGACGTGGACGTGCCGCTCATAGTCACCGCGCCGGCAGTGGTGTCGATGGTTATGGCGCCGCCAGCGCCGGCGCCGCCGGACACGGCGTAAATGCCATATATCGCGTCGGCGGGAATGCTGTTTCCCGAGATCGTCACCCCGGCTGTGGTCACGGTCACCGAGGACGTGAAGCTCATCGCATATATGCCGACGCCGCCGCCGGCCGATGTGCTGACCGTGCCCGCTTTCGTATTGATGTCGACCGAACCGGCGGTCGCGTATCCGACGACGGCGAAGCCATCGACGTCAGCGTTGCCGAGGGTCACGTCGGCGGTGGTGACGGAGACGGCGCCACCGGTAGAAACACCCTGGACGCCGTTTCCGCCGCCCGCCCCAGTGACGGAGACACTCGCCTTCGAGGTATCAATCGTCGCGGCGCCCGTGGCACCCGAGATGTTCACGGCGGTGCGCCCCGATCCCGAACTGGAAATGGTGACACCGGTACCCGTAACGGTGATCTTCTGATCCCCGCTGCCGCTCAACGTCACGCCGTTGGTGCTGTTGATGACGACCCCGGTGTCAATATTCAGGGTCTGACCTGCGGCGGAATAGGTGACGCCATTGGGGTACGGGTTTCCCGCTGAGGTGCATGTCGCCGTCAGACCGGAACCGCATTCCTGATCAGCGAGAGCGGGTGCGACAAGAAGCGCAAGCGAACCCGCGCTCAAGCCAATCGCAGACAGGCAAAACAAAACGGCGACAACGCCGCTACGCCAACGCGCAACCTCCACGTCCCCAGTTCCAAACGCCTACTCGCCGCGCGCAAAAACTACGGAGGCGAGGAGGGCTTGCCACCTCTCCAATGAGATAGTTTTGAGATCGTGAGTAAAAATAAAATGCGACCCATCAGCGAGACCGCGTCAGAGCACACCGTGGAGTAGCAGGAGCGCAACCGCCTGGACGCGCGACGTGACGCCGAGCTTCCGCTTTGCCTGTTCGATGTGGAAGTGTGCGGTAGCTTTGGTCACACCCAGCAACTCGCCGATCTCCCAATCGGTCTTGCCGAGCGATACCCACTGCAGACATTCGATCTCGCGATCGGTGAGCTGGGGCAGTGGCTGCGGCGTGTCGCCGAGACCAACCGTCGTTCTGCAACGTTCGTTGAGTACCCGCGCCGCGGTCTCGAGGAGCCCGCGCTCGACGGCGCCGAGTTCGACCGTCTGCTTGGCGGCAAGGCTCACGATGCCCTCGTAGCCGCCCGCCCCGCGGATCGGCACTGCGAAACCGTCCATCCAGCCGTGCGCCCTGCTCGCCGCGAAGAATTCCTGGGCCACCGGGCTCGCAAAGATCGACGGATCCATTTCCGCCCACGTGAACGGCGCCATCCGCCGGCGTGATTCCGCCACGATGAAGTCGCGCTGGAAGAAGCCATGCTCGGTGTAATAGTCGAGCCAGTCCTGCGGCCAATCGTTGAAGAAGAAGCGATAGTGGCGGTGCTTGCCGAGCCCGACCCAGTTGCCGCCCGACGAGCAGTCGAACCCGAACAGGCGGATGACCCGGCGGAACTCCTCGATCAGTGCGGGCACATCCGGATCGTCCGCAGCCCGTGCGATGAACGCCAGAAGCTCGTCGGTGCGGGTCGTCGCCATGCGCGCCGCATACTCCTGAAACGAAGAAGGCCGCCCGGAGGCGGCCTTCGCAACCATCTCGCGGCTTAGCGCGAGTAGAACTCGACCACCAGGTGCGGCTCCATGTGCACCGGGTACGGCACATCGGTGAGCGCCGGAGTGCGCAGGAACGTCGCCGACATCTTGCCATGGTCGGCGGTGATGTATTCCGGGACGTCGCGTTCCGGCGCCTGCGTCGCCTCCAGCACCAGCGCAAGCTGCTTCGACGCATCCTTGATCGAGATGACGTCGCCCGGCTTGGCGCGGTAGCTGGCGATGTTGACGCGCTTGCCGTTCACCAGCACGTGGCCGTGGTTGATGAACTGGCGGGCGGCAAACACGGTCGGCACGAACTTGGCGCGATAGATGATCGCATCGAGGCGCGACTCGAGCAGACCGACGAGGTGCTCCGAGGTGTCGCCCGTGCGGCGGATTGCTTCGTAGTAGATGTTCTTGAACTGCTTCTCCGAGATGTTGCCGTAGTAGCCCTTGAGCTTCTGCTTGGCGCGGAGCTGGGTGCCGAAATCGGAGAGCTTGCCCTTGCGGCGCTGGCCGTGCTGGCCGGGGCCGTATTCACGCTTGTTGACCGGGCTCTTGGGACGGCCCCAGATGTTCTGGCCGTGGCGGCGGTCGATCTTGCCTTTGGCTTGTACGCGCTTGGTCATCGCTAATCCCTGTTGGGGTTAAGCGCCCTCCTCTGCCGGTCTCCCGGCCGACAGGAAGGGTGGGCAAGCTGCCCGGACCTTCCGCGGGTCGCATGGAAATGCCAACGGGGACCGAGGTTCCCGTTTGACGGGCGTGGTCATAGACAATGGGCCGGGGGTAGTCAAATCAGGCGGATGACGTGGGAAAGCATGCCCCTGCGAAAACGAGAACCCCCTCTCCCATAGGGAGAGGGCCACGCCTCTTGAGAGCGAAGCGAACTAGAGGCGTGGGGTGAGGGGTTAGGAGCTTATCCGGAGAGGTCGTAACCCCTCACCCCATTCGCCTAAGCTCACCTACGGTTCGCTAAGGCTCATGGCCCTCTCCCTATGGGAGAGGAGGTTCTGGTTCTGGGCTCGAATAGCCCTTGCTCAGATCAGCGAATCCAGCCCACGGGTTAGGCCAACCGTCTCCACGACCTTACGAACGGCCAACAGGGTGCCGGCCACATAGGGCGCGGCCGAGGACCCTGCATCGTGGCGGATGGTGAGACGCTCGTCGGGTGCGCCGAAGATGGCCTCCACGGCGATGATGTACGACGGCAGGCGGAGCGAATGGAGCTGCACCGAGGTGCCCTCCCCGATCGCCGCGCCACGCGCCGCCTTGGGGCCGAGCACGTCGGCGACCGGGACCGACGATCCCTTGCCGCGCACGGCGGCGATGCGCTCCGCCAGCTCCTGCGTTGTGCCGGACGGCACGTCCGGCTTCTTCGCCGAGGCGTAGTCGATGACCTCGACGTCCGGGACGTACCTCGCCGCCTCCACCGCAAACCGCGTCAGCAACGTCGCGGTGATGGAGAAGTTGCCTGCGGCGATGACGCCCCTGCCCGCCTTGCGCGCTGCGGCGTCGATCTCGCTGTAGTCCGCGGCCGTCAGGCCCGAGGTGCCGACGACCACGTGCCGGCCCTTGCTCAGCGCCAGCAGCGCGTGCGCCTTCACCACGCTTGGGTGCGTGTAGTCCACCACGACGTCGGACGGCGCGCCGAGCGCCGCCTCGAGCGTCGGCATCATGCCTTCGCCCCGGCGCGCCACGCCCGCCGCGAGTTCCAGGTCATCCGCCTTGCTGATGGCCTCGACCAGCGCACTGCCCGTCCAGCCGGTCGCGCCGGCCACCACTACGCGGATGGTCATGCCAATCCCGGCAACTGCGCCGGCTCCAGCCCGAGTTGATCGAGGACACCGGCGATGGGCTTCGCCCATGCGTTGCCCGAGGTGAGATACGCCCGGCCCCGCACCGGTGTTCCCGGCACCTCGCCGACGACGGTCGCGACACGCCGAGCAATCGCCGGCGCCGGATCGATCCAGTGTACGGGCCACGGCGCGAGCGCGGCGAAGTGGCCCTGCAGGAAAGGATAGTGCGTGCAGGCCAGCACGATGGTGTCGGTGCGCTGGCCTTCACGCTCTACGAAGGCCGGCTCGATCTCAGCCCACACCGCGGCATCCTCGATGGCGTCGCCGCGCATGTAAGCCTCCGCCAGCGGCGCGAGGTTGGCGGAACCCACGAGCCGGACGTGGCAGTTGCCCGCGAATTCCTGGATGAGCGCGCGCGTGTATTCCCGCTGCATCGTCCCGAACGTGCCGAGCACGGAGACAAGTCCGCTGCGTGTCTCCGCCGCCGCCGGTTTGATCGCCGGCACAGTGCCCACGAAGGGCACCTGATGCGCCGCGCGGAGCGGCGGCAGCACCAGCGTCGATGCGGTGTTGCACGCAATCACGACCGCAGCCGGCTTCAGGATGGCGATAAGCCCCCCGACCATCCGCACGACGTGATCGGTAAGCTCCGTCTCCGCCCAATCGCCGTACGGGAAGCCGGCATCGTCGGCGACGTACACGATCTCCGCCGCCGGTAGCGCATGCGTGATCTCCCGTGCGACGGACAGGCCACCAATGCCGGAATCGAAGACGAGGAGGCGCGTCACGACTTCGCTCGCTCTGTGGTTTGCTCGCCATCAGCGCCGGTGTGTGGCCGCGTCGGCCGGCGCTCCAGCGCCGCGATCATGCCACGAAGCGTGCGCACTTCCTGCTCGCTGAGCTGCGCACGCTGGAGGAAATTGCGGATCACGAGCGTGATGTGCGGGCGTTTCTCCGAATGGCGGAAGAAACCCGCCTCGTCGAGCGCAGCCTCGAGATGCTCGAACATGCCGACGAGCTGCTCGCGCGGCGCCTGCTCGCGCACCTCGCCACCGAACGGCAACCCATCGCCTACCGATGCGAGGCGCCACTCGTAGGCGAAGATGAGAACCGCCTGCGCGATGTTGAGCGATGAGAAAGCCGGGTTGACCGGCAGCGTTACGATCTCGTCGGCAAGCGAAATGTGTTCGTTGGTGAGCCCGCTCCGCTCGCGGCCGTAGAGGACGCCCACGGCCCCGCCTGCGGCGATGCGCGCCTGCGCTCCGGCTGCCGCCTCGTGCGGCCCGACGACCGGCTTGGTGATCTCGCGCGAGCGGGCGGTGGTGGCATAGACGAAGGTGAGGCCCGTGAGCGCCTCCTCCAGTGTCCCATAGACGCGTGCGCCATCGATGACATGATCCGCCCCGGCCGCGTTCGCCCGCGCTTTGTCGTTCGGCCACTCGTCGCGCGGATTGACCAGGCGGAGGTCGGATAGGCCGAAATTCGCCATCGCCCGCGCCGCCGCGCCGATGTTCTCGGCAAGCTGCGGCTCGACCAGGATGATGGCGGGTTCTGCGGTCATCGCTGGCTGGGTAACGCATCATGGGGCGGGATGCCACCCCCGCCGCGGCGTATACTTCTCGCACTGCGAATCAGGGGAGCGACGCCATGACCAACGCGATGATGACGCCTATGAGCCTGAGCGATCAGGTGAAAGCCAACTGGGGCTGGATGCTGGCGCTGGGCATTTTGTTCATCGTCGGCGGCGTGTTCGCCTTCGTTTCACCCTTCCTCGCGGGCATCGTGGTGGCGACCGTCGTCGGCGTCATCATCGTACTGGCGGGCGCAGGGCAAATCGTTCACGCCTGGCGCATGCAATCGTGGGGTGGCTTCATCTGGCAGCTGATCATTGGCATCGTGCTGCTGGTCGGCGGCCTGTCGATCTACCTGAATCCGGTAGCCGGCGTCATCACGCTGACGCTGGTCGCCGCGGTGATGTTTATCGTCAAGGGCGTGTTCCAGATCATCCTCGGCTTCCGTCTGCGCCCGCATGACGGTTGGGGCTGGATCGTCGCCTCCGGCGTCATCGCAGTCATCGTCGGCGTCCTGATTTACATCCAGTGGCCGATGTCCGCCGGTTACGCCATCGGCACGCTCGCCGGAATCTCGCTTGCTTTCACCGGCTGGAGCTACGTGGCGATCGCGCTGGCCGCCCGTCGGCTCGCGGGTTAGCGGGAGGTCAGGTGGCAGACGGCCAGACGCCGGCACGCAGAAGCTTCGTCGCGATAACCGGTACCGGCCGCGCCGGTACCACGTTCCTCGTCGAACTCCTCACAGCGCTGGGCCTCGATACGGGGTTCACTGCCGACGATTTCCCCGTGTCTGCCGAAGGCAAGGCCGGGCTGGAATGGACGACGCTGGAACTGCCGTCCGCGCGCATCTTCAAGTCGCCGGCGTTCTGTGACCTCGTCGACGACTTCATCGCCCGCGGCGGGCGCCTCGACCATGCGATCATACCGGTGCGGGATTTCTCCGCCGCTGCCGCGAGCCGCGTCCGCGTGCAGCGCGCCCTCACAGGCAGCGGGGACGGCGCCGCACGGGTCGATGGCGGCCTTTGGGACACGGAGGAGTCCGAGGGACAGGAAGCGGTGCTTCGCCATAAATTCACGCGACTCGTGACCGCACTTGTCCGTCACGACATCCCGATGTGCTTCCTCGCCTTCCCGCGGCTCGTGCAAGACCCGGACTATCTGTACGGAAAGCTTCGCTTTCTGATGCCGGCCGTCGATTTCGCGACTTTCCGCGAGGTGTTTGAGGCGACGGTTCATCGCGAGTGGGTGCATGCGTTCGATGAACCACCACCCGCGCACCTCACGTCGGATTGACGCGACCGCGCGCCGACATCGGAATAGGATCACCGCCCACACGGGAGGAAATGCGCCATGACCGCGTTCAACATCGTGCGCTTCCGGGTAAAGCCGGGACGCGAGCAGGAATTCCTGGACCAGCACAAGGCCTTCGACAGGACCATCCCGGGGATACACAAACTGTCGATGGTCAAGACCGGCGAGCGGAGCTACTGCCTGGTCGGCGAATGGAACGCGATGAGCGACATCGTCGCCGCGCGCCCCGCGATGATCGCCAATCTCGACAAGCTGCGCCCCCTGCTCGAGGACCTCGGCAACGGTCTCGGCGTCACCGACCCCGTATCGGGCGATGTCGTTCTGAGCATCAAGTAGGCGACTGACGCGAATTAAAGCAGCCGGCGCGCTCTGCCGCACCGCTGCGTCTTTGCACGTCGCGACGGCGATGTTAAAGGGCGGGTGCAGTTCGCATCCGAGGGCCGTTTCGCCATGCAGAAAATCAAGGTCGCCAACCCCGTCGTCGAGCTCGACGGCGACGAGATGACCCGCATCATCTGGCACCTGATCCGCGACAAGCTGATCCGGCCTTACCTCGACGTTGATCTCCTTTACTACGACCTCGGCATCGAAAGCCGCGACAAGACTGCCGACAAGGTGACCGTCGAAGCGGCGGAAGCGATCAAGCGCGTTGGCGTCGGCGTGAAATGCGCGACGATCACGCCGGACGAGGCGCGCGTGCAGGAATTCGGCCTGAAGCAGATGTGGAAGTCGCCGAACGGCACCATCCGCAACATCCTCGGCGGCGTCATCTTCCGCGAGCCGATCATCTGCCAGAACGTGCCGCGGCTGGTGCCGGGCTGGACACAGCCGATCGTCATCGGCCGCCATGCCTACGGCGACCAGTACCGCGCCACCGACTTCCGCTTTCCGGGCAAGGGCAAGCTGTCGATCAAGTTCGTGGGGGACGACGGTAAGACCATCGAGCACGAAGTCTTCGCGGCGCCCGCCTCCGGCGTCGCGCTCGCCATGTACAACCTCGACGATTCGATCCGCGATTTCGCCCGCGCATCGATGAACTACGGGCTGGCGCGCAAATACCCCGTCTATCTCTCGACCAAGAACACAATCCTCAAGGCCTATGACGGCCGCTTCAAGGATCTGTTCCAGGAAGTGTTCGACGCGGAGTTCGCACCGCAGTTCAAGGCTGCCGGCATCACCTACGAGCACCGGTTGATCGATGACATGGTCGCCTCGGCGCTCAAATGGTCGGGCGGCTACGTATGGGCATGCAAGAATTACGATGGCGACGTACAGTCCGACACCGTCGCGCAGGGTTTCGGCTCGCTCGGCCTGATGACGTCGGTGCTCTTGACGCCGGACGGCAAGATCGTCGAGGCGGAGGCGGCGCACGGCACCGTTACGCGCCACTACCGCGAACACCAGAAGGGCAAGGACACCTCGACCAATTCGATCGCGTCGATCTTCGCCTGGACCCGCGGCCTCGCGCATCGCGCCAAGCTGGACAGCAACGCCGCGCTGGCGAAGTTCGCCTCCACGCTCGAGCAGGTTTGCGTCGCCACCGTCGAGGCTGGTCACATGACCAAGGACCTGGCGCTGCTGGTGGGCCCGGACCAGAAGTGGCTGACCACAACGGGCTTCCTCGACAAGGTTGACGAGAATCTTAAGAAGGCGATGGCGTAGGCCCAGTCACGTCACTTACACGCTCGTCCCCGCGAAGGCGGGGACCCATGGTGGTGGCGGCCGCCCATCCGGGGATCGCCCGCAAATAGATCCCCGCCTTCGCGGGGATGAGCGTGGGTGGGAGCTTGCCTTCCCCACGCCCGCGCCTAGGTGAATTCATGCGCGCATCTCCGCGCGCACCTCCCATTTCGGACACATCCCATGCGCTACAAGACACTCGGCGGGACGGGCCTGCTGGTTTCCGAAATCTGCCTCGGCACCATGACCTTCGGCGGCCGCGGCATCTGGACCAACATCGGCCAGCTCGGCCAGGGCGACGTCGATGCGCTCTTCGCCCGCGCGCTCGATGCCGGCATCAACTTCATCGACACCGCCAACGTTTATTCCGAGGGCATGTCGGAGGAGATCACCGGCCAGGCGATCCGCAACTCCAATCGTCCGCGCAGCGACTTTGTGCTGGCGACCAAGGCGAACGGCTCGACCGGCAAGGGGGCCAACGACCGCGGCTCCTCGCGCGGTCACATCATGGATGCCGTGAAGGCGAGCCTGAAGCGGCTCGGCACCGACCACATCGACCTCTACCAGATCCACGGCCAGGACAACGTCACGCCGGTCGAGGAGACCGTGCGCGCGCTCGACGACCTCGTGCGCCAGGGTTACGTGCGCTACGTCGGCGTCTCCAACTGGGCCGCGTGGCGCATCATGAAGGCGCTGGGTTATGCCGACGCGCACGGCTACGCCCGCTTCGCCTCGCTTCAGGCGTACTACACGATCGCCAGCCGCGACCTGGAGCGCGAGATCGTGCCACTGCTCACCCACGAAAAGGTCGGGCTGATGGTGTGGAGCCCGCTCGCCGGCGGCCTGCTCTCCGGCAAGTACAATCGCGACGGCAGCGGACCGGATGGCGCCCGGCGCGTGAACTTCGACTTCCCGATCGTGAACAAGGATCGCGCCTTCGCCTGCATCGACGCGATGCGCCCGATCGCGGAAGCCCACGGCGTCTCGATTGCCCGCATTGCGCTTGCCTGGCTGCTGCACCAGCCGGTCGTCACCACCGTGATCATCGGCGCCAAGACTGCTGAGCAGCTCGACGACAACATCGCCGCGACCAAGGTGACGCTGACGGCGGAAGAACTCGCCACCCTCAACAAGGTGAGCGCCCTGCCGGCCGAGTATCCCGGCTGGATGATCGAGCGGCAGAACGTCAGCCGCGTTCCCGCCGCCTAGCTTTCGCCAACCTTCGGCGGCACGGAGGCGCCCTCGCCTCGGGGGGACCTGCCGTGCCGCGATTCCTGCGTTACCTTCGCCGCGCCGGCATTGGCGTGTTCGTCATCGTGCTGGCGCTGTTCGCGCTCAACACCGAGCTGCTGGCGCCGGCTCGCACCGGCAAGCCGACGCTGATCGCGCATCGGGGAATGGGGCAGACGTTCCATCGCGAGGGCTTGACCGGGGAGACCTGCACGGCCGCGCGCATCTTCCCGCCGGAGCACAATTACATCGAGGACACGATCCCTGCCCTCAAGGCGGCGTTCGACGCCGGCGCCGACATGGTCGAGTTCGACGTCCAGCCGACCACCGACGGCGACTTCGTCGTCTTCCACGACTGGACGCTGGACTGCCGCACCGACGGCAAGGGCGTGACGCGCGAGCACAGCCTGGCGGAGCTGCGCAATCTCGATCTCGGCTACGGCTACACCGCCGACGGCGGCAAGACGTTCCCCTTCCGCGGCAAGGGCATCGGCATGATGGCGACGCTCGGCGAGACGCTGGATGCCCTGCCGGGCAAGCGCGTGATGATCAACGTCAAGAGCGCCGACCCGACCGAAGGCACACGCCTGGCGGCCGCGCTGGCCACTCGGCCGGCGTCTGAGCGCGCCAACTGGATCATCTACGGCGACAACGCGCCGATCGACGCTTTCCATGCCGCGATGCCGGATGTACGCGTTTTGCCGACCGGCAGCCTCAAGCGCTGCCTGTTGCAATACTTCGCCATCGGGTGGAGCGGATACGTGCCGGGCGCATGCCGGCACACCGTGTTTCTGATCCCTGCCGACTATGCCCGCTGGTTGTGGGGATTCCCGCGCCGTTTCCTCGCGCGAATGGATGCCGTCGATACAATGGCTGTGCTGCTTGGACCGTACGACGGGAGTGGCTTTTCGTCGGGCCTCGACGCTGTCAGCGAACTTGCGCTGGTTCCCGCCGGCTACGACGGCGCCCTTTGGACCAACCGCATCGACCGCATCGGCCCCGCGGTGAAGGGGCACTGATCATCTCAGGCTATAGTGACCGAAGCTGCCGCGCTGTCGGCGACTACCTCGGCGCGCACCGCCGATACGACGCGCGCATAGTCCGCCTGAGCCAGCACCACGATCGGGCAGCGCCGGCCGTAGAGCTCCTCGGCCACCATCGCGCCGACGACAAGGATCGGGTCCGGCTCGGCGAGCACGATCGCCGATGGCGCGGTGCCGAGCCGGATGGCTTCGGCGAGCACGGTGCTGGACGAGGATGACCCGCGCCCGGACGGCATGACCAGAACGACGCCGGCAAGCGAACGCCCGTGCGCCTGGTGATGGCGGTCGATGATCGTCCCCGTCTCCGGATCGTAGCCGCCCCAGAAGCTGAGCGGCGGCACGACTGCGACCGGCCCTTCGCCGCTTCCCGGCGTGAGACTTCGCCCGGCGAGCTTCAAGGGCGTCTCCGCACGACGCGGCCCGCCGCTGCCGAGGCCATACACTCCTCGAGTGAGCCGAACGCAACATCGATGCCGAGGTTGCCGGGCGCGTAGTGTGCCCACTTTCCGGAGTTGGTCATCACCACACCGCTGATCTCGCGCATCACCGACGTGACGTACGTGCAGGTGTCCACCACGAGCGTGAAGCCAGCCGCTTCAAGTCGCGCCAACCATCCGCGGGCGGCGAGCTCGGCGTGCGTATCGCGCGCCGTGTTGACGTAAAGATCAACCGAGGGGGCGCGCCGGAAGCCATCGATCAGCGGCATCAGCCGCCCAAACTCGGCAAGCGAAAAATGTGGGGTTCCCAGCGCGATCGCGGAAACCGGCATGCCCGGCCGCGCGGTTGAAAGGCGACCGATGGCTGCCGTCAGGTCCGCCTCGCTCAGAGCCTCGACCACTGCCGGTTCGACGCCACCGGTTGCGGCCTCGACATCCGGTGCTTCCGGCGTCAACCCGACGGCGTGAAACATCGCCATCGCACCGCTCGATGCACCAACTGCGCCCAGCGCCTTCAGGTCGTCCTCGCTAAGGCCTCCGGGCAATCCAGTGATCGCCGTGATCTCGTTTCCCGCCCGCTCGCCCACCAGGCTGCCGACCGCGACCGCCAGCGCATCGGCGGGCCATGCGGCAACGGCGGCCGGCACCGTAAAGACAACTGTCGCCTGCCGGTTTTCCGGAACGTGCAGCCCAGCATACGGCACCCGGCCAGTGAGCGCCGCGGCGAGGTCGATGAAGTCGCCGTAACGCGCCGTGCGTGCGCCGATCACGGAGTTGGCGAAGACGATGGCGTTCGACTCCGCCCACGCGATCTGCTCGCCCAGCATGGGACGGAACAGGGTCTGGTAGGGCGCGCAGGTGAAACTCGAGATGCAGCCGAGCGCCTCGTGCACCTCCATCAGCCGACGGCCGGCACTCCCCAATGCAGGCGCCCCGCGAAACAGCTCCGGATGAATCAGATCCATCGACCCGACGTTGAGAGTCGTGGGCACCCGCACCTTGCCGCCGAGACGCAGCACATGCTCCGCGAAATCGAGACTCGCTTCGCCGTGGTAGAGACAGCCGTCGATGTGGGCGCGTGTGATATCGATGAAGTGCGGCGCGCCCACAGCCTCCCCGTAGCGAACAAGAAGCCGCATAGCGAAGGCCGTAGCGGCTCCTCGCGACCCATCGAGCAGCGCCCGATCGTGATCGTCGAGGCGGATCATGCCGTCTCGGTCGGCGCCAGAACGGCGGGCCGCATGCGCTCGGCAAGTTCCGGGTGGCGCGCGACGAGATGGCGGAGATCGATGCGGTCGAGCGCCAGCAGCTTCACGCGCGTCAGCGCCAACGCCGAATAGTGCTCCCCCGCCACATCGGGATCGGGCGCCACGCCGAAGGCTTCATGTGCGACCAGCCTGCGGCGCGCGTGGGCGAAGTCGACCTCGACCACGCCATCGGCGATCAGGTAAAGCGTCTCATCACCCTGCTCCGGCTCCACGATGACCGTCCCCGCCTCGATCGTCATCGCGCGCAGATGCGGAAGGATATCGCCAAGCACGTGCGAGCCGATATCGGCGAACAACGGGATGCGCGCCACCATGCCGAAGGTGATCACGAAGCTGCGCTGCCGCACGACCTCGGCGAAGGACGACCCGATGATCGCCACGGGCAGCGCGATCATCAGGATGCCGCTGATCATGGTGAGCCCGCCAATGATGCGGCCGAGCACCGTCGTCGGAATGGTGTCGCCGTAACCGACCGTGGTGACGGTCTCCATCGCCCACCAGATGGCGTCGGGAATGGAGCCGAATGCCTGCGGCTGCGCGTTGCGCTCGGCCATGTACGCGAATGACGCGGACACCAGCACGACCGAGATGAGCAACAGGAAACTGGCGAGCAGCGCCTGACGCTCGCGGCGCACCGCTTCGATGAGCGACTGGAACCCTGTCGAGTAGCGTCCAAGCTTGAACAGGCGCAGCAGGCGCACCAGCACCACGATGCGCAGATGCGCGTCGGTGAATGCCTCGATGAAAAACGGCGCGACGGCGACGAGGTCGACCAGAGCCGCCGGCGTCACTGCATACGCCAGCCGCGCCTGCCACGCCGGCTTGCCGCGCGCCCGCGGATGCTCGACCGATACCCACAGCCGGACGAGGTACTCGAAAGTGAAGATCGCCAGCGAGATCGACTCGATCGCGCGGAACAGCCAGCCATACTGCGTGGCGAGCGAGGCGACCGTCTCGAACACCGCGGCGACGACGTTGATCAGGATCAGCGCGACGAGCGCGCCCGAGATTATGCGCGGCAGCCGCGCGTGGCGATCGACCCGCTCAAGAAGATCGAAGACGCGGCGCCGAAGTGGCTCGGAGCGCGCCATGGCGTTAGCCGGCTTCGAGTACCGCGGCAATCGCGGCGAGTGCTGCATCCGCTTTGCCGCCGTCTGGCCCGCCGGCCTGCGCCATGTCGGGCCGCCCGCCGCCGCCCTTGCCGCCGAGCGCCTCGGACCCGACACGCACCAGATCGACCGCGCTGAACTTCGCGGTGAGGTCGTCGGTCACGCCGACGACGAGACCCGCCTTGCCGTCGTCGGTGAGGCCGACGACCGCCACCACACCGGAGCCGATGCTCTTCTTGCCGTCGTCGACGAGGCCCTTGAGGTCCTTCGGCGCGATGCCCGTCACCGATCGCGCGAGAAACTTCGTTGCGCCTGCGGTGCGCACACCATTGTCGGCGCCGTTCGATGCGCCACCGCCGAGCGCCAGCTTCTTGCGCGCATCGGCGAGGTCGCGCTCGAGCTTGCGCCGTTCGTCGATCAACGCCGCGGCGCGCTCGGCCGCTTCTTCCGGGCGAACCTTCAGCGCCAGCGCCACGGCGCGCAGCCGTTTCTCCTGCTCGGCCAGGTGCTTCCGCGCCGCCGAGCCGGTCAGCGCCTCAATGCGTCGCACACCGGCGGCGACGCCCGCCTCGCCGACCAGCGTGATCAGGCCAATTTCGCCCGTGCGGCCGACATGCGTGCCACCGCAAAGCTCGACGGAGTACGCCTTGTCCGGGACGCCGCCCGGCTGCGTGCCCATCTGCACGACGCGCACCTCGTCGCCGTATTTCTCGCCGAACAGCGCCATCGCGCCGGACTTCATCGCCTCGTCGCGGTCCATGAGGCGCGTGGTCACCGGCGCGTCCTGGAGGACGACGGTGTTGGCGAGATCCTCGACCGCCTCGATCTCATGGCTGTCCATCGGCTTCGGGTGCGAGAAATCGAAGCGCAGCCGATCCGGCGCGACCAGCGAACCCTTCTGCGCGACATGCGACCCCAGCACGTTGCGGAGCGCCGCGTGCAGCAAGTGCGTCGCCGAATGATTGGAGCGGATCGCCGTGCGCCGCGGGTTGTCGACGGACAGACGCACCGCGTCGCCGACCGACAGCGTCCCGTTTTGGATGCGCCCGTAGTGCACGTAAAGACCCTCGGCACGCTTCTGCACGTCTTCGATCAGCGCGCCGCCCTTCTCGCCAGCGACGATGCCCTGGTCGCCTTGCTGACCACCCTGCTCGGCGTAGAACGGAGTCTGATTGACGACGATGGCCACCTGCTCGCCGGCCTTGGCCGACTGCACGCCCTCGCCTTTCTGCACCATCGCGACGATCTCGCCCTCCGCGCTCTCCGTGTCGTAGCCGAGGAACTCGGTCGCGCCGAGCTTCTCGCGGAGCTTGAACCACACCGGCTCGGTCTGCGCGTCACCGGACCCGGCCCAGCTCGCGCGGGCCTCGTCCTTCTGCTTCTCCATCGCAACGTCGAAGCCGGCGGTATCGACGCCGATGCCGCGAAGCTTCAGCGCGTCCTGCGTCAGGTCGAGGGGGAAACCGTATGTATCGTAGAGGCGGAAGGCCACGTCGCCGGCAAGCGTCGCGCCAGCGGACAGACCCTGCGTCGCCTCATCGAGCAGCGTCAGACCGCGCGCGAGCGTCCGGCCAAAGCGGGTCTCCTCCAGGCGGAGCGTCTCGCGGATGAGCGCCTCGGCGCGCACCAGCTCGGGATAGGCGCGGCCCATCTCGGCGACCAGCGTCGGCACCAGCCGCCAGATCACCGGCTCGCGCGCGCCGAGCAGATGCGCGTAGCGCATGGCGCGCCGCATGATGCGGCGAAGCACGTAGCCGCGGCCTTCGTTTGAGGGCAGCACGCCATCGGCGATGAGGAAGCTCGAGGCGCGCAGGTGGTCGGCGATGACCCGATGCGCGGCGCGATTCTCACCCTCGGCCTTGATGCCGATGATGTCGACCGACGCCGCGATCAGCGTCTTGAACAGATCGATGTCGTAGTTCGACTTGACGCCCTGCAGGATCGCCGAGATGCGCTCCAGCCCCATGCCCGTATCGATCGACGGCTTAGGCAGATCGACGCGTTCACCGCCCGGCACCTGCTCGAACTGCATGAACACGAGGTTCCAGAACTCCAGGAACCGGTCGCCATCCTCGTTCGGACTGCCGGGCGGGCCGCCCTGCAACTCCGGCCCCTGGTCGATGAAGATTTCCGAGCATGGACCGCACGGCCCGGTGTCGCCCATCTGCCAGAAGTTATCGTTCGTGGAGATGCGGATGATACGGTCGTCGCTGAAGCCGGCGATCTTCTTCCACAAATCGAAGGCGTGGTCGTCGGTGTGATAGACCGTGACCAGCAGCTTGTCCTTCTTGAGCCCGAACTCCTTGGTGATCAGGTTCCAGGCAAGCTCGATCGCGCGCTCCTTGAAGTAGTCGCCGAACGAGAAATTGCCGAGCATCTCGAAGAAGGTGTGGTGGCGCGCCGTGTAACCCACGTTGTCGAGGTCGTTGTGCTTGCCGCCGGCGCGCACCGACTTCTGCGCTGTTGTCGCCCGCGGATAAGGCGCCGACGCGCGCCCGGTGAAGTAATCCTTGAACTGGACCATGCCGGCGTTGGTGAACATCAACGTCGGATCGTTGCGCGGGACGAGCGAACTCGACGGCACCTCGGTGTGGCCGTTCGCCACGAAATAGCTGAGGAACTGGGAACGGATGTCGTTGACGCTGGGCATAGGCAGGTGGGCTCGTCAGGAAGGCCGCATGTCCGGCGGGAAATGCCGGATTACGGCGCTTTTACCGCCCCGCCCGTCGCGATGTCCAATGATTGTGAGCCGGCACCCGCCCGTTTACCAACAGGCCGCTACGCCGCGGCGCTACTGCTCGGGCCGCGGGCTCCAGACGGCCAGCACGTTCCCGCCCGGCTCGCGGAAGTGAAACCTGCGGCCCCCGGGGAAATTGTACTGCGGCACGACGACTTCCCCGCCCGCCGCCAGCATCGACTTCTCCGCCGCGTCGAGGTCGTCGGCGTACAGGATGACCAGCGGCACCGCAGCCGGCTTACCGGCCTTCGTGATACCGCCATC
This sequence comes from Bauldia sp., assembly GCA_035548515.1. Lineage (GTDB taxonomy): Bacteria > Pseudomonadota > Alphaproteobacteria > Rhizobiales > Kaistiaceae > DASZQY01. The sequence continues at coordinate 124,763 of DASZSW010000032.1, read as the reverse complement.
GATGCCCGCCTCGTTGAAGGCGGTGTAGTCCGGACCATAGTCCGTGAAGGTCCAGCCGAACGCCTTCCTGAAGAAGGTCCGGCTGGCATCGATGTCGGCACTGGCGAACTCGATGTAGTTGATCGCGAGCTTCACGAAAGCCTCCCGAACGCCAACCCGCCTCGCTCGAATTACTCGGCGTCGCCGCCCTCTTCGCCCGGCTCACCACGGTCCAGGAACTTCTCGGCGATGATACCGGCGTTCCCGCGGATCGCCTTCTCGATGGTGTTGGCGATCTCGGGATTGTCGCGCAAGAACACCTTGGCGTTCTCACGCCCCTGCCCCAGCCGCTGGCTGTCGTATGAGAACCAGGCGCCGGACTTCTCGATGATCCCGGCCTTGACGCCGAGATCGACCAGCTCGCCGGTCTTCGAGATACCCTCGCCGTACATGATGTCGAACTCGACCTGCTTGAACGGCGGCGCCAGCTTGTTTTTCACGACCTTGACGCGAGTCTGGTTGCCGACAACTTCTTCGCGCTCCTTGATCGACCCGATGCGGCGAATATCGAGGCGGATCGAGGCATAGAACTTGAGTGCATTGCCGCCGGTGGTCGTTTCCGGCGAACCGAACATCACGCCGATCTTCATACGGATCTGGTTGATGAAGATGACGGTGGTGTTGGAGCGCGAGATCGAGCCGGTAAGCTTGCGCAGCGCCTGGCTCATGAGGCGGGCCTGCAGGCCCGGCAATTGATCGCCCATCTCGCCTTCGATTTCGGCCCGCGGCGTCAGCGCCGCTACCGAATCGATCACGAGCACGTCGATCGCGCCCGACCGCACCAGCGTGTCGACGATTTCCAGCGCCTGCTCGCCGGTATCCGGCTGCGAAATGAGGAGGTCGTCGAGGTTGACGCCCAGCTTGCGGGCGTACGTCGCGTCGAGCGCATGCTCCGCGTCGATGAAGGCACAGATGCCGCCCTGCTTCTGGGATTCGGCCACCGCCTGGAGGGCGAGCGTCGTCTTGCCCGAGGATTCCGGCCCATACACTTCGACGATGCGCCCACGCGGCAACCCGCCGATGCCAAGCGCGATGTCGAGGCCAAGCGACCCGGTGGAAACGGTGGAGATTTCGACCGGCGTGTCGGACTTGCCGAGCCGCATGATCGAGCCCTTGCCGAAGTTCCGCTCGATCTGGCTCAGCGCCGCATCAAGCGCCTTCGACTTACTCGCGTCCATGGAATTGCCCTCGATCACGCGAAGCGGTGTGGCCGGCATGTGATGCTCCTTATTCGCCGGGGTCGCGCGGAAAGCCAATCGGAAAGTGAGGCGCCCCTTGATGAATTGGAGTGTACACGTTTTGTTCTGCTTGGCAAGAACGCGCGCTACCAAAATGTGTCAGTAGCCCTCGTTGAGCCCAAAAGCTGGGCGCCAAGCCCGCGAAAATTCGGCCAAGATTCGGCGGTCCCAACCAACGCCGGCGCTACCTTCCTGCGGCCAATTTGGAGGACAGCCGCATGTTTCTATCCGCCGCCGCACTTCGCAGAACCGCCCTGATCGCCGCCGGTGTTCTTGCCACGGGCTGGATAGCCCCCGCGACGGCCAAGTCGCCCAACGACGTTCCGCCCGACGGCACGAAGATGGCCTGCAGCGTCACACCATTGATGCCCGGCACCGCGTACTTCGCCCGTTGTCTCGATCTCTACGCAGGCACCTTCGTGAAGAACGCCAATGGAGGCTACGTCGCCTCGATGGTCTGCAAGCACATGGCCTATGGCACCATCTGCCCGGAAGTGATCAACGCATTCGTGAAACCCGGCACGGAATTTTCGACGACGGCGAAATTCTTCTGCACTGTGAAGGGTAACGCACTCGACGACGAGACGCTGCGCTTCGACTGCGCGATCGAGTAGGTCCGCACCGCTCATCCCTCATCCCCGGCCCACCGCTCATCGGCACCGGGCCGCGGAGGAGCTACAGCTCGAAGCTTTCCTCGCGCTTCGGCATGATCGCCTGGGTGCCGCTGAGCAGGCCGGCGAAGGTCGACATCACCGCCTCGTCACCATGCACCAGGAACGTGCGCGCCGCTTTCGACGGCGCCTGCCAGCGCAGCAACTCCTGCTGCCCGGCATGCGCGGAGAAGCCGTTGATCGTGTAGACTTTCGCCTTCACCGGGACCTCCTCGCCCATCAGCCGGATGCTGCGCGCACCATCGATGATCTGGCGCGCCAGCGTGCCTTCCGAAGCGAAGCCGACGAAGACAATTCCGGTCTCACGCCGCCAGATGTTGTGGCGGATGTGATGGCGGATGCGGCCTCCGGTCGCCATGCCGGAACCGGCCATGATGATCGCGCCGCCACGGATCGTGTTGAGTTTGATCGAATCGGCGGTTTCGTCGGTGAAGTGCAGGCCGGGCAGCGACAGCGGATCGTCGCCACTTTTGAACAGCGTCACGGCTTCCGGCGACAGGCACTCGAAATGATGGCGGAAAATTTCGGTCGCCGAGATCGCCATCGGCGAATCGAGGAACACCTGCACCGCCGGCGCGAGGCGGCTTCGGCCTATCGCGTCGTGCAGTGCGAACAACAGTTCCTGCGCCCGCTCCAGTGCAAACGTCGGAATGATCACGTTGCCGCCGCGCGCGAAGGTTTCGTCGATGGCCGTGTAGAACTCGTTGACCGATACCTCGTAGGGCTTGTGGTTGCGATCGCCGTAGGTCGTCTCCATCACGACGACGTCGGACTCTGGCGGCAGCGTCGGCGTGTTCATCAACGGCCGTCCGCTGTTGCCGATGTCGCCCGACATCGTGACGCGACGCTTCTCGGTGCCCTCGCTGAGTTCCAGGAAAATGGAAGCCGAGCCGAGGATATGGCCGGCGTCGAGGAAGGTCGCGCGAATCCCAGGCGCCACGTCGATCGGTTCGCGGTACTTGGCGACGCGACCGAAGAAGTCGAGCACGTTCATCGCGTCGAGCAGCGTGTAGAGCGGCTGGTTCGCTTCTCGCTCGCCGTTCTGCCGCGAGTTGTGCCGCGCCCGGTGCGCAGCTTCCTCCTCCGCCAGCCGCGCCGAATCGACCATGACCAGCCGCGCCAGCTCGCGCGTTGCCGCCGTGGCGATGATCTCGCCCTTGAACCCACGCTTGGCGAGCAACGGCAACCGGCCGCAATGGTCGAGATGCGCGTGGGTTAAAAGCAGCACATCAATGGCAACGGGGTCGAAGCCGAAGGGCTCGGCATTGTCCTCGTCCAGGTCGCGGCTCCCCTGGAACATGCCACAATCGACGAGGATGCGCTTGCCGTTGCATTCGATGAGGTGGCACGAGCCGGTGACCTCGCGGTCGGCGCCATGGAACGAGATTCGCACGGGTTTGAAGATTCCTGTGGGCGATGGACGGCGGATCATAGACCGGGCCGCGGCTGCAAGTTGACAATTTTCATAAAACTCACGCGGTAGCATGCGAGGATAGTTCGCAACTGATCGCCATGATGAGCGAGACCGGGATCAGCCTCCCGGCAGGCAGGACTGGGGCCATGGACCAACCCGCGCGTCCGTTCGAATCAGTGACGGTGTTCGGCGGCGCTACGCTCGACCGCGTGGCGCGGTCGAGTGCGCCGCCGGTCATGGGCGCGTCTAATCCGGGCACCGTGCGGCATTTGCCTGGCGGCGTCGGCTTCAACGTTGCGACCGTGCTGGCCCGCCTCGGCTTCCCGACCCGCATGGCTTCCGCCGTCGGCAACGATGCGGCCGGCGAAGCGATCATCGGCGCAGCGAAGACCGCAGGGATCGACGTCACCGGCATCGCCACGTTCAAGGGCGCAACCACCGCCGGCTACCATGCGACCTTCGATGATCGCGGCAACCTGATCATCGGCATCGCCGACATGAAGATTTGCGAACAGATCACGCCCGCTTCGATCGTCGAGGCCGTCGCCAAAAGCAGCCCAACCGACTTCTGGGTCGTCGACGCGAACCTCCCCGAAGCCACCCTCGCCTTCCTCGCACAGGAAGCCGCAAGCGCGCGCCGGCCACTCGCCGCCCTCACGGTGTCACCCGCCAAAGCGGTGCGACTGTCACCGATCCTCGAGACGATCACGTACCTTTTCACCAATCGGCGGGAAGCCGCGGCGCTGCTGGATCACGATCCCGACGACGTGACGCTGGCGCCAACCGCGCTCGCAGCAGAGCTGGCAGGGCGTCGCCACACCAATATCATCGTCACCAATGGCGGCGATCCGCTCGCGGTCGCCGTCGACGGCGAGGTGCGCTCCTTCGCGCCGCTCCGCGCGGCATCCAAGGGCGTGAACGGCGCCGGCGACTCGCTGGCCGCCGGCACCATTCTCGGCCTCGCCGAAGCCCATACCCTGCACGACGCCCTCCGCTTTGGTCTCGCCGCTGCGGCGCTGGCGGTAGAGGCGGGCAGCATCATCGCCGCGCCTTTCAGCGCCGACGCGCTCGCCGAACGCATCGCTGGCCCGGGGGGCCGAGAGCGCATGGCGTCGTGACGAAGGCTCCGCTGGTCGTCTCCGAGGAAGTCGCCGCGGCATTGGCTGCGCATCGCCCGGTCGTCGCGCTGGAAACAACCATCGTCAGCCACGGCATGCCCTGGCCGCAGAACTTCGAGACCGGCCAGGCGGTGGAAGCCGAGGTGCGCGACGCCGGGGCGGTACCCGCCGCCATCGCCGTCATCGACGGCAAGCTCCGCGTCGGCCTCGACCGCGCAACGCTGGAGTGGCTCGCCAAGGCCAAGGACGTGCTCAAGCTGTCATCGGCCGACCTCGCTTACGCGCTCTCGGCCGGGAAACATGGCGCCACCACCGTCGCTGCCACGATGATCGCCGCAAAGCTCGCAGGCATCCCGGTATTCGCCACCGGGGGCATCGGCGGCGTACACCGCGGCGCCGAACAGACCTTCGACATTTCCGCCGACCTGACCGAGCTCGGCCGCACGAACGTGCTGGTCGTGGCCGCGGGCGCCAAGGCGCTGCTCGACGTGCCCAAGACGCTGGAGTTTCTGGAGACGCAGGGCGTGCCGGTCGTCTGCTATCGCAGCGACGATTTCCCCGCTTTCTGGTCGCGCTCGAGCGGACTGAAGGCGCCCATCCGCATGGATGACGCAGCGAGCATAGCCGCATTTCTTCGCGCACGCGCCGATCTCGATCTCACCGGCGGCGTGCTGGTCGCGAACCCGATCCCGCCCGAGCACGAGATCCCGGCGAGCGAAATGCGCCCCGCGATCGAGGCCGCCGTCGACGCGGCCGCCCGCCAGGGCATCACGGGCAAAGCGGTGACGCCGTTCCTGCTCGACGCGATCCTGAAGCAGACCGGCGGACGGAGCCTTACGGCCAACATCGCGCTGGTCCGCAACAACGCGCGGCTGGCCGGCGAAATCGCGGTCGCGCTGGCGCGTTAACCGCCTGGACCTGCCGGTATTAGCCCGTTGTTGAGATGTCGCGGGGCATAGTCGCGGGCATGGAACTCGCCACCGTCGCCGCCGCCCGCAACACCTGGACGCGCCTGAAGACGCTGCCACCCACCCGTTTCGCCGGGCTCGACCGCCGCCTCGCCGCGGCCATCCTTGTCGTCGTCGCGCTCGCTGTCCTGATGCTTCTGGCGGCGGCTTTCCGCTACCAGCCACCCGTGGCTGCCGCCTCCGAAACCGAAGGCGACATGGCGATGTACAGCCGCATCGTCGAGCGCATGCACGATGGCGCCAACTATTACGACGCCGCGGGCGTCGAACTGCGCGCCGGTGGCTACGGCACGCGTTCAGTCTTCAACTGGCGTCTGCCGACCCTCGCCTATGTCGACAGCCTCTTCTACGCTCGGAGCCTCCTGCCGCCGCTGATGTGGGCGAGCCTGCTGCTCGGCCTGGGCGCCGTGGCAGCGGGATTGTCCGGGGCGAAGCTCGTACGCGCCAATGCCGACGCCACCACGAGCACGCTCGCGGCGATCGCGCTTGGCCTCAGCCTGCTCGCCTGCGCCACCTCCGCCGCCGTGTTGTTCTCCGAGATCGTCGCCGGCGTCCTGATCCTTGGCTCAGTCTCCGCATACGGGCTTGGCCGTCATCGCGCCGGCATTGTGCTCGCACTGGCGGCGCTGTTCGTGCGCGAGCTGGCCGCACCGTATGTACTGGTGTGCATCTACTTCGCCTGGCGGGACGGCCGGCGTAGCGAGCTATGGACATGGGCAATCGGCCTTGCCGCGTTCGCCGCGTTCTACGCCGTCCACTACGCGATGGTGCAGGCGCATGTCACCAGTGCCGACATCGCCTACAACGAAGACTGGCTCCGCTTCGGCGGGCTGTCCTTCGTACTCTCCGCCGCGCGCTTCAACGGCATCTTCATCGCGCTGCCGCTGTGGGTCACGGCATTCGTCCTGCCGTTGTGCCTGCTGGGCCTGGCCGCATGGCGTGGTCCAGGACGCGCCGGCATCACCGTCGCGCTCTACCTCGTCCTGTTCGCGTTCGTGGGTAAGACGTTCAACGATTACTGGGGCGCGCTGTTTACCCCGCTGATGATGCTGGGCCTGGCATTCGCACCGGCAGCGCTGCGCGATTTGATGCGCTCATCGCGCGCGCCGGCCTAGCGGCCGAGCGTCTCCTTCACAGCCACCGCGAGCTGCTTCAGCGAGAACGGCTTCGGCAGGAAGCTGAATTTCTCCCCTTCCGGCAGGTTCTTCCGGAACGCTTCCTCGGCGTATCCCGACACGAAGATGATCTTCATGTCCGGCCGCGTCTTGCGCATCTCGCGCAGCATGGACGGGCCGTCGAGCTCCGGCATCACGACGTCGGACACGACGAGGTCGATCGCCCCGCCCGACTCCTGCATCACCTCCAGCGCTTCGACCCCCGAGCCGGCTTCGTGCACCTTGTAGCCGCGCGACTGCAGCGCACGAGCTGCGAAGGCACGCACCGCCTCCTCGTCTTCCACCAGCAGGATCGTCGCGGTGCCGGTCAGATCGGCAATCTCCGCGTTTGTCTCGGTCTGGCCGGTCACGTTCTCGCCGGCCGCCGGGATGTACCGCGGCACGAAGATACGGAAGACCGTCCCCTGCCCGAAGACCGAGGTGAAGAAGATGTGCGCGCCGGTCTGCTTGACGATGCCGTAAACGGTCGACAGGCCGAGGCCGGTGCCCTTGCCGACTTCCTTGGTCGAGAAGAACGGCTCGAAGATCTTGGCCTGCACCTCCGGCGACATGCCGGTGCCGGTGTCCTCGACCTCGATCATCACGTAGTCGGCCTTGGGCAGTGGCTTGTAGCCGAACTGCTGGCTCTCGTCGGCTGATAGATTCCGCGTGCGGATCGACATCGTGCCGCCGGATGGCATGGCATCGCGGCCGTTGACCGCGAGATTGATGATCACCTGCTCGAATTGATTGAGGTCGAACTTGATCGGCCACAGATCGCGGCCATGCACCAGTTGCAGCTTCACGTTCTCGCCGAGCAGACGCTCCAGCAGGATCGAGATATCGGACAGCGTGTCGCGGAGCAGCAGGATTTGCGGCCGGAGCGTCTGGCGCCGCGAGAACGCGAGGAGCTGGCGGACGAGGCCCGCCGCGCGGTTCGCGTTCTGTTTGATGTTCATGATGTCCTGGAAGGACGGGTCGCTCGGCCGATGATTGGCGAGCAGCAGATCAGAGAAGCCGATGATCGCGGTGAGCACGTTGTTGAAGTCGTGCGCAATGCCACCGGCGAGCTGGCCTACCGAGTCCATCTTCTGCTGCTGGCGGACCTGATTTTCGAGCGCGCGCTGTTCGGTGATGTCGATCGCATTGACGATCACTTGCTCTATGCCGCCGGCGCCTTCCGCGACCGGGTTGATGTAGAAGCGCGCGCTGCGGTCCTTGTCCGACGCGAGCGTTGCGTCGATCTGCACGACGCCATGCGCATCCATTGCCGCCTTCAGCGCGTCGTCCAGTTTGGCGCGATCGGTTTCGCCAACGAGATCGGCGAGGCGGCGCATCCCGCCACCCATGATCGCATTGCCGAACAAGCGCAGGAACGGGGCGTTGCTGCGGCCGATGCCGCCCTTGCCGTCGATTGCTGCAATCGCGATCGGCGTGTTGTTGAAGAAGCGCGCAAAGCGCACTTCCGCGGCCCGCAACGCCTCCGAACTCTCTTCGCCAGGCGAGCGGTTGAGCACGAGAGTACGCGTCGCGCCTGGCGCGCCGTCGGCGGTGACCGGCACGCGATGCAGCAGCCGCACAGGCAGGCTCTGTCCGTTCTGCTTGGTGAGGTCGAGGTCGATGACAGCCGTGCGGTTGCGCGCATCTTCCTCAGCCGGCGAGGAAAGTAACGCCACCGCATCGCCGCGAACGATAGAGCTCAGCGTCAGCGAGCCGGGCTCGAAGCGAGTGAGATCGACGCCCAGCCACTCGGCCAGTGTCGCGTTGAGATATACGATGCGCCCGTCGGGCTCCGCTGACAGGAATCCTGCCGGAGCGTGATCGAGATAGTCGATAGCGTACTGAAGCTCCTGGAATACCGACTCCTGCCGCGCGCGCTCCCGCGAGATGTCGGCGACGCGCCACACAACCAGCGGGCGGCGACGTCCGGCAACAGCGAGCGGGCGCGCCGATATGCGATACCAGCGCGCGCCCTCCGCCTCGGCCGGATTGAGCGGCCCGGGCATCCGGACTTCTTCCTCCGCAGCGCTGCCCTCGCGCACCTGCTGCGCAACACGATAGATCGCCTCGGTCGCATCGGCGTTCGACGAAAACGCCCGCTCGACCGAATGGACTTGCCGGGAGTCCGTCGCGCCGATCAGCTCGCCGTAAGCCCGGTTGGCATAGACGATGCGGCCGACCGCATCGGCGATGATGACGCCCTCCGGCATCGCGTCGACGAAAGCCTTGCCAATGCCGTCCTCCTGCCCGCGCGCGGCAAAACGGATGAGCCCCACCGCGCCGCCCAGCAGCGCCACGACGCCGACCATGGCGAGGATGCCGAGCAAGCCGAGGAGAAAAGGCTCGGCGCGATCGGGCTGCATCAGCATCAAGCCGATCGACAGCCCGACGAGCAGGAAGGAGAGGATGATCAGCCGTCCGACACCGGTGATGCGCTCCGTCCGGTCGACGACCGGCTGGACATGCGCAGACGAAGTGGCGCGATCGGACATGAAGGACGCTTATTGCCTCCGGACGGACGCGCGAATCACTCTGAGCCGGAGTGAATCAAATCGAACGCAACTGTCCAAGAAGAATGGTCAGAGAAGCTGCATAATTCAACGCGACCGCTGCTTTCAGGGCACGCTGGCATGCATTCATAGTTCAACGTTGCCAGATGCTTCGCCGGAACAGGTTGTGTTTCGCTGGAATTCCGCCAAACTGATCGAAGCCAATGGCGGCTGGCAGATGCGGGGACGGCGAAGCCGATGTTCGGCTCCTGGGGCGGAATGATCCTGCAATTCACGATCACGCTGGTGGTCGTGCTGGCGCTCATCGCCGTCGCATACTGGCTGGTGCGGCGCTACTCCGCCGGCGGCCTCGGCCGCATTGGGCGAGGCCGTGTCCCGCGGTTGGCAGTGATCGACGCCATGCCCGTCGATGGCCGCCGCAAGCTGGTTTTGGTGCGCCGTGACAACATCGAGCACCTGATCCTCGTCGGCGGCCCCACCGACGTCGTCGTCGAGCAGGCGATCCAACGGCCCCGTCTTCGTCCGGCTGCCAAGCCGCAATCCGCGCCGATGCCCGCGCCGGCGGCGAACGATCCGCTGTTCGATCCGCCCGCACCAGCGGTTGAAACAGCGCCGCCAATGCCGTTCCCCCAGCGCTCCTCGGCGCCGCCGCCCCCGCCGCCGTTCCGGCCTGACCCGGCTACTCCACCCCCGGCAGCGTCATATTCCGCGCCGACGCCGCAGCCGATCGAGCGCCCCTACCCGCCGCTTCGCCGCGCGTCGCCGCCGCCCGCTCGAGCCGAAGCACCCCCGCCTCCGCCTGCGACCCCACAGGCAGCGCCTACCGTGGTGCAGTTCGAACCCATGGCCGACGCTGCGCCGCTGTTTCCGGACCTCCCGCAAGCGCCGACGTACGAGGAGACCCAGGCCTCGGCCTTCGGCCGCCGCCTCACCGACTTCAACGGCAACGGGGCCGGCCCCGAGGAGGCGCCGGAGCCAGAACCGAATCCGTTCGCCGCGCCCGCCGACGACACCGCCGCGAAGGTCAATGACCTCGAGCGCGAGATGGCGCGGCTCCTCGGCGAGATCACTGCAAAGCGGCCGTAGTCCTCACTTTCAGGCGTCTCCGGAACGTGACGTTTTCGTCATGTTCTGGTTGTTGTCCCACTGGGGACCCATCGCTATATTCCGCGCAAATTTCGAGCCTTTAAGGGTCTGCCTACATGCCGAATGCGCGCGTCCAGGAATACCGGCCGAGCGAAAAAGAGCCGTTCATGAACGACCGCCAGCGGGACTATTTCCGCATCAAGCTGCTGGCGTGGAAGGACGACATCCTGAAGGAGGCGAAAGAGACGCTTCAGCACCTCCAGGACGAAAGCCAGAACCACTCCGACTTCGCCGATCGCGCCTCCTCCGAGACCGATCGCGCCATCGAACTGCGCGCCCGCGATCGCCAGCGCAAGCTGATCGCCAAGATCGATGCTGCGTTGCAGCGGATCGATGACGGGACGTATGGCTATTGCGAGGAGACCGGCGAGCCTATCAGCCTCAAGCGGCTGGACGCGCGTCCAATCGCGACCCTCTCGATTGAGGCGCAGGAACGTCACGAGCGGCGTGAGCGCGTCTACCGGGACGAATAGCCGATAAAAACGCCGGAATTCGGGGCTGTGACGGCTGTCACTGCCTGTGACGCGCGCCGTCTATATTTGTTCGCCAACAATTGGTTCGCGGCTTGCGGGCAGCGCATGAGGCGCTAGCCTCCCTGCACGGCCGTCCGGCCCCTTTTTTGGAGGAGACTTGGACATGAAGACTTTGTTCACCACGCTCGCCGCTGCGACGATGGCGATGGCCCTCGCCGGCGGCGCTTACGCCAAGGACTGCAACGCCGTGGCGCAGGCTGCGGTCGATGCACAAACCCACCCGGTTGGCTCGACGGCGCTCGGCTGCGCCGTGGGTGCCGGCCTCGGCTCGCTCTTCTCCAACGGCCAGGCGGGTGCAATTGCCGGTGGCTGCCTTGCAGGCGGTGCCGGTGGCGCGATCCTGTCGGCGGAGAAGCAGAAGCAGGTATACAACGCCGCATATGCCCAGTGCATGGGCGGGGCCCCGGCGCCACAGCCGGTCGCCTACACGACCTTCGCGCCGCCGAGCAATTCGGCCAACACACCGTACTCGACCAGCGTGAACGTCCGCACCGGCCCGGGCAAGGGTTACCCGGTGCAGGAGCAGCTCCCGGCGAACACCACCGTCTCAGTCGCCGTCTGTGCCTCGACCGGCTGGTGCCAGGTAGGTGGCTATCAGGGCCCGGGCTGGGTTTCGCAGACGCTCCTGACCTTCAACTAGCCATCTCGGTTCGATGCGCGCGCCCGTAAGATGGTTCTTGCGGGCGCGTCGTTTTTGGGGCGCCGCGTGAAGCATCTGCTGCTCCTTCGCCATGCCAAGGCGCACCCGGCCGAACGTGGCGTGGCCGACCGCGACCGTTCGCTGACGGCACGCGGCCATCGCGACGCGCGGCTGATGGGAACAGCCATCGCCGAAGTGGGCGTCCCGGATCTGATCCTGTGCTCACCCGCCCGCCGCACGCGCGAGACTCTGGAGGGCGTGATCGAGACGTTGGCGTTGGAGCCGAAGGTGGTGTTCGTCGACCGGCTCTATGACGGCCGCGATGCCACATACGCCGAAGCCATTGCGGCAAACGGCGGAAGCGTAGGTAGCCTCCTCGTCATCGGCCACAATCCGACAGTACACGCCACGGCCGTGGCACTTGCCGCCAAAGGCGACCGCGGCCTGCGGGCTGCGATGTCGGCGAAGTTCCCCACCTGCGCGCTGGCGGTGATCACGTGCGATACCGCGGACTGGAAGCTGAAGGCGGGCGAATTGATCGCTTTCCGGCGGCCGAAGGACCTAGGCTCGGACGGCGAAGACTAGCGCCCCACGTTCGGCTCGCATACATGGGGAGAATGCAGCTGGCGACGCTGACCGACGAGACGCGTCTTGTCCTGGCCAACATCGGCGACCGCGCCTTCGGCCTCGTCACGCCGACGGTGCGGCTGGGCGTCACCGGACTCGCGCGCGCCGGCAAGACCGTGTTCATCACCGCGCTGGTCCACAATCTCATCCACGGTGGCCGCCTGCCGCTGTTCAAGGCATACGCTGCGGGTCGCGTCGCCGGCGCCATGCTCCAGCCACAGCCCGACGACGACGTGCCGCGCTTCGACTACGAGCGTCACGTCAAGACGCTCGTCGATAACCGCCTGTGGCCGGATTCGACGCGTCAGATCAGCGAGCTGCGCCTGACCATCCGCTACGAATCGGCATCGTTTTTCTCGCGCGCCATCGGCAGCGGCAAACTGAATCTCGACATCGTCGATTATCCGGGCGAGTGGCTCCTTGATCTGCAGCTGCTGCATAAGAGCTATGCCGACTGGTCGCGCGGCGCGATCGCCAAGGCGGGGACGCCCGCGCATCGCGGCCACGCCGCCGCCTGGCTGACCAAGCTCGCCACGATCAAGCCCGGCGCAAAGGAAGACGAGACCGAGGCGCGCGAACTCGCCGCGCTGTTCACGTCCTATCTGCGCGGCACGCGGACCGCCGACGGCGCGCTCTCGACAGAGCCGCCGGGCCGCTTCCTGATGCCGGGTGACCTCGACAATTCACCCGCCCTCACCTTCGCGCCGATGAATGTGAGCGACGACGGCGCTGCCGGGTCGCTCGCCCGGCTGATGTCTCGGCGTTACGAGTCGTACAAATCGCTGGTGGTGCGGCCCTTCTTCCGTGACCACTTCGCCCGTCTCGACCGGCAGATCGTGCTCGCCGATGTTCTCTCCGCGCTGAACGCCGGGCCGGCGGCCGTCGCCGAATTGGAGACGGCGCTGGCCGAGGTACTGACCGCATTCCGCCTCGGCCGCTCCGGTTGGTTCGGCGGCATCGTCAGCCGCAAGATCGACCGCATCCTGTTTGCGGCCACCAAAGCCGATCACCTGCACCACGGCGACCACGACCGGCTCGAGACGATCCTCGGCCGTCTCGTCGAACGCGCCGTCGAGCGCGCGAAGTACGCGCGCGCCAAGGTCGAGGTGCTGGCCCTCGCCTCGGTGCGCGCCACACGCGAGGCAAGCGTAACCAGCGCCGGTGAAACGCTGCCCTCGATCATCGGCACGCCGCTCCCCGGCGAGGCGGTGGATGGCCGCGTCTTCGACGGCAACAGCGAGGTCGCGATCTTCCCCGGCGACCTTCCCAAGAACACCGACGTGCTGTTCAAGCCCGACGCGCCGTCGACCGACGTGCGCTTCGTCCGCTTCCGGCCACCGCGGCTGGAGCGCACCGCCGAAGGCCTGACGCTTTCCCTGCCCCATATCCGTCTCGACCGCGCGCTCGAATTCCTGCTCGGAGACAAGCTCGCATGACGCGCCGCCCGATGTCGTTCAATCTCGACGAAGTGCGCTTTGAGCCGGAGGACATTTATCCGGCGGCGGACACCGAAGAGCAGGCGGCCCTGGAAAAGGGATTGGCTGTCGCGGTGGCCCCGCTGAAGCCGCGCCGGTGGCTCAGCGTATTTTTAGCCGCCGCAGGCGGATTGGTGACGCTCGCCATCGGCATCGGCATCGACAACCTCATCCGCGGCCTTTTCGATCGCAACGATGTGCTGGGCTGGCTCGGCCTTGCGCTGACCGCGCTCGCTGTTGTTGCCCTCGTCGTCATCGCGGCGCGCGAGATCGCCGCGCTGCTCCGCCTGCGCATGGTGCATCACATCCATGCCCGCGCCACCGAGGCCGTCGCGGCCGACGATCGCGACGCCGCCGTCGGCGTGATGCGCGAACTGGATTCGCTCTACCGGCGCCGCCCCGAGACCGCGCGTGGCCGCGCGGCGCTCGCGGCCAACCGCGGCGAGATCATTGACGGACGCGACCTGATCGGTCTGGCCGAGCGCGAGCTGCTGCTGCCGCTGGATGAATCGGCACGTCGCATGGTGCTCTCGTCGGCCAAGCGCGTGACGCTGGTGACGGCCATCTCGCCGCGGGCGCTCATCGACCTGTTGTTCGTCGGCTCGGAGGTATTACGCCTGATCCGCAGGCTGGCGGTGCTCTACGGTGGCCGGCCCGGCACCATCGGCTTCCTCCGCCTCGCGCGCGAGACGATCAGCCACCTCGCCGTCACAGGTGGCATTGCCGCCGGCGACTCGCTCGTCCAGCAGATCGTCGGTCATGGCGTGGCCGCGCGGTTATCGGCACGACTGGGAGAAGGCGTCATCAACGGGCTGCTCACCGCGCGCGTGGGCATTGCCGCGATCGAGGTGTGCCGGCCCCTGCCCTTCGTCAACGGCACGCCACCGCGCATCGCCGACGTCATGGCGGCACTGAAGCCGCTAGGAACTGACAAGGCTGAATGATCAGACCACGACGCTGATCGTGAACCCGTCGTAGCCCTTAATCCCGACGGTTTGCAGCGCGCTCGTCATCACGCGCTTTTCGGCCTTCAGATGCTCCACCAGGCGGTGCACGCCCTTGACGTTCGGGTCGGTGCTTTTCGGATCCGCGACGTGGCCGCCGCGGACAACGTTGTCGACAATGATGATGCTGCCTTTGTGGGTCAGTTTCATCGCCCAGTCGAAATAATCGGCGTTGCTCGGCTTGTCGGCGTCGATGAACACGAGATCGAAAGGCTTCGGATTCTCCGCGGCGAGCTTCGGCAGCAGGTCGATCCCGCGGCCGACCCTGACCTCGATGACTTCGGCCAGATCGGCGCGCGCAAAATTCGCCCGCGCGACATCGGCGTGCCTCTTCTCGACCTCGAGCGTGATCAGCTTGCCGCCCTTCGGCAGCGCTCGGGCCAGCCAGATCGAGGAGTAACCGCCGAGCGTGCCGACCTCGAGGATACGCTCCGCCTTTACCGCCCTGGCGAGCACGTTGAGGAGCATGCCCTGGTTGGGCGCCACAGCAATATCGGGAAGACCACCAGCCCGGCTCGCGGCCAAAGCAGCGTCCAGCACGGCATCCTTTCCGAACAATGCTCCGGCAAAATAGGCGTCGACCGCATCCCAAGCGTCAGCCATGCGCTTTCCTCTTCGCTGGAAGCCGCGATCATGGCCGAACGCGCGTCCCACGGCCAGCCTGGGGCGAGCGTTGCACGGCGACAACACTTGCGACAAATCCGCCATGACCGGCTTATCCATGTCTTGTCCACAGGCGCCCGCATGAGGCATCAGAGCCATCGGGAGCGACAGGCCGTTACGGGATTTGGCATGCGCAGAATTATGTTGGCCGCGCTGGCTGCAGCGGCCCTGGTGGCAGGCGTCGCATCGGCGAGCGCCAAAATCATCCAGACGTACGATCCCCAGACGGGGAAGATTTCGACGATCGACACGGACATGCAGTACGTGGCGCCGGGCGGCCATGCCTATTCGCCGATCCCGCGCCAGACGATCAGCTACGACGGCCCCTACGGACCGAACACGATCGTCATCAATACGACCGAACGCCGTCTCTACTACGTCATGGATAACGGCCAGGCGATCAAGTACGGCATCGGCGTTGGCCGGGAAGGTTTCACCTGGGCCGGCACCGATCACGTTTCCCGCAAGGCCGAATGGCCTGGGTGGACTCCGCCAGCGGTGATGATCGCGCGCGAGGCGGCCAAGGGCCGCAAGCTTCCCGCATACATGAAGGGCGGCCCGGGCAATCCGCTGGGCGCGCGCGCCCTCTACATCGGCGCACGGATCTATCGCATTCATGGCACCGCCGAACCGTGGACCATCGGCCAGGCGGTTTCCTCGGGTTGCATCCGTCTCGTCAACGACGACGTCATCGACCTCTACGATCGCGTGGCGGTCGGCACGAAGGTTGTCGTGCTGAACTGAAATTGAGGGGCGTTCCCTCGGGGCACGAAAGGGCTGGCGGGCAACCGCTGGCCCTTTTGGTTTTAGCGCCACAGTTCATGCAGCCCGCCAGTCGGCCCCGTCACTGGGTCGGTCGCCGGCCGCGCGACCTGCAGGATGCGGCCGCGTATCCGCGCCGTGTCCTCCGCGCCTTCGCGGTAAAGATCGCGCTCGGTCCCCGCCGGGTTCGCGCCGAGCGCATAGGCGCCCACAACGAGAAAATCGTGCGAGGACGAAACGCGCTTATGGCCGACGCCGGCGGGTATCAGAACCGCGTCGCCCGGTCTGACATGCACGGTCTGGCCGTTGAGCTCGCCACCCAGCCGCAGCTCGGCCTCCCCCGCCGCGATGCCCAGCGCCTCGTGCACATTGGAATGGTAGTGGTGGAACGGATAGACGGTGTAGCGCCATCCATCGCCCCACCGGTTGCCATGGAAGAGCGCCTCGAAGGCAGCAGCGGTATCCGCCGTCGTCGCCAGCGCGCCCTTGTAAAAAATCAGCGGCAGCCTGTTGTTCGGAATGTCACCGTCGTCTGCGAAGTAGTGCGCTTCGATCTTCATTTCCGCCAAGTTTGACAGTCCGGCGCCGCCCGGTCAAAAACGAGGCGGGCGGTTTTCTCTTCCAACTCTGTGGTCATGCGATCCATCGGCTTCGGTCTGGAGCGTGTTGCCTGGCCTGCGCTGAGGGCGCCGCGCGCGACCGCCGCCGTCTTCGCGGCTGTCGTAGCGCTGGCAGTGTTCGGCGCCACCCACCTCGCCTTCGACGAGGACCTGCGCAATACCTTCGCCAGCGACTCCGCTGGCTTCCGCTACTACACGTCGATGACCAGCCAGTTCGTCGACCCGGAGAACGAGACCATCCTGCTGGTGGAAGGCGACAGGCTCGGCGAGCCGGCGACGTTCCAGAAGCTCCAGGATCTCCAGTTCGAACTCCAGGTGGCCGACGGCATCGACAGCGTCTATTCGCCCTTCGCGCTGCGAGCGCCGCCCGACGCTATCGACAATGCTCCGCCGCTGATTGCCGATGCTGGCGGCGGCCTGACACCCGATCTCATCGCGCAAGTGCGCGCCCATCCGCTGATGGGGTCGAAGCTGCTTTCCGCCGATGGCAAAGCGCTCGTCTACTACATCACGCCGAGCGAGCCGAAGGCGCCGCTCTCGGTCTCGCGCGCGCTCAACGCCGAGGTCGAGAAGATCGCCGCAGACGTCCTCGGCAAGGACGGCGCTGTCACGGTGAGCATCACCGGCTATCCCGCGATTCGGGTCGCCATCGTCGACGTGTTGAAGCGCGACCAGATCGTGTTGAACGGCGTCGGCGCGATCATCGGGCTGGCCATGAGCCTGATCGCCTTCCGCTCCGTGATCGGAGCGCTGCTGACCGCGGTTCCTTCCATCTTCTCGGCCGGCATCGTCCTCGGTGGCATGGGCCTGTTCGGCGTGAAGGTGACGGTGATGTCCAACGTCATCCCGGCGCTGGTGATGATCCTCGGCTACGCCGACGGCATGCACCTCAGCCACGCCTGGCGAAAGCATCGCGACGAGGGCAAGTCGCCGCTTGAGGCGGAGTGGCTGGCGCAGAAGGAAGTCGGCGCCGCCTGCATGCTGACGGCCCTCACCGTCGCGGCGGCGTTCGCGTCGCTGGCGCTGACCGATATCCCGCTGGTGCGGAATTTCGCGTGGACCGGCGCGGTCGCCATGCTGGTCGCCTGCCCGATCATGCTGATCGGCCATGCGCTGGCAGCGCTCGCCATTGGCGAACACTGGAAAGTAAACCGCGGCTCGGCGCTGGACATCCTCACCAAATCGGAGGAGCCCAGCGCGCGCCTCGGCGAATTCGTCGTCCGTCACGCGCGCGGGCTCGGGCTGATCTCGGCTGTGTTGCTGGTGGTTTGCGGCGCGCTCTACGCAATGGTGCCGCCGGAGCATTCGATCCGCGAGCATCTGCCCAAGCGCAACGCGGCCAACGCCGCGCTCGGCCGCTACGATGCTACGTTCGACGGCGCATTTCCCTTGGAAGCAGTAGTCCCGCGTGCGCAGGGCGTGGGCGCAACGGCCCCGGCCCAACTCACCCGCATCAAGGCGGTGCACGAGGCGCTGGCGGCCGTTCCGGGTACCAGCGCGCCACTGTCGTTGTGGAGTCTGGTGCAGTGGATCGGTGGCGACGCCGACGATGCGACGGGGAAGAAGCTGGACGCCATCCTCGACCAGCTTTCGCCGCAGGCGCGGACGCGGCTCATCGGGTCGCAATCCGGCGCGGCGCTGGTCTCCGCCAATGTGAGCGAGATGCCGGCGCACCAGTTGACGCCGCTCATCGCCAGCGCCGAAGCGGCGGTGAAGGCTGCCGGCGGTCCCGACACGGTGCTGACCGGCGCAGTGGTGGTCACCAACGCCGAAGCCTCGCGCACAATCGGCAACCTCAACTGGAGTCTGGCGACCGCCGTCTTTGGCGACATCTTCCTGCTGGTGCTCGCCTTCCGGAACATCCCGATCGGCATCGTCTCGTCGCTCGCCAACACGCTGCCGCTGTTTGCGACCGGCGCCCTGCTCTACCTCACCGGCCGCGGCATGCAGTTCACCGCCGTCATCGCCTTGACGGTCGCCTTCGGCATCGCCGTCGACGATACGATCCACTACATCAACCGCCTGCTGGTGCTGCACGGTCCGGAGGTGCCACTCCGCAAGCGCATCGTGGAAACATCGCGCGACGTCGGGCCGGTGCTGATCGGCACCACGATTGTGATCCTCGCGGGCCTTTCGACGACGTTCGCCAGCGGCCTGCCGACGATCACGCTGTTTGGGATCATCGCCGGCGTCACGCTGGTGGTCGCCATGACCGGCGACCTCATCGTCATGCCCGCGTTGATGTATGGATATGCGCGGCGTTGGTTCGAGCGGGCGAAGGTCGGAGACGCATGAGGGCGATACTGGCGGCGATGCTGGCGGTGACGGCGCAGCTGGCGGCACATGCCGACGACGCAGTACTCGCCAAACTGGTCGGCGAGTGGACCGGCCGTGGCACGATGCAACTGAAGCCCGACGCGGCGCCGGAACGCGTCTACTGCAAGATTACCAACACGATTTCCCCCGACGGCAAGACGCTGGACCAGAAGGGCCGCTGCTCGCTCGCCTCGTCCTCCGGCCGCGTCGACGGCGAGATCGTGCTCAGCGGCGACGGAAAGTATACCGGCACTCTGGCCAGCCTCGCCTCGCGCGGACCCGCGGCGCTGACAGGCACTGGCAGCGCGTCTCGCGTAGTCCTCGACGCCTCGTTCGTGGATGCCCTCACCGGCAACCCCGACACGTCGGTGAACACGATCGAGGTCTTCGCGGACGGCTATCGCCTCACGACCGTCCGCAAGAACCCGCAGACCGGCGAGGCATATACTTCGAGCACAATCGCCTTCACGGCTAACTGAGCCAAGGGCGCAGCGCGTCGGAGTTCGAGCCCGCCGCGCGGAGCCGCCTCGGCTAGAAGCCGAGGTGCTCGCGGATCAGGACGAGCGTCACCCGGCCTGGCGCATCGCCATGGATGGACAGCACCTTCTTGATCGCGCTGTTGCGACCGTAGATGCCGAGCATGCGTTCGTTCTCGAGCGGGAGCGCATGTTCCCGGAGACGGCGCTGCGCTTCGTCAGCGTCCCGCACGATCTTGTGCGTGCCGGCGACGAAGATGACCTTCCCGGCCGCATAGGGATACTGACCGATCTGGCTTCCGCTGCCCGAAGCGATCACGACCTCCCCGGTCTCGGTGATGGCGTGCACGCTGCCCAGCGCGTAGTCCGGCGCAGCCGCGACCTTACGCTGTTCGCGCTTCTTCGTCGGGTCGCCGAAAAGCGCCATCAGCTTCGGACGGACAGCATCGTAGCGGCCGGACTCGTTGATCTCCTTGCTGACGCCGATTTCGTCGAGGGTTTTGGATGTGTTGGTCATCACCTCGGCGCCCTCGGGGATCAGCTCCAGCACCTTGGCCTTGGCATCGGCGGCGTTGTCGACGACAAACACCTCGAAACCATTGGCCTCGAGGGCGGCCTTGGTGCGATCGATGACGTGGTCCTCGGCCGGCGTGGTGTAGCGGGATGGGGCCGGAAAGGCTTGGTTTCGGTATTAGGTGTGACGGCGTTCATGGCAGTGGGCTCCGTATAGTGCTTGAAACTGTGTGTTAGCTAATTAGATATAGCACTATAGAAAATCAAGTACTCGCGGAATCGTTCCGCCTGTGATAGTGAGCCGACATGCCCCGCAGCTCCGCCAACCCTAGCCAATCCGCCGATCCGGCGTGCCCTTCGCGGCACCTGGCCGCAGGCGTCGGGCTGCTTCAGGAGAAGTGGGTGCTGCTGATCGTCCACGTGCTCCTGCACGGGCCGATGGGCTTCAACGACATGGCCCGCAACACCGGCGACGTGAACTCGACAACGCTGGCCCAGCGCCTGGCGCGGCTTGAAAAGGCCGGGCTGGTCAAGAAGACGGTGCAGTCGGTGATGCCCCCCAAGACCAGCTACGAGCTCACCGAAGCCGGCCTCGCGCTGCGCCCCACGGTCCAGGAAATCGAGAAGTGGGCGCTGAAATACGGCATGTTCTGCGAGGCGGCGAAGGACGACGCGGCGTAGTTCGTAGGCTGGTGGCTTGACGGGCAGACCGCGCCCGCGCCCTCTCTACGGTCATCCCCGCGAAAGCGGGGATCCAGTAACCACCGTCGGTCTAAGTACGGTCATCGCGGCGGATACTGGGTCCCCGCCTTCGCGGGGACGACAGTCAGCAACTGAGCTGGCGTAAGCGGCAACTGCCCAACCCGCCTAGATCACCCCGAGCTTCTTCTGCAGGCTCGAGCTGGACGTCGTGTACTGGAACACGACGCGCTTCTCCGGGAAGACGATGTGGACGGCGGCCTGCGCCATCAGCGCGGCCTCGTGGAAGCCGCACAGGATCAGCTTGATCTTGCCTGGATAGGTGTTGATGTCGCCGATCGCGAAGATGCCGGGCTCCGAGGTCGCGAACTTCTCGGTGTCGACCGGGATCAGGTTCTCGTCGAGATTGATCCCCCAGTTGGCGACCGGCCCGAGCTTCATGGTCAGCCCGAAGAACGGCAGTATGCGCGTCGTCTCGTGATGGACCTCGGCACCGTCGGTTCCCTTCACGACCGCGTGGGTCACCTGCCCGGCCTCGCCCTTGAGCCCGCTGACCTGGCCCAGCGCCAGCTTCACTTTGCCGGCCTCGACCAGTTCGCGCATCTTGCGGACGCTGTCCGGTGCGGCGCGGAATTCATCGCGCCGATGAAGCAGCGTCAGCGACTTCGCCAGCGGCTGCAGGTTCAGCGTCCAGTCGAGCGCGGAATCGCCGCCGCCCACAATCAGGACGTCATGGCCGCGGAAATCTTCCATGCGGCGGACGGCATAGTGGACCGAGGTCCCCTCATACGCCTCAATGCCCGGCACCGGCGGCCGCTTCGGCTGGAACGAGCCGCCGCCCGCCGCGATGACGACGACCTTGCCGAGGAACGTCGTGCCGGCATCCGTGGTGAGGCGGAAGCGACCATCGGCTTCGCGCGACAACGACTCGACCATCTGCCCGAGATGGAAGCTCGGGTTGAACGGCTTGATCTGCTCGAGCAGCTTTTCGACCAGCCCCTCGCCGGTGATGATCGGGTAGCCCGGAATGTCGTAGATCGGCTTCTCGGGATAGAGCTCGGCGCACTGCCCGCCCGGCTTGTCGAGGATGTCGACCAGCGCGCATTTGATGTCGAGCAGGCCGAGCTCGAACACGGCGAACAGGCCGACCGGCCCCGCGCCGACGATGATGACGTCCGTTTCGATGGTGCTGCCGATGGGCGAAGCGTCGTTCATTCCGATATCTTCCCGGCCATTTTGGCGGGACAGTTATCCGCTTGGCACGCTGCTTCCAAGCAACATTGTTGCAGGGAAGCGCGCTGCCGGAGTTAACCTTGCCGCTCGGGCACGGTCACGACGAGGCCATCCAGCTCGTCACGCACACGGATCTGGCAGGAAAGGCGCGAGGTCGGCCTGACGTCGAAGGCGAAGTCGAGCATGTCTTCTTCCATCGGCTCCGGCGACCCGACGATGTCCTTGAAGGCTTCGTCGACGTAGACGTGGCACGTCGCACAGGCACAAGCACCGCCGCACTCGGCTTCGATGCCGGGTACACCGTTGCGGATGGCGTTCTCCATAACCGTCGAACCGTTCTCCGCCTCCACTTCGTGGCGCGTGCCGGTCGTGTCGATGTAGGTGATCTTGGCCAAGGGTTCGTGCGAGTCCGGGCAGGAAATTCGCGGGGTCTATAGGCGATTTCGTCCGGCGCTGCCAGTCCGCCTCAACCAGCGAGGTATGCGGCGATGAAGGTACGCGCCTCGGCAAGCGCGGCTTCCAGTCTGGAAAGATTCTGGTCACCGGCTTCGACCGCGGCGGCCGCGCTCGCCACGGCTCGCGCCCCGATCGCGCGCGCCGAGCCCAAGATCAGATGAGCCGCCTCGCGCCGCTCGGCACCGTTTACCTGCCGAAGCCGCGCGAAGTCGCCGACGGTGCCTTCGGCGAACATCTGCAGCACCTCACGAGCCAGCTTCTCACTGCCTCCCGCCTGACGCAGAAGATGTTCAAGCTCGACAGGCGGATGCGCGATGGTGGAGTTCATGGGCCAGGAATGTGGATCAGCGGCGGCGTCTCCACTGAGCAACACCCCGGGAATCTTAAGACAAGGTTAACGACAGCGGTACCCGGCAATCCTTGATTGTGACGGGTCACAACTGGATCCTGGCGCGGACGCGGCCCATGCGACTGCAATACCAGTCGCAGCGAGATTTCGAGGCTTCGTCCGAGGGCCGCCATTTTCGCAAGGATTTGCCGCGCCGCACACGCGGTGCCGGATAAGTTTTCCACCGCATTGTCCACCGACCCCGGAGAGCCAAAGCGCGCTCCCGTACCGGCGCAAAACGATGGCCAAAGAGCCCCTATTGTTCGGCAGTTATGGCGCCACGTTCGAGAGGGAGTGGAGGGCTCTGCGGCATGTTCTTGAACCCATTTACGGTCTTAGCGGTGAAGGCTCGCAGATTCCGGGTTCCTCTGCCATGAATGTGCCACTAGGATGATTTAGCGGCATGGGTGGAGGCCACCCGGACTGGTCAGTTTTGCCAGTCTTTGCGCGGCGTGCGCCGCGGGAGGGACGTTGTGCGGAGGGCGATCCGCACGCCTCGATCTCGCGGCTGATGCTTGCGCGCTTGCCGGGCGTCACACGGTGCCCGGCGAGCCCGACGAGGTTTTGAGTACGGCGCGAGGCGGACTGTAATGGCGACTACCCCCAGGACCAAAAACCCCAACGACGCGGCCCTCTCGGCGGTCGAAGAAGCCCTGCGCCTCGACAGTACGCCCGAGGATGACGCCATCGCGACCAACGATGCCGCGGAGGATGCGCGCCGCGCCCCGCGCGCGAGCGATGCCCGTTCCAGCGCCAGCCAGCGCCGCCCGGAGCAGCCGCGCGTCCCCGCTCCGCCCCGCCGCGGAGATTCGAACATCCAGCCGCCGCGTCCCCGTGAGGAAGCGCGCCGTGCGGCCGAAGAACCGCGCCGCGATCCGCCGCCGCGCACCTTCGCCGAAGGCCCGACCGAGCCGGCGCCTGCCCCAGTCAATCCGGTTCGCGCCCGCGCCGCCGAGCAGCGTCGCAGCCGCTTCGCCGCCAACGACGATCGTCGCACCGTTGCCGGCCCGATGCGCCGGCCCTCGCGGCTGATCTATCCGACGGCCACGGTCCTCTCGGTCGCCTGGGCAATCTTTGTCGTCATCTATGCCCTGTCGACCGGCGGCATCTTCGGTGAGGGCGGCGACATCTTCACCAATCCGCGCTTCCTCAACGTCGCGCTCTTCCTGTTCGTACCGGTCGGCCTGATATGGGCCTTTGCATCGACGATGTGGCGGACGCAGGAGCTGCGCTACGTCGCCCGCTCGGTCTCGGAAATGGCCGCGCGCCTGTCCGAGCCGGAAAACATGGCGACCGACGCCGTCATCAACGTCAGCCAGGCGGTACGCCGCGAGGTTGCCGCCGTCGGCGATGGCATCGAGCGCGCGCTCGCCCGCGCCTCCGAGCTCGAGCTGCTGGTGCACAACGAAGTCGCCGCTCTGGAGCGGTCGTACTCCGACAACGAGACGCGCATGCGCGCGCTCATCGACGACCTCGCCGGCCAGCGCGAGGCGATCGTCATCAACTCCGAGCGCGTCCGCACGTCGATCGTGTCGGCGCAGGAGGCCCTGTCGAAGGATCTCCGCATCGCGTCGGAATCCATCGCCGACAACGTCACCACCGCCGGCAACCGCATTACCGCAGCGCTCACCGACCGCGGCGAGCAGATCACCGCGGCGCTGGGCAGCGCCGGTGAGGCGATGGTCGACCAGCTCTCCGCCCGCGGCGAGGATCTCGTCTCGCGCCTGGCCGATACCGTCAGCGACGTCGCCGTCTCCCTCGCCCAGACCGGCGCCGAGGTCACTGACGCGCTGCTCGCCCGCTCGTCCGAGATCAACGAGACGCTGTCCTCCACCGGACGCGCCATGGCCGACACCATTGCCGAGCGCGGCCAGGAGGTGAACGACACCCTCTCCACAGTCGGCGCCGAACTGATCGCCGGTTTCGAGGGCCGCACCGAAGACATCACGAAATCGATCAGCGAGACCGGCAACATGGCCGCCGCGACGATTTCCAAGCACGTCACCGAGGTGAACGAGGCGCTGAAGTCGAACGCCGACTCCCTGCTGGTCGACCTCGCGCTCCGCGGCCAGGAGATCGCCGACAAGCTCGACGAGACCGGCACGCGCATCGCCGAGACCATCACGAACCGCGGCGGCGAATTGGCCGACCGCCTGTCGCGCACCGGCGACCGCATTTTCGAATCCATTGCCGTCAACGGCACCGAACTGAACGAGCGCCTCGCCTCGACCGGCGAAGCCATGGCGAACCTGATCGAGACGCGCACCAATGGGCTCCGCGAGGCGATCAATTCGGCCACAACCTCCGTCTATGACTCCTTCGATGAGCGGAGCGCCGAGCTGACCCAGCGCCTCGCCTCCGTCGGCGGCGAAGTCGCCAAGGCCATTGCCGTCCGCGGCATGAAGATCAACGAGACGATCATCGCTTCCGGCAACGAGATCGCCGAGACCGTCGCCTCGCGCGCCGGCGCCATCCACGAGCGCATCGTCGATTCCGGCACGCGCATCGCCGACCGCATCATCGACCAGGGCAACACCATCCACGAGCGCATCGTGGAATCCGGCAGCCAGATCGCCAACGAGATCGAGTCGCGCGGCGCCTCCATCCACGAGCGCATCCTGTCGTCGTCGCGCGAGATCGCGGACTCCATCGAGGGCCGTGGCACCGCGATTTACGACTCCATCGTCGAAGCCACCCAGCACATCGGCGACGCCATCGAGAGCCGCGGCACGTCGATCCACCAGAAGATCCTCGCCTCCGGCCGCGATGTCGCGAACGCCATCGAAAGCCGCGGCGTCACGATCCACGAAAAGATCATCAAATCCGGCACCGAGGTCGCGGACGCGATTGACAACAAGGGCCAGACGATCCACGGCAAGGTGATAGAGGCCGGCACCAAGTTCGGCGACGTCATCCAGCGCCGCAGCGACGAGCTCGGCCAGGTGCTGGAGAACCGCTTCTCCAAGATCGCGGAACTCGTCAGCGAGCGCGGTCCCGAGCTGATCACCTCGCTCTCCGAGCAGGCGCACGGCATGGAGACCGCGTTGCAGAGCAAGCTGTCCCAGTTCGGCGACGGCATCCGCCTCAAGATCGAGGACGTCTCCGAGGCGCTGGAGTCCAACGCCCATCGCATCGCGGAGGCGCTGGACCACCGCTCGCGCCAGATCAACCAGACTCTCATCGAGCGCACCCGCGAAATCGCCGAGACGTTCACGTCCGGCCAGACCGAGTTCGCCTCGCTCATCGACGACCGCCTGATCGAGGTCGGAGGCCAGCTCACCTCGCGCATCGAGACGCTTGCCGAGACGCTGACCGACCGGGCCAATTCGATCACCGACTCGCTTGCCGCGCGCAGCGAGGATGTCGCCCAGACGATCCGCGAAACCGTCACCGATGTGACGCAGCGCCTGGTCACGGACTCGACCGAGGCGACCCGCTCCATCCGTTCGTCGGCCGCCGAGGCTTCCACCGTGCTCGGCCGCGCGATCAACGAGATCGAGGGCATGTTCGGCGCCCGCGCCAATGCCGTGACCGAGGCCCTGGAAGTGCGCACGCGCGACTTCAATGAGGTGCTGGGCGCCCGCTCCGGTGAGCTCGCCGCCTTGCTCGACGGCCGCTCCAACGCCCTGCTCCACACGCTGAACAACACCGGCGCGCAGGTCGTCGAGATGGTCGCGACCCGCAGCGAGGAAGCCGCACGCACGCTGATGGCGAGCGGCCAGCAGGTCGCCAACACCTTCGTCGCGACCAACAATACGCTGAAGACGGAAGTCGCCGACATCTCCACCCGCCTGAAGCAGTCGAACGACGTGCTGAACGCGTTGCTCGGTACAACGTCCGACAACCTCGCCAAGATCGAGACGCAGCTCGCCACCCGCTCGACCGAGTTCAAGGCCGCCATCGGCCACGCGGTGGAAGCGACGCAGCTTTCCACCACCGAGCTCGGCAGCCAGGTCGGCAAGCTCCGCGAGGTCTCGCGCGACATCATCGAGGGTGTCGGCACGGTCGTGAAGCGGTTCGAGGAGCAGAGCACGTCGCTCGGCGCCGCCACGCGCAATCTCGCCGACGTCAATCGCCAGATCCAGACCACTGTCGAGGAACGCCGCCCGGCGCTAGAGAACCTCACCGCCGGCCTGAAGCAGCGCAGCGAAGAGCTGGACGGCCTGATGAAGTCGTTCACGCGCATCATCGCCGAGACGCTGAAGACCGCCGAGGAGCGCGCCACCGCGGTCAGTCGTATGCTGACGGAGAACACGGCGACCGCCACCAAGGGTGTCATCGACAACTTCGAGACGATGAACCGCACGGCCGGCACCGAAAGCCGCAAGGCCGCGGACGCCGTGCGCGAGGCGAACAAGGCGATGATCACCGACATGGGTCAGTCGATGACGGAGCTGTCGCGCCGCTTCGCCGAGGCTTCCCGCGAGATGCGTCAGGCGACGCAGGACCTGCAGCGCGATCTGAGCGTCACACGCGAGGAACTGCGCCGCGGTGTTCTCGAGCTGCCGGAAGAGGCGCGCGAAGGCGCCGAGGCCATGCGCCGCGTCGTTGGCGATCAGATCAAGGCGCTCACCGAGCTCTCCGAGATCATCAACCGCCATGGCAAGAATCTCGACTTGTCGAGCCCGGCGCTCGGCGAGCCACGCATCCGCCTCGAAGGCAGCGCGGTCGCCACCGAGCCGGTCGCGATTGCCGCCCCCGCGGTCGCCGAGCCGGCCGCTGCCCGCTACGCGGAAACCCGCCGCGGGAATGGCAACGGCGGGGCCGCTCAGCCTGTGCCGGTCGCCAAGTCGCCTGCCCGCGCCGTACCGCGCCAGGCTCCGGCTGCGCTTCGCACCCCGAGCGCCAACGACGAAGCCGGCGAAGGCTGGGTCTCGGACCTGCTCCGCCGTGCGTCGACCGATGACGAGACTCCCACCCCCGCGCCGGCCGAACGGCGCGAGGCCGCACCAGCCGCTGAAACCAATGGCTCTGCCGCACCGGCCGCGGGCGGTCTCGGCGCAATCTCGGCTGACATCGCCCGCGCCATTGATCACGACGCGGCGGTGGAACTCTGGGCCCGTCACGGCCGCGGCGAGAAGAATCTCTTCACCCGCCGCCTCTACACCCTGTCGGGCCAGCAGACCTTCGACGAGATCCGGAAGAAGTATCAACGCGACGGCGATTTCCGCAGCGCCGTGGATCGCTATGTCTCGGATTTCGAGAAGCTGCTTGCCGAGGTCACCAAGTCCGGCAAGGACCGCGCCGCGGGCGGCGCATATCTCACGTCGGACACGGGCAAGGTCTACACCATGCTGGCCCACGCCAGCGGGCGGTTCGACTAAGGCGACATCACAGCGAATACGAGGGCGCCGCAGGCGCCCTTTTCGTTTGGGAGCCGGGGCGCCTAACCCGCCAACGCCCTTCGCTTGACCAGCAGCAGCGCGACAAACGCCAGCGCCGCCACCGGCGCCATGACGAAAAATCCGTCGATGCCCAGCGCATGGTAGATCGGCCCGGCGAGCGAAGTCGCGATCGCCATGGAGACGCCGCCGATCATGGCGAAGATGCCCTGCGCCGACGCGGTCATCTTCTCGGGGATCATACGCGCGATCGTCTGCTGCGCCCCGAGGTAGGTGGCGCCGAACGTCAGCCCGTGCAGCGCCATGGTGAACGCGAAACCGGCAAAGCCCAGTGGTGGCACGAGGGGAAACAGGATCCAGCGGACAACCGTCGCGCCCGCGCCGACCAGCAGCAGATTGTGCGCGCCCAGCCACGCCACGAGTCGCCGGGCGAACGCGAACACCGATATCTCGCAGGCGAGGCTGAACGCCCAGAACGCACCGATCTGGAACGAGGCATAACCCAGCGAATGCCACTCGATGCTGCCGAACGAGTAGAGGATGGCGTGGCTCCCCTGGATGGCGCCGACTGACAGCAGCACCACGAGGAAGGCGACGTTGCCGAGCACCTCGCGGGAGGAGCGCGCATCCGGCTTGCTTACATCGTCGAGTGCACGGATCGCAGGCGGCGTTACCGGCAGGATGAAGGCGATCGCGACCGACAGGAACATGGCGACCAGCAGGAAGAAGTAGATGTTCTCGGCCGCAAAGATGCCGAGCAGCGCACCGCTACCGAGGTTGGCAAAGATGAACGCGACCGACCCGCCCATACGCATGCGCCCATAGTCGAGGCCAAAGCGGCGCACCCCGGTCAGTGCCAGTGCCTCGACTGGCGGCAGCGCCATGCCGTAGAGCGTCATCGGGATGCCGGTGGCGATCAGCAGTGCCCAGAAACTGTGTGCCGGGTAGGCGGCCAGGAACAATACCGCCGCCGGAACGAGGATGCTGATGGTCGCGAAGCGCCGGTTAGGCGCGCGGTCCGCGTAGATCCCGGCGAGTGGCGTGATGAAGACGCGGATGAGCTGCGGCAGCGCGATGACCTGCGCGATCTCGATCTCGCTCAACCCGCGCGCCTGCAGCCAGACGGGGAAGAACGGCGTAGAGATGCCGCCGAAGATGAAGTAGCCCGCGTAGAACAGCCACATGCGCAGCACGTAGTGCTGCGGCGCCGCGGTCACGGCGGTGGGGGCTGTCGGCATGGCTGTTCTGAGGTCGGTGAGTCGACGGGAGACGGAAGGCTACCGCCTAGACCACCTAGCGGGCAAACGCCCGGAACGGATTGTCGCGGGTGATCGTCGCGATCGTTCCGGCATCGACACCCGAGGCCGCGAGCTTCGGCAGGAAGACGTCGTGCAGGTACGTGTATGGCTTCGGCTTGAAATCGGGCGGCGAGCCGGGGTCGTACCAGCCGCGGTCCTGGCTGAGCAACAGCTGCCGGCCATAGCCGGCGTCCAGCACGCGGTGAATATTTTCGATGTAACTTTCGTCCGATCCGTGAACGCCGATCCAGTCATATTCGATGAACGCGCCGCGCTTCGCCACGGCGAGGTGCATCGCTGGGTCCGGCTCCGCCTGCGTGTGGATGGAGATGAACCGCGAGGCGGAATGTCCCGCCCGCTCGATGATGTCGAGCTGGTCCATCACCACGCGCCCCTTGATCGTGTGGCTGCCGATCACGGCGTTGGTCATGGCGGCCGCGCGAGCCGCAGCACGCAGAATCTTGGTCTCGGTTGGCGTGATGCCGTCGTCACCGGCGCTTACCTTGATCCACGCCGCCCGGACACCGGATGACTCGATGCCTTCGGTCATCTCCTTCAGCATCCAGTCCGACAGGCGGTCCTCGCTCCACTCGTGACCGAACGGCGGCACCCACGGCTCGCGGTAGATGCCCGTCGGCACCACAATGGGAAAGTCGGTCGCCTTGGAGACGGCAAGGTCCATGTCGGCGCGGCGTCCGACGCCGACCGTGGAGCACTCCACCAGCGCTGTGTAGCCGAGCGCCTTGATCTTCTCGATCTCGGGCGCCATCAGCGCCACGACGTCGGCCGCTTCGGCCTGGGCATAGCCCGGCTTGTCCCATGTCCTGAGGTCCACGAAGACATGCTCGTGCGGCAGCATCGCGCCGAGCTCGTCGGCCCGCTTCGGTCCAAGCGTCGTGATCAGTTCCGCCACGGAAACTCCGCCAGCGCCCGCGCCAGCACGGGCGGATCAATATTGCCGCCCGAGAGGACAACCACAACTGGCTCCCCCTGCGCCACGACCTTTCCGGCAAGCAGCGCGGCGAGTGCTGCCGCCCCGCCCGGCTCCACCACCAGCTTCAATTCACGGAACGCGAATGCCACCGTGGCCAGCGCTTCCCCGTCGCTGACCGAGACAGCGGCCGCGTGATGGGCCTGGTTGAGCGCGAAGCCTATCGCGCCCGGCGACGGCGCCAGCAGTGCATCGCAGACCGAGCCGGACGTCTTGGCGTTGGTGACCGGCATGCCGGCGGCCAGCGAACGGCGATAGTCGTCGAAGCCATCGGGCTCGACCAGCGTCACCGCGATGTCGGGGTACGCGCGCCGCATGGCCAGACCCACCCCGGAGGACAACCCGCCGCCACCACACGGGACCAGCACCTGCGCGGGCACGATCCCCAGCGCGGCGCATTGCTCCGCCGCCTCGAGACCGATCGTTCCCTGCCCGGCGATGACATGGAAGTCGTTGTAAGGATGCACCAGCGTGCCGCCGTGCAGGGCGATGTAATCGGCGACTACCGCGTCCCGGTCCTGCGTCGCCCGGTCGTAGGTGACGATACGCCCGCCGCTCCGCTCGGTGCGCGCCCGCTTGATGGAAGGCGCGTCCGCCGGCATGACGACGGTGGAGGCCGCGCCGAACAGCCGCGCCGCCTCCGCCACACCCTGCGCGTGGTTACCGGAGGACACCGCGACGATGCCCCCCGCCCGCTGCTCCGCCGTCATCGCAGCGACGGCGTTGTAGGCCCCGCGAAACTTGAACGTGCCGGTGCGCTGGAGGTTTTCCGCCTTGATCAGCACCCGCGCGCCGGCAATCTCGTCGATAAGGGCGCTGGAAAGAAGCGGCGTCAGCACGGCATGGCCGGCGATACGCGCGGCCGCCGCGTGGACGTCGTCAATGGTGGGCAGGCTGCTCACGGCTCGAGCTTACTCGAAGAGCGTCGGCGTGACCGAAACAATAAGCAGCAGGGCCATCGCGATATTGAAAATGCGGGCGTTCCGTTCGTTTTCCAGGAAGCCTGCGATGGCGCGCCCGAACAGCGTCCACGCGACGCCGTTGGGAAAGCAGACCGCCCCGAAGAGCAGCGCGATGATCCCGACCTGAAGCGCTCGGTTGCCGCCGTTGGTGATGAACAGCGCCAGCGCGCCGATCGACATCGCCCAGCCCTTGGGATTGATCCACTGGAACGCCGCCGCCTGGAGGAACGTCACCGGCTTGCCCTTGGCCGCCTGCGCATCCGGCCGGCCGGCCGATGCGATCTGCCACGCCAGCCACAGGAGAAAGGCGAACGACAGCCATTTCAGAATCTCGTGCACGATCGGATAAGCGTCGAAGACGTACGTGAGGCCCAGACCGACCGCCACGATCATCACAGGGAAACCGAACGTCACGCCGAGGATGTGCGGCACCGTTCTGGCGAGCCCGAAGTTCGCGCCGGATTGCAGCATCATCAGATTGTTGGGACCCGGCGTGACCGCCGAAACGACGACATAGCCAAGCAGAGGGAGGAACGCTTCCATGGCCCAGGCCCCGAGTCTTTTTCTATTAGGTCAATACTACTGACCTTTTGAGTCATATGCCAGCCCCTTCCCGAGTCGCGCCGATTTGGCGCTTGAGGCGCCGGCACGATCCGGCTACCCCCGTGGCCACCTTCCACGCGGGGATCGAGGGAATCGCGAAATGAAGCTCGTGCGTTTTGGACCGAAGGGCCGTGAGAAGCCCGGCATCGTCGATAAGGCGGGCGTGATCCGCGACCTCTCCCGCGTCGTGCCGGACATCACGCCCGAGACACTCGCTGATGGCGCCATCGCGAAGATCAAGAAGGCGAAGATCACGGCCCTCCCCGCAGCGCCCAGAAACGCACGCCTCGGCCCGGTCGTCGGCGGCGTGCGCAACTTCATCGCCATTGGCCTGAACTACGCCGACCATGCCGCCGAGACCGGCGCGCAGATCCCGAAGGAGCCTATCGTCTTCAACAAGGCTCCATCCTGCATCGTCGGCCCGAACGACGACGTTCAGATCCCGCGCGCATCGAAGAAGACCGACTGGGAGGTCGAACTCGCCATCATCATCGGCAAGGGCGGCAGCTACATCGACGAGGCGAAGGCGATGAGCCACGTTGCCGGCTACGCCCTCTGCCACGACGTGTCCGAACGCGAGTTCCAGCAGGAGCGCGGCGGCCAGTGGACAAAGGGCAAGGGCTGCCCGACGTTCGGACCGCTCGGGCCCTGGCTCGTCACCCGCGACGAGATCAAGGACGTGCAGAACCTCGACATGTTCCTCGACGTCGATGGCAAGCGCATGCAGACCGGCAACACCAAGACGATGATCTTCGGCGTCTCCTTCCTCGTCTCGTATCTCTCGCAGTTCATGGCGCTGGAAGCTGGCGACGTCATCACCACCGGCACACCGCCGGGCGTCGGCCTTGGCATGAAGCCACCCAAGTTCCTGAAGGGCGGCGAGACGGTGCATCTCGGCATTGCCGGACTCGGAGAACAGACGCAGCGCGTGCTGGCCTACAAGGGCAAGTAACCCGGCGTCAGCTAAGCGGCGTGGTCGGCGTCTGCGCGCGTTTTGAACGCGTCCGCTCGATGCCGAGCTTGCGCTCGCGCCAGATCACGAACAGGCCGGCGAGGATCACGATCCCCGCCCCCACCAGGACGACGAGGCTCGGCCAGGTGCCGAAGATCAGCAGGCTGACCGTCAAAGCCCAGATCATCGACGTATAGTCGAACGGCGCGATAAGTGATGCGTCGCCGAAGCGATAGCTCTGGGTCAGCAGAACCTGACCGATGCCTCCGAAGATACCGGCACCGATAAGAGCGAGCAGATCGAGCGGGGTCGGCACCACCCAGCCGAACGGCACAGTTGTCAGCATCGCCAAAGCGGTGAGCGAGGAGAAATACACAACGATCGTCGCCGCCGGTTCGATGCGCGTCAGGCTGCGCGTCTGCGTCGCAGCGAGCGCTCCTGCGACAGCACCCGCCACGGCGAAGCTCGCGCCGAGCAGACTGCCGCCCGCCACCTGCGATGCTTCCGGTCCAACGTAGTCCGACAGGATGACCAGCACCCCGCAGAGGCCGACCGCGACGGCCGACCAGCGGTAGATGTGCACCTTCTCGCCAAGCAGGAACACGGCGAAGGCCACGGTCAGCAGCGGCGAGGCATAGCCGATGGCCGTGGCATCCGCGATCGGCAGGAGCGCCAGGGCGGAGAAGCCGCAGAACATCGCCGTCGCCCCGGCGATGGAACGCACCACGTGGCCGCCGAACCGGCTGGTGCGGAAGATGAACGGGAACTCGCGCCAGCCGACCCACGCTGCGACCGGGACCAACGCGAAGAACGAACGGAAAAACGTCAGTTCGCCCACGGGATAGCGGGCGCTGACGAGCTTGATCAGCGTCGCCATGCCGGTGAACACCAGCGTCGATAAAACCTTGAGCGCTATGCCGATGAGCGGCTGCGCCGAAGTGGTGGGCGTCATGTGAACGCGCCCAACTCACCACGCGCGGGGGAGTCGGGCAAGACAGACGCAGCCCTTATCCGGCTGCCTCCGCCGCCTGGATCGCCTCCCAGACCGCCAGCGGGGTGGCCGGCATGTCCACGTTGGGAATGCGATAGGCCCGCCACAGCGCGTCGGCGATGGCGTTCATCACTGCCGGGGATGAGCCGATCGAGCCGGCCTCTCCCGCGCCTTTGATGCCGAAAGCGTTGGTCGTCGAAGGCACGTTCCGCGTCTCGAAGTTGAGGTACGGGATACTGTCCGCGCGCGGCATCGCGTAGTCCTGGAACGTTGCCGTCAGCAATTGCCCGCTGGCGTCATAGACCGTGTGCTCGTAAAGCGCCTGGCCGATCCCCTGCACCACGCCGCCGTGCACCTGTCCCTCGAGCAACATCGGATTCACCGTCGCCCCGAAGTCGTCGACGATGTAGTAGGCGGCAATCGTCGTCACGCCAGTCTCCGGATCGATCTCGACCTCGCAGAGATGCGTGCCGTTGGGATAGGTCGGCTCCGGCTGCTCGAAGGACTCGTCGTAGGCCCGGAGCCGCGACTTGTCCGGGGTGGAACGCGCCAGCTCCGCCAGCGTCAGACCGCGGTTGGTGCCGGCAACGCGAATGGTGCCGTCGTGGAACTCGAGATCGTCCGGTTGCGCTTCCAGCCGCGCAGCCGCCGCCGCGCGGAGCTGCCCGGCGAGCTTGATCGACGCGCGATCCACCGAGACAGCGCCAAGCGGCACGGAGCGCGAGCCGCCGGTGCCGCCGCCAGACGGCACGCGGTCGGTGTCGCCCTGGATCACCGTGATCTTGTCGTAGTCGAGGCCAAGGTGACCACCGATGAACTGCGCATAGGCGGTGGCATGGCCCTGCCCGTTCGTCTGCGTGCCGATAAGCAGCGTCGCCGTGCCGTCGTCGTTGAGGATGATGGTAGCGCCCTCGCTGCCAGGGAAAGCGCAGGCCTCGACGTACGTCGCAAAGCCGATGCCTCGGACCTTGCCGGCGGCCCTCGCCGCGGTCCGGCGCGCCTCAAAGCCGGCGTAGTCGGCCTCCTCAAGCGCGCGCGTCATGTGCGCGTCGAACTCACCGGAATCGAATAGCCGGCCGCCCTGCGTCATGTACGGCAGCATCTGCGGCTTCACGAAGTTGCGCCGCCGTATTTCGACCGGCCCCAGCCCGGTATCGCGGCCGCAGATGTCCACAAGCCGCTCGATCATGTACGCGGCCTCCGGCCGTCCCGCGCCGCGGTAAGCGTCGACTGGAACCGTGTTGGTGTAGACGCCGCGCGCGTAAGCGTAGAGATGATCGATGGTGTAGAGCCCGGGCGACATGGTCAGCCCGCCATCCGGAATCCACGGCGCGTACTGCGAAAGATAGGCGCCCATGTCGGCGAGCAAATCGACGCGCAACGCGAGAAATTTGCCGTTGGAGTCCATGGCCATCTCGGCAACCGTGACGTTGTCGCGGCCTTGGCTGTCGATCAGGAAGTGTTCGTTGCGCTCGCCGATCCACTTTACCGGGCGGCCGAGCTGCTTGGCCGCGATCGCGGCCAGCGGGTACTCCTGATAGCAGAACGACTTGGTGCCAAACCCCCCGCCGACATCCGGCGTAACCACGCGGATCAGCTTTGGATCGATGCGCAGAATGTCCTTGGCGATGATGTCCCGCATGCCATGGCCACCCTGCGTGCCCATGGTCAGTGTGTAGCGGCCGCTGCCGGCGTCGAACTCGGCAACGATGCCGCGCGTCTCCATGTAGTTCGCGACGACGCGGTTGTTGATGATCTCGATCCGGGAAACCCGAGCCGCCTTGGCGAAGACAGCGTCCGTCGCCGCCTTGTCGCCGCGCGCACAATCGAACGCAACGTTGGTGCCGAATTCGGGCCATATCAGCGGCGCGCCCTTGACCAAAGCGGCCTTCACACCAACCACCGCCGGCAGCGGATCGTAATCGACGACAATCGCCTCGGCCGCCAGCTTCGCCCGCTCCACGGTATCGGCAACGACGAAGGCGATCGGGTCGCCGACGTGGCGGACGACATCACCGACGAGCAGCGGATGGTGCGGCATTCGCGGATGCGAGCCGTCGACCTGGTCGATCTTGCCCTTGCACGGCACGCCACCGTATTGGGCGATATCCGGCGCCGTAAGCACCAGCCTGACGCCCGGCATCGCGGCAGCTTCGGCAACGCCGCTGACGGCGATCCTGGCATGCGCCATCGACGAACGGAGCACGGCGGCCCGCAGCGTTCCGGCCGGCGTGTAGTCATCCGTGAACTGGCCGGCACCGGTGAGGAGCGACTTGTCCTCCATGCGCCGGACACGGGCGCCCATGCCGAATTTCATCGGGGCTGCGTTGTTCATCGGTGAAACCATACGCCGCTGTGTGAATGGCGCGATGGGATCAGATCAGGCCGCCGAAGGCAACCGCCTTGAAGCGACCTCTAGCCCGCCTGGCTCCGCAGCATCGCGGCCACAGAGGCCGCCTCGACCGGCCGCGAGAAATGGTAGCCCTGGATCTCGTCGCACTGATGCGCGGTGAGGAACTCCATCTGCGCGTCGGTTTCCACGCCCTCGGCTATCACCTTCATGTTGAGCTTCTGGCCGAGCGAAATGACCGCGGTGGCGATTGAGCGATCGTTGGCGTCGTGCGGCAGGTTCTTGACGAACGACTGGTCGATCTTGAGCCGCGCCACCGGAAAGCTCTTCAGCGCGCTGAGGCTCGAGTACCCGGTCCCGAAATCGTCGATAGAGAAATGCACGCCGAGCGACTGAAGCTCGCGCATGGTCGCGATCGCCTGCGTCACGTCGTGCATCAGCAGACTTTCCGTCAATTCCAGCTCGAGATACTCCGGAGCCAGCCCCGTCTCCTCGAGGACGCTGGCGACCCGGCCAACCCAAGACTTCTCACGGAACTGGCGCGCGGACACGTTCACGCAGACGCTGATCTTCGCCATACCGGCGTCCTGCCACGCCTTGTTCTGCCGGCAGGCCTCGCGCAACACCCAGTCGCCCAGCGGAACGATCAGGCCGCTCTCCTCAGCCATGGGGATGAAGCGGGCGGGCTGCACGACGCCGAGTTGCGGATGGTGCCAACGCACCAGAGCCTCGACGGCGAAGATGACGCCGGTGCGCAGATCGACTTGCGGCTGGTAGAGCAGCGTGAATTCGCTGTTCGCGATCGCGGCGCGCAGGCCTTCCTGCAGCAGCCGGCGCTCGCGCGCCATCTCGTTCATCTCCGTGGTGTAGAACTGGAACGTGTCGCGGCCGCTCTCCTTCGCCTGATACATCGCGACGTCGGCGTTCATCAGCAGCGTCTCGGCATCCTCGCCGTCGCCCGGAAACGTAGCGAGCCCGATCGAGCAGGTGACACGGAACAGCTGGCCCTCGATCGGCACCGGCTCGGTGATCGCGGCACGCAACCGGTCGATGACCATCACCGGCCGCGGCGCATCCGCCTGATCGATCAGCAGCACGACGAACTCGTCGCCGCCGAGCCTCACGACGGTGTCCGAGCCGCGCACACACTTCACCATGCGCGCCGCCGTCGC
Source organism: Bauldia sp. (assembly GCA_035548515.1). Lineage (GTDB taxonomy): Bacteria > Pseudomonadota > Alphaproteobacteria > Rhizobiales > Kaistiaceae > DASZQY01. The sequence continues at coordinate 87,439 of DASZSW010000032.1, read as the reverse complement.
CTTCAAAAGCTCGTCGCCGGCGTTGTGGCCGAGGCTGTCGTTGACCAGCTTGAAGTTGTCGAGGTCGATGAACACTACGGTGACCCGGCCATTGGTGCGCCGCGCCACCGAGACCGCCTGCCCCAGCCTGTCCATCAGCGTCGCGCGATTGGGCAGGCGTGTCAGCGCATCGTGATGCGCCATGAAGTGGATCTGTTCCTCGGCACGCTTGCGCTCGGTGACGTCGCGGCAAATGCCGACGAGCCCGATTATTTCGCCGGCTTCGTTTCGGAGCGGCAGTTTGGACGTAGAGAGCCACTTCTGCCGGCCATCGACGTCGACGATGAATTCGTCGATGTCGATCATCGGCGCGCCGGTCTTCAGCACGTGTTGTTCGTCGGCGAAAAATTGCCGCGCGTGGTCGGTCGGATGCAGTTCGAAATCGGTCTTGCCGATCAGGTCATCCGGTTTGTGCCCGAGATCGGCCGCAACGGCCCGGTTGGCGATGACAAATCGGCCGTGGATGTCCTTGACGAAAAGATAGTCCGGAACCTGGTCGATCATCGCGCGGAACAACGCGCGCTCGCTCGCCCAGTCGTCGCCCGCGCTTTGCGAGCGTTGCGCGAGTTTGCGGCTGACCTCAGCCAAACGGGTGAGGCTCTCCTGCTCCACCGTCGGAACCGACTTTGGCGCTTTGTGCCCGCGAGTGTCGACCATCGCCCGGGTAGCTCACGTCAACGAGCGCGCCGACCCCCCGCCGGCACGCTCAGGTAGCGGAATCTACGGTGCGAGGTATTGCGCCATGATTAATGCGATGCCGACTAAGCACCTCGGAACAGGCGAATTGCCTGCATCAGCCCTTCGGTTGATGCGTCGCGCGGATGGTCGGAATCGCTGCGATTCAGCAGGGGCAGCAGCTCCGTGGCGAGCGTCTTGCCAAGTTCCACTCCCCACTGGTCGAACGAATTGATGCCCCAGATGACGCCCTGCACGAATACCTTGTGCTCGTAGAGGGCGATGATCATGCCCAGAGTGTGAGGGTCGAGTCGCCGATAAAGGATCGTGTTGGACGGCCGGTTCCCGGGGCACACCTTGTGCGGCGCAAGTTTATCGATAGCCCGCGCATTCAGCCCCTGGGCCTTCAACTCGGCCTGCGCCTCGGCCAGTGTCTTGCCCCGCATCAGCGCCTCGCTCTGCGCCAGACAGTTGGCAAGCAGCAGCGACTGATGTTCGTCCTCGCCGATGTCGGACTGAACAGCCACCAGGAAATCGCACGGCACCGGGTCGGTGCCCTGGTGCAGCAATTGGTAGAAGGCGTGCTGCCCATTGGTACCGGGTTCCCCGAACACGATCGGGCCCGTCGGCCCACGCACCTGATTGCCGACGGTGCGCACGCGCTTCCCGTTCGATTCCATGTCGAGCTGCTGGAAATACGCCGGCAACCGATCGAGCCGCTGGTCGTACGGCAGCACCGCCAGCACGGGAAAGCCCATTACGTTGCGGTACCACACGCCCATAAGTGCCATGATCACTGGCATGTTCTGCGCAAGCGGTGCGGTGCGGAAGTGATCGTCCATCTTGCGGCCGCCGTCGAGGAACTCGCGGAAGCGCTCCGGCCCGATCGCGATCATCAGCGACAGGCCGACCGCCGACCAGACTGAGTAGCGCCCACCGACCCAGTCCCAGAAACCGAACATGCGCTCGGGCCCGATGCCGAAATCGGCAACCCGCTCTCGCGCTGTCGAGATCGCCGCGAAGTGCGCCGGCACCTTGGATTCGCCAACGCCGTTGACGATCCACCGCCGCGCCGTCGCCGCGTTGGTCATCGTCTCGATCGTGGAGAAAGTCTTGGACGCGACCAGGAACAGCGTCGTCCCGGGATCAAGGCCGGCGAGCGTGTCGCGGATGTGCGCTCCATCCACGTTGGAGACGAAATGAAGCCGCGGCCCGTCGTGATACGGCTTCAACGCCCGCGTCGCCATGTTGGGCCCGAGGTCCGAGCCGCCGATGCCGATGTTGACGACATCGGTGAACTTCCCGCCGGCGCCGGCGATGCTGCCGGTCCTCACGCCCTCGGAGAAATCCGCCATGCGCTGGAGGACCTCCTGCACGTCGGGCACGACGTTCCTGCCATTGACGCGATAGACATCGTCAGGCGCCGCGCGCAACGCCATGTGCAGCACCGGCCGGTTCTCGGTGACATTGATCGGCTCACCGCCGAACATCGCCGCACGGTGCTTTTCGACCTCCGCCGCCTCAGCCAGGACGAGCAGTTGGCGCAGCGTCTCGGCGTCGATCAGGTTCTTCGAATAGTCGAGCAGGAAATTGCCATAAGAGAGCGAGAAGCGCTTGAAGCGCTCGGGATCGTCGGCAAATCGCTGGCGCATGGGCACGGCCAGTGCGGGGGAGCGCAACGCCTCAAGCGCCGTGAAGGCCTTCACCATTGCTGGGGTCACTGCGCGCCTTCCTCCACCTTCCGGTCGTCTTTTGATACCGCCATCCGGCTATTTCAGCCCCAATTTTCTACCGGAGCCAATGTGACAGCCGGTCCATCGCCTCTCCCATCGCGGCTTCCGTGCCAGCGAAGGAGAAGCGGATGAAGCCGTTGCCGTTGATGCGATCGAAGTCATGGCCCGGCGTCGCCGCCACGCCCGCCTCCGCCAACATCCGTGATGTGAATGCCAGCGAATCGTTCGCAAACCTTCGCACCGAAGCGTAGACGTAGAAGGCACCATCGACCGGGAACAGGTCCTCGAAGCCGATCTTTGGCAGCCGATCGAGCAATAGGCGCCGGTTGGCAGCGTAGCCGTCGCGGATCACGTCAAAATCGGGTGTCGCCTCGAACGCCGCGATCGCCGCGCGCTGCGAGATCGTCGGCGCGCAGATGGCGAGGTTCTGTGCGATGCGCTCGATCGGCCTCAGCAACGGATCCGGCACCACCATCCAGCCGACGCGCCAGCCAGTCATGCAGTAATACTTGGAGAACGAGTTGATCACGATGGCGTCGTTGGAAAAATCGAGAGCCGTGGCCGCCGTGCCGGCGTAGACCAGGCGGTGATAAATCTCGTCGGAGATGAACACGATGCCCATGTCCTCCGCCGCTTCGATCAGCGCCTTCAACGCCGCCGGCGCCATGATCGTTCCGGTGGGATTAGCCGGGCTGGCGACGAGCAGACCCGCGAGCGGCTTCTCGCGATGCGCCTTTTCCAGCATCGCCGGCGTCAGCGTATATCCGCTCGCCGCGTCGACGGGAATTTCAACGGTCTCCATCCCGACAGCGGAAGCAAGGTTGCGATAGGCGGGGTATCCGGGCGCGGTCAGCGCGATCCGGTCGCCGACATCGAACCCCGCCAGGAACGCCATGTTGAACGCAGCCGACGAGCCCGTGGCGATGACCACACGCTCCATCGGCACCTCGATGCCGTGCATCTCGGCGTAGTACTGTGAGATGCGCGTGCGCAATTTCCGATGACCCAGCGCCTCTGTGTAACCGAGCACACCATCGGCGAGCGCGGCCCGCGCCGCGTCGAGCACCGCCGGCGGCGCTACGGCGCCGGGCTGCCCGACCTCCATATGGATGACGCGATCGCCGGCATGCTCGCGATCGGCGGCCGCGCGCATCACCTCCATCACGATGAACGGCTCGATGGCGCTGCGGCTCGAAGGTTGCGGTTTCTTCTTCATTGCGGTCTTGCTGTCGCCAGATTTGCCGGCCTAGGCTGCGGCGCGGAGCACTTCCGGCAAGACGTTGTAAAATCTCGCGGTTTTGGAGGGCCAATGGGGCCGATGGGGCTGACTAGCAGGCGCGGCGGGTCTTGGAAAGTGCGCGCCGGCGCCTTGGCGGCTGCCGCCCTTGTCGCGCTGAGTCCCCTGCCCGCGCTCGCCGACTCGATCCCGATCGTGCGCGATGCCGAGACCGAGGCGCTGCTCTACGACTACCTGCGCCCGATCATGAAGGCCGCCGGGGTGCCGATACCCGACGTGCGTATCGTCCCGAGCGACGCATTCAACGCGTTCGTCACCGACCACGACCACATGTTCGTCAACGTCGGCGCGATCATCCAGAGCGAGACGCCCAACGAACTGATCGGCGTCCTCGCCCACGAGACCGGTCACATCGTCAACGAAGACGTCGCCCACCTCACGCAGCAGATGGAGGACATCAAGGGCGCCCTGCTGATCGGCAGCCTCCTCGGTGTCGGCGCGGCGGCAGCGGGAGCGGCGACCGGCTCGCAAGGCATCGGCGGTGCCGGCCAGGGCATCCTGTCGGCCGCACCCAGCATCGCCGAGCGCAGCCTCCTCTCCTTCCGCCGCGAACAGGAGTCGGCCGCCGATCGCAATGCCGTCAAGTACCTCACCGCCACCGGCCAATCCGGCGCCGGGATGCTGGCGACGATGAAGCGCCTCGCCGACCAGAACCTGCTTTTGTCGCAGGGGGTGAACCCTTACCTCCAGTCGCATCCACTGCCGCGGGATCGCGTGATCCAGTTGGAGGCGCTGGTCGCCAAGAGCCCGTATACGACCGCCAAAGATTCGCCGGAGCTCCAGCGCCGCCACGACCTCGTGCGCGCCAAGCTGGTCGGTTTCACGTGGACCAGTGACAAGGTGCTGCGCCGCTTTCCGATCAGCGATCAGAGCCTGCCCGCCAAATACGCGCGCGCGATCCTCGCCTACCGCACCGGCAAGCCCGACGCTGCGCAGAAGCAGATTGATGCGTTGATCGCGGCCGCGCCGAACGATCCATATTTTTACGAACTGAAGGGCCAGTCGCTGCTGGAAATCGGCAAACAGCCGGGCTCCGTCGCCGCCTTCCGGAAAGCCGTCGAGCTGGCTCCATCCTCCTCGATCCTCAAAGTCCTGCTCGGCCAGGCGATCATGGCGTCCGACAGTGCCGCCGCCGCGCCCGAGGTGATCAAGCTGCTCACCGTCGCGCTGCAGAAGGAGCCCGACATGGGCATCGGCTATCGCGCGCTGGCCCGCGCCTACGCCCTCACCAACGACATTCCTATGGCCCAGCTGGCTACCGCCCAGGGCCTGTTCGCCGAGGGCAACTACGGCGAGGCCCGGGAGCAGGCCGCGCGGGCTCAAGCAAAGTTGAAGCGCGGCACACCCGCCTGGCTTCGCGCCGACGATATCGTGTCCTATAAACCCGCCAAATAAGGAGCGAAGCGGCGTCTTAACCAAACCTACCTACCGTAGGTTGGCAGGGCGCCAGAACGCGCATCCGGAGAGACTGGAATGAACATCCGCAACGCCGCCGCGCCGCTGCTGGCGCTGGTACTCGCGATCGCCGTCGGCGCCATCGCTTATACCTTCGGCACACAACGCGGCGTCGATCGCGCCACCGTCGAGGCGATGGTGCGCGACATGGCCGCCGCATCGAAGCCCGCCCCGGCTATGACGCCCGCGCCCGCTGCCACGATGCCGGCGCCTGGCGCGATGGATGTGGCCGATATCTCCGACAGCCAGCGCACCGAGATCGAGGGTGTCATCCGCAATTACCTGATCGCCAATCCGGAGATCATCCGCGACGCGATCAACGAGCTTCAGCGGAAGGAAGATGAGGCTGCCCGCGTCGCGCAGACCAAGGTCATCACCGATAACGCCTCGACATTGTTCGACAGCAAGAACGAAGTGGTGCTCGGCAACCCGAAGGGCGACGTCACGCTCGTCGAATTCTTCGACTACAACTGCGCCTATTGCCGCCGCGCCCACGCCGACATGCAGGCGCTGATCAAGGATGATCCGAACCTGCGCGTCGTGCTGAAGGAGTTCCCGATCCTGGGCGACGGTTCGGTCGCCGCCGCGCAGGTCGCGGTCGCCGTCCTGCTGACTGCGCCGGACAAATACGCCGCCTTCCACGAGGCCCTTATCACCGAGAAGGGCCAAGTTGACGGCGACAAGGCGCTGGCGGTGGCGGCCGACCTCGGGCTCGACGCCGAAATGCTGAAGACCAAGGCCAATTCGGACGAGGCCAAGGCGAACATCAACGAGGTTCGTGATCTGGCCGAGAAGCTCGACCTGACCGGCACCCCGTCCTACGCCACCAAGCTCAAGGTGGTCGTGGGCGCCGTAGGGATGGACAACCTCAAGGCCGAGATCAAGGCAGCGCGGGCCTGTGCGGATATCGCAACCTGTTAACGCCTAAGGGTTTCTGCCCTTTCCGGGCTTTTCCTTCGCCGTCGATCCCCTTATAACCGGCCAAATTCCGGGCATTTCGCGCGCTTGTCGCGGGGCCGGCAACGTCAAGAACGGTCGGCTATGGCGGCGACGATCTTCATTCTGAACGGCCCCAATCTGAACCTGCTCGGCAAGCGCGAACCGGCGCTCTACGGGACCGGCACGCTCGCGGACATAGAGAAGGCGTGCGCCGATCGCGCCAAGGCGCTCGGCCTGAAAATCGACTTCCGCCAGGATAACCGCGAGGGCATCCTCGTCGACTGGATCCAGGAAGCCGGCGACAAGGCCGACGGCATCGTGCTGAACGCCGGCGCTTACACGCACACCTCCATCGCCATTCACGACGCCATCCGCGGCACCGGGCTGCCGCTGATCGAGGTGCACCTGTCCAATATCTTCGCGCGCGAACGCTTCCGTCATCACTCGTTTGTTTCGCCGGTCGCGAAAGGCGTGATTTGCGGTCTTGGGCCGCAAGGCTACACGCTGGCGCTGGACGCGCTGGCGGACATCATCAAGCCGGCAAAGACCGGCCGCCGAAAGGGAGCCTGATGGCTGACAAGAAAGCGATCGTCGATCAGGATCAGATACGCGAGCTTGCCGAGCTGCTGACGGACACCGGGCTGACGGAGATCGAGATCGAGCGCGAGGGAACGCGCATCCGTGTCGCTCGCACAGTCACGGTCGCGGCGAGTCCCGCCCCGATGATGGCGGCAGCGGCACCTGCGTCTGCCGCATCGCCCTCGGCGCCCGCCGCCGCCGCGCCGAGCGACGCCAACCATCCCGGCGCCGTGCACTCGCCCATGGTCGGCACAGCCTTCCGCGCGCCCGAGCCGGGCGGCCGACCCTACGTCGAGGTCGGCGATCAGGTCCGCCAGGGCGATACGCTGCTCATCGTCGAGGCGATGAAGACCATGAACCAGATCCCCGCCCCGCGCGCGGGCAAGGTCGTGAAGATTCTGGTCGACGATGGTCAGCCGGTCGAATTTGGCGAGCCGCTGCTGATCATCGAATGACGACCGAGCCGCGTCTCTTCAACAAGATTCTCATCGCCAACCGCGGCGAGATCGCGCTCCGGGTTCTGCGCGCCTGCAAGGAGTTGGGCATCGCCACCGTAGCGGTCCACTCGACTGCCGACGCCGACGCCATGCACGTGCGCCTCGCGGACGAAAGCGTCTGCATCGGCCCGCCCTCTGCTCGCGAGTCCTACCTCAACATCCCCCAGATACTGGCCGCCTGTGAAATCACGGGCGCGAATGCCGTCCATCCCGGCTACGGCTTCCTGTCGGAGAACGCGCGCTTCGCCGAAATCCTGGCCGCGCACGACGTCGCCTTCATCGGCCCGAGCGCGGAACACATCCGCATCATGGGCGACAAGATCGAGGCCAAGCGCACGGCCAAGAAGCTGGGCATCCCGGTCGTCCCCGGTTCCGAAGGCGGCGTCACCAACGATGCCGAGGCGAAGAAGATCGCCGCCGACATCGGCTACCCGGTTCTGATCAAGGCATCCGCCGGCGGCGGTGGGCGCGGCATGAAGGTCGCGCGGAGCGCCGAGGAGCTGCCCAACGCCCTCGCCGCGGCTCGCAGCGAAGCGCGCGCCGCCTTCGGCGACGACGCGGTGTATCTGGAAAAATATCTGGAGAAACCGCGCCACATCGAGGTTCAGGTGATGGGCGACGGCAAAGGCAAAGCCGTCCACCTCGGCGAACGCGACTGCTCCCTCCAGCGCCGACACCAGAAGATCCTCGAGGAGTCGCCCTCCCCGGTCATCACGCCCGAGCAGCGCGCCCGCATTGGTGGCGTAGTCGCCGATGCCATGGCCAACCTTGGCTACTCCGGCGCCGGCACGATCGAGTTCCTGTACGAGAACGGCGAGTTCTACTTCATCGAGATGAACACCCGCCTGCAGGTCGAGCATCCCGTGACGGAAGCCGTGACCGGCATCGATCTCGTCCACGAGCAGATCCGCGTCGCCTCCGGCCTCGGCCTTTCCGTGACGCAGAAGGACGTGACCTTCACCGGCCACGCGATCGAGTGCCGGATCAATGCCGAGGACCCGAAAACCTTCGCCGCCTCGCCCGGCAAGATCGCCTATTATCATCCGCCCGGCGGCCTCGGCGTACGCATCGACAGCGGCGTCTATCAGGGCTACTCGATCCCGCCGTACTACGACAGCCTCATCGGCAAGCTGATCGTCTACGCGCCAAACCGACAGGCAGCGCTCCGCCGCCTCGCCCGTGCGCTGGACGAGTTCGTCGTCGACGGCATCAAGACGACCATTCCACTGTTCCGCGAGCTGGTGAACGACAGCGACATCATCGCCGGCAACTACGACATCCACTGGCTGGAGAAGCGGCTGGCCGCCGGATAGCCGGCGGGCCTGTGCGTCCGCACCCACCGGACCTAAGTAACGGCGATGGCCTCCCGCGACGACGTAATCCTCGAGATCACCCCGCAGGTCCTGCTGAAGGCCTACGCCGTCGGCATCTTTCCGATGGCGGAATCGGCGGACGATCCCGGCCTGTTCTGGATCGAGCCGGAGGAGCGCGGGATCATTCCGCTCGACGGCTTCCATCTCCCGCAACGGCTGCGCCGCACCGTCGCCTCGGACAAATTCGAGGTACGCGTCGACCATGACTTCGGCGCTATCGTCGACGCATGCGCTGAGGCGACCGAGGGCCGCCCGAAGACGTGGATCAATGCGCGCATCCGCAAACTCTATGGCGAGTTGCACGAGATGGGCGCCGCGCACTCGATCGAGACATGGCGCGACGGCAAGCTCGTCGGTGGGCTCTACGGCGTTGAGCTGGGCGCGGCCTTCTTCGGCGAAAGCATGTTCAGCCGCGAGCGCGATGCCTCCAAGGTCGCCCTGGTGCACCTGGTCGCGCGCCTGAAGGCAGGTGGCTTCAGACTGCTCGACACGCAGTTCACCACGCCGCACCTGAAGCAGTTCGGCGCGATCGATGTCGACCGCGCCGGGTATCAAACGCTGCTCGAAGAAGCGATCGCCGCCGACGCCGATTTCTACTTCTTGGGCGGCGCAACGTCCGACGTCATTTTGCAGTCGGTCAGCCAGACGTCGTAAACGGCGTTGTCGACGGCGTGCAGACCCGGGCTGGCGGCGAACATCCAGCCGGTGAAAATGCGCTTCACCTTCCGGTTCAGCCCGATCTCATCCACCTCGACGAAGGCATCCGTCTGCGGCTCCTCCGTCGGCGGGCGGTTGTAGCAGACGCGCGGCGTCACCTGCAGCGCCCCGAACTGCACCGTCTCGTCGATGTAGACATCGAAATCGATGATGCGCCCGGTGATCTTGTCGAGCCCGGCGAAGACGGCGACCGCGTTGGAAACCTTGTCGGCCGCGGCGGGAGACGCGAGCAGCGCCAGCGCTGCGGCGGAAAGCAGGATCGGCCTGAGAAGCATCGTTGTCGCTTGGATTGGAACGCGAGGTTGTGCGCCGTGTAGCACGCGATTCCGGCGGCGAAAAGGCATCGGCCTAGGCCGGCACCACCACCGGCGAGGCTTCCACCACCGTCCGCGGGACGCTGCGCACCGCCATGCTCGCCTCAAGGCCCGCCGCCTCGGTCTCGTCGAACACCAGCCCAAGCTTCGAGCGTCGCCAAAGGACGTCCTCGGCCGACACAGCCCATTCCTCGTGGCGCAGATAGTCGACCTCCGCCGGCGTGAGATCGGCACCAAATCCCACGCCGAGATCAGCCGCGTTCCGAGCCCCGGTCAGCACTGCCGAAGCGCGTGTCCCATAGGCGCTCACGAGCCGCTCGGCGAGCGCAAGCGGCAGGAAGGGATAGCCGGCCCGCAGCGCCCGCACGATGTCGCTCTCCCCGCCGCGCGGAAATCCACCACCCGGCAACACGGCGTCAGCATTGCCCGTCCACGCCGGCGCAATCTTGCGGAAGCGACCCATGCGGTCGACCACCTGCTCCGCCAGGCGCCGGTGCGTTGTGAGGCTGCCGCCGAAGGCCGAGATCAGCGGCGCAACATTCGGCGGCGCGTCGATCACCGCCGCCCGTCCGCGCGCTGCCTCCGCCGGCAGCGCTGCGACCGACGCAAAACCCCAGACCACGTCAGCCGAATGAACCGGCGCGTGGAAATACTGGTTGGCAACGTCGAGCAGATAGGCTGCATCCTCGCGATCGACCGCGGCCGTCGCCGGATCGGCGGCGAATGGCGTCACCGCCGGCCCCAGCAGCATCGTTCCGGCCTCATACGGCACAGCATAGACGATGCGCCCGTCGGCGTTCGGCAGTGCATAGGCAATGTCGCTCATGGGCCGCCGGACCACAATGTAGGCGGACTTGGTCATGCGCACGTTGACCTGCTGGCGCACATGCACGACGTGGTCGAGCACGGAGGCCGCGGCAGGTCCCGTCGCGTTCACAAGGATGCGCGCCAGGACGACGGAACGCTCGCCCGTCAACGTCGATTCCAGAGACAGTTGCCAGCGTCCCCCGTCGCGCTCCGCCACCGTGCAGCGCTGCCGCGTTTCGATGGTCGCGCCGCGGGCGCGCGCGTCGACCGCGTGGAGAACCGCAAGCCTGCTGTCGTCGGCGATGCAATCGGCATAGGCGAACACCGTGGTGAAATGCGGCTGCAGCGCGCCGTAAGCACCAGTGGTTTCGAGATCGATCCGCTCGGCGCGCGGCAGGCTGTGGCGCGCCGCGTGATCGAAGAGGAACAGCCCCATCCGGAAGGCCGCGCGCGACCACTGCCGTTCGTGGTGGGGAATATGGAAGGTGATCGGGCGCACCAGATGGGGCGCCGCCCGCATCAAGATTTCGCGCTCCTGCACCGCCTCCCGCATGGTCCCGATGCGGAAGCCCTCCATGGCCTCCAAGGCGCCGTGGACGAGTTTACCGGTCGCTGACGAGGCTCCCGACCCGAGGTCGCCCGCCTCGCAGAGATAGGTGCTGAGACCGCGACCTGCCGCGTCCCGCGCTACTGCCGTGCCAACCAGGCCGCCGCCGATGATGGCGACGTCGTACGCCTTACCCTGCATCGCCAGACCATAACGCAAACGAGCACGGCCGCTGCCGGCGGCCGTGCGGAACTAACAGAATACAGAGCTATCGGGCGACTACCTCAGCTTGTAGCTGATCGTACCGGCGAAGCTGTCGCCATCCCAGCCGACGTTGAACGAATTGAAGTAGGTCTGCGCCCCGACCGAAACATGGGCGTAGCGCGCCCCGATGGACCAGCGGTCGGTGAGGGCATAATCCGCGCCCAGGCCGAATGCCACGCCGGTGTGCTGGTGCGACTCGGAAGCCCCGGGGGTCGCGGTCGCCCCGCCGGTGACGGCGGCTACGAACGCATAGGGCTGCCAGCGATCGATGGCGTAGCCGAGCTTGAGTCCGCCCACCACTGACCAGTCGATGCGCACCGGAACGCCACCGCCATAGTTGCCGGTCTGGCCGGCGATCGGTATCGCCACGAATGGCGTCAGCACCCAGTTGCTGGCCGACTGCCACGCGTAGGAAACGGTGAGGCCAAGATCGGCGCCCGAAGGGCCCGAATTGCTGCCCGAACTTGGCGTTATCGTGCCGCTGATGCCTCCGCCAAACGCACCGACGTAGAGGCCGGACCAGTTGTAGGTGGTCCCACCCCAATCTGCCGCCTGCGCCGCACCACCCAGGGCGGCCACGCCCAGCGCCGCCGCAATCAATGTCCGCAACATGATGAAACCCGCCCGGTTGCAGTGATAACAGGCGCCATGGTACGGACGCCGCGCACCCTCCGGGAGGTGGAGTCCCCGCACTATCCCCACCAAACGCCCGGTAATCCACGGCGATTGAGCCGAGCTATCTGTTTGGAGAGGGAATTGGTGGGTGATGTAGGGATCGAACCTACGACCCGCTGATTAAGAGTCAGCTGCTCTACCAACTGAGCTAATCACCCGCGCCGCGGCCGTTTCCGGCCAAAGCGAGGCGGTGGCTTAGCAAAGCGGCTCTGCCCTGTCCACACCCAGAAATGTGCGGCTGCTCAGCGCGGCCGGGGCGGCGGCCTAACGCGGGTCGGCCGCGATGTGCGGCTGCTTCATGACGCGGATCTGGTGGCCCTCCATCACGACGCCGCCTTCCTTGGCGAGCGCGCGAAGCTGCTTGTTCACCGCCTCACGGCTCGCCCCAAGCATCTGCGCCAGCATGCCCTGGGTGACGTCCAGGTCGACGACCGCCACATCCTTGTCGACGCGCCCATGGATGACCGCGATCTCCCGCAGCAGCACCAGCAGGCGGTAGCGAAGGTCGTGAAAGATAGCGCGGTCGACCTGCTTGTTGGCCGCCCGCAGCCGCTCGCACAGCATCAACATCACCTGGCGCGACAGCTGCGGCGAAGAATCGAGCAGGTCGCAGAACGGCCGGTGCGGGATGAAGATCAGCTTCGTGGCCGTAAGGGCGGCCGCCCCGGCGCTCCGCGGCAGTCCATCGAGCAGCGCGATTTCGCCGATCATCTCGCCATCCTCGAGGAGGCTGATCGTCGCCTCCCGACCATCGCCGGCGGTCAGGTAGATGCGCACGATCCCGGTGATGACGATGTACAGACCGTCGGACTCCTCGCCCTGCTCGAACAGCACATCGCCCGGCGCCAGCGAAACCTCGCGCGCAATCCCGGCAAGGCGGCGCAGTTCCGCCTCGTCGAGGCCATTGAACACGACGCTCTTGCCGAGCCAGGAAGCGAGATCGGATATGGGCATCAGGCGGTTTCCCCTACCGCTCCCTAGCATCACCGCTTGGCCGGGGGAACCCTTGGCGAGTTTTCGCCCGCGACGACTACCTACGGTGGCTCGTTAACGCTGCCGCCAGCGTGCCGGACAAATCGAAAGCCGGCGCGAACGCCCATCGGGGAACCGCGGACCCGTCCGGTCCGCGCTCCCGTTGGTGCCCTTATGCGCCCGATGCCTGCGCGTGGAGGCGTGTGCGCTTGGCCTTCAGCTTGTTGATCGCCGAGATATACGCCTTCGCCGAGGCGACCAACGTATCGGGATCCGCACCACGGCCGGTGACCTCCTTGCCATCCTCCGAGAGCCGGACAGACACCTCCGCCTGCGCGTCGGTACCTTCGGTCACGGCGTTGACCTGGTAGAGCGATAGCTTGCCGGTGTGAGGCACAATCGCGTGGATGGCGTTGAAGATCGCATCGACCGGACCGTTGCCGTTCGTTTCCTTGGTAATCTCCTGGCCATCGACGTCGAGCGTTAGCGTCGCACGCTGCGGTCCTTGCGTGCCGGCAACGATGGTGAGCGACACGATGCGGATCGATTCCGACGCGATCGTCGCCTGGTCCTCGACCAATGCCTCGAGGTCCTCGTCGAACACGTGCTTCTTGCGGTCGGCGAGATCCTTGAACCGTTTGAAGGCGTCCTCGAAGGCGTTGTCGCCGAGCTCGAAGCCCAGCTCCTTCAGCTTCTCGCGGAAGGCGTGGCGGCCCGAGTGCTTGCCCATGACCAGCGAAGTCGCCTTAACGCCGACGTCCTCGGGCAGCATGATCTCGTACGTCTGCGCGTTCTTCAGCATCCCGTCCTGATGGATGCCGGCCTCGTGCGCGAACGCATTCTTGCCGACGATCGCCTTGTTGTACTGGACCGGGAACGCCGTGACCGTCGACACCAGCTTCGACGCCCGCAGCAGCATCTTCGTGTCGATGTTGGTGAAGTATGGGAAGCGGTCGCCGCGGGTGCGGATCGCCATCACGACTTCCTCCAGCGCCGCGTTACCGGCGCGCTCGCCAAGCCCGTTGATCGTGCACTCGATCTGGCGTGCGCCGCCCTCGACGCCGAACAGCGAATTGGCGACCGCCAATCCGAGATCGTTGTGGCAGTGCGTCGAGAAGATAGCCTTGTCGGCGTTCGGCACGCGATTGCGCAGCATCTTGATGAGGGCGATGTACTCCTCCGGCACCGTGTAGCCGACGGTGTCCGGAATGTTGATCGTGGTCGCGCCCGCCTTGATCGCGGCCTCCACCGTGCGGCAGAGGAAGTCGTGCTCGGTGCGCGTGCCGTCTTCCGGCGACCACTCGACGTCGTCGGTGTGGTTGCGCGCACGCGTCACCGACGCGATCACCGCCTCGTAGACCGCCTCCGGCTCCATGTTCAGCTTGAACTTCATGTGGAGCGGGCTGGTCGAGATGAACGTGTGGATGCGCTTGCGCTCGGCATGCACCAGCGCCTCGGCAGCGCGATCGATGTCCTTGTTGCCGGCGCGCGCGAGCCCGCACACCACCGCGCGCTTGATCACCTTGCCGATTTCCAGCACCGACTCGAAGTCGCCGTTGGAGGCGATCGGGAAGCCCGCCTCGATGACGTCGACGCCCATCTCGTCGAGGAGCTGCGCCACCTGCATCTTCTCGGGCAACGTCATGGAGGCGCCGGGCGATTGCTCGCCGTCGCGCAAGGTAGTGTCGAAAATGATGACGCGGTCCTTCTCGGAGGGCGTCTGCACCTGGGAAGTCATTGGAGTAAGTCCTTCTCGAAATTCGTGCCCGCTTCAGGGCGTTGGCCTGGTGTCGCTCGCTTGAACCATCCCCTGAGTGCGCGCCCGTGACGGGCAGCCGACGCTCAGGGGCGTCTAAGGAGCAGGCCGAGAAGGAGGGAAAGGCCGAACGCGCCCTGCCCGCGGAAAGCCGCAGGCGTGCCGGAGGCAATGGTGGCGCGCGTCGTCATGGGCGGCTTTTTACCGGTTGGCCCTTGACGAAACAAGCAAAGCTTAGGTCAGCGCCGCTGTCCTAGTCGAAGGCATAAACCGCGAAGATCACGGTGAGCAGCAGCAACACGGCCGTGGCCCCGCCAAACAGCGGCAGCCTGGCCATGCCCGAGCGGTCGCCCGCCTGCATCTGGCGGACGATCATGCCCATCATCCCGACCAGCACGGTGATGATTACGACGCAGAGGAACTTCCACCAGAACAGCGTCGGCAGATTCTGCGGCCCGCCGAAGACGGACCAGACCATGATGAGGCCGGTGATCCAGAGCAATCCCAATCCGGCCTGACCGACGCGAGCAAGCCGCGGCGTCACCTTCGACAGCACCGGCGCGTCGCCGGGGGACTCGCGCAACATCATCAGAATGACGCCGTTGGCGATCGATGACGTCACGGCCGCGCCAAAAGCCAGCAGATGCAGGATCAGCCAAATCTCGTTCATGGCCCACGTCCCCGATTCAGAAGACGTCAGTTTATCAGAATTCCAGACTGAGCAATCCTCGCACTGTGCAGCGCATCAAAGATCGAGCGTTCCCTCGGCGACTATCACTGCGTCGCCCCCCACCCGCGCAGCCGCGACTTCAGCACCGCTGACATCAACCTCGAGCTGGATCACGCTCGGCCGTCCCATCTCGATGCCTTGCTCGATGACGTAACGATAGTTGCCCGACTTCAGCTCGTCGAACCGGTGGATGACGCCGGGAAACGCCGCCGCCGCTCCTCCCGTCGCCGGATCCTCGATAATGCCCGCCTCCGGAGCGAAGCAGCGGGCGTGGAACTGGTGCCCGCTGGTGACCACCTGCCTGCAGTAGAGATACACCGCATGCGATAGCCCACCGATCGCAGCGGAGAAGCCGTCGGCCTTCGGCCGCGCGCGCGCCATCGCATCAAGGTCGCGCACGGGCACGTAGACGTACGGCGTGCCGGCGCTGAACGCGCTCGGCTTGTGGTTTTCGAATCCGATCTCGGAAGGTCTGAGGCCGAGCACGGCCGCGATGGCATCACGATCGAGCGTCGCAGTCACCGCCTCCGGACGGCGCGGCACGTCGAAAATCGCGTGGCCGGAGGGCCCGCCGGTCACCATGACGCCGCAGCGGACTGAACCGACGTTTTCCTCCAGCACGATCACCGCCTCGTGGCGGCCCGGCCCCGCATGCTTCAGCTTCTGGCTGGCAAGATACACCGCGGTGCCGACGGTCGGATGCCCGGCGAAAGGTAGCTCCTGGCCGGGCGTGAAGATGCGCAGCTTCGCCGACTGCACCGGGTTGGTCGGCGGGAAAACGAACACCGTCTCGGAAAGGTTGAACTCGCGCGCGATGGCCTGCATCTGCGCATCGTCCAGCCCATCGGCGGACGGCAGCACGGCAAGCGGATTGCCGGCTAACGGCCGGTCCGTGAAGACATCCAGGATGACATAACGATAGGCCATGGCGCTGCCCCGGTAACGGCCGTGCGGGCCGCGCTTTTCGCCCGCCCGGGGTGCGACGGTCAAGCGCAGCCGTTCGCCACCGTTGCGCCGCAACGCGTGTTCAGCCTGCGTTCATCGGCGTTCAGCCAAAACATCGTCACAAGCGGCGGAACCCGTTTCCGCTGCCACGCGTTCACCTGACATCCGGGAGTTGGGTCCATGAAGATTCTCGCCTCCATCACCGTTGCCGCCGCAATTGCCGCCGGCACCGCCACTGGCGCCAGCGCCGGGGGCTGGGGTCCGCACGGCCCTTATGGTGGCCCTTACGGTGCTCCGTACCACGGGCCCTATCACAAGCCGCACGTCGTTTATCGCTCGGGCCCTGACGCCGGTGGCGCGCTGCTTGCGGGCGCCTTCCTCGGCCTCGCCTTCGGCGCGATTGCGTCACAGCAATACGCCCCGACGCCTGACCCCGAGCCGGTGTATCTGCCACCGCCGCACCCGAATTTCGCGGCCGCTGATGCCCACTTCGCGTGGTGCACCAAGACCTACCAATCCTACAACGCGGAGCGCGACAGCTTCATCGACTTCCAGGGCATCGAGCGCCCCTGTCTAGATCCGTACCAGCAGCCCTAAGCAAAAAGGAGAAACGGCCCCATGAAGAAGATCGCAGCCCTCGGGCTCGCCGCCGCCATGGCGGCAACCGCAACTCTGGCGGTGACCGCCAGCGCCGACGCCAAGACGTTCTGGCCGGGCGGACCTTTCTTCCCGCACCACAACTTCTATCCGCATCATAACAACGGATTCTTCTTCGGCTTCTCGTTCGGGCCGCAGTTCGGCCAGCCGTATCCGTATCGTTTTGCGGGCAACCTTCACGTCCAGTGGTGCGCCAGCCACTACAAGACCTACAATCCCTACACCAACACCTTCTTCATCAAGAAAGGCGTGCCTGCCGTCTGCTATTCGCCGTACTGGCACTAGCCAACGCCTGCAACGACACAAGAGCCGCCCCGTCCTCCCCGGGGCGGCTCTTTTTTTGCGGCGTCTAACCAAGTTGTGGCGACACGGCGCGCCCTGTGCTGGAATATCACGGCATCCGGTAGGCAGTGGCGGCACCACATGAGTTTGAATTCGGCCGGCTGGCTCGACGCCGGCGCAAATGACGCCTCGACAGCTTCAGCGCACCCTCCGACGATCAGCCTTGCCGGCATCCGCGTTGCCCTGTGGACTGCGACGGCGGTTGTGCTTCTGCTCGGTTATGCCCGCGACTTTCTCGTCGAAAGCCAGATCGTCCCCGTGGCGCCGGACTGGCTGCGTCTCATCAACCTCGACGGTGAGATGACGATCCCCGCCTGGTATTCGTCGATGCTGATGTGGAGCGCTGCGGTCCTGCTTGCTGTCCTGGCCGTCTATCGCAGCGACCGCCGCGTCGTCACCGGCATCTGGTGGTGGAGCCTGTCAGCGCTCTTCTTCTATCTCTCGCTCGACGAGACCGCCTCGATCCACGAGAACCTCGGACCCGATCTGCTCGGGGCATATCAGCCTCTGCCGATCTTTGCCTTCAACTGGGTGATCGTGGTTGGCCCGGCGGTGGTCATCGTCGGGCTGGCCTTCCTGCCGTTCCTGTTCCGGCTGCCGAAGTCGGCGCGCCTGCGCATCATGGCGGCGGGTTTTGTCTACGTGTGTGGCGCATACGGGATGGAACTCGTCGGGGGCTATGTCGCCGCCACGAACGGCGGTCCGATCCTCTACGACATCTGTACGGCGATCGAAGAGAGCCTGGAAATGATCGGGTTAAGCCTTTTCCTGACGGCGCTCCTCGATTTTCTCGCCAGCGAGACGCCGCTGCTGACCCTCGCGCCACGTCGCCGCGATGGCGGCGACCTGGCGTAGGCTAACCGCACCTTCGCCGTAGCCGAACGCTTCACATGCGGATGCAAGCAAGGCTTGCGTTCCACCACGATTTGCCTGTTGCTAGCGGCCGCCCAATCGGGACTCGTCAGCGCAAGCAGCGGACAATGGCCAGCCAAGGCGTCGAGCGTAGACTTTCAGCCGTGCTTGCCGCCGACGTTGCCGGCTATAGCCGCCTTATGGGCGCCGACGAGGAAGGCACGCTGGCCCGTCTCACCGCGCACCGGCGTGAGTTGTTCGACCCGACGATCGCGAAACACCGCGGCCGTATCGTCAAGACCACCGGCGATGGACTCCTGGCAACGTTTGCCAGCGTCGTCGATGCCGTGAAGTGCGCCGCAGAGGTCCAGACGGGGATGGCGGAGCGCAACGCCGCCGCTTCCGGCCCGCGCATCGACTTCCGCATCGGCATCAATGTCGGCGATATCGTCGAACAGGACGACGATATCTTTGGCGACGGCGTGAACATCGCCGCGCGGCTCGAGAGCATTGCCATACCGGGCGGCATCTGCGTCTCGGCTCGCGTGCAGGAAGATGCAGCCGGCCGCGTCGACGTCGCGTTCGAAGACATGGGCGAACAGAACCTCAAGAATATCGCCCGGCCGGTGCGCGCGTTTCACGTCCGGCTCAAGAGCGACGGTGCACCGGCTCCCGCCTCCAGGACGGCGACACCACCGCCGGCGGACCAGAAACCGGCGCTCGCCGTCCTCCCGTTCCAGAACATGAGCGGCGACCCTGAACAGGAGTATTTCTCCGATGGGATCGTCGAGGACATCATCACGGCTTTGAGCCGCTTCCGCTCGTTCGCCGTCATCGCCCGCAACTCGAGCTTCGTCTACAAGGGCAAGGCGGTGGACGTGCGCCAGGTCGCGCGCGATCTCGGCGTCCAGTACGTGCTGGAGGGCAGCGTGCGCCGTGTAGGCGGACGGCTTCGGGTGACGGCGCAGCTGATCGACGCAGCGAGCGGCGCCCATCTGTGGGCGGATAAGTTCGACGGCAGCGTCGAGGATGTCTTCGACGTTCAGGACACCATCACGGCGAGCGTCGCAACCATCGTCGAACCGCGCATCCACGACGCCGAAGTCGCGCGTTCGCACCGCGAACGACCGGGCAGCCTCACCGCCTATGATTTCTACCTGCAGGCGCTGCCGCGGCTGCGCTTCGGGACGCAGCCGGAAAATGCAGCCGCCTTCGAGCTCGTGAAAAAGGCGCTCGCTCTCGATCCTGACAACGCCGTGATTCTTTCACTCGGCGTGGAAATTCTGCAGCACCGTTTCGTCACCGGTTGGCCCGCGCTGACCGACGACGATAAGGACGCTTGCAACAGGATGGTGCGGCATGCTCTCGCCAATGCGCGTGACAACGCCACCGTTCTCGCGCGCTGCGGCAACACGCTCGTACAGATGATGCGTGACTACGAGGTTGGCCTCGCAACCGTCGAACGTGCAGTCACGCTCAATCCCAACGACGCGGAAGCCGTGATCATCGCGGGCGTTTGCAATACGCAATGCGGCAGCGTTGATCGCGCTCTCGCCTATTTCGACCGGGTATTCCGTCTCAACCCTCAGGACCCGCAGGTTTTCATCGTCCTTACGGGAACGGCGCATGCGCTTATGGTCAAAGGCGATTTTCTCGGCGCACTCGAACGCGCCGAGACTTCGGTTGGGATCAACGCCAACTACGATCCCACGTACTGGATGCTCATTGCCGCCGATGCGCAGCTCGGGCGCATGGACGAGGCGCGCCGCTGGCTCGCCCGGTTCCGATCGCTGGTGCCGGACGTCACGCTCGGCGGTATCAGGGCCGGCCAGGCCGATAAGGACGGCACGCGTTTGCGCGCCATCCTGGAGGGCCTGCGAATGGCCGGTTTGCCGGAAAGCTAGTTCTTTTCCTTGTCGACCAGCTTGTTCGCGCCGATCCACGGCATCATGGCGCGCAGCCGCTGTCCGACTTCCTCGATCGGGTGCTCGTCGTTCAGCCGGCGCGTCGCCTTGAACATCGGCAGCCCGGCCTTGAATTCGCGCATCCACTCCGACGTGAACGCGCCGGTCTGGATGTCGCGGAGCACCTTCTTCATCTCGGCCTTGGTCTGGCCCGTGATGATGCGCGGGCCCGACTTGTACTCGCCGAACTCGGCGGTGTTGGAGATCGAATAATTCATGTTCGCGATGCCGCCCTCGTAGATGAGGTCGACGATCAGCTTCACCTCGTGCAGGCACTCGAAGTACGCCATCTCCGGCGCGTAGCCGGCTTCGACCAGCGTCTCGAAGCCGCCGCGGATGAGTTCCACCAGGCCGCCACACAACACCACCTGCTCGCCAAACAGATCCGTCTCGCATTCCTCGCGGAACGTCGTCTCGATGATGCCCGAACGCCCACCGCCGATCGCCGAGGCGTACGACAGCGCCAGCTCCATCGCGTTGCCCGAGGCGTCCTGCGACACCGCGACAAGGCACGGCACGCCGCCGCCCTTCTGGTATTCGCCGCGCACCGTGTGACCCGGCCCCTTCGGCGCGATCATGATCACGTCGATGCTTTTCTTCGGCTCGATCAGGTTGAAATGGATGTTCAGCCCGTGCGCGAATGCGATCGCTGCGCCGTCGCGGATGTTATCGGCGATGCCGGAGCGGTAGATGTCGCCCTGCAGCT
Source organism: Bauldia sp. (assembly GCA_035548515.1). Classification (GTDB taxonomy): domain Bacteria; phylum Pseudomonadota; class Alphaproteobacteria; order Rhizobiales; family Kaistiaceae; genus DASZQY01. Next base: position 66,604 of record DASZSW010000032.1, on the reverse strand, counting down.
CGTCCGGCGTGAGCATCATCACCAGGTCCGCCCACTTGGCGGCGTCGGCGACGCTCATCACCTTGAGCCCGGCCTTCTCCGCCTTCTTGGCGGAAGCCGAACCCGGCCGGAGTGCGATCACCACATCCTTCACGCCAGAGTCGCGCAAGTTCAGCGCGTGGGCATGGCCCTGGCTGCCGTAGCCGACGACCGCGACCTTCTTGGCCTTGATCAGGTTGAGATCGGCATCCCGATCGTAATAGACGCGCATGACAGCCCTCTTTCCTTAGGCGAAGCCCGAAAAACCGTGGCGGTTCTAGCGGGCGGGGCTGCCAAGCGCAATTGCTACGGCTCGGGTGCCGTCACGTCGACGTTGTCGAAGTGGAAGGTCGCGGTGGACTGGTCGGACGCCTGAGCGACAAAGCCGATATGCTGTCCGGGCGTCGGCGGTTCACCGCTGAAGTCGGCCACCTTCTCGCCGTTGACGTACGCCACGGCGTCCTTGCCGTTGGTGACGATACGCAGCGTGTTGTCCTTGTCGCGGCCCTGGTGCACCGCCTCGCTCTTCACGTCATCGACGATGGTGGACCACTTGCCGTCCTTGAGGCGGTAGACGCCGGCAACACCCGATGGCGAGATCTGGAACGTGTAGAGGTTGTCCTTGTCCTCCGCCCAGAACGCTAGCCCGAGATAGATCGACGGCATGTTGGAGCCGGCGGTCACCGCCATATCCGCGCACATGTCGACGTCCTGATAGAGCGGGCTCGCGAATATCTTGTCGGCGACGCCTGCCTTCACCTTCATCTCGATCAGGCCCTGCGTATACGTCACAGCACCCGTGGTCGACCATACCGGCGAGTTCACGTCGAACTTGTCGGCGAGCAGAGTGATAGACCCGTCTTCGCAGGCCAATGCTCCGCCTGCTCCCAAACCCAGCGTCAACAACCCTGCGGCAATTGCAACGCGCATGAAAAACCCCCTGTGAAGCCCCTGCCGATAGCCAAACTTTAGCAGCGCTGGCGGCCGGACAGAAGCCCGTTCAGTCGATCAGGGTCTGGTCGTTGATCACGTCGCGGTAGCGGCCCTTGCGCAGCCGCGCCACCACCCGCAAAGACAGGTTTTTGGCCACGCCGGGCATGGCCTTGTCGAGCAGCTCGATGGTCTTTTGCAGCCGCACGATCTCGTCGCCCCCGTTCGTCCGAAAAAACAGGTCGAAGAAGGCGATATCGAACAGCGACGAGCGCGTGTAATCGATTTCCTCGTTGTAGCCGCCCACCCAGATGAGCCGGCTATCGATCTCCTCGCCGCGAATTTTCGCGGGGCGCAGCATCTCCAGCAGGTTGAATTCGTCGCCGAATTTGCATGAGCCGAACAGCACGCCCTTGAGCCGGCGCCGCCTGCGATTCACATCGACGAACGAGTTGCGCAGAAATGTGCGCGACAGGCCCGAGCCATCGGGTGCCTCGATCTTCCCGAAGTCACCATGCGCCGCAACATAAAGGAAATCGACGTCGCCGCCCGAGAGAACGAAACGCACGGCATCGCGAAAGGATGCGGCTCCCACGAACCGCTCGTAGGTGAAGGCGTCAGGCCGGTCCTTCAACGCGTACGACAGGAATTCGAAGAGTGGCCGCACGGTGTGGTGCCGCTCATCGAACCAGCGCGTTTCCAGCACGCCAAGCCCGAGATGCCGCGTCGACGCCATGCCTGATTTTTCCTCTCGAAGGGCGCGGATATTGGCACGGAAAACGGACCGCGCGAGGCCCAAAACGGGTCCGCGACAATCGCTCCGGCCAATGAGGTATTATTGTTGTTTATCAGCGCCTAAGCGAGATTCAAGCGCGCCGGAATGACGCGCCTACTGCCCCGCTTTCGCACCCCGGCTGATGGCCGCGATTCCGGTGCGGCAGAGCTCCACCAGGCCAAGCGGCGCCATGATCGCAATGAACTCATCGACCTTGGCGGAACTGCCTGTAACCTGGAAAACGAAGTGGCTTGCGGTGGCATGCACAACCGACGCGTCATACGCACGCGCAAGTTGAATCGCCTCCACCCGTGCAGCCCCACTGCCCGCAACCTTCACCAGCGCCAGTTCGCGCTCGAGCGGACGCCCGTCGGCCGTCAGGTCCGTCACCGAATGCACCGGGACCAGCCGCTCGAGCTGATGCTTGATCTGGGTCAGCACCATCGGCGTGCCCGTCGTGACGATGGTGATGCGGGAGATGTGCTTGGAATGCTCGGTCTCGGAAACCGTGAGCGATTCGATGTTGTACCCGCGGCCCGAAAACAGGCCGATCACGCGCGCCAACACGCCCGGCTCGTTGTCGACCACGACCGAAAGCGTGTGCCGTTCGCTCCGGTCGTGCCGCTCCTCCATGAAATAGACGGAGAGCGGCTGCGTTGCCGCCGGGGCTGCCTTTTGGGCCGGCTTTTTCGTCGTCGTCTTGCTCACACCAGCACCTTTCCGGACTTGCCGATCGCTTTTTGAATCGCCTCGGCGCTGACGTCGCCGAGCAGCATCTCGTTGTGGGCCTTGCCCGACGGGATCATCGGGAAGCAGTTGGCGAGCGCCGCCACGCGGCAATCGAACAGCACAGGCTTCTTGACGTTGATCATCTCGCGGATCGCATCATCCAGCTCGCCAGGCTTCTGCGCGCGGATGCCGACGCAGCCGTAGGCCTCCGCCAGCTTCACGAAATCGGGCAGCGCCTCGGTATAGGAGTGCGACAGACGATTGCCGTGCAGCAGCTCCTGCCACTGGCGCACCATGCCCATGTACTGGTTGTTGAGGATGAAGATCTTGACCGGCAGCTCATGCTGCACGGCCGTCGACATCTCCTGCATGGTCATCAGCACCGAGGCATCGCCCGCGATGTCGATGACCAGCGACTTCGGATGCGCCGCCTGCACGCCGACCGCCGCCGGCAGGCCGTAGCCCATTGTGCCGAGGCCGCCCGACGTCATCCAGTGGTTGGGCTCGTCGAAGCGATAGAACTGCGCCGCCCACATCTGGTGCTGGCCCACCTCGGTCGTGATGTAGGTATCCTTGCCCTTGGTCAGCGCGTACAGCCGCTCGATGGCGTACTGCGGCATGATCACGTCGCTGTTCGCCTTGTAGGACAGGCAGTTCACCGCGCGCCACCTGTCGATCTGCGCCCACCAGGCCTTGTGCGCCGCCCTGTCCACCGCCGGCTTCATCTGCTTCCAGACGGCCAGCATGTCCTCCAGCACGCTCGCGACATCTCCGATGATCGGGATGTCGACATGGATGTTCTTGTTGATTGACGACGGATCGATATCGACGTGGATCTTCTTCGAGCCCGGCGAAAACGCATTGATGCGCCCCGTGATGCGGTCATCGAACCGCGCCCCGATGCACACCATCACGTCGCAGTCGTGCATGGCATTGTTCGCCTCGTACATGCCGTGCATGCCGAGCATTCCGAGCCATTGCGGATCGGACGCTGGATACGCGCCGAGGCCCATCAAGGTCGATGTGATCGGATAACCCGTGAGCTTCACGAACTCGCGGAGCAACGCCGTCGCTTTCAGGCCGGAGTTGATGACACCGCCGCCGGTGTAAAAGATCGGCCGCTTCGCCTTCGCGATCAGCTCGACCGCGGCCCGGATGGCACGCTCGTCGCCCTTGACGCGCGGATGATACGTCTTGTGCTCGATGTGCTCCGGCGGAGTGTACATGCCCGTGGCGAACTGCACGTCCTTGGGGATATCGACCAGAACGGGCCCCGGACGGCCATGGGTGGCGACGTAGAACGCCTCGTGAATGATGCGCGCCAGGTCGTTGACGTCACGGACCAGCCAGTTGTGCTTGGTGCATGGCCGCGTGATGCCGACTGTGTCGGCTTCCTGGAAAGCGTCGTTGCCGATCAGATGCGTCGCGACCTGCCCGGTGAAGCAGACGATCGGGATCGAATCCATCAGCGCGTCGGTGAGCGGCGTCACCATGTTGGTGGCGCCGGGACCGGAGGTGACCAGGACGACGCCGGGCTTGCCGGTGGAGCGGGCATAGCCTTCGGCCGCATGGCCGGCGCCCTGCTCGTGGCGCACCAGGATGTGGCGCACCTTCTCCTGCTGGATGATCTCGTCGTAGATCGGCAGCACGGCGCCGCCGGGGTAGCCGAAGATGTCCTTCACCCCGTGATCGATGAGCGCCTGCACCACCATCTCGGCGCCTGTCATCTGCCGCTGCCCGGCCGCTTTCCCGCTCTGCGCTTTCATCGTCTGCTCCACCCGGCTGCCGCCGTTTCTAGTCCCGTTTCGTTACCGTTTCGGCCAATAAAAAAGGCCCCGGAAGGGCCTGTTTTTCGCGCACCAGCTTAACTCCGGCGACCTATGGGGCCGCCCGGCTGGTGCGCGTTCCTACGAGGAGAATGGTGCTCGTCATGGCCGTCTATGTATTCGGACCAGCGGGAAACGTCAACGGTCAGGGCCGCGGCCAATCGGCCATCTGGTTGCGGATCCACGTCATCTGCCGCTTGGCGTAGCGCCGCGTCTCGGTCTTGATGGCCGCGACCGCTTCGTCCAGCGAAAGCTTGCCGGCAAGGTGCGCGAGCAACTCGCGCACGCCGATCGCCTTCATGGCCGGCTGCGCCGGGTCGAGGCCCAGGCTGCCGAGCGCCCGCGCTTCCTCGATGCTGCCGTGATGCACCATCGCCTCGGCGCGCGCTGCGATGCGCCGGTGGAGTTCCGCCTGCTCCGGAATGACGAGCAGGCGCTCCAACGTTTGCGGGTCGACGAGCGGCGGCTGCGCGTCTGCTCGCTTCCACGCGGCGAGCGACAGCCCGGTCGTCGCGAACACCTCCATCGCCCGCACAATGCGCGAGCGGTCGGTAGGGCGGATCGCCGCCGCATCCTCTGCGTTCTCCCCCGCGAGCCGGGCGTGCAATTCACCCGTCTCCACCTCCGCGATGCGCCGCGCGATGGCCAGACGCACGTCGGCGGGGATCGGCGGCACACTCGCCAGCCCCTCGGTCAGCGCCTTGAAGTAAAGGCCGGTGCCGCCGACGACGATCGCGACCCGCCCCTCCCGCTTCGCGTCCGCCAGCACGGGCGCAATATCGGCAAGCCACGTCCCCACCGAGTAGCGGGTGGCCGCACCGACGTGCCCGTACAGGAGATGCGGGACGGCGGCCTCGTCTTCCGCCGATGGCCGCGCGCTGATGATCCTCAGCTCGCGATACACCTGCATCGAATCGGCATTGATCACGACGCCGCCGCGCGTCGCCGCCAGCTCCAGCGCCAGCCGCGACTTGCCGCTCGCAGTAGGCCCCGCTATGAGGACGACCCCGGCTCCGCTCTGCCTCACGTTTCTCGCGCCCGTTTCCATGACCGATTTCGTCGCGACGTTGATAGCACGGCCGGAAAACGCCTCCGACCTCGAGACGGCAGCTACCGTCTGCGGCGCCGCCGTCGCGGTGACGCGGAGCGATGTGCTTTCCGGTAACGAGGCGATCGACCTCTACTTCTCGTCCTCCGACTTCATCGAGACACACCGCGCGGCGCTGGAAGCCAGGGTCGCGGGCACCTCTGTCGATGTGGTCGTCCAGCCGGTGGCGAACCGGCGGAAGCGCCTGCTCGTTGCCGATATGGATTCCACCATCATCGGCCAGGAGTGCATAGACGAGCTCGCCGATTTCGTCGGCTTGAAGGCGAAGGTCGCGGCCATCACGGATCGCGCCATGCGCGGCGAGATCGAGTTCGAGCCGGCGCTGCGCGAGCGCGTCGCGCTGCTCGCCGGTTTACCCGAGGAGACCATTGACAAGGTCATTGCCGAGCGCGTGACGCTGAACCCGGGCGCGAAGACCCTTGTGTGGACGATGCGCGCCAACGGCGCGACGTGCATCCTCGTATCGGGTGGCTTTACCGCCTTCGCCGAGAAGGTCGCGGCGATGGTCGGCTTCAACGAGAGCCACGCCAACGTGCTGCTCGCCTCAGGTGGCAAACTGACCGGGAAGGTGCAGGAGCCTATCCTCGGCCGCAGCGCCAAGCTTGCGACGCTGGAAGACGCGATGATCCGCTTCGACATCCCGCCGGACCGTACACTCGCCGTCGGCGATGGTGCCAACGACCTGGCGATGATCCGCCGTGCCGCACTAGGCGTCGCCTACCACGCCAAGCCCAAGGTCGCCGAAGCCGCCGCCGCGCGCATCGACCACGCCGACCTCACCGCCCTGCTCTACGCCCAGGGCTACAAGCGCCACCAGTTCGTCGAATGACGCCGAAGGTCCACATCGAGACGGAGCGGCTGAAGCTCCGCGACTGGACCGATGCCGACCGCGAGCCGTTCGCAGCCCTGAACGCCGACCCGCGCGTGATGGAATTTTTCCCGACGCGCCTGGATCGCGGCACCTCCGACGCGCTCACCGCGACGATCCGCACCAACCTCACCCGCGACGGCTACGGCCTCTACGCCACCGAGCTGAAGGAAACCGGCGAATTCATTGGCTTCGTCGGTCTGGCACGGCCGAATTTCGAGGCGCGGTTCATGCCGGCGATCGAAATCGGCTGGCGCCTTTCCCGCCGCTCGTGGGGCCAGGGGCTGGCCAGCGAAGCGGCCGCCGCCGTGCGCGACCACGCCTTCGCCAACCTCGGCCTCGAGGCGCTGGTCTCCTTCACCGCCGAGTGGAACCAACCCTCACGCCGCGTGATGGAGAAGATCGGCATGACGCACGATCCCGCCGACGACTTCATTCACCCGAAGCTGCCCGCCGGACACAAACTGGCGCCGCACGTGCTCTATCGCATCAGCCGGCGGCAGTGGCAGGCGCTGCGGATCTAGGATCGCGAGAGTAAGCCGACTGGGCAGGACCCGGCGCCTAACCTCCCCCTTGAGGGGAGGTCGAAATCGCGCAGCGATTTCGGGAGGGGGATGCGACCTCTCCGGATAGCGCGGCACCCCTCCCCAAAACCGCTACGCGGTTTTGACCCTCCCTCAAGGGGAGGGTTGGGGTGCTAGTTCTGCAGCTTCGGCTGCGCCTGCGTTCAGGTCTAGTCCGCCGCCGTTGGCAGGTTCAGCCAGCGGACGTGGCCGTTCTTGTCCTGCACCACCAGCTTGATGTTCTTGCGCCCATCCTTGCTGAGGGCGTCGACTTTCTCCTGGAATTCGTCCGGCGAGGTGACCGGATCGTCGCCCACCATGGAGATGATGTCGCCCGCTTGCAGGCGTACGCGTTCCGCGGCGCTCCCCGGCTCCACCGCCGTCACGACGACGCCCTCGGTGACGTCCGGCTTGATGCCGTATGTGGATCGCGCGTCGGGCGAAAGGTCCGTGAGGCTAAGGCCCAACGGACCGGTCACCACCGGCGGCGGGGTCGGCGTTTCGCCCGGCAGTGGCTTCATCGTGTCGCCACGGCTCGCCTGATCGTCTGATCCGCCGTCTTTCTTGCTGTCGTCCTGCTTCGGCTTCGCCTTGTCGCCACCGAGCGCAGCGGTGCTGGCTTCCTCCAGCCGGCCAAGGGTGACCTTCAGCGTCTGCTGCACGCCCTTCCGGAGGATGACGACCTCGACGACCTTTCCAACCGGCTCGTCGGCGACGAGCCGCGGCAGCGCATGCATCGCGTCCACGGTCTTGCCGTCCATCGACAGGATTACGTCGCCGGCGATGATGCCGGCCGCGGCTGCCGGCCCGGTCTCCTCGACGCCGGCGACCAGAGCGCCCTTCGGCGCATCCATTGCCAGGTCCTTGGCCACCTCGTCGGTAACGTCTTGCACCCGTACGCCCAGCCAACCGCGCCGCGTCTCGCCGAACTTCTCGAGCTGGTCGACGATGTTGGTGGCAATCTCCGACGGGATCGAGAAGCCGAGGCCGATCGATCCGCCAGTCGGCGAGATGATCGCCGTATTGATGCCGATGACTTCGCCGTTCTCGTTGAACAGCGGGCCGCCCGAGTTGCCGCGGTTGATTGCGGCGTCGGTCTGGATGAAGTCGTCGTAGGGCCCGGCGTTGATGTCGCGATTGCGCGCCGAGACGATGCCGACGGTGACCGTGCCACCGAGGCCGAACGGGTTGCCGATCGCCATCACCCAGTCGCCGACGCGCAGTTTGGTCGAGTCGCCGAACTTGATGGCGGTCAGCGGCTTGGTCGGCTTCACCTGGATCACCGCGATGTCGGTCTTGTCATCATGCCCGATGACGGTCGCGGTGAGCTTGGTGCCATCGCTGAAGTTGGCCGTGATCTCATCGGCATCCTCGATCACATGGTTGTTGGTGACGATGATTCCGGACGGGTCGACGACGAAACCGGATCCCAGCGACTGCACCCGGCGCGGACGCGTGTCGGGCATCTCGCCGCCGTTCTTGTCGCCGAAAAATTCGTCGAAGAAGTCCTTGAACGGCGCATCGCCCTGCGGCGCCGTCTGCTCGTTGTCGGACGGCGGCGCAGCGTCACGTGAGCCCGCGATGGTCTGCGCCGTCGAGATGTTCACCACCGCATCGAGCAGCGGCGCAACGAGGTCCGCAACGGAATCCGGCCCGCCGCCGTTCTTGGCCGAAGCGGCGGGAACGGCAAACAGGCTCAACGCCATCGCGGCGCCAAGCGCAACTTTCGCGACAAAAACCGTCATGGAAAACGAGCTCCTCGCGGCGGCCGGCAGCGCCGCCCTCGCCCAACAATCATGCGCGAACTGGGGCGGAAAAGCGACCAACTTCGCGGCCACTTTTCCGCGAGCGGGGGTGCCGCCCGTGTCGTCCCCGCGAAGGCGGGGACCCAGTATCCGCCGTCGCCGCGACTTCTGACATGACGGAGGCTACTGAATCCCCGCCTTCGCGGGGATAGAATAGTGGGTCAGCGTCGTCGGCTGATCGCCTACCGACTATGGCGTTGCGGGCTTGGCCGCGGGAGGCGCAGCAGCCGCCCCGCCTGCATCGCTGCCGAAATACCGGAAGAATTCCGAATCCGGCGAGATGAGCAGACGCGTCGAGCCCGGCTTCAATCCCGCCTGATAGGCGAGCATCGACCGGTAGAAGCCGAAGAAGTCGGGATCCTGGCCGTACGCCTGCGCAAAGATACGGTTGCGTTCGGCTTCGCCATCGCCCTGGAGCCGCGACGCCTCGCCGTTCGCTTCCGCCACGATGACGGTCGCCTGCCGGTCAGCCTCGGCGCGGATGCGCCGCGCCGCCTGCTCGCCCTGCGCACGGATTTCGGTAGCCTGCCGCTGCCGCTCCGTCTGCATGCGCTGGTAAATGGCCTGGCTGTTCTCCGCCGGCAGGTCGGCGCGGCGGATCTTCACGTCGACCATCTGGATGCCGAAGCCCTGGGCCTCGTGATCGACCTGCTCGGTGATCTTCTGCATCAGCGTGGCACGTTCGTCGCGCACCAGTTGGATGAACGTCGCGTCACCGAGCACACGGCGGATCGCCGAGTTGAGGATGGACGACAGACGATCGCGTGCCTCCTCCTCGCTTCCTGCCGCTTGATAGAACAGCAGCGGATTGACGATCTTGTATCGGCCGAAGGCATCGACGACGAGCCGCTTCTGGTCCGACGCGATCACCTCCAGCGGCGGAGAGTCGAGATCGAGAATGCGCTTCTCGAAGTAGACGACATTATCGATCAGCGGCAGCTTGTAGTAGAGGCCGGGAGCCGTGATCGGCTGAAGGTCGCCGCCAAGCGGCGCGACAACCTGACCGAAACGCAGCACGAGGGCCTGTTGCCGCTGATCGACGACGAACAGGCTGAGGTAGAGCAGGAAGGCGATCGCCGCGAGGATCACCAGCCCGACGCCGGAGAAGATCGTCCGCCTCATTGGCCGTCTCCCGTCGTCGTGGTTGTGGTGGTCGCGGCGGCAGGCGGCGCGGCCGGCCGCGTCGAGGGCGCCAGTTGATCGAGCGGCAGGTACGGCACGACGCCTGAGCTGCCGGCAGCTTTGTCGTCGATGATGACCTTGTCGACGCCGCCCAGCACCTGCTCCATCGTTTCCAGGTACATGCGTCGGCGCGTCACGTCGGGCGACGACTTGTAGCTCTGGTAGACCTTGTCGAAGCGCTCCGCCTGGCCCTTCGCCTCGGCGATAACCTGGTCGCGGTAGGCGGTGGCCGCCTCCGTGATCTGCGAGGCCCGGCCGCGCGCTTCTGGCACCACGCGGTTGGCGTACGTCTGCGCCTCGTTCTGGATGCGCTCCTGATCGGCGCGGGCGGCCTGGACGTCGCGGAATGATGCGATAACGTCCGCCGGCGGGTCGACTTTCAGCAGTTGCACCTGCCGAATTTCAATGCCGGCGCCGAATTGGTCCAGCGTCTGCTGGATCAGCGCCTGTACGTTGGTCTCGGTGATCTGCCGGGCCTGCGTAAGCACGGCCGCGATGTCGGACTGGCCGATCACCTCGCGCATCGCGCTCTCCGCCACCGCCTTCACGGTGCCGTCGGGGTCCTGCATGTTGAAGACGTACTTCGCCGCGTCGTTGATCTTCCAGAACACGGTGAAGTCGATGTCGACGATGTTCTCGTCGCCGGTGAGCATCAGCGACTCTTCCGGTATATCGCGCCCGCTGCCGCGATCGTCCTGGCCGATGGTGACACGGTTCACCGTGGTCACCTCCGGCGTGAACACTGTCTCGATCGGATAGGGCAGACGCAGGTTCAGGCCCGGACGTGCATCGCGATTGTATGAACCAAAGCGAAGCACCACGCCTTCTTCGTTCTGCGCGACACGGAATGTGAAGAAGAAATACGCAGCGAAGGCGACGAGCAGCGCCAGGATCGCGATCAGCGTGACCGGATTGACGTTGCGTGCGCCGCCACCGCCCGGCAGTACCCGGCGGAGCCTGTCCTGACTGCGGCGCAGAAGCTCCTCGAGATCAGGAGGGTTGGACGAACCGCCACCGCCGGTATTGCGTGGGCCTTGCCCCCATGGACCGCCGTTGCCGCCTTTCCAGCCACCGCTGGCGTGAATGATACCGGGCATCGCGCTCCTTAAGGGACTGTCGGCGCAAGGGATTTGCGCCTCGGCGGGGTTCGTGGTGTCCGGCCCGGGTTATAGCAACCCCGGCCACCCATGCAACGTGAAGGCTGGGCTCACGTGGGTAACGGATTCGCGAGTTTCAACTAATCCGCCAGTGGCGTGACGCGGTCGTAAACCACGTAGGTGGTCGGCGCGCTGTCCTTGTCGCCGGCAGGCACGCTCTCCGACCAGGTTCTTTTCCACACCGCCGGATCGATGTCCGGGAAGTATGTGTCGCCCTCGGGAGCCGCGTCGACGTGCGTGATGCAGAGCCGGAACGCGCGACCAATGGTGGCGGCGTAAACCTCGCCGCCGCCGATAACCATGAGATCGTCGTTACCCGAGTAGCGCGCCAGATCGACGGCCACATCGACGTCACGCACGAACATCAGTCCGTCCGCATCCTTCATGGTCTCGGCGTGACGCGACAGCACGATGTTCAGCCTGCCCGGCAACGGCTTGCCGATCGAATCGAACGTCCTGTGTCCCATGAGGACGGGATGGCCGAGCGTCAGCTCCTTGAACCGCTTGAGGTCGCTGGAAAGGCGCCACGGCATCTTTCCCGCAGCGCCAATGACGCCATTCCGCGCCACAGCGGCGACGAGCCAGAGCCGCGGACGACTCACGGCTGCTTCGGCTCCTTGGTCTTCGACGAGATGCGGTCCACCACCGCGAGCAGCAACGCCGACACCACGAACGTGATGTGCAGGATCGTCGCCCAGCGGATTTGCTCCTCCGTGTACTGCGACAGGTTGAGGAATATCTGCAGCAGGTGGATCGAAGAGATGGCGACGATCGACGACGCGACCTTGATCTTGAGACTGCCGGCATCGAGCTTGCCGAGCCACGACAGCTCGTTGGCCGCGTTCTCGAAGCGGCTGACATAATTCTCGTACGACGAGATCATCACCATGACGAGCAGCGAGGCGACCAGCGCCGCATCGATCAGCGACAGCATGGCGAGGATCATTTCTTCTTCGCCGTAGTCGAAGACGTGCGCCGCAATGTTGGCGAACTTTACGACGAACGAAACGGCATACACGATCAACGCGAGCCCCAGGCCGCCGTAGAAGACGACCAGGATCCAGCGCGCCGACATGATCAGCTTCTCGATCGTGGCTTCGATCTGCTGCACGCCCTGCCCCCGTAATTAGACCGCGACTTCCGCCTTGATGTGCGGGTGCGGGTCGTATCCTTCAAGCTCGAAGTCGTCGTAGACGAAATCGAAGATCGAGTGGACGTCCGGGTTGATCTTCATCGTCGGCAATGGCCGCGGCTCACGCGTCAACTGCATCCGCGCCTGCTCGACGTGGTTGAGATAGAGGTGCGCGTCCCCCAACGTGTGCACGAAGTCGCCCGGCTTCAGTCCAGTCACCTGCGCCATCATCATTGTGAGCAGCGCGTACGAGGCAATGTTGAACGGCACGCCGAGGAAAATATCGCCCGAGCGCTGGTAGAGCTGGCACGACAGCTTCCCGTCGGCCACGTAGAATTGGAACAGCGTGTGGCACGGCGGCAGCGCCTGCTTGTCGATGTCCGCCGGGTTCCAGCCGGTGACGATCAGGCGCCGCGAATCCGGGTTGCGCTTGATCGCATCCACCACGTCCTTGATCTGGTCGATCGCGCGCCCATCCGGCGCCTGCCAGGCGCGCCACTCCGCGCCATAGACCGGACCGAGGTCGCCGTTTCCGTCGGCCCACTCGTCCCAGATGCGGACGCCGTTGTCCTTGAGGTAGCGGATGTTGGTGTCGCCGGACAGGAACCATAGCAACTCGTGGATCACCGACTTCAGGTGAATCTTCTTCGTCGTCACCAGCGGGAAGCCGGCGCCGAGGTCAAAGCGCATCTGGTGGCCGAAGACGGAAAGCGTGCCGGTGCCGGTCCGGTCGTTCTTCCGGACGCCGTCTTCCAGCGCGTGGCGCATCAGGTCGAGGTACTGGCGCATGGCTGGTTAGATAGGCGATTCCGGGCGGAGACGCACCCCCGCCCGGCTTGTTTTGCCTCTATTCCGCGGGCTGCGGATGACCCTCAGCCTCGGTTTCCAGCTCCACCGGCCGCGGCGCAGCGCCGCGGAGCGTGGCCAGGCCGAGGAAGAACGCCACCAGCGCGCAGGCGAGGATCGCCATCGCCATCGGCAGGACGCCACCGTTGGAGAAGGTGCCTACGAGGCCAACAACGACCGCCCCGACCACGAGTTGCAATGTGCCCATCAGAGCCGCCGCCGTGCCTGCCGTGCGGCCGTAGTTTTCCAGCGACAGCGCCGCCGTCGACGGGATCACCAGACCCATGGCCGCGAAGCCGACCCAGAGCAGCGCCGCCATCACGTACATGTTGTCGACGCCGGCAATCGTGAGCAGGAACAGCGTGCCGGTCGAGACGACGTAGAACGTCAGCGCACTGCGCACCACGCGCGGCAGTCCGAACCGCTTGCCGAAGTATCCGGTCGCCTGCGCCATGCCGATGAACGCCACAGCGTTCACCGAGAACGCGATGCTGTACTGCCACGGCAACAAGCCGAAGTGCTGGATGTAGACGAACGACGAGCCCGACAGGAAAGCGAAGAAGCTCGCCATGCCGAAGCCGCCGATCAGCACCAGGCCGAGATAGTGGCGGTCGCGGAACAACTCGCCGTAGCTCGCCGCGATGGTGCCGAGATCGAACGGGATGCGCTGCTCGGCCGGCCGTGTCTCCTTCAGCGCGAATATGACGAGGAACAGCGCCAGGATCGCCGCGACGCCCATCGCCAGGAAGATTTCCCGCCAGGTGCCGAACGCGATCACCGCGCTGCCGAACAGCGGCGCCAGGATCGGCGAGACGCTGAACACAAGCATCAGCAGCGACATCAGGCGCGCCGCCTCATGCCCCGTGTGCAGATCGCGCACGACTGCGCGCGGGATGGTCATGCCCGCGCACGCACCAACGCCCTGCACGAAGCGCGCGAAGATCAGCCATTCGATCGACGGCGCGAAGCTGCAACCGACCGCACCAACCACGTAGAGCAGGCTGCCGACATAGAGCGGCGCCTTGCGGCCGAACGAATCCGACACCGGGCCGTAGATGATCTGGCAGAGGGCGACCGCCAGAAAGAAAGCCATGAGGCTTCCCTGTGCGGCGGCGGCTGAAGCGTGGAAATCCTCAGCGATGGTCGGCAACGCCGGGAGGTACATGTCGATGGCGAACGGGCCAACGGCCGACAGAAGGCCGAGCACGATCGCGTTGCGTGCGAAAGTCGATCTCATAGCAATGTCTTTCGGGTGGTGGCGCGGGCCGTCTGGGAGGAAGGAACGCGCTGGGAATGAGGCTATATAGCGCCGATTTGTGCGTTGCAACATTTCGGAACCGCACCGAACACAGAACACGTGTTCTGTGATGATTTGAACACATCGGCGCCAGACGTGCCGGAACCTGACAGCAGCAATCTCGCAGAGGCCGACATTCGGACGCCTGCCGCGCCCTTCCGCCCATTTCCCTCAAATTCGAATGATTTTTTTCTCAATTCGTCAGCACCCCGACAGCTAGGTCAGGCGCATGTCAAAACTGCGCACGCTTCTGCTGCTCGCCGTCGGCTTGTTCGCCTTGGTCCCAGCGGCGTTTGCCGCGCCCTGGGTCGTCGACAAGGCAACCGGCGAGGTCGTCATCAACATGAAGGGGGCCACCCTCGTGTCGCTCGGCCCCGATAGGGAAATCGACAGCGGCGCGACCATCACCACCGGCTCCTCCGGCCGCGTGTTGCTCGTCCGCGGCAAGGAAACGATGATCGTCGGGCCGAATAGCCTGATCACCGTTCCTGGCGACACCGCGTCCGGCTTCACGCGCATCGTCCAACGCGCCGGCACGGTCGAATTCGACGTCGAGCACAAGAACGTGAAGCATTTCGAGGTCGACACCCCCTTCCTCGCCGCGCTGGTGAAGGGCACGCACTTCGTCGTCATGGTCGGGCCAAACGCGGCGCAGGTTTCCGTCAGCCGCGGACGTGTCGGGGTCACCGACTCGCACCGCGGCGGCAGCGTCGACATCCTCCCCGGCCAGACCGCGCAGGTCAGCACCACGGCGTCGCTTTCGGTCACCGGCGAGGTCGACAACACGAAGGTCGACGCTCAGACCAACGCAGCCGCGTCCTTCGACGCCACTCTGGACTCGACTGTCGCCAGCGTCGGAGGCGCAGTCTCCGGCGTGACCACCACCGTGTCAGGCACCGTCTCCGGCGTGACGAACACGGTCGGCACCGTAACCAGCACAGTGACCGGAACAGTTTCGGGCGTCACCAATACCGTTTCAGGCGTGACCAACGCCGTGTCCGGCTTGCTCGGCGGCAACTCGAACAATGGCAACGGCAACGGGAATGGAAACAGCCAGCACTAGCCCCGCTCCGGAAATCCGGGCGCGACTATTGCAGAGCTAATTTCTCACCGTCCCGGTTTTACCTGCCCGGCAAGCGCCTTGCGCACAGCCGGCGCGACCTTCGTCCCAAACAGCTCGATCGAATGCATCAGCTGCGCATGCGGCAGCGCGCCGACACTGAACTGAATCAGAAAGCGGTCGTGCTGGAAGAATTCGTGCTGGAAGAGAATCTTCTCCACCACCTCATCCGGGCTGCCTACGAAAGCTGCTCCGCGCAGCGTCGCGCCCGCGTCGAACTGCGCCCGGGTTGTCGGCGGCCAGCCGCGCTCCCGCCCGATCCGCGTCATGGCCTCGGCAAACGGTGGGAACGCCTCGTCGCGCGCCTGCTGACCTGTGTCGCCGACGTAGCCGTGCGAGTTGATCCCCACCTTGAGCTTCGCCGGGTCATGACCAGCGCGCCGCGCGGCCTCGCGGTATAGCTCGATCAGTGGCGCAAACCGTTCCGGCTCGCCGCCGATGATGGCAAGTGCGAGCGGCAGACCAAGCATGCCGGCGCGCACCACCGACTCCGGTGTGCCACCGACCGCGATCCACACTGGCAGCGGGTTCTGCACGGGCCTCGGATAGACACCGAGGTTGTTGATTGGCGCGCGATGCTTGCCCGACCACGTGACGCGTTCGCCAGCACGAATCTGCAGCAACAGATCGAGCTTGTCGGCGAACAGCGAGTCGTAGTCCTTGAGGTCGTAGCCGAACAGCGGGAACGATTCGATGAACGACCCACGGCCCGCCATGATCTCGGCGCGGCCGTTGGAGATGGCATCGAGTGTCGCGAATTCCTCGAACACCCGCACCGGATCGTCCGACGAGATGACGCTGACGGCGCTGGTCAGGCGGATAGCCTTGGTCCGCGCCGCCGCCGCGGCCAGCGCCACCGCCGGCGCGGATACGGCGAAATCCGGCCGGTGGTGCTCACCGATGCCGAACACGTCGAGCCCGACCTGATCGGCCAGTTCGACTTCCTCCATCAAGTTGCGGAAACGCGTGGCGGGATCGATGCGCCTGCCCGTCTTCGGGTCGGGCGACATTTCCGCGAAGGTATAAACGCCGAGTTCCATGGTTCCCCTTTCCATGTTCCGCGCCCTACTTGGCGCTGCCCCGGCCTGCGGGCAAGATCACGCCCATGTTCGCCAAGCTGTTTCGATCCTTCCGTAAACACAGCAACAGCGCGCCACGCCGCGTGCTGTTCATCGATGACGTCACGGCGGGCGACGTCGAAATTCTGCCTGCCACCGAGGCCGACTGGTGCCGGGAACAGATAACCGCCATTGCGACGGCGAGACCGACAGCAACCGGGAGCGGCTTTGCCGAGGCCACAGTCCGCTACCCGCGCGCGGGCGCGCGCACCATCGCCGATTTAGAGATACCGACCGTCGCAGCGCGCCGGGCGCTTGCGGGCAACCTCATGCCGTTCGAAGCGGTGGTGACGGGCGATCCCAACGCGCCGACGCCCACGCGCGGGCGCGGATACGGCCCCTCGCCTCTTTCCGCGGCGGTGATCTACGAGACCGACGGATCCGGTACGGTGTCGGCGATGGAAGTCACGCTCCGTGGCAACCCCGCCGAAACCATCGCGGTACTTTCCGCGATCGCCGCCATTCCGTCACGCGAGCGGCTGATCGCCACGGATTGGGCGGGATTGGCCGTGGTCGAGCTTGCCGATGCGGCCGCAATTCAACGGTTTGCGCATCGTTCGGGCTGAAGCGGAGGCCTTTGCGTTCGCTGGCCGAATCCCTATATTTCAAGCTGCCGGAGCAATTCGGATATGGCGATAAATGGCCATCGTAATAAACCCTGCGGACCCGGGGGCAGTACCCGGCGCCTCCACCATTTACGGGGGCGAACTAGGATCGACGAGGGCGTAAAGGGTGAGCTTTCGCTCGGCATGGTTCCGCCGTTATCGGGCCAAAACTATAGTTGCTAACGACAA
This sequence comes from Bauldia sp., assembly GCA_035548515.1. Lineage (GTDB taxonomy): Bacteria > Pseudomonadota > Alphaproteobacteria > Rhizobiales > Kaistiaceae > DASZQY01. The sequence continues at coordinate 49,336 of DASZSW010000032.1, read as the reverse complement.
CTATGCCGAGGTTCGCCTCGCCGCGTAATGCGGTGATGCAATCTCAATCCAAGTCCTTCCGGTTCGCACCGTAAGGCGGGGTTCGGAGGCACCTGGCAACAGAAGCCTCCACTGATTTTTGGGGCGCGCCCACTCCGGGCCATAAGGAATGCGGCAGGCACAATGGCCGAGGATCTGATCCGCTACGACATCCTGGCGCAGGATGCGTTGCGCGGCGTGGTGCGGAAGGTCCTCTCCGAGGTGGCGCGCACGCAGCTGCCCGGCGACCACCATTTCTTCATCACCTTCGCCACCACCGCCCCCGGCGTGCGCGTCTCCACCCGTCTGTTGTCGCAATGGCCGGAAGAGATGACCATCGTCCTCCAGCATCAGTATTGGGACCTGGTCGTTACCGAACATGCGCTGGAAGTCGGCCTCTCCTTCAACGGCATTCCGGAGCGACTGCTCATCCCGTTTGCCGCGGTGAAGCAGTTCGTCGACCCGTCGGTCGGCTTCAAGATCGAGTTCAACATGGCCCTCGCCCCACGCGCCGCAGAGCCGGCGGCCGAGACTGCACCGCCGGCACCGGTCGTGGCGCTGGAGAAGAAACCCGAGCCGCCGGCGAAGGAAGCCAAGGAAGAGGCGCCCGCCCACGCTGCCGCTCAGGTCGTCAGCCTCGACGCCTTCCGCAAGAAGTAGCTGCCATGGCCGTCCAGAAGTCGCGCACCGAAACGGACTCGTTCGGTCCCATCGCCGTCCCCGCCGATCGCTACTGGGGCGCGCAGTCCGAACGTTCGCTGGAGAACTTTCCCATCGGCTGGGAGAAGCAGCCGATCCCGATCGTCCGCGCCCTCGGCATCATCAAGCAGGCTGCCGCCGAGGTGAACATGGACCTCGGCAAGCTCGACCAGAAGGTCGGCGAGGCGATCGTCGAGGCCGCCGAGGAGGTGATCGAGGGAAAGCTCGACGCACACTTCCCGCTCGCCGTCTGGCAGACCGGCTCCGGCACTCAGTCGAACATGAACGCCAACGAGGTGATCGCCAACCGCGCGATCGAGCTGCTGGGCGGCGAAATCGGCTCGAAGAAGCCGGTGCATCCGAACGACCACGTCAATATGAGCCAGTCGTCCAACGACACGTACCCGACGGCCATGCACATTGCGGCGGCGGAAGAGATCCACCATCGCCTGATCCCCGCGCTGCGCAAGCTGCGCAATGCGCTGAACGACAAGGCGATGGAGTGGGCGCGCATCATCAAGATCGGCCGGACCCACACGCAGGACGCCACGCCGCTCACCCTCGGTCAGGAATTCTCCGGCTACACCGCGCAGGTCGAGAACGGCATCGTGCGCGTCGAGCAGACGCTGCCCATGCTGATGCAACTCGCGCAGGGCGGCACCGCGGTCGGCACCGGCCTCAACGCGCCCGCTGGTTTCGCGGAGCGTATCGCCGACCGCATCGCTGCGATCACGCGGCTTCCGTTCACTTCGGCGCCGAACAAGTTCGAGGCGCTCGCCGCGCATGACGCCATGGTCTTCTCGCACGGCGCTCTGAACACCGTGGCGACCAGCCTATTCAAGATCGCGAACGACATCCGCCTGCTAGGCTCAGGCCCGCGCTCCGGCCTCGGCGAACTGTCCCTGCCCGAGAACGAGCCGGGCTCCTCGATTATGCCCGGCAAGGTCAATCCGACCCAGTGCGAAGCGATGACTCAAGTGTGCGTTCAGGTCTTCGGCAATCACGCCGCCGTCACCTTCGCGGGCAGTCAGGGCCACTTCGAGCTCAACGTCTACAACCCCGTGATGGCGTACAACTTCCTGCAGTCGGTGCGCCTGCTCGCCGACGCCGCAGTGAGTTTCACCGATCGGTGCGTGATCGGCATCAAGGCCAACGAGGATCACATCAAGGCGCTGATGCAGCGCTCGCTGATGCTGGTGACGGCGCTTGCCCCGAAGATCGGCTACGACAAGGCCGCCGAGATCGCCAAGACCGCGCACCACAATGGCACCACGCTGAAGGAAGAAGCCGTCCGCCTCGGCTACGTCACGGCCGACGAGTTCGACCGCCTGGTACGCCCTGAGGACATGCTCGGGCCGAAGTAGCCATGGCCGACGTCATCAACCTCCGCCGCGCACGCAAGCAGAAAGAACGCCGCGCACGCGACAAGGAGGCTGAGACCAATCGCGCCCGCTTCGGCCGCACCCGCGCCGAGAAGCACGCCGAGGCCGCGCAGCGGGAACTCGCCACGCGCAAGATCGACGCCCACAAACGCGACGACCGCGAATGACCAAGCGGTCGCTCACCGTCGCCGGACACCGCACCTCGATCTCCATCGAGGAGCCGTTCTGGGATGGCCTCGCCGAAATGGCGGCGGCGCGCAAGTCGAGCGTCGCCGCGATCGTCGCGTCGGTCGACCGGACGCGGCCGGGCAATACCAACCTCTCCGCAGCGGTACGCATCGCGGTGCTCGCGTGGTACCGCCGGAAAGCGGCTACTCCGCCGGCGTGATTGTCAGCGGCGCGTCGCCGGCGAGTGCGTCCGGCTGAAGCCTGATCGGCTTCGGCCTCTGGCGAGGCGACGGCATGACGGCAGGCTTGGCGGCGACCGGCGCGGCCGCAGCCGGCACACGGTTCGCCGCGATTTGGGCATCAGCTTCACGCGCTTTCGCTTCTGCTTCCGCAGCCGCCAGTTCAGTCTCAGCGGCCGTTGCCGCCGCCTGGGCGATCTCAGCGGCTTTCTCGTTGGCGACATGGGTTGCACGCGCCACATCGGCGGCCGTGGCAGCGGCATCACGATTGGCACGCAGCGACGTCAGCGCCTCCGATGCCGCCAGCGCGTCGCTCTGCGCAGCATCGGAGGCGCCACGCGCGACGAGCGCATCCTGCTCCGCCTTCACCCGAGCCGCGGTTGCCGATGCCAGGGCATTCGCAGCGGGATCGGCAATGGCAACGATGCTTGCCTTGGCCGCTTCAGCCTGACGGGCCTCCGCCGCTTTCGCCGCGGCTTCCAGTTCGGCCGCTTTTCTCACGGCAGCGTCGGCGGCGGTCTGCGCGGCGTTGAAGGCGGCTCCGGCGCGCTGAGCGGTCGCAGCGGCAGCCAACGCCTTCGCGGCCGCCTCGTCACGCGACGCTTCCTTCTGCTTCACCATGTCCGCGTTCGCCCTGCTGCTTGTCGCCACCGATGCAGCCGCCGACGCCGCCGAGAGAGCGTCGGCACTCGCAGCATCCGCATCGCCTTTGGCCACGTCAGCGGCACTCGCCAGAGCTCCGGCCTGCGTCTCGGCATCGGTCACAGCGCGTTGGGCGATCTCCATCCGCTGCTGAAGATGATCGGCATTCGTCCGAGCGCTCAGTACCTGCATGCTCGTGCCGGATGGATCGGCGCGCTCGGCGTCGGTCACCGCGTCCAGTGCGGCCTGATAGTCCTGCCGCGCCGCTTCTGCCTCGGCGCGTGCCTGATTGCGCGCGTCCTCCGCATGGCGCTGGTCGTCAAGCGCGCGGTTGGACCGCAGTTCCGCCTGCGCGCGCTTGGCATCGGCATCCATCGCGGTCTGCGTCGCCGAGGTGGAAGCACCGCCGCTCTGGGCGGCGAGCGTGACGGTCGTGGAAAGGGCCGTGTTCGCAAGATCAAGCGCCAGCTTGGTCGCATCGCGCTCGCTCGCCGCTTGCCCTATCGCCTTGCCCGCCGCATCGAGCGCGGTCTTGGCGCTCTGACTCTCCACCTCCGCGGCATCGGCGGCCGCGCGGGCGGTGGCCGCGTCAGTGTCGGCAGCCATCAACGCGCTCTGCGTGGCCGCCGCGCCCGCGGTCGATTTCTCGGAAGCCGCCTTCGCGTTCTTCTCGGCCTCGATCGCGTCGGCCAGAATTTTGCCGGCCGCCGCGGCTCTGGTCTCTGCCGACATCGCCGCCTCGGCGGTCGCGGCCGCGCGCGCTTCCGCCGGTTTCAGGCCGGCTTCGAGTTTGCCCAGCGCGGCACCCGCTGCTGCGTCCGCGTCGGCGGACGTGGCCAACGCCGATTGTGCCGCATCCGCTTTGCCGCGCGCATCGGCGAGGCGCTGCGCGGCCTCCGCCGCTGCCTGCCGTGCACGATCGGCGGCGCCGGCGCTCAGATCGGCGGCGCGTTGCAGCAGCGTGACGGCGTGGACATCGGCAGCCGTTTCGCGATCGATGTGCAGGGTCGCAATCTTCCCGATCGCCGCGGCGTCGATTTCGGCGCGCCGGCGTGCATTCTCAATCGCCTGTTGCCGCGCCCGCTCGATCCGCGCCGCGTCGTCATGAATCTTGTCGATCTGCTGCTGCAGCCGCTCGTGCTCGATGTGGTCCGCCTCCTCCGTCGCGATCACATCGAGCATGCGAGCCGCCTGCCGCGTCGACAGGTAAGAGTTGAGCGGCAGCGGATTGACGGTACGCGTTGGCGCTGCGACCGGACCGCGGAAGGCGACCCCGACCTTCGCGTCACCCGCGCCCGTCACCGCATCGAGTGAGGTGAAGGTCATCGTCCAGTCGGAAGACAGCGTCAGCGCGGACAGATCGATTGAGCCACCACCGGTAGCCGACACACCCGGCGCACGCGCTGACATGCCCGTAGCACGTACGGTGCCGCCGGCGATCGTGAACGCGCCACCCATCTCGCCAAAAGCCAACGGCGCGCGATCGATGCGGTCGGCCACGGCATCGGCCAACGCAGCGTCACTGAAGGGCTCGCCGAGATCCGAGAGGCGAACGATTGAATCGGCCGTCTCGGCATTGAAATTGTGCGCGACCCCGTTGTGGACCGCGATAACACCGCCACCGGTGATGCTCGACACGATGGCAGCCGGCGTCTTTCCCGTCGCCTCGAAATTCCCCGACAGGTCGACGCCTCCCGTCAAAGCTGGCTGGCCACCGGCCTGCCACGACAGGTCATCGAGCCGCCCGCCCGTGAGACTGAACTGGCTGGTCAAGGTCACGTTGCCATCGACATTCTGAATTGACGCGCCTCCCGCGGCAGCGCCACCGGCGAACGCACCCGCGCTCAGGTCCACGTCGATCCGGTTGGGTTGCAATGTCAGCGCCAGCTTGCCGTCGGTGACGTCGAGGTCGCCGACAAAGAAGTGAGGCGTCGTCACGCCAATCTTGCCATTGACCGCGCCATACGTCGGCGGAGCGAAGTTCGTCTTCGACCAAGGCGCCTTCGCGTTGCCCGTCATCTGCGGGGCGAAACCGAGGCTGAGCGAGGCCAGCCAGCCTAGGTCGACTTCATCCACGTCGAGCGTGCCGTCCACGCGCCAGCTCTGATCGGCCGCACGGCTCGCCACAGCGGCCCCGCTGACGGCGTGGCCGGCAACCGTGCCGTTCTTCCACTCGAGGTTCGCCTGCGCATTCGTCACCCGCGCCGTGCCGCTGAGCGCCACGGGCGTGCCTTCCGCGGCAAGCGGGATCGTCAGCCCCGCGCTCGCCAGGAAAGGCGTCAGCTCATCGGAGGTCGCACTAAAGCTGCCATTGAACATCGGCGCCGCATCGCCAAGCACAAGCTTGCCGCCTGCATTGATCCGCAGCCCCGCGAACTCAACGTCAAACACGGAATCCATGCCGTCCTTGGGCACGCCGTTCCCCTTGGCCGTAACATGCGCACCCGGATCATCCTTGAGAGGCACCGCCGCGAGGCCGAGCTGCGCCGCAAGCGCTGCGCTGTCGGGCGAATCCAGCGTCGCGGAAAATACGCTGGGCGTCGTGCGCCATGCCGAAATCGCCTTGAGATTCATCGCTGACTGAACGGTCGCGGTGACGCTCGTCGGCCCGGCGACGCCGTCGACACTGACCTGAAATCCGGCGCCGTTTTTCGGCGGCGCGGTGATGTGTGCGTTGAGCACGGCCGGCGCCAGCGACGGCAGCGCCCGGTCAAGCCAGGCCTGCGACACCATACCGGGCAGCAGCTTCTGGGCGACAAGGCGAAGCCCTTCCGGCGTTTCAGCCTCAACGTGAGCGTCGAGGTGGCCGCGGGGATTGGTGGTGAGTTCGTCGATCCGGCCGCTGGTGATGCGCAAGCTCGCACCGTTGAGATCACCGATGGTGAACTGCACGACGTTCAGCGTGTCGTTGGCATAGGACGCATCGACCGCCACATTGCCAATCGTGACGTCATCCAGGCCCAGGCTGTCGGCGGCGAGGCGGATAGAGAAACTGTCGGCCAAGGCCGAGACATCGCCAAGGTCGCGATTGGCGACGAGATCGGCGAGCGCCTTGGCGTCTGCGAAGTCGACCTTTCCGGCTTTGAGGTCGGTGGTGAGCAAACGCCCACCCTTCACCGTGCCCCAGTTTACGCGTCCACTGATCGGCGCGCTGCCGACGGTTGCGTCAATCTTGTCCAGAACAATGCGGCCGCTGGCGAACGTAGCGTCGGCGCTGATGTCGAAGGGCGGCGGCGGCCGCGCCGCGGCAATCTGCGCGGATCCGCGCCACCACGCGGCGAAGGTCAGGGGCTGCGCGACCGCGAAACGCGCGTGGCCCGCGAAGGAAACGGCACGGCGTGTCGAAAGGAGGCCGCTCGCCTCCACCAGCGCCTCGCCGGGAAGCTGCGCGTTGAGGCTGGTGATCTTCCAACCGTCCGCGGCCGGCTCAACCACGAGGGACACGTTCTGCACCACGGACCCGCCGACCACGACGCCCGGCACGTTGAAGGTGATGTGGCCGGGAATGGTGGGCAGCGGCAGAGCCGCGATCTGATCGAGGAAACCTGGCGCGCGGTCGGCGAGATTGAGCGGCTGGTCCGGTCCGCCGCCGAAAGCGCGGTCGAGGTCGAGCTGACGCGCTTCGGCATTCGCCGTGAAGGATGGCGCCTTGCCGAACGCCACCGCCAGCGAGCCGGCGACGCTCGTCGGCCGGTCGGCAGGGCCACGCGACAACACGGCCTTGTCGATGGCGATGCGGTCGCGCGACAGCGCGAAAGTGCCCTGGCTGCGCCAGCCGGTGGGCACTGTCTTGTCGCCCGCCACTTCGGCGACGTTGTAGGTGCCGGCGTAGGCGATGCCCTGGCCTGCCCGATTGGACAGCACGCCGTCGGCGGAGACACTCAGCGGCAGCGACGGCGGGCTGAGCGTCGATTGCAGGCGGATGGTGCCGTCGTCAAGCTGCCGACCGGTGGCAAAGCGAAAGGGCACGCTGCGCTCGCCCTCGAGGTAGGTGCCCTCCACGCGCCACGGCCCCGCGAGCGAGTCAGCCGCGAGCGACGCAGTAACGCCGCCGAAGGCGAGCGCCACGCCCGTCTCGACGTCGGTGTAGTTCAGCGTGCCGTCGCTGATCTGCACATTTCCAAGCACGACCCTGTCGCCCTTGCGCTCGCCGGGCGGCTTCAGCCAATCAACTGCAGCGAGATCGTCGGCGGAGAGGCGCAGATGCGGACGATCGAGATTCATCGAAGTGACGCGCACCTCGCCCTGAAGCAGAGGCACCAACTCGATCGTCGCCGAGAAAGTCTCGATCGTTACGATCGGCTCCTGCCCCGGATCGGCGACCTCGAGATCGGTGAAGGTGACCGACGGCGATGGCAGGATGCGCACGTGCGCGGCGCCCCCGACGTGCACGGGATGGCCGACGAGCCGGGTCGCCTCCCGCTCGAAGTTGACGCGGTAGCTGTCCCAGTTGACGAAGAAAGGCACGATCAGTGCTGCGAACAGCACGACCACGATGGCCCCGCCGACGATGAGATAGAGCCGGTTCAGGTGAGCCTCCGCACGGGCGCGTGAGGCGATGAGCGTAGCAAATAATCCAACCGAGCCAAAGCCTTAAAGCCAGTCGTTCATGACAGTTGCAAGAAACGGAATGCAGGGCCTTTGGCGGCCTGCTAACTCCGCCCCCGTTTCCTCGGAACGGAGTCGCAAGAGCCATGCCCGCCTCGCCTAACCACACCATGACCACGGCAGAATGGGGGCTGCTCCTGTTCCTGTCCGTCATCTGGGGCGGCTCCTTCTTCTTCAACGCCGTGGCGCTGACGAGCATCGACGCCTACACCCTGGTCGCGGCGCGCGTGCTGCTCGGCGCCATCTTCCTCTACGCGGTGCTGCGGGCCTCCGACGGCAGACTGCCGACCAGCCGCGAGGCGTGGACCGCCTTCGCCGTGATGGGGACGCTGAATAACGTCCTCCCGTTCACGCTGATCGCGTGGGCACAAGGCACCGGCGTCCCGAGCGGGCTGGCCTCCATCCTCAACGCCGCCACGCCGATCTTCACCGTCGTCGTCGCCCACTACTGGACCGACGACGAGCGCATGACGCCGCTCCGCATCGGCGGCGTGATCGTAGGTTTCGCCGGCGTCGTCGTGATGATCGGCGGCGATGCCCTTTCCCATGCGGGCGAACACCTCGTCCCGGAACTCGCGATCATAGCGGCGTGCGTCTGCTACGCCTTCTCCGCCATTTACGCGCGCCGCTTTTCGCGCATGGGCCTCGCGCCGCTCGCTACCGCCGCCGGCCAGATCACCGCGAGCGCCATCATCATGACCGTGCTCGTGGTCCTCTTCGACGCGCCGTGGCGGATGCCGCCGCCATCGCTCGCTTCGATCGGCGCAATCCTCGGCATCGCCGCGCTCTCCACCTGCCTTGCCTACGTCGTCTACTACCGCATCCTCGCCACCGCCGGCTCGGTGAACCTGATGCTGGTAACGCTGCTCATCCCGGTCACCGCCGTGCTGCTCGGCGCCATCCTGCTCGGCGAGCGCCTGGCGCCGAACCACTTCGCCGGCATGGCCGCGATCGCCGCGGGCCTGGCGGCGATCGACGGGCGGGTGTTCCGGAGATTGGCGCGGGGGTAAGTCGGTCGCGTGTCCCCTCGCCCCGCAGGGGAGAGGGCTTCGCATCTTGTGAGCGCAGCGAACTAGAGGCGAAGGGTGAGGGCGTGCTTGCCGGCGGCGACTCCCCTCACCCCATTCGCCTAATTCCCCCGGATCAAGTCCGGGGTCATAAGGCTCATGGCCCTCTCCCCTCCGGGGCGAGGGGACAAACTGGAGCGGCGCGCACGCTTCTTCGTTCCCGCGACCGATGCCGGCCCGAGTTTGTCTCCTTCGTTCTCTGCGTCCCTGTCGCGCCTCGCGGCGCTTCCTGTTCTCTCGTCGCTCAGACCAACAAGGGTCCGAGGGGTGGCGGGCGCTCGAAAGAGTGCCGTCCGGTAGTCCAGTGTTGGCGCTCGCTCGAGCGCCCGCCGCGGCGATTTCTCATCCGCGTGGCCAGGACTTCGATCCGCCGCCCTGCCCGGTTCCCCGGACGGCCGCTTGGCTTTCGCCACGCGGCGCGAAGGCGGCAGACCTTAAGCCCGCCCCGCCTCCCCGCGACCAGCGGAGATACGGAGCGACAGTGGCAGACGGGTTTCCCCGACGGCCCGGCTCACGGGTCGTCCCGACGCGCCGCACCTCTGCGACGACGCCTGGCGCCGCGCCACTCCCCGAAAGCCCGGACGGTACCGGTCCTCGACCCTCGGCCGGGAGTGCGCGGGATGGATTATGGGGCGGGATTGGTGGGCGGGGATAAGTTTATTTTGAGAAGCGGCAACGCCGAAGATTCAGTCGTCGCGTGCGGCGTGGTGGAGATGGAGAATCTCGACCCGGTGATCCGTCACCAGGTAGAAAAGGCGATAGGGATACCGAACAAGCGGCACCACGCGAACGCCGGGACGCTCTTCCACGACGCGACCGCTCTGCGGCCATTGACCGATGCGCTCGACCACCGCCCTAAGCCGCCGCTCTAGTGGCTCAACCAAAGACGGATGGTGCTCAGCGATATAGGCAAGAACATCGTCGAGATCGGCGAGAGCCGCCTCGGTCCAGACGACCCGCATCAGCGGCGATGTTTGGCGAAAACCGCTTCGACTTGTTCGGCGCCAACAAACTTGCCATCCGCCGAGTCCTTGAGCCCACGGTCAATGCCAGCCAGCTCGTCGGGCGTCGGCAGGTAGACCCCGGCGTTCACCTCGGCGTCGATCTCACGGGCGAGCTGCGCCAGTTCCTCTTGAGCGAAATCCGGCCAAGCGTCCGCGCGGTGAACGATATCGTTCAGGGCTTTGTTCATGCGGCAAACATTAGCACGACCGCCCGAAGCAGGGAATTTGGCCGAGTCAGGAGCCGCGCCACTCCCCGAAAGCCCGGACGGTACCGGTCCTCGACCCTCAGCGGGAGTGAGCGGGATGGATTATGGGGTGGGTTTGGTGGGCGGGGATAAGTTTATTTGCGATTGAAAGATGTCTTTCGCGCTATGGTAGAAACTCCAAAATGAATGCAGATATTCGTGGTGAAAATTCTTTCTAGGCGGCGACAGTCCCAAAACCAACCTCAGCGACGACGCGTTCGGGCTGGAACGTGTCGTCCAAGCCCTGGCCAAGACGCTCGTTCGAGACGTTTCTCCGAGCGGCTACGTGCTGGGTGTTCAAGGAGCATGGGGCAGCGGAAAATCCAGCTATGTAAATTTTGTTGCCGAGCAAATCCAAGCAACATCTCCATCAGTCAGAGTCGTAAGATTCGACCCTTGGCTAATCGGCGAGTCTTCCGCGCTGCTTTCCTCGCTGCTCGGACAACTGGCGAAGGAAATCGCAGCTGTTGAAGCGACAATCACGCCGTTGTGGCGCCTCGACTACTGGCTTTTTCGGCGATGGAGGGAGGGCCTCGCCGGAAAGGTTCGGAGGCTGGGAAAGTACGCGGCTGCCCTTGCTGTGCCGGCGTCTGCCATGGCGGCAACTGATCCAAGCGGGACAACCCTACTAGCGGCGGTGGGCCTCAAGGGTGCGGGATGGCTCGGAGAATTTCTGAACCTCAAGATAAGCGGGGTGCCGGAACTCAAAGCTGAGATTGCGAATGAACTTCGCAAAATGGAGGCCAACTGCCCGGCGCTCCGCTTTGCGGTGTTCGTCGATGATACCGACAGACTGGATCCTTCCGAGGCGGTCGAGGTCCTTCGCGTTATACGACACGTCGTTGATTTTCCGCTCATGGTCTACGTTGTTTGTTTCGATGAACGCGTACTCAGCAGACAGGTAGCGGACTGCCTGCACGTGAACGATCCTCACACGTATCTCGAAAAAGTGTTTCAAACGACGATCCCAATACCACCACACGAACCATTCGCTCTTCGCCGGTACGCCAGAAAACTACTTGCCGAGAAATTTCCAGAAGAAATGAAATCAGCGTTGGTTGTCGACAATTCCGGCTACCGAGAGAACGTTGTCATGGACACTTGGGGAGGAATCCTAATCGAAACCCCCCGCGACGTTGTTAGGCTGGTTGAAGCTGTGACTTTCGGGTGGCGATGGCTGCCTCCGGGTGCCGACTTCCTGGACTTTGTTTGGCTTCAATTGGTGAAGCTAAAGGCGCCAAAGCTGTACAGATGGGTCCAGCGGTACCTGACAAACGTTGCTGCGTACCGCGATGGGGGGAGGCCCTCCGACGATGAAGAGACCCATCTAGCCGAGAAACTCACGAAAATCTTGCAAGACATTGGCTGGACATCTGCAACTTACTTCTCAGGCCTCGACAGCATTCTCCCCGGCGTATCGTTCTTCGCAATGGAGGGAAAAGACCGCAAAGTGTTCAAATTCGCACACGGCGAACTCACAAAGTTCGAGCAGGCCGGCCGTTTGGGAAGCCCAAGTCATTGGCGCAACTATTTCGCATTTGCCTTTCCCACATATGCGATCGCCGACGAAGAACTCGCCGGCTTCAGAAAGGAGGCGGCTGAGCGAGCCGACTCCGCCGCGGCAATATTGAAGACCCTCTCGCAGAAGGCAGGCTATCGACGCGGGCATTTCGTGGATGTTTTGTTGGATCGACTCGGCGATCTCCCGCCCGACTCACTGTCATCGAAAGAAAAAGAAGGCATTGCGCAGGCCCTCACTGCAACGATGGATTCAATTGCCGCAACAAGCGAGGTTTCGGACGATTTTGGCTCCAACTCGATTTGGCCAAAGGCTCTCAAACTTCTCAAGCGAACCGACCCGAGCCAATTCCAATCGCTTGTAGAAAACGGCCAAAGCCTGAATTGGATCGCTGAAATATTGAGAGACCAGGGATTGGCTTACGGCCGACCTGACGCTTCACGAGCTGATAGTGAACGACAATGGCTCACGGAGCCTCAACTTGACAGCGCACTAGTCAGCTTCGTTGAGCGGGTGAACGCGATGGCGAGCACCGACGTATTCAACATGCCGCAGCCTCTCGATGTTCTATTTTGCTGGCACCAACTCGGTGACAGAGTGTCGCTCGCTGCCTTCATTGAGCAGGCGATGGTAGATGACGACGGTTTCTTGGAAGCGCTCGATGCGATGCGAGGGGTGTCGATAAGTGCGTCGGGCAGGACTTTCCCGTTGTACAGAGAGTACGTGGCAACATTTGCCGACCCGGCCGTAGCTAGAAATCGACTCGAGCAAATCGCTCAGACCTCTAACGCCAAGGGCGACAGAGCAAAGGAGCTCTTAGCAGCGTGGAGGGAACGTCGCTTTTAGCCACGCTTGAATTGCGCTCAATACGCGAATAACGGCGCGGTGTCGGCGCCCGGCTTCGACCGCGGCAATGTGGGCGCGGACGGTCTCGGCGTGGGGGCATGGCGGTTCGCTCTGTCCTCCTCGCGGGATGCGCGCAGCTGGGTCACGGCGTGGATGGCCGGGTCAAGCCCGGCCATGACGGCAGTCGGACGAAAAGCTATGCTCGCAGCCCGATTTTGATCTGTCAGGATGCAGCCCATGAACCGCCGCGCCTTCATTTCACTGCTCAGCGCCGCGACGCTTCTCATCTCCGCTGCTGCGGCTTTTGCGGAGAATGCGGCCGAGCGGCTGTCGGTGCCGGGGCCGATCAGTTTTCATGGCCAGAGCTTCGTGCTCGCGTGGGCGTCGCATCCCTATCCGCATTATTACAAGCAGGAGTACCTGCCGGCGGGGCAGGACAGCGAGCACTACACGGCGATGGTGCTGCTCGACGCCAATATCGAGCAGAGCGACGTGCGCGCCGCGGCGGTGGCGACGGTCGACATGCTGGAGAAGCGCAAGGCGACCGATCCGCTGGTCAACTTCTCGCAGATTGTGAACCGCAAGACCGGCGAGATCATCCTCGACTTCATCATGAGTTCGCCGGACGGCGACATCGTGGAATGGAACGCCTACCGCTACGCGCCGTGGACGGGCGAAGGCGGCAAGGCGGGCGTGGTGCTATTCGGCATCAGCCGGCGCGCCTATGGCGACGACGCCACCGCCTTCCTCGCCAGCCTGAAGGCGGCGCGGCCGGCGGATATCGATGCGCTCGCCGCCGCACCGATGCCGGTAGTGGTGCTGAAGGAGTAGCCGGCGTTGCCGTCAAAGCTTGTGAAGCTCGACCACGTCGGCATTGTCGTCGACGACCTTGCCGCCGCCACCGCCTTCTTCACCGCGCTCGGGATGACCATCGAGGGGCGCGCGCCGATCGAGGGGAAGTGGGTGGACCGCATCAACGCGATCGACAGCGTGAAGGTCGACATCGTCATGCTGCGGACGCCCGATGGGCAGGGGCTGGAACTGACGAAGTTCCACCATCCGGAGCTGGTGAAGGTCGAGCCGGCGGTGGCGCCGCCGAACGCGGCGGGACTGCGCAACCTCATGTTCCAGGTGGAAAGCGTCGACGACAGCGTCGCCATGCTCCGCGCGCATGGCGGCGAGCTGATCGGCGAGGTGGTGAACTACGAGAATATCTACCGGCTCTGCTACGTGCGCGGCCCGGCGGGCGTGATTGTCGCGCTGGCCGAGGCGCTATCGTGACGGCACCCAACTAGAACCCGTACGCCACGCCTGCCCGCACGATGTCTGTCCGCAGGCTGGCGGTGCTGGTCGCAGGGTTCACGTCCAGCCACAGGTCCGCGAAGGAGATACTGCCGGCGACGGTGAGCGCGCCGAAATCGACGTGCATGTATTCGGCACGCATCGTCCAGCGATCCGACACCGCCCATTCGACGCCGGCGCCGAGCGCCAGCGCGGTGCGGAACTCCGATGTGGTGGCGTTCTCGTGGCCGTATGTGTGGCCCACGAAGACATAGTTGTCGGCGTAGGCGTTCGACACGGTGAGTTCGGTCGCCGCGATGCCGGCGGTCCCGTAGACGAGCAGGTTCGGCGTCGGCAGGAAGCCGACGCGGACCCGCGCCGTCGCCAGCCAATCCGCCGACGCGGTCACGTGCATCGAGAAGATCGCGGGATCCGAGCCGTTGTGGATGCCCGGGTTGATGCTGGCGGCGCTGCCGCCGTTGGTGATGCTGAAGGGCATCGCGCCGACATCGGCCTCCAGCCCGTAGACGACGGTGCCGTTCTGCCAGCTGCGTCCGATGAAGCCGCCGCCGGCGAAGGCGGTGGCGGTTGCCGAGCCGCTGCCGGTCGCCCCGACGAGCACGCCGTTTTCGACGTATTGGGTGGGGTTGCAGATGTAGCCACCGCCCGGGCAGCCAATCTCGGTTGTGGCGTCGGACTGGCCGAAGGCAGCGCCGGCGAAGGCGCCAAGGTAGGCGCGGTTCCACTCGGCCGCTTGCGCCGAGGCCCCGGCGGCCGCGCCAATCCAGATCGCCGCCGCAGTCGCCGCGAGGCTGGCCCCGATGGATTTCCGCATGATTTTCCGGCCCCGCGGACGCCGAATCACTGCCGCATCCACAGCCTATAGTGGCTGCCATTGATTGACGCGGAGTTGCGGGCGCCCCTTCCCTTCTCGCCCGTCGCGGCCCATCTGTTGCTATAGTGTTCTCCCTTCCGGATTCGTGAGATTTTGCCCAATGGCCGACGGTGGCCGATGACCGACCCCGCCAAGCGTTCGGACGATGACGACGCGCCGCTGCTGGACGACAGCCTAGCGCCGGCGGAGCCTGCGCGCGGGCCGCGCCCTGGCGGCATCGCGGCGCGTGCCTCGGGCCGCGGTGGCGCGCCGGAGTATCTCGCCCGGCTGAACCCGGAGCAGCGCGCGGCGGTCGAGGCGACGGAGGGGCCGGTGCTGGTGCTGGCCGGCGCGGGCACGGGCAAGACGCGCGTGCTCACCACGCGGGTCGCGCATCTGCTCGCCACCGGCAGGGCGAAGCCGTGGGAGATTCTGTGCGTCACCTTCACCAACAAGGCGGCGCGCGAGATGAAGACGCGCGTCGGCGATCTCATCGGCGGCGTGGTCGAGGGCATGCAGTGGCTGGGCACCTTCCACTCGATCGGCGCCAAGATGCTGCGCCGGCACGCGGAGCTCGCCGGGCTCAAGTCTGATTTCACCATCCTCGACACCGACGACCAGATCCGGCTGATGAAGCAGATCCTGGTGGCCGAGAACATCGACGAGAAGCGCTGGCCGGCGCGCCAGCTCGCCGGGCTGATCGACCATTGGAAAAATCGCGGGCAATCGCCGGCCGATGTTTCCGATGCTGACGGCAACGCGTTCGCCGACGGCAAGGGCAAGCGGCTGTACCAGCTCTACCAGGAGCGGCTGCGCACGCTGAACGCCGCCGACTTCGGCGACCTGCTGCTCGAGCCGCTGCGCATCCTGCGCGCGCATGCCGATGTGCTGGCGGATTATCACCGCCGGTTTCGCTACATCCTGGTCGACGAGTATCAGGACACCAACGTCGCGCAGTATCTCTGGCTGCGGCTGCTGGCGCAGCACGGGCTCGACGATGCGGGCAAGGCGCGCGCCAACATCTGCTGCGTCGGCGACGACGACCAGTCGATCTATGGCTGGCGCGGCGCCGAGGTCGACAACATCCTGCGCTTCGAGAAGGATTTCCCCGGCGCCATCGTCATCCGGCTGGAGCGCAACTACCGCTCGACGTCGCACATCCTCGGCGCTGCCGCCCACCTCATCGCGCACAACGAGGGGCGGCTCGGCAAGACGCTGTTCACCGACGAGCGCGACCCCGATGCGGTGCGCGTCTCGGTGGCCTCGTCGTGGGACAGCGAGCAGGAGGCGCGCGCCATCGGCGACGAGATCGAGGCGCTGCAGGCCAAGGGCCACAAGCTGAACGAGATCGCGATCCTGGTGCGGGCTTCGTTCCAGATGCGGTCGTTCGAGGATCGCTTCATCACGCTCGGCCTGAACTACCGCGTCATCGGCGGCCCGCGCTTCTACGAGCGGCAGGAAATCCGCGATGCGCTCGCCTATTTCCGCGCGACCTTCCAGCCGGCCGACGACCTCGCCTTCGAGCGCATCGTCAACGTGCCGCGCCGCGGCATCGGCGAGACGACGGTGGCGGCGATGCACGCCCGCGCCCGCACGCGCAAGATCCCGCTGATGGCCGCCGCGGCCGAATTGACCGAGACCGACGAGCTGGCCGGGAAGACGCGCGCCTCGCTCCGCGATCTGCTCGGATCGTTCGCGCGCTGGCAATCGCAGATCGCGACGCTGTCGCACACCGAGCTCGCCGAGCTGATCCTGGAGGAGAGCGGCTACACCGAGATGTGGCAGGCCGACCGTTCGGCCGATGCGCCGGGGCGGCTGGAAAACCTGAAGGAGCTGGTGCGCTCGATGGAGGAGTTCGACTCCCTGCAGGGTTTCCTCGAGCACATCGCGCTGGTGATGGACGCCGACGCCGAGGCCGGCAACGACGCCGTCTCGATCATGACGCTGCATTCCGCCAAGGGCCTGGAGTTCGACACGGTGTTCCTGCCCGGCTGGGAGGAAGGTCTGTTCCCCTCGCAGCGCACGCTCGACGAGAACGGCAAGGCCGGGCTGGAGGAGGAGCGGCGGCTCGCCTACGTCGGTATCACGCGGGCGCGCAAGCGCGCGTTCATCCGCTTCGCGGCGAACCGGCGCATGCATGGCATGTGGCAGTCGGGCATCCCGTCGCGTTTCCTCGACGAGCTGCCCGAGGCGCACGTCGACGTCGTCGAGGAGGCGACTAACTATGGCGGCTACGGCTCGGCTGCTTACGGCGCTAGCCGCTTCGACACGCGCGATCCCTTCGCCAACACGTACGCCACGCCCGGCTGGCAGCGCGCCCAGAAGCGCGGCGCCGAGGAAGCCGCGGCTTCGGCCGCGTCCGGCAAGAAGGCCCGCCGCGGCTTCGAGCATCCGCTGAATTCGGGCCCGCGCCTGATCGAGGGCGAGCTGGTGGCGAAGTCGGTGATCGGCGGCACCAGCGACTACGGCGTCGGCGAGCGCATCTTCCACCAGAAATTCGGGTATGGCCGGATTGCGGCGATCGACGGCAACAAGCTCACCGTCAATTTCGAGAAGGCGGGCCAGAAGAAGGTGCTCGACAGTTTCGTCGAGCGACCGTGAGCAGCGTTCTTTCCTGACAACCGTGAAAACTTGGACGCCGACTCAACTGCCCTCTTGACTTAACCAACATGTGAATTAACATTATCGTTAAATGACTCATCTCGATCACACCTTCGCCGCCCTCGCCGACGCCACCCGCCGGGCGATCCTCGTGCACCTGGCGCGCGGCCCGGCTACGGTTGGCGAACTCGCGGGACCGTTTGCGATTTCGGCCCCGGCAATCTCACGCCACCTTCGCGTGCTGGAGGATGCCGGCCTGATTACCAACGAGCGCGAAGGCAAGCATCGCCGCTGTCACCTGAAGCGCGAAGCGCTCGACAGCGCCGCGGGCTGGCTCGACTTCAACCGGCGGTTCTGGAGCGGCAGCTTCGATCGCCTCGACGCTCATCTTTCAGGATCCAAGAAGGAGAAGAAGAAATGACGACCACCGTGGACGATGCAACCCTCGTCGTGACCCGACAGTTCAACGCGCCCCCTGCCCGCGTCTTCGACGCCTGGATGAATCACGACGAATTCCAGTCATGGATCGGCATCGAGGGCGTCCATTGCGAGGTCCCCGAGTTCGATGCGCGGGTTGGCGGCCGCTATCGGATCAACCTGCAGCTCAGCACCGGCGAGATCGCCCCGGTGACCGGCGAGTTCCGCAAGATCGACGCACCACGGCGCATCGTCCTTACCTGGAACTGGAACAACGATCCCAAGCGCCGCACGGTGATCACGCTTACCTTCGCGCCCCGTGAAGGTGGCACGGAGATGACGCTGCGCCAGGAGGGTGTGGAATCGCCGGAAGATCGCAACAACCACGGACGCGGCTGGAACAGCACCTTCAACAAACTTGCGGCGCATCTCAACGGCACGTTGACCGCATAGAAGCGTGCGGCTGCTCGGCGGGCCCGTCAGGCGGCGGGCTCGCTGCTCCACGTCTTCCCGGAAAGCCGGGCGATTTCCGTCATCACCGTCGCGTGCCAGGCACGGACTTCAACGAGGCTCGGGCGCGGAGCGCTAGTGCGCGGCGGCACCAGAGGGCGGCCGATGCGGATTTCCATCGCCGCGCTCTCCGGAATTGCCCCGGCCGCCGGCGCCTTCGGAAACACGATGCCGACGGGCACGACCGGCACGCCGACCTCGAGCGACAGGCGCGCGGCGCCATGCCGCCCCCCAAGCAGCCGGCGCCGATCCCGGTTGGCCGTCCCCTCGGGGAACACGCCGATGGGCCGGCCCGCCCTCAGATGCGCTCGCGCCTGTTCGATGGCCGGCGCACCGCGCGAAAAGAAGGGGCGGAGCAGATCGAGGATCCTCGGGTTGCCGGGCTTGGTCATCACCGCGATGGTGCCCGCGCGGCGCAGCAGAAAGCCCAGGCCGGGCACGATGCGATAGACCCAATCCGACCAGAAGTGGATCAGCCGGCCACCGCGATGAAATATGAGCGCGGCCGGAACGATAATCGCCTCGCGCTTGATGCTGTGGTTGAGCGCGAGGACGAACGGACCGGGGTTGAGGATGTGCTCGATGCCGGTGATGGCGATGATCTGGCGCCGCGCGACAAGCATCACGGCGCGAAACACGAAGCTGTCGATCCACGCCATGAACGGCAACCGGCGGCGCAGCACTTCGCCGATGCTCGGGACCGCGCCGGCACCCTTGCGGGCCATCGCCCGGACCATGGCCTCGTTGGCAAGCAGGGCGAGGTCGGGCGGCGTGTTGCGGTTGGCCGGCGTCGGTGTGGCAGAGGGAGGCATCACGGTGTCCACTCTATGCGGCGAGCTGCGCGTGGAGCGCCCGCGGCAGCGCGCTCATGATGTAGCGGTAGAACCAGTTGTTGCGGCGGCTCAGCTCCTCGCGCGCGGCGTTGACGTCGAGCACCAGCGTGATGCGGCGGCTCGCGCTGTTCAATTCGCCAACGTCGTGCGTGGCAACCGCACGGAATCCTACCACGCGCGTGTGGAAGCCGAGCGGGCTGTGCGGATCATCCTCGAAGACATCGGTGATGAGATGCGTCACGCGCCGCTTGAGGCTGTCGATTGTCGCGGCGCGCATCAGCGCCGCTGCGATCATGAAGCGGCGACGGCAGTGCGGCACGACCGCGAAGCGGCCGACCTCGGCGATGCCAGCGCGATCGATGAAGTCGTCGATGCGGATGGACGGATCGAGCGACGTGAAGCCGTAGCCGGCGTAGGCCGCGATCGGCGGATCGTAGAGGATGCGCACCACGCCCACCGGCTCGCCCTCCGCCGCGGCGACAAACCAGGCAATGTGGTCCTTGGCGATGTCGCCCTGCGGAAACTGACTCTCGGGATTGCTGATCCACCGCTTCTCGGCAAGGTACGTCGCGCCGAGCACCGCGAGGACGTGCGCGCGGTCCGCTTCGTCGACAACGCGCCTGACGCTGACGTCGCTGCGGTCGGCCATTGTCCCTCCTTTGGCGAGACGCGGCGGCCGCGGGAGCAGCCGTCTGATTCGCAAGATCGCCGGAAGGATCGCCGCCGTGGATGGCAGGGACATGAGAACGGGATGACCTTGCCATGACAGCCGGAGCAAGGTTAATCCGCGCGGAAATCTGCGCACGCCCGGCTCAACCCATGACCATCGTCGCCACCATAGTCCTCGCGGAAGCCCCTGCCCGCGCCCTCGCCGCGGCGCTGGACGACGACGGTCTGCTGTGGGCAAACGCGTTCGACCTCAGCGAGGCCGCGCCGGAGAAATGGCAGGTGGCGGTGTACTTCCAGGCCGAGCCGGGCAGCGAGGAGCGCGCCGCGCTGGCGCGGCTCGGGGCATTCGCGTTCGCGCCGCTCCCCGAGGAGGATTGGGTGGCGAAGTCGCTAGCCGGTTTAGCGCCGGTGCGCGCCGGTCCGTTTCTCGTGCACGGCAGTCACGACCGGGCGAAGGTCCGCGCCAATGACATCGGCATCGAGATCGAGGCCGGGCTGGCGTTTGGCACCGGTCACCACGGCACCACCGCCGGCTGCCTGCTTGCCATCGACGGAGACGCCAGGGCGCGCCCCATTCGCAACGCACTGGATGTCGGCACCGGTTCCGGAGTGCTCGCCATCGCACTCGCCAAACGCGCGAAGGCGCGCGTCATGGCGAGCGACATCGATGCCGTCGCGACACAGGTCGCGCGCGACAACGTGCGGCTGAACGGGGTGAGCCGCAGGGTGCACACACTCACGGCAGCCGGTCTGAATCACGCGGCCATCGAAGCGGCGGCGCCGTACGATCTCATCGTCGCGAATATTCTCGCGGGTCCGCTGGTCGCTCTGGCGCCCGCCATCCGGCGCCACCTCGCGGCGCAGGGCACGGTGATCCTCTCCGGGCTGTTGCTCGATCAGGAGCGCCGCGTCGCGGCCATGTATCGCAGCGTCGGTCTCACGCGCGAGCGCGTCCTGCACATGGGCGAATGGGCGACACTGGTGCTGCGCGGCTGACTACAGCGGGCAATCGCCCTGCCCCGCCTGTTCCAGCGCGCGGCGATCGGCGGCGAAGGTCGCGAAGCCGGCGTCGTCGAGACCGAGGATATGAGCGCTGGCCCGGCGATCAGGACGCGGGCGCGCCACAACGATGCGCGCCACCGCCCGGCGGAGCACGCCGTGAACGGGCGCAGCGCGACCGCCGGCACCGTCGTAGACTGTCATGGCCATGACCCGACTCCATTTCCGAATCCGCCCCGCGGGTCTTCAGATACGATGCATCGCGCACACGCCGGAACCCGGCTAAAGGCATGACAGACATGAGGTTATTGCATTGCGTCATGGATTTGTTGCACTGCCGCAATGTTGCCACCGCGTGGCGCGTGTTTGGGCACGGCGTTAGAGGAAGCGCATGAACGAAGTCTCTGCCAAGACCACGACCGCAACGCGTCTCGCCGCACTGCGCGCAGCTCTCAGCGCCGCAGGTCTCACCGGCTTCCTCGTGCCACACGCCGACGAGCACCAGAGCGAGTACTTGCCCCCATCCGCCGAGCGCCTCGCGTGGCTGACCGGATTTACCGGATCGGCCGGCATGGCAATCGTGCTCATGCATGAGGCAGCGATCTTCATCGACGGGCGCTACACGCTGCAGGCGGAGCAGCAGGTCGACCATGCGTCGTTTCAGCGCGAGCACCTGGTCGACGCGCCACCGTCCAAGTGGCTGGCGGCGCATGCCAGGAAAGGCGATCGCATCGGCTACGATCCGTGGCTGATGACGGTTGCTGAAGTGCGGCGCTTCAGCGAGGCGTGCGCAGCCGCAGACGCCGAGCTGGTTGCCGTTGAGTCCAATCCGCTGGATCCGCTGTGGACCGATCGGCCCGCCGCACCGATGGCGCAAGTGTCACTGCAACCCGCATCGTTGGCGGGTGAAGACGCCACGGCGAAAATCGCGCGCCTCCAGGCGGCGTTGGCGGAGAAGAAAGTTCACGCCGCCGTGCTGACGCAAGCCGACTCGGTCGCCTGGCTGCTCAACATTCGCGGCGGCGACGTCGCGCACAACCCCGTCGCGCTGGCCTACGCCGTGCTGCCGGCCGCCGGCAAGCCGGAAGTTTTCATCGACGGGCGAAAACTCTCCAACAGCGTGCGCGATGCTATCGCCGAGATCGCCGACCCGCGTGAGCCCGCGACGCTGACCGTGGCGCTCGCCAATCTCGGACGGCAGCACGCGCGCGTGCTGGTCGACGCGCAAACGACCAGCGAGGGCGTGGCGGCAGCCGTGAGAAATGCCGGCGGCACGCTGGTCGAGGGCAGCGATCCCGTCGCCCTCCCCCGCGCCCGCAAGAATGCCACGGAAATCGAGGGAATCCGGCGGGCGCACATTCGCGACGGGGCGGCGATGGTGCGGTTTCTTGCGTGGTTCGATCGCGAGGGAGCGAGCGGGCGTTACGACGAGATCGCGCTGGCCGACAGGCTGCGCGAATTCCGTGCCGAGACCGCGGTGCGCGACAGCGCGGAGCTGGTCGACACCTCGTTCGACTCGATCTCGGGTGCGGGACCAAACGGAGCGATCATCCACTATCGGGCAACGCCGGAGTCATCGCGCAAGCTGGTGCCGGGCGAGCTGTACCTCATCGACTCGGGCGCGCAGTACCGGGACGGCACCACCGACATCACGCGAACCGTCGCGACCGGAACGCCCACGGCCGAAATGCGCGATCGTTTCACGCGCGTGCTCAAGGGGCATATCGGCATCGCGACCGCCCGCTTCCCGGTCGGCGCGAGCGGCGCGCAGCTCGACCCGTTCGCACGCCGCGCGCTGTGGGACGCAGGCCTCGACTACGATCACGGCACCGGCCACGGCGTCGGTGCGTTTCTGTCGGTGCACGAAGGCCCGGCACGCATTTCCAAGCTCGGCACCACGCCATTGGAATCGGGGATGCTCATGTCGAACGAGCCCGGCTATTACAAGCCGGGCGCTTACGGCATCCGCATCGAGAATCTCGTGCTGGTGCAGCCTGCCGATCGGATGAGCGGCGCGGAGCGGCCGATGCTGATGTTCGAGACGATCTCGTTTGCGCCGATCGACACGCGGCTGGTCGACGCGGGGCTGCTCACTGCCGACGAGCGCGCCTGGCTGAACGCCTATCACGATGGCCTGGCCGCCAGACTTGGTCACCTCCTCGGCGATCACGATCGGGATTGGCTGGGGAACGCCACCCGCCCGGTTTAGCCGCACGGGCGGTGAACCAAAGCCGCTTTCGCACGTTCTTTTCTCCAGAGGCAGTTTCTGAGGAGGAAAGCCATGCACAAGATTCTGTTGACCACGGCGGTGGCGGCAGTGGCCGTCGTCGCGTTTGTCGCGCCGGTATACGCGCAGGACGTCGTTCCGCCGCCGGTGATGCCGGATATCCAGACGCCGAACGGCAAGCTGACGGTGCCGAAGTTTGTGCCACATCCGGTCCCTGGCCAAGTGATGGCAAGCGCCTTGGTCGGCGCTGCGGTTTACAATGCCGACGGCGGGAACATCGGCGATGTGAAGGATATCGTTCTCGCTGACGACGGCACGCCCTTCGCGCTCGTCATCGGCGTCGGTGGCGATCTCGGCATTGGCGAAAAGGACGTCGCTGTCGCGTTCGGCGCTATCTCCAGCACCGTCGACGTCAATGGGGGTTTGAAGCTGACGTTGAACGCGACGAAAGAAGAGCTGGACGCCGCGCCTGAGTTCAACACGGCAATCACCGCGCCGGTCAACGAGCCAGTTCCGCGGGCACCGTCGCCCGCCGTTCCCGTGCTGCCGATCTCGCCCGCGCCCGACCCGACCGGCTAGCGACTAGCCGCCGCCGACCAGCTTCAGCCAGGCGTCCTCGTCGATCACCTTGACGCCGTGCTTCTCGGCGTCCTTGAGCTTGGAGCCGGCGCCCGGCCCCGCGACGACGAGATCGGTCTTTTTGGACACCGAGCCGGACACCTTAGCGCCCAGCCGCTCGGCCATCGCCTTCGCCTCGTCGCGTGTCATCTTCTCGAGCGAGCCGGTGAAGACGATCGTCTGGCCGACCACGGGCGAGTTTGTCGCCGCACGCTCCGCGTCGAGGATCGTCACCTCCGCCACGAGCCGCTCGACCAGATCGCGGTTGTGCGGCTCGGCGAAATATCGCGCGACCGCATCGACGACCGTCTCGCCGATCTGGTCGATGTCGTCCATCTCCTGCCGCGCGGCGGCATCGGCATCAGCGATCTTCAGCGCCGCGTCGTGGAAGGCCGCCCACGAGCCATAGCCGCGGGCGAGCTGCTTGGCGGTGGTCTCTCCCACGTGGCGGACGCCGAGCGAATTGAGGAACCGCTCCAGCGGGATCTCCCGCCGGGCATCGATCGCGTCGAACAGATTGCGCACGGATACGACGCCGAATCCCTCGACGTCCTTCAGCTTCTTCAGGTTCTTCTCGTCGCGCGCGCGCAGCGTGAAGATGTCGGCCGGCGCCCTCACCGGCAGGTCTTCGCTGTCGTAGAAGTATTCGATCTGCTTCTCGCCGAGGCCCTCGATGTCGAAGGCGCTGCGCGAGATGAAATGGCGAAGATGCTCCTTGCGCTGGAACGGACAGGCAAACTCGCCCGAACAGCGCCGCACGATCCCCTCGCCGCCGGTCGCCGTCTCCTCGCGCACCACCGGCGTCTTCAGCGGGCATGGGCAAATCTTCGGGAAGGCGAATGCCTTCGCGCCCTTCGGCCGGCGGTCGAGGTCAACCTCCAGCACCTGCGGGATGACGTCGCCGGCGCGCTGGATCGACACGGTATCGCCGATGCGGATGTCGATCGGCTCGCCGCTCTCGTCCTGTCGCAGGATCGCGCCGTCACGGCCGTAACCGCGGATGAAGTCTTCGTTGTGCAGCGTCGCGTTCACCACCGTGACGCCGCCGACGTTCACCGGCTCAAGCCGCGCCACCGGCGTCAGCGCGCCGGTGCGGCCGACCTGGATGTCGATGCCGACGATCTTGGTCGTCGCCCGTTCGGCGGCGAACTTGTGGGCGATCGCCCAGCGGGGTGACGCGCTGCGGATGCCGAGGCGCTCCTGCCAGGCAAGCGAGTCGACCTTGTAGACGACGCCGTCGATGTCATAGGGGAGCGACGCGCGCTGCTTCTCGATCTTCGCGTACGCGGCAAGCGCCGCCTCGCCATCCGCACAACGCTGCATCAGCGGATTGACCGGGAAGCCCCAGCTGGCGAATGCCTGCACGACGCCGAACTGCGTATCGGCCGGCAGCGAGGAGAACGCACCCCAGGCGTAGGCGAAAAAGCGCAGCGGGCGCGCGGCGGTCGCCGCCGGATCCTTCTGGCGGAGCGATCCCGCCGCCGTGTTCCGCGGATTGATGTAGGGCTCCGCCCCTGCCGCCTCCTGCTGGCGGTTCAGCGCGAGGAAATCGTCCTTGCGCAGATAGATCTCGCCGCGCACCTCGATGAGGTCCGGCGCCGATTTCGGCAAGCTCTGCGGGATATCCTTGATAGTGCGCACGTTGGCGGTCACGTTTTCGCCGGTGACGCCGTCGCCACGCGTCAGGCCCTGCACGAGCTTGTGGTCCTCATAGCGGAGCGCGATCGAAAGCCCGTCGATCTTCGGCTCCGCGGTCAACGCGACAGCAGCGCTCTCGCCCAGTCCGAGGAAACGGCGCACCTGCTCGATGAAAGCGCGCATGTCGTCGTCGGTGAACGCCTTCTCGAGCGACAGCATCGGCGCCGCATGTCGCGCTGTGGCAAATTTCGCCGACGGCGCGCCGCTGACGCGGCCGGTCGGGCTGTCGACCCGGCGCAGTTTTGGGAAGCGCGTCTCGATCGCCTTGTTGCGCGCGACCAGCGCATCGTAGGCGGCGTCGCTGATCGACGGCCTGTCCTGCTCGTAGTAGCGCCGGTCGTGCTCGGCGATCTCCTCGGCGAGCGCGGCCAACTCCGCCTCCGCTTCCTCGGGAGCGAGGTCCGTCACCGCCTTCGTTCTGAGTGCCGCCGCCTTTTTGGCCAAACGCAGTCTCCCTTGCCCCGAGGTTGCCTAACGCGGAGCGGCGCCGCAAGGAGTCAGCAGCCTAAGCTTTCGCCGCCATCGCCTCGCGCACGGTGCGGATGACGTGCGGCCGGGCGGCGAAGATGAGGCCAAGCACGAACAGCGAGCCACCGAGAAGGAAGGCCACACCCGGCAGATGAACCGGCGCCCGGTCCGAGATGAAGTAGCCGAACAGGGCGCCGCCGATCGGCGGGGCGATAACGCCGGTAGCCGTCGACACGCTGGCGATGGCGCCCTGCAGCAGGCCCTGCTCGTTGGGCGCGACTATCCGTGTCACCACCGCCTGTGATGCCGGGCCGGTGAGGCCCCAGCCGAGAACGTAGGGCACGGTGACGGCGTACAGCACCCAAGGGCTGGCGACGAACGCCATCGACGTCATGCAGATGGCCGCAACGACGAAGCCCAGGATGACCGTGTTCCATTCCCCGATCCGCGGTACGACCACGCGCACCAGGCCGCCCTGCGTGATGACGAAAAGAATGCCGACCCAGGCGAAGGAAACGCCGACATCGGCGGCGCTCCAGTGGAACTGGTAAGCGGTGAACAGCACCCACGTGCTCTCCAGCAGCCGCTCGGCTAGCTGGGACAGCACGAAGATGACGAGCAGCGCCATGACCGCGCGGTAGCGCGAGATGGCGATGAACGCGCCGAGCGGGTTCGCCTCGCGCAGGCGGAAACGCCGGCGAAGCTCCGGCGCGAGCGACTCCGGCAGCAGCACCCACGCCGCCGCGAGCGCGATGAAGCTGACCAGGGCTGCGCCGTAGAACGGCACGCGCGAGCCGTACTCGCCGAGGAAGCCGCCTGCCAGCGGTCCCGTGATGAAGCCGATACCGAAGGCGACGCCGATGAAGCCGAAACTCTGTGCGCGCTTCTCCGGCGGCGTGATGTCCGCGATATAGGCGCTCGCCGTGGAGATGGATGCGCCCATCGCGCCGCCGATGATGCGCGCCACCGCCACCACCCACAGCGCCGGCGCAAGCGCGAGCAGCAGATAGTCGACGCCGAGGCCGAACATCGAGGCGAGCAGCACGGGCCGGCGGCCGAAGCGATCGGACAGCGCTCCCATCGCTGGGCCGAACAGGAACTGCATCAGGGAATAAAGCGCGATCAGCCAGCCGTAGGTCGATGCCGCCGAGGCGATATCGCCACCCGTCAGCTCGCGGACCAGCCCCGGCACCACCGGCAGCATGAGCCCGATACCGAACACGTCGATGACCAGAATGGCGAAGAGGATCGCGAGCTTGGCCGGCATCAGGCGGACTTTGCCCTGTCCGGCGCCATAGCGCGTAGTCCGGATGCAGACGCGACGCTCATGCTGCCCCGCGTATGAGTCGATCGGCCGCGGCGCGCGCTTCATCGGTGATGCTCGCGCCCGCCAGCATGCGCGCGATTTCCTCGCGCCGCCGGCTTGCATCAAGCGGCGTCAGACTTGTCGCGACGGTGCCTTTAACGGCGCGCTTGGCGACCAGCATGTGCGCCGTCGCGCGCGCCGCCACCTGCGGCGCGTGCGTGACAGAGAGCACCTGCACGCGTTCGGCCAGGCGCGCAAGACGCACGCCGATGGCATCGGCGACCGCCCCGCCGACGGCAGTATCGATTTCGTCGAAGACGAGCGTATCGGCGCTGCCGCGATCCGCCAGCGCCACCTTCAGCGCCAACAGGAAACGCGACAGCTCGCCGCCCGAGGCGACTTTCATCAGCGGACCGGGCTCTGTCCCGGGATTCGTCCGCACGAGGAAGGCGACATCGTCGATACCGTGCTCGCCGCCGCGCACCGGATCGGACTCGATCGCGACGATGAACTCCGCCCGATCGAGTTTCAGCGCGGGCAATTCCTTCGCCACCGCTTTCTCCAGGCGCTTCGCCGCCGCTGTCCGCTTCTTCGACAACGCGCCGGCCTGATCGTCGTAGCCCGCTTTCGCGGCAGCGGCACTCTTCTCCAGCGCGGCGAGCCTCTCCTCTCCCGATTCCAGCGCCGCCAGATCAGCCGTCATCCGCTCCAGCACCCCCGGCAGCGCTGCGACCGCGACACTGTGTTTGCGGCCGGCGGCGCGCAGCGCGAACAACCGCTCCTCGATGCGCTCCAGCTCGTGCGGATCGAAATCGGCCGCGCGCATGGCGGATTCCAGCGCGGCCTCCGCCTCCTCCAGCCCTTTGAGGGCCCGATCGAGTGCCGCAACCGCGGGATCAAGCAGGCCGCCGGAAGTTCCCGCCTTGCGCTCGAGGCGCCGGGCGAGCGCGGCGAGCGTCGGGATGGGCGACGCACTGCCGGCCACCGTGTCGTGCGCCTCGCGAATGTCGCCCGCGACCTTCTCCGCACGCATCATCGTTGCCCGGCGTTCGGCGAGCGCATCTTCCTCGTCCGCCTGGGGATTGAGGCGACCCAGTTCATCGACCGCCGCGCGAAGGTAGTCGGCTTCGTTGCGCGCCGCGGCGATCTTCGCCTTCAGCGCATCGACGGCGTGGTCGGCATCCCGCCACGCAGCGTAGGCCGCCTGCACCTTGCCCGCGAGCGCGGCGAGGCCGTCGAACGCGTCGAGCAACGAACGATGACCGGTGGATTCGATCAGCGCGCGCTCATCGTGCTGACCGTGGATTTCCACCAGCGCGGCGCCAACCATGCGAAGCAGCGTCGCCGAAACCGGCTGATCGTTGACGAAGGCGCGGCTGCGGCCGTCGGCGCCCTGCACGCGCCGCAGGATCAGGTCGCCATCGGCATCGAGCCCGCCATCGCTGAGCAGGGTGCGGGCGGGATGATCCGCTGCGGCGGAGAAGATGGCGGTGACGTCGCCCTGCGCAGCGCCGGAGCGCACCAGGGCCGCATCGCCGCGGCCACCCAGGGCCAGCGACAACGCATCAAGCAGGATCGATTTGCCGGCGCCTGTCTCCCCCGTCAACACCGTCAGGCCGGGCGCGAAGTCGATGGCCAGCCGGTCGATGATGACGATGTCGCGGATGGAGAGGGCGACGAGCATGGGCCGCGCGTCGCGCGGCCTAAGTCTGTGCCGGCTTGGGGCCGAACAGCTTGGACAGCCACGAATTCTTGTCCTCGTTCGGCGACAGGCCGCCCGTCTGCAGGAGCGTGTAGGCGTCCTTGTACCAAGGGCTGTCGGGGAAGTTGTGACCGAGGATTGCCGCGGCAGTCTGCGCTTCGCCGACCAGGCCCAGCGCCATGTTTGCTTCCGTCAGGCGCTCCAACGCCTCCTCGACGTGGCGGGTGTCCTGGTAGTCGCTGACCACCGACTTGAACCGGTTGATCGCCGCGATGTACTCGCGCCGCTCGAGGTAGTACCGGCCGATCTGCATCTCCTTGCCCGCGAGCTGGTCGCGCGCAACGATGATCTTCTTGCGCGCATCGGCGGCGTATTCCGAATCCGGATAGCGGTCGATGATCTCCTGCAGCGCGGCAAGCGCGCGCTGCGTCGCCTGCTGGTCGCGCGTGATGTCCGGGATCTGGTGGAAGTAGGACGACCCGATCAGGTACTGCGCGTACGGAACATCCGGGCTGCTCGGATAGAGCGTCAGGAAGCGGTTAGCGGCGGTGACCGTGTCGTCGTAGCGGCCGCGGCGATAGTTGGAGAAGGCCGACATGAGGATCGCCTTCCGCGCCTCCTCCGTATACGGATGCTGACGATC
Source organism: Bauldia sp. (assembly GCA_035548515.1). GTDB lineage: Bacteria > Pseudomonadota > Alphaproteobacteria > Rhizobiales > Kaistiaceae > DASZQY01. Next base: position 20,053 of record DASZSW010000032.1, on the reverse strand, counting down.
GACCTCGTCGAAGCTTTTGGCGGCGTCGCTGAGCTTGCCCTTGTTCAGCTTGTCGAGCGCCTCGTTATAGAGCGTGCCGGCCGGCTCGTCGTCGGCAAAGGCGCCCGCGCCCTCGGTCGTCTTGTTACAGGCAGCAAGCGCGAGGCCCGCGACCAGAACCGCCACAAGGCCAAAAGCGGCGCGAAGGCCGTGTCCACGCTTCTCGTCCATGCCCTCTCGAACGCGCCCCAGATGGGGCTGCGCCTCGCCTTTCCTGTCCCGCGTTTTGGCCGCCTTGTTTAGCCGAAGCCAGCCGATTCCGCCAACTCTGGTGGCTGCGCAATGGCGCGAATTTGTGGCGGTTGGGGAAACCCGGAAAACCGCGGGATGAAGGGAGGCCAATGCAACTGGCAGCCTCCCTTCCCGCGTCAGGCTGCGTCAAAGCGCGTCGGCGTTACCCGCGCGCCAGGCAATGACCGCCAGCCAGATCATCCACACCAGGCACAACGCCCATCCGGCAACGATGGCGAGCGACTGGGTGCCGGAGAATCCCTCCGACCCGGCGACCCAGCCCTGCACCAGATAGGCAAGCCCGGAGAGGCCGACCAGAATCGGGATCAGCCTCGGCATCCAGCGCGGCGACCAGGCGACCGCCGCGACAAGCAGCAACGTCAGCCCGAGGGCGTAGTCTTGATAGCTGCGCATGCCCCACTCCAGCCAGCGGACCACCTCCGCCGCAGCGAAGCGGGCCGCCTTCTCAACTTCGGGTGCGGCCATCCACGCGCTTGTCGCCTGCTTGAGCGCCACGCCGTCGACCGCCTGCAGTGCGCCATACAACGACACGGCGACGGCAGCGGCAATCATACCCAGACGGGCGACCCAGCGCCCGCCCGTCGCTTGCGGGTCGAAGATCGAAAACAAGCCCACCAGACCGGCGCTCAGGATCGCAATCGCGAGGAACTGCCCAAGGTGCACGTCCATCCAGATCGTGTTGTGGGCGTACGTCGCAAAGATGGCGTGATGGTCGTTGGCATCGCCACCGGCGTGCAACTGCGTGACCGCGATGTAAAGAAGCTGTCCGGTCAGCAGCAGCGCCGCGGGCACCTGCAGCCGCGCGGGGGCGCGCAGCGTTTCGCCGGCCATCACGACACCCTCCCCTGGACCTGCGCCGAACGGCGAAGATCGAAGCGCGTGATGCCGAGATCGCGCAGATCGCGCTCGCTGAGGCTGGAAAGGGCAAGGGCCGTGCGGCGGCGTTGGCGATAATCGGCAACGCGGCCGAACAGGCGGATTAGCAGCATAATGCGGACTCCATATCTCGTTGTTGGACGGCGGCGATTTACGCGGCCGCATCCATCCGGACTTGAACGAAAGGGCTGTCGCTGGCGGGGCTGAACGAAACCGTGCGATACCGGCCGCATGGATATCGTCGGCATCGGCAAGGTCATCTTCTGGGCGGGAGGGAGCCTGTGGATCGGGCGGGCTTTCGCGGCCGCCGAGCCGCACGTCCACCACGCGATCCAGATCGCGATCGCCATGTCGGGCCGCGTGCAGTTCAGAACCAGCCTCGCGGACCCCTGGGACGAGTATCACGCAGCGTTCATCCCACCCGACGTGACGCACACGTTCCGCGCACCCGGCCAGCTGGTCGCAAATATGTTGTGCGCGCCGGAGTCGGCGGTCGGCCGCGGGCTGGTCGCCAGATACGGCGCGCAGGCCATCCGCGCGCTCGAGCCCGCCGACGTCGCCGACGATGCGCGGGCGCTCCTGGCGGCGTTCGAAGACGACAAACCGGACGAGGACCTTGAGCAACTCGCGCTCGATACGCTTTACGCGCTTTCCGGCGGCGCTCCCGTCGCGCGCATCGACGGCCGTATCGCCCGCGCCATCGATTTCATCGCTGCGCGCCTGGCGGAGCCGCTGACGCTGGATCATGTGGCGCGGCAGGTCGGGCTTTCGCCCGGCCGCTTCCGCCACCTGTTCGTCCAGGAGACGGGCATCTCGTTCCGGGCGTACCTGCTGTGGACCCGGCTCAACCGCGCGCTCGAGCTGGGCTTTGGCGGCGCGTCGTGGACCGACGCTGCGCACGCCACGAACTTCGCCGACTCGGCGCATCTCAGCCGCACCACGCGCCGGATGTACGGACTGGCGGCGACTTCCATACGTCAGGATATAACGCCGGCGGCGCGGCCTCTGACTGCATAGCCCTTTCGTTCAAGTGGCGGCGACGGCCGCGGGTTTATCAGCCTTCGCATTCAACGAACGCGAAGGACATCGCCATGCCTGCCAAATTCTCCCGCCGCCATCTGCTGTGGGCCGCTCCTCTGGCCGTCGTCGTCGTCGCCGGCGCGGGCCTCGCCGCGCGCATGATGGCGCCGCTTCCGTCCGACCTCGACCTGGCGCTGAGCAAGCCGACCGAGCACGGGCTCTACGTCGCGTCGCTTGCCGCGGACCGGACGCCCATTCCGGTGGGCGCGATTCACACCTGGACCGCGAGGGTCGTGACCGCGGACGGCAAGGTCGCCGACGACGTGCACCTCACCATCGACGGCGGCATGCCGCAGCACGGTCACGGGCTGCCGACGCGGCCGGAGGTCACCACCGATCTCGGAGACGGCAACCATCTGATCGAGGGCATGAAGTTCAACATGACCGGATGGTGGACGCTGACGGTCTCGGTCGATGGGCCGAAGGGCGCCGACAAGGCCACCTTCAACCTCGTGCTCTGACGATGCGCCGCGGTCTGCTCCTCATCCTTGCCGGGCTTGCCTGCGCCGCTGTGGTTGGCGCGGGCGCCATGATGCTGAGGCCCGAATGGTCGGCCAAGGAGATCGAGCAGATCGCCTCCCTGTCGCTCGCCAAGCTGCCGCCCCTTCGACCCGATGCATCGAACCGCGTGTCGGACGATCCGGCGGCGGCTGCACTGGGGCACGAGCTGTTTTTCGACACGCGCCTCAGCGCGGACGGCACCGTCTCGTGCGCGTCGTGTCATCAGCCCGACCGGCAGTTCCAGGATGGGCTCGCGGTCGGGCACGGCGTGGCCAACGGTACGCGGCGCACGATGCCGATTGCGGGGACAGCGTACTTTCCCTTCCTGTTCTGGGACGGGCGCAAGGACAGCCAATGGGCGCAGGCGCTGGGGCCGCTGGAAAACCCGGTCGAGCATGGTGCCGACCGCACGATGGTCGTCCGCCTAATCGCCGCCGGCTACCGCGACGAGTATGAGCGGATCTTCGGCCCCCTCCCCGACCTGAAGGCGACGCCCGAACATGCGATGCCGGACGGACCGGCAGACGTTGCTGCGGCGTGGGCCACGATGAGCCCGCAGCAACAGGACGACGTCAACCGCACCTACGCCAACATCGGGAAGGCAATCGCCGCGTTCGAACGAACCATCGCCCCGCAACCGTCGCGGTTTGACGTGTTCGCCGACGCGTTAAGCGCAGGCGATACCCAACGTGCCGACACCACACTGACGCCAACCGAACGCGCCGGTCTCAAGCTGTTCATCGGCCGCGCCAACTGCCTGACGTGCCACAACGGCCCGCTTTTTTCCGACGGGGTCTTCCACAACATCGGACTGCCGGCCTCCGATCCGGAACACGACGGCGGGCGCAGCACGTCGGTGGCATTGGTCAAGGCGGACCCGTTCAACTGCCTCGGTCCCTATAGCGATGCCAAGCCGGCATCCTGCACCGAACTCAAATTCATGGAGGCCGCGAGCCCCGATCTCGTCGGCGCCTTCCGCTCGCCCTCGCTGCGCGGCGTCACCGGCCGCCCGCCCTTCATGCACGCAGGGCAGTTCGCATCGCTGGACCAGTTGCTCGACCATTACAACCGGGCGCCGGCGGCAGTCTTCGGCCGCAGCGAGTTGACGCCTCTCGGGCTCTCACAGGGGGAGATCGCCGATCTCGCCGCGTTCCTCAATGCGCTGACGCCGGACACCGAGGCCCAGCCAACCCCGGTCGCAGCACGATAAGAGAAGTAGCAGAGACTACGACGCGTCCGGGCTGTACGCCGGGGCGACAACGCCGGAGGCCAGATCGGCCCGGCCAACTTCGCGGCGTACCGGCACAGCTTCGACCATCGTCCAGGCCGAGGCATCCGCGAACAGCGCCTCGAGCGCCTTGAAGTTGAGCTTGTGGCCGCCGCGGTAGGAACGATAGCAGCCAAGGATCGGCGCACCGGCAAGCGCCAGGTCGCCGACGGCGTCCAGCACCTTGTGGCGCACGAATTCGTCGGAGAAGCGCAGACCTTCCGGATTGATGACGCGATCATCGCCGATGACCACCGCGTTTTCGAGCGAGGCGCCCAGCGCGAAGCCCCGCGCCCACAGCTGCTCGACTTCGGCGAGGAAGCCGAAGGTACGCGCCCGCGCGATGTCGCGGCGGAAGCAATCGGAATCGAGATCGCAGGCAAAGCTCTGCTTGCCGATCAGCGGCGAGGTGAAATCGATCTCCACCTCGATGCGGCGGCCGTTGTAGGGCGTGAACTCGGCAAAGGATTCGCCGTGCTGGATGCGCACCGGCTTCAGCACCTTGAGATAGCGCACCGGCGCCTCGAGGCTGGCAACACCGGCAGCATCAAGCGCCGAGGTAAAGGCATTCGCCGAGCCGTCCATGACCGGAACTTCCGGCCCGTCGATCTCGATGGTGGCGTTGTCGATGTCGAGCGCCGACAGTGCAGCCATCAGGTGCTCGATCGTCGCTACAGAAGCGCCGGGAACGCCAACCGTGGTGCACAGATCAGTCGCGTTGACGTGGCGATAGTTCGCCGGGATCTCGCGGTCGCGCCCGTCTTCGGCATTGGTGCGGAAGAAGGTGACGCCGGTGTCGGCTTCGGCAGGATGGAGGGTGACGGAAACTTCGCGGCCGGAGTGAACGCCGATGCCCGAAACCTTGGCACGCCGGCGTAAGGTAGACTGACGTCCCCGCTGTCCGACCATGGTCCGCGTACGCCCCCCTGCAACCCCTGCCGCTGGCGCGGCCTGGAACGGCGAAAAGGCGATGCGCTGAAAGGGTGCAGTCATGGTAACCCCGCGAACGGCGGGCAGCCCGACGAACCAACCCCTTCTGCGCTCGACCCCAAGCGCATTCCTCGAATCGGAGGATAAGCGCCGGTTAGGTGGGACTCCAATCACGGTTGGTATCCGCGTGTTACCGGTTTTTCCACAGGACCGGCTTCAACGAATACGCAACAGATACAATAGTTTACCAGCCGGCACTCGCGTAAAGGTGCCGGCTGGAAATAGCTGTTTCGTCAGTTCGCCTGACGACGCAGAAACGCTGGAATCTCCAGCTCGTCTTCGACCGGACGCGGGGCGGGCTGACGGCCGTGCGGATCGAGGTTGCCTTCCGCCGGACGGTACATGGCGTCCTTGGACGGGTGGCGCGACTGCGGCTGTTGGGCGCGCGGCTGGGGCGGGATCTGACGCTGCTGGGCCTGCGCCGGCTTCTGTGCCGGACGTTGGACGCGTGCCGGCTCCCGTTCAGCCGACGGAGCAGGCTCCTCCTGGGCACGGCCGAGACCGACCGACGCCAGGCGGCGGAGCAGGCTCATGGGGCCGCGATCTTCATGCACGGGACGCTGCGGCTGCTGGCGCGCTTCGATCTGCCGCTGCACCACCGGCGGGAAATCTTCCACCCGCGGGATGCGGACGGGCGTCTCGGCCACCGGCGCCATGAACGGCGCCTCGGCATCAGCCTCGTCGTCCATCATCTCTTCCGGCGTGGCTTCCATGCCGTAGTGCGACGGATCGGTATCGAACGCGGCGAGCGAGGGATCCTGCGCCGCCGGCGGCATCATCGGCGCCGGCTGCGGTTGCGGCATTGGCGCGGCCGGACGTGGCTGCATTGGGATCGGCGCGCGGCGCGGCATCGGAGCCGGCGCGGGCTTGGCCGGCGCGGCGTTGACCGCAGCGGTCATGCCACGCAGGCGCTGGCTGATCTCGGCGGCGGCACGGGCGTCGAGCGGCGCGGTTTCGCGTCCCTCGCTGCTCGCGTTGATGCCGGTGGCGACCACCGACACGCGGATGACGCCTTCCAGCGCCTCCTCGAAGGTGGCGCCGAGGATGATGTTGGCGTCGGGATCGACTTCCTCGCGGATGCGCGTAGCGGCTTCGTCGACCTCGAATAGCGTCAGGTCCTTGCCGCCCGTGATCGAAATGAGCAGCCCTCTCGCACCGCGCATCGAGGTTTCGTCGAGCAGCGGATTGGCGATCGCGGCTTCGGCGGCCTGCGTCGCGCGACGCTCGCCGGAAGCCTCGCCGGTGCCCATCATGGCCTTGCCCATCTCGCGCATGACCGAGCGGACGTCGGCGAAGTCGAGGTTGATCAGGCCTTCCTTGACCATCAGGTCGGTGATGCAGGCAACGCCCGAGTAGAGCACCTGGTCGGCCATCGCGAAGGCGTCGGCGAAGGTGGTCTTCTCGTTGGCGATGCGGAAGAGATTCTGGTTCGGGATGACGATCAGCGTATCGACGCAGGCCTCCAGCTCCTTGATGCCGGCATCGGCGACGCGCATGCGGCGGATGCCTTCGAACTGGAACGGCTTGGTGACCACGCCGACGGTAAGGATGCCCTGCTCCCGCGCCGTGCGCGCGATGATCGGCGCAGCGCCCGTGCCGGTGCCGCCGCCCATGCCGGCGGTGACGAACACCATGTGCGAGCCCGCGAGGTGATCGGTGATCTCGGCGATCGCTTCTTCAGCAGCGGCGCGGCCTACTTCCGGCTGCGAGCCAGCGCCGAGCCCCTCGGTGACCGCGACCCCCATCTGGATGAGACGCTCAGCCTTGGACGAGTGCAGCGCCTGCGAATCCGTGTTGGCCACGACGAACTCGCAGCCCATGAGGCCCGAGCGAATCATGTTGTTGACCGCGTTGCCGCCGGCGCCGCCGACGCCAAAGACGGTGATCTTGGGCTTCAGCTCCTTGATCTCCGGCATTTTCAGATTGAGTGTCATGGCCATCCTCGTCCTGTCTTGACCCCGTATCGGCCGTCCGCGTCCCGCCGGCCTTCTCCGATTTGCTGGACGCCGCCGCCGCGCCGTCCGGATTTGCAGTCCCCTAGAAACTTTCCCTGAACCAGCCCGCCACGCGCCGCACGAACCCGCCGTTGGTGCCGTTCATCGCCATCGGCACATCGCGATCGTCGATCTGATCCATCTCCGCGACCTGCGGGTAGATCAGCAGCCCGACAGCGGTGGCGAACGCCGGCCCTTTGGCGACTTCCGGCATGCCGGCGATCCCGAGCGGGCGGCCGAGACGCACGTTGCGCGCCAGGATGCGGCGCGCCGCTTCGGCGATGCCGTTCAGCTGTGACCCGCCGCCGGTGAGGATAAGGCGCCGACCGAACAAATGGGCGAAGCCCGATGCGTTCAGCCGGTCGCGGACCAGCTCGAGGATCTCCTCGACGCGCGGACGGATGATGCGGGTGAGCGCCGCGCGCGGTATCTGGGTCGGACCGCTGTGCTCGTCGTCGCCGATGGTAGCAACCGACAGCACGTCACGCTCGTCGGAGACGCCCGGCAGCGCGCTGCCGTACATCGTCTTGATGCGCTCAGCATCCTCGATGCGGGTCGACAGGCCCCGCGCGATGTCGGTGGTGATGTGCTGGCCGCCGACAGCGATGGCGTCGACATGCACCAGCTCACCGCGGTTGAACACCGCGATGGTGGTCGTGCCGCCGCCGAAGTCGACGACCGCGCAGCCCAGCTCTGCCTCGTCATCGACGAGTACCGACAGGCCCGAGGCATAGGGCGAAGCGACCAGCGCCTCGACGGACAGGTGGCAGCGGTTGACCGCGAGCTCGAGATTGCGCAGCGGCGGCTGGTCGGCCGTGACGATGTGCATCGACACGCCGAGATGGTGACCCACCATGCCGCGCGGATCGGCGACGCCGCCCTCCCCGTCCATGGCATAGGCGGTCGGCAGCGAATGGATGACCGTACGTCCCGCCGAAGCACTATGGCGGCGACCGGCGGCAAGTACGCGGCTGATGTCCTTCTCGGCGACCGGCTCGGCCGACAGATCGACCGTGGCGGATGTCGTCTCGCTGGCCAGACGGCCGGCGGACAGGTTGAGGATCAGCGACTCCACCGTGACGCCGGCCTTCTTCTCGGCGGCATCGACGGTGGCGCGCACCGCCTGCTCGGCCATGTCCAGGTTGGCGACGATGCCCGACTTGATGCCGCGCGATCGCTGGTGACCGATACCGAGCACTTCGATGGTGTGGGTGCGCCCACGGAGTGCCTCGCCCGGTGCGGCCGGGGTGAGCCGCGCGACCACGCAGCACACCTTGGTCGAACCGATGTCGAGGACCGACACGATCATCGGACGGCGCGGGATGCCATTGCCCTCGGAAGAGGCGAACAGGCCCATCAGGTGTTCGTCCTTCCGTTCTTGGCCAGCTTCTCGCGCTCCTTGAGCGCAGCGTCGTGGGCGACGACTCCCGCTTCGGTGAGCCGCACGACCAGATGGCCGGGCTCGCGGAGGTCGATCGCCGCAATCTCGCGGGACAGAATGGCGTGGTCTCGATCAAGCGCCGCGATGGTCGCGAGCGCCTTGTCGGGATCCTCGGCCGGCAACATCAGCTCGATGCCGCTGGTGAGCACCAGCGTCCAGCGATCCTCGGACACCAGGATCCCGGCACGGACCTGCGCGGCGATCGCGGGGACCTTGCCGATGAGCGCGGTGAAGGCGGTCGCCTTCTCCGCCGCACCGTTGCCGATGACCTTGGGCAGCGAGGCATAGCGATCGTCGATATCGTCGGTGATCACCTTGCCGGCGTCGTCGATCAGCGACAGCGCGCCATCGTGCTGCCACAGCGCATACGGCTGGCGCTCCGCGACGGCGATCTCGACAGTGTCCGGGAACAGCTTCTTCAGCGTCGCCTGCTTCACCCACGGCAGCTTCTCGATGCGCGCCTTCGCGTCTTCGAGATCGAGGGTCAACGTCGACGGATAGGTGCCGATGTCGAGCGCGTGGAGGACGTCGACCTCGGACGTCTCAGACTGACCGGTGATCTTGACGTTTTCGATCCGGAAACCGGCGGTCGCGGTGACCGCCGAAAGGACGTCCATGCCATGACCGCCGACGATGGTGCCGCCGACCGCGGTGGCCAGGAACAGCGCCAGGACGGATTTGGTGCCCAGATGGCGCGGCAGCGTCAGGCGACGCAGCGCACGCGCCGGCTTCCGCAGGAAGCGCGGCAGCACGATGTGATGCGAGGCCCTCGCCCGCACCACCTCGTCATCGACCAGTGAATCCGCTCTATCGACTGCTATCGATTGCAAGACGCATCCTCGACCATCCAGCGAACGAGGTCCCGGAAACTCATGCCGGCATAAGCCGCCATATCCGGAACCAGCGACGTCGCCGTCATGCCGGGCTGCGTGTTGACTTCGAGGCAGACGAGTCCATCCGTCCCCTCGAGCCGGTCGTCGTACCGAAAGTCGGAACGGCTCACTCCACGACAGCCCAAAGCCTGATGGGCGCGCAAAGCAAGCATCCGTACATTTTGGTAAATAATCGGTGAAATTTGCGCGGGAAGAATGTGGCGGGAGCCACCCTGCGCATACTTCGCCTCGTAATCGTAGAAGCGATTATCCGTAACGATATCAATGACATCCATGGCCTGATCGCCGCGCACCGCACAGGTGAGCTCACGATTGCCCATGAAGCGTTCGATGAGCACTGTGTCGCCGAAAGCCCACTCCGAAGAATAGAGCTGTTGCGGCGGGTGCGCCTGATCCTCGCGCACGATCAGTACGCCGAAGGACGAGCCCTCCGCCGGCGGCTTGATCACATACGGGGGCGCCATGACGTGGCCTTTGGCTGCCTCGAAGCGCGAGACGAGAAGGCCGTCCGGCACCGGAATACCGGCCGCTCGCATGACGTCCTTGGCGCGCGGCTTGTTCATGGCAAGGGCCGAGGCGAGCACGCCGGAGTGCGTGTAGGGGATCGCCAGCACCTCGAGAATCCCCTGGATGCAGCCATCCTCGCCAAACGGGCCGTGCAACGCGTTGAACGCGGCATCGGGCTTGAGCCGGCCGAGCACCTCGGCGACGTCGCGCTGCACGTCAACACGGGTGACGCGGTATCCCTCCGCCTCCAGGGCGTCGGCGCACTGCTTGCCGGAGTTGAGCGACACCGGCCGCTCGCTCGACCAGCCGCCCATGAGGACCGCCACGTGTTTCGCCAAATTCGCCCCCGCTCGCCACTCCGTGAAGAGAGTGGCCGAAAATCGTTAGCCAAATCACCGCCACCTCGCAAACTCGCGAGCAAAATCGCCGGAATGTTGACCACTTTGTCGCGGCGGCGCGACGGCAGCGTGGCGAAATATCAACTGAGCGTAGGAGTGGTTTCCCCGGCCGCGGCCTCTGCTAGGTGGGCCAGCTGACGGCGATGTTGCCGTCGTCAGAACAAGGGGGAATATCCATGCTGAAGACAATCGCCGCCGCGGCCCTGATGTCGGCCGCCGCCGTGCCTGCGTTCGCCGCCGAGACCAAACCGATGCAGCCCGACGCCATGGGAGCCAACGCCATGAGCGCACCGGACGCGATGGGTGGCGACGCGATGGCCGCGCCAGGCATGATGATGGGCGGCAAGGTGGTGCAGATCACGATCCAGAACCTGCTCACCGGGCAACCCTTCTCGCCGTCGTTCTTCGAAAGCCGCGCCAAGGACGGCGCGCCGCTGTTCAAGCTCGGCGGCAAGGCGGACGACTCGCTGGTTGCGGTGGCCGAAGGCGGCAACATCGGCAACTACAGCGTCGGCGCTGCCAAGGACATGGGACAGGCGTTGGGCGATGCAGTGCTCGCGATCCACGCCCTGCCCGGCCAGAGCCGCACCGTCACCATCCACGTCGACGAGAAGCATCCGGTGGTCGACGGCGTCTGGATGCTCGGCAACACCAACGATGGCTTCTCGGGCTTCACCGGCTTCGACGCGTACGATTTGACGATGCCGATGACGCTGGAGGTGCGCGGCTACGACGCCGGCTCAGAGAAGAACAGCGAGAAGAAGGGCTACCTCGGTGCGCTGGGCGGCGGCAACATGCGCGATCCCGAAAACGGCGTGATCACGTACCACGCCGGCATTCGCGGCGACGCGGACGCGCCGAAGGACTGGAACTGGGACGTCAGCAAGCCGGTGGCGAAGATCACCATCACGCCGGTGATGACGGCCGGCGGCTAACGCTGAGGCGAGGCCACGCTAGCGCAGCGCGGAACGAACGTCGGTCTCGGCGAAGTCGGTGCCCTTGTAGAGCAGCGGCTCGCCGAGATCGCGCGCCAGCGCATAGGCGAAGCAGTCGCCGAAGTTCAGGCCGGCGCGATGTCCGCTGCCTTTGCCGTAGTCGCGATAGGCCTCGCGGGCGATGCGGGCCTGGCGCTCGGTGATGGGCTCGATGATGATGCCGGCTTCCGCAACAATTTCATCCAGCATGCGACTAAGCGCCGGATCGCGACTGCCATCGACGACGATCGCCGCCTCGAAATAGTTTGCCGCCGAGATGTGGACGACCTGCGCCTTCTCTAAGGCTGCCGAAAAGGCGGGCGCATCGATCTCTTTGCGGATGATCGCCACGATGGCTGAGGCATCGACGATCATCTCGGCAGGCCGGTGTCCTTGTCGTACAGGAGATCGCCATGCTCGATCGTGTCGTACGGCGGCTTGAACAAGGGGGCTGTTTGCTCGGCGATCGCCATCAAGCGCTCCGCCAAGCCTCGCCTTTCCAAGCGAGCCAACGCTTCACGTACCGCGATAGTGACAGCTTCGGTCTGTCCCTTGCCCGTTTTCGCCGCCAATTCACGGATAAGCTGTTCCGTCTCGGGATTCTTGATATTGATGCCCATAACGCACCTTTCTACCATCTTACGGTAGAAATATACCCACTCACTTTCACCGATTCAACCCGCGTCTAAGAACGGGCGGATTTCCTCGCCCGCAAACCGCCCCACGCGCTTGATCTCCCATTCCAAGCGGACGCCGCTGGCTTCCAGTACGCGCTTTCGCACCGTCTCCCCCAGCCGCTCGATGTCATCGGGAGTGGCGCTGCCGGTGTTGATCAGGAAGTTGCAGTGCATCTCCGACACCATCGCGCCGCCGACCTTCAGGCCGCGGCAGCCGGCGGCGTCAATCAGCTGCCACGCCTTCTTGCCGGGCGGATTGGTGAAGGTCGAACCCCCCGTCTTTTCGCGGATCGGCTGGGCGGCCTCGCGATGCGCTTCGACGGCGTCCATCTCGGCTTTGATCGCGGATTGTTCGGCCAGCGTACCCTGATACACCGCGTCGGTGAAGATGAGGTCGTCGCTCGCCGCGGCGTGGCGATAGGTGAAACCGAAATCGGCGTTGCTCAGGCGATGGCGCCTGCCCTGCCGGTCGACGGCGTTCGCCTCGACCAAGCGATCCTTCGTCTCGCCACCATTGGCACCCGCGTTCATGCGAAGCGCGCCGCCGATCGTGCCCGGAATGCCGTGGTAGAAAGCGAAGCCAGCGAGCCCCTGCTCCAGCGCGAACGACGCGAACCGCTTGTCGAGCACGGCGGTGCCAGTGCGGATGCGGTCGCCCTCCTCGCGCGTGGTCTGGCCGAAGCCTTTCGCCGACAGGCGGATGGTGACGCCGTCGATGCCGCCGTCGCGCACCAGCAGATTCGAGCCGACGCCGATCACCGTGACCGGAACCGACGCGTCGAGCTGCGACAGAAACTGCGCAAGGTCATCTGCGTCGGCGGGCTGGAAAAGGAACTCGGCCTTGCCCCCGACGCGGAACCACGTGAACGGCGCAATGTCGGCGTTGGGCGTGAGGCGGCCGCGGACGACGATGTCGGCGGGAGTCATAACTTCGCCAGCTGCTCGGGCAGTGCGTACGCCCACGCGCTGATCGATCCAGCGCCGAGGCAGACGACGATGTCGCCCGGGCGCGCCAGGCCGCGCACCATGCCGGCTAGCGCGTCCGGGCCCTCGAGCGGACGCGCATCGCGGTGGCCGCGCGTCTTGAGGCCCTCGACCAGCGCCTCGCGGCTGGCGCCGTCGATCGGCGCTTCGCCAGCGGCATAGACCGGCGCGACGATGACCGTGTCGGCGTCGTTGAAGCACAGGCAGAACTGGTCGAACAGATCGTGCAGGCGGGTGTAGCGGTGCGGCTGTACGACGGCGATGACGTGGTGACCGGCGCTGATCGAGCGCGCGGCCTTCAGCACGGCGGCGATCTCCACCGGGTGGTGCCCGTAGTCGTCAATGATCGCGACGCCATTCCATTCGCCGGTCCGCGTGAAGCGGCGCTTCACGCCGCCGAAGCCGGCGAGCCCTGTGACGATCGCCTTGTCCGCAACGCCGAGATTGTGCGCGACCGCCAACGCGCCCGTAGCGTTCTGCACGTTGTGCTCGCCCGGCATCGAGACGCTGAGGCCCTCTATGACGTGCGCCTTGCCGCTATTGAGGCGATCGCGGACCACGACGGTGAAGTGCGATTTGCCGCCTTCGACACGGAGGTCGGTGTAGCGAACGTCAGCCTGCGGACTGGCGCCGTACGTGACGATGCGCCGGTCTTCGATACGGCCAACGAGCGCCTGCACCTCAGGATGGTCGAGGCACATGACGGCGAAGCCGTAGAACGGGACGTTCTCCACGAACTGGAGGAAAGCCTCGCGCACCTTGTCGAACGAGCCGTAGTGGTCGAGGTGCTCGGGATCGATGTTTGTGACGAGCGCCACATCTGCCGGCAGCTTGACGAACGTCCCGTCGGACTCGTCCGCCTCCACCACCATCCAGTCCGAGGCGCCCATGCGCGCGTTCGTGCCGTACGCGTTGATGATCCCGCCGTTGATGACCGTCGGGTCGAACCCGCCGGCATCGAGGAGCGCGGCGACCATGGACGTGGTCGTCGTCTTGCCGTGCGTGCCCGCGATCGCGACCGCCTGCTTGAACCGCATCAACTCGGCGAGCATCTCGGCGCGCCGCACGATCGGCAGCTGCTTCTCGCGGGCTGCGGCGAGTTCCGGATTGTCGCGCTTGATGGCCGAGGAGACGACCACGACCTTGGCGGCGCCAAGGTTCTCCGCCTTGTGCCCGACGAAGACGGGAATGCCGCGCGCGCGCAGACGCTGGACGTTGGCATTGTCGGCGGCGTCCGAGCCCTGCACGCGGTGGCCGAGATTGGCCAGCACCTCAGCAATGCCGCTCATGCCGATGCCGCCGATGCCGATGAAGTGCACCGGGCCGATGTCTTCGCGGAGCTGTTTCATGTTTTTTCCAACCCTCCCCTTGAGGGAGGGTCAAAACCGCGCAGCGGTTTTGGGGAGGGGTGCATCGTTCGATGCAGGCCGCCGATTTCCCCGACGTTGCACCCCCTCCCGAAATCGCTGACGCGATTTCGACCTCCCCTCAAGGGGGAGGGTGAGGCGGCGGGACGACGAAGTGCGTTGCTCATACCGCGACCTGTTCCACCAGATCGGCGAGCCGGTCAACTGCGTCGGGGCGGCCCTGCGCTTTCGCGGCCGCGGCAGCGATGGCCAGGCGTTCCGGTTCCTTCATCACGCGCACGATCTCGCCGGCCAGGCGGGCCGGCGTCAGCGCCGCCTGGTCGATCAGCCAGCCGCCGCCCGCTTCGGCCAGCACCGTGGCATTGGCGCGCTGGTCCTGGTCGAGCGCGTGGGGAAGCGGGACCATGATCGCGGGGCGGCCGATGACGGCGAGCTCAGCGCACGTCGACGCGCCCGAGCGCGAGACAACGAGATGACTGCCGGCGATGCGCGACGGCATGTCCGAAAAGAACGGTTGCAGCTCGGCGCTGACCCCCATCAGCTCGTATGCCTGCCGCACCCGGGCGATGTCCTCGGGGCGGCATTGCTGCGTCAGTTTCAGGCGTTGCTGCATATCCTTGCCGACGAGCGCGACCGTGGCGGGCATCGTGTCGGAAAAGAACCGCGCGCCCTGACTGCCGCCGAATACCAGCAGGCGGAATGGATCGCTGGTCGTGCGCTGCGGATACGGCGTCTCCGCAGCGGCTCGGACCGCGGGGCGCACGGGGTTGCCGGTCTGCACGACTTTGCCCGTCAGCGCCTCGGCACCGCCGACCTTGGCGAAGCTCGTCGCGAGACGCGTCACACGCTTGGCGAGGAAACGGTTGGCGCGGCCGAGCACCGCGTTCTGCTCGTGCACGATGGTGGGCACCTTGGCAGATGCCGCGGCGAGGATCGGCGGCACCGTTGGATAGCCACCGAAGCCGATCGCGACGTTCGGCTTGATGCGCGCCACCAGCAGTCGCGACTGCAAAGCGCCCCACGCGAGCGACGCGACCGCCTTTGCCGCGGCGATCGGCGACCGCGTGATCGTCGCCGACTGGATGAAGTGTATCTCCTCCGCCGGAAAGTCGTGGCCGTAGGTCTCCACGCGATGATCGGTGGCAAGATGCACGCGCCAGCCGCGCGCCTTCAGCGTCAGCGCCAGCGACTCCGCCGGAAAGAGATGGCCGCCGGTACCGCCGGCGGCGATGAGCGCAAGCTTCGCCACCAGATCAGGCAGCGGCAGGAGTGGGCGCGGCGGCCACTGGCGGGCGTACACGCCTAGGTTCCGGCCGCCGGCGGGTCAGCGCCAGCAACAGCCCCATACCGAACGCGACGGCGATCATCGACGAACCGCCATACGAAATGAACGGCAGCGTCATGCCCTTCGCCGGCATCAGGTTGAGGTTCACCGCCATGTTGATGACCGCCTGGACGCCGAACAGAACGACAAGCCCAGCGGAGGCGAGACGAACGAACGGATCCTCGCTGCGCGCGCTCCGCGACAGGCCGCGGAACACGATGAGCGCGAACACCGCGACGAGCGCCAGGCAGATGATGATGCCGTATTCCTCGACCGCGACCGCGAAGATGAAATCGGTGTGCGCGTCGGGAAGGACGCGCTTGACCATGCCCTCGCCCGGTCCCTGCCCGAACCAGCCGCCGCGCAGGATCGAGTCCAGCGCGCGGTCGACCTGGAACGTGTCGCCCGATTCCGGCGAGAGGAACCGATCGATGCGCGCCGCGACGTGCGGCAGGAAGGTGTAGGCCGCGAAGACACCGCCTACGCCCACGGCGCCAAGCGCGAAAATCCACACGAGCGGCATGCCGGCCATGAAGAACACGGCGCCCCAGGCAAGCGTGATCAGCGACGTCTGGCCGAAATCGGGCTCGGCGATGAGCAGCGCCGCCGCGATGATCAGCAGGATCAGCGCGAACAGGTTGCCCGGGATGTCGGGCCGCGTGCGATTCTCCGCGAACAGCCAGGCGACGACGACGATGAATGCCGGCTTCATGAATTCAGATGGCTGCAGCGATAGCGCGGCTATGTTGATCCAGCGGCGCGAGCCTTTGACCTCGAAGCCAACGAACAGCGTCGCCAGCATCAGCGACAGCGCGACGAGCAGCACCACCATCGCTGTGCGACGGGCGCCTTTCGGCGTCAGGAACGACGTGGCGAGCATCACTGCCAGTGCCGGCACGAAGAAGCCGACGTGGCGTTTGACGAAATGGAAGCTGTCGTAGCCGAGGCGCTCGGCCACCGCCGGCGAGCCGGCGAACGACAGGACGACGCCGCCGAGCATCAGCACGATGACAGCACCGAGCAGGTACTTGTCGATCGTCCACCACCATTCGGCGAACGGACTACGGTTGGCTCGGCTGACCATCAGGCAGCCCTCCCCTGGCTGATAACCCCGTTGAGCTGACGCACGAGCAGGCGGAAGGCATCGCCCCGCCGCTCGAAGTTCTGGAACTGATCGTAAGACGCGCACGCCGGCGACAGCAGCACGACCGGATCGCCACGCGTATCGTCGGCGGCGTCGGCTGCCGCGGCGTTCACCGCGTTCTGCAGCGTGCCGCACATCTGCCACGGCACGTCTTCGCCAAGCGTTGTCGCAAATTCCTTGGCCGCCTCGCCGATCAGGTACGCCTTCACGATGCGCGGGAAGTATGGCTTGAGGCTGGTGATGCCGCCGGTTTTGGCGCGACCACCGGCGATCCAGTAAATGCGCGACATGCTCGCCAGCGCCTTCGCCGCGGCATCGGCGTTGGTGGCCTTGCTGTCGTTGATGAAAGTGACGCGGCCGCGGTGGCCGACTTCCTCGAGACGATGCGGCAGGCCGGGAAACGTGCGCACCGCCGCCGCGATCTCCGCGTCGCTCAGGCCCGAGGCGCGGCACACCGCGATCGCGGCGGCCGCGTTCTGCGCGTTGTGCTGGCCACGGAGCGTGGCAATGCCGTCGAGCGACATGAACTTGGTCGCGGCCCCAGCCGCGGCAACGTAGAGGTCGCCGCCCTCGGCGTAGACGCCATCGGCCAGCGGCCGGCGGGCCGAGACGCGGATGACGCGTGTGCCGGCGCGAGCGATACGATCGGCGATGGATTGGGTCCAGTCGTCATCCACCGCGATCACGGCGACGTCCGAGCTGGCGACCAGCCGCTCCTTGATGCGCGCGTAAGCCGCCATGGTGCCGTGGCGGTCGAGATGGTCGGGCGTCAGGTTGAGCAGCACGCCGATGGACGGATTGAGGCTCGGCGCCAGGTCGATCTGGAACGACGAACACTCGATAACGTGGTGGCGCCCGGTGCGTGGGGGCTCGAGCGACAGGATCGCCTTGCCGATATTGCCGCCGAGCTCCACCTCGCGGCCTGTGGCAGCGAGGATGTGGGCGATGAGCGCCGTCGTCGTCGACTTGCCGTTGGTGCCGGTGATCGCGATGAACGGCGCCTGCGGCACGTTGCGCGTCCGCTCGCGGCAGAACAGTTCGATGTCGCCGATGATCTCAATGCCGGCGGCCCGCGCGCTGACTACCGGCCACGCGGGTTTCGGATGCGTCAGCGGCACGCCCGGCGCCAGCACCAGCGCGGCGAAGCTTTGCCAGTCGGCGATGCGCAGGTCCTCGACCGGCACGCCAGCGGAGGCCGCAGCTTCCGTCGACACTGCGCTATCGTCGAATGCCGACACCATGGCGCCGCCGGCGACGAGCGCCAGCGCCGTCGCCTTGCCGCTCTCGCCGAGGCCGAAGACAGCGACATTCTGGTTGCGAAAAGAAAAGACGGGAATCATCTGAGTTTCAGGCTCGACAGTCCGAGGAGCGCCAGCACGACGGCGATGATCCAGAAACGGATGACGATCTGGGATTCCGTCCAGCCCATGGCTTCGAAGTGATGGTGGATCGGCGCCATCTTGAAGATGCGCTTCTTGCGGAGCTTGAAGCTGCCGACCTGGAGGATGACACTGAGGAGCTCGATGACGAAGACGCCGGCGATGAACAGCAGCAGAATTTCCTGTTTGATGAGGATGGCGACGACGCCCATCACACCGCCCATGGAGAGGGAGCCGACGTCGCCCATGAACATGTCCGCCGTGTGAGCGTTCCACCAGAGGAAGCCGAGGCTGGCGCCGGTGAGGGAGCCGCAGAAGATACTGAGCTCGGCGGAATGCGGATTGCGGACGATCTGCAGGTATTGAGAAAGCTCGCGGTGTCCGCCGACGAAGGCGAGGACGGTGAGCGCTCCGCCAGCAATCACCATGAGGCCCGCGGCGAGGCCGTCGAGGCCGTCCGTGATGTTGACGGCGTTGCTGGAGCCGACGACGACGAGGACGACGAAGATGTAAAACTCGATGAACGCGAACGGGAATGTGTAGGGACTGTTCATCAGGGAATGGATGAGCAGATCCGGGCGGAAGGATTTGATGAACGGAATGTTGAGCTCAGTGGTATAGAGATTCCGGTAGCGCATCCAGGCGAGGACGCCGGTGAGGAGCGCGGCGACGAGCATCTGCATTCCGAATTTCTGGCGGGCAGTGAGACCGAGGTTGCGCTTGTTCATCACCTTCGCGTAATCGTCAATGAATCCGATGACGGCATAGGAGAGCATGCCGAACATGGCAATCCAGACGTAGGTGTCTGTGAGATCGGCCCAGAGCAGAGTGGGACCGACGGTGCAGGCGAGGATAAGCAGGCCGCCCATGGTAGGCGTACCGGCTTTCTTGTGGTGCGATTGCGGGCCGTCCTCGCGGATGCTTTGTCCGAAGTTCAGCTCGCGCAGCCTGCGGATGACCCAGGGGCCGAGCAGAATGCCGAGAAAAAGCGACGTGAGGCTGGCGAACATGGTTCGCGAGGTCACGTATCCGAACACGCGGAAGGCGGAGACGACAGTGTGCAGCTTTACGTAGAGCAGCCAGTACAGCATGGGAAAGTTTCTATCGCCTCATTTCACGGCGCCGGCGGTTTCTTCCGCCAGCGCCCCTTCCAGTGCGCGTTCCACGCGAACACCGCGCGAGCCTTTGAACAGAACGGCGTCGCCCGGTTTGAGAAATCGTCTGAGATATTCGCCCGCCTCTTCCGGAGTATCGAAAAATAACGCGGCGCCGCCCGACAATCCCGCTGCGATAGCTTCGTCTACTATCCAGCGTCCGGCGCCGCGTATGCCAATCACGGCATCAATGCCCTGTTCCGCGACGAATCTTCCCAGGCTGCGGTGCAGGGCCTCGGCCTCGCGGCCAAGCTCCAGCATTTCTCCGAGCACGGCGATACGGCGCGTGGCCGGAGTATCCCGAAGCAGCTCCAGCATGGAGCGCATGGCTTCGGGATTAGCGTTGTAACAGTCGTTGATGATTGTGATGCCGTTGACGCGCGTCTGCTCGCCGCGCATTTTGCCGGGCGCGAGCGAACGGACGGCGTCGCGGAGACGTTCGGGCGCGATGCCGAGAGCGCGGGCGGCGGCGATGCCGGCGAGAACGTTGGAGACGCCGTGGCGTCCGGCGAGAGGTGATTCAAAATCGACGCCGAGAGCGCGGAAGCGCGCGCCGGTTGGGCTGATGTCGACGTTTTCGGCGCGGACTTCGGCATCTTTCGCGAGGCCGAAGAGGATAGTGCGGCCGGCGTGGAACTTCCGGAATTCACGGACGCGGGGATCATCGGCATTGAGGACCGCCGTGCCTTCGGGAGGCAACGCCTGGATCAGCTCGCTCTTGGCGCGAGCGACGCCGGCGATGCCATCGGGAAAATTTTCGGTGTGGGCCCAGCCGACGTTGGTGACGATGCCGATCTGTGGTTCGGCGATGG
>DASZSW010000031.1:0-95944 GCA_035548515.1 Bauldia sp. | reverse complement strand
CCTTATGCCGGCTGACACCGGCTTGCGGAGACATTCATGGACTTGAAAATCGAGGAGGCACGCTCGCTGGTCGAGAGCGTGATGATGGCGCTCAAGCACACGAAACGGGAGGCCGAGATCATCGCCGACCACCTGATCGATTGCGAACTGCGCGGCGTGCAGTTCGGAGGCTTGCCACGCGCGCTTTCCATCGTCGAGCGCATTCAGGGCCGGCCGGACCGGCGGGTGCCGATCAAGGTGACGCGCGAGACGCCGGTGTCGGCTTTCATCGAGGGAGGCGACCAGGCCGGCTATCTCGTCGCGCATCGCGCGACCGAGCTCGCCATCGAGCGCGCCAAGAAGAACGGCATCGGCATCGCCGGCGCCAACGACACCTGGTACACCGGCATGTTCTCCCATTATCTCGAAATGGCGGCGCGCGAGGACCTCGTCTCGATGGCGGTCGGCAATGCCTATCCTCGTGTCGCGCCTTACGGCAGCACCGAGGGTCGCTTCGGCACCAATCCGATCGCGTTCGGGTTTCCCAGCAACGGCGATCCGATCATCTGGGACATCGGCACCGCGGGCATTATGGCAGGCGAGGTTGCGCTCGCGCTGCGCACCGGCACGCCGCTGCGCGAGGGTGCGGCCTACGACGAGCATGGCAACCCGACGCGCGACGCGGCAGCCGCAGGGCGCGGCGCCTACACGGTTTGGGGCGGCGCCAAAGGCTCCGGGCTGGCGATGTGCGTGCAGATGCTCGGCATGATGTGCAACACGTTGCCGTTCCCGCCGCCGCTCGCGGGCTGCGGCTTCATCATCCTCTGCATGAGTCCGACGATGTTCATGGACCTCGCCGTCTTCAAGAAGAACGTGTCGGACTATGCCCAGGCGGTCCGTAGCGCGAGGCCGGTTGACCCGGCGAAACCGGTGCGGATGCCGTTCGACCGTTCCGCGGAAACGCGCCGCAAGACCCTGGCGCGCGGCACCATCGAGGTGCCGGAGGGGGTCTATGAGAAGCTCGTCGCGGTGGCCAAAGGTGGGAAGGAGGCCGCGGCCTCGGGCCGGCGTTAGTTAGCGCCGGCATTGGCCGCATCCGGCACCGACTAGCGCCTCGGCTGGTCGAGGCGGAACACCATCTGGGTCGGCCGAACGAAGCGCAGCGCGATCAGCAGGACCGACATCACCATCACCATGTAGATGACGGCCATCGCGTCGATCGAGTAGACCGGGCGAACGCCACCGGCGAATACGTTGTAATAAAGCGCGACGACGAGTGTCTGCGAGCCGCCGCCTGCCATCAGGAACGCCAGCTCGAAGTTCGAGATGGTGTTCACCAGCACCAGCAACCCCGCTGTCAGTATGCCGGGCACCATCAGCGGCAGCAGGACGCGGCGAAAGATCTGCAGCCGCGTCGCGCCGAGCATTGAGGCGCTCCACTCGAGGTTGAGGCTGATCTGCTCGAAAAACGGCAGGAGGACGAAGATTGCGAGTGGCACCATCGGCACCAGCACGGCGAGGATCACGCCGGGGATCGTGCCGCCAACCCCGAATTTGTAGAGCGTGGTTGCGAGGGGGATGCCGTAAGTCATCTGCGGAATCAGCAGCGGCAGAAAATACAGCAGCAGGAGCACAGGCTTGGCCCGAAAATTCCGCCGCGCCAGGATGTAGGCGGCCGGAAATCCGATCACCAGCGCGATGAAAACCACCGCCAGCGCGATGAACAGCGTGATCAGCAGGACGTGGTCGAGCTCGAAATTGGTCCACGCATAGGTGAACCAGTCGGTCGTGAAGGCCGGCGGCAACGGCTTGCCAAACCAGCGCTTGGCGAACGCGCTCACCACAACGTGGCTGACGATGCCGGCCAGGTTCAGAATGAACCCGAGCAGGAAAACATAGACGATCAACTGCCAGGTGCGGCCGCGCGTCATGGCATCACCGTTTCCCGACGCCCATGGTCGTGACCACGGTCATGCGCCGCCGCACCAGGACGATGACGATCAGTGCGGCCAGCTGGCACAAGCCCATGATGACGGCGATCGCCGATGCATAAGACATGTCGTACTGCTCGAAGGCCTGCTGATAGGCGGCGATCGAGATGGTGCGCGTCGAGCCGGCAGGTTGGCCGACCATCACCGCGGACGGAAATACCGCGAAGCTCATGACGAACACCAGCGCGAAGGCGATCACCAGGCCGGGCGCGATCAGCGGCAGCATTACGCGGCGGAAAATCGTCCACGGGCCCGCGCCGAGCATGCGGGCCGAGCTTTCGAGGCTCGGGTCGATGCCGGAAATGTAGCCGAGCAGCATCAGGAAGCAGAACGGGAAGTTCTGCATGAACAGCGAGAGGATCACGCCGATGAAATTGTGCGTGAGCTCGAGCGGCTCCTGGATCAGGCCCGCGCCGAGCAGCATCTGGTTGAGCCAGCCATTGGTGCCGTAGAAGCCGAGAATGCCCTCGGACAGGAAGATCACGCCGAGCGAGATCGGCAGCACCAGGATCGTGGTGATAGTGCGCTCGGCCCAGACGCCGCGCCGCATGTTGTAGGCGAAGAACAACGCGAACAGCACGACCGCGATGCTGTTGGGCAGCGCAAGCTCGAAGGTCGTCGCAATGGTTTTGTACTGGTAGGCATCCGTGAAGAACGAGACGTAGTTCTTGAGGCTCCACGCCGGACCTTTAGGCGGCTGCAGGCTGGCGTAGATTCCGTACATGAACGGATAGACGAACATCACCAGGACATAGAGCAGGGACGGCGCGAGACAGAGCATCGCGACCAGGTCGAGTTCGCTGCGGTCGTCGGTTCGCGCGCGCGCCATTCGGTCACTCTCGGCGCAGAAGGACGAGCTTGTCGGCGGGAAGCGTGATGTCGATCGCATCGCCAGGCGCGATCTTCTTGGGCGTGCGCAGCCACAGGCGGCCCTGGCCTTCAGTCATCACCGCGGCCTCGATCTCGCGGCCGAGATACTCGACCAGCTCCACCTTGCCGCGCAGCACGTTCTTGCCGTCAGCGGCGGCGCCGACCTCGACGTCGTCGGGGCGGATGGCGAGGACCGCGTCCTGCCCCGCCGTAAAGCCGTCGCCGGCGCGCGAACGCAGGGTGCCGCCCTTGGTGGTGAGGGTCACATGCCCGTCGGCCGTTGGTCCCAGGGTGACGTCGAAGAAATTGCGGAAGCCCATGAAGTCCGCGACAAAGACATTGGCCGGCCGGTCGTGAATGTCCTGCGGCGTGCCGACCTGCATCAGGACGCCCTCGCGCAGCACGACAATGCGGTCCGACAGCGACAGCGCCTCGGCCTGATCGTGGGTCACGTAGATCGACGTCAGCCGCAGCCGCGAATGCAGCTGCTTGATCTCCGCGCGCATTTCGACGCGCAGCTTGGCGTCGAGGTTGGAGAGCGGCTCGTCGAACAGCATCAGCCGCGGGTGCAGCACCAGCGCGCGCGCGATCGCGACGCGCTGCTGCTGGCCGCCGGACAACTGGCCCGGATAGCGCTCCTCATAGCCCGAGAGCCGCACCAGGTCGAGCATCGTGCCGACCCGTTCCTTGATTTCCTCGGCCGGCCGGCGCTGCAGCGACAGGCCGAACGCGACATTGTCGAACACGGTGAGATGCGGAAACAGCGCGTAGTTCTGGAACACCATGCCGAAGCCGCGCGACTCCGGCCGTAGCTGATCGATCCTCTGCCCGTCGAGCGAGATACTGCCGCCGGTCAGCGCCAGCAATCCCGCGATGCAGTTGAGGGCCGTGGATTTGCCGCAGCCCGAGGGGCCAAGCAGGGCGATGAACTCGCCCCGCTTGACCTCGAGTGTGACGTCGTTCAGCGCGTTGAGCGCGCCGAACGCCCGGCTCACGCCGTCGAGTTTCAGGACACGAAAATCGTGCGACGCCGTGAGCATTGTTGTGACTACTTCTTGACCTTCGCGCCGCCGACTTCCTTGTCCCAGCGGTCGAAGGCGTAGACGAGCTGCTTCGGCAGCAGTGGCGTCTCCTGCGGGTTATTCGCGATCAGGTCGGCGTATTCCGGCCGGCCGTATTCGTTGATCGCGTCCTGGCTCTCCTTCGGCGCCATGTCGAGCGTCACGCCCTTCACGGCCGGGCCCGGGTAGAAGTAGCCGAGGTCGTAGGTCGTCGCCTGCGCTTCCGGCGTCAGCAGGTACTTGGCGAGGTCGATGAGCACGGCGACCTTCTCCGGCGCCAGCCCCTTCGGGATGCACAGGTAATGCGCGTCGAGGATCCAGTGGAAGCCCTTCATTGCCTGGGTCTTCGCTTCCTTCGGCACGGTGCCGAGGACGCGCGGGTTGATGTCCCAACCCATCTGCGTCGGCGCCATGTCGCGCGAGCCTTCGCCGACTTCCTTGAACACCGGACCGGTACCGGCCGGGTAGTACTCGATGTACTGGCCGAGCTCCTTGAGGTAGGCCCAGGTCTTGTCCCAGCCCTTCTCGGGATCCTTCGGATCGCTGTCGCCGAGCAGGTAGGGCAGGCCCATCATGAACACGCGGCCGGGACCGGAGTTCGCCGGGCGGCCGTAGATGAAGCGGTTCGGATTGGCCTTCGCCCAGTCGAGCAGCTCCTGCGGCGTGGTCGGCGGCGTCGCTACTGCGTCCGGCATGTATTCGAGCAGGGGGCCGGCCTGGCAGAACACGATGCAGATGCCCTGATTGTTGGCCAGCGCCTGCATCTTCTTCGCGCCGTCGAGATAGATGTCATCGAGCTTGGGCAGGTCGGCGGCGTAGTCGGTCACCGTCGGGATCCAGAGGCCCTGGTCGACACCGGCGGACAGCACGTCGATGCCGGTCAGCACGCCGTCGATGTCCAGATGGTTGGCGTCTTGCTGCGCCTTGATCTTGCCGGGCAGTTCCGGAGCGGGGGCCTTGGAGAAGTTGACCGCCGAAACGAGGTTCGGGTTCTTGTCGCGGTAGGCCTCGATGGCCTTCTGCGTCAGTGCAAGATTGCCGGCAACGTCGACGAAGTTGAGGGTCACCGGAGATGTTGGCAGTTTAAGTTCGGCAAATGCCGAGCGGCCAAAGGCGGCAATCGACGCCGCTCCGGCCACGCCACCGAGCAGAGTTCGGCGGGAAATATTTCCGTTCATGTGCTTCCTCCCAATATTGACCCGTTTCCCGGGTGCCGTCCCTGGCGCCCGGTTGGCGGAAAAGCCCGCCCTCCAGTTTTCGCGCCCGCCTCCCAGCCGACGCGTCAGGCACTCACCGCCCGTTGGCTTTCCTCCAGGCGGCGAAATCGGTCAGCGTCTGTTCATTAGTCGCCGGGTAGAGCCCGACGATCGAGCGGCCCTTCAAGACTTCCTCGGTCACGAAATCCTCGAATGCGGTCATCTCGACCGCCTCGTCGGCGACCTCGCCGGCCAGATGCGCCGGCACGATGACCACGCCCTCGTCGTCCCCCACCACCGCATCGCCGGGAAACACCGCGACATCTCCGCAGCCGATCGGCACGTTGATGTCGATCGCCTGGTGCAGCGTCAGGTTTGTCGGGGCCGAGGCCCGGTGGTGATAGGCGGGGATCGCGAGTTCCGCGATCGTCGGCGAGTCGCGCAAGCCGCCGTCGGTGACGATGCCGGCGGCGCCGCGCACCATCAGTCGCGACACCAGGATCGAGCCCGCCGAGGCGGCGCGCGCGTCCTTGCGCGAGTCGATGACCATCACTGCGCCCGCCGGGCACATCTCGACTGCTTTGCGCTGCGGGTGCGAGGGGTCGCGGAAGACCGCCAGCTGGTTCAGGTCCTCGCGCGCCGGGATGTAGCGAAGCGTGAAGGCTTCGCCCGCCATCCGGCCGGCTTTGGGGTTCACCCGATGGACGTCCTGGATGAACTGATTGCGGAGGCCGCGTTTGAAGAGCGCCGTCGTCAGCGTGGCCGTGCTTACGGTCTTGAATTTCGCCAGCGTCTCCGCCTTCAGCGTCATGGCCGCCCTCAGTAGATCGCCGGCTCGCCGACCGGCTTGCCGAAACTGGTTTCGAGGAAATCGAAGTCGCAGCCTTCGTTGGCCTGCCGGATATGGCGGGTGAACATCCAGCCATAGCCGCGCTCGAAACGCGGCGCCGGCTTGGCGAGCGCCGCGCGTCGCGTGGCGAGTTCAGCCTCCGGCACCTCGAGATTGATCGAGCGCGCCGCCACGTCGATCGTGATGCGGTCGCCGTTGCGGACCAGCGCCAGCGGCCCACCGACGTAAGACTCCGGCGCGACGTGCAGCACGCACGCGCCGTAGCTGGTGCCGCTCATGCGCGCATCGGAAATGCGCACCATGTCGCGAACGCCCTGCTTCACCAGCTTCTTCGGTATCGGCAGCATGCCCCACTCCGGCATGCCCGGTCCGCCCTGCGGTCCGGCGTTGCGCAGCACCAGCACCGTGTCCTCGCTGACGTCGAGGTTCTCGTCATCCGTCGCCTTTTTCATCGACGGATAATCGTCGAACACCAGCGCTGGCCCGGTGTGTCTGAGGAACTTCGGGTTGGCCGCGCTCGGCTTCATCACGCAGCCGTCAGGCGCCAGGTTGCCGCGCAGCACCGCAAGCGCGCCTTCCGGATAGATCGGGTTGGCAAGCGACCGGATAACATCGGTGTTGAACACCTCCGCGTCAGCGATGTTCTCGCCGATCGTCCTGCCGTTGACGGTGATCGCATCGAGATGGAGAAAGCCGGAAATCTCTTTCATCAGCGCGCGGAGGCCGCCGGCGAAGTAGAAATCCTCCATCAGGTACTTGTCGCCGCTCGGCCGGATATTGGCGAGCACCGGCACCTTGCGGCTCACCCGCTCGAAGTCGTCCAGCGACAATGCCACGCCCGCCCGCCGCGCCTGCGCGATAAGATGGATGATCGCATTGGTCGAACATCCCATAGCCATGGCGACGACCAGGGCATTCTCGAACGCTTCTCGCGTCTGAATCTTCGCCGGCGTCAGGTCTTCCCACACCATCTCGACGATCCGCCGCCCGCATTCCGCCGACATGCGGATATGGTTGGCGTCGCTCGCCGGAATCGACGAAGCGCCGGGGAGAGTCATGCCCAGCGCCTCCGCCATGCCGGTCATTGTGCTGGCGGTGCCGAGCGTCATGCAGTGGCCCGCGCTCCGCGCGATGCCGCCCTCCATCTCAAACCAGTCGGCGTCGGAGATGTTGCCGGCCCGGCGCTCGTCCCAATATTTCCAGGCGTCCGAACCCGAGCCGAGCGTCCTGCCCTTCCAGTTGCCGCGGAGCATCGGTCCGGCGGGCAGGAAGATCGCCGGGATGCCGGCGCTGGTCGCGCCCATCAGCAGGGCAGGGGTCGTCTTGTCGCAACCGCCCATCAGCACGGCCCCGTCGACGGGATGACCGCGCAGCAATTCCTCCGCGTCCATGGCGAGCATGTTGCGGTAGAGCATGGTCGTTGGCTTGAGAAAGGATTCCGACAGCGACAACGCCGGCAGTTCCACCGGCAGCCCACCGGCCTGCGACACTCCACGCTTCACGTCCTCGACGCGATCCTTGAAGTGCGCGTGGCAGGGCTGGAGATCCGACCACGTGTTGATGATGCCAATGACCGGCTTGCCCGCCCAATCCTCAGGCCCGTAGCCCATCTGCATCATGCGCGAGCGGTGACCGAACGAGCGCAGGTCATCGGGCGCAAACCACCGCGCGCTCCGCAATTCGGCAGGCGTTTTCCGATGATCGCTCACGCCGCGCCGTCTCCGGCCGGGCCGGCGGCTCCGCGCATTTGCCGCGCCAACACTGTGATCCTCCCTAGGCCGAAATCAGCGTTCGGCTTTGCTTTCTTATGGTAAAACACTAATACATTTGTATTTCAGTGACAACCGCCGTGGTGTCTGCGCATGCGGTTTTCCGGCGCACAGAACACCCGGCGTCTTGCTCAGCGTCCGCCGTTTCTGCAAAGGAGAGACATGGACGTCACCGTCCCTCTGGGGGACATCCCGCTCGACCGCGCGCGCCGCGCCGCGCCGCAGGTCTATGAGTGGCTGCGCGACCGCATCATCTCGCTCGACTACGCGCCGGGCACGACTTTATCGCGCGTCGATCTCGTCCGCCGCTTCGGTCTCAGCCAGACCCCCATCCGTGACGCGCTCATGCGTCTGTCGGGCGAGGGCCTTGTCGACATCTTTCCGCAGTCGACGACTCAGGTAGCGCGCATCGACCTCCGGCAGGCAACGCAGACGCATTTTCTGCGCCGTTCGCTCGAGATCGAGATCGTGCGCCAGCTTGCGCTGGCTCCCGACAAGCCCTTCGTTCCGCGCCTGAACGCCATCGTGGCCGAGCAGCGTGCGCAATACGCTGCTGCCGATTTGGTCACCTTCGAGGCGAACGACAAGGCGTTCCACCGCGTGCTTTACGAGAGCGCCAACGTGCCTGACTTGTGGACGCTGATCCGCGACAGGAGTGGCCACATCGACCGCCTTCGCCGGCTCGATCTGCCGTCCCCGGGCAAGATCGAACAGATCCTCGCGAGCCACTCCGGCATCGTCGAAGCGATCGCCTCCTCCGATCCCGCCGCTGCCCAGTCCCGGCTTCGCGAGCACCTGTCCGGCACGCTGTCGCACATCGACGACATCCGTGCTGCGCATCCGAGCTACGTCAGGGAATAGCCCGCGCCAATCCGCCAACGATGCGCCCGGGCAAACCGGGGCCCTCGTAGATCATGCCCGTGTAGAGTTGCACGAGGTCGGCGCCGGCCGCGAGCTTCTGCCGCGCCGCCGTCACCGAGTCGATGCCGCCCGTGCCGATCAGCGCCAGCCGGCCGCCGACCATGCGGCGCAGTCGCGTCAGCATCTTGTTCGACGGCGCGAACAGTGGCCGCCCCGACAGCCCGCCGGTCTCCTCCGCGATTTTCGCATCGCCGACGCCAGCCCGCGACAGTGTCGTGTTCGAAACGATCATGCCGTCGATCCCCGCAACGATCACCGTCTCGGCGATTGCGCCGAGCGCGTCGTCGTCGAGGTCGGGCGCGATTTTCACAACCACGGGCACACGTCGCGCGATGGCTCCACGCGCGTTGGCGATGCCGTCGAGCAGGCGGGCAAGCGCGTCCCTCTCCTGGAGATCGCGAAGCCCGGGCGTGTTCGGCGACGAGATGTTGATCGCGAGGTAGCTTGCCACGTCAGCAAAGCGGCGCACGCCCGCAACATAGTCGGCAACCCGGTCGGTGCTGTCTTTGTTGGTCCCGAGATTGACGCCGACGATGCCGTGCCGCTCGCGCCTTGCCAGGCGTGCATACACGACCTCGTGGCCCTCGCTGTTGAAGCCGAGGCGGTTGATCACTGCGCGATCGGCGGGCAGCCGGAAGACGCGCGGTGGCGGATTGCCGGGCTGCGGCCGCGGCGTCACGCTGCCGATCTCGACGAAGCCGAACCCCAGCGCCAGCGCGGCGTCGGGCACCTCACCGCCCTTGTCGTAGCCCGCGGCAAGACCGACCGGATTGGGAAACTCGAGGCCCATCACCGTCCGCTTGAGGCGCGGATCGCTGACCGGCGCTCGCGGATGGATGCCCGCCGCGAGCGCGGCGATCGACGCGCGGTGTGCCGTCTCCGGATCAAGCGCGAAGAGAAGCGGACGGGCGAGCGCGTAGATCACGTCAGCGCCGGAAGGGCGTGCGTGCCGTCAGGCCGTGTGGTCACCGGCCGCACCCACAGTGCCAGCTTCGGATCAAGCGTCCCGTAAAGATGCGGGAACAGCTGCCCGCCGCGCGAGGGCTCGTAGCGCACATCGCCGATCGCACCATCGTTGAAGGCGGCGAGCACGAGATCGTTCTGCCCGGCGAAATGCTTCGCGGCCGTTTCCGCCACCTGTGCGGCCGTCGAAAAATGGATGAAACCGTCGGCAAGATCGACCGGCGAACCGCGGAACACGCCCGCCGCGACGGCCTCGCGCCAGAGGGCCGCCGGGCAAATCTTGAAGATCATCGCCATTGCGGCGGCGAACCTATCGGCGCGCCGCTGGTGCGGCAAGCGCATGGCGCCGACGTTCCACCGCTGCTAGTCTTGCCCCATGCGTATCGTGCTCGCCGCCGCGTTCCTGGCCGCAGCCGCCTCCGCCCACGCGGAGGAGGGGCGCTACGTCCTCAGCGCCGCCCGGGATGGCTTCGTCCGCCTCGATACCGCGACCGGCGCCGCCTCGCACTGCGCTCCGACCAGGGGCGTCTGGCGCTGCGAGCCGTTGCCGATCGAAGAGACGCGCCTCGACGCGCTGGCCACGGAAGTCGCCGCGCTCACCGCGAAGGTCGCGGCGCTGAGCGCGCGTGTCGGCGCGCTGCCCGCGGGAACCGCCACCGCTCCAGCGATAGAACCCACTCCGCGTCCAAGCTTCGTGCATGAGGCGTTGGACCGGCTACTGTCGCTGGTGCGTACGCTGAAGCACGGCCGCGACGCCTAGCCCTTGTACTTCTCCGTCGCGCTGACCAGCTCGTGGATGATACCGGGCTCCGTCATGGCGTGGCCGGCGTCCGCCACCGGCCGGTAGTCCGCCTCGGGCCACCGCTTGTGCAGATCCCAGGCGGTCGAGATCGGCGTGCAAAGGTCGTAGCGGCCGTGCACGATAATGCCGGGGATGCCCGTGAGCCGCGTGGCGTGGTGCAGCAGATAGTCGTCCCGGTCGAAGAACCCCCGGTTCTGGAAGTAGTGGCACTCGATGCGGGCGAACGCGATTGCGTAGCTCGGATCGCCGAACGCGGCGACGCGCTGCGGGTCGGGCAGCAGCGAGATCGCCGTCCCCTCCCAGATGCTCCACGCCTGCGCCGCCTCGATCTGCACCTTGGGATCGTCGCCGGTAACCCGCCGGTGGAACGCCGCGATGAGATCGCCGCGCTCGGCTTCAGGGATGACCGAGCGGTACGTCTCGAAAGCCTCCGGCTGCAGGTGCGAGGCGCCTTCCTGGTAAAACCAGAGCAGCTCGCTCCGCTGCAGCGTGAAGATGCCGCGCACGATCAGTTCGGTCACGCGCTCCGGATGCGTCTCCGCGTAAGCGAGCGCCAGTGTCGAACCCCACGAACCGCCAAGCAGCTGCCACCGGTCGATGCCGAGATGGGTGCGGATTTTCTCCATGTCCGCGACCAGGTCCCACGTCGTGTTCTCGCGAAGCTCGGCGTAGGGCGTCGAGCGCCCGCAGCCCCGCTGGTCGAACAGCACGATGCGATAGACTTCGGGATCGTGATAGCGCGGCATCGTCGCATTGGTGCCGGCGCCCGGCCCACCGTGGATCATCACCGCTGGCTTGCCGCGCGGGTTGCCATACTCGGCGACATGGATTTCGTGCAGGCCGGAGACCTTCAGCCGGTGCTCGGCATAAGGCTCGATCGCCGGAAACAACGTGCGGCGTGCTTCGCTCATAGGCTTTCGGTTTCCTGGACAAAGGGCGTGCCGCCCGGCCGGCGGATAGCGTCGAGCGTCATCACACGCTCGTCAGATGGCGGATCGGAGACAAGCGATGCGGCGACTGCGGCAAGAAAACCCACCGGCAGGCCGAGTATCCCTGCGGTGAGGTCGTCGAACGCCAGTCGGCCGAATGGCAGGAACCCCGGGAAGCGGTGCTCCACGATCAGCACCGCCGTCAGCATGCCCCCGGCGACCATCCCGGCGATTGCGCCGGTTGCATTCGCCCGGCGCCACCAGATGCCGAGGATCAGCGCCGGGAAGAGCCCGCCGGCCGATAGTGCAATCGCCACTGGGGCGACGCCGAACGCGGCGCTCTGCGCGCCGGCCGCAAACCACGCCGCAAATCCGGTGGTCACCGCCGCGGCCAGCCGAGTGATGATCAGCTGCCGCCCGGCCGATGCGTGCGCGTCGATGACCCCGGCGTAGAGGTCGTGGCCGATTGCCGATGCGAGCGCGAACGCCATCGCCTTCGCCGCCGCGAGACATGCCACCAGCGCGCCGGTCGCGATCAGCGCCGTCGCCACGTATGGCAAACCAGCCATCGCGGGCCCGCCGAGCACGATCGCATCGGTGCCGATAGCGAGATCGCTGACGGTGAGATTGCCGGTGAAGCCCGGCAATGCCGAGCAGGCGCCGAGCACCGCGTCAACCGAAGTCGCCGCCACCCCGCAAAGCTTCACCAGCCCCAGGTTGCCGAAGGTGAACACCCAGTCGGGCAGTGACTCGATCGGGCTGTCGGCGAGCTCGCGCAGGATCACCAGCCGCGCAAAGGCTGGGTAGGTCGGCGCCATCATCGCGACGAACAGCACCGCCGCAAGCGCCCACGCACCGGCACGCCGCGCCCGATCGGCACCACGCGTTGCCGCGCTTCGCAGCACGACGTGCGGGAAACTCGCGATGCCGGCGGCGAGCACGATCATCTCGGCGAAGCTGTTATCGCCAAGCGGCGCAAAGCCGCCGGCGAACGGCGCTGCCAGTGCCTTCCCGCTGGCGTTTGCCAACAGGGCGGCATCCCTCAGCGCCTCGCCGAACGCCAGCGGAGGCAGCGGCCAGCCATACTCGCGGAACGACACCACCGCCGCAGGCACCGCGATCGCTACGGCGAGTATCACGTACTCCAGCGCTGCCGTGCGCGTAACTGACCGCAACCCGCCCAGCGCTACCGAAAGAAGCACCACCGCCGTCGCGATGGCGAGCGCCGTCCCCTCAGGCACCGCAAGCAGCATCCGGGTCAGGAACGCGGCGACCGCTAGCGCCGAGACGAGCCCGATGAGGAGCGCCGGGATGACCACGACGGCAGCCACCACCCGCACACCCCGGCCGCCGTAGCGCAGGCCAAGAAAATCGGCGATGCCGAACGCCGACGACTTCCGGAAGTATGGCGCGACCGCAACGGTGAGGATCAGCAGCCCCAGCACGAAGCCAAGCACGATGGCGGTGGCCGCGTATCCGGTCGCAAAGAAAGCGCCGCCGATGCCGAGAAAGCCCAGGCTGGAGATCGCAGCCGCCGCCGTCGCAATGCCGTTGAGGGCGGGGGATAGCGACCTGCCGGCGAGGTAGAACTCCGACGCCTGGATCGTGCTGCCGTTGATGCCAAGCGCGGCAAGCGTGACCAGCACCGTGCCGGCCACCGTCGCGGACAATACGCCAGGCGGGAGCCCGAAATGATCGAGCAGCGACAGCACCACGACCAGTGCGACGAATGCCGCCGCGAAGAGGACCGCCGGTCTGCCGTGGGAAGAAGGCCGCGCTGCCACGTTGCGTCAGTCCTCGGCGACGTCGTAGCGCCGGTCGAGCGCCTGCTGCCGTCCGGCGAAAACGAACGCGGCAACGGCGATCAACAACGGCGCCGCGATGAGGGCGAAGAATGCGCCGGGCGGCAATCCGAAGAGTACAGGACCATCGCCGTCCGCCGCGACCGTCAGCGCGATCAGCGCCAGGGCCGCGCTGCCGCCAACGATCGCGGCCGCCAGCCACCGCGTCTGCTGCCACCAGCCAGCTTCTCCCGCTTCCCGCGCCAAAATCATCCTCCCGTACGCCGCGAATCAGCCCACCGTTCCATGGCCGACGACGTGTGACCGCCATCACAAACGGCGCCCGATTCCGGCGGAAAATCGGAGACGACCATGGGGTCCGTTTGCCAGCCGGTCAACCGGGAGCTACCAACGCGGCTGTGCCCGCGCGAGCGGGCGAGGGAGGGCAACCATGCTCAAGGAATTCCGCGAATTCGCGCTGAAGGGCAACATGGTGGATCTCGCCATCGGCGTCATCATCGGCGCTGCGTTTGGCGGGTTGGTCCAGTCCATCGTCGCCGACATCATCATGCCGATCGTGGGTCTCGCGACCGGCGGTATCGATTTCTCGAACATGTACGTGCAGCTCGCCGGCGCACCTGCCGCGACGCTCGCCGAAGCGCAGAAGAACGGCGCGACCCTTGCCTACGGTCACTTCATCACGCTGCTGATCAACTTCCTGATCGTGGCGTGGGTGCTGTTCCTCGTCGTGAAGATGATGAACCGCATGAAGCGCCAGCCGCCGCCGGCTCCGGCCGTTCCGCCGCCGCCGACCAAGGAAGAGGAACTGCTGACGCAGATCCGCGACCTGCTCGCCAGGCGGGCATAGTCCTCCCCGGACGTCGGCAGCGCACCGCCGAGCCACCATTACTCTCGTCCCTGCGAAGACGGGGACGACAGTATCCGCGGCCCTGCATCGTCGTTCACCACCGGCGGTGGTTACTGGATCCTGGCCGGCGCCGGGATGACGAGGCTTGCGCGGCGGCGCAAGCTGGTGTCGAACGTTGGCATGAAGCCAAATCTTCTCGCCGCCCTCCGTCCGGAGGCGCGCGACGCACCGCACAGCGGCATCGTCGAAGTTTTCAACCACGGCCGCAACAAGCCGGGGCTGATTCCGCTGTGGGTCGGAGAAGGTGACCTGCCGACGCCGGCGTTCATCTCAGATGCGGCGACGAAATCGTTGCGCGATGGTGAGACGTTCTACACCTACCAGGGCGGCATCCCCGAGCTCCGCGCCGCGCTCTCCGCCTACCACGCGCGCGTCTTCGGCCGCGCCTTTGCGCCCGACCGATTCTTCGTCACCGGCGGCGGCATGCAGGCGATCCAGATCGCCACCCGCATGGCCGCCGGCCAAGGCGACGAAGTGCTCGTGCCCACGCCGGCCTGGCCCAATTTCGACGGCGCCATCGGCATCAGCGGCGCGCGCACGGTCGAGGTGCCGATGTCGTTCGGCAATGCCGGTTGGATGCTGGATCTCGACCGTCTCTTTGCCGCCGCCACCGGTCGCACGAAGGCGATTGTCATCAATTCGCCGTGCAATCCTACGGGCTGGACCGCCTCACACGACGAGCTGAAGGCGCTGCTCGCATTCGCCCGCAAGCAGGGCCTGTGGATCATCGCCGACGAGGTCTACAACCGATTCTTCTACGATGGGCCCCGCGCGCCGTCGTTCTATGATGTCGCGGATGACGACGATCGCATCCTCTACGTCAACACCTTCTCCAAGAATTGGGCGATGACCGGCTGGCGCATCGGCTGGTTGTCGGCGCCGCCCGCGCTCCGCGATACCATCGAGGACCTGATCCAGTACTCGACGTCCGGCACCGCCGTCTTCATGCAGCGCGCCGCCACGGTCGCGCTGGAGCAGGGCGAGGACTACGTCGCCATGCAAATCGCGCGCGCTCGTGAAGGGCGCGACATCGCCGTCCGGAATCTCTCCGCCACCGGCCGCGTCCGCTTCGCCGATCCGGCTGGCGCCTTCTATCTGTTTTTCGCGATCGACGGCGAGCCCGACACGCGCAAGCTTGCACTGCGCCTTGTCGATGAGGCGAACGTCGGCATCGCACCGGGCTTCACCTTCGGCAAGGCGGGCGAAGGCTTCATGCGCCTGTGCTTCGCCCGCGACGCAGGCCACGTCCATACAGGTACCGAGCGCATCGCTCAGTGGATCGCCCGCCGATGAGCGGATTCGCCGCGCTGCTCCGCGCCGTTAACGTCGGCGGCACAGGCATTGTCCGCATGGCGGACCTGAAGTCGCTATGCGAGGGCATCGGATTCCGGGATGTGACGACGCTGCTGCAAAGCGGCAACGTCGTTTTCCGCGCCACCGGGGTCGACAAGACGGTGGCCAGGAAGCTCGCCGACGCGATCGAGAAGAGCCACGGCTTCCGGCCCGCGATCATGGTACGCACGGCCGACGAGATCGCCAACGTCATGAAGCGAAACCCGTTTGAAGAGGCGGCGAAACTCGAGCCCAATCGTCTTCTGGTTTCCTTCTTCGCCGATCCACCGGGCAAGGATGCCGCAACGCGGCTCGCCGCAGTAAAGGTCAACAAGGAGAAGCTGCACCTCTCGGGGCGCGAACTTTATGTGCACTACGCCGAAGGCGGCATGGGCACGTCGAAGGTCACCAACGTCGTCCTTGAACGCGCCCTTGGCGTGCCCGCCACAGCCCGCAACTGGAACACGATCGGCAAACTCCTGACCCTTGCCCGGGCGCTGGAATAGCAGCGGCGCAGCGGGACGCCGTTAAAATGGACAGACGCGCATTACTGGTTCTGGCTCGTACGCTGCTGATCGCCTATGCGGGAGGCTTCGCCGCCAATGCCGTTGGCATTCCGGCAGGCTGGCTCTCCGGCGCGATGATTGCCGTGTCGGTTGCGGCCGTCGCGGGTCTACCGGTGTTCGTGCCGGTGCGCTTGGCAGATGCTGTATTCATCTTTCTTGGCGCGCTGCTCGGCAGCGGAGTAACGCCCGAGATCGTGAACCGCGTCGGCGCTTGGCCGATCACGCTGGCGGGCCTGGTCGTCAGCCTGATCCTGGTGGTGCTGGCGGTCCAGGTCTATCTGACACGCGTCGCTGGTTGGGATCGTACGACCGCATTCTTTGCCGCCGTCCCGGGTGCAATGTCTTACGTAGTTGCCCTCGCCGCTGCCACCAGCGCGGACCTCCGCCGCGTCGTCGTCAGTCAGAGTATCCGGCTGTTCCTGCTGGTCGCGGCGATACCTGCGCTCATCTCTGCCGTTGAGCCGCCTATGGCTCCGGTGGCGAGGCCGGTGCTCGAGCCTCCCGGCGTCTTTCTTCTGCTTGTGACGAGCACGCTCGGCGCACTGGCGCTGCATCGCCTGCGGGTCCCGGCCGGGCTGCTGTCGGGGGCGCTACTGGTCAGCGCGCTGGCGCATGCGACCAACCAGATCGACGGAACGCTGCCGCCGTGGCAGATCGTCGTCGCCTACGTCGTGCTCGGCGCGATGATCGGGTGCCGCTTCGTAGGTACCGACATCGGCTTTCTGCGCCGCGTTGCGTTGACGTCAATCGGCGCCTTCTTCGTCGCAACCGCGGTCGCCGCGCTCTCCGCGTTGGCCGTCGCGTCGTTCGCCGGCGTGCCACTCGGGCAGGTCCTGCTCGCCTTCGCGCCCGGCGGCCTCGACGCGATGACAGCCCTGGCCATCGCCCTCCACATGGACTCCGCCTTTATCGCGGCGCATCAGCTCATGCGCTTCATCGTCATAGCGATATTCGCGCCGTTCGTGGCGCGCTGGACGCTGCGGAGAGATAAGACTTAGCCCCCGGCGGGCGGGAAGAAGCCGCGCCGCGCATTGCCGGTGGCGGTCCACTTGGCCGGCTCGTCGCCGTTCTGGTAGCGCGGCAGGCCGAGGGTGTCCCACACCTGCGCCAGCGCGTCGGCCAGCTTTGCAATCAGCGGCGCGCCGTGGAACGGCGTCGGCGTGATCCGCAGCCGCTCCTGCCCGCGTGGCACGGTCGGATAGTTGATCGGCTGGATGTAAATGCCGTGCTCGGTCAGCAGCAGGTCGCTCGCTTTCTTGCAGAGCTCGGCATTGCCCACGAACACCGGAACGATGTGCGTTTCGCGTGCCATCACCGGCAGGCCGGCCTCGAGCAGCGCCTGCTTCGTCGCCGTGGCGTTCGCCTGCTGCGCCTCGCGCTCGGCCGAGGATTCCTTGAGATGGCGGATTGACTGCAGCGCCGCCGCAGCAACACCGGGCGGCAGCGCGGTCGTGAAGATGAAGCCGGGGGCATACGAGCGCACGGTGTCGACGATGGCGCGCGATGCGGCGATATAGCCGCCAAGCGCACCGAACGCCTTCGCCAGCGTTCCCTCGATGATGTCGATGCGGTGCATGACGCCGTCGCGCTCGGCGATGCCGCCGCCGCGCGGGCCGTACATGCCGACCGCATGCACTTCGTCGAGATAGGTCATGGCGCCGTATTTGTCGGCGAGGTCGGCGATCTTGGCGATCGGAGCGACGTCTCCGTCCATCGAGTACACCGACTCGAACGCGATCAGCTTGGCGCGTGACGGCGATGCCGCCTTCAGCAACTCCTCGAGATGCGCCGTGTCGTTATGGCGGAAGATCACCTTCTGCGCGCCTGAACGCCGCACGCCCTCGATCATCGAGGCGTGGTTCAATTCGTCGGAGAAGATGATGCAATCCGGCAGCAGCTTGGCGATGGTCGAGATCGTCGCCTCGTTGGAGATGAAGCCCGAGGTGAAAACCAGCGCCGCTTCCTTGCCGTGTAGATCGGCAAGCTCGGTTTCGAGCATTACCAGCGGATGGTTGGTGCCCGAGATGTTGCGCGTCCCGCCGGCGCCGGCGCCCATGCGACGGGCCGCGTCGGTCATCGCGCCGATGACGGCGTCGTTCTGCCCCATCCCGAGGTAGTCGTTGGAGCACCAGACCGTGATTTCGCGATCGCCCTTATCGAAGTGCCAGATGGCTGTCGGAAAGCGGCCGGCGACCCGCTCCAGGTCGGCGAATACGCGATAGCGCCGCTCCGCGTGGAGCGCCGCAATCGCCTCTGCGAAAATCGACCGGTAGTCCATGGAATCTCTAGGGTTCCTTAGAACGAGGCGAAACTAGTGAGCGGCCCGCGGCAAGTCCATCGACACATTGCCGCGCGGGCGCGTTGTCGCGGTCTCATTGCCTCAATTCTATGTGACGGCGTTCACTCCGCTCTTGCGAGGGTCCCATCCAACCATTGAAATTCGGTTGCGGGATTGACCAAGGTCAAAAGGGGAAGGCAATGCGTCCAAGCCGATTAATGTGTGCGGCAGTGCTGGTCTGGGCTGCGTCGTCGGCTCCAGCCTTCGCAGCGGCCTGCGGCACCGACTTCGACGCCTGGATCGCTGATTTCAAGGTTGAGGCAGCCGGCGCGGGAGTGAGTAATGCCGCATTGGGGGCGCTCGATGGCCTGAAACCCGATCCCGCAATCATCAAGCTCGACCGCAACCAGCACTATTTCAAACAGAGCTTCGAGACCTATAAGGCCAAGCGGGTGCCGCCCGGCAAGATCGCCTCGGGCGCACAGAAGCTCCGCGCCAACGACGGCTTCTTCAAGCGGCTGGAACAGAAATACGGTGTGCCAGGCCCGGTGCTCGTCGCGATCTGGGGACTGGAAACGGGCTTCGGCGCCGGCAGCGGCAACGTCCCGACCATCCGCTCGCTGGCGACGCTCGCCAACGATTGCCGTCGCTCCGACTTCTTCAAGAACGAGCTGATCAATGCACTGAAGATCATCCAGCACGGCGATCTCACGGCTGCATCGATGAAAGGCGGCTGGGCCGGCGAACTTGGCCAGACCCAGTTCCTCCCATCGTCCTACATCAAGTTCGCCGTCGACGGCGACGGCGACGGCCGGCGCGACCTGATCCATTCCTGGCCCGACGCGTTGGCCTCCACCGCGAATTACCTCAAGGGCTACGGGTGGCAGGCCGGCAAGCCATGGGACGAGGGCACTCCGAACTTCGGCGTCCTCACCGGATGGAACAAGGCCGAGGTCTACCGCAAGACCATCGCCTGGTTCGCGACGCAGATGGCGACGTTTACTCCGAACTAGGCGTCGCCTTGCCGAAAACGGTCATCGCGTTCAGTGGGCGTGCGCGCCTCAACGGCTATCGCTCGCCCTTGTAGTCGCGATACCAGGCCACGAATGCCGCCACGCCTTCATCGAGCGGCGTCGCCGGCACGTATCCGGTGAGGGCGCGGAGCAAAGCCGGCGAAGCGTGCGTGTGCGGCACGTCGCCGGGCTGCATCGGCAGTAGTGTGCGCAGCGCCGGCTTGCCCACCGCGCGTTCCACCGCCGTGACCAGGTCGAGCACGCCGACCGGATGTCCGCCGCCGATGTTCACGGTGCGATAGGGTGCCTCCGCCGAAAGCGAGTCGCCTGGCACCCGGTTCGCTTCGCCGGGCGCGATCGGCAACAGCCGAGCGATGGCCTCGACCAGATCGTCCACGTACGTGAAGTCGCGGGTCATTGCGCCGTCGCCGTAAATCTCGATCGGCCGCCCCGCCACGATCGCGTCGGTGAACTTGAACAGTGCCATGTCCGGCCGGCCCCACGGACCGTACACGGTGAAGAAGCGGAGCGCGGTCGTCGGAAGGCGATGTAGATGCGCCTGACTGTGCGCCATCGCCTCCATGCCCTTCTTGGTCGCCGCGTAAAGCGACAACGGCTCGTCGGCGCGGTCCTTTTCCGCGAAGGGCGTTCGCCCGTTGGCGCCGTAGATCGAACTGGTCGAGGCCAGCACCAGATGCTTCACGCGGAGCGACGCAGCGAGCGCCAGCACGTTCCACGATCCAGCGAGGTTGGCGCTGACGTAAGCAGCGGGGTTCTCCGCGGCATAGCGCACACCTGCCTGCGCGGCGAGGTGCACGATGACGTCGGGCGCTGCGAGATCGGCCGCACGCCGAAGGGCGTCGGCGTCCTCCAGCATGCCGACGACGCCCGTGAAGCCATCGGTGCGCGACAGGAGCGCATGACGCGCTTGCTTCAGCGCCACGTCGTAATACGGCGTCATCCCGTCGAACCCGACGACGACGTGACCGTCGCCGATCAGCCGGCGCGCAAGGTGAAATCCGATAAAGCCCGCCGTGCCGGTGATGAGCAGCCGCATGGCCGGGACAATACGTGCGCTCGGGGCAGGGGGCTAGGGCACCGCGGATGCGCTGGGCGGCATCGCCTCGCGGCTGGTATCCACGCCGATGCCGAACAGCCGCCAGGCGCCCGACTCGAACTGGAACGCGAGGTCGAAGTTCACCTGCTCGGGCTGGCTCGGGAAATATCCCGCGAGCCTCAGGTAGCCGTTCTGGTCGATCGTCGCCGGCCGAAACAGATGCGGCTCGATCACCGCAATCGGAGCAAGGTCGAGCCCGCGGCTGCGGATATTGGCAAACGCATCGGACAGCTTGGTCGGGCTGTTGGCCTGCTGGAAGTTGGCCGACGACAGGTCGCGCAGCACCGAATAGTCGCCGGTGAGGTTGGCCTGGTTGAGCGCCATGACGGAGCTGCGGATCAGCGTCACCAGCGTCTCGTCTCCGGGCACGCTGGCGGGCGACAGCGCCTTCGCCGCGGTCGGCGTGGCGATGGAGTCGCGCGGCGGGTGCACGCCGAGGCCGAACAGGCGCCACCGGCCGCTGACCATTTCGAACGCCAGGTCGAAATCGACGTTACGGTCGCCGAACGGAATGAAGCCCGCCAGTCGCAGCATGCCGTCATTGTCGATTGCCGCGTCCCGGTAAAGGTGCGGGTTGACCGCTGCGACCGTCGACAGATCCAGCCCGGCGGTGCGCAGCCCCGCGAACGCTTGGCTGAGACCGGCGGCCGTGTTGCGCTCCTGGAACTCGGGCGCCGCGAGACCGCGCAGCACGGCGTAGTCGCCGGTGATGTTGGCCTGATGCAGAGCGATCACCGCGTTGCGGATCAGCACCACGAGGCCCTGCACACCGGGGATGGGCTGTGGCTGCTGAACGGCCTGCGGCTGCGGCAGCGCCGCCACTGGCGCGGGCACCGCCGCGGCGACAGGTGCGGCGCGCACGCTGGCTGCAAGCGGTACCGGCTCGGATGACAGCAGCGGATCGAGCATCCCGGCTTGCCCGGCGAGATAGGCGATGAACGCGACGGTGGCGAAGCCGAATCCCAGCGACGTCGTCCGCACCACGCGCACGATCACGGAGGGTCGGCGGCGGACGTAATGGTCGATCTGCCGCGCGGGCCGCTGTGCCTCGCGGCGCGAAGGAAGGCGGACGATGTCGTCCTCCCACTCCTCCTCGTCGCGCTGATGAACCAGCTGCAGCATTGGCTACTCCGGCTGCACGCGCCTCAGCGCGTCCACTGGAACCCGACGTGCGCCCCGAATTGTGTCTGGCCGATGCCGTTGGCGAGGCCAAGGCCGGCGCCGCCCGAGACGGCGATGCGATCGCCCGGCTGGAAGACGTCGTGACCCACTACGCCCATTGCCGAAACTGCGAACGCATAGGCCCCGGCGAAGGTGCCGAAGTTGCCGCTGATGCCGAAGATTTCCGGCCCGGTCAGGTCCGGGTTCTGCGTCGCCATCGCGAGCGCGATGCCCGAGGCATGCTCGTCCAGCGTCTTGGTCAGGAAGCCGTTGTCGGTCGCGAGGTTGCCGTTGGCGTCAGACGTGACGAGCTCGATCGGCCCCTTCTGTTCGCTGCGGCTGAAGTCGGACGTGATGCCCGGCATCGTGTAGCGATGGTTGGCGGTGCCGAGCACGAACTGGTCGAGGCCGGTCGACTGCGCGCCGTTACCGCCGGAGTCGGTGCCAATAGCGACGCCGCCGTATTCTGCAACCTTAGTCCCCGAGCCAACCGCGATGCCGAACGTCTTGCCGACGGTCGCATTCGAGCCGATCGCGATCGTGTCCCAGGTCGGCGTGCTGAAGCCTGACGAGAAATTGCCCGCCCCGGACCCCAGCGCGATGTTGTTCACGCCGTAGACGTTGTTGCCGGAGTTGTACCCCATCGCGAGGTTGCTGCTGCCGCCAACGTTGTTGCCGGTTTGGTAGCCCGTAGCGATGTTGTTGACGCCGCCGGTTGTCGTGTGCGTTCCCGAGCCGTCGACGTAGGTGAAGCCACCGATGTTGTTGCCGCTGTCGAAGCCACTCGCCTGGTTATAGTCGCCGGTCACGTTGTGACCCGACTGCACGCCGCTCGCCTGATTGCCGATGCCGGTAACCGTGTAGCCAACCTCAGTGCCCTCTGCGACGTTGCCGTCGCCGGTGACTCCGTGGCCGCTCTGCTTGCCGCTGGCCTGGTTGTTATTGCCGGTCACGTTGTACCCGACGGAAACGCCGTCGGCCTGGTTGTTGCGGCCGGTCACCGTGTAGCCGCTGCTGTAGCCCGTCGAGCGATTGTCGTCGCCGGTCACATCGTAGCCGACATAGACGCCCGACGAGCGGTTGTTGGAACCCGTGATGCCATAGCCGCTGAGATAGCCTGAGGCCTGGTTGTCACGGCCGTCGATAAAGCTGCCGACCTGGTAGCCGGCCGCCTGGTTGTTCACGCCGACGACGAAGTTGCCGGAGAAATAGCCCGACGCGGCGTTGTCGGTCCCCGCGACCCAGTTGCCGACCACCTGACCGGACGATTGGTTGTTGTCGCCCACGACAAAGCCGCCTGAGCCGGTGCCGCTCGCCTGGTTGTTGTCACCCAGCACGAAGCTGCCCGAGCCGACGCCGCTCGCCTGGTTGTTGTTGCCATTGATGAAGTTGCCCGAGTTCACGCCGCTCGCCAGGTTGTTGTAGGCGGACGTGGTGCTGTTGCCGATGAAGTTGCCGACGTTGACGCCGGTCGCGGTGTTGTTGTTGCCGTAGATGTTCTGGCCCGAGAAGGCGCCGACGCCCGTGTTGAAGCTCGAGTTGATGTTGTTGCCGACGTAGTAGCCGATCGCCGTGTTGCCGACGCCGGCCTGGAATATCGACGACGGCGAATTGGCGCCGACATTGTTGCCGGAGTGGTCGCCGAACACGATGTTGTGCGTCGCAAGCCCGCCGTAGTCATTGCCGGAATTGTTGCCGACGACGCTGTTGTACGTGACGTTGATGCCGTCCGACGAACTGCCGGAATTGTCGCCGATCACCAGGTTGTTGGCGAAGCCGGACAGGTTGTCGTTGCCCGACGTGTTCCCGATGACGGTGTTGTCGTTGTATCCGGTCGCGTTCCGGTCGCCGCTGTTGTCGCCGAAAATCGTGTTGTTGTCGGCGGTGCCTGTGTTGTCGCGCCCGGAGCGATAGCCAATCACCGTGTTGTTCGTGAACGCGCCGTCGTTGTGATTGCCGGAGTGGTCGCCGTAGATCAGGTTGCCGGTCGAGTTGGCGGCGTTGTCGCGGCCGGACCAGTCGCCGTAGATGACGTTGTTGGCGAACCCGGCGGCGTTGTAGTTGCCGGAGTGGTCGCCGTAGATAAGGTTGTCCGCGAACCCGTCGCCGTTGTGCCGGCCCGACCAGTCGCCGTAGATCGTGTTGTCGTTGACATTGTCGGCGTTCAGGCTGCCGGAGTTGTCACCGACGATGAAGTTGTTCTGGACCGACTTGCCCGTGTTCCCCGTGCCGGAGTTGTCACCGTAGACGGTGTTTCCGCTAACAGTTAGGGCGAAGCCGCTGACGCCAAGATTGTTGCTGACGGATCCTGTTCCATAGACGAGGTTGTTGGCAATCGTGGCCGACGAGGCCGACGTGCCATTGCCGTTGACCGACGTATTGCCCCAGACCGTGTTGCCCGTCACGTCGCCTTTGTTCGCGCTCGCCGAACCCGTGCCGTAGACGACGTTGTTGTTGACCTTGCCGATGTTGTTGGCGGCGGAGGTTCCGCCGACGATGAAATTGTTCGTCACCTCGGTGCCGGTATTGCCGCTGGCCGAGCCAGCACCGAAGATCGCATTGCCCGTGATGTTGAGCGGCGAGCCCGTGACGCCGTTGTTATTGGCGGCCGAACCGTCGCCCATGACGTAGTTGTTGCTGACGGTAACCAGCGAGCCGAGGTTGACGCCGTTCGTGCTCGCTGAATTGGCGCCCCACACAAAGTTACTGACCACGGAAGCCGCGCCGTTGCCGGAGGCGTTCGTGCCGTTTCCGCTCGCCGAACCCGCGCCGTTGATGAAGTTGTTGTGCAAGGTGGCGTTGCCCGAGGCGGTGTTGTCGCCTGCGATCGTGCCGGTGCCGTTGTTGGAACCGGACTGGTCGCCGTAAATCTGGTTGTACCGGACATCGGCGATCGCCTGGCCCTTGCCGGTGCCGTTGCCGCTTCCCGATCCATTGCCATAGATCGAGTTGTAGAGGACATGCGCCTCGGCGCTGTCATTGACGTTCGTCGTGTTCTGCGCCGCGCCGTTCCGCGCGCCGGAGTCATCCCCAAAGATCGTGTTGCCGAT
The DNA here is from genome assembly GCA_035548515.1 of Bauldia sp. Classification (GTDB taxonomy): domain Bacteria; phylum Pseudomonadota; class Alphaproteobacteria; order Rhizobiales; family Kaistiaceae; genus DASZQY01. Next base: position 71,387 of record DASZSW010000031.1, on the reverse strand, counting down.
CAGTTCGGCGAGGGCGTCGCCATAGAACGGATTGGACAGCGAATTCAGCGTCCCGTTTCCCGAAAGTGAATCGGAGCCGAAGCCGTTGGAGTCGTCACCGTGAACGACGTTGTAGAGGATGGTCGCATCGCCGGTGCTGCCGAAGGCCGCCGCGTTGACGTTGTATGTGTTGCCGTTGTCGTGGCCGGTGTCGAAGCCGAGGATATTGCCGGCGCAGGTGAGCGAGTCGGCGAACGGCTGCTCGCCATTGGCCGTGCCCGCGCCGCCTCCGCCAAGGGTGTTCGTCGCACCGGAGCAATTGGCCGCCATGGCTGCATCAGGCTGCGCGAGAAGCGCCAGCAGAGCGAACGCCAGCAGGCCCGCGAGGGCAAGAACCGTGTTGCGCGTGTAATGCGAGGCACGCATGAACAGACACACCAGGCTCGCCCAGCGAGAAGCTGGGCAGGCGACCCCCGTGCCGCGCGGGTGACTCGAACTTCACGCCCGCCGACCGTGGCCTCATCGATCAGACAAGCATGCTACCCAAATTGGTAGCGTTCCTAAGGGGTTCGGTCTAGTTCGTCCCCGGCTTTCGGGGCGCAGCGGTCACGCACTGACAAGATCTGCAAAGCGCTAAAAAGCGTGGTTTGTCAGCCGGTTGGTGAAGTGCTCATTTCCGCCGCAGCGAGATTGCCGCGGCATGTTGCTGTGGCGCAACAGAAAGCTGAGGCACCAGCTTCCCGAGTCAGCGGAAGAGGGGCCGAGGATCGGTGCCGCGTTGGTCCGTGGACGAATCGGATGGCGGCGCCGGCGGCGGGATGCTTCCGGGCGGCGGCGTCGGCGGCGTTGGCGTGCTGGGAACGGTCGGGTGGATGATCGGCGAAGGCGAGCCGGGGATCACCGGCACGATTGGCGGGATGTCTTGCGGGATCACATCAGCCAGACGGCACGGCTTCAGGTTGACCTGGAAGTCGGGCCTGAGCGACGACTGATCGCGGACGTAGTTGAAATAATACTTGAGCTGCCGGTTCCGGAATTCGATGTCCTTGTTGCCATACGTCGTGACCTTCGCCTCCGACGGCCGGATGACCGACAGCGTGCAGGGGTCCTTCGAATCCGAGCAACCGGCCCGATTGGTCGTGCCAAGCGGGCAGATCTGCGTCTGCCCTTCGAAGTTGGCGATGCGCGTCGTGCCCTGCGATTCGATGGAGATGTCGAACTGGGTGCCGCGCACGCCGATCGTCGCGGTCGGCGTGTTGATCTGGTACGCGTTCTTCTGGCTGACGCCGGTGAAGAAGCGGAACACGCCCTTGGCCGCGTCGATGGTGATCTGCTTGGCGGTGTTGTTGCTGCTGAACACGAACGCATCGATGACCATCGACGAATTCGGGCCAACCACCAGCTTGGTGTTGTCCATGAACTTGATCTGGGCTTCGCCCACCGGCCCGGTGTTGATGTGGTCGCCGGCATAGACCGGCGACGACACGTTCAGCACGACTTCGCCATTGGCGCCGACGGATTGAGCCGACTGGATGACGGCGAGCACGGTCCCGCTGGGCGCGTCGGCGACGCTGACCCCAGCCCACCCGATGACCGCGAGGGCTACACCAAACCGCAACATGGACCACGCCGCCATGGCGCCCGTCTCCGCTAGGCGCCGCATCAATTCCGCGAAGCTTATCTTACCTTTGGCGGCTTTGGCGACGGCTTTTTGCGGTGCCACACAGGTCCCGGCGAACAGCGTTACTCAGCCGCTGCCACAATCCCCAGGCCAGCATCCGCCGGACGCCCGATCCCGACATAGCGGAACCCATGCCGCATCACATCCCGGGGATCGTAGACATTACGGAGGTCGACCAGCAGCGCGTCGGCCATCGTCTCCTTAAGCCGGACGAAGTCGAGCGCACGGAAAGCATTCCACTCCGTAACGAGAACCAGCGCGGCGGCTCCCGCCGCGGCGACATAGGGATCGGCGGTGAATGTCACGCCCTCGGTCATGGTGCGCGCCATTGCCATGCCTTCCGGGTCGTAGGCCTGAACGCTGGCACCTGCGTCCTGCAGCGCTCGGATGATCGACAGCGACGAGGCTTCGCGCATGTCGTCGGTGTTCGGCTTGAACGTCAGCCCGAGCAGCGCGACGGTCTTGCCACGCACCGAGCCGCCGCACGCCGCAATTACCTTGCGCGCCATGCCGCGTTTGCGCTGATCGTTGATCGCCACCGTCGTCTCGACCAGCCTGAGCGGCGCGCCGGCGTCGTGGCCCGTCTTCACCAGCGCCAGCGTGTCCTTCGGGAAGCACGAGCCGCCATAGCCGGGGCCGGCGTGCAGGAACTTCCCGCCGATGCGCCGGTCAAGCCCGATGGCGCGCGACACGTCCTTCACGTCGGCGTTCACCGCCTCGCACAGGTCCGCGATCTCGTTGATGAAGGTCACCTTCATCGCCAGAAATGCATTGGCGGCGTACTTGGCGAGCTCCGCTGTGCGTCGCGAGGTGAAAACCAGCGGCGCCTGATTGAGATAGAGCGGGCGGTAGACCTCCGTCATCGCCTCGCGCCCGCGCGCGTCGTCGGTGCCGACCAGAATGCGGTCCGGCCGCTTGAAGTCTTCGATCGCCGCGCCCTCGCGCAGGAACTCCGGATTGGACACCACGACGACATCCGCGTTGCGGTTGGCGTCGCGAATGATGCGCTCGATTTCGTCGCCGGTGCCGACCGGCACGGTCGACTTGGTCGCCACGACCGTGAAGCCGTGGAGCGCCACGGCAATCTCCGCCGCCGCGGCGTGCACGAACCCGAGGTCCGCATGCCCGTCGCCGCGACGCGAGGGCGTGCCGACCGCGATGAATACGACGTCCGCCTCAGCTACGGCGCTTGCCAGTTCGGTCGTGAAGTGGAGGCGGCCCGCTTCGACGTTGGAGGCGACCAGCTCGGCAAGGCCCGGCTCGTAGATCGGCACGGCGCCATCCCGCAGCGCCTCGATCTTTGCGGCGTCCTTGTCGATGCAGGTAACGTCATGCCCGAAATCGGCAAAGCACGCGCCGGACACCAGCCCGACGTACCCGCTGCCGACCATCGCAATACGCATGACGCCCTCATCGGACCGCGCCCTGGGAGCGCTGGTGCTGCCGGACAGGATTGAACTGTCGACCTCTCCCTTACCAAGGGAGTGCTCTACCACTGAGCTACGGCAGCAAGCGTCACGCGGGCTGGCGCGGCTAATGCCATAGCGAGGGCGGGGGTTCAAGCAGCCCGCCCTTAACCTCGCCACCGGATGCGGTTATCAACGACGGCCATGGCTGAATACAAGCCCGACCCTAAAGCCGCTGCCAAAGCTGCCCGTGAGGCACGGCTGGCCGAGGCGCTGCGGGCTAACCTGCGCAAACGCAAGGCTGCAGCCAAGGCGGCGGCGCCGGCCAGGCCCAAAGACAAGCGCCCCTGATCCCGCCACGCCGCGTCCTTGTAGCCGCCCTAATCCCGCGTTAGATGACCCTTCACCTCCGGCGCATAGTCTGCGCCGGTTTCCGAGGGCAGGGGCGACTTCCATGGATCGTATCCGCATCGTCGGCGGCAATCGTCTGAACGGCACGATCCCGATTTCCGGCGCCAAGAACGCCGCCCTGCCGCTGATGATCGCCTCGCTGCTGACGCGCGAGACCCTCACCCTCGACAATGTTCCCCGCCTCGCCGATGTCGCGCTGTTGAAGCGCATCCTCGGCAACCATGGCGTCGATTGCATGGTTCTCGGCAAGCGCAGCGGCCAGAACGGGCTTGCCGGCGAATCGATCGAGCTCCGCGCCGGCGACATCGTCGACACCACCGCGCCCTACGATCTGGTCTCGCGCATGCGTGCCTCATTCTGGGTCGTCGGCCCGCTCGTCGCCCGCATGGGCGAGGCCAAGGTGTCGCTCCCCGGTGGCTGCGCCATCGGTACGCGTCCCGTGGACTTCTTCATCGACGCGCTGAAGACGCTCGGCGCGGACATCGAGATCGAAGCCGGCTACGTTTATGCCAAGGCGAAGAATGGCCTGCGTGGCGCCCGCGTCACGTTCCCCAAGGTCACCGTCGGCGCCACCCACGTCGCGATGATGGCCGCCTCTCTGGCCAAGGGCGAGAGCGTCATCGAGAACGCCGCGCGCGAGCCCGAGATCGTCGACCTCGCCGCCTGCCTCACCAAGATGGGCGCCAAAATTTCCGGCGCCGGCACCGCCACGATCCACATTGAGGGCGTTCCGTCACTGAACGCCGCCCGTCACGCCGTCATGCCCGATCGCATCGAGGCGGGCACCTACGCCATGGCAGTTGCTGCCACCGGCGGCGACGTCTTCCTCGAGGGCGCCACCACCGACACGCTGGAGACACCGATCGAAATCCTGCGCCAGGTCGGCGCCGAGATCACCGCCACCAACCATGGCCTGCGCATCAAGCGCAACGGCCACGGCCTTGCCCCGGTCGACGTCACGACGGCGCCGTTCCCCGGCTTCGCCACCGACCTCCAGGCCCAGCTCATGGCGCTGGTCGCCAAGTCGAACGGCACGTCGCACATCCGCGAGACCATCTTCGAGAATCGCTTCATGCACGTGCAGGAGTTGGCCCGTCTCGGCGCCGACATTCACCTCGATGGCCAGGTCGCGACCATCAACGGCGTCGGTAAGCTGACCGGTGCACAGGTGATGGCGACCGACCTCCGCGCATCGGTGTCGCTGGTGATCGCCGGCCTCGCTGCGGAAGGCGAGACGACCGTCAACCGCGTCTACCACCTCGATCGCGGCTTCGAACGCATCGAGGAGAAGCTCGGCGCGTGCGGTGCGGCCATCGAGCGGCTCACGGCATAGGTGGACGAGCTCGCCGGTTATCTCGACCGCTGGGGACTGACGCGCGAGAGCGCAGACGAAATCGTGACGCGCACCGCGCGTCTATATCCCGTGCGGAGCGGCCGCGAGCCCGCCGTCCTGAAAATCCTGTCCGGCGCGAATGACGAGGCTCTGGCGCCGCGCTGGCTCCGCGCCTTCGCCGGCCGCGGCGCTGTCCGCGTGCTGCGCGAGGACCGCGGTGCGGTGCTGCTCCAGCGTGCGGTACCCGGCACGTCGCTGGCCGAACTGGTCGCCGACGGCCGCGACGAGGAAGCGACCCACATCATCGCCGGCGTCATGCTGAAGCTGCACCACGGCCGCAAGCCGCCCGCCGGCTGGCCGACCATCCAGGATTGGGCCGAAGGCTTCACCCGCCAGCGTGCGCGCCCTGTCCATCGCCGCCTGCCGCAGCGCCTGCTCGACAGGGGCGAGGGCATCTTCCGCGATCTCGCCGCATCGCAGGGCAAGCCATACCTGCTCCACGGCGACCTCCATCACGCCAACATCCTGCGCGACGAAGCGGACGGCTGGCTCGTCATCGATCCGAAAGGCGTTGTCGGCGAGAGCGCGTACGAGACCGCCGCCTCGATCCGCAATCCGGCGGAGTTCTATCCCTTCCAACTCGATTCCGAATTCATGTCCCGCCGCGTCGCCATCTTCGCCGAGCGCCTCGGCGTCGAACGCGAGCGCATCCTCGGTTGGTTTATCGGCCAGACGGTCCTCTCCGCCTGCTGGCTCATCGAGGACGGCGAAAGCGAGGAGTCAGTCGCCCGCGCCGCGAGACTGGCCGAGGCCGGGATCGCGTTGCAGGGGAAGGTTTGACCAGAAGGCTCGACCCCGACAGCGACAATCGATCTGCGTTTTCGGGGCGTCTTGCACAGCCCCTCATGCCATCCTACCTCTGGCGCAAGTACAACCGGACCGAACTCATGGCTGATCCCGATCAACTCCGCGTCGCCGCGATCGATGAGGAAGACCTCGCCGTCGTCTCCGCCTACGTTCAGGACGCGGTCCTGAAGGTCGGCGACATGGTCTACCTCCCCGCCGAGTACCGCTTCGCTCTCGCGATGAATCGCTTCACCTGGGAGAAGGCCGACGACGGCAAGCGGCAGGACTACGAGCGCCGCCGCGCCGCGCTCACCTTCGATCGCGTGCTGAAGGTGCAGACCGGCGGCATCGATCGCGCCAAGCCCGACGCCGTGTTGGAACTGCTCGCCGTCCGCTTCGCCTTCACCGACAATCCTGCCGGCATCGTTGAGCTGACCTTTGCTGGCGGTGGCGCCGTCCGCCTCAGCGTCGAGGTGATCGAGGCGCGGCTTGCCGACATCGGCGCTGCCTGGGCCACGCGCGCCAAGCCGAACCACGAGACGAAAGCGGAAGCCTAGGGTATAGGGGTCGCCAACGACCTCGAGGACCCCGCGCTTGGCCATTCGACTCAACCAGTCCGATTCCGATTTCGAGACTCGCTTCGGCGCGCTCCTCGCGATGAAGCGCGAGGTCGCGGAGGACGTCGCCCACGCGGTGCGCACCATCATCGAGGATGTGCGTACCCGCGGCGATGCGGCTCTGGTCGAGCACACCGAGAAGTTCGATCGCCTCGCGCTCGAGCCCGAACAGCTGCGCGTTTCCGACATCGACATCCAGGCGGCCGAAGCGAGCGTCACCGATGAACAGCGCGCTGCGCTGCTGCTCGCCCGCGATCGCATCGAATCGTTCCACCGCCGTCAGGTACCCGCCGATGACCGTTACACCGACGCTGCAGGTGTCGAACTCGGCATGCGCTGGACGGCGATCGAGGCCGTCGGGCTTTACGTCCCCGGCGGCACGGCCGCCTACCCAAGCTCGGTGCTGATGAACGCCGTGCCGGCGCGCGTCGCCGGCGTCGAGCGCATTGTCATGGTCACGCCGACGCCGGGCGGCAGGATCAATCCGCTGGTGCTCTACGCCGCGTCGATCGCCGGCGTCGACGAGATCTACCGCATCGGCGGTGCGCAGGCGATCGCTGCGCTCGCCTACGGCACCGCCAGTATCGCGCCGGTCGCCAAGATCATGGGCCCGGGCAATGCTTATGTCGCCGCCGCCAAGCGGCAGGTGTTCGGTACCGTTGGGATCGACCTCATCGCCGGCCCGTCCGAGGTGTGCGTCGTCGCCGACGCCGCAAACGACCCCGACTGGATCGCGTCCGATCTTCTCGCTCAGGCCGAGCACGACGCGGCCGCGCAGGCGATCCTCGTCACTGATTCCGCATCGCTGGCCGATGACGTCGCGGCCGCGGTCGAACGCCAGCTCAAGTCTCTGCCACGCGCGGATACGGCAGGTGTCGCGTGGCGCGACGTCGGCGCCATCATCGTCGTGGCTTCAATGGCCGCAGCCATGGAACTTGCGAACCGCATCGCGCCCGAGCACCTGGAACTCGCCGTTGCCGAGCCTGAAGCGCTGCTTGCCAAGGTCCGTAACGCCGGCGCCGTCTTCCTCGGCCGCCACACGCCGGAAGTCATCGGCGACTACGTCGGCGGGCCCAACCACGTGTTGCCGACCGCCCGTTCGGCACGCTTCTCGTCCGGGCTGGGTGTGCTCGATTTCCTGAAGCGCACGACGCTGCTGAAGCTCGGCCCCGATCAGCTTCGCGCGCTCGCCCCGGCGGCCATGACTCTGGCGGAATCCGAGGGTCTTGCCGCCCACGCCCGCTCCGTTTCGATCCGTCTGAACAAGGCGTGAGCTGCGGTTCCCTTCCTGGGGATAATCCGCTAGGTTCCCGCGCGTTTTCGCTCGGGGGCGGCCCCTGCGATTCAATCAAGGAATAGAATGGCCAAGGAAGAGATTATCGAACTGCCCGGTGTCGTATCCGAGCTTCTGCCCAACGCGACCTTCCGCGTGAAGCTGGAAAACGGCCACGAGATCATCGCCCATACCGCCGGTCGCATGCGCAAGAACCGCATCCGTGTGCTCGCCGGCGACAAGGTCCTTGTCGAGATGACGCCCTACGACCTGACCAAGGGCCGCGTCACCTACCGCTTCAAGTAGTCCGCTGCCGGCGCTGCCGGTCCGAGGTTGCCGAAGACAACGCCATGGCCGGACGCCTCAAATTCGTGCTCGCCTCGGGTTCGCCCCGCCGCCTCGCGCTGCTCAACCAGCTGGGCGTCGAGCCCGACCGCATCATGCCGTCGTCCATCGACGAGACGCCGCTGAAGAACGAGGTGCCACGAAACCTCGCGCGCCGCCTGTCGCAGGAGAAACTCGCCGCGGCGATGGATCTGGCGAAAGACGATCCCGATCTCGCCAACGCCCTGTTCCTCGCCGCCGACACCGTGGTGGCCGTCGGCCGCCGCATCATGCCGAAGGCGGAGCTGATCGAAGAGGCCGCCGCGTGCCTCCGCCAGCTCAGCGGCCGCTCGCATCGCGTCTACACCGGGCTCGCTTTCGCCAACGCCAAGGGCACCATCCGCCGCCGCCTGGTTGAAACCCGCGTCCGTTTCAAGCGCCTGTCGCGCGAGGACATCGAGTCTTACCTCGCCTCCGGAGAATGGCGCGGCAAGGCCGGCGGCTACGCCATCCAGGGCTTCGCAGGCGGCTTCGTCGTGAAGCTCAACGGCTCGTATTCCAACGTCGTCGGGCTGCCGCTCTACGAGGTGATGACGCTGCTCACCGGCGACGGCTACCCCGTCCATTTCAACTGGCTGAGCCCCGGCTGATGACGCGCGCCAAGGCAGAAGGCGCCGCGGTCGTTCCCCTCTATCGCCCGCGCAAGTGTCCGATCTGCGGCAAGCCGTCAGTGCGCGAGTTCCATCCCTTCAGTTCCAAACGCTGCGCCGATCTCGACCTCGGCAAGTGGCTCACTGGCGGCTACGCCATTGCCGCTGCGGAAACGGAACCGCAGGCGCAAGCCGAGGGCGAAGATGGCGAAGAGTGACGCCACGCCGCTGACGATCCACATCGATGGCGAGCGCACGGTATCTGGCCTCCTCACACTTCCCGCCAATGCCCGCGCCGTCTACGTGCTTGCTCCCGCGGCCGGTTCCGGGATGGAGCAGTCGTTCCTGGTGAAGTTCGCGCCGTTGCTGGCCGAGCGCGGCATTGCGACGCTCCGGTACCAGTTCCCCAACGCCGAGGCCGGGAGCCGCCGTCCTGATGCGCCCGCCGCCGCCCACGCCGCAGTGCGCGGCGCCGTCGCGGAAGCGGCGAGGCTGAAGCTGCCCATCGTCGCGGGCGGCAAATCTTTCGGCGGCCGCATGACGTCGCAGGCCGAGGCCGGCGTGCCGTTGGGCGTGGCGGGCCTGGCCTTCATCGGCTTCCCGCTCCATCCACCAGGCAAACCGGCGACGACCCGAGCCGATCATCTCGCCGACGTGAACGTGCCGATGCTGTTCCTGCAAGGGACGCGAGACGAACTGGCGGAGATCGATCTGCTCCAGCCGGCGGTGGAGAAGCTCGGCCCGCGGGCCACTCTCCACCTGATCCCCGAGGCCGATCATTCCTTCCGCGTGCCGGCGAAAACCGGCCGCAGGGAAGCCGATGTCATGGCCGAACTGGCCGATACATTGGCCGCGTGGATCGATGGCCTGATCGGCTAGACACCCCGGGGGCCATTCAATATAACCCCGCGACGTTTTCCGGCCCTTTGGGCCGGCGGGCCCAGGTAGCTCAGTTGGTAGAGCAGCGGATTGAAAATCCGCGTGTCGCTGGTTCGATTCCGGCCCTGGGCACCACTTCCCGTCTCAGGCAAAGACTTCCGCCGCCCCCAGAAGCGGGGCCGCGGCGTCCTTCGCTGAAAGACGTGGGCTCTCGCCCGCCATAGGCCAGGCGATCGCAATCGTGGGATCGCTCCACAAGATGCATCGCTCGTGCGTCGGTGCGTAGTACGTCGTTGTCTTGTAGAGCACGTCCGCATGCTCGCTGAGCGAGAGAAAACCGTGCGCGAAGCCCACGGGGATCCACATCTGCCGGCGGTTTTCGGCAGACAGCTCCGCGCTAACCCAGCGGCCAAACGTCGGCGACGACCGCCGGATGTCGACGGCCACGTCGAACACAGCCCCGCTCGCCACCCGAACCAACTTACCCTGGGCGTGCGGAGCCAGCTGGTAGTGGAGGCCGCGCAGCACCGTGCGTGCCGAGCGCGATTGGTTGTCCTGCACGAACGTGGCAGCGACACCGGTCGCCAGCTCGAACTCGCGCGCGTTGAAGCTTTCGAAAAAATGCCCGCGGTCGTCCGGGAATACCTTCGGCTCGAACAGCACGACGTCGGGAATGGCGAGCCGCGTTGCCGGCATCAGGCGTACTGCCGCGCGATCCAGCTGCGGTAGGCGCCGCTGGTCACGTCCGCGATCCACGTCTCGTTTGCCAGATTCCATGCAACCGTCTTGCGGATACCGGAAGCGAACGTCTCGGTCGGCCTCCAGCCAAGCTCCGCCCGGATTTTTCCGGCGTCGACGGCATATCGCCGGTCGTGCCCCGGCCGGTCCCGCACGAAAGTGATCTGGTCCGCGTACGGCCGCAGGGCAGGGCGCTGCGCGTCGAGCACCGCGCAGATTTCATTCACCACCGCAAGGTTGGTCATCTCGCTGCTGCCGCCGATGTTGTAGGTCTCGCCGACGCGTCCGCGCTCCAGCACCAGCCGGATCGCCGCGCAATGGTCGCTGACGTAAAGCCAGTCGCGCACGTTCAGCCCATCGCCATAGATCGGCAGCGCCTTGCCCGCGATCGCGTTGAGGATGACCAGCGGGATCAGCTTCTCCGGGAAATGGTAAGGCCCGTAGTTGTTGGAGCAGTTGGTGGTGAGCGTAGGCAACCCATAAGTCTCGCGATAAGCCCGCACGAGATGATCCGAAGCCGCCTTGCTCGCCGCATAGGGACTGTTCGGCCGGTACGGATCGCCCTCCCGGAACGGCCTCGCCTCGGGCGTGAGCGTCCCATAGACCTCGTCGGTCGAGACATGCACGAAGCGGAACCGCGCCCGTGCATCTGCCGCGAGGCCGTCGTAGTAGCCGCGCACGGCATCGAGCAGGCGCATCGTGCCGACGACGTTGGTTTCGACAAACGCGGCTGGGCCGAGGATCGACCGGTCGACGTGACTCTCCGCCGCAAAGTTGACCACCGCGCGCACCTCGTTCTCAGCGAGCAGCGCGCTTATCCGGTCACCGTCCCCGATCGAGCAATGGACGTGGCGATACCGGTTGCTGCCGGCAAGCGAGACGAGATTCTTCGGGTTGGCGGCATAGGTGAGGCAATCGACGTTGATCACCGCCTCGTCCGATTGTGCCAGCCACTCCAGGATGAAGTTGGAGCCGATGAAGCCGCAGCCGCCGGTGACGAGGATCGTCATGCGCCCTCGCCGATCTCGCGAACGCGCCGCCGGAGATACGCGGCGTAATCCGTCTTGCCGAGCTGATCGGCCCGCGCCAGCACCGCCGAAGCATCGACGTGGCCAAGCTCCAGTGCGATCTCCTCGGGGCACATCACCATCGTCCCTTGCCGGTGCTCGATCGTGCGCACGAACGACGATGCATCGTTGAGGCTGTCCGGGGTGCCGGTATCGAGCCAGGCGAAGCCACGCCCCATGCGTTCCACCCGCAGCGTGCCTGCCTTTAGGTAGGCGCGGTTCACGTCCGTGATCTCCAGTTCGCCGCGCGGCGAAGGCTTGAGGCCCGCGGCGATATCGAGAACCGCGTTGTCGTAGAAGTACAGCCCTGTGACCGCCCAGCTCGATTGCGGCACCTTCGGCTTCTCCTCGATCGATCTGGCCGCGCCAGTGGTCGCGTCGAAAGCCACCACACCATAGCGCTCCGGATCGGTCACCCGATAGGCGAACACCGTCGCCCCTGAGGTCCGCGACGCGGCTGTCCGCATCAGATCGGACAGGTGGGCGCCGTAGAAGATGTTGTCCCCGAGGATCAGAGCCACCGGGTCAGATCCAACGAATTTTCGTCCGATGATGAAGGCCTCCGCGAGACCGTTCGGCTGCGCCTGCTCTGCATAGGAAAACGACACGCCGAATGCCGAGCCGTCGCCGAGCAGCGCGCGGAACTGCGGTAGGTCGCGCGGCGTGCTGATCACGAGGATATCGCGGATGCCCGCGAGCATCAGCGCGCTCAGCGGGTAGTAGATCATCGGTTTGTCGTACACGGGCAGCAGTTGCTTGGACACCGCGATGGTCAGCGGGAAGAGTCGCGTGCCACTACCGCCCGCGAGGATGATTCCCTTCATGCGCAACACGCCCTGCCAAGTCCGCGCGATTTCGTAGCCAAGCGCGGCGCGCTGCGCAACCTTGGAGGGTTAACGCCGTATTGTCCGTTCTAACGCGGCGATGGCCGCACCCGATTCAAACGACAGTGCCCCCATCACCAGCCGCGTTTCGATAACCAGCGCGAAAGCGCCCGTCACGAATGCGGCGAACCCAATTGCGCCGAGGAACACCGCGAACGCTACGATCACGTCGAGCACTGTCCCGCCGAACTGCTCGGCGAGCACCGCGCCCAGGATCGAGGTTACGGTCGCGAGTGCGAACATGGCTGCCGCGAGGTAGAAGCCCGCGATCGACAGGGCGATCAGCTTGATCCGGCGCCCCACGATCGGCACCTCGTTGACCTCGACGCTGACGTCGCGGCCGGCCGGCGGAGAGGCCAGCAGGTCGGTGAGGTGACGCGACCGGTCGATGGCGCGCGCGAAACGGTTGGTGGTGGAAAGCAGGAGAAGCGAGGTGGCATTCGTCAGCAGGGCGGGGCCGCTGACATAAGACAGGACGACGAACGGATTGGTGTCGATGGCCATGCCGGTCCCCTTAGAATCGCTGCGCTGCCATATTGCCGTGCGTCATGGCCTCGGCCAACTTCCACGTCGCCGCCGATTGGGCTATCGCTTGAGGCTGCTACGCGAGGAAGGGCATGCCGGGCCAGATTTTCGATCTCGCCATCATTGGCGGTGGCGTCAATGGCACCGGGATTGCGCGCGATGCGGCGGGCCGCGGCCTCTCCGTATTCCTCTGCGAGGAACGCGACCTCGCCTCCGGCACGTCGTCGGCCTCCACCAAGCTGATCCACGGCGGGCTGCGCTACCTCGAGTTTTACGACTTTCGGCTGGTGCATGAATCGCTGGTGGAGCGCGAGAAGCTACTGCGCATCGCGCCGCACATCATCCATCCGCTGCGCCTTGTGCTCCCCCACCACAAGGGCCTCCGTCCATGGCCGGTCATCCGCCTCGGCCTGCTCATGTACGATCACCTCAGCGTCGGCCGGACGTTACCCGCCACGCGCACCCTCGACCTGAGGACGGACGAAGCGGGGAGGGCGCTGAAGCCGTCGTATCGCCGCGGCTTCGAGTTCTCCGACTGCACTGTCGACGACGCGCGCCTGGTCGTGTTGAACGCACGCGACGCCGCCGATCGCGGCGCCGAGATTCGCACCCGCACCCGTTGCCTTGCCGCCAAGCGTGATGCCGACCTCTGGCGCCTCACGCTGCATGGCGGCGGCGACCCCGCCCACTACGAGACGGTGTCCGCCCGCGCTCTCGTCAACGCGGGCGGTCCCTGGGTTTCGGAAGTCGTGGCGGACGTCATCCACACCGAGACGCCGACGAAAGTCCGCCTGGTGAAGGGCAGCCACATCGTCGTCGACAGGATCTTCGACCATGACCGGGCATATCTGTTCCAGAATGCCGACGGGCGGGTGTGCTTCGCGATTCCCTATCGGCGCGACTACACGCTGATCGGCACCACCGACGAGGACTATCAGGGCGATCCGACGGACGCCTCGATCAGCGACGCAGAACGCGACTACCTGCTGGCGGCGGTCGGCGAGTACCTTCAGCAGCCGATTGACCCGGCGACCATCCGCTGGACCTACGCCGGCGTACGCCCACTCGACGATGATGGCGCGGGCACGGCGCAAAAGGCATCGCGTGACTACACACTCGAGCTCGACACCGGCGGCGGCGCGCCGCTGCTCAACGTCTTCGGCGGCAAGCTCACGACCTACCGCCGTCTGTCAGAGCACGCGATGAAGAAGCTCAAGCCCCATTTCGCCGACATGCGCGGGTCGTGGACTGCGACCGCACCGCTCCCCGGCGGCGACATCGCCAACTTCGCCGAATGGTCGGCGGACATGGCGAAGCGCTACGATGTGCTTGACCCGCAACTCGTCGCGCGCCTCTGCTGTGCCTACGGCACGCGCATCGACGCGCTGCTCGACGGGATCAAAAGCACTGCCGATCTCGGCCGTGACTTCGGCGATGGCCTCACCGAACGCGAGGTCGCCTACCTCGTCGCCAACGAATGGGCGACGACCGCCGACGATATCCTCTGGCGGCGTACGAAGCTTGGTCTACGCTTCACGCCCGATGAGACGACCGCGCTCGCGGCACACCTACAGAAGCCGCGCACATGAGCGCGCACATTCTCGCCATCGATCAGGGCACGACCTCGACGCGCGCCATCGTCTTCGACAAAGCTCTGCGGGTGAGGGGCCTCGCCCAGCAGGAGTTCGCCCAGCATTTCCCACGCGCCGGCTGGGTCGAACACGACCCCGAGGAAATCTGGCAATCCGTCGTGCGCACGTGTCGGGCGGCCATCCGCAAATCCGGCGTGAAGGCCACCGCCATCGCCGCTCTCGGCATCACAAACCAGCGCGAAACGGTGGTCGTATGGGACCGCAAGACCGGCGCGCCCATCCATCCTGCGATCGTCTGGCAGGACCGCCGCACCGCGCCTGCCTGCGCCGCGCTGCGCGACGCGGGGCATGAGGCCGAGGTGACCGCCCGCACCGGATTGCTGCTCGACCCGTATTTCTCCGCCACCAAGGTCAACTGGCTGCTCAACCACGTGAAGGGCGCGCGGAAACGTGCGGAGCGTGGCGAACTCGCCTTCGGCACGATCGACACGTTCCTCATCTGGCGCCTCACCGCCGGCGGAGTGCACGCCACTGACGCGACCAACGCGTCGCGCACGTCGCTGTTCAACATCCACACCGGCGCCTGGGACGATCGTCTGCTGGATCTGTTCAACGTTCCCCGCGCCCTGCTGCCGGAAGTGAAAGACTGCGCCGCTGATTATGGCATCACGGACCGCGCCATCCTGGGTGCGTCCATTCCGATTACCGGTGTCGCCGGCGATCAGCAGGCGGCGACGGTAGGGCAGGCATGTTTCTCCCCGGGCATGCTGAAGTCGACCTACGGCACCGGCTGCTTCGCGTTGCTCAACACCGGATCGAAGGCGGTTTCATCGCAAAACCGCCTGCTCACCACCATCGCGTATCAACTCAGCGGCAAGCGGACGTACGCGTTGGAAGGTTCCATCTTCATCGCCGGCGCCGCCGTGCAATGGCTACGCGACGGCCTGAGGATCATCCGTCGTGCGCCGGACACGGCCGCGTTGGCCAAGTCGGCCGATCCCACCCAGTCGGTGTATCTGGTCCCCGCTTTCGTCGGGCTAGGCGCGCCGCATTGGGATGCCGACGCGCGTGGCGCGCTCTACGGCATCACCCGCGCAACCACCTCTGCCGAGATCGCACGCGCCGCGCTGGAGGCCGTCTGCTACCAGACGCGCGACCTCTTGGACGCCATGCGCCGCGACTGGGTCGCGGAGTCTTCGCCAGTCGTGCGCGTCGACGGCGGCATGGTCGCGTCGGACTGGACCATGCAGTTCCTCGCCGACATCCTCGACGCGCCGGTGGATCGTCCTGCTGTGCTGGAAACGACAGCGCTTGGCGCCGCCTACCTCGCCGGGCTTCACGCTGGCCTGTGCCCCGAGCCCGCCGCGATGATGAAGGCGTGGAAGCGCGAACGCCGCTTCTTGCCGCGCATGAAGCCGGCCGACCGCGACGCGCGCCTGTCAGGCTGGGGCGACGCCGTCAGGCGCACGCTGACAGTGCCCCCTCAGTCGGCTTCGCCGACAGCTTCCCCGTAGACGGGGGAGGGGGACTGCCGAAGGCGGTGGAGGGGTCGCTACTGCCGCACCGTCGCCAGCCGCTTGATTGCCGCCAGCTGCAGTGAATTCGGCCCGAGCTGCATCAGTTCGATCCGATGCCCGTCCGGATCGGCGATCCACGCCTGCACATTGTCGTCGGCGCCAACCTTCCGCGCCTCCATCAGAGGCACGCCCTTGGCCGTGAGATCGGCGATGGCGAGATCGATGTCGCTGCATTCCAGGCAGAGGTGATCGAAGCCAAGCGTCCAGCGCTTCGGTGTCGTCTCTCCGGTGCCGCCGGGGAACAGTTCGAGGAATTGCGTATCGGTAATGCGCAGGTACACGATCCAGAGACGCTTGGCGTCGTCTGGATGGTAGAGACGGAACATCTCCTCGAAGCCGAGCTTGCCGACGTAGAAATCGAGCGAGCGCTGGATCTCCTTCACCGACAGCGCTACGTGCCCGATGCCCTTGATACCCCGCATGACTGCAATCCCCGTGTTGGTCTATCTGCCTGGCGCGGCGGCCGCGGCCGCCCTAGATGAAGCCCCAGATGGCCGACGAAAATCCACTCGCTCTGACGACCCGCGCCGGTTGGCCGCAGGAGCTGCGGTTCATCCTTGAACAGTACCCGCGTGAGACGTGGCCCGACCACGTCAACATCGCCGGCATGGCACAGTTCTGGCTCGACATTCACGCAAGCTTCCGTCGCGCCGGAGAGACGCTGCGCGGGGCGACCAACGAATTCCGCGGGGGCCTGGTCACGCCGGACCGTTTTCGCTCGTGGTACGCACCACGCCTGCAGACTTTCCTCGGCCATCTCGAGGGCCATCACATGATCGAGGACCACCAGATGTTCCCGATCTTCAACGCCGCCGAGCCACGCCTGATGGCCGGCTTCGACACGTTGGAGAAGGACCACACCGTGATCCACGCCGCCATGGATCGCATGGCCGACGCCGCCAACGGCTTCATCCAGGTCGACGCTGCGAACACTGACGCCATGCGCCGAGCGGCCGACGCCTACGCCGACACGGCGGACTGGCTGATGAAGCTTCTCGCCCGACATCTGGACGACGAGGAGGACCTCGTCATTCCGGTGATCCTTGATCGTGGCGAGGGCGCCCTCGGGCTCTAAACTGCCCTGGAATCCGATTGTTTACGCGCGCGCGTTGTGCCTAGTGTCTGCCGCGATTTTGCCGGCGAGGGTGGCTCAAAACGCCCCGCCACGTGAGGAAATGCCTGGAGGCAGTGGATGGCCGATATTGGTTTGGTAGGGCTTGGCGTCATGGGCGCGAACCTCGCGCTCAACATGGCAGAGAAGGGCCACAACGTCGCGGTCTATAACCGAACCGCCGCCAAGACCGACGCCTACATCGCCGAGGCCGGCAATCTGCGTTCGCGGCTCACACCGTGCTACACCCTGAAAGAACTGGCCGCCGCGATCCGGCCGCCACGGCCCGTCGTCATCATGGTGCAGGCCGGCCAGCCGGTAGACGACGTCGCCACCGAACTCGCTGCCGAATTGGCGAAGGGCGATATGCTGATCGACGCCGGCAACGCCAACTTCCGCGACACGCGCCGCCGCGTCGGCGAGTATATGACGAAGGGTTTCGATTTCCTCGGCGTCGGCGTCTCCGGCGGCGAGGAGGGCGCGCGCCACGGGCCGTCGATCATGGCCGGCGGGACGCCCAAGGCATGGGGCCGCGTCGAGAAGATCCTGCTCGACATCTCGGCGAAATTCGAAGGCGAGCCGTGCGCCGCGCTCGTCGGCCCGGAGGGCGCCGGTCACTTCGTCAAGACCATCCACAACGGCATCGAATACGCCGACATGCAGATGATCGCCGAGGTCTACGGCGTCATGCGCGACGGCCTCGGCATGCAGCCGGACGAGATGGCCGACGTGTTCACCAGATGGAACGACGGCCCGTTGAAGTCGTACCTGATCGAGATCACCGCCAAGGTGCTTTCCGCCAAGGACGCCAAGTCCGGTGGTCCGCTGGTCGAGGTCATCCAGGACACCGCCGGCCAGAAGGGCACCGGCCGCTGGTCGGCGATGGAGGCGCAAGACCTCGGCGTCCCGGCGACCGTCATCGAGGCAGCCGTCTCGGCCCGCGGCCTCTCCGCCGATCGCGCCAGCCGCCTCGCCGCGGAGAAGCTGTTCGGCGCCGCGCCGATGAAGGTCGGCGACGCGTTGGGCGATAAGAAATCCGCGCTGAACGCGCTGGAGCAGGCGCTGCTCGCCGGCAAGATCGCCGCCTACGCGCAGGGTTTCGCCGTCATGACCCGCGCCTCGGAATCGTGGAGTTGGAACCTGCCGCTCGCCACCGTCGCCAAGATCTGGCGCGCCGGCTGCATCATCCGCTCCGTGTTCCTCGACGACATCGCCAAGGCGTATTCATCTGCCGGCAGCGTCGCCAACCTGATGATGATCGAGCCGTTCACCTCCAGCCTCAAGCGCAGCGAAGGCGCGCTCCGCCGCGTCGTCGCCACTGCGGCGCTGCGCGGCATCGCCGTGCCGGCACTGTCGTCGGCGCTCGCCTATTTCGATCTGTCGCGCACCGGCCGCACCACCGCGAACCTGATCCAGGGCCAGCGCGACTTCTTCGGCGCCCACGGCTTCGAGCGCACCGACTCGACGGCCAAGGGCTTCCACGGCCCGTGGTCGAACGCGACGTCGTAGGCGGAAAAACACACGCGTCGGGATTGTCGTCCCCTCTCCCCGCAGGGGAGAGGGACAGGGTGAGGGAATATCCTCACCGTCGCTCAAATGCCGGGCGAGCCCTCAACCCGTGCGCCTAGTTCGCTTCGCTTTCAAGTCGCGCGGCCCTCTCCCCCTCCGGGGGAGGGGACGGCCTCATTCCACGAACACCGTCACCCGGTCCGACTTCCCGTCCTTGTCGACGACGGACAGCGTCACGAACCCCGGCCCGTCCGGCTGCCAGGACTCTTCGCGCCCGAACGGCACGCGCGCGATCGGCGCGCCGTTGACGAAGAACGTGAAAGGCGGCGCCCCGTTGCGCACCTTGATAACCAGCGGCGCGGGATCGCCTTCCTTGATGCCGAGATCGACCATCACGCCATCGAGCGGATAGGAAATCTCCGGCAGGTCACGGTCGATGAACGTCGGCTCGCCCGGCATGCGGAAGTGGCGCAGCGGTGTCGGGAGCGCGGCCGTCGTGTTTGCGACGATCGTGTCCGGCGGCCGCGACACGAACGGCGTACGCTTCGGCCCGACGCGGTCGAATGCCTCGAACAGGATAGGCGCCGCCGAGACGATGCCCGACAGGCCCACGACCGGCGTGCCGTCCGGCCGCCCGATCCACACCCCGATGACGTCGGCGCCGTCGTAACCGATCGCCCACGCGTCGCGGTAGCCATACGACGTGCCCGTCTTGTAGGCGATGCGCCCCGGCGATGCGTTGATCGGCGGCGGCACGTCCTTGAGGATATCGGTCACGTACCACGCCGCCGCTGGCGACAGGACCGGCGCACCGCTCTGTGTGGCGGCAGCGTCCACAATGCCGTCCTTCAGCGTCACCGCAGTGCCGCCGCGCGCGATCGCGGCGTAGAGCGAAACGAGATCGCGAAGCGTCACGCCAAGCCCGCCAAGCCCGACGGCAAGGCCGGGCGCCGAGGTGTCCGGCATCACCGCATTGACCGCCGCGCGCTTCAGCCGCGCGATCAGTCGCGCCGGCCCGACCGCATTCAGCGCGATCACCGCCGGCACGTTGAGCGACTGCTCCAGCGCCTCGCGCACGGTGACGGTGCCGCGGTGGAAGCCGTCGAAATTTTCCGGCGCGTAGCCCCCGAAGCCCGTCGGCCGGTCCTCGATCAGGCTTTCCGGATGCGCCAGCCCGTTCTCGAACGCCAGCCCGTAGATCAGCGGCTTCAGCGTCGAGCCCGGCGAACGCACCGCCCGCGTCATGTCGACATGCCCGTCGCGCTGATCGTCGAACAATCCGCCCGAGCCCACCGACGCCAGGATCGCGCCCGACCGCACGTCGGCGACCAGAATGGCGACCGACAGCTTCGGTCCAAGCGTCGCCACGCGATCCGACGCCAGCGCCTCAAGCGAGGCCTGCAGGTCGCGCGAGATCGTCAGCCGGTCGACGGCCTGATCCGGATGCGCGGCGATCGCCTGCTGTGCCAGGTGCGGCGCCAGCATCGGGAAAAGCCGCCGCGCGTCCGGCACGCGTTCCGTCTTGGCCGCATCGGCGCTGTCCGTATCGATCGCCCCTGCCGACGCCAGCCGGTCGAGCACGCGGTCGCGCGAAGCCCGCGCCGCCTCGGCATCGCGGTCCGGCCGGCGTGCCTCGGGCGACTGGGGCAGGGCGACGAGCAGCGCAGCCTCTGCGGTCGTCAGCCGCGCCGGCTCCTTGCCGAAATACGCAAGCGATGCCGCGCGGATGCCCTCGATGTTGCCGCCATAGGGCGCCAGCGTCAGGTACAGATCGAGGATCTGGTCCTTCGAGAATTGCGTCTCGAGCTTCCGCGCAATCGCGATCTGCCGGAGCTTGCCCATCACGCTCCGCGTCCCGCTGTCGTCCAGCAGCCGCGCCACCTGCATCGTCAGCGTCGAGCCACCCGACACGATATGCCCACCGGCGAGCATGAACTGCCCGGCCGCGCGCACCAGCGCCCACGGGTCGACGCCGTCATGCGTCGAGAAGCGCCGGTCCTCGTACGCGACCAGCATGTCGAGGTAGCGCCGGTCGACCTCCGCGCGCTGCACCGGCAACCGCCAACGTCCGTCCGCGATAGTGAATGGCCTGAGCAGCTTCCCGTCCCGATCGACGACGATGGTAGAAGTCGGCACTGCCGAGGCCGCCGGGAAATCCGGCAGCGAAGCTTCGATGTCGCCGATCGTCTGCCAGGCCGCAAAGGCGACAACGCCGAAGGCGGCAACGGCGAAGACCAACGCGCCGGCCAAGACGCGGATGATCCTCCCCCGTGAAACGGGGGAGGGGGACCGGCGAAGCCGGTGGAGGGGGCGCCCCCTCCCCCCTTGTGGGGGAGGGTCGGGGAGGGGGGTCGGCGCCGCATCTCTGACGTCGCAGGGTACCCCCCTCTCAGCTCCGCTAGCCGCTGATGCGCCAAGCTCCGCTATCTCCCGCACAAGGGGGGAGAGGGGCGGCTCATCCCTCCGCGCGTCGTCGCTCACTGCAGCACCGTTCGGCGAAGAGCGCCAATCCTCCCCCGCAAAGCGGGGGAGGGGGACCGGCGAAGCCGGTGGAGGGGGCATGCACCGCCGGAGGGGCGGCCCCCTCCGCCGCCGCTTCGCGGCGCCACCTCCCCCGTTTCACGGGGGAGGACCAGAACCGTCGGCGTCTCCTCAAACATCCCGCTACCGCGTCGGCCCAACCACCTCGACCGTGCCGTTGCCGCTCCGCGCCTGGTACTCCGGCCGGTACATGTCCTCGACCGTCGCCGCCGGCTGGGCGAAGACGCCCGGCGAGACGGCGCGGACCGAGTAGGCGACGGTGATTTCCGTCGAGGAGTCGTCGTCGCGGTCGACCGCGGCGATGAACCGGTCGGTGCGCGCCTCCGTGTGCGCGGCCGTGGTGGTTGACAGCCAGTCGTAGGACGAGACCGAACCGCCCGTCGAGATGTCCGGATTCTCGATCTCGAAGCCGGCCGGGATCGGATCAGTGATCATCAGGTGCCCGCCGAAGTCATGGTCGGAGGTCACCGTCAGCTCCACGATGAACCGGTCGTTTTGCTTCACGGTCGAGACATCGGCTTCCTCGCCGTCGGGCGTGTAGTACGTCCGCTCGATCTTGAAGCCGTTGCCGCCTTCCGGATCGGGCGTCTCCGGCACGCCGGTCGCCGCCACGATGGCGTCGAGCTTGTCGCTGCCGAGGTTGTCGATCTCCACCGGCGAAGACTCAACCCGGTCGCCCGAGAAGCGGCGGAAGAGCGGCGCCGCAATGCGCTGCCCGTCGATCGAGAAGTCCGTCTTGGCCGAGTCCTTGATGAGAGCGGCCGCCGCGAGCAGCATCCAGGAATTCTCCTGCGTACTCGTGTACGTCTTCTTCATCTCCGTCGCGGCGATCCGCGTGGCAAGCGTCCGGATGTCGACGCTGTCCTCGCGGGTTTCCGCGGCGAGCGTCAGCACGGCTGCCTGGTCGCGCAGGATCGTGCCGTAGTCACGCCGCCAGAACGGCTTCTGCTCCTGCTTGTAGATGTCGCCCATCGCCGCCGTGAACGCCCGGCCGGCGCGCTGCCGGTCGCCGTAGAGCGCCATCGCCGCGCCGATCTGCGCCTTCGCCAGCGGTGTCGAGAACGCGCTGAGCTTCGAGTCGGTGTAGTAGCGGAGATCGCCGATCGCCGCCCGGCCGGCGCGCGCCAGCACATACAGCGAATAGGCGATGTCCTCGCCGCCGGAATCGAAGTCGTTGGCGTACGCGATCCGGTTGGACAGATTGTCGAGGGCGAGGTTACGCGCCACCGCAGGAACGTCGTAGCCCTTCTCGGTCGCCCGCGTCAGGAAGTCCGTGACGTAGGCGTCGAGCCACAGGTCGTTGCCCGCGCCCTCCGGCCCCCAGAGGCCGAAGCTGCCCGAGGCTGCCTGATCGGCCAGCACCCGCACGACCGCATCCTGCACGCGCTTCCGCACCTCCGCGTCGGCAGCGATGCCGACCGAAGCCGCCACGTCGTCGAGGTACACCAGCGGCATCGCCCGCGACGTGAGCTGCTCGACGCACCCGTACGGGTAACGGTCGAGCGCCGAGAGGATCCCGGCCACATCGAGCGGACCGGCGCCGCCGAGCGACACCGCCACCGACGTCGTCCCGGGCACGAACTCCGACAGCAACTCCTTGTCGATGGTGAGGGAGCCGCCGCCCGCCACCGACACGACGGTCCGCCGCGTCACCGGCGCCCCCGGCGGGCGCACGCCCAACACGAGATTCGCCGGGAATGTCTCGCCGGCGGGCGAGGTCAGCGACACGTTGATGTCGAAGTCGCCAGCCTTGTCGCCGCTGATCGGAATGTTGAACGCGACGCGTTGCTTCTCGGCCAGTGTCACGTTGCGGGTGGCGTCATCGTCCTTGAAGCCGATGCCTTCGCCCGTCGCGACCGTCAGCGTGTAATCGCCGGCCGGACCGGAGACGTTGTTGACCTCGACCAGCAGCCGCGACGTATCGCCCACCGCGAGGAAGCGCGGGATCGACGCCGTCACCACGACCGGGTCGCGGACGAACACGTCCTTGGACGCATGGCCGACTCCGGTCTTGCTCCATGCCATCGCCATGATGCGCACGCTGCCGTTGAAATCCGGCACGTCGAACGTCACCGACGCCTTGCCCTGGTCGTCGACCTGCAGGATGCCGGAGTAGAACGCCAGCAGCTTCTGCGTCGGCGGCGGTGCCTTCAGCCGCACCGCCTCGCTGTCGCCGCCGGAGCGGATCACGCCCGGGACACCCTGCATGCCGTCGATCAGCAGCCCGTAGAGGTCGCGGATCTCCATGCCGAGCTTGCGCTGGCCGAAGTACCAGTCGTCCGGCGCCGGCGCCTTGAAGTTGGTGAGGTTCAGGATGCCGACGTCGACCGCTGCGATGGTCACGTACGCCTCCTCACCAGGCTTGAGGTTGGAGATCGAGAGCGGGATCGTCATCGGCCCGCGCGGACGCAATTCGTCCGGCACGTCGAGCGAAACGTCGAGCTGCCGGTCGCCCGGCGCCACTTTCGCCCACGTCAGGCCAAGCGCGCGCGCCGGCATCCGCTTGGCTTCCACGTCCATCGGACGGTAGAGCGTGGCGGTGACGTAAGCGCCGGGACCCCAGTCCTCGGTGATCTGCAGGTCGACCGTGGTGCCGCCTTCCGGCACATCCACCGTCTTCATGGCGATCAGCCGGTCGTCGATCACCTGGATCAGCGCCGTGCCCGCGAAGCGCGGGTCGAGGCGGAGCTTCGCCGTGTCGCCGATCTGGTACGCCGGCTTGTCGAGCGCGACCTGCAGTGTGTCCGGCGTGTCGGACGAGGCCACCGCGCGATACCAGCCGGCGTAGAACTCGATGCTCGACGCCGTCTCGTCGCCGTCGCTGACAGTAAGACGATAGTCGCCCCACTTGACCGACGACGTAATGCGCGTCGGCGCATCAGCGCTGAAATCGAGCGTGCCGCCATCGACCTTGGAGGCCGTGGTGATCAGCTCGTAGTTCCAGTTGCCGTTGGTGCGATACCACTGGTAGTCGGATTCGATGCGCTCCAGCTTCCATGTCGCGCCTGGCTTCGACAGGCGCTGGCCATCGGGGCTGACCAGGATCGTGTCGAAGATCGCCTGCGCGCCTTCCTCGACATCGCCGTCGAACGCCGGCTTGATGCCAATCAGCGGACCCGATGCGGAGACCGGCCGCGACAGGGTCCGCTCGACTGCGCGGCCGTTGGTGTCGGCGACCCGCAGGATCACGTTCGCATCGTAGGGACGCGTCGAGGTCTGCAGATCCGGCAGCGTCATGTCGAACGTCGCCTTGCCGTCCTCGTCGGTGGTGGCGTCGATCGACAGCGTGTCGCGCGTCGGCTCGACGCTCTCCTCCGCCAGGCCGAACTTGTAGCCCGGGAAGGCAGCGACCGTGTTGGTCGGCGTCAGCACAACCTCGCCCTCGACCGTCAGGTCGGGGGCGGACGCGCCATAGAGGTAGCGCGCCTCGAGGTTGATGCTCGTCGGCCCGTTGCGGTCATAGACCTTGGCGTCGGTGTCGACCGTCAGGGCCAGCCGTTCCGGCTCGAAGTCTTCCACCAGCACCGTCGTCTCGGCGAGCGGCGAATCCTTCACATCGGCGTACAGCTTCGCCGTCCAGGAGCCGCGCATCGCGTTGTCCTGCAGCGCGATGTCGTCGTTGTAGCCACCGAGCCCCTTGTCGCTCAGCGTGTCGCGCTTGTACTCGACGCCGTCCGGCCGCTCGACGATCAGCGTCAGCGGCAGGTCGCCGACGGCGTTGGCGCGCGTGTCGCGCACGATGCCCGTCATGTGGATCGTCTCGCCGGGGCGGTAGATACCGCGTTCCGGCGTCAGGAACACGTCGAGCTTCTGCGGGGCAGGGCGCCCGTCCACGCCACGATCGGTCAGGTCAAATGCCGCGCGGGTGAGATCGAGGAACGCGAAGTCCGATCCGGTCGGAGTGCCAGCCAGCACCAGCTGCGGTGCGTTGCCGCCGGTGCCGCGAGCCAGACCCGCGTCAAAAACCGCCACACCGTCAGCGTCGGTCGTCGCCAGCCCGAGGATCTCGTTGTTCACGGCGAGCAACTGGAGACCGACTCCAGGAAGCGCCTGCGCCGTCGTCAGCGACCGCGCGACGACATGGATGCCGTCGTCGCCGGAGAGCGCCGTCAGCCCCATGTCGGAGACGATGAACCATTGCGTCGCCACCGGACCGTAGTCGTCGCTGTCGCCGGTCGAGGGCGCCGCGGTGATGACGTAAACGCCCGGCCGCATAGCCGGCACTGCATCGGCGACCGGTATGCCCGTCACTTGGTTCTGGTTCAGCTCCGACTTGATATCGAGCGTGCCGTCCCAGACCTTTTCTCCACTGGTGTAGCCGATGTCGTCAGCGCTGTACTTGCTCAGCTGCGACAGGAAGTTGCCATTGCGCACCACATCGACCAGTCCGCGGTCCGGAATGCGGTATATCGTGATTTTCGCCTTGTCCGTATTGACCGAGGTCAGCGGGATCGAAGCGCCTGGGCCGCCGGGCAGCACGTAGGCGTTGCCGGCAAAGCCGACCCACGGCGAACGGTCGCGCACATAGATCGACAGCTCGACCGGATGGCCGAGCGTCTCGCCGTCCTTGGCCGGCAGCTCACCGCGCAGCCGCACCGTGTAGCGCCCGCCATGCTTCACGCCATTGACGCAGATTTGCTGGTCCTGCGGCTCGACCGAGAGGCCGTCGCCGCCATCCACCGTGACAAAGTCCGCGAGGTCCGGTCGGTCCACCGGCAGCGAGTCCGAAAATTTCACGCAGATCTGCGGCGTCGGGCTGTCGGCCTCAACGGTGTTGTCGACCACGCGGAATCCATGCTCCGCCACGACCTTGTCGTAGGCGTCCTGCACCCGCTGCACCTTGTTGAGCGCGAGGCTCGCGCGATACGCGCGGATGGAAGGCAGCCAGATCTCGCGCTTGGCGAGCGCGTCGCCGAGCAGGCCGAGCGCCTCCGCCCGGTCGGGCTTTGACTCCGCGCGCAGATACGCATTGATCGCCGCGCCACTGGCATCGATCTGCGCCCGGTCGCGGTCCGAATAGTTCTCCGGATTGCGGGCAAGGCTCGCCACCGCGTAGTCGAGCCACGCGCCAGGATCCTCCGGCGCCAGCGCAAGCGCCTCGCCGAATGCCGACGCGGCCGCGTCGTAAGACTGCGTGCGGAACGCGACGCCACCCGCTTTTCGCTGGTCGGCGTAGCTGGCGCCCGTCGTGTTGTACCGTGTCTTGAGGTCGCCAACCTGTGTGCGCGCCTCGTCGATCAGGCTCTGGTCGATGAAGGTCAGCTCGCCGAGCCGCTGCTTCTCGATCGTTGGCGTAAAGATGACCGCGTCGACAACGCGGCCGGCGGTGTTGCCCTTCGACGCACTGAGCTCGCCGAAGTCCGACTTGAGGAAGCACCAGCTCGCCTTGGTGTTGTACGTGAAGGCGCGGCACTGGTTGTCGTCGGTGCACTGCTGCTCGCAGACATCGAGCGGGATGTTCTTCACCGTCCTCAGATCGAAGCCGGAGTAGTCGGCGTCCGACGTCATGATCACGCGTCGGTCGGCAGCGGCCGCATTGCCCGCGATGACTGCACTGACCGCGATGAAGACAACAGGAAAGATAAGCCGGTGAAGGGCGTGGAGAACGCGCATGAGACCTCTGCTTGGCTGCCGCCCTCCCGATTGAGCGGTGACCAACTCTATGAAGCAGTCCGACACCGGTAAAGGAGACATGCGACGTCGCTGAGACGCGCATCACAGGATTGCACGGTGCGCCTCTAATACAGGCGCGCGCTGCTCATTCCATGGGCGCGATGAAATCGCAGGCAGGTCGCTCCGCTGCGCTGCCGAAAGATTCGCCAGTGCAATGCGGGAAGTAGCTGGGAAGACTGTCATCCCGTCTCGCATATCTGGCACACCCTTTGCGAAACCCCCGCACGGCGTCCTCCCAACGACGTCCGCTTCAACAGGGGGAATACAAATGCGTTCACTGCTCAAGGTCGCCGGTGCGGCCGCAGTGGCGGCCGTACTTTCGGCCCCGCTCACCCAGCCGGCCGCTGCCGCCGACGACACGATCAAGGTCGGCATTCTGCATTCGCTGTCGGGAACGATGGCGATCTCGGAGACCACCCTCAAGGACACGATGCTCTATCTCATCGATGAGCAGAACAAGAAGGGCGGCCTCCTCGGCAAGAAACTCGAGGCCGTCGTCGTCGACCCGGCCTCGGATTGGCCGCTGTTCGCCGAAAAGGCCCGCGAACTGATCAGCCAGGACAAGGTCGCCGCGGTGTTCGGCTGCTGGACCTCGGTGTCCCGCAAGTCCGTGCTCCCGGTGTTCAAGGAGCTGAACTCGATTCTCTTCTACCCCGTGCAGTACGAGGGCGAAGAGTCCGAGCGCAACGTCTTCTACACGGGCGCCGCTCCGAACCAGCAGGCCATCCCCGCCGTCGACTACCTGATGTCGGACGAAGGCGGCGCGGTGAAGCGCTGGGTGCTGGAAGGCACCGACTACGTCTACCCGCGCACCACCAACAAGATCCTCGAGGCCTACCTGCTGGCCAAGGGCGTTGCGCCGGAGGACATCAAGATCAACTACACGCCGTTTGGCTTCTCTGACTGGCAGACCGAAGTCGCCGCCATCAAGGAATTCGGCTCGGCCGGCAAGAAGACTGCGGTGGTTTCCACCGTCAACGGCGACGCCAACGTTCCGTTCTACAAGGAACTCGGCAACGCCGGCATCAAGGCGACCGAGATCCCGGTCGTCGCGTTCTCGGTCGGTGAGGAAGAGCTCGCCGGCCTCGACACCAAGCCGCTCGTCGGCCACCTCGCTGCCTGGAACTACTTCGAGTCGATCGATACGCCCGAGAACAAGGCGTTCATCGACGGCTGGCACAAGTTCATCGGCAACGACAAGCGCACCACCAACGACCCGATGGAAGCCCACTACATCGGCTTCAACATGTGGGTGAAGGCGGTCGAAAAGGCCGGCACTACCGACGCCGACAAGGTCATCGACGCTCTGCCCGGCATCGAGCAGGCGAACCTGACCGGCGGCGTCTCAAAGATGCTGCCGAACCATCACATCACCAAGCCGGTGTTCATCGGCGAAGTGCGCGATGACGGCCAGTTCGACGTGGTGTGGAAGACCGACGGTCTCGTGCCGGGCGACGCCTGGACCGACTACCTGCCGGGCTCCAAGGACCTCGAGTCCGACTGGGTCACGCTCAAGTGCGGCAACTACAACACCGTCACCAAGACGTGTGGCGGCGCGAGTTAGCCGACCTTTGACGATCATGGGAGACGGCAGGCTGCCGTCTCCCTTCTTCCACGCGGGCTGGAGAGAAGATGCGCGCGCTCCGTGAACTGTCGCAGGCTTTCCTCGTCGCGTTCCTGCTGATTGCCGCCCTTGCCACCGGCGCCCGCGCTGCGACCTTCGCCGACGCGCTTGCTCCCTTCGCCGAAGATTCATTTCCCAAGACCGAGGCCGCGCTAGCCGCCGTCGCTGCCAGCGGCGATGCTCAGGCTGCGGCCGTCATCCATGCGCTGCAGGATGGCAAGCTGGTCTTCGACCCCGCCACCAAACAGGTCTACATCAAGGCTGACAGCGGCCTCGTCGATGCCGCCACCGGCCAGCCCGTGGCCACGGCGCCTGATGGCCTGAAGACGGTCCGGCTCAACAACAAGCTCCGCGGCCTGGTCAACGCCGCGCTCGGCACGCTGACGCTTCTGTCGCCCGATCCGAAGCAGCGTCTTGCCGCCGCCCAGGCCGTCTTCAAGTCACACGAAGCCGCTGCCTTGCCGGCGCTCGATGCCGCTCTCGCCAAGGAAACCGACGCGAAGATCAAGCGGGCGCTGATTGAAGCCCGCGCCGCCGTCATCATTGGCAAGAGCGACGCCGCCGAGGCCGACGTCATCGACGCCATTGGCGTCATCCGCATGCGCGGCGACCGCGACGCGCTGGCTTTGCTGACGTCGCTTCCCGCGAGTGCGTCGCCCGCCGTTCACGCCGCTGCCGATAGCGCCATCACGGTCATCAACGGCGAGCTTGCGTTGTGGTCCGGCGCGCAGAATTTCTATTACGGCCTGTCGCTGGGCTCTGTGTTGCTCCTCGCCGCGATCGGCCTCGCGATTACCTTCGGCGTCATGGGGGTCATCAACATGGCCCACGGCGAGATGGTCATGCTCGGCGCCTACACGACATTCGTCGTGCAGGACCAGATACGCGGCCACGCGCCCTGGCTGTTCGACTGGTCTTTGGCGATAGCTTTGCCGCTGGCGTTCCTCGTCTCGGCCATCGTCGGCATCGTGATCGAGCGCAGCATCATCCGCTTCATGTACGGACGGCCGCTTGAAACGCTGCTCGCTACCTGGGGCGTCTCGCTCATCCTGCAGCAGGCGGTGCGCACCATCTTCGGGCCGAACAACCGCGAGGTCGGCAACCCGTCATGGATGTCCGGTGCCTTCGATCTCGGCAACCTCACGATCACCTACAACCGCATGTGGATCATCGCCTTCGCGATCGCGGTCTTCGTCGCGCTGCTTGCGGTCCTCCGCTTCACCAGCTTCGGGCTCCAGATGCGCGCCGTAACGCAGAACCGCCCGATGGCGAGCGCCATGGGCATCCGCACGCCGTGGGTGGATGCGCTGACCTTCGGCCTCGGCTCCGGCATCGCCGGCATTGCAGGTGTCGCGCTCAGCCAGATCGATAACGTCAGTCCGAACCTGGGGCAGGGCTATATCATCGACTCGTTCATGGTCGTGGTGTTCGGCGGCGTCGGCAATCTCTGGGGCACGCTCGTCGGCGCGCTGTCGCTGGGCATCGCCAACAAGTTCCTCGAGCCCTTCGCCGGTGCCGTGCTCGGCAAGATTGCCATCCTCGTCTTCATCATCCTGTTCATTCAGCGCCGCCCGCGTGGCCTGTTTGCCCTCAAGGGCAGGGCGGTGGAAGCGTGATCGCCCGCTTTTTCCAGGGCGGCCTCGACCGCACGACGTGGACCGTCGTCGCGATCATCCTCGCCGCTGGGGTACTGATTCCGGCGCTGAACCTGTGGACGCCCGCCGGCAGCGCCGTCCACATGCCGAGCTACCTCGTGCCGCTCCTCGGCAAGTACGTCTGCTTCGCGCTGCTCGCGCTGTCGGTCGGCCTCATCTGGGGCTTCGCGGGGATCCTGTCGCTCGGCCACGGCGCCTTCTTCGCCCTCGGCGGCTACGCCATGGGCATGTACCTGATGCGCCAGATCGGCACGCGGGGCGTCTACGCCGATCCGGTCCTGCCCGACTTCATGGTGTTCCTGAACTGGAAGGCGTTGCCCTGGTATTGGTACGGCTTCGACCATTTCTGGTTTGCCGCCATCATCGTCCTGCTGGCGCCCGGCATCCTCGCCTTCGTCTTCGGCTGGTTTGCTTTCCGCAGCCGCGTCACCGGCGTCTATCTGTCCATCATCACGCAGGCGATGACCTATGCGCTGCTCCTCGCCTTCTTCCGCAACGACATGGGCTTCGGCGGTAACAACGGCCTCACCGATTTCAAGGACATCATCGGCTTCAACATCCAGGCCGAATCCACGCGTGGCGTCCTCTTCTTCTGCTCCACGCTCGCCCTCGCGCTCACCTTCATCCTGTTCCGGTCCATCACCGCATCGAAATTCGGCAAGGTGCTCATCGCCGTCCGCGATGCGGAAAGCCGCACGCGCTTCATCGGCTACCGCGTCGAGAACTACAAACTGGTGGTGTGGACCCTGTCCGCGTGCATCGCGGGGATCGCCGGCGCGCTCTACGTCCCACAGGTCGGCATCATCAACCCGTCCGAATTCGCCCCCGCCAACTCGATCGAGACGGTGATCTGGGTCGCCGTCGGCGGCCGCCTCACGTTGATCGGCCCGATCGTCGGCGCCGTCCTCGTCAACTACGCCAAGAGTTACTTCACGACTGGCGCCCTTGCCCCGTATTGGTTGTTTGCTCTCGGCGGTCTCTTCATCGCCGTGACGTTGTTCTTGCCCCGGGGCATCGTCGGCACGCTCGGCGAATTCTTCGCCGGACGCCGCGCAACACCGTCGGCTGCCGAGGAGCCGACGCCCAATTCGAGCCTGACGGTGGACGCCCGCGAGGAGTCCATCAAGCCAGCGGCCGCGGAGTAGAGCGATGCCCGACAAGGCAAAAAATTCGCTGCTCTATCTCGACGGTGTCACCGTCTCTTTCGATGGCTTCCGCGCGCTCAACGACCTCTCGATGGTCATCGAGAAGGGCGAGATGCGCGCCATCATCGGCCCCAACGGCGCCGGCAAGACCACCATGATGGACGTCGTCACCGGCAAGACGCGCCCCGACACCGGCGACATCTACTTCGACGGCACCGTCGATCTCCGCAAGCTTGACGAAGCCGCCATCGCCACCCTCGGCATCGGCCGCAAATTCCAGAAGCCGACGGTGTTCGAAAGCCACACCGTAGAGGACAATCTCGAGCTGGCGCTGGCCGGCGGCCGCAAGCCCTTCACGGCCCTGTTCGCGACCCTATCGAGCGAGGCAAAGGCCCGCATCGACGAACTGCTTGGCATCATCCGACTAACTGACAAGCGCCGCACGCTCGCCCGCTACCTCAGCCATGGCCAGAAGCAATGGCTGGAGATCGGCATGCTGCTCGCACAGGAGCCGAAGCTGCTGCTCGTCGACGAGCCGGCGGCGGGCATGACCGATGCCGAAACCGAAGCGACCGCGGAGTTGCTGAAGGAGATCGCGAAGGAGAAGTCGGTCATCGTCGTGGAGCACGACATGGCCTTCGTCCGCGCGCTGGGCGTCAAGGTGACGGTGCTCCACGAAGGCAGCGTCCTCTCGGAAGGCACGATCGACTCCGTCTCGAACGATCCGAAGGTGATCGAAGTGTATCTGGGGCGGTGAAGATGATTCACACCACCATACCCACCCTCCAACGGTCATCCCCGCGAAAGCGGGGACCCAGTAGCCACCGCCGCGCCAATGCTTGCACCGACAGCGATTACTGGGTCCCCGCCTCCGCGGGGATGACAAGTGGAGCGTGGTCCACCCGCGGAGCCGACCCATGCTGACCGCCGAAAACGTCGACCTCTACTACGGCGCCGCCCAGGCGCTCCGCCACGTCTCCATCTCCGCCGAAGTTGGCAAGGTCACGGCCCTGATGGGCCGCAACGGCGTCGGCAAGACCAGCTTCCTCCGTGCTGTGGTCGGCGAGCACCCGATCGCAAGGGGTACCATCACCTTCGATGGCAAGCCGCTCGCCGGCATGGCCCCGCACCAGCGCGCCCGCCTCGGGATCGCGTACGTGCCGCAGGGCCGCGACATCTTCCCGCTGCTCACCGTGAAAGAGAATCTCGAGACCGGCTACGCGCCGCTGAAGCGCGCCGACAAGTCGATCCCCTCCGACGTCTTCGATCTCTTCCCGGTCCTCCACGACATGCTGCGTCGCCGCGGCGGTGATCTCTCCGGCGGCCAGCAGCAGCAGCTGGCCATCGCCCGCGCGCTGGTCACGCGGCCGAAGCTTCTGGTGCTGGACGAGCCCACCGAAGGCATCCAGCCATCGATCATCAAGGACATCGGCCGCGCCATTGAATGGCTGCGCCAGAAGGGTGGCATGGCCATCCTGCTGGTCGAGCAATACTTCGATTTCGTGAAGCAGCTCGCCGACACGTTTGCCGTCATGGACCGCGGCGAGATCGTGCTCGCCGGCAACCGCGCCGATCTCGAAGACACCGAACGCGTCCGCCGCCACCTCACCGTCTAGCGGAAGAGTCCCGCCGCGATGTAGTCTGCCGCTCCCGTCTGCGGAGCCTCGCGTGCCGTCTATCGCCTTGCATCACGTCTCGGTTCTGGCAACCGACCTCGATCGATCGGTCGACTTCTATAAAAAGGTGTTCGACCTCAAGCCGCTGTCCCGTCCGCCGTT
Source organism: Bauldia sp. (assembly GCA_035548515.1). Taxonomy (GTDB): domain Bacteria; phylum Pseudomonadota; class Alphaproteobacteria; order Rhizobiales; family Kaistiaceae; genus DASZQY01. The sequence goes on along the minus strand of DASZSW010000031.1, from coordinate 38,569 downwards.
CGCGACGTCCGGCGCGTGGTTCGCCTGCGGTCACCTCCAAGTGCACATCAACGTCTATCCAGGCAATTTCCGCACGCGGGGCATTGACCGGGACGACCTCCATTTCGCTTTCCGCACCGACGACTTCGAGGGTTTCGTCGAAAAGCTCCGCGCCGCGGGCTTCCGCGAGGATGCGGCCGAAGACGACCCCCATCGCATGGTAGTCGTGCGGAGCGGTCTTGCCGGCTTCCTGCAGGTCTACGTCGCCGATCCCGACCGCAACGTCATCGAAATCAACAACGCACCGGCGTAACGCGTCTCAGGCCAGCCAGCCGATGGCACGCGCCAGCGACAGCAAGCCGGCAAGCGCCATGGCGTCGCCGTCGTGCACGTCCGCCGTCAGGTTGAAGACGCCGAGGGCCGCCTGATACGCGCGCCCAAGATTCTGCGCCGCGATGATCCGGAGAGGGCCGTCCGCCACGCCCAGCGCCATAGCTGACGCGATCTCCCCGCCGATGACCAGCCCCGAGAGATAGGCCAGATTGGCTTCCGGGGCCGTATCGGTGAGAAGCTGCCGCACCCGCACGGAAAAAATCGCCGCCGGAAACGGCACGCGCCGCGCATAGTCCACGCCGGCCAGAAAATCCGCAGATCCCGAAACGTCGCCCATTGCATCCGGATCGCCGACCGAATGCCGCAAGAGCGAGTGCCGCGCCAGCAGCGCGAACAATTCGCCCGAGATGAACGAGGCAAAGTCGACCATCGTCCCGCGCTGGACCTTCACCCACTTCGAGTGCGTGCCGGGCAATACGGCTGTCCCGCTAAATGCAGCTTCGGTGGCGATGAGCCCGACGATCTGCGTCTCTTCCCCGCGCATCACGTTGGCGTTGCCGACCCGCAGCCCCGGGATGATCGCCACCTCGCGTCCGCGTGCGGTCGTGAGGCGCGTCATCGCCAATGCCACCGCGGCCGCGTCCGCTGGGCAGGGGACATACGCCGCCTCCCGCCATCCCTGCCGGCTGCCGACCATGCCCGTCATGATCGCGGGCACCGCCGGCCACGCCGCAACGAGAGACTCGAATGCCGCTTCGTGGCCGCTGCCGTTGAGCACGCCGATGCCGCGGTCGCTGTTCGCCTCCGCCACCAGCGCGCCTTTGCCGTCGACGAGCCGGGCGCGCAGGCGCGTCGTGCCCCAGTCGACCGCGATCAGTTTTCCGGAGGAAATGTCGCCCATCCGCGCCCTTCTTGCGTCGCGGACGAAGCTCAGGTCAAGACGGCACTGGCCCCGTCGATCCGCGGATGACGAGGTCGACCGGCCACAGCTCGTGGATGGTTTCCGGATCGCGCCCCCGCAGCATCTCCAGCACCAGCTCCGCCACGCGCGTGCCGGCGGCGCGGATGGAGGAGCGCGTCGTCGTCATCGTCGGATACATGCGGTCGGCATTGAGGAAGGGAAAGACGTCGTCGTGCGCCACCATCGACACGTCCTTGCCGAGCTCCAGCCCCGCCGCGCGCACGGCGCGAAAACAGCCGAGCGCCATCATCATCGATGACACAAGGATCGCTGTCGGTCGCGGCGACAGCGTCAGGAACTGCTCCATCAGCCGGTAGCCGTTGTCGTCGGTCATCAACGCCTCGCCGGCCAGCCGCTCGTCCGGCTTGATCCCGCGCTCCGCGAGCGCCGCACGGTAGCCGCGCTCGCGATGCGACGCATAGGTGTACGACTTGAACCCGTTGATCAGCCCGATACGCGTGTGGCCAAGGTCGAGCAGGTACTTCGTCGCCTGATGGAATGCGCGCTCGTTGTCGATGTCGAGCCAGGCGTGGCCGGGCTGATTGACTGTGCGCCCGTGGAGGATGAACGGCATGCCGAGCCCCGTGAGCACGCGCACACGCTCGTCCTCGACCGGCGGCGAAGAAAGAATGATCGCATCGACGCGCTTGCCGGTCGCGATGCGCCGGTAGCTCGGCGTCTCCTCGCCGCCCGCCTTCGTCGGTGACAGCACGATGTCGATCTCGTCTTCCGATAACCGTTCGCCGACGCCCGCGAGAAATTCGACATAGTGCGGATCGATGAGCTGGTTGCGGTGTGTGTGCAGGACTGCGCCTATCGCCCCGACGCGACCCGTTGCCAGCCGCCGCGCCGAGGCGTTGGGGCGATAGTGGTAGCGCCGCGCGGCTTCCACCACGCGCCAGCGCGTCTCCTCGTTCACCTCGGGGTAGCCGTTCAGCGCGCGGCTCACCGTCGTCGGCGAAAGACCGAGGGTATCGGCCAGATCCTTGAGCTTCATCCCGCAACCCGAAATCTTTGGGCGGCATTCAAAGCGCTTTCAATATTTTCCGCAAGATCGGTGTGGCTCGTCTCTTTCCACATATTGACTCTGTGGGGGCGTCTGCAAAGATGGCGGCCAAAGCGCTTTGGAAAATGCCGTAAGCCAAGCGTTTGTGGGAGGAAACCAAACGGCACTGCGGACGAGCTGGCGCGTTAAGACGCCGGGGCGCCGCTGCATCGGCTCCTCCCGCGATATCGTCAACGTCCTCTAGGGAGGTTTCGTATGAAATTTCGTCACTTACTTCTGGCAACGACGATGGCCACTGGGCTGTTCGCCGTGTCGGCCCACGCCGCGGACGTCTTTACTCCGGCGGTTGGCGAGGGCTCCAACATCACGTGGAAGTCGCTCGAAGACTTCAAGGCTGCCCATCAGGGCCTCGCCGGTCAGAAACTCACCATCTGGGACGCCTGGGTTAACGAAGGCGACAAGGCCCAGTGGGAGGCGGTGCTCAAGTACTTCAAGGATGCCACCGGCATCGACGCTCAGGACAACTCGTCCAAGAACTACGAAGAGCAGGCCCGCATCGATCTCCAGGCCGGCAGCCCGTCCGACATCCTCATCCTGCCGCAGCCCGGCCTTCTCGCCGACTTCGCCAAGCAGGGCTACCTGACCGATCTCGGCGCCGACACGACCAAGTGGGTCACCGACAACTACGCCGCCGGTGCTTCGTGGGCGGCCCTTGGCCAGTTCACCGGCAAGGACGGCGCCGTGCACCAGTACGGCTTCCCGTACAAGCAGGAGTTCAAGTCGCTCGTCTGGTACTCGCCGGATAACTTCAAGGAGAAGGGCTACACGGTCCCCAAGACCATGGAGGAGCTTCTCGCCCTCACCGACAAGATCGTTGCGGACGGCGGCACGCCGTGGTGCATCGGCATTGAGTCGGGCGGTGCCACGGGTTGGGTCGCCACCGACTGGATCGAAGACCTGATGCTCCGCACGCAGGCGCCGGACGTCTACGACGGCTGGGTCAAGAACACCGTCAAGTTCAACGATCCGCGCGTCATCGCCGCGCTGGATATCTTCGGCTCCATCGTTAAGGACGACAAGAAGGTCGCCGGCGGCACGAAGGCCGTTGCCACGACCGCGTTCGGCGACAGCCCGAAGGGCCTCTTCACGGTGCCGCCGCAGTGCTACCTGCATCGCCAGGCGTCGTTCATCGCTTCGTTCTTCCCGGAGGGTTCGGTTGCCGGGCAGGACTACGACTTCTTCTATATGCCGCCGTATGCCTCGCACCCGGAACTCGGTAACCCGGTTCTCGGCGCCGGCAACATCGTCACCATCACCAAGGACTCGCCGGCCGCGCGCGCCTTCATCGACTTCCTGAAGACGCCGGTTGCTCACGAGATCTGGATGGCGCAGCCGAACAGCGCGTTCCTCTCCGCGCTGAAGTCGGTCAACACGGCCGCATACTCCAGCGACGCGCTGCGCAAGCAGGGCGAAATTCTCCTGGGTGCCACGACGTTCCGCTTCGACGGTTCTGACCTGATGCCCGGCCCGATCGGCGCCGGCGCCTTCTGGACCGGCATGACGGACTTCGTGAACGGCAAGTCCTCCAAGGACGTTGCCGATCAGATCCAGGCGGCTTGGGACAAGCTCTAGGCCGGCTTAATCTCAGGGGACCAGCGACTCGGGACCCGGCGTAAGCGCCGGGTCCCATCTTCCGGCAGGGCGCGGCCGGCATTGAAGGCGGGGGCCTTCGCGACAACAACAAGCGATCGCGCCGAGGGATGGGAGCGGATGTTCCAGCAGATACTGGCCGCCGTCATCGCAGTCGCAATCGCGCTGGCTGCGTGCTTCGCTTATTTCTGGGGCACGAACTGGGTGCTCGATCGCCTGCTGATGGCGCGGCCCGGCATGTCCGATGCGGCCCTCACGCGGCGCGATACGCTGCGCTCGCAGGTTAGGCCGTGGTTGTTCATCGGCCCCGCGCTGCTTTTCCTGGTCGTCTATCTCGTCTATCCGGTCTTCGAGACGCTGCGCCTGTCGCTTTACGACAAGTTCGGCACGCGTTTTGTCGGGCTCGATAACTACGTTTGGGCGCTCACCGACGACACCTTCTGGCGCTCGGCGCTGAACAACGTCGGCTGGCTGCTGATCGTGCCGGCCTTCTCGACCGCGTTCGGCCTCATCATCGCGACTCTTGCCGATCGCCTTTGGTGGGGCAACATCGCCAAGTCTCTGATCTTCGCCCCGATGGCGATTTCGTTCGTCGGCGCGTCCATCATCTGGAAGTTCATCTACACCTACAAAGGTCCCGGCCTCGAGCAGATCGGCGTGCTGAACGCTATCGTCACCGCCCTCGGCTTCCCGCCGCAGGCGTGGATCACCGTTCCCTATCTCAACTCGTTCTTGCTGATGATCATCCTGATCTGGATTCAGACCGGCTTCGCCATGGTCATTCTGTCGGCGGCGCTGCGCGGCATCCCCGAGGAGACTTTGGAAGCCGCCCGGATCGACGGCGCCAGCGAGTTTCGCCAGTTCTTCGACATCATGATCCCGCAGATCTGGGGCACCATCGTCGTGGTGTGGACCACGATCACCATCACCGTGCTGAAGGTGTTCGACATCGTCTACGCGATGACCAATGGCGAGTTCCAGACGCAGGTGCTCGCCAATCTCATGTACCGCTGGATGTTCATCTCCGGCGACTACGGCCGCGGGTCGACCATCGCCGTGATCATCATGCTCGCCGTGCTGCCGGTCATGGTCTGGAACATCCGCCGCGTGCGCGCTGAAGTGGGGACCGCCTGATGAGCACGATCGCCACCGACGCCCCCGTCGCGCTGGGCCAAGCCGCGCCGACCCCGCGCCAGCGCATCAAGGTTGGCCGGATCCTGGCACACCTGGCGCTTCTCTTGTTCGTAGCGCTCTGGACCTTCCCGACCGTCGGCCTGCTGGTTTCCTCGGTTCGCGACCGCGACCAGCTCGCGATCTCCGGCTGGTGGACGTCGCTGGCACCCTCGGTCCGCCTCAGCGCCGCCCGCATCGGCCCGGCGAGCGGCCAGACGCAGGAAGACGGCAAGTACGTCGTCAAAGGCAACCTGTTCGGGGCCGACGCTCGCGGCCTTTCGATCGAGGGCTTCGGCGCAACCAACGCCGACGTCCGCGCCCATCCTGCCGGCAGCACGATCGACGATTTCAATGGCGGCAGCCTCACGGTTCAGTCGACTGGCGATTACACGCTCTCGTCGCCGACGCAGCTGGCTTACAGCGGCCAGCCACGCGTCTATTTCGGCGTCGGCAGCCCGCCGCGCTTCACGTTCGAGAATTATCGCGACGTGCTCGCCGCCGAAGGCATCGGCCAGTCGTTCATCAACTCGCTCACCGTCGCCATTCCCGCCACCGTCATCCCGATCATGATTGCCGCCTTCGCCGCGTATGCGCTGGCGTGGATGCGCTTTCCCGGCCGCGGATTCGTGGTGGCTCTTGTCGTCGGCCTGCTCGTCGTGCCGCTGCAGATGTCGCTGATCCCGTTGCTCTTCCTCTACAACCAGATCGCCCACTTCTTCGGCGGGGAGGCGAAGGGGTACGTCGGTGTCTGGCTTGCGCACACGGCGTTCGGTCTTCCGCTCGCGATCTATCTGCTCCGCAACTACATGGCCGGTCTGCCGCGCGAGATCATGGAGTCGGCGCGCGTCGATGGCGCGTCGCATTTCAAGACCTTCACCAGCATGGTGCTGCCGCTGAGTTTCCCGGCGCTGGCATCCTTCGCCATCTTCCAGTTCCTGTGGATCTGGAACGACCTGCTCGTCGCGCTGGTCTTCCTCGGCGCGCAAAACGATCGCGTCGTGCTCACCGGCCGTCTGGTCAACCTGCTCGGCACCCGCGGCGATCATTGGGAACTGCTCACCGCCGGCGCCTTCGTCTCAATCGTCGTCCCGCTGACGGTGTTCTTCGCGCTCCAGCGGTATTTCGTACGCGGCCTCTTGGCCGGCTCGGTCAAGTAGGGAGGGGAAGCCTTGTCCACCGTCCAGATCAACGGTCTCCACAAACGCTACGGCAACGTCGAGATCCTCAAGGGCATCAACCTCGACATCAAGTCGGGCGAGTTCATGGTCTTCGTCGGCCCCTCCGGCTGCGGAAAGTCCACGCTGCTCCGCTGCATCGCAGGCCTCGAGACAATCAGCGACGGCACGCTCGCCATCGACGGCGAAGTCGTGAACCTCCGCGCTCCCTCGCGCCGCGGCATCGCAATGGTGTTCCAGTCCTACGCGCTCTATCCGCACATGAGCGTGTTCGACAACATGGCCTACGCGTTGAAACTTCAGAAGCTGCCCAAGGACCAGATCAAAGCTAAGGTGGGCGCCGCCGCCGAGACGCTGCGGCTGACTCCGTACCTGGACCGCCTGCCCAAGGCGCTGTCCGGTGGCCAGCGCCAGCGCGTCGCCATCGGCCGCGCCATCGTGCGCAATCCGAAGGTGTTCCTGTTCGACGAGCCGCTGTCCAACCTCGACGCCGCGCTCCGTGTTGCCACCCGCATCGAGATCGCCAAGCTTCACGAGCGCACGTCGAACGCCACCATGATTTACGTCACCCACGACCAGGTCGAAGCGATGACGCTCGCCGATCGCATCGTCGTCCTGAACGCCGGCCGCGTCGAACAGGTCGGTTCGCCGATGGAGCTGTATCACCGCCCGGCGAATCTTTTCGTCGCACGCTTCATTGGCTCGCCGGCCATGAACACCGTGCCCGCGATCGTCGAGGAGGGCGGCGCCACGCCTCGCGTCCGTCCCGAGGGCCACAATGCCGTCCGCGTCGATGTGGCGATCCCGGCAGGCGCCAAGGGCCAGAAGGCAACCTTCGGCGTCCGTCCCGAAGACCTGACCGTCTCCCAGGGAGGCAACGACGCCATCTTCCGGGGCAAGGTCGAGATCGTCGAGCAGCTCGGCGAATTGACGCTGCTCTACGTCGATTGCGGCAATCCGGCGGAGCCGGTGCTGGCGAAGCTCCCGGGCGATGCCACGGTAAAGCGCGGCGACGTCGTGGCGCTGACGGCCCCACCCTCCGCGCTCCACGTCTTCGACGCCGATGGCAAAGCCTACGCCCGCGACATGAAGCACTAGAGGCGGTTCGCCGTCTCGTTGCTCACGACTGTCGTGCAGCCCCCGCCGTCATCCTGACGAAGGCCGGGATCCAGTCAGCGCGGTCACTGCAGAACGAGTCGACAGGGCGGTTGCTGGCTCGCTTCATCCAGAGACGACAACAATATTTCAGCCCTTCGAAGCAGGCGACGCTCCACGCCCGCGGAACGACCCCGCGCAAATCTCTACTAACTCTGCCGTGATTTTCCTGTGCGCAACTTCACGGCCCTTTCCCCTCAATCGCCCTTGCCAGAAATCTTTTTCCGCGTCGTGCGGCCACAACGAAATGGCCGCTATAGCTTCGCAATCGACGATTTCTTAAATCTCTGCCGCAAGAAAGGCGCCCGCGCCTTTTCTCCGAACAACGCCGCCGCTCCCCACCGGTCCGCCGCCAGAGCTCGCGACCGGAAAGACCGAACCGATGTCCGACGCCCGCAAGCTTTCCGTCTTCCCGGCCTTCCACAAGGTCGCCGGGCGCCGTGTCGTGGTGGTCGGAGGCGGGCCGGAGGCCGCAGCGAAGGTGCGCCTGCTCGCTGAGACCAAGGCCGAGATTGTCGTCTTTGCGCCGTCGCTCGACACCGAGACCGGCGCCGACCTGATCGCCGCGCACGCCGATTGGCGCGGCGCGCACCCGAGCCGTGCCGATCTGTCCGGCGCCGCGCTCGTCTTCGCCGCCACCGGCAGCGAGGAGGGCGACCGCGAGATCTGGACGCTCGCCCGCGAGGCTGGCGTCCCGATTAACGTCATCGACCGTCCGGAGATGTGCGACTTCTACACGCCGGCGATCGTCAACCGCGCGCCGTTGGCCGTGGCTGTCGGCAGCGAGGGCGTTGCCCCCGTCCTGTCGCGCCACGTCCGCGCCCGCATCGAGGCCATGCTCGCCCCGGCCTTCGGCGATCTCGCCGGCCTCGCCGATCGCCTGCGCGATCGCGTCACCAAGACGTTGCGCGACATCTCCGATCGCCGCCGCTTCTGGGCCCGCTTCTTTTCCGGCACGATTGCGGACAAAGTCTTCGCCGGCGACGTCGATGCCGCCGAGCAGGAAGCGCTGCGCGCCCTCGAGATCGACCCAATCCGTTCCGGCCACGTCTCGCTGGTCGGCGCTGGCCCTGGCGCCGAGGACCTGCTGACGCTCCGCGCCCAGCGCGCCCTCCAGGAAGCCGACGTCATCGTCTACGACCGCTTGGTCCCGGACGCTGTTGTGGCGCAAGGCCGCCGCGACGCCCGCCGCATTTACGTCGGCAAGGCCAAGGGCGCCCACGCCGTTACCCAGGCAGAGATCAATGCCCTGATCGTCAACGAGGCGCGCGCCGGCCATCGCGTCGTTCGCCTCAAGTCCGGCGATCCGCTGGTCTACGGCCGGGCAGGCGAGGAGATGGCCGCACTCCGCAGCGCCGGCATCTCGTTCGACATCGTCCCCGGCATCACCGCCGCCTTCGCCGCAGCCGCTGAGGCTGAGATCCCGCTGACGCTCCGCGATTCGTCGTCCAGCTTGGTCTTCGCCACCGGGCATGACGCCGATGGCCACACGCTGCCCGATTGGGCCGGCCTCGCGCTCGGCGGCGCCACTGTCGCCGTTTACATGGGCCGCACCGTCGCGGCTCAGGTAGCGGGCCGCCTGGTCGAAGCTGGAATGAAGCCGTCGACTCCGGTGGCGGTCGTCGAAAACGCGTCGCGGAAGGATCGTCGGGCCTATGCCGGCGTCCTCTCTGAACTGGCGCAGATCGCGGAACGGCCGGATCTCACCGGGCCGGTGCTCATCCTCGTCGGTGACGTTGTCGCCCTCGGCAACATCGCCGAGACGCCCGCCGCTCTGTCCGAACTCGCGGCGGCCTGACCATGTTCAAAGCCGCCAAAGAGGGCCCGGCCAAGGTGATCACGGCGAATGACCTCCGCGATGGTCTCGTCGTGTTCCTCGACCACGACGGTGGTTGGACGCACGACATCGCGTTCGCCCGCGTCGTCGAGGATGGCCCGGATCTCGACAGCGCCAACGAATACGCCAAGGCCCAGCACGACGCCCGCATCGTCGTCGAGCCGTACCCCATCGACGTCGAGGTGAAGGCTGGCGTCCCGCGCCCCACGCGCCTCCGCGAACGCATCCGCGCCGAGCGCGGCCCGACGATTCCCTACGGCCATGATGAGGTCGCTAAGCTGGGAGGTGGCGCATGACTCCGGAGCGTGCCCCCTCGGTCGGCTTCGCCGACATCTCCCCCGCAAACGGGGGAGAACCGAGCCCAGCCGCCAGGCGGGTCCTCCCCCGTGAAACGGGGGAGGGGGACCATGCGAAGCATGGTGGAGGGGGCCTCTCACCCCACCACCAGGCAAGGTCCTCCCCCGTGAAACGGGGGAGGGGGACCATGCGAAGCATGGTGGAGGGGGCACCCTAACCATGTACCGCTACGACGAATTCGACACCGCCTTCGTCCACGAGCGCGTCGCGCAATTCCGCGGCCAGGTCGAGCGCCGCCTGTCGGGCGAGATCACCGAGGACCAGTTCAAGCCGCTGCGACTGCAGAACGGCGTGTACCTGCAGATGCACGCCTACATGCTGCGCATCGCCATTCCCTACGGCACGCTGAACCCGCGGCAGCTCCGGATGCTCGCCTTCATCGGCCGCAAGTACGACCGCGGCTACGGCCACTTCACCACCCGGCAGAACCTCCAGTTCCACTGGCCGGCGCTGAAGGACGTCCCCGACATCCTCGAGCATCTCGCCTCGGTCGAGATGCACGCCATCCAGACGTCGGGCAACTGCATCCGCAACGTGACCGCCGATCATTTCGCCGGCGCCGCCGCCGACGAGGTGATCGACCCGCGCCCGTATGCCGAGATCCTCCGCCAGTGGTCGTCGCTCCACCCGGAGTTTCTGTTCCTGCCGCGCAAGTTCAAGATCGCGGTGACCGGCTCCGAGCGCGACCGCGCCGCGATCCAGGTCCACGACATCGGGCTGCAGGCAAAGCGCGACGCCAACGGCCGCATCGGCTTCGCCTACTACATCGGCGGCGGTCTCGGCCGCACGCCGCTGGTGGCGCACCTGATCAACGAATTCGTGCCGGAGGAGGACCTGCTCTCCTACACCGAGGCGGCGCTCCGCGTTTACAATCTGTTCGGCCGCCGCGACAACAAGTTCAAGGCGCGCGTCAAGATTCTCGTTCACGAGACCGGCGCCGCCGAGATCAAGCGCATGGTCGAGGAGGAGTGGGAGCGCATTCGCCACGGCGCCCTTGCTCTGCCCGAGAGCGAGATTGAGCGCATCCAGTCCTACTTCGCGCCGCCGCCGCTGACACCACGGCCGGCCGCCAGCGTTGTGCTCGATCGCGCCCGCGCGACAAATGCGGCGCTCGCCACCTGGGTCGACCAGAACACGGTGCCCCATCGAACCACCGGCCACGCCCTGGTCACCGTGTCGCTGAAGCCGATCGGCGGCACCCCCGGTGACGCGACCTCCGAGCAGATGGAGCTGGTTGCCGACCTCGCCGAGCGCTACAGCCAGGGCGAAGTCCGCGTCAGCCACGAGCAGAACCTGATCCTGCCGCACGTTGCGCTGGACGATCTCCCTGCGCTGCACGAGGCGCTGATCGCCGCCAATCTCGCCACCGCCAATGCCGGCCTGGTCACCGATATCATCGCCTGCCCGGGCCTCGACTACTGCGCGCTCGCCAACGCCCGCTCGATCCCGATCGCTCAGCGTATCTCCGAGCGCTTCGCCGACCAGACGCGCCAGCAGGAAATCGGCGACCTCAAGATCAAGATCTCCGGGTGCATCAACGCCTGCGGCCACCACCACGTCGGCCACATCGGCATTCTTGGCGTCGAGAAGAAGGGCGAGGAGTTCTACCAGATCACCCTCGGCGGCTCCGGCGACGAGACCGCCTCGGTCGGCGAGATCGTCGGCCCCGGCTTCTCGTCGGACGAGGTGATCGACGCCGTCGAGAAGGTCGTCGACACGTATCTCAAGGTGCGCGAGAACCGCGACGAGAACTTCCTCGCCGCGGTCCGCCGCCTTGGCGTCGCTCCGTTCAAGGAGGCGCTCTATGGCGCCGCTTGATGCCTTGGCGATGGTCGAGGCGCCGGCCGCTGATGCGCGTGCCGACGCGGAGGAACTGAACCGCCGCTACGCCGGCGCCTCCACTCTGACCCTGATCGAGGCGTCGGTGCGGGATCTTTTCCCGGGCCGTGTCGCACTGGTCTCGAGCTTCGGTTCCGAGTCTGCCGTGCTGCTGCATCAGCTTGCGCAGGTGGATCGCTCCATTCCGGTGATCTTCCTCGATACCGGCAAGCTTTTCCCTGAGACGCTCGCCTACCGCGATCGCCTCGCGGCCGACTTCGGCCTCACCGACGTGCGTTCCGTGCAGCCCGATCCCGCCCGCCTGTCGTTGAAGGACCAGCACGGCGCGCTCTGGATGACCAATCCCGACCTTTGCTGCCACATCCGCAAGACCGAGCCGCTGCAGCGCGCGCTGCAGGGCTTCGACGCCTGGTTCACCGGCCGCAAGCGGTTCCAGTCCGCGACCCGTGCTGCCCTGCCGCTGTTCGAGGCCGATGGCGAACGCGTCAAGGTCAATCCGCTGATCAACTGGTCGAGCGACGAGCTGAAGGCATACGCCATCCGCCACGCGCTCCCGGAGCATCCGCTGGTCTCGCGCGGCTTCCCGTCCATCGGCTGCGTCCCGTGCACCACCAAGGTGGCGCCCGGCGAGGATGCACGCGCCGGCCGCTGGCGCGGCACGGACAAGATCGAGTGCGGCATCCACACCGACCTCGAAATCGACGGCAGCGGGATCTGACGCTGTACGACTTGCCCGGCTGCGCTCGATGAAATACTCACCCTGTCGTCCCCGCGAAGGCGGGGATCCAGTATCCGCCGCCGGCGCAATGCTTGCTACGACGGCGGCTACCGGACGCCTGCTGGAGTTTACCCTCGGGCTGGCCCTTGGCCGGACCCGGGAGCAGGCATGACAACCTGAGCAACTGGCCCGACGCTTATGCCCCTCTGGAAATCCGGCGCCTTCGTTGACGATCCTTGGCAGACCGTCCCCGACGATCAGCCCGTGCCCGCCGACGTGCCGGTGATACTGACGCTGAAGCGCTGGCGCGAGAACCGCGAGACGTTGGCGACCCGAAACGCGCCGATCGGCCTCCAGATCGACCCGGGTACCGACTGGAAAGACGTCGTCCCCGATCTGCAGCGCTTCCCGGTCGTCGTCGTCACGATTCCGAAATACGCCGACGGCCGCGCCTTCTCGATCGCACGACTGCTGCGCGAGCGCGACGGCTACAAGGGCGAGATCCGTGCGGTCGGCACCTATATCATCGACCAGGTGCCCTACATGGCGCGCGTCGGCATCGACGCCTACGCCACGACCGATCCGCACGTCATCAAGGCGTTCACCGAAGGGCTGTGGCCGGAAGTCCCGCACTACCTCCAGCCCGCCTTCGACCACGGCACCGAGGTGCCCGCCGGCACGCGGCCCTGGATCAGGCAGCGCACGAAATAGCGCTCGGCCCTTCTTTCGCGCCGCGGCGCCCTCACTTCACGCGACAGCCCCACTTCACTGTGATCCCCCGGCTTGACCGGGGGATCGCTCGCCGCCTCCCACCGCTAGGGATTCTGCCCACGATCCTCCGCTCGTCGCTTCGCGCCGCCGAAGGATGACGCGGGTGTTGACGACCATCCGACGATAGCACATAACGCATATGTTACATAACACATACGTTAAATGCGCCTATGCCGGATCACCTCACCACCACCTTCGCCGCGCTCGCCGACCCCACCCGTCGCGCCATCCTCGCGCGCCTGGCCTCTGGCGAAGCATCCGTAACCGACATCGCAAAACCCTTCGCCATGTCGATGCCGGCGATCTCCCGCCACCTGAAGGTGCTGGAAGACGCCGGCCTCATCGTGTCGGGCCGCGATGCCCAGTATCGGCCGCGCAGGCTCGAAGCCGCGCCGCTCCGCGAAATCGCCGACTGGGTCGAGCGCTACCGCGTCTTCTGGGAGGAAAACTTCGCGCGCATGGACGACTACCTGGCCGAGCTGCAGAAAAAGAAAAGGCGGAGGAAGAATGCCCGCCGCAGGTAGGCCACTCATCGCCACCACCGACGACGTGCTGAAGATCGAGCACCTCTTCGACGCGCCTTGCGATCTCGTCTTCGCGCTATGGTCCGACCGCGCGCATGTGCTGCGCTGGTGGGGACCGCGCGGCTATCGCCTCAGCCACTGCGAGATGGAGTTCCGCGTCGGCGGCAGCTTCCGCTTCTGCATGAGCGGACCGCACGACCACTGGATTCGCGGCGTCTATCGCGAGATCACGCCACCGTCGCGTCTGGTCTTCACCTACATCAACGAGGCTGATGGCCACGAGATGCTGGTCACGCTGCGGTTTACGCCGCGCGGCAAGCAGACCGTCATGCACTTCCATCAGGCGCCGTTCATGAACGTGCGCGAGCGCGACGGCCACAACGGCGGCTGGTCGGACACGTTCGAAATGCTCGACGAATACATCGCCACGCTCGGGAGTGCGCCATGATCCTGTCCGGAAAGGTCGCGGTCATCTACGGCGCCGCCGGCTCCGTCGGGTCCGCCGTTGCGAAAGCATTCGCGACGGAAGGAGCCACGGTCGTCCTCGCCGGCCGCACCCGCGCGAAGCTGGAGAAGACCGCCGTCGCGATCGGTCACAACGCCGAGGTGGCGCCGGTCGATGCCCTCGACCGCGCCGCGGTCGATGCCCATGCCGACGCTATCGCCGCGAAGCACGCCCGCATCGACATCAGCTTCAACTGCATCGATTTGGGCGACGCCCAGGGCGAACCCTTGTCGGCGATGGACGAAGCGAAATACCGCATGCCGGTCGAGACCGCGCTCCGCACCCAGTTCTACACCGCAACCGCCGCCGCCCGGCACATGGAGAATCAGGGCAGCGGCGTCATCCTGATGCTCACCGCCAACGCCGCGGTGCTGCCGGGCAGCGGGCAGGGCGGCTTCGGCATCGCCTGTGCCGCGATGGAGGCGCTGTCGCGTCAGCTGGCGTGCGAACTTGGCCCCAAAGGCATCCGCTGCGTCGTGCTCCGCTCCGCCGGTTCGCCCGATGCCGTTGGCGTCAGCGCCGCCTTCGATATCCACGCCGGCCTGCAGGGCATCTCGCGCGCCGAATTCGACCGCAAGGCGGGCGAGGGGACGATGCTCCGCCATCTGCCCAGCCTCGCCGAAGTCGCCGGCGCCGCCGTCATCATGGCCAGCGACCACGCCCGCGCGATGACCGCGACCGTCGCCAACGTCACCTGTGGGCAATTGGCGGATTGAGCGCGGGGAGCGGTAGACGCGCGGCGTCCCGACCGCGTTGCTTTCTTGTGTCATCCTTCGGCGGCGCGAAGCGCCGACCGGAGGATCGTTGGCAGTATCCTCAACGCTTGGCGACGGAGGGCGATCCTCCGGTCGATGCCTTCGGCATCGCCGAAGGATGACAACCAGAGAGAAGCGGCCGCCGCAGAGCGCTCGCCACCTGGCCCTACAGCACCCCCGCGCCCAGCTCCGCCGGCTTGGCATTCGCCCGGAACATCGCGAACAGCTCCCGCCCCATCCCCAATTGATTGGCGCCGAGATTGGGTGATGTCGGCGCCCGCGCCGCGAGGTCGGCCGGATTGGCCAGCACTTCGAGCACGCCCTTCTGCGCATCGACGCGGATCACGTCGCCGTCGCGGAGCCGCGCCAGCGTGCCGCCCTCTGCCGCTTCCGGCGTCACATGAATTGCGGCCGGCACTTTCCCCGACGCGCCCGACATGCGCCCGTCGGTGACCAGCGCCACCTTGAAGCCCTTGTCCTGCAGCACGCCGAGCGTCGGCGTCAGCTTGTGGAGCTCCGGCATGCCGTTGGCGCGCGGCCCCTGGAAGCGGATCACCGCGACGAAGTCCTTGTTGAGCCGCCCGGCGCGGAACGCCTCGCGCAGCGCCTCCTGCGAGTCGAACACCATCGCCGGCGCCTCGACCACCTGATGCTTCTCGTCGACCGCGGAAATCTTGATGACGCCGCGCCCCATGTTGCCGGTCAGCAGCCGGATGCCGCCTTCGGGCAGGAACGCCTTCTTCACCGGCGCTAGCACCTTCTCGTTGCGGCTCTTCTTCGCGCTTTCCACCCACACGATCTCCTCGCCGGCGCTGAGCGTCGGCTCGGTCAGATAACCGCGCAGGCCCGTGCCCCACACCGTGCGCACGTCCTCATGCAGCAACCCCGCGCCGAGCAGCTCGCGCATCAGGAACTGCATGCCGCCCGCCTGATGGAACGCGTTCACGTCCTCGGTTCCATTGGGATAGACCCGCGCCAGCAGCGGCACCGCCTCCGAGATGTCGTGGAAATCGTCCCACGTCAGGTTGATGCCTGCGGCGCGCGCGATCGCGACAAGGTGGAGCGTGTGATTGGTCGACCCGCCGGTCGCGTTCAACCCGACGACGCCGTTGACGATCGCCCGCTCGTCGATCACCTGGCCGACCGGCGTGTATTCGTTGCCGAGCGAGGTGATCGCCAGCGCCCGCTTGGTCGCCGCCCTGGTGAGCGCATCGCGGAGCGGCGTGTTCGGATTGACGAACGACGCGCCCGGCAGGTGCAGGCCCATGATCTCCATCAGCATCTGGTTGGAGTTGGCCGTGCCGTAGAACGTGCACGTGCCCGGCGCGTGGTACGACTTCGCCTCGACCTCCAGGAGCTGCTCGCGCGTGATCTTTTTTTCCGCGTAAAGCTGCCGCGCCTTGGAGCGTTCCGGGTTGGAGAGGCCCGATGGCATCGGCCCGGCGGGGATGAACACCGCCGGAATGTGCCCGAAAGTCAGCGCCGCGATCATCAGCCCTGGCACGATCTTGTCGCAGATGCCGAGATAGACCGCCGCGTCGTACATGTCGTGCGACAGGCCGACGCCAGCCGCCATCGCGATCGTGTCGCGCGAGAACAGCGACAGCTCCATGCCGAGCTGCCCTTGTGTGACGCCGTCGCACATCGCCGGCACGCCGCCCGCCACCTGCGCCGTTCCGCCCGCCTTCCGCGCTGCCTCGCGGATCATCTCAGGAAATCGCTCGTACGGCTGGTGCGCCGAGAGCATGTCGTTGTAGGCCGTGATGATGCCGAGGTTCGGCGCGTTCGCCGCTCTGATGGTGGCCTTGTCGCCCGGTCCGCATCCGGCAAAACCGTGCGCCAGGTTGGAGCACGAGAGGTGCCCGCGCCGCACGCGGCTTTCCTTCGCCGCCTGCAGCCGCTCGAGATAAGCCGACCGCGTCGCCTGGCTGCGCCGCGCCAGCCGCTCCGTCACCTCGCCGATGCGCGCGTGAAGGCCCATGATTCTTCTCCTTGCCGCGCCGGGAAGGGCGCCGCGATCTCACTTTACGGATACAGGACTGACGTCATTTGTACCGGCAACGCGACAGCAATGCGACGCCGCTGACGCTGAAAGATAGGGCGGCCGTGCCGCGGAAATACTCCTGCTGTCATCCCCGCGAAGGCGGGGATCCAGTAACCGCCGTCAGCCAGTGATTGAACCGCCGGCGGATACTGGGTCCCCGCCTTCGCGGGGAGGAGCGGCAAGAGACGGCGCCGCTCAATCCGTATCGTCGTGCCAGGTCCGCCCATCCCGCTCGATGAGCGCGATCGATGCCGTCGGCCCCCACGTGCCGGCCGGGTAGGGTTTCGGCGCCTCGCGCGATCTTTCCCAGGCCTCGGCGATCGGATCGATCCAGGACCACGCCGCCTCGACTTCGTCGCGGCGCATGAACAGCGTCTGGTTGCCGCGGATGACGTCGAGGATCAGCCGCTCGTACGCGTCCGGCGAGCGCGCCCCGAAAGCCTCCGCGAAGCTCATGTCGAGCGGCACGTAGCGCAGTCGCATGCCGCCCGGACCGGGATCCTTGATCATGATCCACAGCTTCACCCCCTCGTCCGGCTGAATGCGCAGCACCAGCCGGTTCGCTTCGATCGAGCCCGCGGCATCGTCGAAGATCGAATGCGGGATGGCGCGGAAGGAGACCACGATCTCCGACTGCCGGATCGGCAGCCGCTTGCCAGTGCGCACGTAGAACGGCACACCCGCCCAGCGCCAGTTGCTGATCTCCGCCTTCAGCGCGATGAACGATTCCGTCGTTGAGTTCGGATTTTCGACCTCGGTCGTGTAGGCCGCCATGTTGCCGTTGGCGCGGTACTGGCCGCGCACGATGAGATGCGAGGCGTTGCCGTTGTTGATCGGCTTCAGCGCGCGCAGCACCTTCAGCTTCTCGTCGCGCACACTGTCGGCGTCCATGTGCGTCGGCGCCTCCATGGCGACGAGACACAGCAGCTGCATCAGGTGATTCTGCATCATGTCGCGCAGCGCGCCGGAGTGGTCGTAGTAGCCGCCGCGCCCCTCGACGCCGATGTTCTCCGCCACCGTGATCTGCACGTGGTCGATGTGCGCCGCATTCCACAGCGGCTCGAACAGCGCATTGGCGAAGCGCAGAGCCATCAGGTTCTGCACCGTCTCTTTTCCGAGGTAGTGGTCGATGCGGTAGATCTGGCTTTCGCTGAACACCTTGCCGACTTCGTCGTTCACCTGCTTCGCCGAGGCAAGGTCGTGCCCGATCGGTTTCTCGATGATGACGCGCGTCTTGTCGGTGACCAACCCATGGGTCCCGAGCTTTTCCGATATGACGCCGAACAGCTCCGGCGCCACCGCGAGGTAGAAGGCGCGGATGCGGTCCTCGCCTGCCTTGAGCAGCTTGCCGAGATCGTCCCAGCCCGATTCCGCCTGCGCGTCGACGGAGACGAAGTGCAGCCGGTGAAGGAAAGTCTCGATCACCGCCGCGTCGTCGCGGTCGCCAACGCTGACGAATTCCTCGATCGCCTTCTTCGTCGTTGCCCGGTACTCCGCGTCGCTCATGCCACGCCGCGACACGCCGACGATGCGCGCAACCGTCGGGATCTGCCCATCGCGATGGCGGTGATAAAGGGCCGGCAGGAGCTTGCGGTACGCAAGGTCGCCGGCGCCGCCGAAGACGACGAGATCGAACGGTTCGACGGCAATGATCCGGCTGGTCATGAGGCTGGCGGCTCCAAGGAAAGGCTGGAGGTCAAGGAAGGCGCGCGCTGTTTACACCGCTCGCGCGCCTTTTGGCAGGGGGATAGTGCCCCCGTCAGGGTGACAAAATCGCTGCAAGGACCGGGCCGATCGCACCCCGTCGTCCCCCGGGAAGGCGGGGACCCAGCAACCGCCGACAGTGCAAGGAAAGCGCTGTCAGCGGGGCTGGAGGCCCGCCTTCGCGGGCAGGACGAATCGGCCCGATTTCGGTCATTCAGGTGTCATTCAGTCTGCCGCTGTCATTGAGGGGCAGGTTTCGTCGGAGATTGGCCATGTCGCGACTGCTTTGGGCCTCGCTCGTATTCCTGGCGTTCGGCGCAGCCGCCCACGCCGAAACGCGCTTGTTCACCGTCCGCACCACCCTGCCGGGCGTCACCGTCATCCAGGCCCAGCGCAACGGCGCCGATCTGCCGGTTGCCGGCCAGAACGGCGGCGCCACTTTCTTCCGCATCGAGAATCCGCAGGGCGCAGTGCCGTGCACCAGCCGCATCCGCTTCGTCGCCTCGAACGGCCAGGCGGTAGAGCGTCTCGTCGACCTATGCGCCAACAACTGGGAGCTGACCTTCGCCGTCACCGGTACCGGAACCGGCACGACAACTCCCACGCCGGTGCCCCCAGTCACACAGCCGCTACCGCCCGCCCAGACCACGACGACCGTGCAGCTGCCGCCGAGCGCGACCCAGCCCGTCGCGATCGCCACCGACGACCCCAACGCCACCATCACCAATGTCTTTCTGCGCGGGCAGGAGGTACCGATCGTCAACCGCGCCGACCCTTACGTTCAGATCAACCTGCTCGGCGGCCCGCAGGGCTTCGCCTGCACGCGCGACATCGGGCTGGCGCTGTCCGACGGCCGCCGCATCGCGCGCGATGTCGACGTGTGTGCCTCCAATTTCCTTGTGGTTGTTGCGCTGACGGGCGGCCCGCGTCCGCCGGCGCCGGTCGCCAGCATGCGTCCGCGCGCCGCTTTCCAGCCGCTGCCGCAGGGCCCGGCCGTGCAGCCGTTGCCTCAGGTGCCGATGCCGGCACCGCCAGTCACGAGCCCGGAAATCGTCACCGGCATGCAGTGGCTGTTCTCCGCTGAGGGCGCCAACGCCAGCTTCGCCTACGCCATCCCCAACACCGACGCGAGCGAGTTCACCGCCGTCTGCGCGCTCCGTTCCCGCCAGATCACGGTGACGTTGTCGCGCTCCGCCGATGAGTTGGGACCGGGCGGCACCGTGCCTGTCACCTTCACGGCCGGCACCTACACCAAGACGTACACCGCGACGGGCAGCCAGATCTCGGAACTCGACAATCTTTCCCATCCGGTGCTCCGCCTCAACGTCGCCGATCCGTTGTGGTCGGCGCTGATCAAGGAAAAGACCGTCACCATCCAGATCGGTTCGAGTCCCGCTTACGCGCTGTCCCTTTCCGGCAGCGCCATGCAGGCGAAGCAATTCCTCGCCGCCTGCAGTCCTGCTCCGCCGCCTCCGCCGCCGGTCGTGCAGTTCCCGGTGCCGCCGTCCCAGTTCCCCGGCCCGCCGCAGCCGAGCCCATCGGCCGGTACCATGGGCTACGCGTGCGACGATGGTTCGACCATCAACGTCGCTTACGACCAGAACACCGCGGTCGTGTACGAGGCAGGCACCCCGCCGGTCGTGCTGTACAGCATCCCGTCGGAAGAGGGCGCGCGCTGGGCGGCGGGCATGTCGCAGCTCGTGGGCCTTGGCGAGCAGGTCTACTGGACGCGCCAGGGCGGCTACACCCGCGCCTGCGAGCGCGGGTGACGAGGATCACACACCGTCTGGAATAATGACGGGGGCGGGGTGGCGCTCCCCGCCCCGCCGGTCTAGAAGCACCGCCGTCATGACATCGGTGGCGACGGAAGGGCCGGCCTCTCGCGGGGCGTGGAGCAGGGAGCTTCGCGCCATGCTGTCGCTCGCCTGGCCGCTGATCCTCACCAATCTTTTCCAGATCGCACTGCCCACTACCGACGTCATCATGATGGGTTGGCTTGGGCCCGAGACGCTCGCCGCCGGCGCGCTCGGCGCAAACCTCAACTTCGCCTTCATGATCTTCGGCATCGGCGTCGTCACCGCGACCTCGCCGATGATCGCGATCGAGCTCGGCCGCCGCAGCCACTCCGTGCGTGAGGTCCGGCGCACCGTCCGCCAGGGCTTCTGGGCGGCGCTCGCTTACGCCATCCCGGCGTGGATTGTCCTGTGGCAGGCGGAGTGGATCTTCCTGCACATCGGCCAGCAGCCCGAGATCGCCCACAACGCGGCGCGCTACCTGCACACGTTCATGTGGTCGATCCTGCCGTTCCTGATCTACATCGGCCTCCGCAATTTCGTCTCCGCGCTCCAGCGCCCGCTGGCCGCGCTGGGGATCGCCGGCGCGGCCGTCGGAGTGAATGCATTCCTTGTCTGGGTGCTGATGTTCGGCAAGCTCGGCGCGCCGGCCCTCGGCCTGCCCGGCGCCGGTATCGCGACGTCGGTGACCAACTGGCTGGTCGTGCTGGGCTTCGCCGCGATCCTCTACACGGATCGCCGCTTCCGCCGCTACCACATTTTCGGCCGCTTCTGGCGTGCCGACTGGCCGCGCTTCCGCGAGATCTGGCGCATCGGCGTCCCGATAGCGCTGACCCTCGGCTTCGAGGTCACCGTCTTCAACGCCGCAGTCTTCCTGATGGGCATCATCGGCGCCGACTCACTCGCCGCGCACTCCATCGCGATCCAGATCGCGTCGGTGGCGTTCATGGTCCCGCTGGGCCTGGGTTTCGCCGCGACCGTGCGTGTCGGTCTCGCCTTCGGCGGTGCCGACCGCGAAGGCATCGCCCGCGCCGGCTGGACGGCATTGGCGCTTGCGCTCACCTATGCCTGCTGCACAGCCACGGTCATGCTTCTGTTCGGCCGCGATCTCGTCGGCGCCTTCCTCGATCTCAAGGTCCCGGCCAACCAGGTCGTGATTGAGCTCGCCGTCACGTTCGTGATGTTCGCCGGCATCTTCCAGCTCGCCGATGCCGGCCAGGCTACTGCGTCGGGCATGCTGCGCGGTCTCGGCGATACGCGGATCCCGATGCTGTTCGCTGCGCTGGGCTATTGGGGGATTGGTTTGCCGCTCGGCGTCCTGCTGGGTTTCTGGACGCCGCTCGCGGGGAGGGGCATCTGGATCGGCCTCGCGCTCGGCCTCGCCGTCGTCGCGGTGCTGATGACGGTGCGCTGGTCGCGGCGTGAGCGCCTGGGGCTCACGGCCGACTCAGCCAACGTGGTGCTCGCTCCCGCCCACTAGCTTCGCCGCACCGGCGGGCGGACACACACCGTTACACAATCGCCCGTCCGCCGAAACATTCGGCTTACAGCCGCGTGGTGATTTTGCGCCGGCCGCGGAACTGCCCGCGACCCGACACAAGTCACCCACGGAGATTGACCCAATGGTCCGCAATGTTCTGATCGCCGGCGCGCTGATCGCGTCCTTCGCGATGCCCGCCTTCGCCGCCTCGACCACGACCACCACGACGGCTCCGGCCGCCAAGCCGGCGCCGAAGCTCTACTTCGTCGAAGACGTCGGCGGCGTGTGCAAGGTGTCCGATGCGATGGCCGCTGCTCCGACGCTGACTGCGCCGGACAAGCTCGAGCCGAGCACCAAGGGCTACAAGAGCCTCGCGTCGGCCAAGGCCGACCTCGCCAAGCTGGTGAAGGCCAAGACCTGCAAGACGGCCTGATCCTCCCGATCTTCCGTCTGAAGAGGAAGCCCGGCCGCAAGGCCGGGCTTTTTCTGTGTCGTGATCCCGGCGGCGATGCCGCAGGGAAGCGGGCGCAGCTCAGACCTTCGGCGCGACGCCGATCAGGTGCAGCGCCGAGCGCAGGTCCCATGCGCCGCGGATCGGAGCGCCGGTCGAGCAGAGCTTGGCGCCCCGTGTGCTCAGCCACTCCGCCTTGGCCAGCCACATGGACTTGTGCTTCGGCGCCTTGGCGAACTGATGCTCCAGGATCGAGCAGTCCGTGGCTGCGACAATCTTGTGCTTCATCATCGGCTGCGCGGCGAAGGCAGCCGACGACAGCAGCACGGCCAGGGCGGCGGCGCCGAGAATGGTGACGGATTTCATGACGAATTCTCCGGTTGGTAAACGGATGGGAGCCGCCGGCGCGAGCCGGGCGGCGGACAGCGCCCAAACCACCACCGGCCTGTAACCCGGTCATGTCTGGCCGGCCCGGCCATGAAACCGCCTGTTTCCGGGACGCCTTTTTGTAACAATCTGTAATCCGCCCCGGCCGGCAGATGTCCTAGTTTGCCGCTGCTGGGAGGGATCCGCCGACGGACGAAAATCCCGTGACTGACAGGCCGCATCTGTTGATCGTCGATGACGATCGCGAGATTCGCGATCTCATCACACGCCTCCTCCAGAAGCACGACTACAAGGTCGAAGCCGCGCGTGACGCCAACGCCATGGATGCCATCCTGGCCGTCACCCGCATTGATCTCGTCATCCTCGACGTCATGCTGCCCGGGCGTAGCGGCCTCGATATCTGCCGTGAGTTGCGCGCGAAGTCGCCGGTCCCCATCCTCATGCTCACCGCCATGGGCGACGAGACCGATCGCATCGTCGGCCTAGAAATGGGCGCCGACGACTACCTCGCCAAGCCGTTCAACCCCCGCGAACTGCTCGCCCGCATCCGCGCCATCCTCCGGCGCGTCACCAGCGCTGCATCGTCCGGCCCGATGAAGCCAACGGCCAAGCGCCTGCGCTTTGCCGGCTGGCAGCTCGATCTCGGCCGCCGCCGGCTGGAAGCGCCGGACGGTATGATCGTTGACCTCACCACCGGCGAATACGAACTGCTGATCGCCTTCGCCGAGCGTCCCCAGCGCGTGCTCACCCGCAACCAGTTGCTCGATCTCGCCCGCGGTCGTGACGCTGCGCCCTTCGATCGCAGCATCGACGTGCAGGTGAGCCGCATCCGTCGCAAGATCGAGTCCGATCCTCGCTCGCCCGAGATGATCGTCACCGTGCGCGGCGATGGCTACATGTTTACTCCCGAGGTCGAGGCGGCATGAGGCGCCTCGTTCCCGACAGCCTCGCCGCGTGGGCGCTGCTCATCCTCATCGCGGGCCTCGCCATCGCGGAAGCCGCGACCCTTATCGCCATCGTTGAGAATCGTGCGCTGAACAGCCGCATGACCGGCTTCTTCCATCTCTCCGAGCGCGTCTCCTCCATGAGCCGCGCCATCGCTGCCGAGCCTCAGGTGGGGCGTGCGGCACTGGTCTCCGCGCTGTCGTCCGACACGCTGTCCGTCGGCATCGGCCGCACCCCGGCTGCCCGCGACTCAGCGGGCGGCAACGAGGAACTCGCCGAGCTCGAAGACATCATGCAGGAGCGCCTCGCCAACAGCGGCGTTACCGACGTGCGCGTCGAGCGGAACCTGCCCGACGACGGAGACGACGCCGCGACGCCCAAGATCGACGCGGATGCCGGCCCGGTGGAGCGGTTCCTGGCACAGATCGGCGAGGACTATACCCTCGACGACAGTTATATCGTCTCCGTCCAGTTGAGCGACGGCACGTGGGTCAACTTCGGCATCCCCGTGGCGCCGTCGCCCAACTGGTGGTCGCTGAACACCATCGCGCTCACCGCGTTGATCATAGCCCTCGTACTCGCCGCCTCGATCTGGGCGCTCCGCGGTCTCACCGCGCCGTACGCCGTGCTCGCCGCCGCGAGCGAACGCCTCGGCCGCGACCTTAATGCCTCCGCGCTGCCGGAGCAGGGGCCACGCGAGGTGCGCGCCGCTGCGCACGCCTTCAATCTGATGCAGGAGCGGCTGCAACGTTCCTTCAGCGACCGTGAGCAGCTCGTCGCGGCCATCTCGCACGATCTGCGCACGCCAACGACGCGTCTACGTCTCCGCGCCGATTTCATCGATGATCCGGAGCAGCGCGCACGCATGCTCGACGACCTGGATGAGATCGAGACGATGACCCGCTCCGTGCTCGCCTTCGCCTCCAACAGCGCCCAACCCGAGCCGCGGGCCAATGTCGATCTCGTTTCAATGCTCCGTTCCCTTTGCGACGACACGCCCGGCGCCGCTTTGGTCCTGGCGCCGGACACGCCGCCCCGCATCGCCTATCGCGCCGAGCCGGTGGCACTCCGCCGCGCCGTCACCAACATCATCGACAACGCGGTGAAATACGGCGGCGTCGCTCGCGTCTCGCTGGTCATGACGAAAGGCGCGGTTCACATCGTCGTGGACGACGACGGGCCCGGCATCCCCGAGACTCACGCGGAGGCGGTCTTCCGCCCGTTCCGTCGCCTGGAAACCTCGCGCAATCGCGAGACCGGCGGCACCGGCCTCGGCCTCACCATCGCCCGCACCGTCGCCCGCGCCCACGGCGGCGAGGTCACGCTAACCAACCGGGCAGAGGGCGGCTTGAGGGCGGAGATCATCCTGCCGCTTGCAACCGTCGAGCCGACACGCGCACCGGCGTTTGCTTAATCCAGCGTGCGCCGGTACCGGACCAGCGCCAGCGTCGCGACCGCTAGCCAGAAAAGCGCCAGCGGCCAAACCTGCCCCCCGACCTCGGCAAACCCGCCGCCCTTGAGCATCACGCCGCGCACCACACGCAGGTAATGCGTCAGCGGGATGACCTCGCCGATCCACTGCGCCCAGATGGGCATGCCGCGGAACGGAAACATGAACCCCGAGAGCAGGATCGATGGCAGGAAGAAGAAAACCGTCATCTGCATCGCCTGCATCTGGTTCCGCGCGATGGTCGAGAACGTGTAGCCGAGCGTCACATTGGCGCCGATGAACAGGAGCGTCACGGTGAGCAGCACCGAGAGCGGTCCCTCCATCGGCACCTGGAACAGCAGCTTCGCCGCGATGATGATCACCGCGATCTGAACGAAGCCGAAGCCGATGTACGGCACGATCTTGCCGATCATGATCTCCACCGGCTTCGCCGGCATCGCCATCAGATTCTCGATCGTCCCGCGCTCGACCTCGCGCGTGATCGCGAGCGCCGTCATCAGGATGGTCGTCAGCGTCAGGATCACGCCCAGCAGACCCGGCACGATGTTGTACGCGGTGATGCCCTCGGGGTTGTAGAGTCGGTGCACGACGACATCCATCGGCAGTCCGCCCGGCTGCAGCGTGCGCAGCGGGCCCGTCGCGGCCTCCTTCAGCGCGTCGGTCGCGATCATCTGCAATGCAGCCAGGCCGCCGGCGGTGGCGGCCGGATCGGTGGCGTCGGCCTCGACGAGGATCTGCGGCCGCTCGCCGCGCACCAGCTTGCGCTCGAAGTCCGTCGGTATGGTGATGATGTAGGCGATGTCGCCGCGCGCCAGCATGGCCCGCGCCTGCGCCTCGGTCGGCGCTCCTGCGATGAGATCGAAATAGTTGGAGGTCTGCATCGCCGCGATCAGCGATCGTTCCACGGGGCCATGATCCGCGACGATCGCGGCGGTAGGCATCCGCTTCGGGTCCGTGTTGATCGCGTAGCCGAAGAGCACGAGCTGCACGATCGGCACGCCGATGATCAT
This sequence comes from Bauldia sp., assembly GCA_035548515.1. Lineage (GTDB taxonomy): Bacteria > Pseudomonadota > Alphaproteobacteria > Rhizobiales > Kaistiaceae > DASZQY01. Next base: position 12,567 of record DASZSW010000031.1, on the reverse strand, counting down.
CGCGAACGTCAGGCGGTCACGCCGCATCTGGATGAATTCCTTGGCCATGACGGCCAGGATGCGTGACGACGAGAGACCGAACAGCCTCACTTCGGGTTTCCCGCAAAGTTGTCCTGGCTCGCGCCCATCAGGCGGATGAACACGTCCTCCAGGATCGTCTCGTCCTCGGCTGCGTGCGCACCGGTCCCCGCGATCGCCGCATCGACGGATCGGCGGAGCAGGGCAGGGTCCTCGCCCACGACATGCAGATCGGTGCCGAAAGAAGCGATCTGCTCCACGCCCGGCGCACCGCGAAGCTTCCGCGCAATCGCCGCCTCGTCGCCGCCCTTCACCACGACCGTGTGCAGCCCGGATTGCGCGATCACCTCGGGCACGGTCCCACGCGCCACCACCTTGCCGTACGCGATGTAGACGATGCGGTGGCAGCGCTCGGCTTCGTCCATGTAGTGGGTGGAGACCAGCACGGTCAGCCCTTCGGCGGCAAGCTGGTGGATCTCGTCCCAGAAGTCGCGCCGCGCCTTCGGGTCGACGCCCGCCGTGGGTTCATCGAGCAGCAGCAGCTTCGGCTGATGCATGACGGCGGCGGCGAGCGCCAGCCGCTGCTTCCATCCGCCCGACAGCGTACCGGCAAGCTGATGCTGCCGGTCCGTCAGCCCCAGCCGCGCCAGCGTATCGGCGACATACTTTGCCCGCGGTTTCAATCCGTAGAGCCGCGCCACGAAATCGAGATTCTCCGCGATCGTCAGGTCCTCGTAGAGCGAGAACCGCTGCGTCATGTAGCCGACCTCGAGTTTGATCCGGTCGGACTGAGTGAGGATGTCGTAGCCGAGGCACGTGCCCGTGCCTTCGTCCGGCTTCAGCAGCCCGCAGATCATGCGGATCGTCGTCGTCTTGCCCGAGCCGTTCGGCCCGAGGAATCCGACGATCTCGCCGCGCTTCACCTCGAGATCGACGTGATCGACGACAGTGCGGCCGCTGAACCGCTTGGTCAGGCCCTCGATGTCGATGATGGTATCGCCGGCACTCATGGCGCGAGCCGGATATCCAGCGGCTGGCCGACCTTGAGCGTAGCCGCATCGCCCACCGGTTTTGCATCGACGCGGAACACGAGCTTGTCGCGGCTTTCCTTGGAGTAGATGATCGGCGGCGTGAACTCCGCCTCGGTGGCAACGAACGTCACCTCGGCGCTCATGCCGGCCGCACAGCCGTCGCAGCCGACGTTCACTGTCTTGCCGGGCGCCACAGACGACAGCATCCGCTCCGGCACGAAGAAGCGCACCTTGCGGTTCGTGTCGGGCAACAGCGAAACCACGGCCTGGCCCGCGGCGACCAGTTCGCCCGGCTCGAAGTACGTCTCCTCGATCAGCCCGTCTGCAGGCGCCTTGATCTGCCGGCGGTCGAATGCCGTGTGCGCCTGCGCGAGATCCGCCTGCATCGCCGCGACATTCTTCTCCGCCGCGTCGATCTCCTCCTGCCGGGCAGGGAGCTTCGCCACCAATAGTTGTCGCTCTGCCGCGTCGGCCTGAGCTTCCGCGGAATCCCTTTTGGCCTTGGCATCGTCCACCACCGACTGCGCCACCACGCCCTTGGTCAGCAGCGTCAGCTTGCGTGTGTAGTCGTCGTCGGCCTGCGTCTGCGCGGTTCGCGCCGCGCTGAGAGTGGAGGCGAGCACCGCGATCTCCTCCGGCCGCGCGCCAGTTTGCAGGTTGGCGAGCTGCGCCTGCGCTTGTGCCAGACGTGCTTCCGCGCCGGCGACCTGCTCCTTCTGGTCGGCTTCGTCGAGCGTGAACAGCACATCGCCCGCCTTCACGCGCGTGCCCGCCATTGCCGGCCGTGCCGTCACCCGTCCCCCGGCTTCCGCCGCGACGTAGACGTAGGTGCCATCGACGTAGCCCTGCAGCGGCGCCTCGCTGCTGTTGCAGCCGCCAAGTGCGAGAGGGAGGAGCGCCACGAGAAAACGCGCGTTCATGTCCGTTGCTCCGCGTCGAGAATGTCGTCGAGCTGTTGCAGCACGATCCGCTTGATCGCCGCCCGTTCGGCGTCGCCGATCGCCTGCCAGCCCATTTTCCTGAGCACCAGCGCCTGTGCGACGCGGAAGATCAGGACCTGCCCCATGATGGTGAAGACACGGATCCGCAGCTTCTCGTCGTCTGCCGGGCGGCCAAGGATGACGCCGACCAGCCGTCCCGCGTTGTTCACGGCGTTGCCGAGGAAACGGTAGATCACATCGAAGGCAGCCGTCGGCTGCATCTGCTCGCGCACGATGAACCGCGCCCACCGCGCCGCGTCCGCCGTTCCCAGCATGACATCGGCCAGTGTCTCGACCACCGTATGCAATGCGGCCCGCGCCGCCTTCGGCGAGGCGACGGCCTCCGGCGCTGCGATCATTGCCAGCACCGGCGCGACGCGCTTGCCGATCTGCTCGGCGATGTGCTCGGCAACGGCAAGGTGCAGCCCTTCCTTGCCGCCGAAGTGATAGAGGATGGCGGCAAGATTGGCCTTCGCCGCCTTCGCGATCTCGCGCGTGGAAGCCCCTTCGAATCCGACCAGGCCGAAGGCGTCCAGCCCCGCGTCGATCAGCTGCGCCCGCGTATCCGCCCCGCGATCCCGTCGGGGGCGAGCCGCCCGCGCGGGCGCCTTCGCCTTTGGTTTCTTTGCCATGGCGAAAGCGTATACAATCGAACGATTGAATTTGTCAATCGATCGATTGACATGGTTAGCGTGACGTTGCCGCGCCTATCCGGCGGTGTGCCAACTTCGCCATTCCTCGAGCCCATCCAGCCGCCCACCGGCGAGATCGTCGATCAGCGCCCGCACGAAGCTGACCTCGGCCTCGCGCTGGCTCACCTGGAACTCGCGCTCCACCATGTGCAGGCGAGGGATCCTCCGCTCGCGCGCGTATGCGTCGACCGATCGCGCCTTGGCCAGCTCCAGCTCGAGCATCTCGACGCGTCGCCTTAGCAGCTTCAGCGCCTCCTCCGGCGACAGCACCGGCATCAGCGACAGCCCGGCCTCGAAGTGCGTGTACTCCTTCGTCGGCTCGGACAGCAGCTCGCTCAGCCAGTCGCCTAGCTCCAGGCGTCCGTTCTCCGTCAACTCGAACACGGTACGCTCAGGCCGCTTGCCGTCCTTGATCGTCTCCTTGGCGACGATGAAGCCGTGCTTGCACAGCGACTCGATCACCGAATAGAGCGACCCATAGTTCAGCTTGATCGCATCGTCCTTGCGCCGCTCGCGCATGGTGGACGCCATCTCGTATGGATGCATCGGCCGCTCGGCGAGGCAGGCGAGCACCGCCAGCGCCAGCGGGTTCGAAACCGGCCTCTCGCTCATGCCGCAGCGACACCCGCGGCCGCCAACTCCTTCTCGTCCCGTGGCCGCCGCGGCAGAAGAAACGACAGGAAGAACACGAACACCAGCGCACCGATTTCCCACTCAAGCGCGCGCGAAATGGCCGTCGTGAAGTTGCGCTGGTTCGCCTCGAGTGCCCGCTTGCCGACGGCGTCGCCGACGATCTTGGCGATCGCCGGGGCGCTTGCGGCAAACGCAGCTTGGGCTGCCTGCGCGTCCTTGCAGCTTTGCGGCACGTCGGAGAAGTCCTTCGCGCTCGCCCGATCGTGGAAGCATGTCTCGAACGACGTCACTACGTTGGGGATTGCGAAGGCAGGGAGGCCTGCCGCCGTCAGGTCCGCCGTCAGATCGCTTCGCACCGAGTCGACGCTCGCCGTCGACTGGCTTGCCAGCACGCCGAAGAAGATGACGCCGATGGCTGCGATGCCGATCGCTCCGCCGATCTGCCCGACCGCGTTGATGATCCCCGAGGCCGAGCCGGCGTCTTTCAGCGGCACTTCCGCCAGGATGAAGGGGTAGACAGAGGCCACCACGAAACCCATGCCCACGCCCGCAATCAGCAGCGCCGGGATCAGTTCGTACGGCGTCACGTCGGCGCCGAATGCATTGACCGTCCAGATAAACAGGGCGAATCCCGCGGCCATCGTCACCGGTCCGACCGTGATGATGTTGCGTCCGAACCTCGGCACGAACACCGGCCCGGACATGCCCGCTGCGACGCTCACGCCGATGGAGAAGGGGATGCCGGTCAGCCCGGCTTTCAGCACCGAATAGCCGAGCCCGATCTGCAGGAAGAGCGTGAAGATCAGAAAGAAGCCGGTGACGATCGCGAAGAACGATCCCGAAAGCGCGATGCCGGCGACGAACGATCGCTTGGTGAAGAACTGCGGCACCACCAGGGGCGAGCCGTCACGACGTTGCTTCCATACCTGGCTGAACGCGAACACGATGAACACCGGCACCGAGGCGATCATCGAGATGAACGTCCACGCCGGCCAATCGAGTTCGCGCCCCTGGATCAGCGGATACATGAGCAGCAACATCGCCAGCACGACCAGCGCCACGCCGACGATGTCGAGCTTCAACGGATGCGATGACTTTGCGTTGGGCAGGTAAATCGCCGCAAGGATGATAGCCGCGATGCCGACCGGAAGGTTGACGAGGAAGATCGTGCGCCAGCCGAAGCCGAATACATTGCCGCTGATGAGGAGCGCACCGATAATCGGACCGCCGACGGTGGCGACGCCCGCGAGCGCGCCATAGAAGGCCGACACGCCCGCGCGTTCTTCGCTGGTGGTGTACATTACCTGGATGAGCGAAAGGATCTGCGGCACCATCATCGCTGCAAAGAACCCCTGCAGCAGCCGCGCGCCGATCAGCATGCCCGTCGACTGCGCCAGGCCCGACAACAGCGACGCGACGATGAAGCCGGTAATGCCGGCAAGAAACAGCCGCTTGTATCCGAAGATGTCGCCGAGCCGCCCGCCGGTGATGAGGAACAATGCGAAGGTCAGCGAGTACCCGGCGATGATCCATTGGATTGAGGAATAGCTCGCGCCGAGCCCCGTCTGGATGGACGGGATCGCGACGTTGACGATCGTCGTGTCGAGCAGGTCCATGAAGAAGGCGAGCAGCACAACCCACAGCGCAATCGTGCGGCCGCGGTACGAAAGCCCTGCGCCCGGTGCCGGCTTGGCGTCTGCGGTCATGGCGGAATTCCTCGGTTTTCTATAATTCGAACGCGTATATCCGAATTAGGATATACGCGCAAGGGCATCGTCTGCGCGGTTTCAGCTCTTGTCGTGCTAGCGAAGCGAATTCCGCGACGCGCGACTGAGAAGAAGGGCGGGGTCAGACAGCCGCGCGCCACAGGACTTCCGCTAGATTCGGTCCCGCAGCGCGTACCAGAGCATGCCCGCTACCAGCGCCGGCTTCCTCAGCAGCTTGCCGCCGGGGAACCGGGGCGTGGACAGCGCGGCGAACGCGTCGAGCTTCCCTGGCGCATTGCGGACAGCGTCCGCAATCACCTTCCCGGCGAAAGGCGCGAGCGCCACGCCCTGTCCGGAGTAACCCGCCGCCGCGTACACGCCGCTCCGCACTTTGCGGATGTACGGCAGCCTGTGGATGGTGACTGCGAGCGTGCCGCCCCACGCGTAGTCCACCTTCACTGCGCCAAACTGCGGGTAGACGACGCGCAGATGCTTGCGCACCAGTTCCGCGACATCGCCGCCGTAGTGGCGCGCATACGTCTCGCCGCCGCCGAACACCAGCCGCCCATCGGATGTCGGCCGGTAGTAGTAGACAACGAAGCGCGTATCCGAGACCGCCTCGCCACCGGGAATGATCCCACCGCTCATCCCCGCGCCGATCGGCGCCGTCGCGAGGATATAGTTGTCGATCGGCATCACCCGCGCCTCCACCTCGGCATCGATGCCCGCGAGATACCCATTGCCGGCCAGGATCACCGTATCGGCCTGCACCCTCAACGCACCGCGCACGTCGTCCCCTCGCCCCGAAGGGGAGAGGGCCGCGCCTCTTGAGAGCGAAAGCGAACCAGAGGCGCGGGGTGAGGGCACTTCCACCTCCACCCCCGTGCCCACCACACGCACCACCCTCGCACCCTCATATATCCGCGCCCCGGCTTGCGCAGCCGCCCGCGCCAATCCCTGCGCAAACTTCAACGGATGGAGATGCCCGGCGCCCGTATCGCGCCGCCCGCCGAAATACACGTCCGTGCCGATCGCCTCGGCGAGTTCCGCCCGGTCGAGCCACGTCACAGCCTCATATCCGTATCGCGTGCGCAGCTTCTCGACATGCGCCCGCTCGCCATCGACCAGCCGCGCCTTGTGCGTCGTCTCGATCAGGCCCGGCCGCCACTCCGCGTCGATGCGATGCTTGGCGATCAGCGAATGCACCAGCGCCTTCGCCTCCTCCGCGAGCCTCCATAGCCGTATCGCCTCGTCCAGTCCGACGTGCTCCTCCAGCCAGTCCTGATCACGCCGCTGCCCGCTATGAAGCTGCCCGCCGTTCCGCCCGGATGCGCCCCAGCCGACCCGCTCCGCCTCAAGCACAACGACATCCACACCGGCCTCGGCCAGATGCAACGCCGCCGACAGCCCCGTATAGCCGCCACCGACAATGACGACATCGGCGCGCGTGGACTCGGCCAGCGGCGCGAACGTCAGCGAAGCATCGGCGGTTGCGGCGTAAAGGGAGGGCGCATGCGGCATCGGCTAGAACCTAGCCTTCTTCGCGGCCACCGCAAAAACACGCGACCCGCCCCCAAACCTGCGCGGGGACGACGGCAAGGCATTTACAGCCCGCAGGAACTACGTCCGTCGCGGCTGCGGCCCATACGACGTCTTCCCGTCGCGATGGAAATAATCGTCCTGGCCCTTCACCGTCCGCATGTCGATGTCCGGGTAGAACGCCTCGTCGTCCTCGAAACGCGAACCGATCTCGATCAGCACGACGTCCTTGCCCGAGCGGTTCTGGAACGAGTGCCCGTTCGGCTCGCCGGCCTTGAACCCCGCCCAATCGCCCGCGCGCAGGATCTCCTCGCCCTCGTCAGTAACGAGCACGACCTCGCCCGAAAGCACGCCGATCAGCTCGTCTTCCTTCGAGTGCCAGTGCCGCTGGCTCGACCAGGTGCCCGGCGGCAGCGTGCACACGTTCACGCCGAACTGCGTCAGCCCGGCGGCGTCGCCGACGCGCACGCGGCGTCGCGCCCGGCACGGCGCATCGAACGGCGGCGGATAGAGCGTGCCGTCGCGGCGGGGCGCTTGGCTGAGGTCGATTTTCTTCGGCATACGGAGACTCCTTTTGCGCCGGCTGGGGCCGGCATCGTTGTGATGTCCCCTGGTCGTGACAGTTTCCGGTCGTAGCGCCGGATTGCCGTCACACGTTGAGCAGCAGGTACTCCCGCTCCCACGGTGAGATCACCTGCATGAACGTCTCGAACTCCGCCTGCTTGATCGCACGATAGGCGGAAACGAAGCGGCGGCCGAAAATCTCGACCAGCTCCTCCGATTCCTCGAACAGCGCCACCGCCTCGAGCAGCCCGCGCGGTAATGCGATTTCCGCCTCGTTGGCCGCGCCCGCCACCGGATCGGACACCATCAGTCCCTCGACCATGCCGAGGTAGCCGCAGGCGAGCGACGCTGCGATCGCGAGATACGGGTTGGCGTCGGAGGAGGGGATGCGATTTTCCACGCGCCGGTTGTTGGCGCTCGAGTTGGGCACCCGCAGGCCCACCGTGCGGTTGTCATACCCCCACATCGTGTTGACCGGCGCCGAGCCCGAGCGGATCAGTCGCCGGTACGAATTGACGTACGGCGCCAGCATGCACGTCACCGCCGGCAGGTATTTCTGTGAGCCGCCGATGAAGGCGAAGAACTCCGGCGTTGGGTCGCCCGATTTGTCGGAGAAGATGTTGGCGCCGGTCTTCCTGTCCAGCACCGACTGGTGGATGTGCATCGCCGAGCCCGGCTCGCGGGTCATCGGCTTCGCCATGAACGTCGCGTACATCTCGTGGCGCAGCGCCGCCTCGCGGATCGTGCGCTTGAACTGGAACACCTGGTCCGCGAGCGGCAATGGATCGCCGTGGCGCAGGTTGATCTCCATCTGCGCCGCGCCTTCCTCGTGGATCAGCGTGTCGATCTCGAGGTCCTGCTGCTCCGAGAACTTGTAGATGTCGTCGAACAGGTCGTCGAACTCGTTGACCGCGGCGATGGAGTAGGACTGCCGCGCCGATTCCGGCCGGCCCGAGCGCCCGCTCGGCGGCTCCAGCGGGTAGTCCGGATCCTTGTTTGGCTTGACCAGATAAAACTCGATTTCCGGCGCCACCACAGGCTGCCAGCCGCGGTTGGCGTAGAGCTCGACGATGCGTCGGAGCACCTGCCGTGGCGCGATCTCCAAGGGCCGCCCGTCGCCGTGGTAGGCGTCATGGATAAGTTGAGCCGTAGGGTCCGTTTCCCACGGCACGATCGACAGCGTCGAGAAGTCCGGCTCGAGCAGCACATCGGAATCCGACTTGTCGTTTTCGAAGCTACCGTCGTCGCCGGGCCAGTCGCCCGCGATGGTCTGCGTGAAGATCGAGCCCGGCATCGACATCGTCGGCGCGGCGAGAAACTTCGCCACCGGCATGATCTTGCCGCGCGCCACGCCCGCCTGGTCGGGCACAACGCATTCGATCTCCTCGATGCGCCGTTCGGAGAGCCACGCGCGTGCTTCTTCCAGCGAACCGACGCCGCGTTTCCGTTCCACTGCCGGCGTCGCGGGCGCCTTCTTCTTCCTAGCCACGGGTCACCTGTCACAAACCGAGAGAAGCCGGAAACCCTAGGGTTCCGGCGGTTTTCATGGGTCCAAGATCGCTATCGCAAAGAGTTTAGCACGTCCGCCGCCGGTTCAGGTTGTCCCGGCCTCGGATCAACCTTAACGTGGTCGTCACAATACTTGGCCGGCGCAAGGGCCGGAAGCCTGTTTCCGCGAGGGCGGCAGAGTTGGTGGAGGACTGAAGATTATGCGCGCGTTGGTACTGAAATTGGCGCCGCTGGCGCTGCTCGGCCTGGTGAGTGCCGCCTCCGCCGAGGACAAGGTCGTCAACATCTACAACTGGTCGGACTACATCGACCCGGCGAACCTCGAGAAGTTCACCGCAGAGACCGGCATCAAGGTCGTCTACGACAACTACGACAACAACGAGATCGTCGAGACCAAGCTGCTCGCCGGCGGTTCCGGCTACGACGTCGTCGTTCCATCCGGTCCGAACGTCGCGCGCCAGATTCAGGCCGGCACGTTGTTGAAGCTCGACAAGTCGAAGATTCCCAACCTGTCGCACCAATGGGACGTCATCTCCAAGCGCCTTGAGACATACGATCCCGGCAACCAGTACGCCGTGAACTACATGTGGGGCACCACCGGCATCGGCTACAACGTCGACAAGATCAAGGCCGCGATGCCTGATGCCCCGGTGGATTCGTGGGACATGATCTTCAAGCCGGAGGTCGTGTCGAAATTCAAGGATTGCGGCATCGAAATCCTCGACACGCCGGAGGAGCTGATCCCCGCGGCGCTCAACTACCTGAAGCTCAATCCCGACTCCAAGGATCAGAAGGACATCCAGAAGGCGGGTGAACTGCTCTCCTCGATCAAGCCTTACATCCTGAAGTTCCACTCGTCCGATTACATCGACGCGCTCGCCAACGGCGACATCTGCCTCGCGGTCGGCTACTCGGGCGACGTCCTCCAGGCGAAGAACCGCGCCGAGGAAGCGAAGGCGGGCGTCAACATCAACTACGTGATCCCCAAAGAAGGCGCGGGCATGTGGTTCGACTCCTTCATCATCCCCGCCGATGCCCCCCATCCCGACGCGGCGTACGCCTTCATCAACTTCATGCTGACGCCGGAAGTTGCAGCCGCGAATTCGAACTACGTGTTCTATGCCAACGGCAACAAGGACTCGCAGGCGATGGTGGACGAGGCGATCATCAAGGATCCGTCCGTTTATCCCGATGCGGCCACGCTGGATCGCCTCTACACCACCACGCCCTATGACGCGAAGACACAGAAGATCGTCACGCGCGTCTGGACGGCGGTGAAGAGCGGGAGTTAGCCTAGGAGGAATCGGGGAGGGGACGTAGCATAATGGCGAAGAACGCGGTCGGTCCGGTCCGGCGGAAGTTCGCGCCGTGGAACGACCCCTCCCAGAAGCCCTTCATCCTCTTCGACCACGTCACCAAGCGCTTCGGCGATTTCACCGCCGTCAACGACATCACCCTCGGCATCTACGAGCGCGAGTTCTTCGCGCTCCTAGGTCCTTCCGGCTGCGGCAAGACCACGCTGATGCGCATGGTCGCCGGCTTCGAGGAGCCGACCGACGGCCGCGTTATGCTGGACGGCAAGGACCTCGCGGGGGTCCCGCCGTATCGCCGTCCCACCAACATGATGTTCCAGTCCTACGCGCTGTTCCCGCACATGAGCGTGGAGCAGAACGTCGCCTTCGGCTTAAAGCAGGAGGGCATGCCGAAGGACCAGATCGCCGCCCGCGTCGAAGAGATGCTGAAGATGGTGAAGCTCACGCCCTTCGCCAAGCGCAAGCCGCACCAGCTCTCCGGCGGCCAGCGCCAGCGCGTCGCGCTCGCCCGCTCGCTCGCCAAGAAGCCGAAGGTGCTGCTGCTCGACGAGCCGCTCGGCGCCCTCGACAAGAAGCTGCGCGAGGAAACCCAGTTCGAGCTCACCGACCTCCAGGTCGACCTCGGTCTCACCTTCGTCATCGTCACGCACGACCAGGAAGAGGCGATGACCTTGGCCGACCGCATCGCGGTCATGGACCACGGCCGCATTATCCAGGTCGGCACGCCTGCCGAGATCTACGAGCAGCCGAATTCCAAGTACGTCGCCGACTTCATCGGCAACATCAATCTGCTCGAGGGCAAGGTCCAGTCCGCTGCCAACGGCACCATCCGCATGGAGGGCACCGGCACCGGGGCCAACATCGCAGTGGAGCAGCAGGACGTCGCGACCAGCAGCGGCAGCACGGCCTGGTTCGCCGTGCGTCCGGAGAAGCTCAGCGTCTCGCTCGACCAGCCGTCCGACACCTCGGTCAACGCGCTGTCCGGGGAGGTGATCGATATCGGCTACCTCGGCGACATCTCCGTTTATCACGTGCGCCTGCCGGGCGGCGCCATGGTGAAGGCGACCCTCACCAACCGCACGCGTATGGTCGAGCGGCCCATCACGTGGAACGACAAAGTGTGGCTGACGTGGGCGCCGGATTCGGGCGTCGTGCTGACCGGCTAGGGGCGAGGGCGCATGGGCGGAGGCGAGGCAGGCGGACGCAGTTGGCTGCGGTGGCTCGTCGTCGTTATCCCTTACGCCTGGTCGCTGATCTTCTTCCTTATTCCGTTCCTGATTGTCCTCAAGATTTCCTTCTCCACCTCGGCGATCGCTCAGCCGCCGTACACGCCGGTCTTCAACTCGATCGGCGACATCGCCGGCGGCATCAAGGAATTCGTCGTCGATAACTACGTCTGGCTGACGCAGGACTCCCTCTACTGGCGCTCCTACGTCTCCTCGATTGTCATCGCCGTCGTCTCCACATTCCTCGTCCTGCTCGTCGGCTTCCCAATGGCCTACGGCATGGCGCGCGCGCCGCGCTCGTGGCAGCCGACGCTGGTGATGCTCATCATCCTCCCGTTCTGGACCTCGTTCCTGATCCGCGTCTACGCCTGGATCGGCATCCTCAAGAAGGAGGGCCTGCTCAACGAGTTCCTGCAGTGGACCGGTCTCATCCACGAGCCGCTGACCATCCTCAACACGAATTGGGCGGTCTATATCGGCATCGTCTACTCATACCTGCCGTTCATGGTGCTGCCGCTTTACGCCACATTGGAGCGCATGGATAACACGCTGCTCGAGGCCGCCAACGATCTCGGCTGCCCGCCGGTGCGCGCCTTCTGGCAGATCACCTGGCCGCTGGCGCTGCCCGGCGTCATCGCCGGCTGCTTCCTCGTGTTCATCCCTGTCACTGGCGAATTCGTCATCCCCGATCTCCTCGGCGGCTCCGACACGCTGATGATCGGCAAGACGCTGTGGAACGAATTCTTCAACAACCGCGACTGGCCGCTGTCCTCTGCTGTTGCCGTCATCCTCCTGCTGATCCTGGTCATCCCCATCGTCATCTTCCAGAACCAGCAGCAGCGCGCGCAGGAGCAGAACAAGTGATCCGTACCTCGCGCTTCAACATCGTCTCGGTCGTCTTCGGCCTCGTCTTCCTCTACGTCCCGATCTTCCTGCTCATCATCTACTCGTTCAACGACTCCAAGCTGGCCACCGTCTGGGGCGGCTGGTCGGTGCGCTGGTACGTGGCGCTGCTGGACGACGGTCCAATGCTGGAGGCTGCGTGGAACAGCGTGCGGATCGCAGCGCTGTCGGCGACCATGGCGGCGGTGCTGGGCACGCTTGCCGCGGTCACGCTGGTGCGGGCCGGGCGCTTCAGGGGCCGCATGGCGTTCGCGGCGATGGTCTACGCGCCGCTGGTCATGCCCGAGGTCATCACCGGGCTCTCGCTGCTGCTGCTGTTCGTCGCGCTCAACCTGGATCGCGGCTTCTGGACGGTGGCGATCGCGCACACCACGGTGACGATGAGCTTCGTCACCGTGGTCGTGCAGTCGCGCCTGCTGAGCTTCGACCGCAGCCTTGAGGAAGCGGCGATGG
>DASZSW010000030.1:0-7410 GCA_035548515.1 Bauldia sp. | reverse complement strand
ATCGTCTGCGGCGACAGCCACACCTCCACGCATGGCGCCTTCGGTGCGCTGGCGTTCGGCATCGGCACATCCGAGGTCGAGCATGTGCTGGCGACCCAGACCCTGATCCAGCAGCCGGCCCGGAACATGCGCGTCACCGTCGACGGCGACCTGCCGCCGGGCGTGACGGCCAAGGATCTGATCCTGGCCACCATCGGCACCATCGGTACCGCCGGCGGGACCGGGCATGTCATCGAGTATGCCGGCCGGGCGATCCGCAACCTGTCGATGGAAGGCCGCATGACGGTCTGCAACATGTCCATCGAGGGCGGGGCGCGCGCCGGCCTGATCGCGCCCGACGAGACGACGTTCCGCTACCTCGAAGGGCGGCCCTATGCGCCCAAAGGCGGTGCCTGGCAGGTGGCTTTGGGCCTGTGGCGCCGCCTGCCGACGGACAAGGATGCAGTGTACGACAGGGAGATCGTCATTCCGGTGAGCGATATCCCGCCACAGCTCACCTGGGGCACCAGTCCGCAGGACGTCGTGCCGATCACCGGCGTGGTGCCCAACCCCGACGATGCGCCCGACGAGGACCGGCGCAGCGCCTGGAAGCGGTCGCTGGAATACATGGACCTGCAGCCCGGCACGCGCCTGACCGACGTGCGCATCGACAAGGCCTTCATCGGCTCGTGCACCAACGGCCGGATCGAGGATTTGCGCGAGGTCGCGGCGATTGCACGGGCGGCGCTGGAGCGCGGCCGCAAGGTCGCGGACCACGTGCATGCGATGATCGTGCCCGGATCGGGTCTGGTGAAGGAGCAGGCCGAGCGCGAGGGTCTGCACAAGGTGTTCATCGAGGCCGGGTTCGACTGGCGCGAGCCGGGCTGCTCGATGTGCCTGGCGATGAACGAGGACCGGCTGAAGCCGGGCGAGCGCTGCGCCTCCACTTCCAACCGCAACTTCGAGGGCCGGCAGGGCTTCAAGGGACGCACGCACCTCGTTTCGCCCGCGATGGCGGCAGCGGCGGCAATCGCCGGCCGCTTCGTCGACGTGCGCGACTGGCACTAGCCAAAGAAAAAGCCCCGCGCCGGGCGAATGGCGCGGGGCTCTCCCACAGGTTCAGGCTGGACGCGACTACCAGCCCCAACCCGGACCATGCTGGCCAGGACCGCCGGGGCCACCGGGGAACGGACCGCCGGGGAACGGACCACCCGGGAACGGGCCGTGGTTATGCGGCGGGAAGGGCGGGAACTTGGGCGGCGGGCACTTCTGGCCGACGACCACGTTGCTCCAGTGCGGGTAGCCGAAGCGGTCCCACCACTTCACCTTCTTGATGACCGGCTGGCAGAACTTGCCCGGCTTGTACTGGTTGTAGGGATTGTACTGGCCGTTGCCGATGGTGACGGACCAGTTCGGACCGCCGAACTGCAGCGAATCAGCGTTGGCGGCGGTGGTGGTGCCAACCATGCCGAGGCCGATGGCTCCGGCAGTGGCGGCGGCGATCAGGGTCTTCTTCAACATGATTGGTCTCCCGTGCTCGTGTTCAGGGTCGTTCGATCGACCGTGATGCGAGTTCTAGTGGGAGGGCGCTGAACCCAACCTGAGGCGCGCATTTATCTTCGGTTCAGTTGCCGGCCACATTGATGAACGGCGTCAGGCCCCTCTCCCCTAAGGGAGAGCCAGAGGCTGCAGAACCACCACCCAACCCTCCCCTTGAGGGAGGGTCAAAACCGCGTAGCGGTTTTGGGGAGGGGTGCGCCGGTTGATACCAAGCGCCAACACGCCCGCCATCGCACCCCCTCCCGAAATCGCCGACGCGATTTCGACCTCCCCTCAAGGGGGAGGTTGGTGACTTACCTTGACCCGTGCCGCGCAGCGATGGAGGTTTCCGCCATGCCGATCTCCACCGACGACCAGGCTCCATCCCTCGACGACATCGAGGCGATCGCCCGCACCGCCTTCGCGGCGTTGCCCGACACGTTCCGCAATCTCGTCGGCGAGGTGCCGATCCGCGTCACCGAATTTCCGGAGGAGGAGGTGCTGCGCGATCTCGGCATCGAGTCGGAGTTCGACATCCTCGGGCTGTTCCAGGGCGTCGGGATGGCGCACCACGGTGCCACCGAGATGACCGGCGAGATGCCCAACATGATCTGGCTCTACCGGCGGCCGATCCTCGACTATTGGGCCGAGCACGAAGAGACGCTGGGCGCGATCGTCAGCCATGTTCTCGTCCACGAGATCGGCCACCACTTCGGCCTGTCCGACGACGACATGGAAGAGATCGAGGCGGCAGCTGGATAGGTTTCCCAGCAACCTTACGAATATTTAAGCCGCAACGCCGTCGGGCGACCCACATCTCTTCGTAAAGATGGGAGCGAGTTCACCCGCGGGGTTCCTGCATGTCCGTTTTCGGCACCGAAAATCGCTACGGCCTTGTTGCGCAGGCGATTCATTGGATCACGGCCATCCTCGTGCTCACCGCATGGCTCATCGCCGGCACCTGGGGCCGTGACGAGACTTCGCCGATCATGGGACTGCACCAGTCCATCGGCTTCACCGTTTTCGCGCTGGTTTTGCTGCGTCTCGTCTGGCGCCTGTTCGATACGCGCCCGCCGAAGCCGCCGATGCCGGGCCTGATGGCGCTGGCGGCGCGTGTCTCGCACTGGCTGCTCTACGCGCTGCTTGTGCTGGTGCCGCTCAGCGCCATCGTCGGGACGTGGCGCGAGGGCCATGCGTTGATGATCTACGGCAGCCAGATCGAACCGCTGATCTCCGAGTCGCGTCGTCTGGGCCACCAGATCCTGGACATCCACCACCGCATGGCGACGGTACTCATTGCGCTTGCTGGGCTGCACGCACTCGCGGCGATCTTCCACCATCTCATGCTCCGGGACCGTACCCTCAGGCAGATGCTGCCGGTGGGCTAGTGTTGCGATGCTGGCTCGCGCCCTCCAAGCAAAAATCCGATACGCGGCGGCGGTGGTTTTCCTCGCCGTCGTCGCGATAGCATCGGCCGGCCAGTCGGCGCGGGTTGGCGGAGAGGTCAGCGCGATGCTGCAAAATCCCGGCACGCGGCCCGTTATCGCCGTGCTCCTGGCGACGCCGCTGCTGCTCTCAGTCGGACGGCGCCGTGCGCTCGCCCAGCCGTCGGATCCGCGGCCCTAGCCTCCGGTCGCGACCGTCAGCGCCAGTTCGGCCATGTCCTTCAGCGACGTCTGCCGCGACTCGGGGTCTATCTGTTCGTGCGTCACCAGCGAATCCGATACCGCGCAAATGGTGAGGGCACGGCGGCCATGCCGGGCGGCCAGGGTGTAGAGCGCCGCCGTCTCCATCTCGACGCCTAGCACGCCGTGAGCCGCGAGCACGTCGTAAACCTTGGTTCCGTCGGGGTGGTAGAAGACGTCGCTCGAGACGATGCCGCCGACATGCCAATGGAGCTGGCGCTCGTCGGCGATCTCAACGGCGCGGCGCAGCAGCCCGAAATCCGCGACCGGCGCGAAGTTGTACATGCCGAAGACGTCGCGGTTCATGGCCGAGTCGGTCGATGCGCCCGAAGCGATGACGATGTCGCGCAGCTTCACCTTCGGCACGATCGCACCGCAGGTGCCGATACGGATCAGCGTCTTCACGTCGTAGATGTTGATCAGCTCGTGGACGTAGATGCCGAGCGACGGCTGACCCATGCCTGTCGCCTGCACGCTCACCGGCTTGCCCTTGTAGGTGCCGGTGTAGCCGAAGCAGTTGCGCACCTTGTTCACCAGGCGCGGAGACTCCAGGAATGTGTCGGCGACCCATTTGGCCCGCAGCGGATCGCCGGGCAGGAGAACGGCCTCGGCGTAGTCGCCCGGCTTTGCCTCGATATGGGGTGTCACAGTCGCCCTCCGGGCCCTACTTGACCTTGCCGGCCGACCGTCGCATGACAGCGGCCCGAAGGGAACGCCAATGGAAAAATTCACAACGCTTACCGCCGTCGCGGCGCCGCTCAAAATGATCAATGTCGACACCGACATGATCATTCCGAAGGATTACCTGAAGACCATTGCGCGCACCGGCCTCGGCAAGGGCCTGTTCGCCGAGCTGCGCTACAAGGACGACGGTTCGCTCAATCCGGATTTCGTGCTGAACAAGCCGGCATACAAGACGGCGAAGATCATCGTCGCTGGCGATAACTTCGGCTGTGGCTCATCGCGCGAACATGCACCGTGGGCGCTGCTCGACTACGGCATCCGTTCGGTCATCTCGACCCAGTTCGGCGATATTTTCTACAACAACTGTTTCCAGAACGGCATCCTGCCGATCAAGGTGTCGAAGGCAGACCTCGGCAAGCTGATGGACGATGCCGAGCGTGGCTCCAACGCGACCCTGTCGATCGATCTCGAGAAGCAGGAGATTCGCGGCCCTGACGGCGGCGTGGTGCATTTCGAGATCGACGCTTTCCGGAAGCACTGCATGCTGAACGGCCTCGACGCCGTCGGCGTGACCCTGGAAAAGACCGACCGCATCTCCGCTTTCGAAAAGGAATCAGCGCTCGAGCGCCCGTGGGTGTGATCTAGAGCGGTCTCGCGACGTGCTGTTGCCCCGCCTATCTCCTCCGCCTCGTCGCCGCCCCCGTCTCCTTCTCCATCGCCGTTATCGCGTCCGCCATCGCGATCATCCGCTTCGCCTGGCGCTCGTGCAGTCGCTCTACCATCCGCCCCGATAGCCGCATGACCTCGACGCCGGCGTTGCCCGGCTCTGCGAAGGCCGCGACGATCTTCTTTGCCCAGATCAGCTCCTCTTCGTCCGGAGCGTAAGCCTCGTTGGCGATCGGCACCTGCGCGGGATGGATCACGGTCTTGCCGTCCATGCCCATCTCGCGGCC
The DNA here is from genome assembly GCA_035548515.1 of Bauldia sp. Lineage (GTDB taxonomy): Bacteria > Pseudomonadota > Alphaproteobacteria > Rhizobiales > Kaistiaceae > DASZQY01. The sequence goes on along the minus strand of DASZSW010000030.1, from coordinate 2,570 downwards.
TTGCAGGCACTCCGCCTTGAGGCCCTTGCGGTCGTCGAGATCATTGAACGTGCCGTCGAGGATGACGAGATCGTGGGCGCGGGCGGCGAGCAGTGCCTGCGAAAGATGCGGCAGCAGCGCGGCTCGGCCGGGCTTCAACGGCACGCCCAGTTCGACGGCAAGGTCGTTGGTGCCGATGACGAAGCCGGTGATCGCGGGCGGCGGCAGCGAAGCGATGGCGGCGATCGCCGCGGCGTTGAGGATCGCGGCCGGCGTCTCGATCATCAGCCACAGGTTCATCGCTTTCGGCGGGCTGGCGGCGGTGATCGCGGCACGTGCGCGGCGGATGTCGTCGATGCGCTCGATCTTCGGAAGCAGGATCGCGTCAGGCTGCGCGGCGGCGATCGCGGCGATGTCGCGCGCGATCCAGGGCGTGTCGAGGCCATTGACGCGCACGACGATTTCGCGCCGGCCGGTGGCCAGCTCGGTCACGGCGCGGGCGACTGCCTCGCGCGCCGGCTCCTTCTGGGCGGGGCTTACCGAATCCTCAAGGTCGAAGATGATGACGTCCGCCGGCACCTCCTTCACCTTGGCGACGGCGCGGGCGTTGGAGCCAGGAACGTAAAGCGCGCTCCGGCGGGGGCGCGGACTGGTGGGCATGTGCGGGACTCCAGGGCGTCGCGGCGGATGCTTTAGCCCACGCGAAGCAAACGCGGAAGCGCGTGGCGTTGAAACCGTCGTGCGACCCCCACCCACCGCCTTCGGCGGTCCCCCCTCCCCGCAAGGGGGAGGGACGGTGCCTCATTCTGAAGCGTTGAGGCAGGAACCGCGATCATCCCTCCCCCTTGCGGGGGGGGTGCCGAGCGAAGCGAGGCGGGTGGGGGTCGCACTGCGCTCTCCGCTTGCGATACAAGCGTCACGTCGTCGTTAAGGACAGCGCATGCCCAAACCCGCCGTCATCGCCGTCAACAGCCACGTCGCGCGCGGCAGTGTCGGCGGACGCGCGTCGGTGTTTGCGCTGCAGCGGATGGGCTTCCCGGTGTGGTCGGTGCCGACCGTGCTGCTGCCGTGGCATCTCGGGCACGGCCGCGCCAGTCGCATCGCGCCCGACAATGCGTTGTTCGAGGCGCTGGTGGCGGACATCGCCGGCGCAAAGTGGCTGAGCGAAGTCGGCGGCATGCTTTCCGGATATTTCGGGTCGGTCGATCAGGTCGCCTCGGTGGCCGATCTCGCGGCCGCGGTGAAGGCGCGCAATCCGGGAGGGCTGTTTCTATGCGATCCGATCCTCGGCGACAGCCACGGACGGTTCCAGCCCGAGGCGCTGGTGACGGCCATTCGCGATCGTCTGATGCCTGTTGCCGATATCGCGACACCGAACCGGTACGAGCTCGCGTGGCTGACAGGCATGCGCATCGACAGCAACGACAGGCTCGTGGCGGCGGCGCGGGCGCTCGGGCCGCGGGAGGTCGTCGTCACCTCGGCGTTGGCCAATCCTGGCAAGTTCGGAGCACTGGTCGTCACGCGTGACGAAGCGCACCTGGTCTTCCACCGCGAGATAGAAAATGCGCCGCACGGCACCGGCGATCTGTTTGCCGCCCTGTATCTCGGACACCGCCTGAAAGGAGCCATACCGTCTGATGCCATGGGCCGGGCGGTGTCGGCCGTGGTGCGCCTTCTCGAAATCGCGCGCGACGCCAACGCCGATGAGATGCCGCTGGCGGAGGGACAGGACGCGTTCGCGGCGCCGCCACTCGCCGAGATCGTGGTCGCGCCTTTCCGGTAGAACCGGACTCACGCCGGCGGGGTCGGCTCGCGGAAGACGCCGAGACGGAAGCCGAGGTAGGAGAACACCGCCGCGATCGCCGTTGCGATGATGATCGCGACGAACGGCAGGGTCGCGGGCCGCGCGATCAGGATGGCGCTGTAGATGACGTAGTTGAGCAGGTTGGCGCTCCAGGCAACGGCGGCAAAGCGCACGAACTCGCGCCAGTTCGGCAGGCTGCGCATGGCGAAGGTAAGCCGGCGGTGCAGCAGCCACGCAGCCACCATCGCGACCAGGATGCCGGCGATGCGCGACGAAAACGGGTCGAGCCCGAAGTCGTGGACCAGACCCGACGTGATCAGCGCGTCGATCAGCGCGGCGGTCAGGCCCGAAACAATGAAGCCGCCCCAGTGGCGAAGGGAGCGGGTGTTCGCCACCGGGCCTTGCCCTACGCTGCCTTGCGCTTCGGCTGGATCAGCTTGCGGTTGATCAGCACCTCGGCGATCTGCACCGCGTTGAGCGCCGCGCCCTTGCGCAGGTTGTCGGAGACCACCCACAGCATCAGGCCGTTCTCGACCGTCGGGTCCTCGCGGACGCGGCTGATGTAGGTGGCGTCCTCGCCGGCCGCCTCGTAGGGGGTGATGTAGCCGCCGGGCTCGCGCTTATCGATCAGCAGGCAGCCGGGCGCTTCGCGCAAAATGTCCTGCGCTTCCTCGACGCTGATCGGATTGGCGAACTCGACCGCGACCGCCTCCGAGTGCGAGACGAACACCGGCACGCGCACGCAGGTCGCGACCAGCTTGATCTTCGGGTCGAGGATCTTCTTGGT
>DASZSW010000029.1:0-101930 GCA_035548515.1 Bauldia sp. | reverse complement strand
CTCTCGGAGTTGCTCGCCAATCATCCCGAGGGCGCGATGGCGGTGGCGCGCGCGGCCATCGATGCGCACGAGTGGCAGGAAGCGCGCTCGGCGCTCGGCGGCATGATGCGCGCCAATCCAACGGAGCGGGTCTGCCTGCTCATGGCGGAGATCGAAGCGGGCGAGAACGGCGACCAGGGGCGCGTGCGGCAATGGCTGACGCGCGCGCTGTCGGCGCCGCGCGATCCGGCGTGGGTTGCCGACGGGCAGGTGTTCGAGCATTGGGCGCCTGTGTCGCCGGTGTCAGGCCAGCTCGACGCGTTCGAATGGAAGGTCGCCGCCGATCGGCCACACGCTCGCACGACCTTCGAGATCGAGGTCGAGGACGACGACTCACTCCCGGTAGTTTCGACCGCCGCGGAGCCGGCGCCGCCGGCGACTACCGCTGCGGAACCTGCTCCGCGCACAGTACCGGCGGGCGAACTCGTACCTGCTGGCGCGGCCCCCCGAGGCGCGCGTCCCATGGCCCGCGCCCCCGACGACCCCGGGCCCGACCTGCAGACTGAGGAAGATGACGGGCCGGCGCTGCCTCTTTTCCATCGCGGCCACACGGCTTGAACCGCCCGCCTCGCGCGGTTATCAATGCGCCGCCTTTGGCAAGCCGCGGTAGCTCAGTTGGTAGAGCATCGCATTCGTAATGCGAGGGTCGGGGGTTCGAGTCCCTTCCGCGGCACCAGTAATATCAAGTAGTTAGACTGAACCGACTGTTCCATCTGGCACCGATTTGGCACCGATTCGGTTTCCCGATTTGGCCAGGTGCGCTGCTTTGGCGGCAGGCAAACTGGCTAGCGCAGGAGACCCTTGAGCGCCTCGTCGTCCTCCAACGCATGATCAGCGAGGCAGCGCAGAATCGCCGTGGCCGTCGCGTCCTGCAGCGGCTGTGGCAACCGTCGCAGTTCAGCTATCGCTTCCTGAAGAGTGTCATGGGATTGATCGCGCGCGGATCTAGTAGGTTTTCGATCCCCGGCGCTTGACTGCCTTCACGACGATCAATCTCTGCTCCGGCAACAATTCGAAAAAGATGCGCCAGTCGCCAATCCTCCGACGGAGATGTCCCTCGGCTCCCGCTAGCGGTTTGACGTCGCCGCCGAACGGATCGGTGAGCATCTCCTCAAAGGCGAACTTAATGCGTGTGCGGTCATCCAGAGGAACGCGGCGCAGCTGACGAACGGCCGGGTTAGCGATCACCAGGCCCCATGTCATGGATCCATTCGTTAAGCTCCAAGTATTCGCCGCGTTCGAATGCGCGCGAACCTTCGGCGATGTCGGCCAGTTCATCCTCGGTCGGTTTTTCGACCCGGCGGAGAACGTCCGCTGCAACCCAATCCTGCAGGAGTTCCGGCATCTCTCGCAGTTGAGATATCGCCTTTTCTAGTAATCTAGTCATGTTCTTAGTATAACACAAATCTTATAAGTGGAGCTTCTTGACATAATTGAAATTCATTGTGGAGTATCCCTGCTATGTGGCGTATCTAGGCTCCCGTTCCTGTCTTGTTTCTTTCAAAGAATGAGCTTATTACCTTAGTATTCTTTTTCTTATTATTCTTCTCTGAGTCTTATTATAGAGTACCGGAAGTTTTCTTCCGCTCTAGAGCGGACGTTTGTTGCCGGTCTTGACCGGAAGATTTCTTCCGGTCTGCACCGGTTGGCCGTCGCCTCGGTTTGAGGATCAACTCGTAAAGATTTGTCCGTCCCTGTCCGCGGCGTTTGATCACCAAGAGGGCATTGGCTTCCAGTGCCTTGAGATGTGTCCGGACGCTCCTATCGGACAGACCGAGGTCTTCAGCGAGGCGCTCCTGGCCGGGAAAGCAGAAGTCGTTTTGCCACGCGTAACTGAGCAGCATGGCGAATGTCATCTTGTCTCCCGAACTCAGTTTCTTGGACTTCAGGAGAAAATTCGGGACTTGGGTGAAACCCATGGCGGTAGCTGCATCTGCGCCTTTAAGGATGATGTTCTTGTCTTTAAGAATGTCACCCAGGCGTCGCGCCGGCTCGTAGTCCATCGGCCTATTGTAAGCCCTAGCGAGCGCGTGCCGCGGGGTTATCCCCTATCGCGCCACGGGTTGGTCAACGTCCTCTCGGTGCGCCGAAGGTTCGTCGCGTCGACCGCCCAACAGCGGTGAGAGCATCTTCTGCAGCCCGCCAATAAGATGATTGGTCTCGCGGGCGCGCTCCGTCAGATCCTTTATCTGGCCGTCCTTGACGACGACCTGCCCGCGCAGAAATTCATTCTCGCTTTCGATGCGCGAGATATAACGATCGTTGTCGCGACCCGTCGCGACAGGTCGCGACAGGTCGGGAGTTGTCGTTCCCTGTCGCTGCTCTTCGCCGTCTGCCGGACGCTCATTGTTGGAGGCTGGAACTTCATCACGCATGTCGTCGGTTGTCGCGACAGGTCGCGACAGGTCGCGACCTGTCGTGGGTGTGACTTCTTCGATGTACGCGATGTGTTTTGCGACAGAGTCTGGAGTGATGAGGTACTTCTCGCCGAACGGGGTTTCGATACGGCGTGATTCAAGATGGCCCTTGGCGCAGTAACGTTGCACGCTGCGCGGCGTACGAGGATGACCGGCACGGGCATAGAGATCGAGGGCTTCGTCGATTGATAAGGTGAATTCGCTGTCGGGGGTTGTCGCGACAGGTCGCGACAGGTCGGGTGGCATAGCTTGATGATACCGCGGCTAGCCTCCACCTGGTGGGGTTATCCCCAAAGCGTTCCGTTCGCGGGCATGTGTCTTTTGAGGACCCTCATGGCGTGTTGATAGCTGCCACCATGCTCACTGATCAATCGCCTCCGGTGAACAAACGCCGGCCGAATCGGCACCCTCACGGGCCCACCGCCGCCTCACTTTCACCACGTCTGGAAAGACCGGGTGCATGTTCCTCGATCAGCGCCCTCGTCAGTTGCTCCCCACGCCGGCTCAGGCGTTCGATCCATTCTGGCCGCATCGCCGAGAAATCCGTCGGGTAGGCATACGCCTCCTCCCGCGTGATGAGGTCGGCAGGGGGGAATTTCAAACGACTGTCGTCTTGGCCGAGGTAGGGCATTACAACGGCAGCCAGCTTGCCGTGCGCCTTCAAATCGAAGAGCCGCTTTGTAGACGCGTTCTGGGCGCGGTCGTGGATTGTGGCGAAAGCAGCCTTGAGTCGCGCGATCATGAACTGGTTCGGTGGATCGTGACGCAAGCCGTATCCGGCCCGGCAGCAAATGATCGTATCGATCGCGGCGACGTTGAGGCTGATTGAAGGTTCGCGGTCAGGCCAAAGCGGCGCAAGACCGAGGTTGTCGTAGACACCACCGTCGGTGAGCGAAACGCGCTCGACACGCCGCGAGCCGTCGCGCCGGTCGAAGGCCGCGACTTCATCCAGGGCGGGCAGGTACATGGGAAAGGCCGCCGAAGCCGTGACCGCATGGGCAAGCGTAATATTCGTCAGCGCGAGTTTACCGAGGCGCCATGACCCCGAGTCCTTCGCGGTGAAATAGAACGCCGATCCCGTGCGCAGCTCGGCCACATTGATAATGAGGAACGGATTACGGTCTTTCAGGTCGCGAAGCCGCGTGCCTTTGAAGAGTTCATCGTCGATCGCCCGGCGCAGGATCGTGGTGCGGCTGGCAAACCGCCGCACCGGTGGATGCCAGTTGTCGAGGCGGAAATTGCTGCGGCGAGCCGGCGGCGCTACGAGTGAGAGCAGCCACAGCAGCCACGAGGCGACCAGAAAGGCGACGTTGATCGCTCCGGTCAGCGCGGCACACAGCAGTGCTTTGGGTCCTTCAGCAGTGAGAAACGCCGCGCGTATCGTCGGCCCCGCCAGGCCCCGCGCCAGCATTGCGCGGACCCTGCTCTCGAATTCGGGAAAAGGCGCGTCGGTTACGGCATAGAGGGCGCCGATGACACTGCCGCCGGAAACCGTGGAGAGTATCTTGACGTGCTGCAGGATTCCCAGATCGTGCAGCGCTCGGAGGCACCCCAGGTGAAACGCGATCGCCCGTGCTCCACCTCCCGATAGAGCCAGTCCGATCGCCGGCGGCGTAGCGACGTCCGCTCCATCGTCAGTCATGTCACGCCGCTTCGCGGTGAGGCACCGGCTCTGCGGTTTGTTGGGCGAAGATGACTGCGAGTTCGCGGTCGGCGGCGATCACCATAAGAGCCGGCATCGAATCCATCCTGACGATCAGCTCATGATGGCGGCGCGCAAAGGTCGAGGATTGTCGGACAGCGATGCTGAGAGTTTGATCGAGGACGTGGCGGAACTGAAGCGGTTGGAACGCGACCACAACGACGGATGAGTGCCTTGCGCCCCGCGGAACGCATGCTTGCCGCGTTTGGCATCGAGCGTCCCGACCAGATCGATCTTGAAACGATCGCTTGGGCGGGCGGCGCCATCGTAAAATACCGAGCACTCGATCAATGCGAAGCGATGATCGTGGGGACGCAGCGCCGCGCGATCATCACGGTGAACAGTGGCTCAATCCCTACTCGGCGGCGTTTCTCTCTCGCTCATGAAATCGGTCACTGGCATCATCATCGCGGCCGAATTCTTTTCTGCGGCGCGGCCGATATCGGCAACCCTACGCACAGCGCGCTCGACCCCGAGAATCAGGCCGACCAGTTTGCGTCTGACTTGCTCCTGCCGGATTTCATGTTCCGGCCGCGCATCATGAAGATGAAGCGGCTTGTGCTCTCGGCTGTGCGCGAGATGGCAAACGAATTCAACGTCAGCCTGACGGCAACCCTGCTTAAGCTCGTGGAGTCCGACCGCTTCCCGCTCGTGGTCGTGTGTCACAACAAACAGGGGCGGCGCTGGTTTCGGCGGGCGCCGATGGCGCCCGGCTGGTGGTTCCCGAAAGACGATCTCGATGTGGAGAGCATAGCGTTTGAGATGCTGTTCGGCGGGGCGGCGGAAATCTCCTACGCTCGGAAGATCGGTGCCGAAGCGTGGTTCGAATTTCGCGGGGCAGAGCGCTATGAGATTCAGGAGCAATCATTCCGATTGCCGAATGATGAAGTGCTAACGCTGCTGATTCTGCCCGCTGAAGGTCTGGGTTGAGGCGGTCATGCTAGCGCGATTGGCTTTTTTGTCTATCGATGGTCGTAAACAATCTCTCGTCGATCACCGCACCCGATATTCGCGGATGCGCGTCTGCTCGACGAGCAGGTTCATTGTAGTGAGAGTGAAGACCTTTCCGTCGGTCGCTTGTAGCAGACGGCGCATATCCTCCCGCCGAACCTTGAAGCCGCGACCAGCGATGCAAGCGATCACGTCATAGTCCTTGCGTTGCTCGTCTCGCAGTGTGCGTAGTCGCTGAACGCGGGCCACCTTGTCGCGCGCTGTGCCGTCGTCCTCAGTCAGCTTCGCCTCAATCAGCGCAACCGGCGTGAACTGGTCCGGAATCATGAAATCGGGCGCTTGATCAAATCCGGGGATACGTTCCGCCCGCTTGGTCTCGCGGAAACTCACTTTGCCTTCGGTCAGCACATTCTTGACGGCGACTTCGACCACCTCGCCGACCAACTCGCTCACGGAGTCGCGGTGCGTGGCGAACGGGCGGCCGAGGAAGCGCTCGTAAAGAAGGACGGGATAGGGCGCCCCGAGGTCGGCGATCGACTGCACGCTCTTCACGCCCTCAGCTGTGTCAGCCTTGTCCAGGCGATGCACAAAGCCTGGCGGCACGGCGGCGGCACCCTTGGTTACGGTGCGCACACCGGCCTCGACCATTGCGCGGATGCGCTGCGTCGTCAGGCCCTCTCGTTCTTTCAGAGGCGTAAGCGGATTGAGGCGCATCCTACGGTCGATCGCACGCGCAGCTCCCTGATCGACCTCAACGCCAGTCATTTCCGTGGTGACATATGCCCATTCCGGCGGGGTGAACCCAAGGATGCAACGGAAGATGATGAAAGCAATCGGGGCCTCACGCACTGCAGCTAGAACCGTGTCGAGAGTCACAAGTGCGAAGGCGTCCGTGCGGCGCTTGAGCGTCTGGTAGCCCTTCTCGAAGGTGGAATAGTCGATGAAGCCTTCGCCCTTTGGCAGCTCAAGAAAACTCGATGTCAGCTCACTAAAGACTTCATCGACCAGCGGCTCCCAGCTGATCGATGAATTGCGATAGTCGATTTCAAAACGCAACGGCATCGCGCATCCTCTCGGCAGGCTCAGTCGCTGCAAACAGTGGCCCCGGCACTGAGACATGCTTGGCCGCAGCAAGTCTTTGCGCGAGCGGCTCGGGATCGGCAAGCCCCGCCACCGCCTGCCCGAAGCGCAGCAGTTTTTCCTGGGTCGAGACGCCGGCGTTCCAATCCTTTCTAAGGGTCCAAACTGCCATGCGCGTCAGGTGTCCGAATAGGATGCAGCGTGTATCGCCCTTTGTCGGTCTTCGTCCCCCCTCCGAAAGCGCTGCAAGATCGCGTGTCACGATCTCGGCAAGTTCGTCAGAGGCGGTGAAGAGCCACTGCCGCGGTGTGTGACCTTCGCTGCGGCAAACAAACACTGTGTCCACGATCGAGGATGCGGTGCCATGAATATGGATCGATCCGCCCATCTCCGCCGGGCATGGCAGAGAGGCTGAGCAAGTTAGTCCGGCGTCGAGGATGGCGACGCCAACCGCTGAATAAGCGTCCAGTTTGTTATGATGAAAGGTGAAGGCGAGCGGCGCACCCGGCTTTAGCGCCGCCGCCATCCGTGAGTAGACGCGAGCAAGCCCTTCCGTGAAATGCTCAAGTCCCCGCGCCTTCGTAACGTTCCCGGTAAGCTCTTCTTCGGCGCGGGTCGAGGCGCGATCGAAACCCTCTGCTTCGGTGCCGACGAGACGGCGCAGCCAGACATAGCAGAAGTCCATCAACTCCCCGTACTGGACGTTCCCGAAATATGGCGGATCGGTAAACACGGCGTCGAGGCTTCCCGGCGCCAGTTCCACCGCCGTTGCGTCGGCGCAATGAATCGCGACCTCGCGTTGGCGACTCCCGTTGAGGCGCTCACCGATCCACTCGCCTTTGATGGGTATGCGGACGTTGCGATTGCCGCGCCCATCCACCTCGAACGGCGCCTCGCAATAGCGTTTGGCCTTCGCGTATTTGTCGATGATGTTGCTCCAGCCGCCGGAGCCGACATTGGTGTTCCCGCCATTCGAGATGCCGAGAAGGTTGGACTCGCATTGCACGAGGCCAACAGGAAAGCCGTGCACTGAAAAGATGTCGAGCGATTTGAGTGCCCAGGTATCATACCGGCACAGCATGTTCTGATAGCGAAGAAGGTCTGACAGGTTCGTTGCCAGTGCATGGCGGATGCGCTTGTTCTTGACCTTCGCAATAAGACGGCAACTTGCTTCAAGACCGACCAGCTGACGGTCATTGAACATCTGACGGTACTGCGTGTAGCCCCAGCGATGAAGGCGGTCGGTTTCGTCACCGGGTAAGATTCTCTGATCCGGCACGAATTCTGGCTTCAAGCCGCGCCACCGTACGGACGCAGCTTCGGCGCGGACGAGATCCTTGGCGTCGGGTTTCTTGAAGAACCTGCCCTTGTGACCCGCCTTGCGTGCGGGGTTGTAGTACTCGATGGCGAACATACGGTGTCCAAGCGGGCCGGCACCTTCTCGCGGAAAGCGGTTATCGTGACCGCAGTGCCGGCAGGCGCAGCGGCCTCGTACTGCCGGCCCGTCTGCGCGGAGGGCGGCTTTGCAATGGCTGCAATCGCCGGGCTGCTCCCGATCGGCGGCCTCATTCAGAGCGCCGCAATCCGGACAGACCAGAACGTTCTTCGGGTGGCGCGCGTCCTCAGAAAGAACATAGCCAGGGAAAAGATCTATCGGCTCACCGCAAGACTCGCAGTCGAGGACCTTGACCCACAGGAAATATTTCACTGGCACGTCTGCGTCGCCGTAGAGTGGGCAGTCCGTGAGATAGAGTTCGCCGATCGCGCCCCGCAGTTCGCTAACAAGGCGCGCGGCTTCCTTGCCATAAGCCTTGACGTCCAGGTGCTCGATCTCTTCGCGGACAATCCATGCGGCCATTGGATTGATGTCAAAGCCTGCCACATCGCAGCCGACGCGGTTTGCCTCGATCAGCGGCGTGCCGCCGCCCATGAACGGATCGGCGATCTTCCGGCCTGGAAAGGTATTCGCCTTGAAATAAATGTCGGCAAGGGGCGCGTCGCCGAACTCCGCCAGCGTCAGTGCCCGGAACAGCGTGCCGGGACGCCGGGCGAACCACTTATGCACCGCAATTATCGGGCGGTAGTTCTGCTGAATCTGCTTCTCGCGAAGCGCGAGGCCGGCCACCAGCGGAATGTCGAAACGGTCCTCGATGCTCACGGTGCGAGCCCCTGACGATCGCGTTTGGCCCGCTCTGACGAGGGTCCTATCGCCTCATGGCGGTGGACATACGCCCGCATGAATTCGCGGACACCCTGCGCTGCCGGCTTGTCGAGCGCCCGGCAAGCCTCCAGAAAACTATCGCGTAGATCGCGCTGCACCCTGATTCGAAGTCCCAAATCCTTTGTCACGGCGTCAGTGTACCCAATGGATACACAGATGGTACCAGGAAAGAGCCCCGCGCTTTGGCGGGGCTCAAGTCAGTAGTCCTCAGCCAACATGAGCGTAAGGACGCGCGTCGTTTTCGAGGGATCGCTCGGATCTTCAGATCCGAACTCCATAGTGGCATCGTAGTAGTCGAGCTTCCAAAGGAACGTCCGGCCTACCATCTCGAAGCTGCCGAAATCATGTTCGCCATGCGGGTCGTTGTCCGGCGAGAAAGCATCGAACCGGGTCACCTCAAGCAGAGCGTTCGCCCTAACCATGTCGGGCAACTCAGCGACGCTGGCCGTCATCACCACCTTGCCGCCGGAGAACGTCTTGCGGAAGGCGTCGTTGAGTTCGCGGATGGCTGCTGAGTTTTTCATGCGGGCCTCCACGAGTCTGCGCCTTCCTTGGTAGGGAAGCGCGCCACCTGCACGTATTCAGCTTCGTGTTCGGCTGCGTCGGGCGATTGCAGGACGACGAACGTGCCGTCCGAATCTTCGTTGACGATGATCGTCAAGTCGTCGCTCGCCACCGGCGACATGTGCCGCGCACCGCAATGCGGGCAGTCGTCATCGCATGTGCAGGACCACTCATCGGTCCACGTGCGGCGGCAACGCGCGCACCGATAGTGATTGCGAAACCAGGCCATGGCTTCCTCCTTGCTGCCGGCGCCCGACCATTCGGGCGGCGGAGCGCAAGGACGAGAGGCCGCGAAAGAGGAAGCCCCGCCGTTGCCGGCGGGGCCCTTGGCTCAGGGGCCGAGACTACGCTCGACCCCCGTTTTGATGAGAGCGAATGCATCGTCGAGCGTCGCGACACGTTCGCTGACGAGTTCCTGGCTGAGGAGTTGGGGCTCTTCGTCGTCCATCGAGGTCGCCGTGATTGAGACCGACATATCGCCATCAGCAAGATGGGCGAGCTGGATAACGTAGAACTCGATCACCAGCCGCGCCGCCGGCGGTGCCGGGCCGGACGAGGTGGACACTTTACCGCCTCGCACCGGATCGGGGGGCCGTCGTGCGGTCGCGACCAGGTTCACGGCGATCCTTGCGCTGATCGTCTGCGGCCTCTTGCGCTTCGTCGTCCTCAACCCGGCGAAGCACCAGCTTCGGGTTGACCGGGAAGGCCTGCAACATCACGTTGAAGCCCTTGCCGTCCTGGTGGGGGAAGGCCAAGCCGATGTTGAGCCAGTAGTCATCTTTGCCCTCACGAGGGATGACCGAAAACACGCGAAAGGCCGGTTGGTTGTCGTTGTTACTCATTTCCGAGCACTCCTTGTTCAAGGGGAAATCCTGCACGGGCAGGCGTCAGGGTCTGAATGCCCTGATGCCTGCCGGCGAGGTTTCCAAAGGCTCGGAGATGAGAGGGGATTGTCTACTCGGAATCATACGCGGCGTCGCAAAAGCGTCAAGGAAGCGAAACATTTGATCGCGGCTTTGGCCGCGACTTTTTGCCGGTGAACTCCGGCGACACTGTGTACTGCCTCTATTCTTCTTGCCCCACAATGTGGGCGTATTGAAACGCTCCCGGCACTTTCTGACACCTCGCCCGCACGGAACACTCCGCCATCGCTGAATCAAGGACGAACAAAGCGGCCCTCATCAACGCCTCATCACGGTCTCCTATGTAGAATTTTTCACCGTGTAGAAGGTTGTTGCGCACGCGACGTACGGCCACAAACAGCTTTGGCCCATTGTCGATTACTGCCGCCTGTTGATATTCAACATCATCTATTGAAACTCGGATTAGGTTTTTCGGCGGCGCCTCGAAGAAGATCCTGGCCGCCGAAGCATTCAGCATCGCCGCGAAGAAACTTGGTTCCAAAGCCCCCGCAAACGTGTCCCAGTTGGCTTCAGCTTTCTCGCCAATTCCCCCGCCGAGAAAGCCGCCGCGTTTGAGGGCGAACTCGAAACGCGAAAACGTCGCGAAGAACTCAATCGCTAGGGGTGAGACGAATTGAGCGATCTGTGCGCGGTATTTGTCCACTTGGCTAACTATCACCTGGATTTCAGCTATTGAGCGGGCGAGTCCGTGATTTCACGGCCTAGATGAGCGCTTGAGGTTTCCCGGTTGTGCTTAACCACGCGTGGTCGAGAACGTCGGACTCCATCATCGCCGCGTGATCGGCGAAGAGGAACAGGGGAGAGCTCTTGAGCTCGGCCGTGCGGCCAATAACCGTGCGCATCGTCTCGGCGCGCTCTGGGCTGGCGGTGACGACGAGCACACGGAAGTTCTGCCAGCCGAAACGCGACGTGTGCAGACCTTGCTTGCGCCCGCCCTCATAGGCGAGGAACTTCCTGAGCATGCTCGACTGGTCGAGGGTGGTGCGCTCGACGGGCATGGTGCCGCGATCAATCTCAACAACGAAGGGGCGCCTGCGACCGTCCGGGAGGATCAGCGCGAACACGTAGTCGGGAAGCAAACCGATCTCGCATATCGCTCCCTTGTGCTGCACCTTCGCGCGCCAGGACCACGGGCTTCGCGCCCGCTGCGTCTCCACCGGTGCGGCGGCCAAAAGCTCATCTGGCTCCTGGACCGAATAGCCTTGGCGTTCCCGGCAAGCGACCGTGAGGGCGACCCTCAGGTCAGCGACGGCCAGGGTGTGGAGAATAAACTCGCGGCCGGTTTTGTGGTTCTTGCGCGCCCAATCGACATCGGCGTTGTCGAGGCCGTCCTGAACCTTGAGAAGCTGGGCGCCGCGCTTGCCGAGGGCGTAGACCAGCGGCGCGCTACCACCACCACGAACATGATATTCGAGCTGGGAGCGGGGTCGGTCGAGGAAGCCGGCGTGATAGAGGGGTCCGAGCCGCTCATTGATCTTCTGCGGTGAACCGCCGATCAGCTGGAACAGATGGGTGGAGCGGAGAAAGCGGTGGCGCGCGACCTGACGGATGATCTCGACATCGCGCGCGGTGATCTGGAACCGCGGCGGAGTCTCCGCACGCTGGAAGCGCGGGCGCCGACGCTGTGTTGCTGATGATGAGGCCGTGGCGGTCATTGCCTTCAAGTATACCAAGCTCTCAGCCGGCCCAGTCATCCTCGGCGGGTGGCGGAGTGGACGGTCGTGCCGCCGGACGACGAGGGGTGCTGGTCGCCGGAGGCGGGCGTGAGGTCTCGGCGCGAGCACTGGGGGAAGAGTCGGTAGCGGTCCGCACCTCGGAAGCGGATTCCAAATGAACGGGCACACTTAGACGGGCGCTATTGTCCTCGCGAAGTTGGCGGTAGGCACCGATCTCCATGAGTGGCTGCGTCTCCAAGGCTCCGAACGGGAAGGTGAGGCTGATGGCGCTTGGGGTGAGATTGCGGACGTGACAGGCGAAGCGGGTTGACCGCTCCTGCTTGGCCTGGCCGAGAATGAACTCGGGGCTGGTGCGCATGTCGGCAGCAAGCGCACGAGCGTCCTTGTCGGAGACGCCACCGGCGAGCTTGATCGAGGTGTTGGCAGCGATCGATGAGCGCAGGCTCGGCGTCAGCTGATCGAGATATTGGTGCGAGAAGACGACGCCGAGATTGTATTTCCGCGCCTGGGTCAGCAAGTCGTCGATGTTGTCGTCGAAATATTCTGCCGCTTCGTCAATATAGAGGAAGGCGGGTCTGCGTCGGCTCTCGGGCAGGGCGGCGCGCTCAAGCGCCGCCTGCAACGTCAATGCGATGAAGTAGCGGCCGAGGATCGACGAGCGCTCGGCCTTCAGGAAATCCTTGGCGGTGTTGACCAGGACGATCTTGCCGGTGTTGAGGGCATCGAACATGTCGATGCGGTTCTCTCGCGCGGTGAACATCCGTTCGAAGGTTGGATTTTCAAGGATGCCCCAAAGACGGCGGAGAATCTGTTTCTTGGTGGCAGCGAAGGATTTGTCTGAAAACTCCAGAGTGAAGAAAGCCCGCGTACTCGGTGGCAGCGCCTCGATCGCCGGCATGTACGGTGTCGCGTCGGTCATCAGGTTGATGAGATCGTGGATAGTGGCGTTGGGGATGGTCAGCATCAACCGCGCCAGATAGCGGAAGATGACGCTCTGTTTTTGGGTGAGTTCTGCGCCAAGCAAGGCTCCGAAAATGTAGTCGTAGAGTTCGATGATGCCGTTCAGAATCTGCTCGCGCGCGGCAACGTCATATTTCCCGAAGCGCTCCTGGTTGACGTCGAACATGTTGAGCGCCGGGGGGTGGTGCACGTCGGTCGGATCGATGATCAGCATACGGTCACCAAGCGCGCCTTCGCCGGGGTCGAACAGACCGAGCTTGGCGATCTTCTGCAGCATCTCGCCCTGGCTATCGATGATCACCAGTGCCGGCGGATCTGGCCGCGCAAGGTCGGAAAGGATGAGTCGCTGCAGGGTCTGGGTCTTGCCGTGCCCCGATCCGGCGAGAATGTGGGTGTGCTCGAAGCGGACGCGCTCCGGAATCGAGAAGGGGACAGGCGTTGCGAAGAATTGGATAAAGGGTGTGCCGGCTAGGTACACGTCGACCAGCTCGCTCATGGCGGCAGCGCGATAGGCGGTTGGCGTCACCACGCGCCTGGTCGACACGCGTTGCCGCTCGGCGGGTATCCCGGAAGCAGCGAGGATATTGCGGTCGAAGCGTTCCCGGAGAGTCTGGAAGAGGGGACCAGAAATGATGTCGTCACCGAAGAAGGTCCCCATGACCCGCTCGATGAGTTCGGGAGCGCCCTGGCAGAGATCGATCAGCGAGACAGATAGGTCGGCATCGCCGGAGGCGCCGTCCGCATCCGTGTCTTCGCGAAAAGCTGCTGTGGCCAAATCCCCAAGGATGCCGGCAATGACAGCGGTGACCTTCCTCTTCCACAGGGCCGAGAGGCGATCCCAGTCTTCGACCAGACGGAGCGTGCGGGAGAGGTTGGCGCGAAGAGCGACGCCCTCCTCGATCGATAGCGTAGCGATTGCACTCGCCGCCGGAAAATCTGTCGGCGCGTCGAAGGCAAGCACTCCTTCAATGAGTTCGCAGATGGCGAGGATGAGGGAGCGGGAAGGGATGCGGCCGGACTGTTCGGCCGCGTCGTACGCCGTGTCGACGACGAATTCGGTTCGCGCCTTTTGCTCAGCCAGCGGATAGCGATGCAACGCCGCGGTGACCGCGTCATGCATGCGGCGGGTCTCGCGGATTTCGCGGTCGTGACCCGAGCCGAGGAAGAAGTTCTTGAAGTTGGTCACATCCTCAAAGCTCGATCACTTCCTCGCCGCCAAAATGGCTAGCCACTTCGAGGATCGCCTTGAGGTTGGCGGCGGCTTCCTTCAGTTGCTCCTGCACGGCCAACATCTCAAGGATGTCTTTGCATTCGATGCGCTTGCCGTTGGCTAGATCATCGACGGTGACCGAGATGTTCATGGCATGGAAAGCCATCCGCGATGCCAGCCCCAACAGGCCGGTGCCGCGATCGGCGAGTTCGTCTCTCGAATAAAGAAGGGCCTTGCCGAACTTGTAGGTGGACAGGCTGCGTCGTTCTTCGTCGGTTAGCTGGGCGCGGACTTCGAGCACGAAGACCGCCTTGCCCAAAAGGCTCGACCGCTGGTCGCGCCGCAACAGGAGTTTCATTTGCCCCTCCCCAAGGAAACCGCGCTCCGGTCCATTGAACGCAGCGACCGTTGGTAGAACAAAAGCCAACCTGTACGCAACCATGAGTTTAGGGGGTTATTTCGCCAGGGCAGAAAAGGGCGACGTGGTCACGCCGTCAGAAAACGCGTGATGCGATCCTCGACCACGCGCCGATCGCGGCCGAAACGAATGCGACTGTTGGCGATCAGCCGTTCGGGATGGCGATGGCTCGGCTCCGGTGGGGGATAGAGGTCGAGCCGGGTCGGACTGCTCGGCGAATTGCCGATGAGAAATCGTCCGTACGCCTGAAAGTTGGCAAGGTCTTGAACGGCTGCGACGCTGCCGAGACCGAGATGATGCGCAACCAGCGCGGCATCTTCGGCGCCGACGCGGAAGGAGATGAAGGAGCCGGAGTTGCCGAGAACCGCTTGCCGCAGCTGGTCGGAGAGCTGGCCGAGGTACTGATGGCCAAGCGTCAGCGTCAGTCCATACTTTCGTGCCTCGGACAAAATTAGAGCGAAGCTTTCAGTGGCGAAGGATTGGAACTCGTCCGCGTAGAGATGGAAGACCCGGCGATCGTTCTCCGGCACGTCGGCGCGCGACAGAGCGGCCTGAGCGAGGCCCGTGGTGATGAACGCACCGAGTAGATGGGCAGTTCCTTCGCCAAGCGCTCCTTTGGCCAGGTTGACGATGAGAATGCGGCCTTCATCCATCATCTTGCGCAAGTCGATAGTGCTTCTCGGCTGGGCGATGATGTTGCGCAGGGTAGGGGAGGAAAGGACGCGGCCGATTTTGTTGAGGATGGGGCTGTTGGCTTCCGCCAGAAACTTGCGGTCATAGGCGGCATATTCGTTCTGCCAAAAAGCGCGGACGACCGGATCCCGGATAGTGCGGACAATGCCGGCTCGGTACGCGTCGTCGGTTAGAAGGCGGGGAACACAGAGAAGGGTTGCTCCCCGTGCGTCCAGGAGCGCCCGGATGCTGTTGAGCAGGAAGTGCTCAAGCCGTGGCCCCCAGCTGTCCTGCCAGACATGCTTGAAGGCAGAGATGACGCCTTCGGCGACGACCGGGCGTTGATCCTCGGGTACGCGGTCGAGAACGTTGTAGCCGATCGGGCGCGCCAGGTCGGCGGGGTTGAGATAGACGAGTTCATGCGCCCGCCGTGAAGGAATCAATGTGAGCGCTCGTTCGGCAAGGTCACCGTGTGGATCGAGAAGCGCCATGCCTCGTCCCATCGCGAGGTCCTGGGAAATCAAATGAAGGAGGGTGGTGCTCTTGCCGGTTCCGGTTTGTCCGATGACGTGAAGATGCCGGCGGCGGTCATTCTGGGAAATACCAAAATCCCCGTCATAGATTGTCTTGCCGATGTAGCTGATATTTCTGAGATCGAAGATCATGGGCCAGAGCGAGCCCCGAAGTCGTCCGATCCGTTTGCCGCGGATGGTGCGCCGCTCACCAATTTGATGTTGACGCTTCAGCGATACCTGAGTCTGCCGTTCTCCGATCGCCGCGCTCATCGGGACTCGATTTGAGCCACGCTCCTTGGTGAAGGTGGCCTGTCGCCATTGTACCCCACAGGCAGCGTCATCAAAAACAGAAGCGGCTCGCAGGTAGGTAGCCGCTGCGGAAACGGCATAGGTCGCAAATCAGATAATGTGCGACGTATCTAATATGGCGCGGTTGAGCCACTTCCTCGGTTGACCGGGATACGTTGTCGATAAGTTGTGCAGCGTTTGAAATTGGTTTTGCCTCAAACCCCACACGACGCTGTCAACCGCTTCGGTCGCAGGATGCCGCTATGCCCGCTGCGATCGGCGCATCGAGAGTTGCAATTTAGAAGATCCCGCCAAAATTTGACGAAGAAAAAGCAAACGCGCCAGGTAGCCTCGTCAGGAAGTCATCAAGCTCAATGCAATCACAACAATCAAAAACACTGAACAATAGTACGCCACAACGACGGCACCTATCCAAACCAAGCCAAGGCAAACTTTATTAAACCAGCCATCAACGACACGCAGCCTCACTGCAACGTAAAATGGCGCTCCCCACAAAATCAGCAGCGGCGGGATCACCAAAAGGTCTTCTGTAGAACCAAAAAAATCGCCGAATGAAACCCAAGTATAATACGCGGCAATGCCGATCAAAATTAGAACTATCAGTGATATTATAGCCAGTGACTTCATCACTAGATTATAAGGGGCACCAGATTAGCGGCTAACAGTTATCCACTTCGCCCCAACATAGGTGGGGGCTATATTCGGATCGGCTGCGATGTCGGAAGCCAAATCTCTGAATCTCGCGGGATCGTGCCACCACGCCAGATCCTCTTGAATGGCCGCTACAGCGAACATAGGACCGACAGCGTTGGCTGTTGTTGGCCGCGACGCCCTAATGGCAGCTGCTTCTTCGGCTTCGTCGGCCAAGAGAGAACGGCGAAACTCAATCGTCGTGCCGATTCGCTCAAGGCCCACGCCAGAGCCAGCCAAGTCTCCCTCAATTCGAAAGTTTAGAATCATGCTCCCGTTAGGGTGCTGATCGTTCGCAAAGCTAAGTTCGCTGGCGTCGTAGGTCACAGCGGGTATGCCATCTAAAGCGCCGGCATAGGCCGCCATGCCGCCTCCCAGAGAATGCCCAGTCAATATCAAGTCCGGGTATTTCGCCAAAAAAGCAGCCGCGAGCTTTTGCGCAAAGGCATATTGAAGCACATCCTGCGTGCGTCTCACTCCCCCGGGAATCAGGCGACCCAGAGAATTAGGATAGTCGGCTTTTTTCCAATCGTTTGGATCATTGGAGCCAGTGAATGCCAAAATGTGTTTTCCGCCGTACACCAACAAATAGGCGCTGAAGCCAATTGACGAGTAATAATCAACCTCGGCTTGAGAAAACCCCAGAGTCTCGACGGCTACTGACTCCCAATTAGATCGATGCAGTCGATCGAATTCGTAAGTAAGGCTTGCTGCAGTTAGATACAGTTGAGTGTCATCAAGTAGCTTGTCGATTGAAAGTGGCCCGTTGTCGCCGGTCCAAAGCCCGGTATTTGTTACGAATGTTCCTGAGCTGGTGGTTTCAATTTGCAGCGAAGGCTTGGCCGCTACGCTCGCTGCGGGGGAACCGCCATTGGGATTTGCGGGCGCGCCGAAATTCAGTTCTGCGTGCTGTGAGCCCGACGGGTCGGTTGGCACGTCCACGCTCGCAGGTGGTTGCTGCTGTGGCAGCGTAGTTCCGCCGAGTTGCTCGGCCGTGTATTGGGTTCCTGTTCCTGACTCGACGAAGAAGGTCCCCCACGGGAAGGAGTGTCCCGCGATGTCGGCCAGGGCAAGGACACTGGCCGTGCCTGATTGAACATAGGACGCCGGTGGTGGTGGCGGCGGTGAGCCGAACGGCGGCGTGAAAACTGTCGACGATGGAGGTGTTGGTGGTTGGGGCGGGAGCGCAGCCTGCCAGAGCAAGTATGGGTACCCGTCGTTTATCGTCGGATCGATCCCCCAAACTGCAGAATCGAACCCGGCTGGGACCTGGGCCTTCAGCTGCGTTGTTGTCAGCGCAGTCCCTGTGAAATCCGGTCCAAGGCCAGTCGTGTCAATGTCCCAATAGACATTCGGGAATGGAGTCGCAAAGTATTCTCCGACAAAGCCGTGCGCCTCAGGACCGGTGCTGAAAACGCTTCCGGTCGCGTAGGACTGGGAGCCACCTCCACTTCCGACAAAGCCACCTGCGTACGCAGTTGGGGCTGATGCGGTCACATTTCCGCGGGAATAAGAGTTCGTCGCGCCTCCTTCGCCGATGAACCCTCCGGCGTAAACCGTCTGGCTCCCCTCGGCGTTGACTGATCCAGTGCTGAAAGATTCTTCAATGTCGCCGACCGCTTGTGAATATATCGGGTCGCCGTATGACGTGCTTCCGCCAGCAAAGCCCCCGGCACTAATTCTGCCGAGACCGCTTGTTGTGACATTTGCCGACGACGACGATTTATCTACTGGCCCAAAATTCCATCCGACGAGCCCGCCGACATGCATGCTCGTCGCAAGATTCTGTTTTGCCTGCACCGAACCCGATACGTTTACCCGGGAAATCGACCCCTCATTCCATCCAGCGAGAATCCCTGCGTCACGCGTGTAGTAGCTACTATTGGCAAAGACGTTTGCCTCAATGTTGAGATTGCGAACAATTCCCGGAACTCCAATTGCTCCGAAAAGGCCAACGTCTTGCGCGCTAGGACCAGATGGCGTGATAGACAGCCCAGCGATCGTGTGTCCTTGCCCGTTTAGTTCTCCCTTAAACTGCGCAGTGCCTGTGAATGGGTCGCCAAATGCACCGATGGGCGAGAAGCCATCAGGTCCCCACATCCCCGGATACTGCGCCGACAGACTCGCGAGGTCCGCCTCAAGGTCAAGGTCATTGGCCAGCGTATACTTAGCCCCGAGGTCCATCGCCATGAGTTGGAGTTGGTGGGAGTTTCTGATTGTCGGCGACCATTCAGAGCGGAGGAACGGACGCGTTTCGCCATCGATCATGAACCAGTCGTTGGTGAAGTCCCAACCGACATAGCTCGATTGCGAACGCGCCTCAGCCGTTGTGAGACCGGTGCCGCCACCCACGGAAGTCGTGAATCCGGTCGTGTCTATGTCCCAATACGAGTTCGTTACACTTCCATTGATCCAATAGCCGGCGAGTCCACCGATGTAGATGTTATAACCGGAGCCGGCACCGGTGTAAGTTATTGGCCCCGATGCATAGGAGTTCAGTATTTGAGCGCTGGACCCGTCACTCTGTCCGATCAGCCCGCCAAGACTACCTCCGATCCCGGATACCGCGGCTGTCGAATATGAGTCCTTGATCACACCGGAACCGAGCTCCCCCACGAGCCCGCCAGTAGCGCCGATCCCCCCGATGACGGGTCCGCTGGCATAAGAGTGATCGATGCTTAATCCAACATCGACGCCCACCAAACCCCCCGTCCGCGAACCCGAGACTCCTCGAACAGATGCCGCGGAATAAGACCGGAGTATGCTGCCGTTCGAGTAGTTTTCGCCCACCAAGCCGCCAACATTGGTGCCAGGGCCAGCTACAATCGATCCGGCAGAAAATGAGTCTGAGATGTCACCATCATTGTATCCAACCAAACCGCCGGCAAATGAGCCGCCGGCAGTAACAGAAGTTAGTGCGTAGGTATGGCTAACGTGACCGAGATTCTGTCCGGCCAGCGTGCCCACCCACCTCGAAAATCCCGTGGAACCAATGCTCAGAATGCTTGCGTCTGTCAGCCCTAAATTATCAACCGTTCCATCCGGTCCGAGTACCCCGAATAGGCCCACGGCGTCCGCCGATGTCGCTATTCGAAGTCCCGATATTTCTTTGCCAAGTCCATTGATCTTGCCCTCGAACGGCGTCGCAACATTTCCTATCGGAGAGAATCCCTCTCCGCCGTTCCAAGCTGAAGTTGCGCTCGCATCGATGTCCCTGCCGAGAGCGTACGTGCCACCCAGATTCTGCTGAACGTTCTGCAAATCGTCGACATCGTTGACCAACATGTATGCTGCGAATTGATCAGTGACGGCGGAATTAGTGAGGACAAACGCGCCATAGTTGGTCGGCGCTGTGTAGCCAAGAATCGGATTGTAGAAAACCGAGACTTTGCCGGTGCTCCCGGCCCACGTGACCCGACCATTGCCGAGAATATCGACGGTCCCGACACCGTTTCCACTCTCGTCGGCTCGGAGCGCCAGGCTTCCGGCGCCAGCGTTGGCGATGACCACGCCATCATTGATGGTGATGCTGCGATAGGCGCTGAGGGTCAGCTTGTTGGCGCTGCTCCAGCCGATAGTTTCGGCGACCGTGATGTCGCCGGTTTCCGCGCCGGCCGTGCCCGTGGTGACGACCACGTCGCCTCCAGCGAGTGCAGCTTGAATCGCCGCGGCGGAGAGTCCCCCACTGCCGATCGTCGCGTTCAGCGGATCGAGTAACAGAGTTCCGCTCTTATCCACGCCGCTCATATCGACGGCGGCATCGAATGCCAGATTGGTCTTGCCCGAGGTCTCGACGAATCCGCCCGCGCCGCCGGCAGCGCCGCCACGCGCGGCAATCGTCCCCTGCGCAGTAGTCTGACCGTCTGCCCAAACGACGATCTTGCCGCCATCGCCTTTGTCATTTGCCGAGACGTCAAGGGAAGTATTGGCGTCAACCGTGACGGTCGACGCATTCGCCACCTTTTGGGTTTCAGGTCTAGCTTTTGCGATCGCGGCGACGGCGGCCGATGGTTTGCCGCCGCCAACATCGCCGCCAACCAGAATTGATCCGCCACCGGCAGTTCCCGAGGCGTCGATCGACGCGCCGGCGAGTGCGATGTCTTCCCCGGTGATCTGAACCTTACCGCCGGTCTCATCCGCTCCCCCACCGGACGCCGACAGCGTTCCGGAAACCCGGACCTTTTGCGCCGGACTGCCAGCAGGTTTGCTAACCGCGGTGGCCGCACCGAGAACGATGCGACCGTTCCTCATGCCGACAGAATTCGCCTCGATGACGCCGGTATTGTTGATGACCGAATTGACGACTTTGCGGGCGGCGGCGGCCGTGAGTTGAACGCTCCCGCCATTGGCCCTCAGCGTGCCCTTATTCTTGACGAGGACGTCGAGAGGCTGGCCGGTTTGAACGTCCTTGATCGTCGCTGCGGTTTGACTGTCGACCGACAGCGTCAGCAGTTGATCGCCATAGAGATCGAGGGTGAAGCCGTTCGCCGACGCGAGGCCGATGTTGCCAAGAGTCGCTGTGATGGTGCCGGAGTTGCGAATACCCGGAGCTACCAGCGCAGCGAAGCCACCATTCTCGGCGGTTATGGTTCCTGTGTTGACGATCGATGCATCATCTCTCCCTGCTTTGGTGAAGGCATAGGTGCCAGCCAGGAAGTCGTCGTCGTCGATGTCGTTGGTGGTTGCTAGCAGACCGCCGACGTCGACCGTCGACTGCGGACCGAACAGGATGCCATCGGGGTTGATCAGGAAGACGTTGCCGTTGGCCTGAAGTGCGCCGTTGATCTGGGAGGCGCCAAGACCGCCGGTGACGCGGTTGAGCGTGACCGAGGACGCGCCCGGCTGAATGAACTGGGTTGACTCGCCACTACCGATGTCGAAAGTCTGCCAGTTGATGATCGCCTTGTCGGTCGATTGGTTGACGACGACATTGGCCGTCCCCTCGCCGGCGACTGTCGCCGTGCCAGCTATGACCGACGAGCCAACGGGATCGGCTAGCGCAGGCGCAGTGCCGAGCACCGCGAGCAGAGTCGCCGCGAACGACTTATGAGAACGCCTCTGCATCACTGTCCCGCTGACCTCTCCGCTTCTAATACTTTAGAGCGATACCTGCAGTCACTGTCTGTGCTGCCACTTGAGTCGGTACGACCATGCCCATCACGACCTCGTTGAAGGTACTGTACCTCTCGAACGTGTAGTCAATCCGACTTGTGAGATGTGGGGCGAGGGCGAGTTCCACACCACCCCCAACGGTCCATCCCAGTTGGGCATCTTCCGCGAAAACGGGGTTGACGACGATCTGCCAGTTCGCGGCTGTCAGACCCGCTGTCGCATAGGCCAGAATGTTACCGCTGCCGACACCCAGGCGACCGCGTAGCGATCCCTTCCACGTGCTGCCGCTGGAGTTGGCGGTGGGCACGCCCGCGAACGAACCTCTGGTGGAGTCAAGATTGATTGTCCCATCAATGCCGTAGACGAGGTGGCCGCTTTGAAAATTGTAGCCGCCGTAGAGGCCCAGGAGCCCGCCGGCGGTGTCAGCTGGAAACGCCATTCCGGCCGACGTGGCGACGGCGTGACTCCAATCGTAGCCCGCCTGCACCCCGAGATAGGGACCTCGCCATGAGAAATCTGTCGCCTTCACGTTCGTGCCGATCGATTGGGCAGCAGCCGATGCCAAAGAGGGCGTGCTTAAAGTCGCAAAAAAACGCCACCCGCCGTCAGCCCGACCGCTGATCGGCTTGTCGGCTGACACTTCGGCTATCCACACCCCTGTCCGCGCGAGACGAAGGCCTACTCCCGCCGACGCACCCGTATCAGTTGATGGAACGCCGGAAGTAGGCGCGAGCCTCTCGACTGCACCGTAGTCCAAATAGGCATAAATCTGGCCTTGATTGAAAAACGGATTGGGCGCGTCGGGCAGGTCGTATCGAACTTCGGCATTGACCGACAGACAGCTGTCGCCCGTAATCTCCGACGGGTCGAACGCACGGCCAAACTCCTTGCCGCCGTATCCACACTCCTCCGGGGCCAGCAAGGGCGTAAACGCGACCTGACCCTGCGCGGCCAGGCGAACAGAAAACGCACCGGTCACGGGTTGCACACGGCTGACCGTCCCCTCAATCTTGGCGAAGTCGACCCGGCCGTTCGCCCTGGAGGCGAGCGGACTACCGTTTTCAGTGCTTCCAAGCCCTTCGATGCCTCGACTGAAAACCACGCTGCCCTGGTTGGCGCCGTTGAGGCTGTCTGCAGAATCGAAGTCGGCCTTGAGCCGAACGCCGCGAAGTCGATCGACGGTGTTAGGAGTCGCAAGAATGTCACCCTCATCGTTCGACAGAAAAACGAGGCCGGCGAGGGTGAGATTCTTTTCGCGGCTGCGGAGTACCGGGAAGCTCAAACCCGCATCGGCAGACAAGCTTTGCGATGCGAAGTCGAGCGCGACCAGCGGCGCGGTCCCGGGCCTACCCCAGCTGTAGTTACCATCAGCGAAGGTTGTCAGACCCTCGCTACTCAGAACTTGACGGTAGCCAAGGGCCACGTATTGAAGCTCGTTGGTTTCAACCGCAGCTGCATAGGTAGCGGTGAAGGCTTCGTGCTGACGAAACAGATTGTTGATTGTCGCACTGGTCAGGAACTCCCATGGACCCCTGGCCTCAGTGCCGCGGTTATCGATCCGCGCGTCGACATTGAGAGGTCTCTCTGTCGCCTTCACAACTAACGTTGAGGCTCCGCTGTTGTCGGTGGACGCCGTGAAGGTTGAAGTCACACCAATCCCCGGGAGATCCCCGGCGAGTAGCAGGTAGCGTGTGATCGTCTTTATATTGGCGGGGCGCTCGGCGGTGATCTTCGCGGCGTAGTCTGAGAAGAAGTCGCGATAGGGCTGGAGCAATGGTGGCCACTCGACCCTGTCGACGTACCCCTCGACGACGCGAATGGTGACAACCGCGCCCTTCGGATCGAGATCCTGCGGCGGTACGATCGCGCGCGATAGAACATACCCATCCTTGCCGTACCTGGCCGTGATCTTCTGCGCGAGGTCGTAGATTGCAGCGAGCGCAACCTGATGACCTACAATCCCGATGTAGAGAGGTTGGAGTTCGGCCGCGGAATAGACGGACGCTCCCACGATATGAATGTCGTTGACGACAAGGGTGATCGATGCTGCGCCCGGCGGGGCCTCGGCGGTCGGCAATGAAATAACTGAACCGGCGGGCTTGGCCTTTGGCGCCGGCTGTTCAAGGAACCGCTGTTGCTGGCGGCCAGGCTCTTCGCTTGAGGGAATCGGCGGCGCTGCGGAGGCCTCCGAAAGGCTCAGAACCGCAAACCCCACCCCGACCACGCAACGCAACCACTTCCCCACGGCAGCCCCCCCGACCACCTTCTACTAAACTCTGCAATTGTGGGTTGGTCAAACGCGCCCTTGGGTCGAGCCCCGTTATGTTCTGTGGTGAGGCATAAAGGCACTGTTCTGCGGAGCCGGCACGCGATCAGCGTGGGCGGGACCGACCAAGCCGGTCAAGGCCGCCGCAGGCGCCTCGAAGAGGTTGCCTTGACGGGCGCGAGACGGGTCGCGCAACCATTAGTTCAGACAGCGGAATGAGATTCGTCGTACCGAACGCCTTGAGAAACCCTCGTGACCGGCTACTGCGGCGGCTATACTCGTTAGCGGTCGCAAGCCAGCGCGCATCTTTCCACCGCGCTCGGCGCGCGCCGTCGTCAGTTCATCGCCTCCGAGAGGACACATGCCGAAGATTAATTTGAAACACTTGTCGGTCGCCGACTTGGTCCGACTGCGCGACGAAATTGAAACTGCTCTGTCGGGAAAGATCGCGATGGAGCGGGATGAACTGCAGGCAAAAATTGACGCCCTCGGCAAGTTTGAAGCCGGGCGATCTCCCAAATCAAACGGGTCCGCCCGACGGGGTGCCGCAAAACGCCCCAACCCGGCGAAGGGCCGCAAAGCGGCTCCCAAGTACAAGGGTCCGAATGGCGAACTCTGGGCGGGCAGGGGCCTCGCGCCGAAATGGCTCGCCGCTCTGGAGAAGCAGGGCAAGAAACGCGACAGCTATCTAATCCGGAAATAGTGTCGCGACAGCGCATGTTTGTTTGTCCCCGGCGGCGCGCGATCACTGCTCGAACGAAACCGACTTCGACCGATGACTGGAAATGGTGTGCGGCAGAATTCGGATTCCGTTTCTGGCGAGATTTGTCGATTGCGAAATTGACCGTTTTTGAAATTGCCATTTTTCGGTTTCGCCGTTTCCAGATTTCTCGTTTTCAACGGTTCGCAAATTTTCTGTCGGCCGTTTCTCGCTTCGCCCCCGCGTCGGCTTTGGAAAATGGTCGTTGCCCGATGACGCTGTTTTGAGCTGTCATGACCAAGCGGACCCGGCCGACCTCGCGCGTTTATCCGGCCAGTATCCGTCAGGGTCTGGTGGCCACTATTATCCCCTGCTTCAAACCCTGTGACTCAAGGACGAACCGCCGCGCACAAGCGCGGCGGTTCGTGGGAGCCAATCGACCAGGACCGTTAGACCAATATGCAGGCGACCAGAAAGGCGCGAGGTCGGGCGGGTACGCCCGACGCGGGGGCGTTACCTTTCAAGCACTTAGCAAGTACTCACCCGGTGATATCATGGTTCACCCACCGTTTCATCCGGCCGGTCTCGCATATAAGCTATAGGAATTGACTTTTATACTATACCATTGCTGAACATACAAGAACACACATAGCTTAATTTAGTTGAACACAAAAAAGGGACCGGGTATGCACACCCGGTCCCCCGTACCCCTTTAGAAGGAAGTGTCAGTGGGTATGATTGCATCGCGTTGAGCAATGCGTTCGTCGATCCACGCTTCCACCTCAGTCAGCAGCCACGCCACCCGGTTCATGCCCAGCTTTATCCGTTTCGGGAATCGGCCTGCATTCTCCAGTCGCTGGATGTGCTGCGGCGAATACGGGATGCCACAGACTGTCTTGAGCTCCTTCTTCGATACGACCTGTTTTTGGAACTGAGCCATCGGACTCTCCCTTGTGAGGGAGCATCGCGACGCCCCAGTTGCGAAAGCCGCACCAGTGGGCAACCTAAGGTATCAGGAAGCGATCAGGGTTTGAAGCCGGGCTTCCCACGCAGCGACGGCGGCGCGCATTTCATCCATGTAGGTGTGGCGATTGTAGATCGCTGCCACGCCGGAAACGGTGCCCGAGATGTGGTTCAAGAGTTTCTCGGTGACTTGGATGGGAGTGCCGAGCGCCGCGAGATTGGTGGCAAAGGTGCGGCGAAGGTCGTGGAGTGTCCAAGGCGCGACCGGGGATTTCTTTGCCCTTCCCTGGACGGCTAAGTCGAACTCGCGCTTGGCCTTTGGCCAGCCGTTGAAGACGCTCGTGGGCTTGCCTCTGACGTGCTCGCGGCTGGCCGGAAACAAGTAATCACTACGCCGAGGGAGGCTCTCCATCACCGCGCGGGCGGTGTCGCCTAGCGGGAAGGTGTGGGGGCGCTTGTTCTTGGTAAGGGAACCCGGAAGCGTGAGGGTGTCATCCCCGATCCAATCCCACTTGAGCGCGCAGATTTCGCCCCGGCGCTGCCCGGTGAGGATGAGCAGTTGGACGATCGTACCGAACGGATACGGAAATTTGGTGGCCACCTTGTAGACTGCGGCGAGTTCGTGATCCGACAACACGCGGTCGCGTGTTCCCGGCTTCGCGGGAAGCGTCATGTGCTCCATCGGCGAGGTGTCGATGTAGCGCTGTCGGACAGCCCAACGGAAGAACGCGCGGCCCACAACAAAAGCATGGTTTTGTTCCGCGGGAGCGTACGCGAGACGGTTCACTGCCGATCGAACCTTCTGCGGGGTGATGTCGGCTAGTGGGGTTCTCGCGAACGAAAAGCCCTTCTTCAGCAGACGCGTGTAGTCGAAGAGCGTGCGAGGTTTGTTCTTGCGCTCGCACTCGGCAAGGAACTCGACTTTGGCGTCGTCAAAGGCGACGCGCGTTGGTCGGATTTTACCGAGGGTCTTCTCCGCCAGGAGGCGTTTGGCTTCGGTCCGCGCATCCGACAGTGAAAGTGAGGGATAGCGTCCGAGCGCGTGTCTGCGTCCGCTGCCAATGAGGACGATGAAGGTCTTCGTACCGCCAGGCGAGATCCGTAGCGCTAGACCCTTCGTGTTGCTGTCCCAATACGCACGGGTCCCGCCCGCTGGGGCGGGAAGGCGCTTGATAGCGATATCAGTGAGCGTAAACTTTGGCACCGATTTGGCACCGATTTGTTGCGCGTTGAGGGGTACTCTATGTTCCGCCATGGTACGCAAACGGCTTGGAAATGCTAGCTTTTTGAGTTGGTATGCGACCTCATGTTCTGGGGTGAAATCGCATTCGTAATGCGAGGGTCGGGGGTTCGAGTCCCTTCCGCGGCACCATTGGTCTCGTCAATACCGGCATGAATCAGGCCGCTAGCTGTAGCGCCGCCTCAAGTTGGGGCCGGCGTGATCAGCAGAGTCGCGATCTCGAACGGCCTGAGCTCCAAAACCACGGTTCCGTCGGATACGGGAAGCGAAGACTGCGCTTCCTCCATCAGGTTGGCTGTTCGCACCGACTCGATCGGGATGCCGAAACGGATTGTGGCGGTTGCCCGGCGATTGGCGTGCTCGAAGACGCGTAGCACGAGGCATTTGCCGTCCTCGGAGAGTTTTACGGTCTCAAGGGACACGTAGTCGCTATCGACGGCAGCGAATGAGAATGAATCATTGGCGGCGACGCCCGAAGCGCGCGTGGTCGCGTCGCCAATGACGGCGATCCGGTTGTTGAAGCGCTCGGCAGCGCGGACGACCCGCTCCAGATCCGAGACGCCACGATGGACCACGAGGGCGTAGCGGAAGCGATGCTCGCCGATGTCGGCCGCTGGGTGCGGAAACGTCGGGCCGCGCAGCAGCGTCAAACGCACCATGCTTTCGACGGCGTCGTAACCGTATTTGCTGTCGTTGATGAGTCCGGCGCCGAAATCGGCTTCGCTGATGTCCACCCAGCGCTGCATGCTCGCCTCGAAGCGGGCGCGGTCCCATGACGTGTTGCGGTGGGTCGGCCGCTTGACGTGGCCGAACTGAATCTCGGAGCGGATTTCCGAGACGTTGAGGTCCAACGGAAACAGCGCCTTCAGCACCGTCTGTCGTTCGTGCCAGTCGACGTGGCTATCGAATTCGACCTGCCGCGCGCCTTCCTCCAGCGATACGATCTGCACTATGCGCGAGGCGGCGTAGGTTCGTTCGATCCGGATGGCGGCGCGGTAAGGGCCGCTTTCGACTACGTCGATCTTCGCCTGGCTGTCGGCCAGCGGCCACGATTGCTCGTGGAAATAGGCGTCGATGTCCCAGGCGTCCCACTTCATCGGCTTGTCTTCGTAGGCGATCAGTCGGTTGGCCGCCTGGCCCGGCTTGAGCAGCTCGCGCTTTGCCTGTTTGTCGTAGATTGAGGTGAGCTCGCCTGCCGCGTCGAGCGCGACTTTGAGCTCGGCATTTTCCAGATGGCGGGCGGAAACGGACAGCGTCGTCGCTGGCGCAGAGGCTTTGCCGTCGGATACGCGTGCGGTCGTCCAGCCGAGGGACGGGATCAAGGGTACCTGAGCGCCGAAGCCCGTCGATCCGTCCGCGGCGACGAGCTTCTGCAGCGGAAGGGTCGCGCCGTCGGATGAGATCGCGGCGTCCGCCGACAGGCCCGGAACGAAGACCAGCGCGCGCCGGCGGTCCTGGCCGGCAAAGTTGAACAGTTTGAACTCGCCTGGCTTGGGCGCCGCGATCGCACGCGCCGCTGACTGCCACGGTCCGTTGGCCGAATCGAGCGTCGAGAAGATCGTCGCGTATTCGGAATCGGAGTCTGCGTAGACTTCGGAGATCGAGGTCCCGGGCAGGATGTCGTGGAACTGGTTGACCATCACCAGCTCCCAGAACTGGTTCAGCGTCTCCTTGGGGTAGGGCGTGCCCGGCTTCAGCACCGTCGCCACTGCGCTCAGGTATTCCAGCTCGCGCAGCCGGCGCTCGGCGCGGCGGTTGTTCGCCTTGTTGTTGGCGACCGAAGTCAGCGTGCCGCGGTGGTACTCGAGGTAGAGTTCGCCGTTCCATACCGGGAACTTCTGCTCGTTCGCGGCCATGCGCTTCCCGAGGCGGTCGAGAAACGGCACGATGCCTTCGAGCTTCACCTTCGGTGCGCCGGGGATGCCCTTCTGGAGCCGCATGCCGCGCTCGACCATTGCGCGCGTTGGCCCGCCGCCGCCGTCGCCGTAGCCGTAGCAGATCAGCACCTCGTCGTTGACGGACTTCGGCTCATAACGCTTCCAGGCGCCCATCACCTCGCTGACGGAGAGATCGGAATTGTAGGTAGTGAAGATCGCCTCGCTCTCGAACTTCTGCGCCGTCAGCAGCTGCGCCTTGATCGTCGTGCCGTCGATGCCGCGCCAGAAGAATGTGTCGTAGGGATGCCGATCGGTGTCGTTCCACGACAGCTTCGACGTGATGAAATATTCAAGGCCCGACCGCGCCATCACCTGCGGCAGGTTGGCGGAGTAGCCGAAGGTATCCGGGAGCCATACGACCTTCGGCGTGACGCCGAAATGCTCCATGTGGAAGCGGCGGCCGCGCATGATCTGCCGGACCAAGGACTCGCCCGAGACGATGTTGACGTCGGGCTCAACCCACATCGCGCCTTCGATCTCGAACTGCTTCGCCTTCACACGCTCCTTCACGCGCTTCCACAGTTCGGGATAATCGCGTGTCAGGTGATCGAAGAGGACCGACTGGTTGTACATGAAGACGAAGTCCGGATACTCGTCCATCAGCGCCAGTACGGTGGCGAAGCTCCGCCCTGTCTTGTCGCGTGTGTGCATTACGCGCCACAGCCAGCCGACGTCGAGATGCGTGTGGCCGACGGCAGTCACCGTCGGCTGCACCTCGGTGTCCTCCAGCGCATAGATTTCCGCCGCGATCTTCTCCGCTGCGGCGAGCGACTCGTCGTCGGGCATGCCGCGGCGATCGAGGGCGCGGAGCGCCTTCTCGACGAGGCCGAGGATGGCGTGGCGGCGTGCGTCGTGTTGCGCGAGGCGGATCGCCACCTCAAGCGGCGTTTGCAGGTCGTAGTACAGCTTCTCGATCCGCTCGTTGCGGACGAAGTATTCCGCTTTGAAGCCGACCAGCGGGCGGTCGAAGAACGTGAAGGCGTTGACGATCAAAGTGCGCGTTGCGCCCGGCCTAGCTTTCCGGGCGATCACGATATCGGTGTGGTTGCCGTCGATCGCCTGCGCCGTTTCGCCGTCGAGATAGGCGAGGCACTGCGGATCCGTCGTTCCCGGCCGGTCCTGCCATTGCGACGTGATGCGGAGCACCACGGTCTGCCCTTTGCCGGCCGCCGGTATCACGGTCTCGCCGGCGAACCACGTGTGGCCCTGCTTCTTGCTCCACACGGTGCGGGGGGTGAACAGCGGCCACTGCCGCCAGTCCGCGGCGAGCGCCGTCTTGGCGTCGAGGTCGGCCTCGGAGTAGCGCCACGACAGCTCAGCGCCGAGCGGTGTCAGAATCTTACTGGCGAGATCGGCGGTCAGCCGCAGCAGCTTGTCCTCGCGCTTGGTGTCGTCGTCGAGCAACCCGAGTTTTCCGGCAAGCACGTTCGGCATGAATTCACCCCTTGACCCCAACGCCGGCGAAACCCGTGTTCAGGTTCCGCCTCAGCAAGAAATAGACGGCGACCGCCGGCAGCGAGTAGATCAGCGAGTAGGCGGTGAGGAAGCCGAAACTGATGCCGCCGTACTGTCCGAAGGCCGTGAACAAACCGACCGACATCGGGAAGCCGGAATCGGTGCGCGCGAAAATGAAGGGCAGCAGGAACGCGTTCCATGCGCCGGTGAAGGTGAAGAACCAGACCACCGCGACTCCGGAACGCGACAGCGGCACCACGACCAGGCGCAGGATCTGCCAGACGGACGCACCCTCGACGTAAGCGGATTCTTCCAGCTCGATCGGGACGGTGTCGAAAAAATTCTTGAGCAGGAGCAGCGCGAACGGCATGCCAAGTATCGTCATCGCGACGATCATCCCCGGCATGTTCAGCCCCTGCAGTTGCTTGGCCGCGAAGAAAGTCGGGACGATCGTGCCGGCCTCCGGCAGCATGCGGAGCAGCACCAGTCCCCACAGGAATGCGTTGCGCCCCGGGATGCGCATGCGTGACAGCGGATAAGCGGCTGCGGCAGCGACCAGCACGGTGAGGGTCGCGGTGCCGATGGAGAGATAGAGCGAATTGAGCAGCTGCTGCCCGGCCTGGCCGCTCAAGGCGAGCACGAAATTATCGATGCCGATCAAATGGGGAATTCGTAGCTGGCCGTTGGTTTCCGGATCGATCGCCGTCAGCACCAGCCAGGCGAATGGGCTGACCCAGATGAGCGCGAGGAAGGAGAGAGCAAGCGCGCCGGTGCGTGAATGGGCGAAGGTTCGCTCCATCACTTCGGCTCCTTAAGCTGGCGGAGATACGCCAGCGCCAGCAGCCCGACGATGAGCATCATGGCTATGGCGATGGCGCTGCCATAGCCGAGCTTCCCGACCTCGAACGATTGGTGGACCATGAGGATGGACAGCACCTCGGTCCGCCGTCCGGGACCACCGCCTGTCAGCGCGAAAATCAGTGCGAAGTAGCCGAAGGTCCAGATCGTGACGAGTAGGAGATTGGTGACGAGATGCGCACGCACCATCGGCAGGACGATCATCCGGATGCCCTGGAACGGTGTCGCGCCATCCATCCGCGCTGCCTCGATGATCTCGCGCGATACCGAATCGAGCGCGGCGCTGAAGAGCAGGTATGACCACGCGGTGCCCTTCCAGATGTTGGCGACGATGACCACCGGCAACGCGTACTGGTCGATGAAGTTGATGGGCTGAAGGCCTAGCGGCGCCAGAACGGCGTTGTTGATCAGGCCGGTCGCCGAGGTGGTGTTCGACCACATGAAGGCTGCAACGATGTCGGGCAGCAGCCAGCCCAGCATGATCGAGACTTCGACGATGTTGCGGAGGACCGAGCGGTTGCCGCGTAACGCTACCGCAAGACCGAAGCCGAAAATGGTCTGGCCGATGATTGCCGAGAAAAGCGTGAAGACGCTGGTCACCCAGAGGGAATTGAGGAAACCCTCGCGGGTGAAGAGACGGACGTAGTTATCGAAGCCGACCCACGCCCAGTTGATCGAGCGCGCGCCCGTCAGTTCGAGGTTGGTGAAGCTGAAGACGACCGCCCAGCCGGCGAGATATAGCGTCGCCAAGATGCAGACCGCTGCCGGCAGCATCGCGACCAGCATGGGTCCGCGGGCTGCGGCGAGCCAGGGGCCGATCTGATTGTTCATCTGACGCGCGACGGCTTGGGCGGCTTAGAAAGGGCGGACACGGCGGCACGGGGGGAGAGTGACCCAGCCGCCGCGTCCTCTGGAGGCCGAAGCCTACTTAAGCGTCACCACGTTGTCCGCGCCGAACTCGTCGACCAGGGCATCGTTGTAGGCCTTGACGACGTCATCCACCGACTTGCCGTCGAGGATGCCGGTCGTCATGTCCTGCACCAGCGCCGAGACCTTGTCGTACCCCGGCACGGTGTCGCGGCCGGTGGTGTCGGCGACCAGCGGCGTGATGGACGACATGTACGGATCGGCCTTGTAAGCGGCCGAATCAGCGATGTCGGTGCGGACAGTCAGGGATGCGCTGCTGACGGTCCACTTGCCGAGGTTGTCGGCGTTGAAGATTGCCTTCAGCAGCTTGACTGCCTCGGGATTGTTCGCCGCTTTGGCGTTCAGCGCGACAGTCCAGCCACCGGAGATGTCTGTGGTCGCCTTGGCGCCCGGCTGACCCGAGCCCGGCCACTGCGTCCAGCCGACCAGCTTGTCTTTCTCGGCCTGCGTGGGCTGCTTTGCGTTGCCGCAACCCCACAGGCAGTTGTTGGCCCAGCTGCCCGAGGCGTAGATGCCGATCTTGCCGGCGAGGAAGGCGTTGTTGGTGTCGTTGAACGGATCGGCGACGTAGTTGATCGCCGGGCTCGAGATCTTATCGTTCACGTAGACGTCCTGGTAGAACTGGAGCGTTCGGCGGATGGCGGGGCTGTCGCCGATCCACTTGCCGCTGGCGCGGTCGCGCAGGCGGTTGCGGTCACCGTCGGGCGTGTCGGCGCCGAGCAGCGTCATGTAGAAGCCCTGCATGGTGGTGCCTTCGCCCCACTTCGTGCCAGCCTCGAGCAGGAAGGCGTCCTTCACGCCAGCTTTGTTCAACGCCTTGCCGGCGTCGATCACATCGGCCCACGTCTTCGGCTGCCACGGGAGAGGCAGACCGGCCTTGGCGAAGGCGTCCTTGTTGTACCAGAGCATGCGCACGTCGGTGGCGGTCGGCAGCGCATAGACCTTGCCGTTGTACGAGACGACGTCGAGCGCGCCCTTCATGAAGTACTTGCCCTGGTCCCAGCTCGCGAGCACGTCGTCGAGTGGGGCGAGGTAGCCTGACCCCGCGAACTGCGCGACGATGTAGCTGTCGACCATGATGACGTCGGCGGCGGTGCCGGCGCTGAGGTCGAGAGCGATGCGCGGCGAATAGTTGTCGCCGCCGGGCAGCTTGATGGCGTTGACCTTTTCGCCGCCGGCCGCTTCGTACGCGGCGATGCCCGGAGCGATGAGCGATTCGAAATCGCCTTGGTAGGCGATGGAGACTTCCGCGAGCGCGGGTACGGCGGCGCCAGCCATGAACGTCGCCGCGGCGACGGCCAGCAGATTGCGTTTGAACATCGACAACTCCTCCCTTGTGACGGCTGCCGCCGAAGGCGGTGCGCGCACTTATCCCAGTGCGTGCGCACCATAAGCTGACTTAGTGCAACGTTGCAATTATGATTCGGTGACGTAGCCGCAAATTCCGGGCGGCGGCTGTTTAACTGGCATCCTGCAATATGTTAGTCAGATGGTCGTGGGCGAAGTTCGTAGGTACGCCATAGTTCTAACGTTGCAATATTTCGCTGTGTTGAAATCGTAGTTGCGCTGTGAAATGGATTCCCGTGAGCGGACAAGGCCCATGAAAAACACCCCTGAAGGATCGGCGCGGCCCCGTCGCCGCGCAACGCTCAGGACGATTTCCGAACTCACGGGCCTCAGTCCGTCGACGGTGTCGCTGTCTCTGCGCGGTGGCACGTCGCTGAAGGAAGAGACGCACCGCAAGGTCGCGGAGGCGGCTGCGCAACTCGGCTACGTGCCCGATCGCGCCGGCGTGCGCCTGCGGACGGGCAAGACGAATGTGCTGGTACTGGTGCTCGATGGCGCCGACGACTCGATCGACTTCGCGCGCCAGATGATCCAGGGGATCGGCGCGACCATCACGCCGACGCGCTATCATCTCACGGTCACGCCGGTCTTCGATCGTCAGTCGGTCGAGACCGTCCGCTATATCGTCACCAACCGAACCGCCGATGGCGTGATCCTCACGCACACGAGCGCGCGCGATCCGCGCGTGCAGTTGCTGATGGACAACGACTTCCCCTTCGTCACGCACGGGCGAACGGAGTTCTTCGCGCCGCATCCCTTCCACGATTTCCATTCGGAGGAGTTCATCCGACTGGCGATGGAGCGGATGGTCGCCAAGGGTGCAAAGAGTGTGATACTCGTGATCGGCGGCGACACTACCTACAACTACCACAACATTGTCGCGGCCTTCGAACGCGCGGGTATGCATCTCCACATTCAGACGGAGGTCCTGTCGCGCAAACACGACCGCGCGGTATCGGCGGAGATGCGTCAGCTGGGCCGTGACATCGCGCGCGATCCCAACCGTCCCGACGGCATCATCTGCGACAGCGAGACCCGCTCGATCTGCATGATCGCGGGCCTGGTTGACGAAGGTGTCGTGATGGGTCGCGATCTGCACTTCATCTGCAAGCAGACGTCCGACATGCTCTCGACGCTGCATCCGGAGATCGACACGATCGAGGAAGATGTTTTCGCCGCCGGTGTGGAGCTTGCGCGCCTGCTGATCCGGAGAATTGACGGAGAGTCGGCGGATACGCTGCGCACGCTCAGCGAGCCCAAGGTGCATTGGCGCGCCTGACGCATGCGGTTCGGTTTTGTGTTCCGGCCGGCTCGTTTGGACGCCCGACACCAACCATTTTGCTCCGTTCTCGCGAATAAGCATTGACGCGATCGGTCAAGCCGTAATATCTAACGCAACCGGTTTAGTAAACCGGTTGCGTGGCGCTAAGACCGCGCGTGCGTCTGGGAGGACGTGGGGCAATGGCGAAGGATGCGGAGGATCGTCGCACGACGATTCACGACATCGCCCGGCAGGCGGGGGTTTCGGCGGGCACGGTGTCCCGCGTGATCAACCGTCAGCCTGGGGTTGGTGCTGCCACGAGGGCGCGCATCGAGGAGCTCGTCTCCGCTGCGGGCTTCCATGCCAATGTTTCGGCACAGCAATTGTCGACAGGACGCAGCCGGCTTCTCGGCATTGTCTTTCCCGTCGAGATGTCGCGCATCGTCATCCACCCGGTCTATCCGCAGCTGCTCGCGGCGATTGGCGATGCGGCGGCGGAGCGCGGCCACGCTGTGATCCTTGCCACCACGCCGTCGCACGATCGGCTCGACCAGGCGATGGACGTGCTCACGCGGCACCGCGTGGATGGGATCATTCTACCCGCGGCGGGGCCGGACGATCCGCTCATTCCCGCGCTCGCCACGCTGGACACGCGCACGGTGCTCATCGGGCATCGCAGCGACAATCCGAATCTGCGCTGGGTCGATTCCGACCACGACATCGCAGCCTATCGGCTGACGCGGCATCTCATCGAACAAGGGCGCAAGCGCCTCTGGCATCTCGGCGGTCCCGATGAAGTATCCGCCGCGCGCCTGCGCGCTGTGGGATTTCAGAAGGCGATCAACGAGGCGGGTGACGCAGTCGAATGGTCGGCGGTCGAATCGATCAAGTTCGACACCGGCATCGCGCTGGCCCATGCGCGCTCGTTCCTCACCAACCCGGAAGGCTCTCCCGACGCCGTCATCTGCGGCAGCGATCTCATCGCCGCCGGCGTCCTGACGGCTGCCAGGGAGCTCGGGATCACGGTGCCCGACTCCCTGGCAGTCACCGGCTTCGACGATCTCGACATCGCCACCCACACGTTGCCGGCGCTCACCTCGGTGCGCATGCCGCTGCAGGCGCTCGGCACGGCGGCCGTCTCGCTGCTGCTCGACTACCCGACGACGGTGACGCCGCGATCGGTGCTGCTCGAGACGGAGATTCTCTACCGCGGCTCGACCGAGCCGTTTCCGCTTTCGGCCGCGCGGCCGAGGGAATGACCTCACAGGAGCGAGTATGAGTGCGTTGCGTCTGGGTATCGTCGGTCTTCACAACCACTATCACGCATTTCCGTTTGCCGATGAGCTGCAGAAGGGGATCGACGGGCTGGAGCTGGTCGCGGTCTCCGACGAGCGCGAGTGGCTTGCCAAGAAATTCGGCGAGGAGCGCCTCAAGGGCGACTGGACGACGGACTCCGCGGCGCTGATCAAGCGCAAGGACATCGACGCCGTCATCATTACGTCGTTCACCTCGGCGCATGCCGATCAGGTCGAGCTCGCGGCGGCGCACGGCAAGCATGTGCTGCTCGACAAGCCGATCTCGACGACCATGAAGGACGCCGACCGCATCGTTGCCGCCTCGCAGAAGGTGAAGGTGATGATGGCGTACCTCCTGCGCTTCATCCCGGCCTATCGCGAGGCCTATGAGGCGATGAAGAAGGGCGCCATCGGCCGGCTGGTGTCAGGCACCTATTCGATCCGCGTCCCGGCTGAATTCATCAAGGATTTCCCGGGCGCCGACACCATGGGCTGGTACATCGACCCGGTTAAGGGCGGTGGCGGCGGCTTCCTCGACCACGGCGTCCACTTCACGGATTTCTTCCGCTGGTTCTTCGGCTCCGATCCGGTTTCCGTAACCGCCACGATCGGCAACCTGACGTACCCGGAGATCAAGACCGACGACTACGGCGTCGCGACCTACACGCTGAAGGACGGATCCATCGTCACGGTCGAATCGACCTGGCACGCGGGCGGCTGGTTTGCGCCGCTCACCAGCCCCGACCGCGCCACCGTCAACGGCACCAAGGGCGAGATCGAGTTCCACTACCAGAAGAGTCCGCAGATCGAGATCCAGGGCATCGAGGATCCGTGGCGACAGCGGCGCTATGTCGATTTCACCGGCACCGAGCGCTACGAAGATTGCTACCGCAACCTGCTGATCGAGTTCCGCGACGTTGTGCGCGAGAACCGTCCGGCAGTGCCGTCGGCGGCCGACGGCCGGGCGGCGCTGGAGATGGTGCTCGCCGCCTACGAGTCCAGCAGCAGCGGTCGGCGCGTCACGTTCCCGTTCCGCGCGGGGCCGAAATGAGCGACAGCGTCCGCGTCGGCGTCATCGGCTCGGGGCGTATCGCGCGCACCCATGCCAGCGCCTACAAGACCGTGGCGCGGGGCCGCCTGACGGCGTGCACCGATGCCGTGCCGGAAGCGGCAAAGGCTTTCGCTGCGGAGAACGGCCTCAAGGTATTCGCGAGCGCGGAGGCGATGCTCGCCGCGCCCGATATCGATGCCGTCATCATCGCTACGCCCAACGGCCTGCACGCTGCGCAGACAATCGCGGCGCTCAAGGCGGGCAAGCACGTCTTCTGCCAGAAGCCGATCGCGATGACCCTCGCGGAGGCGGATGAAGTCGTGGCGGAAGCCAGGCGCCATCCGAACGCCATCCTTCAGTATGGCTTCATGCTGCGGTTCACGCCGCCGCTTGCGGACGTCAGGGCGCGCATCTCCGATGGATCGCTGGGCAACCCGATCGTTTCGCGCTCGGCCATCTTCGGCTGGGAGCCGTCGGCCAAGTGGTTCTATGACCCGAAGCAGGGCGGCGGCGTCATCCTCGACACGATGGTGCATTTCGCCGACCTGCTCGTGTGGCTGTTCGGGCCGGTCGACTATGTGCACGCGGACGGCGGTCCTTATGTGCTCGACGGCGCCAAGGAATACGGCAGCGCCGACAACGCGATGGTCACCGTCAAGCACAAGAGCGGGGTGATTTCGCATCAGTACGTCACGTGGACCGCGGGGCACGGCAACTTCACGTTCGAGGTTTACGGCTCCAAGGGCGAGATGATCGTCGATCTCGTGCGCTCGCAGGTGTCGGCCGCCTTCGCCAAGGGCGGCGCCGGCTGGAGCTATCCCGATCTCGTGTGGAGGTACGGGTACGGCGGCGAGCAGCAGCATTTCGTCGATCGCATCCTGGGTCTCGACGTCAAAGCCGACGCGGCCGCTGACGTCCACGCCGGCCGCGCCGCACTCGACCTCGTGCTGGCGGCGCAGAAGGCGCTCGACACGCGGGAGATCGTTCGATGCTGAGCGATCGGATCGGCGTCTGCGTCGTCGGCGGTGGCTTCTGGGCCAGGGCGATGCACCTGCCGGCTTTCGCGTCGATACCCGGCGTGGATGTCGTATCGCTGGTATCGCGAAGCGAGGCGGGAGCTTCGGTGCTCGCCGAGGCGCACGGCGTCAAGCGTTGGTCGACGGATTACATCGAGGCCGTCACGGCGCCCGATGTCGATGTCGTCGACATCATCGCACCGAACCACCTCCACGCGCCCATCGCCGTCGCCGCCGCGGAAGCGGGTAAGCACATCATCTGCATCAAGCCGCTGGCAACGACGCTCGCCGAGGCCGACCGCATGCTGGAAGCGGCAGCGAAGAACAACGTCCGCCTGCTCTACGCTGAGAACGTCCCGTTCATCCCCGCGGTGCAGGAGATGCGCCGCATCGTCGACAGTGGCGCCATCGGCAAAGTCTTCCGCGTCAAGGCGTGCGAGGGCATCGGCGAGCCGCATTCCGCCTGGCACTACGATCCCGCGCGCGCCGGCGGCGGCGCGATGATGGACATGGCTGTGCACTCGGTCGAGTTCTGCCGGGCCTTCGCCGGTGCCCCGTTCGCCTCGGTCTATGCCGATGCCGGCACGTTTCGCTGGGGTGCCAAAACAAAGGCGGAAGACACGGCCGTGATGACGCTGCGTTTCGACAATGGCGTCATCGGGCAGTGCGAGGACTCGTGGAGCCTCGCCGGCGCGATGGATTCCCGGTTCGAGGTGTTCGGCACCGAGGGGCGCATCCTCATCGACAACCTGCATCGGCAGCCGATCCAGGTGGTGAGCGGAAGCGGCCAGCAGGCGATTCCTCCCGGCTGGTCGTTTCCCTCGCCGATGCCGGGCGCCGTCATGGACGGGCACGTCGCGATGCTCACGCACTTCATCGATGCGATCCGCACCGGCAAGCCCTCGGCGTCGGAAGGTGTCGTTGGGTGGAATGCGCTCGCGGTCATCGAGGCGGCGACGGCGTCGGTCAAGTCCGGCAAGCGCGAAGCCATCAGAACAAGAAAAGCAGGGTAGAGCGTATGGCGAAATCAGAATTGCGCGTTGGGATGATCAGCTGGGCGCACGTGCACGCCGAATTTCGCGCGAAGGCGCTCGGCGAAATTCCGGGCGCGCGCGTGGTGGCGATCTCCGACGATAACGCGGAGCGCGGACAGAGCGCGGCGAAACGCTTCGGCGTCCAGAAATTCCACAAGCGCTGGCAGGACCTCATCGCCGACCAGGATGTCGACGTAGTGATGGTGCATTCCGAGAACAGCCGCCACGCGGATCAGGTGGTCGCAGCGGCCGAGGCCGGTAAACATGTGTTCTGCGAGAAGCCGGTGGCGACCAAGGTCGCCGATGCGGTGCGCATGGTGGCGGCGGTCGAGAAGGCAGGGGTGCAGGGCACCGCGGCTTTCGTCTCGCGATTTTCGAAAGAAGCGAGCCGCACCAAGGCCTTAGTCGATAGCGGCATATTAGGCGACATCATCAATCTGCGCGCCCTCATCGGCCTCGCCGGCATCCCGGAAATCGGGTGCCCGCCGGACATGACGGCGTGGATGGAGAACGCCGAGCTGAACGGCGGCGGCGCCTGGATTGACGAGGGCTCGCACGCCATCGACCTGATGCGGTGGGTGGCCGGCGACATCACGCGCGTCGCCGCGTTTTCAGCGAACCGCGCCAAGCCGCGCTTCAAGATCGAAGACATCGCGGTGGCGATCCTGCGATTCCAGAGCGGTGCGCTCGGCGAGGCCGGCACGGCGTGGAGCATGGCGCTCGACATCGGCATGCGTAACCACCTCGAAATCTATGGCACCAAGGGCGCGCTGATCATGCGCGCCACCGATCCGTTCCCGCGCGTCGAGGTTTACGACGCTAGCGGTGCGCCGCTGACGCGGGGCTGGAACACGCCGCACATCGAACCCGACGCCAAGGAGCCGCACGACTACGGCTCGTGGCCGCCCCACCTCCATCACTACAAGCGCGAGGTCGCCTCTTACGTCAGCCGCTACCTCGCCGACCAAAAGCCGTTCGGCCCGACGCTGCGCGACGGCCTCGCCTGCCTCGCGGTGATCGAGGCCGGCTACGTCTCGACGCACGACGGCGGCAACGCCGTCGCGGTGCCGAGCGTCGACGCATTGCTGAAGGGAAAAGTCTGATCGTTCCCAAGGGTCGCGAACCCCGGCGCGCCCAAGGGTCTGACGGTGCGGGGGAACCAGAAGAAAAGAGACTTCGAGAGAAACGCTACAAGTTCCAAGAGGGAGAAAGACCCAATGAGTCGCATCAAGATTGGTCTGCTCGCGGGCATCGCGCTCGCGGCAGTCATGCCGGTCGCGGCGCAGGCCGCCGATCCGGTCGGAAAGTTCGACGGCGCCACGCTGTCGCTGTCGCGCTGGGCGGGCGATCCGTGGACGGCCGCCCAAGTGAAATCGGCGGCTGCCTGGAGCGCGGCGACGGGCGGAAAGCTCACCGTTGACGCGATCCCGTACGAAAACCTGCACGACAAGCAGGTGCTCGAGATGTCCAACGGCACGTACGACATCATGTACGTCCACCCGAGCTGGTTCGGCGAATACGTCTCGGCCGGCGCACTTCTGCCGATCGACGACCTGCTCGCGGATGCCTCTGCCAATCCGCCGGGCTTCTCGAAGGACGACTACCTGCCGTCGGTGCTGTCGCAGGGCGCCTCGGGCGGGAAGCAGTACTGCCTGCCGGACTTCGTCGCCTCGGTCGTGGTCGCCTACCGCAAGGATCTGTTCGACGCGGCCGGGCTCGCCGCGCCAAAGACGCTCGACGACGTGCTCGCCGACGCGGCCAAGCTGAACAAGGACGGGGTTGCCGGCATCACCTTGCCGGGCAAGAAGACTGGCGCGACCGCCGACGTGCTGGGCTCGCTGCTTACCGCTTACGGCACCTGGTGGTACGACAAGAACGGCAAGTCGGCGCTCGACGTCGATGCAGCCACCAAGGCGATCGACTTCTACGTCAAGGCTTCGAAGTTCGCGCCGCAGGGCATCCTCAACTACCACTTCGATGAAGTCGCAACCGCGGCCGCGCAGGGTCAGGCGGCGATGGCGATCTCCACCACGGTGTCGCTGTCGTGGGTCGAGGATCCCGCCAAGTCCAAGACGGTCGGCAAGTGGGCTTATGCGCCGCTCGCCGTCACGGCCGACAAGCCGTCGGGCGAGTTGATCTACTGGAACTGGTGCATCAACGCGGCGTCGAAGAACCCGAAGGCGGCGTATTCGTTCCTGCAGTACTGGACGAGCGCGGCGCAGCAGGGCGCGGTTGCCAAGGTGGCGGCAACAGCCGGAGCGACCAAGCAGTTCTACGAGGACAAGGACCTCGTAGCGAGCCTGCCGTTCTTGCCCGCACTCCAGG
Organism: Bauldia sp.; assembly: GCA_035548515.1. GTDB lineage: Bacteria > Pseudomonadota > Alphaproteobacteria > Rhizobiales > Kaistiaceae > DASZQY01. The sequence continues at coordinate 60,796 of DASZSW010000029.1, read as the reverse complement.
GCGCGCTGCAAAACGCCAACGCCCAGCCGAGCCTCGCCAACTGGAGTAAGGTCCAGGACGAGATCGAACTCGCCGTGCAGGGCGCCATCGAGGGCAAGACCTCGCCGGCCGACACCGCGAAGGGTATCCGCGCGATGCTCGACAAGGAACTGGGTGGCTAACACCGCGATCACTACCGGCGGGGCGGCGACCAGGTCGCCCCGCCGCGGCTACCGCCGGGAAGACGGCAGCCTGCTCGGCTATGCCATGCTGGCGCCGGCGGCGATCCTGGTCGGCATCCTCATTCTGCTGCCGCTGGCATATTCCGTCTTCCTCAGCCTTTACGACTGGAAGCTGCTCGAGATGAACCGGCCCAAGCGATGGTCCGGCCTCGGCAACTACTGGAAGCTGATCACCGACGACGGCCTGCACAACGCCTTCGTCAACACTGTCATCTTCATGGTCGGCGCCGTAACGGTCGAGCTGGTGCTCGGCTTCGTCATCGCGCTTGCCGTCTTCCACATGACCAGTGGCCGTCGACTCGCCAATGCGATCATCCTGCTGCCCATGGTCATCACGCCCGTCGTGACGGCGCTGCTGTGGCGCTACATGCTGGATCCGCAGTTCGGCATCGTGGCCCAAGTCATGACTGCGCTTGGCGGCCACGGCGGCATCGACGTCTGGGGTTCCTCGGCACTTGCGCTGCCTGGGCTGATGCTCGTCGACATCTGGCAGTGGACGCCGTTCGCCATACTCATCCTGCACGCCGGGATGCTCGGTATTTCAGAGGAGCAGTTCGAGGCGGCTGCGGTCGATGGAGCAGGGCACCTGCGCGTTGCGTTTTCGATCATCCTTCCGGCGATCGTCCCGCAGATCCTCGTCGTGCTTCTGTTCCGATCGATGGACACGTACCGCATCTTCGACACGGTTTTCGTTCTGACTCGTGGCGGCCCCGGTGTGTCGAGCGACACCCTGGGGTTATTCACCTTCCGCAATGGTTTTTCCTATCTCCAGATGGGCTATGCGATGGCCCTCAGCGTCTTTCTGCTGGTGACGGTGAGCATCATCTCCGCTTTCTACATCCGGCTGCTCCGCCGGCGGGGGATGCTGTGAGCGCCCGCGCCATAAGTCGCGGCGGCACGCGCGGCTGGCGGATCGCCAGTTACGGCATGGTGCTGTTCTTCCTGGCCTGGGTGCTGATCCCGATCTGCACCGTCACGCTCAACTCGTTCAAACCGGCGACGGCCATCTTCACGACGACGCCCGACTTCAGCTTTACGCCAACGCTCGAGCATTATTTCAATGTGCTCGCACGGGGGAATTTCCCGCGCCAGTACCTCAACTCGACGCTGGTCGCGATCGGCACGGTGGTTCTGGCGCTCGGTTTCGGCACGCCCGCCGCGTATGCGCTGACCCGGCTGCCGGTCCATGGCGCCGAGCGCTGGTTTCGCGCCTTCCTGCTGGCGCGCATGGTACCGGCGGTATCTCTCGTCGTGCCGCTGTTCGTTCTGCTTCAGATTGCGGGACTGAAAAACACGCTGACCGGCATCGTGCTGACGCACACCGGCTTCACGTTGCCGCTTGTGGTCTGGATGATGCGCGCTTTCTTCCAGGATGTGCCGCGCGAGCTCGAGGAAGCGGCGGTGGTCGATGGTGCCAGCCGATGGACGGCGTTCTGGCGTGTCGCGCTGCCGTTGACCCTGCCAGGCCTCGCGGCGACGGCGGTGCTCGTCGTTTTCTTTTCGTGGAACGAATTCCTGTTCGCGCTGGTCCTTACCGGGCCGCAGACACAGACCGTGCCGATCGGCGTGTCGGCATTCGTAGGCACCGTGTCGGTCGACTGGGGCGGCTCGTCGGCCGCCGCTGTGCTCGCCATGATCCCGATGTTTGTGCTCGGCCTTCTGATCCAGCGGTTCCTGGTCAGCGGATTGGCGATGGGCGCGGTCAAGGGATAAGGCGCAACGCCCCGGCTGGGGACGATACAAAGCGAGCCGTTTGAACATCGCCCGGTGTCGGGCAAGATGACGCGTGGGCAAGATTTCGCGGCGAGTTGCGCTTGGGGCGCTGGTGGCGGCGCCGTTCGTCTATCTCGGCGGGCGGCATCTGGCTGCGCTGGCGGCTGATCCGACCGGGCCCAAGAGTTGCCTGCCGCCGGCCGGCCCCGTCGAAGCTGTCAGCCGGTCCGACGCCCTGGCGGGCTTCACACGCGGCGGCTTCGTTAACGACGCGAGTTGCCTCAACGCGACGGCCGTCCACGGCGTCGTGGCGATCAAAAGCATCGAGGACATCCAGATTGCGCTGGCCTACGCGCGCGCCAACGGGCTGACGGTCAGCGCCGCGGGCGTGCGGCACAGCATGGGCGGCCAGGCGTTCCTGCGTGGCGGGCTTGTGCTTGATATGCGCGGGTTCAACGCCATCGCCGTCGATGCTGTCGCGAAGACGGTGACGGTGCAGTCCGGGGCGACTTGGCATCAGATACAGGAAAAGCTGCATCCGCTGCTTGCGGTAAAGGCGATGCAGTCGACCGACATCTTCACCGTCGGCGGGTCGATCTCGGTCAACGCGCACGGCATGGATCACCACGCTGGGGCGATCATGCGCACCATTCGCGAGATGACGGTCGTGATGGCGGACGGGGCGGTGCGTCAGGTGACGCCGGCGAGCGAGCCGGAGCTGTTTCGACTGATCGTTGGGGGCTATGGCCTGTTCGGGATCATCGCGGAGGTGACCCTCGAGGTGACCGATAACGTCATTTACCGGACCGGCCGCGAGATCGTGCGTACTGCCGACTTTCCGGCGCTGTATCGGCGGATCGAGGCCGATCCGGCGATCGGGCTGTTCTACGCGCACCTTTCCACGGCGCCGCACGATTTCCTCGGCGAGACGCTTGCGTTCACGTACACCGACGCGGGGCCGCCGGAAGGCGATCTGCTGCCGCTGGGGCCGATCGGAATGGTTCCCCTCCGACGCCTCATCTTCAACCTGGCGAAGGAAGGATCGCTGCTGGCGGAGGCGAAGTGGTTCGCCGAGAAGTCCGTCGATCCGCTGTTCGAGTCGTGCACCGTCACGCGGCAATCCGCGCTGGCCTCGGGCGAGGGCGCGTGCTTCGTCTCGCGGAACGAGCCGATGCACGACTCGGTGCCGTATCTGATGAACGCGCTCGATGGCCAGACCGATATCCTGCACGAATATTTCGTGCCGCGCGCCAGTCTCATGCCGTTCATCGATACAATCCGGCCGATTCTCGCAAGCAGCGGATTGCCGATGCTGAACGCTTCCATCCGGGTTGTGCACAAGGAGGAGAACCTGCTGACGTATGCTCCCCGGGATGCGTTCTCCGTGGTGTTGTACATCAACCAGCCCGCGACCCCGGCCGGGAACGAACATATGGCGGCGCTGACGCGGGCGCTGATCGGCGCCACGCTCGATCATGGCGGGCGGTTCTTCCTGCCGTATCAGCTTCACTACACCGCGGAGGAATTGCGGCGCTCGTATCCGGAGATCGGCGAGTTTTTTCGCCTGAAGCGGTTCTACGATCCGAGCGGATTGTTCACCAACACGTTCCACCGGAAATACGCGGACCAGGTTGGTGCCTAGTAGTCGTAGAGGTGCTCGACTTCCGCGCCGGCTTGGCTGAAACCGCTGAGCACCGTCGCAAGCGCGGGCACGTCGACGTCGTATCCGACGCGAACGAAGCCCGGACGCGCATCGACCGGCAGCGAGAACAGTTCGCGGGCGCCAGTGATTGCGGGCCTGCTGTCGCTGCGGACGATAGCGCTCATCAGGATACGGTGGTTGCCGGCAATCTCGATGACGTTGACGCCCTGGTCCGCAAGGCGTTCCAGCAGCTCGGTGAATTCCTGGTAGCGGGGCGCGATCAGCAGAGCCCGATTTTCCGGCATCATCCGGATCAGCCGAACCTTCGGCTCGCGCGCCAGAATCGCTGCCGGGTCACCGTCGATGACGAACATGATCTCGAGCTCTGCCGGGTCTGATGTGGCGGCGAGGCCGAGCGCGATGAGGCGCGCGTAGCCCGCCTTCACCAGATATTCCGCGGACAAGGACAGCTTGCGCTCGACGCTGCGAACGGGACTCGGTCCGACGAACGGCGTCTCGCGCCAGAGGCCGCGGAGCTTGTCCATGAACGGATACTGGTACCAGGGAATCTGGTTGAGGAACGCGCCGTAGTCCTGCACGACCCTGCGCGCGTAGTTGTCCTCGGCAGTCGGCGTCGGTCCGCGCAGCCACTCGGTGATGCGGCCTATCGTGTTCTCATAGGCGCCCTTGATCAGGAATTCGAACGTATAGGAGAGCCCGATGACGTAGATCATCATCTTGTATTCGAAGTGATCGCCGGGAAGCCCGGCGGCGATGCGATTGTTGGCGCAGTAGCTGGTCCAGAAGCCGCCGATCTGGCTGAGATAAGGGAACTGGCTTTCCGATTTCGTCTCCAGGAAGCGGCCGAAGTCCTCGAAGGAATAGACGATGTACCACTCGGGAAAGGTGAAGTAGGTGTTCGCCTCGATGCGCCTGTAGCCTTCGTCGGTCACCAGTGGCCTGTCAGCGGTCGCGGTCACCGGGCTGGTGGGCCGGCATCCGAATTCGATCGACGCGATCGCGATGCCGGCCGCTAGGATGACGGCCGCTACGACGATCGCGGCCAGCCGGGCGAGCCGCTTCAGGAATCGCCGCATCACGCCGCTGCGGTAGCGGGCGAAGTGCGCTGCGACAGCCAGTATCCGGCGAAGATGGCGAAGCCGCCGATCGCGAGATGCGGCAGGTTGGCGAAGATGCGCGTCATCAGCGGCAGGTTCAGCGGGCCGTACAGGAAGATGCCGAAATCGAGATAGCCGCTACCGGTGAAAAGTCCGAGCACGCCGTCGAAGAAGTACAGCACGCCGAACAGGCGGAAGTAGAACACCGACCAGCTACGCGAATGCCAGGCGGCGATGCCGGCCCAGATGCCGGAGCCGAGATGCAGGCTGTCGTCGTAGAGGTCGAGGTTGAAGAGGCCGAAGAGATTGCCGTTGGCATCGTTGAACGCGGGGACGTAGCCCACCGCGACGACGCCAATGAACAACAGGAAATATGCCGCTGCTAGTAGCCGGATAATGTCCATGGTCGCCCCCATTCCCAATTGCAGTGCGTCGGCGCGCCCCGCAGGGACGGCCCTCGGCATGCCGATGCGACTGTAGTTCGCCTTGGGCGGCTAGCAATAGGCGAGGCGCATCGCGTTCAGCGGCTGCTCACCCACGCCAAGGTGAGCGCGAAGGCGGTGAAGGCGGCCAGAACTCCCACAACAACGACAATAGATTCGAATGGCACGATGCGCTCCGTTCGGTGACGCGGTGGTGTCATCGAAGCGGAAGGCGCGGTGGTCAGCCTTGATCTGGCGCAAGCCTAGGGCGACGTGGTGGCGGGAGCGTCGGCGGGTGGCGCCGTGGGTGTCGGCGCGTCCGTAGCCGGAGCGGCGGGCTCGTCGGTTGCGGGCGGCGGCAGGGCGAGGTCGTCGTCCGTGGGCGCGGCCTTTTCGTTGCCGGTGATCGCGACCAAGGCCCAGCCGATAAGGTCGGTGGCCGCCTTCGCGAAGGCATCGCCGATGCTCTTCGCCGCGACGGCCGCGTCGTCGGTGGCGCTGACCGGCGCCTCCGCCGAGAAGATTTTTGCGTCGACCACCTTGCCGTCAGCGTCGAGCAGCTTGGCGGAAAATTCGACCGCAGCCTTCGGAGATGCGCTCGTGTCGAGCTGGAACTTGCGGATATCGAGCACGAGCTTGTAGTCGCCCTCGAGGTCGCCGCCGTCGGCCGCCACCTTCAGGTACCCGGCGTTCTCGAAGCCTTGCACCAGCCGCGACTGGAGCAGAGGCGGGATGTTGTCGGCGAAGCGAGCATCGGGAAAAGCGGGGGCGGTGCCGGTCGCCGACTGGATAACGATGCGCTGCGTGTCGAGCACGATCACCGTCGTCGGCGTGGCGATCGTCAGCTGCTTGCTGGGCAGCGCTTCCGCCTGGGCGAAGTTGTCGGGCGGCGCGATGTCGTAGGTCGTCGGGTCCGGCGTCGTCTTGCCACCAGTCAGGCGCTCCAGCCCTTCGAGGATGCCGTCCACCTTGCCGGAATTGCGGGCAAGTGCATCCGAGAAGGTCGCGATGTTGGCGACGGCCGCCTTGAAGGCGTCGGCGTTCTGGCCGACGACCGTATCAATGCGGGCGAGCACGTCGCGGGCGGCCTGCGTCACGTCCTTGAGCGAGGCGGGATCGGCGACGAGCAGCGGCGGCTGGCCGTCGGCCGGAGCGAGCACAGGCGAATCGGCGCTGCCGCCGGCGAGCGCCACGGTGGCGGTGCCGGTCAGGCCGGCGAAGATCAGGCCGACGTGAGTGTCGGCGCGCACGGGCGTGTCGGCGTTGACAGCGATGGTGGCGAGCACGGCGCCCGGCTTGTTGGAAACGAGCGCCAGGCTCGTGACTTCGCCTACGTCGAGGCCGTTGAACAGAACCGGCGAACCGGCGCTGAGGCCGGCGATCGAGCCGTCGAACTCGACGCGATAGGCCGTGCGCTGGCCGATGCCGCCGGCGTTGTTCAGCCAGAACACGAAGCCGAAGCCGCCGACGATGACCGCCAGCACGAACAGGCCGATCAGGACGTAACGGGCTTTGATCTCCATGGCGTCAGTTCCGTTCGTTGTGGCGGGCGCGCCGGCCGCCGAAATAAGCGCGCACCCAGGGATGGTCGGAGGCAAGCATCGCGGAGAGGGGGCCCTCGGCGACGATGTGGCCGTCAGCAAGCACAGCGATGCGGTCGCAAGCGGTGGCGAGCGAGTCGAGGTCGTGGGTGACCATGAAGACGGTGATGCCGAGCGTCTGCTGTAAGGTGCGGATCAGCTTGTCGAACTCGCTGGCGGTGATCGGGTCGAGGCCGGAGGTCGGCTCGTCAAGGAAGACGATCTCCGGATCGAGCGCCAGCGCGCGGGCCAGCGCGACGCGCTTGACCATCCCACCCGACAATTCGGCGGGAAACTTGGCGGCATCGGCGGCGGTGAGGCCGACCATCTCCAGCTTCAGGATGGCGAGGTCGGACATCAGCTTGTCGGAGAAGCGCGTGTGCTGGCGCATCGGGAATTCGATGTTCTCGCGCACCGTCAGCGAGGAGAACAGCGCGCCCTGCTGGAACAGGATGCCCCAGCGGCGCTCGACGGCGCGCCAGTCGCGCTCGCGCGCTTCGTCGGCGGACACGCCGAAGACGCTGATCGTGCCGGCCGCTTTCGGGACGAGGCCGATGATCGTGCGGAGCAGCACGGACTTGCCCGCGCCCGAGCCGCCAACCACGCCGAGAATCTCGCCGGGCGGGACGGCCAGTGACAGATCCTTCAGCACGTCCGCATGGCCGAAGCGGACGTTGAGGGCGCGAACGTCGATGATGGGGGAGGCGCTCATCTTCACCAGCCAATGGACGCGAAGAAGATGGCGAAAACGCCGTCGAGCACGATCACCAGGAAGATGGATTTCACCACCGAGGCCGTCGTTTGCAGGCCGAGCGATTCGGCGCTGCCCTTGACCTTCAGCCCCTCCGTGCAGGCGACGATGCCGATGACGAAGGCCATCACCGGCGCCTTGATCATGCCAATCCAGAAATCGTGCGGCGAGACGGCGTCGCGAAGACGCGACAGGTAGATGGCGGGGCTCATGCCGCCGTAGGACCAGGAGACTAGCTCGCCGCCGAGTATGGCGGCGATCGAGCCGAGGAAGGTGAGGATCGGCAGCGCGATGACCAGCGCGATGACGCGCGGCATGACGAGAATCTCGATCGGGTCGATGCCCATGGTGCGCAGCGCGTCGACCTCCTCGCGCATCTTCATGGAGCCGAGCTCGGCGGTGTACGAGCTGCCGGAGCGCCCGGCGACCATGATGGCGACGAGCAGCACGCCGATCTCGCGCAGCACCAGGATGCCGACGAGATTGACGACGTAATCCTCGGCGCCGAAGCGGCGGAAGTTGAAGATGCCCTGCTGGGCGATGATCGCGCCGATCAGGAACGTGATCAGAAGGATGATGCCGATCGCCTGCCAGCCTACGCGATCGAGGTGATGGACGATCGACGTCAGGCGGAAGGCGCGGGGGCGGAAGATCGCGCGGACGAAGGCGGCGGCGAGCGCGCCGCCGGTGGCGAGGAAGCCGCCGAGATCAAGGAACGCCTCGACGGTGGTGCGGCCGACACGATCGAGCCGCGCCACGACGCCGTTGCGGGCTTCGGCCGGCGGGGCGGCACTGCGGAGCGCGCCATGCACCTCGTCGAACAAGTCGCGGTAGCGGTCGGGCATGTCGACGAGCCGCGCGTTGCGCGTGCGGATAAGGCGCTCGATGCTCCAGGCGCCCAACGTATCCAGCCGCTCGATGCCGCTGACGTCGATGGTGTCCGCCGCCGGGCCGCTGGCGAGGCTGTCGAGCAATGCGGCGTGCTCGATGGTCCATGCGCCGGTCGCGTGGACGCGGCCGTCGGCGCCGGTAACCAGGGCGGGAGCGTTGGCCATCAGCGCTTGCCCCGCGTGCCCACGAAGAAACCCGCCAACGCGGCCACGGCGAGGGCGCCGAGTGTCGTCGGGTCGACCGGCATGTCCTTCGGCAGTTCGGCCTTGAGGCTGAAATGATGCCGCTGCCGCTTTATCCCGGCCGCGACGAGATGGAGCGCGATGGCGATGACGGCAAAGATGGCCGCGACGATGAGGCAGGCGAAGATCGCGCCGACGAGGCTGGCCAGCCAGATGGTAAAGGTCGCCAGCAGGTAACCGAGCACGAGCAGCCACAGCAGCCCGGCGGCTACGCCCAGCGCCACCCGTATCGCGGTGTTCTTTGCGGCGGCCGTGGCCTCGCGTTTCAGGGCGGCCAGGCCTACGGCGCGAATCAGCAGGCGCAACAGTGGCGCGGCACCGGCGGAACGGGCCGTCTTCGGTCCGGAATCGGCTTCGTCGGACGTTGCGGACATGCGGCGGCCTCTGTTGCACTTTGCGGCCGCCGCCGCAACTCCCCTGGGTCAGTGACTGAACAGCACGGGGACCGTCGCCCGCATCAGCAGGGCGCGGGTCACGCCGCCGAAGACCCATTCGCGGACGCGGCTGTGGCCGTAGGCTCCGGCGACGATGAGATCGGCCTGGCTGCGCGCGGCAAAGTCGAGAACGACGTCGCCGGTAGCTGCCCCTTTTGTTGGCACGATCTCGGATTTCGCGGCGATGCCGTGCCGGAGCAGGAAGGCGGCCGCATCGGCGATCTCGGGTGGGGTGTCGCCGCCTTCGTTCACCGCAAGAACCACCACGCTTTCCGCATCCTTCATGAAGGGCAGGGCGTCGGCCAGCGCGCGGCGCGCCTCGACGGTGTCCTTCCAGGCGACGACGATGTTCCTGGTCGCGACGCCGGTCACGCCATCCGGCACTACCAGCACGGGACGGCCGGCGCGCAAGACGACGTCACCGGCTGAGGCTGCGCCGAGATCGCCGAGCAGGGAGCGGTCGCCGGGGCCGACGACGACGATGTCGGCGGTAGTTGCCGCTGCGACGATGGCCGCGGAGGGCGGGCCGAACATCGCGCGCCAACTGGTTTCGAGACCGGCGCCCTTGGCGGCGGCGGCGAATGCAGCCTGCGCCTTGCCGAATTCGGCTTCGAGCTGCCTGCGGTCCATTTCGGTGTAGTCCGGGCCGACCGCCACGGTGCCGAGCGCCGCGTTGTAGATCTCGACCGGCAGGCGGGGCAGGCCGGCGGTGATGCCGATCAGCGTGGCGTCGAACCGTTGCGCGAGGGCGATGGCGGCGGCGGTGCGGTCGCTCGAGCTGCGGAGCGGATCGACGTGAACGAGGACGGTGCGCAACATGGGTCGGGTCTCCTAGGCGTCGAGGCGTTGCAGGCTGGCGCGGCTCGTCACCACGACGCGGCGCGAGCTTGGCAGCGCGATGGCAGCCTTGGCCTCGAGGTGGGTGAGCGTGCGCGAGACGGTTTCGATCGTGAGGCCGAGGTAATCGGCGATGTCTTGGCGCGACATCGGCAGCTCGATGATTTCGCCGCCGGAGATGCCGGCCATCGCCAGCAGGAAACTCGCGACGCGCTCTTCCGCATTCTTGCGGCCAAGAAGCAGCATGTGCTCCTGCGCGCCGCGGAGGCTCTTCGCTGTCGCCGTCCACAGGTCCGCGGCGACATGCGCGTCGCGTGCTGCAAGCGCGACAATGCTGGCGCGCCTGGCGACGCGGATGGTGGAATCGACCACGGCCTCGGCACTGAAGCCGTGCGCGATCCCGGCCTCGAGGCCGAACACGTCACCGGGCAGATGGAATGCGCCGATCTGGCGGCGGCCGTCGGCGAGCACCTTGTAGGTGCGCACGGCGCCGGTCACGACCTCGTAGAAATATTCGGCAGGCTCGTCCTCGCCGTAGATCTCGGCGTTGCGCTCGAACTGCATCGGTGCGCCGCGGAGCGCGAAGGCAGTGGCGAGCGCGTCGCCGGGCGCGACGGGCGGTGGCAATGTTTCGCTGGCGATGATCGTCTGGTGCAGCATGACCCCTCTCCTTTAGCTATGACCAAACGTAGCCAGCGGCAGAGCGGGCCGAAATTCAGGTAATCTCCCTACGGGATTCCCCTTAGGTGAAACGGCCGAGCCGACGGGGTAGGCAAAGGGCGGAAAACACTTACGGATGAATATGTTGGCGCGGGTACGCATCGGCGGCAGCGGGCTCGACGGCTACCTCATCGCAGTGGCCGCAGTGGCAGTGACGCTTGGCGTCGCCGTGGCGCTGAGGCCGTTCCTCGACGGGCGGCCGCTGCTCATCCTGTTCGTGCCGGCGTTGCTCGCCGCGTCGATGCTCGGCGGCTTCGGGCCGGGCGTGTTCGCAACCCTCCTGGGACTCGCGGGGTCGGCGGTCGTCGACTCGGCCTCAGGATGGTCGACGGTGCCGGAGGCAGTCTCGAGTCTCGCGTTCGTTTCAGTGGGGCTCGGACTCGCGTGGTTCGGCGATCGGCTCAAACGAAGCCGGCGCGAGGCGGAGGAGCGCACGCTCGACCTCAGCGCGCGCGAGGCGCACCTCAGCTCCATCCTCGACACGGTGCCGGATGCGATGGTCGTGATCGACGAACACGGCATCATGTCGTCGTTCTCGAAGGCGGCGGAGCGGCTGTTTGGATATTCGGCGGCGGAAGCGATCGGCAAGAACGTGAAGATGCTGATGCCGGCGCCCTACAAGGACGCACACGACGGCTACATCGCGAAGTATCTGACGACCGGCGAGCGGCGCATCATCGGCATCGGTCGCGTCGTCGTCGGCGAGCGCAAGGATGGCTCGACGTTCCCGATGGAGTTGTCCGTCGGCGAGATGCATTCCAACCGGCAGCGGTTCTTCACGGGCTTCGTGCGCGACCTTTCCGAGCGGCAGGTAGCGGAGGCGCGACTGCAGGAATTGCAGTCCGAGCTGGTGCATATCTCGCGGCTGACGGCGATGGGCGAGATGGCCTCGACGCTCGCCCACGAGATCAACCAGCCGCTCTCGGCGATCGCCAATTATCTCAAAGGTTCCAGACGCTTACTGGAAGGCAACGACGCCGTTGCGCCGGTGCGCGAGGCGATGGACAAGGCGACGGAGCAGGCGCTGCGCGCCGGCGAAATCATCCGCCGGCTTCGCGATTTCGTCTCGCGCGGCGAGACCGAGCGGCGGGTGGAGAGTCTGCCCAAGCTGATCGAGGAGGCGAGCGCGCTGGCGCTGGTCGGCGCGAAGGAACACGACGTGCGCGTGCGCTTCCTGTTCGATCCGGCGGCCGATCTGGTGATGGCAGACCGCGTGCAGATCCAGCAGGTGCTGCTCAACCTGATGCGGAACGCGATCGAGGCGATGAGCGAGTCGCCGCGGCGGGAGCTGACCGTTCAGACCTCGATGCGCGATGACGCGATGGTCGAGGTCGCGGTCGCCGACACCGGTCCGGGACTGGCGGAGGAAGTAACGCGGCAACTGTTCCAGCCGTTCGTCACGACCAAGCGGCAGGGCATGGGCGTCGGGCTGTCTATCTCGCGGACGATCGTCGATGCGCACGGCGGCCGCATCTGGGCGGAGAAGAACACCGGCGGCGGCACCGTCTTCCGCTTCACGTTGCGCGCGGTGACGAAGCAGGAGATGGCGGATGCCTGAGCCGACCGTCCACATCATCGACGACGACGATGCGGTGCGCGACTCGCTGTCGTTTCTGCTGTCGTCGATGAAGATTCCGGCGGTCGCCTATCCCTCCGGCGCGGCGTTCCTGGCGGCGCTGCCGAAGGACGCGGCGGGCTGCGTGGTGACCGACATCCGCATGCCAGAGATGACGGGACTGGAGCTGCTCCAGCGGCTCAATGCGGACGGCGTGAAGCTGCCGGTCATCGTGATCACCGGCCATGCCGACGTGCCGCTGGCGGTCGAGGCCATGAAGCTGGGGGCCGCGGATTTCCTGGAGAAACCGTTCGACGAGGATACCCTTTTGGGCGCCGTCCGCGCGGCGCTCGACCGGCAGAAGCATGACGGCGAAGTGGAGTCGCACCACGCGCGGGCGCGGGCCCTGATCGCCACGCTGTCGGCGCGCGAGAAGCAGGTGCTCGACGGGCTGGTGGCCGGGCATCCCAACAAGACGATCGCGTTCGATCTCGGCATCAGCCCGCGTACGGTCGAGATCTACCGCGCCAACGTGATGACCAAGATGCAGGCGGGGAGTCTGTCCGAGCTGGTGCGCATGGCGCTCGGCGCGGCGGAGTGAAACTGATCCAGATCAAGGCGGCTCTGGCCGCTGACTGATAGCGAGGGTGCGATGTTCAGAAATCCACTGGCACGCGATGTCACCGTGGTGCTCGTCCTCAAGACAGTGATCGTGATCGCCGCCGCTCTCTTCGTCTTCGGCCCCAGCCAGCGTCCGTACATCGATGCGGCGGCAGTCGATCAGCGCATAACCTCAACGCAGGAAATCTCGCCATGAGCGAAGTGATGGACATTGTCACGCTGTCGCGTGTGCAGTTCGGCCTCACCGCGATGTATCACTTCCTGTTCGTGCCGCTGACGCTGGGCCTCGCGTTGCTGCTCGGCATCATGGAGTCGGTCTACGTGATGACCGGGCGCGAAATCTGGAAGCAGATGACGAAGTTCTGGGGCGTGCTGTTCGGCATCAACTTCGCCATGGGCGTCGCGACCGGCATCACCATGGAGTTCCAGTTCGGCACCAACTGGGCCTACTACAGCCACTACGTCGGCGACGTGTTTGGCGCGCCGCTCGCCATCGAGGGGCTGATGGCCTTCTTCCTGGAGGCGACGTTCATCGGGCTGTTCTTCTTCGGCTGGGACAAGCTTTCCAGGGTCTCGCACCTCGCCGTCACCTGGCTGGTGGCGCTCGGCTCCAACCTTTCGGCGCTGTGGATCCTGATCGCCAACGGCTGGATGCAGCATCCGGTGGGGGCGCGGTTCAATCCCGACACGATGCGCATGGAGGTGACGAATTTCGGCGATGTGATTTTCAACCCGGTGGCGCAGGACAAGTTCGTGCACACAGTCAGCGCCGGCTATGTCACCGGCGCGGTGTTCGTTCTCGCCATCTCGGCCTGGTATCTGCTGCGCGGCCGGCACGTCGAGATCGCGAAGCGGTCGATGACGGTAGCGGCGAGTTTTGGCCTCGCCTCGGCGCTGTCGGTGGTCGTGCTCGGTGACGAGAGCGGGTACACGGCAACCGAAAACCAGAAGATGAAGATCGCCGCGATCGAATCGATGTGGGAGACGGAGCCCGCGCCGGCGCCGTTCACGATCGTCGGCATCCCCAACGCGCAGGAGCACCGGACGGACTACGCGGTGAAGGTGCCGTGGCTGCTCGGGCTAATCACGACGCGGTCCATAAACACCGAGGTGCCCGGCATCGTCGACCTGGTCGCTCACGCGGAGACGCGCATCAAGCTTGGGCTGGTGGCTTATGACGGGCTGGAGAAGCTGAAGGTCGACCGCAACGATACGACGGCACGGTCGAGCATTGCGTTGCATGCCGACGATCTCGGCTATGCGCTGCTCCTCAAGCGATTCCGCCCGGATATTCTGAACGCGACGCCCGACGAGATCACCAAGGCGGCGTGGACGACGGTGCCGGACGTCTCGCCGCTGTTCTGGTCGTTCCGCATCATGGTCGGGCTCGGCTTCTTCTTCATCGCGCTGTTCGCGTTCGCTTTCTGGCTGTCGGCGCGGCGCGAGCTCACGCGATATCGCTGGTTCCTCTGGGTCGCGCTGTGCACGCTGCCGGCGCCCTGGATCGCGGCGGAGCTCGGCTGGTTCGTGGCGGAGGTCGGGCGCCAGCCGTGGGTGATCGAAGGCGTGCTGCCAACGTTCCTCGCGGTGTCGTCGATCTCGGCCGGGAACGTCGCGGCGACGCTTGTCGGCTTCATCGTGTTCTACACGACGCTCGCGATCGTCGACGTCTACCTGATGCTGAAGGCGATCCGGCAGGGGCCGGGTGAGGCGGCCGGCTCCGAGCCGGTGCCTTCGATGGTTCCGGCCGAGTAGGGAGGCGACCCATGCTGTTCGACTACGAGACTCTGCGCCTCATCTGGTGGCTGCTGCTCGGCGCGCTGCTGATCGGCTTCGCCGTCACCGACGGTTTCGATCTCGGCACCGCGATGCTGCTGCCGTTCGTTGGCAAGACCGACAGCGAGCGGCGCGTCGCGATCAACACGATCGGGCCGGTGTGGGAGGGCAACCAGGTGTGGCTGATCCTCGGCGCCGGCGCGATCTTCGCGGCGTGGCCGATGATCTACGCGGTCGCCTTCTCCGGCTTCTACTTCGCCATGTTCCTGGCGCTGCTGTCGCTGATTCTAAGGCCCGTCGGGTTCAAGTATCGCTCAAAGCTCGGCGACAGGCGCTGGCGCACAGTGTGGGACTGGGCGCTGTTCGTCGGCGGGCTGGTGCCGGCGCTTATCTTCGGCGTGGCGTTCGGCAACCTCTTCCTCGGCGCGCCATTCAAATTCGACGACACGCTGCGCATGGCCTACGAGGGCAACCTGTTCGGGCTGCTGACGCCGTTCGCGCTGCTCGCCGGGCTCACCAGCGTCGCGATGCTGGTCATGCACGGCGGCACATATCTGGCGCTGAAGGCGGGCGAACCGGTTGCGGCGCGTGCGGCGACGTATTCGCGCTACGCGGTGCTGGCGCTGCTGGTGCTGTTCACGCTCGCCGGGCTCTGGGTGGCGTTCGGGCTCGATGGCTACACGATCACCGGCACGGCCACGGGCGACGGGCCGTCGAACCCGCTGCTCAAAACGGTGACGGTGGGGCGCGGTGCGTGGCTCGCCAACTACAGCGCCCATCCGTGGGCGCTGGCGGCGCCGCTGGTCGTGTATGTCGCGGCGCCGCTGTCGGCGCTGCTGGTCGGCGGGCGCAGCTACGCGCTGGCGTTCGTCGCCTCAGGGGTCGCGATCGCCGGCGTGATCGCGACGGCGGGTCTGTCGCTGTTCCCGTTCATGCTGCCATCGTCGCTCGATCCGAATGCGAGCCTCACCGTGTGGGATTCGTCGTCGAGCCAGACGACGCTGCTGATCATGCTGTTCGTCACGGTCGTGTTCCTGCCGATCATCCTGATCTACACCGCGTGGGTCTATCGCGTGCTGCGCGGGCGCGTCACCGTTGCGGCGGTCGAGAATCCGACCGCGCATAACTACTAGGGAGAAGGCGATGTGGTACTTCACCTGGGTTCTCGGCGCGGGCTTCGCCTGCGCCTTCGCAATCCTCAACGCGATGTGGCTTGAGGTGCACGAGAGCGACAACGCGGCGCGCCGCCGCCGTCCGTGACCGCTGCCGTGGACTGGACGCGCGCCGTGTCGCTGGCGGTGGGCCTCGCGCTCAGCGCGGTGCTGATGCTCTACCCGTACGCGCTCGGCACGACGATGACGCCGATGTTGCATGCCGCGCTGCCGCTGCTGCTTCTCGGCGTATCGGCGGCGCTGGTGCACGGCGTCGGATTCCGGCCTGAAAACAAGGCGTTAGCGGTAGTATTCAGCCCGGTTGTCGCATGGCCGCTGATCGTGCTCGGCGGCGCGCTGCTGGTGTTCCGCTAGGCTGCATTGCTGCCGAAGGCGGTGAGGTCGAAGGCGGCGGCGAGCAGCGTCTTCGTGTACTCCTGCGCAGGCGAGGCGAAGACGTCTTCGGTCGCGCCTTCCTCCACCACCTTGCCGTCCTTCATCACGAGAATGTAGTCGGCCATCGCGCGCACGACCGCGAGATCGTGGCTGATGAAGAGATACGAGAGATCGTGGTCGCGCTGCAGGCGGCGGAGTAGCTCGACGATCTGTTTCTGCACGCTGCGATCCAATGCGGAGGTTGGCTCGTCGAGTACGACCACCTTCGGCTTGAGGATCACCGCGCGCGCGATCGCGATGCGCTGGCGCTGGCCGCCGGAAAATTCGTGCGGGTAGCGGTTGCGCGTCGCGGGGTCGAGGCCAACCTCGGACAACGCTTGCGCGGCGCGCTCAGCGCGCTCGGCGGACGACAGCGACGGCTCGTGCACGAGCAGGCCTTCGGTGACGATCTCGCCGACGGTGAGGCGTGGCGAAAGGGAGCCATACGGATCCTGAAAGACGATCTGCAGTTCGCGGCGGAGTGGCCGCAACGCGCGCCGATCGAGCGTCATCAGCTCGCGATTTTCGAAACGGACGCTGCCGCTGCCTTCGACGAGCCGCAGGAGAATGCGGCCCAGCGTTGATTTGCCTGAGCCAGATTCGCCAACGATACCAATCGTTTGTGCTTCGCGAAGGCGGAGCGAGACGTTGTCCACGGCGCGGATGACATGGGGCGCGCCGGCGAGCAGCCCGCCGCCGATCGTGAAGGTGACGGCGAGGTTGCGCGCATCGAGAAGGATCGGCGCGTCGTCGGGCGGCGGAGCTTTCCCGCCGGCCGGCTCGGCAGCGAGCAGCATCTGCGTGTAGGGATGCTTCGGCGCGGCGATAACCTCCGCCGTCGTACCGCTTTCCACGATCTCGCCGAGGCGCATGACGTTGATGCGGTCGGCGAAGCGGCGGACGATGCCGAGATCGTGCGTGATGAAGACGATCGCCATACCGAGGCGTTTGCGGAGGTCGGCGAGCAGGTCGAGGATCTGCGCCTGGATGGTGACGTCGAGCGCGGTGGTCGGCTCGTCGGCGATCAGGATATCGGGATCGTTCGCGAGCGCCATTGCGATCATCACGCGCTGACGCTGACCACCGGACAGTTCGTGCGGATAGGCAGCGAGGCGGCGTTCGGGGTTCGGAATGCCGACGAGACGAAGCAGCTCGAGCACGCGCCCGCGTGCGGCCGTCTTGTCGAGGTGGCGATGATAGCGCAGCGGCTCGGCGATCTGGTGGCCGATGGAATAGAGCGGATCGAGCGACGTCATCGGCTCCTGGAAGATCATCGAAATCTTCACGCCGCGTATGTGATTGAGATGGCGCTGGTCGAGGCCAACCATCTCGACGCCGCGGTATTTCACCGAGCCCGAAACACTGCCGTTCTGCGCGGTCAGGCCCATCACGGCCATCATCGCCTGGCTTTTGCCGGAGCCGGATTCGCCAACGATGGCAATGGTTTCACCCGGATTTACGGCGAGGTCGATACCGCGAACCGCATGCACCTCGCCATCCGGCGTGGCAAAGCGGACGTCCAGTCCCTTTATCTCGAAGATCGGGGCGGTCGCGTCGTTCACCGGTCGCTTCTCATCGGTCACGGGGATCGAAGGCGTCGCGCAATCCGTCGCCGAGGAAATTCAGCGCGGACAGCGTTGCGACGAAGAAAATGGACGGGAAGATCAGCAGCCACGGCGCGGCCTGGATGTTCGCTGCGCCTTCCGCGATGAGCGCGCCGAGACTGGTCAGCGGCTCCTGCACGCCGAGGCCGAGGAAGGAGAGGAAACTTTCGAGCAGGATGACGCGCGGCACGAGGATCGTGACGAAGACTATCACCGGTCCGACCGTGTTGGGGATGATGTGGCGGCGGATCTGCGCCCAGTCGTCGAGGCCCATTGCCTCGGCCGCGGCGACGAACTCGCGCCGCTTCAGCGACAGCGTCTGGCCGCGCACGATGCGTGCCATGTCGAGCCACTCGATAGCGCCGATGGCGACGAAGATGAGGATGAAGTTGCGGCCGAAGAAGACGACCAGAACGATGACGAGGAAGATGAAGGGCAGCGAATAGAGTATCTCGACCAGTCGCATCATGATGTTGTCGACGCGACCGCCCGCGAAACCGGAAATGGCGCCGTAGGTGACGCCGATGACGAGGCTGACGAAGGTCGCGAGGATGCCGACGGTCAGCGAAATGCGCCCGCCGATCAGGATGCGCGACAGGAGATCGCGCCCGTTGCCGTCGGTGCCCATCAGGAAATATTCCCGGTGGACACTACCGGTTATGTCCACGGTCAGCCCATCGTCGCGCGTGGCGGCCACGGTGGTGGCGTCGAACTCGTCGGTACGGTCGACATAGCGGGTGACGCGCGGGTCGATGGGCTTCGGCGAAGTGAACGTTGCGTGGAAAGTCTGGCCCTCGACGCTGAAGGCGGACAGCGTGACGCGTGCTTGCTGGGCGGCCGCTGTCATCACCTGCTGCAGCGTGTCTGCGCGAGGAAACGGCTCGAGGCTTGGCGGGGTGCGCACGTACGACTCGAACACCTGATCGTAGGCGTGCGGCGTGAAATATGGCCCAAAGACGTAGAAGGCCGAGATTGCGAGCAGCACGACGATGCTGGTGATCGCCGCGCGATTGCGCCGTAGTCGATCGAAGGCAAGCCGCGTGAGGCTGCGTCCGGCGAGCGGCGGGGAGACCGGCACGGCGACGTCAGTCATAGCGCACCCGCGGGTCGAGCACGGCGTAAAGCAAATCCACGACCAGGTTGAAGACGATGATGAACACCGCGATGAGCACGACGGTTCCCATCACCAGTGTGTAGTCCCGGTTGAGGGCGCCGAGCACGAAGTAACGGCCGACGCCGGGGATGGAGAAGATCGTCTCGATGACGACGGAGCCGGTGAGCACTGCCGCGGCGCTTGGCGCCAGGTACGTCACCACCGGCAGAAGCGCGCCGCGGAGCGCGTGGACGATGACCACGACGCGCGGAGGCAGACCGTAGGCGCGGGCGGTGCGGACGTGGTCGGCGCGGAGCGATTCGATCATGGAGCCGCGGGTGAGGCGCGCGAAGATAGCGAGTTGCGGCAGGGCGAGCGCGATGACGGGGAGCGCAAGGTCGCGGATGCTGCCGCTGCCCCAGCCGCCCGCCGAGGCCCACCGCAGGACGACGGCGAAGATCAGTGACAGCACTGGCCCTACGACGAAGTTGGGCACCGTGAGGCCGACGGTGGCAAGCGACATCAGCGTGTAGTCGAGCCAGCCGTTCTGGCGGAGCGCGGCGACGATGCCGGCCGCTACGCCGCCGAAAACCGCCAGGATCAGGGCAAAGGAGCCAAGCTCCAGCGAGTAGGGGAGGCTCTGGCCGATGAGCTGCGTGACGGTGAAGTCGCGGTAAATGTAGCTCGGCCCGAAGTTCAGATGGAGGACGTTCCAGAGGTAGTTGCCGTACTGGACGATCAGCGGCTCGTCGAGGTGATACGCGCGCTTGAGGTTGTCCATGATCTGCGGCGGCAGTGCGCGTTCGACGTTGAACGGGCCGCCAGGCGCAAAACGGATCAAGAAGAAGGAGATCGAGACGACGATGAAAATCGTCGGCACGGCGCTCAGCAATCTGCGGAGCACGAATCGCAGCAACGGCGTCCCCTGAAATGCAGCGGGGCGCCTTTCAGGGGCGCCCCGTGCTTGCGACGTTACTGATCGAGCGTCAGGAAGCGGCTCTGGTGCTCGTTGGCGGCATTGTCCTGCCAGCCATGCACCTTCGATGAAACGAGCCACGGTGAAGCGTAGACCATGAGCGGGATGACACCCTGTTCGCTCATGAGCAGCGCCTCGGCGTCATGGAGAAGCTGGTAGCGCTTCGCCGGATCGCGTTCCGCATACGACTGCTTCATCAGGTCGTCGTACTTGGCGTTGTTGTACTTGCCGTAGTTAAAGGTGGTGTTGGTCGACACGTAAAGCGCCAGGAAGTTTTCCGGATCGGGATAGTCCGCGGTCCAGCCGGCGCGGGCGGCGTTGAACTTGCCGCCCTCCTGCAGGTAGGCGTAGTGCGACTTGGTGTCGGAGTTGGTGATGGTCACCGTCGCTCCGAGCGCTTTCCACATGTCGGCCACGGCGGTCGCGACCTTCTTGTGGTTGTCGTTGGTGTTGTAGCGGATCTCGATGTTGAGCGGCTTGCCGCCTTCGCCGTAGCCTGCAGCCTTCAGCAATTCTTTCGCCTTGTCCTCGCGGTCGAGCTGCGACAGCGTCGCGAAGTCAGCCGGCGCCGGGGTATAGCCGGCGATGCCCGGCGGGACGAAGGAGTAAAGCGGGAGCTGGCCGCCGGAGAAGATCGACTGGCTGAGGAAGTCGCGGTCGATGGCCATGGACAGCGCCTGGCGAACGCGGACGTCGTCGAATGGCGGCTGACGTTCGTCCACGGCATAGTAGTAGACCGCGAGCGAGGCCGGCAGATGGACCTGGTCCTTGCCGAACTTGTCCTGCAGGAACTTCAGCTGGTCGGTGGGGAAGTAGTAGTTGAGGTCGAGTTCACCGGCTTCGAAGCGGCGGACCGCGGCGGCCTGATCGTCGGTCGGATAGAAGATGACCTTGTCGATCTTCACGTTCGCCGCGTCCCAGTAGTTCGGGTTCTTGACCACCGTGACGTGGTCGTTGGCGACGTTTTCGGCGAGGCTGAAGGCGCCGTTGGAGACCATGTTGCCCGGCTTCACGAAGTCGGCGCCGAGCTTGTCAATCTCGGCCTTGTGGAAGGGCAGGGCAGTCTGGTGCGCCATCAGCGTGATGAAATACGGCGTCGGGCGCTCGAGGGTGATCTCCAGCGTCTTCGGGTCGACGGCTTTCACGCCCAGCGTATCGAGGGCGACGGGCGCCTCGGGCTTGGCGGTGTTGATCGCCTCGGCATTCTTGATCGGGTAGAGGATATTGGCGTAGCCCGCCGCTTCCTTCGGGTCTTCGATGCGACGGAAGGAATAGACGAAGTCGTCGGCCGTGACGGGATCGCCATTCGACCACTTGGCGGCGTCGCGGATCTTGAAGGTGTAGGTCAGCCCGTCATCGGAGACCTTCCAGCTTTCGGCAACGCCGGGGACAATGGTCCCGCTGGCGTCGTAAATGGTGAGGCCCTCGTAGAGGTCCTTCAGGATGTTCGCCTCGACGTCGATCGACGTGTGGGCCTGGTCGAGTGTCTGCGGTTCGCTGCCGTTGCCGCGATGAAGCACGACCTCGGCAAAGGCCGGTGCCGCAGCGGTGGCCGAAATGGCAAGGGCGGCAAGCGCCGCCCGAGCAAACGACGTCATTCTCATGGATGGACTCCCCTGTACTTTCCGCAGCCCGCGGGCATCGCCCTCGCCCGGGACCGATTGACCGGAGCCTAGGACCGAGCAGCATCAGCCGGCAAATCTTTTCTGCCGAAGGGAGAAATCCTCAGACGAACGGCGGGAAAATATCCGGCGGCGGGGGCAGAAGGCGCGACATGTACGCCGCCCCGGCCGCGGAAAGCCGGTGGCCGCTGTCATCGAGGAAGTTGCGCGGCATCACGCGCGTCTTGCCTGCGACTGCGGCGAGCGGCACGGAGCGGATGGCGACCGAGCCCTGCTCGTTGCCGAGCGCGACCGAGCAGCTTCCCTTTTCCGCGGCGCCGACGGCGTAGGCGCCGGTCTCGTATGCCTCGCGCTGGTCGGTCTGGCTGATGGCGCCGGAGAAGGCGCGGGGCAGGTAGCCGAAGGTGTCGACGCGGGCGCGCGCCTTCGGGAACGCGGCGGCGAGCGCGGTCTGCATCGCCATGCCGAGATCGTTGGTCGACAGCTGAACGTTGCCGTGCGAGTCCCGCTCCAGCGCATCGCCGAGGAGACTTTCAACCAGCGACTTGCCGTCGGCGGTGGTCACGCCTTCCGACATGGTGACGATGCAGTAGCCGTGCTTCTCGCGCGTGGCGCGCACGTCCTCGATGAACTGCGGCGTCGAGAATGGAATCTCCGGGATGTAGATCAGGTGCGGGCCATCGCGATCGGTCTGCCTCCATGCCGACGCAGCGGCGGTGAGGAAGCCGGCATGGCGACCCATGACGATGCCGACGTAAATGCCGGGCAATGCGTGGAAGTCGAGGCTGACCGAGAGGAACGCGTGCGCGACGAAGTTGGCGGCCGAGATGAAGCCGGGCGTGTGGTCGTTCTCGACCAGGTCGTTGTCGATGGTCTTCGGCGCGTGGACGAAGGCGATCTTGTCGCCGCCGCTGGTGTTCAGGATCTGGAGCGTGCCGGCTGTGTCGTTGCCGCCGATGTAGATGAAGGCGTCGGTCTTGACCGCGTGCAACTGGTGCAAAATGCGATCGCAGTAAGCCGCGTCGGGCTTGTCGCGCGTGGAGCCGAGCGCCGCGTTGGGCGTTGCGGCCATGCGGCGCAGGTCGGCCTCCGACAGGGCGGAAAGCTCGACGAAGTGCCCATCCCGTAACCCGCGCACGCCATGGCGGGCGCCCAGCACGGTTGCCCCGGGATAGCGCTGCATGGCCGTAATCGCGGCCCCGGCCACAGTCTGATTGATGACCGCGGTCGGCCCGCCGCCTTGCGCAATCACGAACACCTTGCTCATCATTTCCCCCGGATCGCCCGTCAATTTCGGGCGGGACATTACAAGGCGCGCTCCTGTTGACAAGCGCCCTCGCTCGCCCGCGATATTGGGGCGCGGGGAGAAGCATGTTTCGATTCAACCGGTCGAGCGCGATTTACATCCTGATTGTGGTCGGGATCCTTGTCGGCGGGACCTTCATCCGCTTCGCCGATCCCTTCTTCGTGCAGGGATTGCGGTTGCTGGCCTTCGATTCCTATCAGCAGCTGGCACCGGCCTCTTACGATCCAAACCTGCCGGTGCGGGTGGTCGATATCAATGAGGAGTCCCTCCGCAAGATCGGCCAGTGGCCGTGGTCGCGCACTATCCTGGGCGACCTGGTCAACAAGCTGGCGGCGGAAGGTGCGGCGGTCATCGCTTTCGATATTTTCTTCACCGAGCCGGACCGTACTTCGCCGGAGCAGGCGGTGAAGCTGATGTCGCCGCAGGATGCCTCGGTGCTCCAGCCGGTGATTGCCGGGCGGCTGACGCACGACCAGGTCTTCGCTGACGCCATCAAGTCGGCGCCCGTAATCCTTGCAACCGCGCTCAACAACTCGCCCTCTCCGCCGCCACCGCAGAAGGCGGGCTTCGCCATAGCCGGCGACGATCCGTCCGAGTTCATCCCGAATTTCCTCGGTTCATCGGGCAACCTGCCGGAGCTTGAGGCGGCGGCGACCGGCATCGGCTCGGTCAACTGGCTGCCCGACCGCGACCAGGTTTTGCGCCGTGTGCCGCTGGTGCTGCGCATCGGCAAGCAATACGTGCCGACCATGCCGATCGAGGCCATGCGAGTGGCGTACAACGCCGGCTCCTACGTGCTCAAAGGCTCAAACGCCAGCGGCACTACGGCCTATGGCGCCAACACCGGGCTCAATCACGTCCGTGTCGGCCCGCAGGAGATCGAGACCGACCGCGATGGCCAGATCTGGCTCAAGTTCCGGCCGGCCAACCTCGCGGCGTACATCCCGGCGTGGAAGGTGCTGGACGGCAGCAACGACGCCAACGAGGTCGCCGGCCGCATCATCGTGATCGGCACCAGCGCGCCGGGTCTGCTCGACCTGCGGGCGACGCCGCTGGATGCCTCCATCGCCGGCTTCGAGGTGCATGCGCAGACACTGGAGCGCATGCTCGACCCGACCAATTCGCGTTCGCTGACACGGTATGACTACGCCACGGCCATCGAAGTCGTCGTCACCATCCTGCTCGGGCTAGGGCTCGCGACGCTCATGCCGCGTATCGCCGCGCTTTATTCTGCGGGCCTCGGCCTTTCGGTCATCGCGGCGTTGTTCGTCGGTGGCTGGGCGGCCTACAGCAAGCTCAACCTGCTGTTCGACCCGACCTATCCCGCGCTGGTGCTGTTCATTCTTGTCACCACCGCGACCATCTACGTCTATCGCCGCGTCGAGCAGCAGCGCGGCGAGGTGCGCCGTGCGTTCGGCTACTACGTGTCGCCCACGGTGGTGAACGAGATCATCGCCAACCCCAACAAGCTTGAGCTTGGCGGCGTGGTGCGGCCGCTGACGCTCCTGTTCTGCGACGTGCGCAACTTCACATCGATCTCGGAGCGCATGACGGCGCACGAGCTCACCACATTCATCAACAATCTTCTGACGCCGCTCTCGGAGATCATCCTCGACAACCGCGGCACCATCGACAAATACATGGGCGACGCGATCATGGCGTTCTGGAACGCGCCGCTCGACGATCCCGAGCACGCCACGCACGCGCTGCGCTCCGGCCTGGCGATGATCAAGCGCATGGAGTCGCTGAACGAGGAGTGGCGCAAACAGGCGGAGGCGGCCGGCAAGACGCATGCGCGCGTTGCCATAGGCATCGGCATCAACTCAGGCGATTGCTGCGTCGGCAACCTCGGTTCATCGCAGCGCTTCGACTATTCGGCGATCGGCGACGACGTGAACGTTGCGTCCCGCTTCGAGGGCCTGTCCAAGGTCTATGGCGTGCCGATCGTGCTCGGCGAGCCGACGGTGGAGCGGATCACGGACATGCGTCCGATCGAGCTCGATCTGATGCGGGTGAAGGGCCGCGCCCAGCCGACGCGCATCTACACCGCGGCGGAGGCACTGGGGCTGAGCGTCGAGCAGTACAAGACGCTGCAGTCGCGCCATCAGCCGATGCTGGAGACGTACAGGTCACGGAACTGGGATGGGGCGGAGGCGGCCATCGCGGAATGCGAGGCCTTCGGCATCAAAGGGCTCGACGCCCTCTATCACGTGTATCGCCACCGTATCGCGGAATGGCGAGTAAACCCGCCGCCGGCGGACTGGGACGGCACGTTTACCGCTACTTCAAAGTAGGCCTGTATCCTCTCAAATGCTGGTCAAATTTGAGCTGTGACGACCGTCACATACCGCGATTTCGGCCGGATGGTACGTATCCGGACGCGGGGTAGGCGCATGGCTGGGAGCATGAAGTGACAGACCCGACGGCGGCCGTGTTGGTCGCGCTGCTTTATCTGCAGGTGAAGCATTTCATCTGCGACTACCCGCTGCAGACTCACTACCAACTGGCGAACAAGGGCACCTACGGCCACCCGGGCGGCATCATCCATTCGGGCATCCACGCCATTTTCACGATCCCGGTTTTCCTGATCATGACGCCGACGTTCCTCGTCGGTCTCGGGATCATCGTTGGTGAGTTCCTGCTGCACTATCACATCGACTGGACGAAGCAGCAGGTGATCGCGCGTACCGGATGGCAGTCGTCGGATCGGGAGTACTGGTGGGGCATCGGCGCCGACCAGTTCTTCCACCACGTGACGTACATCGGCATCGCCGCGCTGCTCTGGACGACGGGCGCATAGCCGTCACGCAACCGATCGCCGTGAGATAGAGACTAGCGACGCCAGACCACGGCCAGCGTGGCCGACTGGTTCTGCCAGGTGTGGTCCGCCATGTTCGAAACGTTCCACTCGTACTTGTAGTCGAGGCGAACGTCGGCGTGCGGGCCGAGCAGGTCGTTGAACACGACCGATGCGCCGGGGGCGTAAGACCAGTCGTTGCGGCTGCCCGTGCCGAGGTCGCTGTACACCCGGTTGGCGATGCGGAAATTCACCGAGGCCGACAGGGCGTCGGTAAAGCGCCTGGCGTATTCGAAGGTGGCGCCGCCTTCGGTGTAGAGGCCGGTGGCAAAATCGGTGAAGCTTCCATCGTTCGCGCCGATGTTGCTCCAGCGGAACCACGGCGCGACCGACACGCTATCGTGTTCGTTAAGGACGTCCTGGATCGCGAAGTGGCTGGTGATATCGAAGTACGAGCCGGCGCTCGAGCTGAATGACGGGTCGTAGTCGCGGTAGCCGCCGCGGAAGCGGACCCACTGATACGCGCCGTTGAGGTAGCCCTCGAACAGCGCCGTCGCATTGACGTCCCAATAGTAGTTGCGCCCGTCAAACCAGGCAGTGCCGCCGCCAATGCCCGGACGTACGGACATATTCGTGCCGGGGATGTCGACGATTGGGCCGATGTCGCCGCTGAGGCTGGCGTAGTTCATCTCGGACTCGTGCGCGTAAGCCTCGCCGTACACCGCGAGGTTGGTGCGCCAGCGGGTTTTCCCCATTGGGCGCTCATCCCGCAGGCGGAAGCTGCCGTAGCCCAGTACATCGCCGGTCGGCATGGTCTCGCGCAGCACGTTGGATTGCCACGTCGTGCCGATCTCGATGGTCTTTTTGGTATCCCCCGGCTGGATGATACGCCTCACCCGCTGGAGGCCGTCGCGCGCGACGGCATTCTTGGGATCGTTGGTGAGCACACGCTCGTAAGCGGCGAGCGCCCAGCGGAACTCACCGTGCTGCTCGGCGAGCTGCGCGTAGCGGAGGTTGAGTTCCGTGCTGGTCGGATTGGCAAGCACCTGTGCGTAGACAGCGTCCAGCTCGTCCGCCATCGCCGCCGGGGTTGCCAGCGCGAGCGCGGTTGCTGCCGTCAAAGTCAGGGCCAATGCGCGAAGCATGGAGCCGCCGCTCCCTCGCCGAATCCTTATCGCTGCCGACCGTAGCCATGGGGTTCCGGGTTGGCTATGGCAGTGCAGCAACACCCCTCGCAATTAACGCATGTCACGCTGGGGTTCGTTGGCGCGCCGGCCTTTCGCGGCGTAGACTCTGCTTCGACTGGAGACGCGGACCAGGAGATTGCGATGAAGATGCGGCCGTTGCGGTTTGCCGCTCTGCAGGTGCTGTTACTTTTCGGTGCGGCGCATCTGCAGACGGCCAATGCCGCGAGCAACATCGGGGTAACGTCGGCGGCGCAGAACGAGGTGCACGGCAACTCGCAGCCGCTCACGGCCGGCAGTCACGTTTTCCAGGACGAGATCATCACGACCGGCGCCAAATCGATGGCGCAGTTCCTTTTCCTCGACAAGACGAGCCTGTCGGTTGGGCCGATGTCGAACATCACGCTGGACAAGTTCGTCTACAACCCCTCCACCGGCGCAGGCAGCGTGGTGCTCAACGTGACGCAAGGCGCGTTTCGCTTCGTCAGCGGCTCGCAGCCTTCCGCCAACTACAAGATCAACACAGCGATCGCGACTATCGGTACGCGCGGCACCACGCTCGACGGTTACAAGACCGACAAGGGCCTCTACCTCATCGCGCAGGAGGGAAAGTCGGACGGAGCAGTGATCGTCACCGTCAACGGCAAGCAATACGTGCTGAAGCCGGGTCAGGCGCTGTTCGTGAGCTCACCCGATAAGACGGTGACTGGACCGATGGCGCCGGACGACGAATTCTTCGACGTGATCGGGCTCGGAGGTCCGTTCCCGCTCTACGGCGGTCTGCTGCCGGGTGAACACGAACAGATCGAGGTGCCGGATGACGGCACTGTGCGCGGCGATGAGCTGTTTCAGCACCCGGAACCGTGTGATGAGGGCGGCTACGGCATGCTGCTCGGCCCGTGGGAACCGAAGTCGAACGTGAAGCCGGCCGCCGGCTGCGATGATGAAGGCGACGACGACGATGGTTGCAGCAGCACCAGCTACCATTGGCAGCCTGCGGATATTCGTCGCTTGCCGGTGATCAAGGCTAGCTGCTAGGGCGCAGCCGCTAGACGCCGGCTCGCGTCGCCTTCAACTCGGGAGCGCGATCGCGGGTTGCTGCGGCCCGGTAGGGGCGCACGCTGTCCCGGATGACCAGGGTGCAGGGCAGGCGCGTGCGCTGTGGCGTTTCCTTGCGGTCGCCGCTCATTCCCGAGACCAGATGTTGAGCGGCGCGCCGGCCTAGTTCTGCCCTCGGCTGGCGCATGGTCGTCAACGCCGGTGAGAAGAGGTTGGCGTACTCGATGTCGTCGAAGCCAGCGACCGACACGTCGTCCGGCACCGACAATCCCGCGTCACGGATCGCCTTGATGAAGCCGATGGCGACCTGATCGCTGGCGCAGAACACCGCTGTCGGCCGGCACGGCATTGCGATGAAGCGGCGTGCCGCTGCCGTGCCTGCCTCGAATGAAAACGATCCTTCCCAGATCGTGAGATCGTCGGGCGCCAGGCCGCATGCCGCGGCGGCCTCCCGCACGCCACGCAGCCGCTCCTGGGCCTCGACGTTTGCAGCTGGGCCCATGATGTAGCCGATCGAGCGGTGCCCGAGACTGACGAGGTACTGCACCATCTCGAAGGCCGCGTCGCGGTTGGCGACTTCGATGACGGGAAGGTCCTCGAGCTCCGGGATGTCGTTGCACACGAGCAGGATCGGTATCGAGCGGCTCAAGTCGTCGAAGCCTTCCTGGGGCAGGCGGCCGGAGAACAGCAGCACGCCATCGACCTGGCCGGAGCGCACGAGCTGATCGTAGTGCTTCTCGCGTCCAGGTGTCCCGCGCGTATCGCCCATCACGAGGCCGTAGCCGGCCTCGAACAGCGTCGACTCGATGGCATTCAGAATCGCGGTGTAAAAAGAGTCACCAATGCCGTTGATGAGCGCCAGCGCCATCTTGGTCGAGCGCGCGCGCAGGCTGCGAGCCGATGCGTTCGGCGTGAAGCCAACTTCGGCGATCGCCGCGACAACCGCGGCGCGCGTGGCTTCGGCCACTCTCTCCGGATCGGCGAGCGCACGGCTCACCGTCGCCGTGGAGACTCCGGCGCGGCGGGCGACATCGCGGATGGTCACGGAGCGGTTCTTCGCTCGCGATCGGGCAACCTTGGACATTGCTGAGACGGAGAAGTCTCGTCGCTCCCTACATCGGCATTGACTTCGCGCCGACTTGTAATTAGCGTTCAATGTAATCGTTTACAGCGCAATTGGCGAGTCCAATTGCCTGTGACACGAGGACATCCCTTCTCCTGCTTGGGAGAGCGCGAGAAGGATGAACCAATAAGCGTCGCAAAAAGGCGCGTGTAGCGGGAGGGAATGGTTTCAGACGCGGCGCGATGCGCCTCGTGCGATCTTCACGAACAATCCGTTGAGGTGCGTGCCTCGTGAGGCGCGTCTTTTGACGATTGATCTGAAGGAAGGCGGGCGAGATACGCCCGTCGCGACTGGGAGGGAAGCGCGCCACAGGCGCCGCTGTTTTTCCGGAACCTGAGAAATCCGCCAAGCGGGCGTCGTCCCGAAGGGCCGGATGGTTACTTGGACTACTCGTCGGGACTTGTCGTTTTTTGCCGGACGCCGCTCGGCGCACGGAAAGAAAGGGAGGAATGGAATGACGCATTTTGCCAAGACGCTGCTCGGGGCGACTGCCCTCGCAGCGATCGTCGGCGGGCCGGCTTTTGCCGCCGACGTGGAAGTGACGCACTGGTGGACCTCCGCCGGTGAATCGGCGGCGGTGAAGGTGTTCGCCGACGCGTTCAACGCAACGGGCAATCACTGGGTTGACGGCGCCATCGGTGGCTCCGGCGACACGGCCCGCCCGATCATCATCAGCCGCATCATGGGCGGAAACCCGCCGGGTGCCACCCAGTTCAACCCGGGCAAGGACTCGGACGACCTGGTTGACGCCGGCCTGATGACCGACCTGTCGGATCTCGCCGCTCAGGAGAAGTGGAACGACCTCGTCCGTCCGCACTCGCAGATGGAATCCTGCACGCGTAACGGCAAGGTCTGGTGCGTCCCGGTGAACCTGCACTCGGGCCAGTGGCTGTGGACCAACCGCCACGTGTACCAGGACAACGGCATCGAGCCGCCGAAGAACTTCGACGACGTCGTCGCGGCTGCTCCGGCTCTCCAGGCCAAGGGCATCCTGCCCCTGTCCGCTGCTCAGGGCTGGCCGATCGGCACGCTCCTCGGCGACATCGAAGTCGGCGTGGGTGGCATCGACCTCTACCTGAAGACGCACAAGGATCGTGACCTGGCCGCTGCTGGCGGTCCGGAAGAGAAGGCAATCTGGGTGGCCATGGATAAGGCCCGTCAGATCGTCGACCCGAACACGATCGTTCCGCAGTGGAACGACGCCGTCTCGCTGGTCATCACCGGCAAGGCTGCCGCGAACGTCATGGGCGACTGGGCCCGTGGTGAGTTCTCGGTCGCCAACATGAAGGCCGGCGTGGACTACGATTGCCTCCCGGGCCTCGGCTACCACGAGGTTCTGGATACGGGCGGTGACGTGTTCTACTTCCCGAAGCAGAAGGACCCGGAAGTGGTGAAGGCGCAGCTGCTGCTCGCTTCGACGATGTTCTCGAAGCCGGTGCAGGTTGCCTTCAACCTCAAGAAGGGCTCGCTGCCGATCCGTCCGGACGTCGACCTGGCGGCCGCTGACGACTGCATGAAGAAGGGCCTCAAGATTCTCGAGGACCCGAAGAACATCTTCCCGACGGGCGCCCAGATCATGGATCGTGACACGATCAACCAGATCCGCGACCTGCAGAACGAGTTCTTCACCAACAAGGACATGACTGTCGACCAGGCTCTCGCCTCGTTCGTCGACATCATCAAGAACGCCCCGAAGGGCTAGTCTCTAGCCTTACGGCAAGCCACTGGCGTGGCCGGTTCGAGCAATCGAGCCGGCCACGTCGAACCAGCGGCCGCGTTGTGGGAACGCGTCAGGGGCCTAGTAAACGATGTCAGCTACCGTACAGCCGATTTCCGACCTTGCGCCGGCCGGCGCGGTGACCAAGCCGCCGCTCAAGATATTCCGCAATCTTCAGTCCAAGATCGCGTTGACGCCGCTGATGGCGACCGTGATCTTCGTGTTCATCGGATGCAGCCTGTGGACGATCTTCTATTCGTTCACCAGCTCGCGCATCCTGCCCACTTCCAATTTCGCCCGCGATTTCGTCGGTATCGAGCAGTACACGCGCCTGTTCACCTCCTCGCGCTGGCAGCTCTCCGTCAAGAATCTCTTCGTCTTCAGCTTCTTCTCGCTGATCTTCACGTTCGTGTGCGGCTTCCTGCTTGCCGTGTTCATGGACCAGAGGATCCGGCTCGAGAATACGTTCCGCACCATCTTCCTCTATCCGTTCGCGCTGTCGTTCATCATCACCGGCATCGTCTGGGCGTGGGCGCTCAACCCAGCGTTCGGCCTGCAGAAATCCGTGCGCGACCTCGGGTGGACCAATTTCACCTTCGACTGGATCGCCAACCGGCAGATGGTCGTCTACTCGCTGGTCATCGCCGCGGTGTGGCAGGGCACGGGACTGATGATGGCGCTGATGCTGGCGGGCCTGCGCGGCATCGACGAGGAGATATGGAAGGCGGCGCGCGTCGACGGCATCCCCAAGTGGCGCACCTACTGGTCGATCATCATCCCGATGATGCGGCCGGTGTTCATCACGGCGCTGGTGCTGTTCGCGGCGGGCGCGGTCAGGACCTACGATCTCGTCATCGCCATGACCGGCGGCGGCCCGGGCCTCTCGTCCCAGTTCCCGACCATTTACGTCTACGAATTCATGTTCGTGTCGAACCTGTCGCAGGGCCTTGCCGCATCGTCGGTGCTGCTCGCCGCCGTCGGCATCATCGTGGTGCCGTGGGCGTTCTGGGAATTCGGCAAGAAGAAGCAGTAGGGGAGCGAAACGAGTGAGCAGCGCAGCGCTTGCCATGGAGCCCAGCGGACCGCGGCCGATCCGGCGCTTCGCGCCGTCGCGCGTCTTCGTCTACACAGTCCTGGTCATCTCGGCGATCTACTTCCTGATCCCGCTTTACATCATGATCGTGACGTCGCTGAAGGGGCTCGAGGAAGTCCGCCTCGGTTACATCTTCCAGCTGCCGATGCACATCACCTTCGAGGCGTGGGACAAGGCGTGGAACAAGGCGTGCACCGGCCTCGAATGCCTGGGCATGCACACCAATTTCTGGAACTCGGTGAAGATAACGGTGCCGAGCGTGATCGTGTCGATCGCGATCGGCGCGGTGAACGGCTACGCGCTCGCCAACTGGCGTTTCAGGGGCTCGGAATTCTTCTTCATCGTGCTGCTCGTCGGCTCGTTCATCCCCTACCAGGTGATGATCTATCCGCTCGTGCTGCTGACCTCGGCGATCGGCATCTACTCGACGCTGTGGGCGGTCATCGTCGTCCACTCCATCTTCGGCATGCCGCTGCTGACGCTACTCTTCCGCAACTATTTCGCGTCGCTGCCGGCCGAGCTGTTCAAGGCGGCGCGCGTCGATGGCGCCGGATTCTGGGGCGTCTTCTTCAAGATCATGCTGCCGATGTCGCTGCCGATCTTCACGGTGGCGATCATCCTGCAGGTGACCGGCATCTGGAACGACTTCCTATTCGGCGTGATCTTCGCCGGGCCGACCAACTACCCGATGACGGTGAAGCTCAACAACATCGTCAACTCGATCCAGGGCGTGCGCGA
The DNA here is from genome assembly GCA_035548515.1 of Bauldia sp. Classification (GTDB taxonomy): domain Bacteria; phylum Pseudomonadota; class Alphaproteobacteria; order Rhizobiales; family Kaistiaceae; genus DASZQY01. Next base: position 28,375 of record DASZSW010000029.1, on the reverse strand, counting down.
GTACAACGTCAACATGGCGGCGACGATCCTGACCGGCCTCGTGCCGCTGACCATCTACTTTATCTCGGGCAAACTATTCGTGCGCGGCATCGCTGCCGGTGCGGTGAAAGGCTAGTCGACGATGGCGCATGTTTCCGTTCGCGATTTGGAAGTCACCTTCGGCAACCTGAAGGTCCTTCAGAACCTCAACGTCGACGTCGAAGAAGGCGAGTTCCTGGTGTTGCTCGGGCCGTCGGGCTGCGGCAAGTCCACGCTGCTCAACTCGATCGCCGGCCTGCTCGAGATCGCCGGCGGCCAAATCTGGATCGCGGGCGACAACGTCACCTGGAAGGAACCGAAGGACCGGCACATCGGCATGGTGTTCCAGTCCTACGCGCTCTATCCACGCATGAGCGTGGAGGGCAACCTGTCGTTCGGTCTCAAGACCGCGCGGGTGCCCAAGCCGGAGATCCAGCGCCGCATCAAGGCGGCGGCGGACCTGCTGCAGATCCAGCCGCTGATGAAGCGGCGGCCGTTCGAGCTGTCCGGCGGCCAGCGCCAGCGCGTCGCCATCGGCCGCGCGCTCGTGCGCGACGTGGAGGTGTTCCTGTTCGATGAGCCGCTGTCGAACCTCGACGCCAAGCTCAGGACGGAGCTCCGCGTCGAGTTGAAGAAGCTGCACATCCAGCTCGGCTCGACCATGATCTACGTGACCCACGACCAGATCGAGGCGCTGACGCTCGCCGACCGCATCGCGGTCATGCACAACGGCGTCATCCAGCAACTGGCTTCGCCGAAGGAAATCTACCGTCGGCCGATCAACCGGTTCGTCGCGGGCTTCGTCGGTTCGCCGGCGATGAACTTCATCGACGCCAAGATCAAGAAGGCGAACGGCGGCGTCTCCGCCGTGGTCGATGACGGCAGCGAAGTTTCGCTCAACGGCTACGCGTTCGGCAACGCGCCCAACGAAGGGCAGAGCATCTCGCTGGGCATCCGGCCGGAGCAGCTGTCGATGAAGGGCATGAACGGCGCGCCGACGGTGCCGGTCACGGTGTCGTTGATCGACCCGATGGGCGCCGACGCGCTGCTGTGGGGCAACCTCGGCAAGAACATGATTTCGGTGCGTATCGGGCCGGAGGACGGCTACAAGATCGGCGAGACGGTCCGTCCCGGCTTCGATCCCGCCTCTGCCTCGATCTTCGACGCGGAGAGCGGCGCGCGCCTGTAAGTTTTCGACGTCAATCCGCAAACACGAAGAACAAGCACATGCCGAACTATCGTATCTCGTTCCAACTCTATGGCGCGCGCAAATTCGGTCCGGTCGAGCCGGTGCTGGAGGCGCTCGCGGCAATCGGCTACGACGCGGTCGAGCCGTACGGCGGCAATTTCCAGGGCGACCCGAAGCCGCTGCGTGCCAAGGCCGATGCGCTTGGCCTGGCCATCCCGACGGCGCACATGCCGCTCGCCGATCTCGAAGCCGATCGTGCGAAGGTCATCGATCAGGCCAAGACGCTGGGCCTCGAGACGGTGATCATCCCGCATGTCGGCGGCGATGCGCGCCCTTCGACAGTGGAGGGCTGGAAGGCATTCGGCCATCGCCTGTCCGAGCACGCGGGTCATCTCGCTGAGGCGGGGCTGAAGCTCGGCTGGCACAATCACGACTTCGAGTATGCCAAGCTGCCGGACGGCTCGCGGCCGATCGACCACATCCTCGCCGGCAACGGCGTGCGCTTCGAGGCGGACATCGGCTGGATTTTCCGCGCCGGCGCCGACTCTTCGAAGGAGATCAAGAAGGAAGGCGCCAAGATCGCGGCCTTCCACATCAAGGACACGACCAAGCCGATCGTCGCCAAGGACGACGGCTGGACCGACGTCGGTGCGGGCGTGATCGACTGGAAGGGCCTGTGGCCGGCGATCTCCGGGACAGGCTCCAACCTTCTGGTCATGGAGCACGACAATCCGTCGGACTGGCGCTCGTACGCCGCCAATTCCTATAAGTATGTCAGTGGTTTGATCGGCAGGGGCTAGGGTCACATGGCGGGGAAGGCCAAGGTCGGCATCATCGGTTGCGGCAACATTTCCGAGGCGTATCTCCGCCTCGCGCCGCGTTTCAGCAACGTGGAAGTCGTCGCTGTCGCGGACATCGTGCCGGAGGTAGCGAAGAAGCGGGCGGAGCAGTTCAACGTCAAGGCGCTGACGCCTGATGGGTTGCTGAAGGAGAAAGACATCGAGGTGGTGGTGAACCTCACCATCCCGGCGGTGCACTACGACGTCACCAAGTCGATCCTGTCGGCCGGCAAGCACGCCTACACGGAGAAGCCGCTGGCGCTCACCGCGAAGGACGCGGCGAAGCTGGTGGCGGAGGCGGACAAGCGCGGGCTGAAGCTCGGCTCGGCGCCGGACACATTCCTTGGCGCTGGCGCGCAGACGGTGCGGCAGCTGCTCGACAAGGGCACCATCGGCAAGGTCGTCGGCGGCACCGCCTACGTCATGAGCCACGGCATGGAGCACTGGCATCCGAACCCGGGCTTCTTCTTCCAGCCCGGCGCCGGTCCCGTGTTCGACGTCGGCGTCTACTACATCACGACGCTGGTCTCCCTGCTCGGCGGCGTCGAGAGCGTGACCGCGATGGCGTCGATGGGTTCGCCGACGCGTCTGGTCACTGCGGAGGGCCCGCTGAAGGGCAAGAAGATCAAGGTCAGCACGCCGACCAACATCAACGCGATCCTGAAATTCGCGAATGGCGCGCAGATCACGCTCGGCGCGTCGTGGGACGTGTGGAAGCACGGCCACCCGAACCCGATCGAGTTTTACGGCACGGAAGGCTCGATGCTGGTGCCGGACCCGAACTTCTTCTCGGGCAAGATCCTGTATTCCTCGCGCGGCGAGGATTACGTCGAAGTCGATAGCGTGACCGGCTCGTTCGGCGAGCACAACTGGCCGTTTTCCGGTCCGTTCACGCGCGCCAACTATCGCATGCTCGGCGTCTCCGACCTGGTCGACGCGGCGCGCTCCAAGCGCGAGCCGCGCTGCTCGGGCCGTCTCGCGGCGCACGTCGTCGAGGTTATGGAGGCGATCCTCAATTCGTCGACGAAGCGCAGCTTCGTGGCGATCAAGTCCAAGGTCGAGCGGCCGGCGCCTGTCACCCCCGCGGTGGCCAAGCGGCTTGCTGCGGCCGCCTGAACCGGGGCGAAAGATCGGGTGAGCGGCGGGGACCTTCGGGTCCCCGCTTGCGTTCGAGAGGCATGCTGTGAAGCGCATCGTCATCACCGGAGCGGCAGGCGGCGTGGCGACGAAGCTGCGTCCACTGTTGCGCTCGCACTATCGGCTGCGCCTTTCCGACCGCCGCCCGGTCGCCGATCTGGTCGAGGGCGAAGAACAGGCACCAGCATCGCTGGACGACATGGCCGCCCTTCGCGCCGCCGTCGCCGACAGCGACGGCATCGTGCATCTCGGCGGGCATCCGCTGGAGTCCGACTGGGAAACGATCCTCGCCTCCAACATCATCGGCGTGCACAACCTGTTCGAAGCCGCGCGTTTGGAGGGAGTGAAGCGCGTCGTGTTTGCCTCGAGCAACCACGCGATGGGCTTCTATCCGAAGGTGGAGACGATCCCTGTCGACAGGACGGTGCGGCCAGACTCGCGCTATGGGCTGAGCAAAGCCTTCGGCGAGGCGATGGGCAGCCTCTATGCCGACAAGTACGGCCTCGAGGTCATGTCGATCCGCATCGGCCACGTCTTGCCGAAGCCGTACGACCGGCGGCGGCTGGCGATCTGGATCAGCGTCCGCGACCTGGCGCAGCTCGTGCGCATCGGCCTCGACCATCCGGACGTGAAAAACACGATCGTCTACGGGATGTCCGACAACAAACGCGCCTGGTGGGATAATGCGGAGGCAGCGCGGCTTGGCTACCGCCCGGTGGACCGTTCGGAGGACTACGCGGCCGAGTCGCTTGCCAACGACCATACCGACGTGACCGGCAATCCGCAGGCCGACCTGAACCAGGGCGGCGAATTCTGCATCGCCGAAAAAATGTAGGCCGGCGGCTGGTTTAGCGGGTCCGTGTCCTCGTTTTCCCCGTTGCGCGCTGGCTGCCGCGCCGTGCTTGCAAAGGCCCATCGGCTTTTGCAGAATCGTTGGCGTAGTGATTCGCCTGCGCAACGCGCCGCGCTTCGCTACTGAGAAAGTGCGGGTGAGTGACTCGGGGTTGAATTAATAGTGTCGCCATTGTCCATTCGGTGATCACGTAGTTTTTCTTCTGGCAGTTTGTTCTTTCATCTTGTTGGCTCGCTTTTTGGTTCGGGCGGTCGTTATAGGGACGCAGGTATTCGGGTTAGAGTCTTTCTGAAACCGCCGGTTGGCTACCGGCGGTTTTTCTTTTTTCGGCAAGGCACTAGATTGCGGCGGTCAGCCTGCCCCGGAGCCTTCCTGTGCTCGCCGCCATCAAGCGATTCCTGAACGAAGCTGCCGCGCCGCGCACCGCGGGTGGGGCAGCGGAAGACGAGTTGCAGCTCGCCGCGGCAGCTCTGCTTTTCCATGTCATTGCCATCGATGGCGTGGTGTCGGAAAGCGAGCGCACCCTCCTCACCGACCTCCTGTCGCGCCGCTTCGGCCTGTCGATCGAGGAGGCGTCGACGCTCGCCCGCAAGGCGGAAAACGCCGACGCCGAGGCGGTCGATCTATACGGCTTCACAAGCGTGCTGAAGCGGACGCTCGACATTGGCGATCGCGAGCGCATCATCGAGATGATGTGGAAGCTGGTCTACGCCGACGGCAGCGTGCACGAGTTCGAGGACAACGCGGTATGGCGCGTGGCCGAACTGCTGTCGGTGCCGACGGCGACGCGCGTACAGCTCAAGCAGAAGGTGCGCGACAGTGTCCGGCGCTAGCGGCAAGCCTGTGCTGATTGTGCTCCATCAGGAGCACTCGACGCCGGGGCGCGTCGGCCACCGGCTTGTTGATCGCGGCCACCCGCTCGACATCCGCCGTCCGCGCTTCGGCGATCCGCTGCCCGAGACACTCGCCGGTCATGCCGGTGCGGTGATCTTCGGCGGGCCGATGAGCGTCAACGATAGCGACGATTACCTGAAACAGGAGACGGAATGGGTCGGTGTTGCGCTCCGCGAGGGCGCGCCGTTCCTCGGCCTCTGTCTCGGCGCGCAGATGCTGGCGCAGCATCTTGGCGCGACGGTCGGCCCGCATGGCGATGGGCACGTCGAGGTGGGCTGGTTCGGGCTGCGGCCGACCGAAAGCGGGCGGCACCTGATGCGCTGGCCGGACCGCGTACATCAGTTTCACCGCGAGGGTTTCGCATTGCCAGTCGGCGCGACGCTGCTGGCGGAAGGCGCGGCCGAGACGTTCCCCAACCAGGCATTCGCCTATGGGACATCGGCGTTCGCGATCCAGTTCCATATCGAGCTGACCACGGCGATGGTAAATCGCTGGACGTCGGTGGTGAGCAAGCGGCCACCGGCTCCGGGACTGCAGGCGCGTGAATCGCATTTCGAAGGACGCGCGCTGCACGATTGGCAGACCGCGGCGTTCCTGGACGGGTTCCTCGATCTGTGGCTCTCGCGCGATGCGCGGGCGACGCGCGAAGCGGCGGAATAGCGCCTCGCAATTTGCGAAACGCGTTGCAATTTGCGATGCCGTTGCGGCTAGATTTTTGCCAGCAGAATCAAGCGATTGCCATGCGTCGCGTGCCGTAGTCTAGGGCTGGTGGCAAGCCGGATTGGCAAGCGCCTTGCGATCATGCGGGCAAGCTGGCCATCGGTTGTGCGTCGGTCAGCGATGAAACTGGGCGGGGGAGGGCCCAAAAGCCGTCGACCCCCGGCATCGCTCTTCCCCGTCCGGTCATCCTAAATTTCAGACGCAACGATTGGGCACCGCCTCTCCCATAGGGAGAGGCCCGCGCCTCTTATGAGCGGAGCGAATTAGAGACGTGGGGTGAGGGGTTATGCGCTAGCCGGAGAGGGCGTAACCCCTCACCCCATTCGCCTAGTTCGCTTCGCTCTCAAGGCTCATGGCCCTCTCCCTACGGGAGAGGGGGTGTCCCTGTTGCGGAGGGGTGCTTTTGCGGAAGCGTGGCTACTGCCACGTCCCCGTGCCGATCAGCGCGTCCTTCAGGTCGCGGTACTGTTCGCATGTCTGGCCGCACAGTCTAGCCAGCGTGTCGAGCTCGAGCTCGGCGAGATCGATGCGGCCGGCGGCGAGGTAGCCTTCGCCGAGGTACTCGTGCGTGTTGACGTTGTTCGGGTCGAGCGCCAAGGCCTGGTGGTAGATGGCGATGCCCTCATCCGTGTGGCCGAGCTTGCGCTTGGAGTAGCCGATCATGGTCAGCGTCATCGCATCATTCTGATTCTTGATCGCGGCGAAGGTGTCGAGCGCATCCTGATAGTAGCCGGCGAGCGCGAGCGAGCGACCCTGCTCATAGAGCGCGCGATCGTTCATCAGGCTGGCGTTGACCGTCACGCAGACCTTCTTCTCGGCGTCATACTTGGTGCCCTTCGCACAATCGATGCAGGCGGACTTGTCGGCGTTCGGCACCTTCGGCGCGGTGCAGGTGACAGGCGTCGGGTTGGATGCCGGAGCGTCGTCGGCGGCGAGCACCGGCGTGGCGGTAAAAGCGAAGGCGATGGCGATGAGCGCGTGAAGGGGGCGAAGCATGGGCGACTCCTGTTCAGGTCCGCAGCATCTCGGTAAGCTTCCACCACAATGAACACGAGGCAAGCGTACCAAATTCATCGGGCCCATGGGCGCCAATAGTCACGATCCCGTGATCGCGGGTATTGGCGCCGAGCTGGCGCGGCTCTGGCGCTATGGCCTCGTGTTGTCGGGCAACCGGGACACCGCGGAGGACCTGGTGCAGGCGACCTGCGTGCGCGCGCTGGAGCGGTCGCATCAGTTCCAGCCGGGCACGCGTCTGGATCGCTGGCTGATCGCGATTCTGCACTCCATATGGCTGAACGAAGTCAGGGCGCGGAAGGTGAGGCAGGGGCAAGGCCTCGTCGATGCCGACGCCGTGCTGGTTTTCGACGGATTGCGCGAGACCGAAACGAATATTCTGGCCGCCCAGGTGTTGAGGGAGGTGCAGGATTTGCCCGAAGTGCAGCGGGAAACCGTTTACCTCGTTTACGTCGAAGGCCTCACGTATCGGGAGGCGGCGGAGACGCTTGCCGTGCCGATCGGCACGATCATGTCGCGGCTCGCGGCCGCGCGGGCGAAGCTTGCGGGACTGGGAATCGATACGAAAGCCGATGCGGAGACCGCTCGGCTGGAGAGCGGAAGACATGGCCGATAGCGCCGACAACGACGCACTGCTCACCGCATACCTCGACGGCGAACTTGACGCCGCCGAGCGCGGCGCGCTGGAGAAGCGGCTGTTGGCCGAGCCATCGCTGAAGGTGCGGCTCGATCAATTGGGCCGTGGCGGGCGTCCGTTCGGCCCGGCCTACGACGCGCTTCTGTCGGCGGCGCCAGAGGCGCGCATGCAGGCAATGCTGGCTGATCTCGTCGCCAAGCACGGCGCCGGGCGGCAGCGTGCGGCGCGCTCGTGGTGGTCGTTCCCGGCGATTGCCGCTGCCGTGGCGATCTTCATCGCCGGCGGGCTTGCCGGCTACGGCGTGCCGCTGCTCACCCACAAGGCACCGGACCAGCCGGGGTGGCGGCAGGTGGTGGCCGAGTACCAGGGTCTGACCACCTCCGACACTCTCGCCGCTATCGTCGACAATGCTCCGGCGATGTCGCAGGAGCTGGCGACGATCGGCACCAAACTCGCGATCGACCTTTCACCCGACAAGCTCTCGCTGCCCGACGCCGCGTTGAAGCGGGCGCAACTGTTCCAGTTCCGCGGCAGGCCACTTGTGCAACTCGCGTACCTGGCGCAGCAGGACGGTCCGATGGCACTCTGCATCATCGCCAACGGACGTCCCGACGAGCCGGCCGCCTTCGAGATGCGCGAGGGCTACAACATCGTCTTCTGGACCGACAACGGCCGCGGTTACATGCTGATCGGCAAGCAGCCACGGGCGGCGCTCGAGGCGTACGCCAGCGATCTCCAGACCAAGGTTTGAGCTGACGCCGGACGATCGCGGTGGCGCGGCGTTTGCGGCTCGCTTAACGTCGCGCGATGACGGGAGTCACGATTCACGATACGCGCTTCCGCGCTCTGCTGCCCGAGGGCGCCGAGGTCGTGACGCTGTTCGCAGGCGGCGCTTTTTGCGAGGGGCCGGTGTGGTTCGCCGATCTTGGCTGCCTGCTGTGGAGCGACATCCCGAACAACCGGATCCTACGCTGGACCGCGGACGGGCATGTCAGCGTCTTCCGCGAGCCGTCCCATTTCGCCAACGGCAACACGCGCGATCCGTGGGGACGGCTGGTGACCTGCGAGCACGTGACACGGCGCGTGACGCGCACGGAGCTCGACGGCAGCATCACGGTGATCGCCGATCGCCATGCGGGCGGGCGCCTCAATTCTCCGAACGACGTTGTGGTGAAGTCGGACGGATCGGTCTGGTTCACCGATCCTGACTACGGGCTCAGGCAGGAGATGCCGGGCGCGGCGCGCGAGCAGGCGAAGGACAACGTATTCCGCGTCGATACCAGTGGCCGCATTTCGGTGGTGGTGGACGACTTCGTGAAGCCGAACGGCCTCTGTTTCTCGCCTGACGAGAGCCTGCTCTATATCGCCGATTCTGCGGTGAGCGACGGCCCCCAGTTTCCCTCCCATATCCGACGATTCCGGGTGCATGACGACGGCACACTTTCGGGCGGCGAGGTATTCATGACGACCGTCGGCATACCCGATGGCCTGCGCATCGACACCAAAGGCAACGTGTGGACGAGCGCCGGATCGGGGGTGAACTGCTACGCGCCGGCTGGCGATTTTCTGGGACGCATCGCGTTCGCACACGCTGTGACCAACGTCGCCTTCGGTGGACCGGGCCGGTCGCGATTGTTCGTGACGGCGGGGCCCGGCCTCTACGCCATCGACACGAATGCGGTCGGTGCCTTGCGCCCGTAGCTGGTGCGCCCGGCGTGGCCCAACTTTCAACCTTCCAATGCGCGGGCATTTCCGTCTAAGGCTGAAGTGGCAGCCAGCAGAGAAATGGCATGAGCCTCAGCGTCGCGGCATTGCCCATGAGCGGCCCCAGCGGCCCGCGTCCGCGCCGCCGGTTCGCGCCTTCGCGGATATTGATCTACGCGGTGCTCGTTTTCTCGGCGCTCTATTATCTCGTCCCGCTTTACGTGATGATCGTCACGTCGCTGAAGTCGCTCGCCGAAGTGCGCGAGGGCAACGTCTTCACGTTGCCGCGCCACGTCACGTTCGAGCCGTGGATCAAGGCGTGGTTGTCCGCTTGCACCGGCCTCCACTGCGAAGGCCTCAACGTCGGGTTCTGGAACTCCGTCAGGATCACGCTGCCCGCGGTCGCCGTCTCGACCGCCCTCGGCTGCCTCAACGGCTATGCGCTGGCGAACTGGCGTTTCAGGGGGTCTGAATTCTTCTTCGTCGTCATGCTGATCGCGATCTTCCTGCCGTTCCAGGTGCTGCTTTTCCCGCTGGTGCTGCTCACCGCGAAAATGGGCATCTTCGGCACACCGTGGGCGCTCATATTCGTCCACTCTGTGTTCGGGATGCCGTTCCTGACGCTGCTCTTCCGCAACTACTTCGCCGCGTTGCCGGTGGAGCTTTTCCGGGCGGCTCGGGTCGATGGCGCCGGCTTCTGGAGCATCTTCTTCCGCATCATGCTGCCGATGTCGCCGCCAATCGTCAGCGTGGCGCTGGTCCTCCAGGTCACCGGTATCTGGAACGATTTCCTGTTCGCAGTCACCTTCTCCAGTCCCGGCAGCTACCCGATGACGCTGCAGTTGAACAACATCGTCAAGACGAGCATGGGCGTCACTGAGTACAACGTGAACATGGCGGCCACGATCCTCACGGGGCTGGTGCCACTCGCCGTCTATTTCCTGTCGGGCAAGCTGTTTGTGCGCGGCATTGCTGCCGGTGCGCTGAGCGGAACCTAGCTGCCGAACGCTGCCTGCATGTCGCGAGCGGCGTCGAGCAGATGGGCGCGCATCGCGCCCTCCGCTGCCGCGACGTCGCCAGCCTGCACCTTGTCGAGGATCAGCTGATGCATGGCGATCGTGCGCTCGGAGTCCTGGCCGCGCATCTGCCTGCCGCGGCGGCTGAGGAAGAAGCTGCGCTCGAGCGCTGGTCCCATCGCCTCGAACAGCGATACCAGGATGCGGTTTCCGCCGGCGACGGCGAGCGACTCGTGGAAGCCGACATCGAAACGATGGAAGGCAATCTCGTTGGCGCCGCCGGGGCCATCTTCGCCGCCGCGGGCTGCCTCGCGCATGTTGTTGAGGTTCGCGGCGACGGCGTGGATCGACAGGCGGTTGGCGCGGCGTGCGGCCAGGCCGGCGGAGAGCACCTCCAGCGACTGGCGGATCTCGACGAGGTCGAACAGGCCCTTTGGATCGTGCTTGATGATCCAGCTCATGAACTCGCCGAGCGAGGAACTGTCGGGCTCGCTCACTACGGCCCGGCGTCCGCGCGCCAGCTCGAGCAGGCCGCGGCCGGCGAGCATCTTCACCGCTTCGCGAACCGTGACGCGGCTGACGCCGTGCTTGACGGCAAGCTCCGCTTCGCTGGGCAGACTGGCACCCGGCGACAGTTCGCCGACGATCATGCGTACCAGTTCGTCGGCGACGCTCGCGGCCGCGGTCGAACCGGTTTCAGCAGGCTTGGGTACCTTCGAACTTGTCATATACGATGCAGCCTCGGTGGCTCAGACGCGAGCCGCGACAGGGGTTTCGCACACATTAGAGGTTGATAGCAAAGCGAGCAATCCGGCGATAAAGACCGAGTGCGCGCGGCGCTCAGCCTGTGGGTTACCTTTACAGACATATGTTATTCCCATAGACCATTAGTTGTTTGCGCTGGAGGAGCGCAGGACAGCCGCTTGACGGCAAACACTGGGAGGAATTCACACATGACAGTTGCTTTGAGGATGCCCTTGGCATTGGCGGGTGCGCTTGCTCTCGGCCTGACGACGACGTCTGCGGTTCTGGCTGCGGACCCGGTCGCCAAGTGGTGCTCCGGGGTGAAGATCGCTGCGTTCCCGGGTGGACCGCAGGGCGGCGTGTTCGCCAACAACGTCTACAACGGCTATCGCCAGGCCGAAACCGATCTCGGCCCGACCGTCACCTATTACTTTTCGAACTGGGATCCGAACACGATGATCTCCCAGCTCCAGCAAGCCATCGCGACCAAGGTCGACGGTGTGGCCTTCATGGGTCATCCGGGCGACGACGCGTCCGACCCGCTGATCGATCAGGCCTATTCGGCCGGCATCATCGTGACGAGCACGAACACCACGCTGCCCAAGGCGCAGGGCAAGTACGCCGCTCAGGGCTTCGGCTACGTCGGCGCACCGAACTACAGCGCCGGTTTCAATCTTGGCTCGGAAGCCGCAAAGCGCGCGGGGCTCAAGAGCGGCGATAAGGCTCTGGTGTGGGGCCTCAAGGCTGCCGGTGGCGACCGCGGCCAGCGCACGGTCGGCGTCATCGACGCGCTGACCAAGGCCGGCGCGAACGTCATCTACCAGGAGATCGACGCGGCGACGAACGCCGATCCGAATGCCGGTACTGCCACCTTCGTCGGCCTGATGAAGGCCAATCCGGACATCAAGGTGGTAGTGACCGACCACGGCGCGCTCACCTCCAACGCCGGCGTCATGGCGCAGGCCGCGTCGCTGAAGCCCGGCCAGGTGTTCTTCGCCGGCTTCGACCTGTCGCCGAACACGGCGCAGGCGGTGAAGAGCGGCTACGAGAATCTGGTGATCGACCAGCAGCCGTACCTGCAGGGTTACATCCCGATCCTCAATATCTGTCTGACCAAGAAGTACGGCTTCGCCGGTCTCGACATCAACACCGCCGGTGCTTTCGTCGACGCGCAGAACGTCGACGCGATCTCCCCGCTCGCTGCACAGGAAATTCGCTAAACCTGCGGCGGCGACCCATACTGCGGGCGGGGCCACGTTGGTCCCGCCCCTTTTTCCGGCGGATCAGCTAGCAATGCCTGAGATGCAATCGACCGAGCCTGTGCCGGTCATTGAACTGCGCAACGTGTCGAAGACCTTCGGCGAAGTGCGTTCGCTGTCGGGCGTCGACTTCAAGGTCTATCCCGGTGAGATCGTCGGGCTGCTCGGCGACAACGGCGCCGGCAAGTCGACACTGGTCAAGACCGTGATGGGTTTTCATCGCCCCGACGAGGGCGGCGAGATTTATTTCAACGGCGAGCGTATCCACGACTGGTCGGTGGCGCGGGCGCGTGGCCTCGGCATCGAGACGGTCTACCAGGAGCGTGCGCTTTGTGAGAAGCAGCCGATCTGGCGCAACATGTTCATGGGGCGGGAACCGCGCACGCGCTGGGGCTTGCTCGACGTCAAGCGCATGAAGGCGGAGTCGGCGCGGCTGATGAGCGACCATATGGGCTTCACCTCGGCCGCGGTCCATCCCGACAACATCGTCACCACCATGTCGGGCGGCGAGAAGCAGGGCGTGGCGATCACGCGGGCGCTGCATTTCGATGCGGAGCTCGTGATTCTCGACGAGCCGACGATGGGCCTCAGCCTGACCGAGACCAAGAAGACGCTGGATTTCGTCGGCAACATCAAGCGGCACGGCAAGTCGGCGATCTTCATCGATCACAACATCTTCCACGTCTACCCCGTGGTCGACCGCCTCTACGTCCTTGATCGCGGGCGCGTTGCCGGCGTCTACGACAAGACGGACATCTCCATGGACGATCTCATCGACCGGCTCTATCGCGTGGCACGGTCTGGCTCGCTGGATTGAAACGATGACCGCCGAAATCACGCAGCAGACCAAGCCCGCCGACAATCGCGTCGTGCCGCCTTCGCTGCTTCGCCGCTACGGCTCGCAGCTTGGCATCGTCGGCGTCGGCCTCGCCATGTGGCTGGCGTTCATCATCCTGGCGCCACGCGTGTTTCTCGACATCGACATCTATCGCGCGTTCGCCGAGACGACGCCGCTGTTCGGTATCATCGGGCTCGCGCTGACGCTGGTGGTCATCACCGGAGAGATCGACCTCAGCTTCCCATCGATCATGGCGCTCGGCACGGCCGCCTTTGCTCTCGGCGTTACGCACCTCCATCTGCCCTGGTATCTCGCCCTGGCTCTGGCCTTTGCCACGGGCGCCGGATGCGGCTGGATCAATGGCGCGCTGGTTTCGCGGCTCAACATTCCGTCCCTGGTCATAACCATCGGCACGCAGTTCCTCTATCGCGGCGTCGAACTTGTGCTGATGAACGGCACCGGCGTGCCACTCACCGCGCAGCTCTATCCGGAGATGCATGCGCTGTTCCGCCAGCCGCTGTTCGGCGCGATCCCGATCCAGACCGTGTGGATGATCGTCTTTGGCGTGGGGCTGTGGGTGCTACTCAACCGGACGCGCTTCGGAGCGCACGTTTTTCTCGTCGGCGACAACCAGACGAGCGCGCGGCTGATGGGCGTCAACGTCGTGTCGGTGAAGACGCGCGCTTTCGTTCTGGTCGGTGTCACGGCCGTGATGTGCGGGCTGATGACGTCGTTCTATGGCTACTATTTCTGGCCGACGACCGGTGACGGCTACCTGCTCAACACCATCGCGTCGGTGTTCCTCGGCGGCACATCGGTGTTCGGCGGCACCGGCTCGATTCTCGGCTCGTTTGTGGCCGCCTACATCATCGGTGCGATCAATGCTGGCATCGTGTCGGCCGGCATCAATGCGTTCTACACGCAGCTCGCCTTCGGGCTCGTCATCGTCGTATCGGTGGTGCTGCAGACGATCATCGAGCGGCGGGTGCGCCGGCAGAATCTCGCCGGCCGCTGATCGCAGATTTCGTTGGGCGCCGGGCTAGTGGCCCGGCATCCCGCCCATCTGTGCTTCCGGCTTGGTCACGAAAAACGCGGCGAGGATCGCGAACAGCGAAAACACGGCGCCGATCGTGAAAGCGACGCGGATGCCGCCCGCGAGGGCCTCGACCGGAGTGGCGCCGGCAGCGGCGCCAGCCGCCGTCTGCAGCGACATCACGGCCACGAACAGCGCCACGCCGGCGGCGCCCGCCAGTTGCTGGGTCGAGCCCAGAATGGCGCTGCCGTGCGAGTAAAACTGCGGCTTTATGGAGCCGAGGCTGGTCGTGAAGAGCGGCGTGAACAGGAACGCGAGGCCGATGCTGAACACCAGGTGGCCTGCAAGGATGAAGGGCACGGGCGTATCCGAGCCCAACTGAGTCATGGCCCACAGAACGACGCTGACCGCGATTGCGCCCGGCACTACCAGCGGCCGCGGTCCGAGCCGGTCGAAGAGACGGCCGACGTAAGGCCCGAGCAATCCCATCAGCAGGCTGCCCGGCATGAGCAGGAGGCCGGTCTGCAACGTGTCCAGACCGCGCACGTTCTGCATGTAGATCGGCAGCAGGATGATCGTACCGAACATGGCCATCATCAGGATGACGAACATCACCACGGAAATCGTGAAGCCGCTGGAAGCGAACGTACGGAGGTCGAGCAGCGCCTTGTCGTGCGCCTGCAGTTGAATCTGCCGGGCGACGAACACCACCATCGTGACGACGCCGACCGCGAGCGGGATCCAGGCTGGGATTGCGGCCTCGCTGCCCGCCGGCGCGCCAAAGCTGGACAGGCCGTAGACCAGTCCGCCGAACGCCAGCGCCGAGAGGACGACGGAAACATAGTCGAGCGGCGCGTAGCGCGTCGTCGTCACGTTGCGCAGCAGGCTGGTGCCGAGCGCCAGCGCCGCGAGCGCGATCGGCAGCACCATGATGAACATCCAGCGCCAGCTCAGATAGTTGAGGATGAGGCCGGACAGCGTCGGCCCGAGCGCCGGCGCGACCGACATGACGATGGAAATATTGCCCATCATCTTGCCGCGCGCCGCGGGCGGCACCAGCGTCATGACCGTGGTCATCAGCAGCGGCATCATGATCGCGGTGCCGGTCGCCTGCACGACGCGGGCGAAGATCAGCACCGGCAATCCCGGCGCGATCGCTGCGATCAGTGTGCCGGCGCTGAACAGCGACATCGACAGGATGAAGATCGGCCGCGTGTTGACGCGCTGGATCAGGAAGCCGGTGACGGGGATGATGACGGCCATGGTCAGCAGGAATGCGGTCGTCAGCCACTGGGCGGCGTTCGCCGTCGCGTTCAGATCGGCCATCAGGTGCGGCAGCGCTACCGCCATGATCGTCTCGTTGAGGATCACGACGAAGGCCGAGACGAGCAGCAGGTAGATGACCGTGAGGTTCTGCGGGCTCACCGTCGTTTCCTCTGGGGCGGGAGCAGGCGACACGGCAGTGTCCACGGCTTCGACTGACATCGGTCGCTCCAGTGCTTCTCGGGACGGACGGGGGCGGGGCTTCTGCCACAAAGATGGGCGGCGCGATAGTCCCCCGCCATGCGCGGCGCTCGCCAGTCAACTGGGCGTCGCCAATTTGCAACGTCAAAGCGGGGATGCCGTTCCGGCAGCGCGACAATGCTTGCGCCGAGGCTTCAGCCTCACGGCCGACCGGACACGCGCAGCCTCACATTATCGAGAGGGCGAGCGCAGGCTGGCTGAAATACGGCCGGTGTGTTTCTTGAGCAGTTGCTCGTGATGCGCGGCGTTTTCGACGATGCGGCTCACCGGCCCGGCGACGCTGATCGACCCGACTATTCCGCCGAAGCCGTCGAAGATCGGCGCGCCGATGCAGGCCTGGCCAAGCTCGTTCTCTTCCGTCTCCCGCGAGAGGCCGGTCTCGCGGACCTTTTGCAGCTCGGCCTCGATCTCCTTCGGCTCGACCAGCGTGAAGCGCGTGTGTGCCTTCAGCTCAACGGTCGCGTACAAGGCCGCGCGCGTTGCCTCGGGCATGAAGGCGAAGATCGCCTTGCCGCAGGCGGAAGAATGATAGTCGCTGAACGCGCCTGAATAGGCGGTGGAGCGCAGGCCGTGCCGCCCCTCGATGCTTTCGATGATGAGAGCGTGCATCGCTTTCGGAACCGCGAGGTTGACGGTCTCTCCGCTGGAGGCGCACAGGCTGGCTAGTTCGCCACCGGAGAGCTGTGCGACGTCGAGGCGGCGACGAACGAGCGCGCCAAGCTCGAGATTTCTCTTCCCCAGCCGATAGCGCTTCGACGCCGCATCCTGCTCGACAAATTCGAGGTCGATCAGCGAGCGGATGAGGTTGAACACCGTCGTCTTGTTGAGACGGAGGCTGTCGCTGATCTCGGTGAGACTGGCTTCGCCGGACGCCGCCAGCGCGAGCACGCCGAGGATGGCGTCCGCCCGCGCCAGCGATTGGATCCTTACCTTCCGGACCGCGGGCCGCTTCGTGGTCACTGGGCGCAAACCATTGGTGCGGCCGCGAGCGGCCTAAAGGACTTTGTACCTCTCATAGACATCCTTGAGCGACGCGCCCTGCAGGAGTTCCTTCCGCGCGTCGGTTTCTTTCTCGGACTTCTTAAGCACGCCCGCAATGGCCTTCTCCGCGATGGCCGCCGGGACGACGATGACGCCGTCGACATCGCCGAAGATGATATCGCCGGGCGTGATTCTGACGCCGGCGCACTCCACGGCGACGTCCATCTCAGCCACCTCGCCGCGGCCCTGCACATCAAGTGGACCGATGCCTCCGTGAAACACGGGGAAGCCTAACGTGCGAACCTGCCGCACGTCGCGCACCATGCCGTCCGTAAGGCAGCCGACCGCTCCCCGCCCGATCGCGGCAGTCGTCAGCAGCTCGCCCCAAGGCGCGAGCCGGCCGAGTCCGGGGCAGGCAAGCACGAGCACTTCGCCCGGCTTGAGATCGTCGACGAGTCGCATCTCCATTTCATACGGGTTGCCCGACGTCGGGCGCTGAAAGACCTGCCGATAGAGTCCGGTGCGCGCGTAGCCGAGCATCACCGTGGCGTCGTCGAGCGGACGAATGCCCGGCGCCAGCACCTGCTTCTCGTAGCCCAGCGCGTCGAGCGCATCGGAGAGCAGCGCGGTGCTCAGGCGCTTGCTCAATTCCAGTCGGTTTCCTGCCAGGTGCATGTCGCCCGCCTCTAGTTATGAAGTTGTATATAGTACAACTTGGATTGTTTCGCCAGCTCCATTCGAGCCGGCAGAGAAGATTTGAGCTTTGTCGCTAATTCCCTATAACAATGCAAGACGTTTTCCCTTGCAAGCAAACACCGGTCGCGCTACTGAGTTTCTACTTGTCGCTCGTTATTATACATAGTACAACTCGGTGGAGGGTGCTTTGGCAAAGGGGAACGATTTTCAGAACGATGCTTTGAGTGCCATGCGGCTGCAGCTCCAGGCGGGGCGGTTGAACCGTCGCGACCTGCTGCGGGCCGCCAGCGTGCTCGGCATCGCGTTGCCGCTCGCAACGAGCGGCATGGGACTGTTCAGCCGTGCGGCGCGGGCCGAGGGCAGCGTCCTGCGGGTCGCTGCTCAGGCGGACGACTCCGAGCTGGAGCCGGTCAGCTCACCGTCGGTGGGCGCCGTCTGCGTTGCACAGCAGATCGCCGAATACCTGGTCTGGTGTGACGCCGACCTGATCGTGCGCCCGATGCTCGCCACGTCCTGGACGCCGGCCGGATCGGCGAAGGAGTGGGACGTCAATCTCCGCGAGGACGTGCTGTTCAACGACGGTTCGCCGCTGACCTCGGCAGACGTCGTCGCGACGTTCGATCGCATCTTCGACCCACAGAGCAACGCCTCCGCGCTCAACTCGCTGAAGGGTCTCATGTCGGCGGGTGCTGTCGAGGCGACGGGCACCCACTCGGTGCGCTTCCACCTGGACCGCCCCGTGGTCGACTTCGCCTACTTCATCTCAAACGTCACCTACGGCTCGATGATCCTGCCGAAGGGCTACAAGATGCACACGTTCGCCCAGTCGCCGGTGGGGACGGGCCCGTACCTGCTCAAGGAATATCGCCCGACGCAGGGTGCGACCTTGGTGCGCAACCCGAAGTACTGGGGCCAGGGCGAGCCGAAGTTCGATCAGATCGAGTTCATCTACTACAAGGACGTCGCGCCTCAGAGCCTGGCGCTCCAGTCCGGCGAAATCGACATGATGATGGAGACGCCGTTCCTGGATTCGCAGGCGCTGCTTTCCGATCCCTCGATCAAGTTCGTCTACAACAAGTCGGCGTCGTACCGCGCGGTCCACATGCGGACCGACCAGGCGCCGTTCAACGACAAGCGCGTGCGGCAGGCCATCGCGAGCTGTCTCGACCGCACCGCGATCGTCGGCCTGCTGTTCGGCGGCCGCGCGGACATCGGCAACGACACGGGCTTCGCGCCGATCTATCCGTCGTCGCCGGCGCTGGCGCCGCGCAAGCAGGATTATGAACTCGCCAAGAAGCTTTTGGCGGACGCTGGCCATGGCGATGGCCTGACGGTCGAGCTGACCGCGGTCACATTCCAAGAGGTGCCGCAGTACGCGACGATCCTGCGCGAGATGGCGGCGCCCGCCGGCATCACGATCAACATTCGCGAGATGGCCTTCGACGCCTACTACGGCACCGGCGATCCCTGGCTCAACCTGCCCTTTGCGATCACGGACTGGGGCCCCCGCGCCACGCCGTCGCAGTTGCTGAGCGCCGCCTACACGTGCAACGCGCAGTGGACCAGTTCGCACTGGTGCAACAACGACTTCGACCAGCTCCTCGCAAGCTTCGACGCGGAAGTCGATCCGTTGAAGCGGAAAGATATCGCTGCGAAGATGGCGGCGCTTCAGATGGACGAGGTCCCCTCGATCATCGCCTACTTCCTGAACCAGTCGCGGGCGATGAAGGCGTCTCTCATGGACGTGGGTCCGACCACGACGAACGTCCTCGACGTGCGCAAAGCGCATTTCGCCTAGCAGCAGGGAACCGACAGGGGCGAAGACCGGCTGATGATCAGAGTCGTCCTGTGGCGTCTTGCGCTTGTGGCGGGAACGCTGCTGCTGGTTTCGATCATGGTCTTCGCCCTCTCGGACGTGCTTCAGGGCGATCCGGGCCGCGCCATCCTCGGCAAGTTCGCGACTGCCGAGCAGGTCGCCCAGGTCGATCGGGAGCTGGGCGCCGATCGGCCGCTGGTCGAGCGCTACGTGGACTGGGCCGGCGGCTTCGTCCGCGGCGACTGGGGCAAATCGTACGTCATGCGGGTGCCGGTCTTCCCGCTGGTCATGGAGCGGCTGGGCAAGTCGCTTCTGCTCGCCATCCTGGGGATCCTGTTCACCTTGCCGATTTCGATAGCCCTTGGGGTGCTGGCGGCCACCAGGCGCGGGAGCTGGGTCGATCACACCATCTCGGTGGCGGGCCTGGCGCTGGTCTCCATACCCGAGTTCGTCAGCGGAACGTTCTGTCTCATCGTCTTCGGCGTTTGGCTGCGCTGGTTCCCGGTTTCCGCGCTTGCTCCGGACGGGGCAGGCTTCTGGGATCAGATCTATCGCCTCGTCCTGCCGGCGGTGCCGGTTGCGCTACTGCTGTTCGGCTACATCGCGCGGATGACCCGCTCGGCAATGATCGAGGCGCTGGAGTCCGACTACGTGCGAACCGCGCTGTTGAAGGGACTGCCCGGCTCGACGGTGATCCTGCGCCACGCACTGCCCAACGCGCTTCTCCCGACGATATCGGTCGTCGGCACCCAGTTCGGCCTGCTGATCGGCGGTCTGGTCGTTCTCGAGGTGCTGTTCAACTATCCCGGCATCGGCAGACTCATTCTGGATTCCGCGCTCGCCCACGACCTGCCGGTGCTCGGTCCAGCGGTGCTGGCTGTCTCCGTCGTCTTCATGGCGTGCAGCCTCATTGCGGATGCTCTCTTCTATATCCTGAACCCGCGCAGTCGTCGGCAGGCCGCATGAGTGCGGAGGTTGCGAGCGGCACGGGCACTGTCCTTCCTGACACGGCTCCGCAGCCGGGCGTTCTGGCCGGGCTCGCCATCTCGCCTTCGTTCTGGGTGGGCGTCGCGATCACCGGCTTCTGGATAGCTGCCGCGATCCTGTGGCCCCTGCTGGCGCCATACGATCCGTTCAAACTCGACGTTCTCAGCCCGCTGGCGCCGCCGTCGCTGAAGCATTTCTTCGGCACGGACGAGCTCGGCCGCGATGTTTTTTCGCGGGTGCTCGCCGGTGCGACGCCGGCGATGTCCATTGCGCCGGTAGCGACTCTTCTCAGCATCGCCACGGGAACAACGATGGGCCTTCTCGCGGGCTACTATCGCGGCTGGACCGACGCATTGTTGATGCGGGTCTTCGACGCCGTGCTCAGTTTCCCGCTGGTGATCACGGCCATTCTCGTCCTGACGACGCTTGGTCCGTCGCGCGTCAACGTCGTGCTCGTCATCGTCATCCTGTTCACGCCGATCGTGGCGCGGACGATACGCGTCCCGGTCATGGCGGAGCGCGATCTCGAATACGTCGCCGCCGCCCGGCTTCGCGGCGAGTCGGCCTGGTACATCATGTTCGCGGAAATCCTCCCCAACGTCACCGCCGTCATCGCGGTCGAGGCGGCGGTGAGGCTTGGCTATGCGACGTTCGCGGCGACCACGCTTTCCTTCCTGGGCCTGGGCGCGCAACGGCCGTCGCCTGACTGGGGCCTGTCGATCGCGCTCGCGCGCACGCACATTCAAGTCGCGCCGTGGACGGCATTGTTTCCGGCGGCGGCGCTCGCGACTTTCATCGTTGGCGTGAGTCTCGCGGCCGACGCGATACGCCGAGGCATCGAGGAATGAGCGCCGTGACGTCGACCGGCGCATCCGGACCCGTGCTGCGGATACGCGACCTCGAGGTTTCGTATAGCCGGCGCGGACGCCGGCAGACCGCCCTGCACAGGGTGAATCTCGACATTCGTGCAGGCGAATGTCACGGCCTGGTCGGCGAGTCCGGCAGCGGCAAGAGCACCCTGTCGCTGGCCATCATGCGCCACCTTTCGTCCGGCGGTCAGGTTGACAGCGGGGCCGTCGAACTCGCCGGCGACGATCTGCTCAAGATGGATAGCGCCGCGCTGCGCGATTGGCGCGGGCGGCGTGTTGCGATGGTCTATCAGGACCCCGCCAAGGCGCTGAACCCCAGCATGCGCATCGGCGAACAGATGGGCGAGATCTACCGCTACCATTTCGGCACCGGCCGGCAGGAGGCGCTGACGCGTGCCGAGGCCATGCTGCGACGGGTCGCCTTCGACAACCCGGCGGATATCCTGTCGCGCTTTCCGCACCAGCTTTCCGGCGGTCAGCAGCAACGGATCGTCATCGCCATGGCGCTGGCCGCCGACCCTGAGCTGCTCATCCTCGACGAGCCCACGACCGGTCTCGACGCGACGGTCGAGGCAGAGGTCCTGGCGCTCCTCGAGACGCTGCGAGCCGAGGCTTCGCGCGCCATCCTGTTCATCAGCCACAATCTGGGGCTGATCGGGCGCATGTGCGAGAGGGTCACGGTGCTCTACTCCGGCCGGGTCGTGGAGCAGGGGCCGACGGGCGATGTCCTGCAACGTCCGAAGCATCCGTATGCCGCGGCCCTGCTCGGCTGCGTGCCCCACTTCGGCATCGAAAAGGACACGCACCCACTCGTGCCGATACCGGGTTCGCCGCCGGCGCTTGGTGCATTGCCGGTGGGATGCGTTTTCGCGCCCCGCTGTGCCAATCGGCAGCCGCGGTGCATGGAGAGCGAGCCTGAGCTGGCGACTGTCGGCGTCGGGCACGTTTCCCGCTGCTATTACCCTGATGCGGTTGCGCCGCCGATGTGGGACCAGCCGTTGGCGGCGAGCGTTTCGGAAAAGACGCGATCGCATCCGATCGAGCCTCGGTCTCCGCTGCTTGCAGTGCGCGGGCTTTCGAAGGCGTACGGCAAGCAGATCGCGTGCGACAGCATCGATCTGGACATCCAGCCGGGCGAAGTGCTGGGGCTGGTTGGCGAATCGGGTAGCGGCAAGAGCACCCTTGCTCGGATGATCGCCGGATTGTCGTCTGCGGACTCCGGAGACGTGCTGCTGAAAGGCGCGCCGCTCGACCGCGACGTTGCACGGCGCGGCCGGGCGCAACTGCGTGCCGTTCAGATGGTGTTTCAAAGTCCCGACAGCAGCCTGAACAGGCGGCACACCGCGCGCTTCATTCTGCGGCGCGCCGTCTCGGCGCTTGGCGGCGCGCGTTCCGCGGAGCAGCTCGCCGCGCTCGTGCGGGTTCCGCCGGAGCTGCTCTATTCGAGGGCCGGCCGGCTGTCGGGCGGACAGAAGCAGAGGATCGCGACGGCGCGCGCATTTGCGGGCGATCCGGAACTGGTGATCTGCGACGAGCCGGTGTCGTCGCTCGACGTTTCGGTGCAGGCCGCGGTGCTGAACCTGCTCGTCGAGCTGCAAGAGCGCGAGAAGGTCTCGTACCTTTTCATCTCCCACGATCTGGCCGTCGTCAGGTATCTCGCGGACCGGATCGCCGTCATGTACCTGGGGCAAATCGTCGATATCGGCCCGGCCGACGAGGTCTTTTCGGCACCCTATCACCCCTACACCGCCGCACTTCTGGCCGCGATACCGAAGCTCGGCGGACCCAAGTTTCGGTCGGGGAGCGCCACGGTGCTGCCGCGGCGATCCGACGGGGACCGGATGGGCGCGGGGTGCCGGTTCTCCCCGCGCTGCCCGCACAGCATCAAGGGCAAATGCGATCTGGTGCCGCCGCCGTGGCAGGCGCTGTCGGACCGCCATCAAGTGCGCTGTCATCTCACCAGAGACGAACTGATCGAGCGCCAGCAGGTCGCCTTCGAAGCCACTCCGGTTGTTCCGATGGAGGTTGGGATCCAGCCAATGTGAAGCCGTCGGACCAGCAGCCTCCCACTCTTTTCAAACGCGGATGCATGAACGCGCCGCGCACATTCAGGACACAGAGCAAAACCAAATGAAAATCACCAACATCAAGGCGACGCCGGTCGTCATCGACTTCACCGAGCCCGAGTACTGGTCACAGGGCAAGCGCCTCGGGGTGACGGCGATCATCATTGAAATCGAAACCGACAAGGGCATCACCGGGATCGGCGAGTCCATTCCAACCCCGAACGTCGAGGTCACGGTGGCGGCGATCCAGTCCATGGGCGCGGTCCTGCTCGGACGCGATCCGCGCGAGCTGTCACGGCTGTGGCTGGATGTTCAAGCGGCCGGATGGATGGAATGGCAGTTCATGGGCAACGCCTGTTTCGCGGCGATCGAAATGGCCCTGTGGGACATCCTCGGAAAGGCCGCGGGGCTGCCCGTGCATGCCCTCCTGGGCGGCGCGATCCGCGACAAGATGGAAGTGATGGGCTTCGTGCAGAACAGCACGCCCGAGAAGATCAAGGCGGACGCCGCCAGGATGGTGCGTGACGGATTCAAGACGGTCTACACCAAGGTCGGTTTCGGCATGGAGCGCGACATCGCTTCGGTGAAGGCGCTCCGCGCCGGTGCCGGCGAAGGTGTCGAGCTGCGCGTCGATCCGAACGAAAGCTGGTCGTCGGGCCACACCATCCGCATGGCGCACGCGCTGCAGCCTTACGGGCTGCAGTACATCGAACAGCCCATCCGGCTCGACGCCATCAAGGAGATGGCGGTCCTTCGCCAGCGTTCGCCAGTGCCGATTGCCGCGAACCAGGCGAGCTGGCTGAACTGGCAGGTGCTGGACATCATCCGCGAGGGGGCGGCTGACGTCATCATGACCGACCCGTGGCAGGCGGGCGGGATCCTGAACTTCTTCAAGGCAGCCGCGATGTGCGAGATCGCCGGCCTGCCGATCGTCTACCACTCCGTCGGGCCGCTGAGCATCGGGACCTCGGCGGCGATGCAGGTGATCTGTTCGTCGAAGGCGTTCATCTACGCCAACCAGACGTACCTGCACATGAACTCCGGGGACGTCGTCAAGCAGCGGCTCAAGATTGAACGCGCCCACATCGCGCTGCCCAAAGAGCCCGGCCTTGGCCTCGAGATCGATCAGGATGCCCTCGCCGGATATCACGAGGAATACAAGCGGCGCGGCACTGTGGGCGCTCATGAGAATCTCGAAGTTGTGTATGGAGCGATCCGCGCCCTGCCGAGCCAATAGCGAAAGGCCGATACATGTCGATTACACGGATGCTTCCCACATCGCGGGCAAGCCACATCGTCATTCACAACGAAACGATCTACCTCGCCGGTCAGGTCGCCTCGGAGTTGAAGCCGGACATCGGACACCAGACACGGCAGGTGCTGGCGGAGATCGACAAGCTGCTGGAGCGCGCCGGGTCTGACAAGTCGCGTGCGCTAGCGGCGACCTGCTACCTGGCCGACATGAAGGATTTCGACGGGTTCAATGCCGTGTGGGAGGCATGGATAGACCGTGACAACCATCCGGCGAGGACGACGGTAAAAGCGGCAATGGTCTCGCCGGATTACCTGGTCGAAATCACCGTGATCGCGGCGCGATGAAGCCATGCGGGTGCTGCTTGCCGGCCTGTTTCACGAGACCCACTGTTTCGTCCCGGACAAGACAACGCTGGCCGATTTTCGCATCGACAACGGCGACGAGATCCTCGCGCGACGTGGCGATGGCTCGCAGATCGATGGCTTTCTGAACGTTGCCGAGGAGCACGGCTGGACGGTCGTGCCCACGACGGCCTATCTGGCCATGCCCAGCGGCCTCGTGGCACGCGACGTCTACGAGTCGTTCTGGCGCGATTTTGAACGGCACGCGCGCGTGGCGGCGGATGTCGACGCTGTCTTCCTGTCGCTGCACGGCGCGATGATCACGGAAACGGAGGCTGACCCGGAAGGCGACTTCCTGGGCCGGCTTCGAGCGATCCGCGGTCTCGAAACCGCGCCGATCTTCGGCGCCTTCGATCTGCACGCGAACTTCACCGCCGCGATGGCGGAAGGCGCCAACGGCCTGGTGTGCTACCGCGAGAATCCGCACATCGATGCGTTCCAGACCGGCGAACGGGCCGCGCGGCTGCTCGCCCGCGCCGCAAGCAGCGGCGTGGTGCCGCGCATGATCAACGTGAACGCCGGGATCATCTGGCCGCCGGGCGGGACGGGCACTGCCAACCGTCCCATGCGCGAACTGGAGGCATTGGCCCGCGAGATCGAGGTGGCGTTTCCGGATATCTGGGCGGTCAACGTGGTGGCTGGCTTCTCCTTCGCCGACTGCCCCGATCCAGGCGTGAGTTTTTCGGTGGTCACGGTGGGCGATGACGCCACCGCACGCGCAGCATTGCGGCGTCTGGTCGATCTGGCCTGGACTCTTCGCGCCGAGGGGCTCGTCGTCGAGCGGACGCCCGACGCTGTGCTCAAGGAGATCCTGCCCATCGAGAAGGGCCCGGTGGTTTTCGCCGAGCCCTCCGACAATATCGGCGGCGGTGCGTCAGGCGACGGCACCGGTTTGCTGCGCGCATTCCTCAGGAACGGCGTCGACAACGCCGCCGTAGTGATCGCCGATGCCGAGGCGGTTCGCACGCTCGATGGCGCCGTGCCGGGCGCCGTGGTCGCGTTGTCGATTGGCGGCAGGCATAATCCCTTCGACGAAGGGCCGCTCGCGGTTGCCGCTCAATTCATCTCGCGCAGCGACGGGCATTTCGAACTGGAAGACATTCACAGCCATCTGGCGGCGTCGTATGGACGTTTCATCGACATGGGGCCTTGCGCGGTGGTCCGGAGCGAGGGCGTCACCATCCTGCTGACCAGCCGGAAAACACCGCCGTTCGATCTCGGGCAGCTTCGCAGCCAGGGGATCATTCCCGAGCGACTTTCGGCGATCGGCGTGAAGGCGGCGGTGGCGCATCGACGGGCGTACGATCCGATCGCGGCTGCCAGCTACAGCGTCAGCACGCCCGGCCCCTGCCTGAGCGATCCGCGAGCGTTGCCATACCGTCGCCTGCGGCGGCCGGTCTTCCCGCTCGATCCCGACATGCGCAAAGCGGACGCGTGATACGACGCGATGTCCGAGCCTGGATTTCCGCTGATGCTGGAGAATACGGCTGCCGAGGGCAGGCGTTGGTGGAGCCGAGGGGGATCGAACCCCTGACCTCCGCATTGCGAACGCGGCGCTCTCCCAGCTGAGCTACGGCCCCGACCTGATGGGCTCTGCCCCAAGGGGCAAAGGCGCGGCCATTTACGGTTTGCGCTTTCCCCCTGTCAAGAACGCTGCGGATGCCGGGGGTTGCTAGGCTTTCCGGCGCAGCTTACATGAGGTCGGCCGTGCCAGCGGGGCGCGGCGATGCGGGGGCCGACGCGATGTATTCTCTTCTGGCGCTCATCTCGACCGTCATCCAGATCTACATCTACCTCCTGATCGCCTCGGCCGTTCTGTCCTGGCTGATCGCGTTCAACGTGGTGAACACACGCAACCAGGCCGTGGCGATGATTGCCGACCTGCTGTGGCGGCTGACCGAGCCGGTGCTCCGCCCGATCCGCAATATCCTGCCTAATTTCGGTGGCCTGGATATCTCGCCGATCGTGCTCATCCTGCTGCTCTACTTCGTGCGCAGCCTGCTGTTCGAGCTGTTCGTCGGCGTGGTGCGTTAGCGAACGCCTAACGGTTTGCGCTCAGGCGCGAATCGTTTTGATGTCGTGAACGGAAAGCTTACGCCGCCGCCTGCTTGCCCCAGGCGTAGGCGACTTTGGTGAGCGCCACTTCGCCGAAGCGCTCGTTGGCCTTGGCCACCTTGCGGCCGCCCGCGTTCTTGTAGAAGCGGCAGGCGTTCTCGTTATCGGCGAGGGCCCACACCACCACTGTGTCGAACCCGAATCGGCCGAGTTCGCGGCGCGCGGCGAGGAAAAGCCGCGTGCCGAGGCCGATGCCCTGATATTCCGGCTTCATGTAGATCTCGTAGACCTCGCCCTTCTGGGCCAGGTTGCGCGCGCGATTCGGACCTACCGTGGCGTAGCCGCAAATCGCTCCGCCAACCTCCAGCACCAGAATCGCGGTGCCGCGACGGATGGCGCGGTCCCACCAGCGCGGGCCGCGGCGCGAGATAATCCGGGTCAGTTCCTTGGCGGGGATCATGCCTTCGTAGGCGAAGCGCCACGCGGTGTCGTGAACCGCTGTGATCGCTTCTGCATCGCGGACTTCCGCCCGCCGAACCCCGATGACCTGCGTCGTCATGAAGGAAAGCTTATCACCGCGGTTCCCGCTGCAAAGGGGAAAGCACCCGCGGCGGCAAGGTTTTTTGGCGCAGTGTTGCAGGCTTGCTGCGGAGGGCGGCTTTACGCCGCGCTTCCGCGCTCGGCACGCTTGCGCTCATGCGGGTCGAGCAGAGATTTCCGCAACCGGATCGCCTGCGGCGTGACCTCGACCAGCTCGTCGTCCTCGACGTAGGCGAGCGCCTTTTCCAGCGTCATCTTGATCGGCGGGGTGAGGCGAACGGCCTCGTCCTTGCCGGCGGCGCGGATGTTGGTGAGCTGCTTGCCCTTGAGCACGTTGATCTCGAGATCGTTGTCGCGCGTGTGCTCGCCGACGATCATGCCGCGATAAACCTTTGCCCCCGGCTCGATCATCATCGGGCCGCGATCCTCCAGCTTCCACATCGCGTAGGCGACCGCCTCGCCCGAATCATTGGAGATGAGCACGCCATTGCGGCGCCCGGGGATGTCGCCCTTGTAGGGCGCGTAGGCATGGAAAATGCGGTTCATCACCGCCGTGCCGCGCGTGTCGGTCAGCAGCTCGCCCTGGTAGCCGATGAGGCCACGGGTCGGTGCGTGAAATACGAGTCGCATGCGGCCGCCGCCGGACGGTTTCATCTCGACCATGTCGGCCTTGCGCTGGGACAGCTTGTCGATGACGACGCCGGAGTGCTCCTCGTCGACGTCGATGACGACTTCCTCGATCGGCTCGAGCATCTGGCCGGTCCTCTCGTCGGTCTGGAAGACGACCTTGGGGCGAGAAACGCTTAGCTCGAAACCCTCGCGTCGCATGGTCTCGATCAGGATGGCGAGCTGCAATTCTCCGCGGCCTGAGACGACGTAGGCGTCGGAGTTTGGCGCGACGTCGACGCGGAGCGCGACGTTGCCCTCCGCCTCGCGCAGTAGACGCTCGCGGATGACGCGGCTCTGGACTTTGTCGCCTTCGGTGCCGGCGAGTGGGCTGTCGTTGACCATGAAGGTCATGGACAGCGTCGGCGGGTCGATGGGCTGCGCCTGCAACGGCTCGGTCACCTCGGGAGCGGCCAGTGTATCGGCGACGTTGAAGTTTGGCAGACCAGCGATGGCGACGATGTCGCCGGCGCCGGCTTCGTCGATCGGCGTGCGTTCGATGCCGCGGAAGGCGAGGATTTTCGAGACGCGGCCGGTCTCGACCGTCTTGCCGGTGCGGTCGAGCACCTTGACCGGCTGGTTGGCGCGCACGCTCCCCGAAAAGATGCGCCCGGTGATGAGGCG